>JAUFRC010000001.1:2782500-2927500 GCA_030410095.1 Paracoccus cavernae
GATATCAATAACCGGGTTAACCAGGTACTTTTAACCTGAATACATAGGGTTATTAGAGCAAACCCGGGGAACTGAAACATCTAAGTACCCGGAGGAAAGGAAATCAACAGATACTCCCTAGTAGCGGCGAGCGAACGGGGACCAGCCGAGCTGTGAGAATGACTAGAATGGCATGGAATGGCCAACCAAAGAGGGTGACAGTCCCGTATAGGAAGTTTGATCGGACGCATTAAGTAGGGCGGGACACGTGAAATCCTGTCTGAAGATCGGGGGACCACCCTCGAAGGCTAAGTACTCCTTACTGACCGATAGCGAACCAGTACCGTGAGGGAAAGGTGAAAAGCACCCCGACGAGGGGAGTGAAACAGTTTCTGAAACCGGACGCCTACAAGCAGTCGGAGGAGCCTTTATTGAGCTCTGACGGCGTACCTTTTGTATAATGGGTCAACGACTTGGTCTATCTAGCAAGCTTAAGCCGGTAGGTGTAGGCGCAGCGAAAGCGAGTCTTAAATGGGCGACTAAGTTAGATGGATCAGACCCGAAACCGAGTGATCTAGGCATGAGCAGAATGAAGGTTAGGTAACACTAACTGGAGGTTCGAACCCACACCTGTTGAAAAAGGTCGGGATGACTTGTGCCTAGGGGTGAAAGGCCAATCAAACTCGGAGATAGCTGGTTCTCCGCGAAAGCTATTTAGGTAGCGCCTCGGACGTATCCTCTTGGGGGTAGAGCACTGCATGGATGATGGGGGCCCACAGCCTTACTGAGTCTAAGCAAACTCCGAATACCAAGAAGGACTATCCGGGAGACACACGGCGGGTGCTAACGTCCGTCGTGGAGAGGAAACAACCCTGACCAACAGCTAAGGCCCCCAATTCGTGGCTAAGTGGGAAAGCATGTGAGACTTCCAAAACAACCAGGAGGTTGGCTTAGAAGCAGCCATCCTTTAAAGATAGCGTAACAGCTCACTGGTCTAATTAAGAGGTCTTGCGGCGAAGATGTAACGGGGCTCAAGCCACGAGCCGAAGCTTTGGATGCACGTAAGTGCGTGGTAGCGGAGCGTTCTGTGATATAGAACGCTGCCTCCTTAGTATCCTCGGATACATTGGAGGCAATGTTCTGACTGTGAAGCCGGGCTGTAAGGCATCCGGTGGAGTGATCAGAAGTGAGAATGTTGACATGAGTAGCGACAAACAGGGTGAGAGACCCTGTCGCCGAAAGTCCAAGGGTTCCTGCTTAAAGCTAATCTGAGCAGGGTAAGCCGGCCCCTAAGGCGAGGCCGAAAGGCGTAGTCGATGGGAACCAGGTTAATATTCCTGGGCCAGGAGATGGTGACGGATCCCGAAGGTAGTTCATCCTTATCGGATTGAATGGGCTGCTTAGGGGTTCCTGGAAATAGCCCTCCACAAGACCGTACCCTAAACCGACACAGGTGGACTGGTAGAGAATACCAAGGCGCTTGAGAGAACCACATTTAAGGAACTCGGCAAAATACCTCCGTAAGTTCGCGAGAAGGAGGCCCCGTTGGCAGGCAACTGTTGGCGGGGGGCACAAATCAGGGGGTGGCGACTGTTTACTAAAAACACAGGGCTCTGCGAAGTCGTAAGACGACGTATAGGGTCTGACGCCTGCCCGGTGCCGGAAGGTTAAAAGGAGGAGTGCAAGCTCTGAATTGAAGCCCCGGTAAACGGCGGCCGTAACTATAACGGTCCTAAGGTAGCGAAATTCCTTGTCGGGTAAGTTCCGACCTGCACGAATGGCGTAACGACTTCCCCGCTGTCTCAAATGTGGACTCAGCGAAATTGAATTGTCTGTGAAGATGCAGACTTCCCGCGGTTAGACGGAAAGACCCCATGCACCTTTACTATAGCTTCGCACTGGCATCAGGATTGTGATGTGCAGGATAGGTGGTAGGCTTTGAAGCAGGGACGCCAGTTCCTGTGGAGCCATCCTTGAGATACCACCCTTCGCACTCTTGATGTCTAACCGCGGTCCGTTATCCGGATCCGGGACCCTGCGTGGTGGGTAGTTTGACTGGGGCGGTCGCCTCCCAAAGAGTAACGGAGGCGCGCGAAGGTTGGCTCAGACCGGTCGGAAATCGGTCGTTGAGTGCAATGGCAGAAGCCAGCCTGACTGCAAGACTGACAAGTCGAGCAGAGACGAAAGTCGGCCATAGTGATCCGGTGGTCCCGAGTGGAAGGGCCATCGCTCAACGGATAAAAGGTACGCTGGGGATAACAGGCTGATGATGCCCAAGAGTCCATATCGACGGCATCGTTTGGCACCTCGATGTCGGCTCATCTCATCCTGGGGCTGGAGCAGGTCCCAAGGGTACGGCTGTTCGCCGTTTAAAGAGGTACGTGAGCTGGGTTTAGAACGTCGTGAGACAGTTCGGTCCCTATCTGCCGTGGGTGTAGGATACTTGAGAGGAGTTGCCCCTAGTACGAGAGGACCGGGGTGAACGTTCCACTGGTGGACCAGTTGTCGTGCCAACGGCAGTGCTGGGTAGCTATGAACGGACAGGATAAACGCTGAAGGCATCTAAGCGTGAAGCCCCCTCAAAACAAGGTATCCCTTGAGAGCCGTGGAAGACCACCACGTCGATAGGCCGGAGATGTAAGCACAGCAATGTGTTCAGTTGACCGGTACTAATGGCTCGATTGGCTTGATTTGATCCGGAAGAAGGCAGACCAGTACGTGAAAAACATTCGCGGAAAACCCTTCCTCCAATGCATCCTTGGACATCGTATCCCGCTCGCGGGAAACGCCGATTGCTTCTTTCCTGGTCTGGTGGCTTTAGCACGAGCAAAACACCCGATCCCATCCCGAACTCGGCCGTTAAGTGCCGTTGCGCCAATGGTACTGCGTCTCAAGACGTGGGAGAGTAGGTCACCGCCAGACCTGGAAAGAAGCAAATAATTCTCTCAAAACGATAACAATATACCGCGATCAAAACACCGAACGCGCATGGCGCGGGTAGAGCAGCCCGGTAGCTCGTCAGGCTCATAACCTGAAGGTCACAGGTTCAAATCCTGTCCCCGCAACCAATATCCAAAAAAACAGCGCCCAAAATGGGCGCTTTTTGCGTTCATAAATGCCGAAGACGTGTGAATCCGTGAGGCGCCGGCATGGCTTCGCCGCGTATGGATATGTGGACAGCCGATCATCCCTAACCCAAGTATGCGCCTTTCGAATGATCGAGGGCCGTAGCTGGAACACCGTCGCGACAGACCGCCTGATGTCGTTCCTCCGATCTTGCGTGGGCGGCCAGGGGTGCTCGAACGGAGTCTTCATTGTTCGCATACACCGAACAGAGCCGTGTTGGATCGCTAGCCTCCGTGTAGATCGGGAAGGGAGAGGACCAGACGGGTTGAAAGTCTTTCTCTACTCGGCCCATTGTAAGCGGTGCATATGACCCCTCAAAGGGTCCTATCTCGGACTTCCGGCACGATGATATCCTTCCTGTAACTTGAGGCAGGAGGTCAACATGGATGTGCGCGAGGTCTGGGGCTACCAGATCGGATCATCCCCAGCGGGAAGAGCATTTGGCCGAACGCCCTCAAACGCGAGGCCGTCAAGCGACTGCGCGATGGTGCACGGCCTGGCGATGTCGCGGCCGAGATCGGCGCACATGAATGCCTTGTACGCAAATGGTACGTCGCAGATCGTCGTGCGCGCGGAGAGGTTGTGCCCGCGCGACCTCCGGCTTTCGCCGAGGTCCTGATTGAAACATCCGCCGAACGCGCCTCTCCTGTCGACGGGGATATCAACCAATGCTCGGCGAAGCTCCATATTGGATCGCTGATCGTCGAATTCCCGATCTCGATTGCGGAGAAGGATCTGCACAAGATCATTCGCGTCGCGACAGGTGCGTCATGATCACGCCCTCCAACACCTACAAGATCTACCTGGCCACCGAACCTGTCGACTTCCGCAAAGGGATGGATGGCCTCGCCAGTTTGGTATCCAGAAATTTCGATCTGGATCCATTTTCGGGCGCCTTCTTCATCTTTCGTTCGAAAGGGAGAGAGCGGATGAAAATACTCCTGTGGGACGGTACCGGCCTGATCCTTGTCTACAAAAGGATCGAGGGCAAAGGCTTCATCTGGCCCAAGATCGCAGACGGGATATTACAATTGACCAAGGCCCAGTTCGAAGCCCTGTTCGAGGGCATCGATTGGCGGCAGGTCATCAAGCCCCGATATCGCCAGATCCGATTGGCCTGAACTGAACTCAGCCACGCAGTCGGCGGGACCGTAGCGAGGTCCACGACCAGAGCAACGCCGTGGCGATCATAGATCCCAAGCAAAAAGCGTGCTGTACGGCGCCGATGTCGCTCGCGCCGACGGCAGCAGCTTGTCTAAGAAAAGCTCAATCACATGCCTCTCATCCCTTTTGCCGAGATCAGATTCTTTGACCCGGCTGATGCCCGCGCAAATCTTGAAACCAGGTTCGAAGGTCATCTCTGTCGTCTTCGCGGCTTCTCTGACCACAGCGACGACGATTGCTACGAGATCGCAGCCAAGGTGCCTGCACAGATCGGGCATAGGCATAGTCTTGGGCGCGATGACCTGCAGAAGATCCAGCGTCGAATTTCTCGTCTCCTGGCTCGCCGCGACGCGGCGAGTGGCATGAGCCATCTCAAACGTGAAGACCGCGAGAGGCTTGAGGTTCTCAGGAGCGGTGTTCAGTTGGTGGCCGTACCAAGTGAGCATCGTGCCGATGGGATTGCAGCGCAACTTCATGCTGAAGCCCCTTGGATGGCGCCGGCGACCGAGATCGTCTGGCACGCCATGCGACGCTCCGTGCGCGAAGGCGCACACGGTTTGCGCCTACCGCCCTTACTTCTCGACGGCCCACCTGGCATTGGCAAAAGTCACTGGTCTCGTCGCTTGGGCGCATTCCTTATGCTTCCGACGACCGTTGTCGAGGCAACCAGCGAAAGTGCATCCTTCGGGCTGACCGGCTCTCAGCGCGGGTGGGGCAACGCGCAACCAGGTCGATTGATTGAGACAATCCTTCGCAATCTGGTCGCCAATCCGCTTGTAGTGATCGACGAACTGGAAAAGGCTGGAACGGTCACGTCGAGCAAGGGACACAGCTACGGCTTGGCAGATTCCTTGCTGCCGCTCTTGGAAACGCTGACCTCCCGCCGTTGGAAGTGCCCGTACTATGACATCCGGTTCGACGTCAGCTGCGTCAACTATGTGTTGACCTGCAATGACTATCGGCGACTTCCGGAACCTCTGCTGAGCCGCTGCCCACCGATCCGTCTACGCAATCTGAACAAGGACGAAATTGAAGGCTTTGTCCGGCGCGAAGGCGAAAAGCGATGCCTCTCGGACCTGGCGATCGAAACGATCCTAGAAGCAATACAACACCCATCCTGCCGAACCAGCCAACCGAGTCTGCGCCTTGCCTCGCGGATGCTGCAGCGCGCGAGCGAACTCGAGAACGCGCCACCCTTGCATTGATACGGCCTCGCCAGCGCCAGCGAAAACCCACTTCGAGCGGCGCTGGCGCCCATCCCACGCTCAGGAGATCAACGATGATTCCTCATCACCGCAAAGAATTGAATCGTGCCATTAGCGCTATTCACGCCGCAGAGGTAGGGCCGACTGAAATCGATTTGGCAGACGCTCCGTTGCTGGCCTTTTGGCAAGTCTTGCTGGACTCTCGCGGTATGTCGATGCTGTTTGGCGAGGTGACAGATCATCCCAAACTTGGCAAAACAACGATGACGAGTTCCCGACTGATCGCCATTGACCGCGAGGCTGGCTGGGCGCGAACCATCAGTCGCTGGTATCGACTGGGGCGGCCATTCAACGACCTTGAAGCAGAGCTCATCCAGGCATGTCACAAAGCCGGACACGACGTGGTCTCCGCCCTGTTCGATTTTTCGCCTCACACGCCACTTGATGCAGACCACCTGGACCGGTTGCTCGCGGACTATGTAGCCCTTGTTCGGAAAATTTCGTTGGAATATCCGGAGGCCAAGGCTTAACGGCTCAACCGTTGATCACAGGCGCCTGAGCACTGTCTAAATCGACCCGAAGGGCGGACAGCGGTCTATGAGATCGCGGCATCGCATACGCGGCAATCGGCGATATCGGTCATTCACGACTCGTTCGGAGAGCGACACACTGCGCAGGTGTGAACAGAAAGCAGGAGCCTCAGCTGGCGTCCGCGGCCATATCCATGAATGGCTGTAGCGTCGCATGCACGCTCTCGAACTCACCAGCACGCAAAACCTGCAGCTTGTCGGTGAATTCGATAATATCGGCGTCCTCGAATTTCTGGTCATGCAGTGACACGGTTCCGGAATCACCTGCGCGTCGTGCGGCACCGCCTTCACGACGAGGTCAATCATGGCGCCCACGTTTTTGCGTCCTGGTCCTGCTGGTTTGGGCTGTCGATGACGATTGGCCCGAAGAACGACGTCGAGAACTCGTTCATCGTATTTATGATCGCGAGGTAGTAAGCGAGGATCGACCGCGGCAGGTCACTACCGGTCTCCGAAATTCGGGCCGGCAGCTTGGTGAATTCCTGAATACTGTAGTTGGCAACATCGAGCCGATCGAGATAGGAGAGCATGAGCCGGGCGTAGAAGGCGACGATCTCATCGCGACGCTTCTTGTCCTTCAACGCGCTCAGCTTCTCTTCGATCTCTTTGATTTCATTCACGAGAATCGAAATCTCATCCGTGAGATTGTCGAATTGTTCCCGGAAAAGATCAGACGCAATGCGTCGGCCCTTGCTCTCGATGACATCCGCCAAGGAGACATCGTCGCGCCGGGCGTTGAGCGCGGCTTGGATCTCGGCCATCGCCGCATCCGCATCTCGCACCTCCGCATCTACGGAAGCGGCCGATTTCGCAAGTTGCTGGATTTTCGTCGAAGAGTCAGAAATGAACTCGAGGCACGCCTCGCGATCCTCGATAATGCTGTATCGATTGGCAAAATCGTTCTGGTGGGACGTGCCACAGGTGGGACACAGGATCTCCTCAGGAAGATCACGAGCGAAGACGATGTCCTTTTCGATCTCCTGAAGTGCCGCGCGCACGGTGGCGATCTGATTATCGGTTATTACCCGCTGATCCAAAATTTCGGCGAGCTTTGCCGCGCGGGTCCGTCGATCTTCGCGAAGCTGTTTCAGCCGGACCAGCAACCGCTCGATTGCGACTTCGTGACCTTCAGTGCTGAGCTCCAGGCCATCGAAGGTCACCGTAAGCCTGACCTTCTCTATGGCCTTCTGAACAACGTTTCGATCCGCCTGGAACTCACGTTGCTTGATCTGGATCTGACGCTTGTTTGCCTCCAAGACGTAGAACTCGTTCGGCAGAATGCCGGTGTGGAACTCGATAACCGGCTTTTATAGGCGTTGTATTGCGCGAGATTTGCGAAGGATTCGAGTGGCTTGGTCCAGCCGTCATCCTGGTCAATGTAGAAGGGTAAAAAAGCATAGGCGGGTGGCGGAATTTCGGGCTCCCCGGCACGACTCGATAGAACCAGCTTAAAATCCAGCAGCTCCGCCATAAAGGGCGCGAGCTCCTTTACCACACTGTTGGCTCGAATGACGAGCTTGCCGTCATCCGTGAAGAACGAAAAGCGGTTCCGCTCTCTGAGAACCCGATAGCGGACATCATCCACGGTGAATGTGAGGAGCGACTTGATGTTCGCTTCCACCCAGTTGGGATGAACCTTCGCCGCCTCGGCTCCCAGAGTCCAATAGATGCTCTTGATAACCGACGATTTACCGACGTCATTTTCGCCGATGATCACCGTCATCTTCGGATGAAATGAGATCCGGCGTGCCTTCCGTTCTTTGAGAGACAACAACTCCAAGCTTTCGAAGCGCAATTTTTTCATCGTTCTTTTTCGCAGATTTCTGATCAAGAGTTGAAAGAGCTGATCTTCGTTACGTCTCATCGCTGCAACTCATACAAGATCGCCGCCTTGACCAGAAAATCGCTCGCGCCAGGGTGCCACTCCGCGACTAGGTTTTTCGCTTCTATAAACACGATATCTAAGAGATGCATTTTATCGTCGGCCTGATCGACACCGGCATACACTACATCATGAAGTTCCTGGGTAAACGCCACCGTTGCGGCATTCGTGCGGGAACGCACGAGCATTTCGTATTCACGCCAAGAGGCTTGGATACCGACCTTCTCCTTGAAAGGCACGGTCAGATCATCCGACGCAGTCTTCCAGTCTGGGCGATGTGAATGGTGATCTTGGGCCTGTGTCAACCACTTCATCATATTCGCTCGCGTGACGAACTTCGAAGCCTTCAACGCCTCGAAGTTCCCGAGATCTGCTAGCGCCTTGGAGCGCGTACGGCAGAAATCATTCAGAGCCAGCGCGAACGTCTTGGGCGGGATATCGGAGCCAAGTTCGGACTCGAGGAATTCGGCGATGCGTCCAATCACCGTATTTTGGTAGTTCGTCAGATTTAGATCGGAGAAAACGAAGAAGAAGAGTACGTTATGAACACCATCATCATAACCATCCACCTCTTCGGAAATCGCCTTAACGAACTTCTCGAGCTTCGCCTTCTCAGCCGAGGAAAACTTTTCCTCTCCATGGGCAACAATCACCTCCGGTAACGGCTGATTGCTGACGAATACCAATCGTTCAACGGTGGCGCCGAAACGAACACAGTTATCGAACATCTTTCCGGCGAACGAACTCTTCTTGATGCCTTTGCTGGAGGGGCGATGCGTGATTTTTGCAAAGGACCAATTACCAGTTTCTCTGGTCTTCACTTGATAAAAGATCGCGGATGACGGCTCATCCGCATCGTCAAGCGCGACGATGTCATCATGAAATTCGAAGGCGACAGCGTAATTCGATCCCTTCTCGTGCAAATCCAACAGCCTAGAAACGCCCCAAGCTGTCTGATAGTCAAACCGATCCAATGCAGTTTGGCCACCCTTCTCACGCTCGGGGACACACGTTAGAAATTCTTTGACACCCACCATCAGCTCCCGTCTGCGGCGCTACTACATCATACCAGTCGCCGCCGCATTGGAGCGCAGACTTCATGAAACATTAAGCCCACTTCCAAATTCAACCTCAAGAGGAGCCGGCGGCTATTTGATGGGCGTGGCGTTTTCGACACTCCGGCGGACGGCACGCAGTTCGAGGGCCTAGTGCCAAGGTTTCAGGCAAGCAGCTGTATCGCGTTTGCCTCAAGCACCACCAAGCCGATGTCGCAAAAGGGCTGCAACCGCATTTCGCAGCGGTGCGGTTGAATGGATGTTTCGCCGGGTTGCGCTGCGCTCAATGATGATAGAGACGGCGATGGGCCGGCCATGCAGGCTTGTCCTACTGATTGTCCCAACCTCGCAGCCCTGTCGCTTGCCATGGCGCAGGGCATCACTCGACGCCCTCTGCCTTCAATCCCTGCCGCCGCTTAGGAATCATGATATCGATCTTTTCGGATCGGGCCCCATGACACGAGTCGGCAAGTTGAACGCCGGTTCTCGTCCTCGTGGGTGGCTCTTGATTAGAACAACCCTCCCGCTCCGATAGCGCCTCTCGTGCTCGCTTACCCAATGGCGCACTGGCCCGTTTCTGGTCGGCTGGGAGTTACGTACGAACTCAAGGCGAGCTTGCCTCTCTTGCATGGCTGTCATCATGTCCGTCATTGCGCCGCAGCACCAGTCGAACGTCGGCTTTCGGGATGCGGCCACCCAGCGCGGGTCGAGCCCGACCGTCGGCTTAGGGCCGTCATTGACACTGCGATGGACACGCCTCGCCTGGTCTACTGCCAAGGCGATGATCGACGTACCGGACACGTAGCGACTTGCTTCCAGCCCTTGCTATAGGTTGAATGACCCTATGGTTGAGCCCGGGATAACGATACGACCTGCGCATCCGGCAGACATTTCCGCGATTGGTGAGATCGTCTCGGATCGTGGCAGCACACGTTCTGCGATCTACTGCCACGAGACTTCTTGCAGTCAATCACGCCGGGCACCCAAGCATCTCGCCATAAACGAACTTTCGCACGACGTGACGTGCATTACCTTGTAGCCTGCGAGGCCAAGTCTGGGAACCTGATTGGATTCGTGTCTTGGGGACGTGGCCGTTAACCGAATTGTGCAACGCCATACGAACTCTACGCGCTGTACCTTCGGCCGGGGTTCGAGTGCCGAGGCGTTGGCCGACTTCTGTTCCAAAGGGTGATTTCCGGCGTTGCTTCTTTTGGTTGTTCTGGCCTCTACCTCACCGCGCTCGCGCTGAACGCCAACCTAGATTTTACGTCAAGCTTGGAGGGATCGAGGTCGTTGCCCCACCTATCCAACTCGGGGATGCGTTCATCTGGCGCTTCGCACGATAGTGACCGTTCGCGCGGCCCGGCATCGCTAACATCGCGGCCAGGATCTCAACTCGCCTGGACCAAGTGTCAACTTCGGAAAATACTGCTTCATAGCGAAAACTTCAGACGGCAGTCGGCCTAGGGCTGAATATACCCTAGCCCAGAACTACAGCCCGCGGTCAATTCCGACACCTTCCTCCGTACGGGATTCCCAGCGCCCAGGACCTTCAGGTCGGCCACGGCTGCAGTGATCGAAGCGAACCAGATTTCCTATGGGTTTTCTCATAGCTCAAAATAGGGGCAGTGGATCGACGGACTCGCAGCATGATCCAACTCTGAGGATTCTGCCTTCAGAATGAGAAATTTAGCGTCACCATCTGGAATCTCCTGCCCCTGAGGCCTGTCAAGCTTAACCATCCTCATATACCGGCGGCATGATAATGACCTTAGGCGGAAATTCGCCCAAATTGAAATATCGGCGTTTGTAGCCGTTTGCGAAAAATGCAAAGCCGAACACTCTCAAAATAAATCGCATATAAATTAACGCTCTGGGGTCTCGATTTTTCTAATAGAGAAATAGAGTTATGCGAAAAATCTTACTTATTCACTTTTTCGCATAAAATAATTGATCAAATAAGGACCGCCCCAAAATCGCTCAAATTATTTCCTCTTGATCTGGTGATTCGATTCGCGCAGAAAAAATGAACCCTGAATTTTTTGGCACTTCAGGGTTTCACGGCGGAGGACTGCTTCGCGATGAACTGTTTTCTCACCAGAAAGGTCGCCCTTTCTGGGCCCCGCCTTATGAAGGGAGTGCGCAGATGATCTAGAGCTTATGATCTTGGAAAGGAAAAGGGCCCTTCGGATCTGTAAATCCTCAGGGCCCGGAAATCGCTTAGACCACGATCGTCCCCTTTCATCCCACCCTGACATCATCAAGTCAAGCAAAACCGCGCTGAGCGAGCGAACGGCATTCTTGCGTTCGTGTCGCGCCTCAGTAAAAGGGATGAGATTACATGGATATTATTCAAATGGCTTGCGAGCCACTCTTGCGGCATGATGACTTAGCTGTATCATCAGCCGCGCTTGAGATCGCGGCAGCTGATTTGCGTCGCGACGCGGAGCATGAAAAGATTTGCGCGCAAAAAGACGCTGCCTACTCAGTGCTGAGCGCCAAATGTAAGGTGGCGACCGCAGAATGGAAGCGTTGCAAGGAGCAGCTTGCCACCCTAAAGCTCGTAATCTTCGCACAGAGCAGTGAGAAGACGGCGAAATCGGGAACGGAAAATATCGGGGAGACGCTATCCGGAATTGTCCCCGATAACGATGAGTCCAAGGACGGGGTGGAAAACGGGATCGAGGCTGGTTCCGTCACAACGGGGCAAGTCACTGATGCCCCCAACGAACATCATCGGGAAAGCGAGCCGTCAGACTGCCGGACAATATTCCCCGGGCGCTCGAGGTCCACGAACCGCCATCTACCAGCTGCGATTACTGCGGCTGTCAGGCAACTGTGATTGGTGTCCAAATCGTCGAGAAAGTAGGTTTCCGGCCAGCCAGGGTCGTGGTGACTGAGCAGCGATTTCCTAAGTACAAGTGTCCGGGCTGCAAGACAGTCTTTCAGGCAAAGGTACCTGATCAGGCCTTTGATTTTACCAAGTACGGTCCCGAACTGCGAGCGGGCATCGCAACGAGTAAGTTCGCCGACTTCCTTCCCTTGTTCCGTATCGAGCAGATCTTCGAACGATCAGGCGCCAAAATCCATCGTGGGACACTGAGCCGGTTGATGACCAGCACAGTTGAAGCGCTTAAGCCAGTCTACGAGGCGCTTCTTGAGGATGTTCGCGCTTCCGGCAAGCTGCATATGGACGAAACCATAATGCCGCAATTCGTGCCAGGGAATGGAAAAGTCCGGAATTGCTATGCTTGGGCATTGTGCAGAGATGATAGACGCTGGTTGGGCAACCTACCTGCTGCCGTGGTCTTCGACTTCGCTCAATCTCGGGCGGGCGAGCACGGTGAGCGGTTCCTTGGTGATTTCCGAGAAGTACTGCAGGTCGATGGCTTCCCCGGGTATAACCGGCTGACCAGCGAGGGTCGTCCAAACGGTCCCATCAAGCTCGCTTATTGCTGGTCTCACGTCCGACGGCGTTTCCATCAGCTTTGGCTATCGACCAAATCCATGGCTGCAAAGCACCTCCTTGATCAGATCAATGCCATGTACGGGATCGAACAGCGGATAGCGGGAACGCCCGCCAGCCATCGGCTCAGTGTACGCAAACGGGAGACCGCTCCTCTCGCCGCTGAACTCAAGAGCAGCTTGGAGCAGACGGCAGCATCTATCGCAACGAAGTCCATCCTCGGCGAGGCTATCAGCTATACGCTGAATCTATGGGACGGCCTGCTTGTGTTCCTGTCGGATGGCCGCGTCGAAATGGACAATAACCCGGTAGAAAATGCCATTCGGCCGATTGCGCTTTTGCGCAAGAACGCCCTTTTCGCTGGATCTGAGGTTGGCGGAAGGAACTGGGCGATCATGGCCAGTCTGGTCGGTACCTGCAAGCTTCACGGCGTCGAACCCTACACCTACTTCACATGGGTGTTTGAGCAGTTGGCAAAGAAGTTGCCCCGGTCCGAGTATCATAGGCTGATGCCGTGGAACTGCCCGAAAGGTCGGTACAAGGCCAAGGACTAACGTCAGCCCGCGGAGCTAGCTCCAGCCGGCATCAGCTTGGCGGGAGCAAACTCAGCATTAATAAAAAGGGTGGCGGTCAGTTTGATCGCCATCCCAGACTGTGCTATGCGCTCTCGGGCAAGAGGGAGATCGACATGGGACCGAAGAAAGCACGCCGCTAAGCCGCCACAACCCTGACTTTGGTTGTTGCGGCCGTCACATGGTCAGCGCGCTTGCGTCCCTGAACGGCCGTCGGATTCATTCCTACGGAAGCTACCCATGCAAACCCAACCTTTACGGCTGTGGAATTACAGCCTGACAGTCGCGCTCGCGCTGCTGATCCCATTTAATTTGATCGCCTCGCTCGGGATGGATATCTATCTGCCCATTGTTCCCGCAATGCCGTCTATCCTCGGCACCAGCCCCTCTATCATTCAGCTGACCCTGACGCTTTACATGATCATGCTGGGCGTCGGTCAGGTGGTCTTCGGCCCGATCTCTGACGGGATCGGCCGGCGTCCCGTGCTGGCGTTCGGGGCCATCCTGTTCGTTCTGTCCAGCTTCGGTCTTGGCGCGGTTTCGACGGCCGCGCCGTTCGTTGCCCTTCGTGGCGCCCAGGCACTTGGCGCGTCTGCCATGCTTGTCGCGATCTTCGCGACCATTCGCGATGTCTATGCCGATAGACCCGAAAGCGGCACGATTTACAGCCTCATGAACGCTATGCTGTCCTTTGTTCCAGCGCTTGGTCCGATCATCGGCGCAATCGTGGCCGAAGCCTTTGGCTGGCGCTGGATCTTCTACCTGCTGGGAATCGCCGCGCTCATCCTGACCGCTGCCATTCTGCCGAAATGGAGAGAAACTCGCGTCAGAAGGGCTGAGCCAACCAACCTCACCGCGCGGGACATCCTGAGCAGCCGCGCCTTCTGGGCCTATACGTTCGCCTTTGGCACGGCGATGGGTGCGTTCTTTGTCTTCTTCTCGACCGCCCCACGCCTGCTCATTGAGCGCGCCGGATATGGTGAGTTTGGCTTCAGCGTGGCCTTTGCAACCGTTGCCGTAGTCATGATCGCGGTTTCGCGCTTCGCAGCTATCTTCGTCGATAGATGGGGAGTACGCGGTTGCGCCTGCCGCGGTTTGCTCCTGATGTTGGCTGGAGCGCTTCTGCTCTTGCTTGGACACCTGATCCTCGCCCCGTCACTGCTCTCCTTCATCATGCCGATGTGGCTCGTTGCAGTTGGGATCGTGATGATCGGCTCGGTCACAGCCAACGGTGCGCTCGCGGAATTTGGCGAGATCGCCGGGATGGCCGTCGCGCTGCATTTCTGCGTGCAAAGCTTGATCGTGGGGGTCGTGGGGACGGCTTTTGTCGTCATGCTCGGAGGCGATACCGCACTGCCCTTGATCACCTACACTACGATCATGGCGAGCGTTTCGTTTGCTTGGGTTAGAGCAGCAGGAAGCGACACACGTCAGTGCATTGAAAAATATCAATAAACTGCCAAATTACACGTCGGAAGGTAAACTGGCGCTTGCGCCAGTTTACTCGACCTAGATCAATGCGAACAGGAATAAGGCCGGGGGTCATATGCACCGCTTACGGCCCATTCAGGACCCGCGATAACTATATCCCTTCACTCGACTCCGGTGCCGCCATTGCCGGCTTGAACTTGGCAAGCTTTGGCCGCTGATGGTCGCCCTTTCCTTTTGGAAACCACGCAAGGGAGAGAAAAAGGAAACGTTCTTATCAAGGTCGCGACCAAAGGTGCGGTAGCGCGGTCCCGCGACAAGACAGCGCGAGCCGGCGGAGGCAAGTCACTGAAAAGTCGCAAGCTTTTTCCGAAAGGATATGTGGCGCTAAGGCGCGGCGGCGCGATCAATGGCCCGCCACGCCCTTTGAATGTCACGTCTCGAGATCGCCCTGCGGGATCAGCGCGCCGGGATGGCGGACCACCCGTGCGGCGAGGTCATGGCCTGCGCGTGCAGCTGTTTCCATATCCGCGCCTTGAAGGCGGGCCGAAAGATAGCCGCCGTTGAAGGAATCGCCCGCGCCGGTTGTGTCGGTCGGGGTCACGGACGGGAAATGCGGTGCGGCATGGGTGGTCTCGTTGCGCAAGCAAAGCTTGCCGCCACCGTTCTTGACCACGATTTCGCTGGCCCCGAGCGCAAGATAGCGCGCGGCAGTCGCCTCGGGGTCGGCATCGCCGAACCATTGCGCCTCGTCGTCAAAGCTCGGCAGAACGATATCGGCCAAAGCGCCGGCCTCTGAGATCGCGGCGCGCAGGGTTTCGTGGTCGGGCCAAAGGCGCTCGCGGATATTGGGATCGAAGGCCAGCGTGCAGCCGCGCGCCTTGGCGTCGCGGAGGGCGGCGAACAGCGTCGCGCGGCCTTCGGGCGGCAGGATCGCCACAGTGATCCCCGAGAAATAGCACAATTCGGCATCGGCAATGGCCGCAGCGAGAACCGCCGCATCATCGGCCAGACCCCGCGCCGCCGATTGGCCGCGCCAATAGGTAAAGCTGCGCTCGCCCTCGCTCAGGCTGATCGCGTAAAGGCCGATATTGCGGGCGCTTTCGCGCTGGATCGTGCTGGTGTCGATACCGGCCGCGGTCAGGAAGGCCAGCATCTCTCCCGAGAAACGGTCCTCGCCGATGCGCGTCACATAAGAGACCTGCCATTCCGAGCCAAGCCGCGCGCGCAGATACCAGGCCGTGTTCAGCGTGTCGCCCGCATAGCCCATCCGCCACAAACCCTCGTCCGCTTGCGAGAGCTCGATCATACATTCCCCGATACAGGCGATTTTGCGCATGGGACGGCCTTTCAGTGGATTCCCGCCTCCTTGGCGATCGCCGGGATCATGCCGATCACCAGCATGGTTTCAAGCCGCGAAACACAGGCGTCGCGGAAAATGTCGGCGTTCAGGACAGGGGCAGAAGCTCGGGTAGAGCCGCCAAAGCGTCAAAGATCGGGGCAGCACCTTCCTTGCCCGCAAGCGCGGCGGTGATTTCGGCTTCGCGGGGGTCGTTCAGGGCGTAGCCTTTGCCCGCCTCGTCCCGACCCAAAGCGTAGCGCATCCATGCAGCGGTCGCGAAGGCAAAGGCCGCGATGTCCTGACCTGCCGCCAGAGCCTCGCAGGCGGGCGCAAAATGCGCTGGGGCATCTTCTGGCTGCCGTCCATTGCGATCTGGGCCGTGGCATGGGCGATCGCGGGGTTCTGAAAGCGCGCGACCAGTGCCTCGGCATAGGCGGCCGGATCGGGCGCACCTTCGGGCAGGCTTGCGGCCGCCGCGCCGAGGTGGCGGCGCACCAGCAGGGACAGCGCCGGATCGGCCATGACATCGCGCACGAAAGGTCTGCCCGAGAGGAAACCGGCATAGGCCAGCATCGAATGGCTGCCGTTCAGCATGCGCAGCTTCATCGCCTCATAAGGGCGCACATCGCTGGTCAGGGTTGCGCCCATCGCTTCCCATGCCGGGCGGCCCGAAGGAAATGGTCCTCGATCACCCATTGCGAAAAGGGCTCGGTTTCGACGGCCGCGAGATCCTCGGCCCCGATCAGGGCTGCGGCCTCGGCAAGGTCGCTTCGGTGCTGCGCGGGGTGATGCGGTCGACCATGCTCGAGGGCGAGGCGACTTCGGCCTCGATTCTTGCGGCCAAATCCTCGCCATGGGCAAGGCGGGCGAAGTCCATGACGGCGAGCTTCAGCAGCCTGCCGTTGTCGGGCAGGTTGTCGCAAGAGAGCATGGTGAAGGGCGGCACGCCCGCAGCAAAGCGGCGCTTCAGCCCCAGCGCGAGCAGGCCGAGAACGCCGCTTGGTGCCTCGGGGCGGGCCAGATCGGCGGCAACGGCGGGGTGATCGGGATCGCAGCCGCCCGAGCGGCGCAGCCCGTAGCCCTTTTCCGTCACCGTCATGCTGACGATGCGGCAGGCGGGATCGCCGATCGCGGCAAGAACATCTTGCGCCACCGTCTCGCCGGAGAGGACCCGGGCCAAAGCCCCGACGACCTGCGCCTTTGTCACGGTGCCCTTGATCAGCAAACTATAGCGCCCGTCCTGCGGATTGAGTGCGCGGGCGACGTCCTGACCGCGCAGGCTGGCACCGATCACGCGCCAATCGCCGCCTTCGGCTGCCATCGCGGCTTCGGTATAGGCGCAAAGATGGGCGCGCGCGAAAGCCCCGAGGCCGAGGTGGACAATGCCCACGCCGCGCGCCTCTGGGTCATAGGCGGGCCAGTCGGCCCCTTGGTTCCGCGGGGTCTGTGACGTCAGCCTCATGCGCGCGCCGCCTGCATCTGGTGGCGCACTTCGGGATGGGACAGGGCGGTCATGATCCCGCGCAGCTCGGCCAGACCCTTGAGCCGTCCGATCGAGGGATAGCCAGGCTGTGCGCGGCGGTTGAGATCGTCGAGGATATCCTGCCCGTGATCGGGACGCATCGGGATCTGCCAATCGGCGCGGCCTTCGGCACGACGACGTGCCTCCTCGTCAAGAACGGCCGCGATCATCGCTACCATATCGGTGCCGCCCTCCAGATGCCCCGCCTCGTGGAAGGAGCCGAAATTGGTCGGCGTCTCGATCGCCACATTGCGCAGATGGAGGAAATGTACGCGATCCCCCAGCCGCCGCATCATCCCCGGCAGATCATTGTCGCGCCGCGCCCCGAGCGAGCCCGAGCAAAGCGTGATTCCGTTCGCGCCCAGATCGACGGCCTCCATGACCTGACGGTAATCCGCCTCGGTAGACATGACGCGCGGCAGACCCAGAAGCGGAACCGGCGGATCGTCGGGGTGACAGCAAAGCCGCATCCCCAACTCTTGTGCCAGCGGCGTGACCTCCGACAGGAAGTCGATGAGATGGCGACGCAATTGCTCGGCGGAATCGCGTCATATTCGGCGATATGGCGGCGCACATCATCCAGCGTAAAGCTTTCCGCCGCACCGGGCAGACCGAACACGACATTGCCCGCAAGCTGCCCGCGCCGCGCGGCATCCATGCCTGCAAAGCGCGCGGCGGCTTCGGCCACCGTCGCGGCGTCAAAGCTCTCCGCCGCGCCGCGACGTGCGAGGATATGGATGTCGAAGGCCGCGAAATCGACGAGATCAAAGCGCATGCAGGTCGCGCCGGTCGGAACGCGGTAGGCCAGATCGGTTCGCGTCCAATCCAGAACCGGCATGAAGTTGTAGCAAACAACCTCGATCCCCGATTGTTTGAGGTGGCGCAGGCTTTGCTTCCAGTTCGCGATATGCGCCTTCCAATCGCCCTTCTGCTTCTTGATGTCCTCGGAAACCGGCAGGCTTTCGACCACTTCCCAAGCCAGCCCGGACGGCGCACCATCCTTCATCCGGCCGATTTCGTCCTGCCGCTTGCGGATCTCTTCGACCGGCCAGACCGCGCCTGTCGGCATGTGATGAAGCGCCGAAACAACCCCTCGACCCCTGCCTGAAGCATGTCGTCAACGGATGTCAGATCCTTGGGCCCGAACCAGCGCCACGTCTGCCGCATTTGCTCTCTCCTCCTCGATGCCGGAGCATTCTGCGAAAATGCCGACTAGTATGCAAGTTGCCATTGTGCCGCTCTGCCCGATTTCTTCATCACCCAAATACCCGTGCACCGGTGCCGCCAGCGCGATCCGGCATCGGCGATGCGGCGGGGGCGATTTCCCTTGCCAGCTTGGCGGTGATGACCAAGTCTGGCGGGAATGACAGCCAACAGGACGGAACCGGTATGAGGTTCATTCTCGCCATCGATCAGGGGACGACCTCGACCCGCGCCATCCTTTTCGACCAGAACCTCAAGGTCGCTGCCGTCTCCCAACAGGAGTTCCCGCAGCATTTTCCCGCTTCGGGCTGGGTCGAACATGATGCGGGCGATCTTTGGACCAGCGCGGCAGGGACCGCGCGGGCGGTGATCGAGAAAGCGCGGATCAAGGCCACAAGCATTGCCGCGATCGGCATCACCAACCAGCGCGAGACAAGTGTGCTCTGGGACCGCGCCACCGGCAAGCCGCTGGCCCGCGCGATCGTTTGGCAGGACCGCCGCACCGCCGCATTCTGCGCCGAACTGCGCGAGGCGGGCCACGAGGCGATGATTACCGAGCGGACCGGCCTTTTGCTGGACCCCTATTTCTCGGGAACGAAGCTCAAATGGCTGCTCGACACCATCCCCGATGCCCGTGCGCGTGCGCTGCGCGGCGAGCTGGCCTTCGGTACCGTAGACAGCTGGCTGATCTGGAACCTGACGGGCGGGCGCAGCCATGTGACCGATGCGACCAATGCCGCGCGTACCATGCTGTTCAATATCCGCACCAACCAATGGGACAAGGATATCTGCGCGCTGCTCGACATCCCGATGGCGCTTCTGCCCGAAGTCTTTGATTGCGCCGCCGATTTCGGCCGCAGCCGTGCCGATCTTTTCGGCCACGAGATCCCTATCCTCGGTGTTGCGGGCGACCAGCATGCCGCGACGGTGGGACAAGCCTGTTTCACGCCCGGCATGATGAAATCGACCTATGGCACCGGCTGTTTCGCGATGCTCAATATCGGGCGCGATTTCGTGACCTCGAAGAATCGGCTCCTGACCACGATCGCCTATCGTCTCAACGGCGAGACGACCTATGCGCTGGAGGGCTCGATCTTTATCGCGGGGGCGGTGGTGCAATGGCTGCGCGACGGGCTCAAAATCATCCGCGACGCCTCCGAGACCCAGCCCTTGGCGATTGCTGCGGACGATACCCAACATCTGGTGATGGTCCCCGCCTTTACCGGCCTTGGCGCGCCTTATTGGAAGCCCGATTGCCGCGGTGCGATCTACGGGCTGACGCGCAGCTCCGGCCCCAAGGAATTCGCGCGCGCCGCGCTTGAAAGCGTGGGTTTCCAGACCCGCGACCTGCTGGATGCGATGCGCGCCGATTGGGGCATGGCCGAGGATGCCATCCTGCGCGTCGATGGCGGCATGGTGGCCAGCGATTGGACGATGCAGTTTCTGGCCGATATCCTCGGGACCAGCGTCGACCGGCCGGAGATGACGGAAACCACGGCGCTGGGGGCCGCCTATCTGGCGGGACTTCAGGCCGGACTTTGCCCCTCGCCACAGGATTTTGCCAAGAACTGGGCGCTCGAGCGCCGTTTCGATCCGAAAATGGACGCTGGTGCGCGCGCCGATAAATATGCGCGCTGGGTGAAGGCGGTGCAGGCGACGATGATGGTCACCTGACGGACCGCGCGTTCTCCATGCTGGTGCACCCATGAAAAAGCCGCCGGAGCATGCTCCGGCGGCTTTCTTTCCGCCCTCCCTCAGCCAGGGAAAGGTCAGATAGTGATGCCCGATTTGCCCGGAGCAAGAATGCCCTTGGGGTCGAGCGCGCGCTTCAGCGTCTGGTTCACATCGCGCTGGGTCTGACCGTAGATGCCTGCAACCTTGTCCATGAAGGCGTTGTTGACGCGGTAGACCGCATAGCCGCGCGCGGCAAACTCGGTCAGAAGCTCGTCGAAGCACTCATAGGCGCGCTTGGTTTCCTCTTCGTCGGACTTGTCGAACAGGACGTCGATGATGTGATGGAGGTCACGCATGCCGACGATATATTCGCCCGCATAATCAAAGCCGTATTTGTTGAGGATATCGGTCGCGAGCTTGGTCTGGTCCAGCGTTTCCGAACCCTTGTTGACCGTCACCGGTGCGAACCACATCGATCCGCCACCCGCGCCGCGGTCATCGCGCCAGCGGTAGAGGCCGAATTCCTGCATCGTCATGTAACCGCGCATCAGATCGGCGCGGTACTGGAAGGGCTGGGTGCCACCGGCGTCTTCCTCGGTGATGATGCGGCCCTTGCCGTGGCCCTCTACAACCGATTTCACGATCGCCCAGTTCACATCAACCTGCTCTTTGGTGCCGTAAAGCGCCGCATAGACGTTCCATGCGCCAAGACCCTCTTTCTCGCGGATCTCCTGCACGACCTCGGGGGTCGCGCCCTCGCCGTCGAAATATTTGCGGCGCGAGATGATGCCGGCGGCCTCGTAGATGGTCGAGGCATAGACGATCGAGTTCGGGATGACGTTGTTCAGGCGCAACGGACGGAACAGGTCGACGATCTCGGCAATGTCTTCTTCATTGTCGTAGGCGACGCTGAAGGGTTTGAAGACCGGAGGCTTCGGCATCAGCCAGAAGCCCATTTTGGTCACGATGCCGAAGTTCGACTGGGTGAAAATCCCGTCGAGATAGGGGCCGTAACCCCATTTGAAGACCTGCCAGGCCGAGTTGCCCTCGACCCCGCCCATGCCGGTGCGCAGCACCTCGCCATTGGCCAGAACGACCTCCATGCCGCATTGCATCATGAAATGCTCGCCATAGGGGTGTAGCCGACGCCGCGGTCCATCGTATTGCCGACGGGGCCCGCGATCGCCGAGGGCGCGGGGCAGGACAGATAGAAGGGCAGGTTGTTCGCTTCGAGATAGTCGAAAAGCTGCTGATAGGTCACGCCCGGCTCGACCAGTGCGGTGCCGAGATCGGGATCGATCTCGATGATCTTGTTCATATGCTTGAGGTCGAGCACGACAGTCCCGCGTTTCGCGGGCGCGGCGGTGCCGTAACCGAAGTTGCGGCCGGTCGAGATCGTCCAGACCGGAATCGCGAATTCGTCACAGATTTTGACGACGGCCTGAACCTGCTCGACCGTGGTCGCCTGCACGACGCAGGAGGTTTTGTAGAGGTCGTCGTCGACCGGCATCATGGTCTTGTAATAGGGCGTCAGGCGCTCTTCCGAGGACAGGACATTCTCCGCGCCAAGGGCCGCTTCGAATTTGGCGACGGCTTGGGCGAAGATCTCGGGGTGATGCCCTCCGGCAGGACGGCGAATTCGCGATCGCTCATTGGGCGTCTCCTTTATAGATGTTCTGGGCGACGTAATCGGCGATGCCGGCCAACGTGGCGTCATCGATTGCCGATTCGGGGAAGGCCGGCATGGCAAGCTGGCCGTTGCGCACGAAGAAGCGCAAAGTGTCGACGTCATATTCGACCAGCGAGAGATCGGGGCCGACGCCGCTCAGGTGGCAGCGGGCGCAGACTTTCTCCCAAGCCTCCTGACCCGAGGCGAATTCCTTGATGTCGTCGAGGCGGGCGGGAACGTCCTGCGCGCCAACGGCGGTGGCGCTAAGCGCAAGGGCCGCGGCGGCCAGCAGGTGGCGCGGTGCAAGCTTCGTCATTGTCTCAAACTCCCGCAGTGACGGCGTTCAACCGGAATTCCGACATTCCGGCCGAGAGGGGTGATATGATAGGCCGAGGCCGTGCGGCTTTGCGCGAGGTCGAGCATGACCTCGTCGGCGGCATCCAGCACGAAGCGGATGCGCGGCGCATGGCCGGCTCTCAGGATGTCTTCCAGGGTGGAAAGATCCCTCAGGCGGTCGCCGCTCAGGGTGATCTTGGTGAAGTGCTGGTCTTCCGACAGCGGGCCCGTAGCGCGCGCGGGGCTGGCGATGACGACAAAGCTATCGCTGCTTGCTGCGGAGGCCGAGCCCGCCAGCGCAAGCGCCGAGAGCGCGCCACTGCTTGTCAGAAGGAAACCGCGTCTGGTGAACATGACACCTCCGTCAATTGACTGAACAAAGCACCCGCAACCGCCGCTCGCCCGCTGCGAAGCTGTCGATCACATGTGCTGCTAGCTTTATTGTATAACCTTACGGTTATGTTTTTGGTTTCGGTCGGGCGATTCAAGTTGGGACCCGATTTAGAACCTGCTGGCACAACGAGCTAACGCTTACCGATGTGTCAGAGCCGAAATTCCCTGTCAACGACGCAGTTTCAATGCCGGTTTCTGTGTTTTTATAATGAAAAACCGTTCCGGGCTTTGGGGTTTGGGAAAATGTCTGCGGGTTACAGGTGGAATGGTTTCGCAGTTCCGCACGCTTTGGCGTCGCGATACTCCGTAAAATCTAATGATTACTGCGCAATCGATTATCTACAGGTTATATGTCGTGACCGATGATGATGGACGGCGGGGCTATGCTGATCGTGAGCGGCACATGCGCAAACGAACGTCTTGCCGCAAATGGTATGCGTTAAGCGCAATTCCGATATGCAAATTGCGCATTCGCCATGGCGAGTTGCGCCGGCGGTGCGATGGCTCCATGCCTGCGGCATCCTCGTCTCAGCGCGGCTGCCGGACAGCACCGTTGCCGACCGCGACCCAGCGCAGCTCGGTGAATTCGTCCAGCGCGGCAAAGCCACCGAACCGGCCGTAGCCGCTTTCCTTGATCCCGCCGACCGGCATGTCGGGGCGGTCCATCAGCGTGGGCGCGTTGATGTGGCACATGCCGCTCTCGATCTGGCGAGCCAGTCGGGTGGCGCGGGCAATATCGCGGCTCCAGACCGCGGCAGAGAGGCCGTAACGGCTGTCATTGGCGATCGACAGCGCCTCCGCCTCGTTCGCGGCGCGGCAGATCGACAGGACCGGCCCGAAGATTTCTTCGCTGTAAAGCCGCGTGCCCGGCTCGACGTGATCCAGCAGGGTCGCATCCATGAAAGTGCCGCGATTTCCGCCGCCGCACAGCAATTCCGCGCCGCGAGCCACAGCCTCGGCGACCAGAGTCTGAAGCCGTTCGGCCGCCGCTTCGCTGACGACAGGGCCAAGCGGAGCGCCTTCTTCGGGCGGGCCGGCGTGCAGCATGCGCGCGCGTTCGGTCAAAAGCGCGGCAAAGCGGTCGGCCACCGCGTCGAGCACGATAATCCGGTCGGTGCTCATGCAGATCTGGCCCTGATTGAGAAAGGCGCCATAGATCGCGGCATCGGCGGCGGCAGGAAGGTCGGCATCCTCGAGGACGATCAGCGCGGCCTTGCCCGACAGTTCGAGCAGGCAACGCTTCAGCGAAACAGCCGCCAATTCGGCCACCTTGCGGCCGACGCGGGTCGAGCCGGTGAAGTTGACGCGGCGCACGACCTCGTGGGCGATCAGCGCCTGCACTACTTCTTCGGCATGTTCGGGCGCATGGGTGACGATGCTGAGCACGCCTTCGGGCAGGCCCGCCTCGGACAGGATCCGCCCGATCGCGAGATGCGAGCCGGCACAGATTTCAGAAGCTTTCAGGATCACCGCATTGCCGCAGGCCAGCGCGGTCGCGATTGCACGGGTCCCGAGCGCAAGCGGCGCATTCCAAGGCGCGATTCCCAGACAGACGCCGGCGGGCTCGCGGAAAATCAGGTGCTGCCCGTTCTGATCAGGGCGGATTTCGGTCTGGAAACTCTCGGCAAGATCGGCGGCTTGGCGGAATTGCCAAGCGGCCTGATCGAGGTTGAATGCCTGCCAGGCGGGTGTCGCACCGATCTCGTCGCGCATCAAGGCAGCCAGCTCGTCATGACGCGATCCGATCAGTCCGGCCGCGCGGCGCAGGATCGCGGCGCGGTCCGCACCATCCATCCGCGACCAACCGGCAAAGGCCAAAGCGGCGCGATTGGCGATCTTGCGGGCGTCATTTGCGCGCATCGCGGGCACGCGCGAAGCGATGGTTCCGTCGGCCGGATTGAGGCGCAGACACTCTTCGCCCAAAACCACATGGGCATCGCCGCGCGTCTTGCGGGCAGCCGGAAGTTTGCCGGAGCGAATGCCGTCCAAAATCTCGCCCATCCGCTGCCTTTCCGTACCGGTTCCGATCGTTGCCGCCTTACGCAACGGCAATATTCACGACATTAGCCGTTTACATCGCAAGAATGGATGTCATTTTCCGACAAGACAATGTGATTAAGGCGCAAGCGATGGCTCTCTCCCGCAACTCTGGCGATGATCTGATCGAACATCTGCGCGCCGAGCCCTTGCCCGCCGGTCTGCGTGCCCGCCAGTTACGCCCCTGTCGGGGCATGTACGAGGGCTATGTCCATCTGGTCTTGCTGGGTTCGGGCAGTCTGCGGCTGGAGGGTGGAGAGACCGAACATCTCACTACCGCGCCGGTCGGCCTGATTCTGCCGCCGTCCTCGCAGCAGGTGCTGACGCTCGACGCCGGTTCGGAGGGCTGGATTCTCGGCCTGCCTCCGCAGCTTTTGGGCGAGGTCATGGGCAGCCGCGCCGAGATGGAGATGATGCTGCCTCTGGGGCGGCAGCTGATCCTCGGGCAGGATCCGGCTGCCGGAACGGGATTTGATTGCGAGCAATTCGCGCGGGCGATCCTGCAGGAGCGCGAGATGGGGGCTGTCGGAAACCGCATCGCGATTCTCGCATATTTCAGGCTTTTGATCATCGCGATCTGGCGCGCGAGCCATCAGGAGATTGCTGTTTCGGGCTTCGGCAGCGAGGCGCATTTGCTGGAAAACTTCCGTCGCGAGGTCGAAATCCATTTCCGCAGCCATCTCGGGATTGCCGACTATGCCGAGCGGCTCGGGCTCAGCACCAGTCGTTTGCGGCGCATCTGCCTGCGCAATCTCGGTCGGACGCCGCTCCAGCTGGTCCATATGCGCATGCTGCGCGAAGCAGCGGCCTGGCTTGAGCATTCGGGCAGGGAATCGCCGAAATCGCGCAGGCATTGGGCTTTGCCGATTCCGCCGAGTTCAGCCATTTTTTCAAGCGCAATACAGGTGTTTCGCCCAGTGGTTTCCGCGCCGAACGCAAGGATCCGGCATCGGCGCACTCGGCCGAACCGACGGGCTTTGCCGATTGGCCCTAGACCGGTTGTGATGGGGAATCGGGCGAAAGCTGGCGGAAAATCGTGCAATCCGGACTATCTCTGAAACAAATTCACATCATATTGTCGTTTTTTGACATTCGCATCCGCGTTTGCGCTGGTTATTCCGAAACATGTCATCGGAGGATTCCGTCAATCGACGGGGAAGGGTGGCGACAGGGGTGGTATCATCTGCACAGGACGGTCGGGCATTTCTTAGCGCTGCGACACGACCAAAAGCAGGGAATGACGACAACTGTAACGATTTGGGATCAGTGCCCGCCTTGCGGGTCAGGACAGGAGATGCTTCGATGAATGCCGCTTCCCCACGCCCTATGAGGGCTTGAACCAGCAATATATCGCGGGCGAGTGGCGTCCGGGCTCTTCCGGGCGCGAAGTCGCCGACCTCAATCCTTTCGACGCAACCGAGCTTGGCGTTTTCAAACTGGCCAGCCGCGCCGATGTCGACGCGGCCTATAAGGCGGCGCAGGCGGCACAGGTCGCTTGGGCGGCGCGTCCGCCCGCCGAACGCGAGGCGATCATCCGCCGCGCGGTCGCGGTTTTCGATGCCCGTGCTGATGAAATCCGTGATTGGCTGGGCCGCGATCGGGCTCGACCGTGATCAAATCGCACATTGAACACGGTGCCGCGCGGACCATTACCGAATATTCCGCCGCTTTCCCCGGCAAGATCTCGGGCCAGATCCTCCCTGCGAGCCGGGCATGGAAAGCCGCTATTACCGCGAGGCGCTCGGTGTCATCGGCATCATCAGCCCGTGGAATTTCCCGCTGCACCTGTCGGTACGTTCGGTCGCGCCGGCCTTGGCCTGCGGCAATGGCGTCGTGCTGAAACCGGCCTCGGACACCCCGATCACCGGCGGCACGCTCGTCGCGAAAATCTTTGAAGAGGCGGGCGTTCCGGCCGGTCTTTGAACGTCGTTGTCGGCTCGGGCAGCGAAATCGGCGATTATTTCGTCGAGCATGAAATCCCCGCCTTCATCTCTTTCACCGGCTCGACCGAGGTTGGCCGCCGCGTGGGCGAACTGGCGACTGGCGGGAAATACATCAAACGCGTCGCGCTGGAACTGGGCGGCAATGCCCCGCTGGTCGTGCTCGATGACGCCGATATCGAGGCCGCCGCCGGCGCTGCGGTTTTCGGTCGCTTCCTGCATCAGGGGCAGATCTGCATGTCGACGAACCGCGCGATCGTTGATGCGAAAATCTACGACAAATTCGTCGAAGCGGTCGCGGCGCGTGCTGCGAAAGTCAGCTTCGGTGACCCGCTGAACCCGGCGACGAATGTCGGCCCTGCGATCAACAAAGGTCAAATGGAGGGCGTTTGCGCCAAGATCGAGCAGGCGAAGAAAGACGGCGCACGGCTGATCGTTTCGGGTCCGGTCGAGGGCAATGTCGTCGCGCCCCATGTCTTTGCCGACGTCGATCCGAATTCGGCCTTGGCCCGCGAAGAGACCTTCGGTCCGGTCCTGCCGATCATCAAGGCGCGCGACGAAGAGCATGCGCTTTTCCTCGCCAATGATACGGAATTCGGTCTCTCGAGCGCCGTCTATAGTCAAGACATTGATCGCGCGACGAATTTCGCCCGCAAGATCGTCGCCGGCATGACGCATGTGAACTCGATCACGGTCGGCGATCATGCCAATGCGCCCTTCGGTGGCGAGAAGAACTCCGGTCTCGGTCGCTTCAACGGCGAATGGATCATGGAAGAATTCACCCGCACCCATTGGGTGACGATCCATAAAACCGGTCCGAACTTCCCGTTCTGATCCTCGATTGCGGCCCCTCAACCCGCGGGGCCGCAGCCTTCACGTCAGGAAATGCGCGCGATATTGCGATGGCGTTTTCCCGATCACCTGCCGGAAACGGCGCGAGAAATAGGGCGGGTCTTCATAGCCGAGACGATAGCCGATCTCGCTGATCGACAGTTGGGTAAAGGCAAGAAGCCGGCTGGCCTCGACCATGCGGGCGGCCTCGATATAGCTGCCGGCATTGGTGCCGGTCGCCTCGCGGCAGATCCGGTTGAGATGGCCCGCCGTGATGCCAAGCTGGCGCGCGTAATCGTCGATGCTGCGGGTCACGTTCAGGTCATGCCGCAAAAGCGCGTCCAACTCGCTCATCCTGCGCTGGCCGATCGATTGCGCCGCCTCGCTTTCCTTGGCGGCCAGACTGGCGACCGCGACCAGAGCCGACTGGGCCAGCGTCACGAGCTGGTAGGATTGGAAAGTGCCAGTCTGGCGAAAGGTATCATCCAAGGCCGAGAGCAGCATTTCCAGCAGTTTTCCAACCGGAGCGCGCAATGGCCGCGAGAGCTTCGCCTGCAGATCCGCCGATGCCGAGGGCAGGTTCGATACCAGCGTCACAGGGAAGGAGAACACGCCGCCTTCGGTCCCTTGGCGGAACGAGAAGCCATGAACGGCCTGTACGGGAATATAGACGATTTCCCCGCTTTTCAGCGCGAACTCCTCACCATCGATCTGCACATCGGCATGGCCGTTCTCCATATGCAGGATCTGCACGATCTCTCGGTGGCGATGCGGGCTGATGCGCCAGTCGTGCAAAGGGCGCGGTCGCGAATCCGCTCGTGATGGACCACACCGGGGAATTCGGCGGTCTCTCCGAATAGCCTGAAAACGGGGATCTGCATAAAGCGGGACATGCATGGATAATACCATTCAAAGCCCCTTGCGTCTATTCGTTTCAGTGCGGGATTGCCGCAGAAAGGCCGGCGAAAGATGGAGGAAATCGTCATGAAGACTCAGGTCGCCATTATCGGCTCCGGCCCTTCGGGTTTGCTTTTGTCGCAACTGCTCAACCGCGTGGGAATTGATACGGTCATTCTGGAGCGTTCGAGCCGCGACCATGTTCTGGCGCGGATCCGTGCGGGCATTCTCGAATGGGGAACGGTCGAGCTTTTGCGCGAAGCCGGAGCCGGGGCGCGGCTGGATGCCGAGGGCATCACCCATGACGGCACCTTCATGACCGATTCCGATCTCATGGTGCATATCGATTTCAAGGATCTGACCGGCAAGCAGGTGATGGTTTACGGCCAGACCGAGGTCACGCAGGATCTGTTCGAAGCGCAGGACCGGATGGGAACGACCATCATCCACAATGTCGAGGATGTGGCGATACATGATCTCGACACGACCAGCCCGCGCGTTGATTACACCGTCGCCGGCGAGCGCCGCAGCCTCTCCTGCGATTGGGTTGCGGGTTGCGACGGCTTCCACGGGGTCAGCCGCAAGACCATTCCCGCCGAGAAACGGCGCGAGTTCGAAAGGGTCTATCCCTTTGGCTGGCTTGGGATTTTGGCGCGAACCGCACCGATCGACCACGAGCTGATCTATGCCAATTCCGAGCATGGTTTCGCGCTTGCCTCGATGCGCAACGCCAATCTGGTGCGCCATTACATTCAGGTTCCGCTGACCGACAAGCCCGATGAATGGTCGGACGAGCGCTTTGGGCCGAGTTCCGCCGCCGCCTTCCGGCCAGTGCTGCGGCCAAGGTGATCGAGGCTCCCTCGATCGAGAAATCCATCGCGCCTTTGCGCAGCTTCGTGTCCGAACCCCTGCGTTGGGGGCGTTTGTTCCTGGTGGGTGACGCCGCGCATATCGTGCCGCCGACGGGGGCCAAGGGGCTTAACCTTGCTGCATCCGACGTTTTCTATCTTTATCATGCGCTGGTCGAGGCGGTGAAAAAGGGCTCCGAGAAGGGCGTCGACGATTACTCGGCGCGGGCGCTCAACCGGATCTGGAAGGCGATGCGTTTTTCGTGGCAAATGACGACGATGTTGCACCGTTTCGACGGCGAGGATGCTTTCGCAGCCCAAATGCGTCGCGCGACGCTGAATCATCTGTGCGAATCCGAGACCGCACGCAGGGATCTCGCGGAGAACTACACCGGCCTTCCCTATTAAGCCTGTCGTGGGGCAGAGTTAACCTGTGGTTTGGTCCGCTTGTCCGCCAAGATATTGGATCGAAGAGGATATTTTGCTTGCCGCGTGGTTCAGCGCGGCCAGCATTCCGCGCTCGAGCTCGCTGCCCTCGCCCTCGTCCTTGCGGCGCGAGACCCCGACCGGACCGCCAAGCAATTCGTTGACGAGAGGCAGGACGACAAGGCTGCCCGCTTCGACTTCGGGGTGCACGACGCCTTCCGAGATGAACCAGACCGTATCGGATTGGCGCAGGATTTCGCGGCCGAAGGTCAGCGAGACATTCTCGAACGCGGGCTCGGTCTCGCCGAGGCCGACGCTATGAAGCCACGCCTGAACCGAGGCGGAGATCAGCGCCCCTTTGGGCGGTACCATCAAGGGGTAAAGGCGCAGGTCTTTCGGCTGCCATTTTCCTTGGGCCAAGGGATGGCCCGCCCGCACGACGGGGACAACGCGTTCCCAGTAAAGTGGCGTGAACTCAATGCCTTCCGAATTTCCGGCAGGAGGCATCCGGCCGATAACGAGGTCAAGCTGGCTTTCGCGCAAAAGCGACAGCAACAGCCAGTTCGGGCCGGTCGTGACCTCGACCAGCGCCTCGGGATTCCGGCTGCGGAGCGCCAGAGCCGCCTCGGGAACGAGGTGGGTCGCGGCGGTCGGAAGCACGCCCAATGTGATGCGCGGGCGCTGTTTTTGCGGCTGGAGCACGGCCTTCTGCGCCCGTTCGAGATCCGTCATCACCCCGCCCGCATGGGTCTGGAAGACCTGACCGGCAGCTGTCAGCACGAGACGGCGGCTGGAGCGGTCGAAGAGCGAGACGCCGAGGATATCTTCGAGCTCGCGGATGGTTTTGGATGCGGCGGGCTGGCTGATCTTGAGTGCTTCCGCCGCAGCCGAGAGACTGCCCAGACGGGCGGTTTCCAGAAAGCAGCGCAGGTGACGCAAACGCAGGAGAGGATTTAGCATATATAACCCCAAAGTTATGCGTTTAGTCGGTAATTATAATTTTAACCGCAAAGTCCGCATGGCATAAGCCAAGTGAACCGCCAGACAGACCGGAGGTCCAGCATGCAATTTCTTCGCCTTCCAGATGCCACGCTGCATATCGGCGATCAAGGCCCGCGTGACGGGCGCGTCGTGATGTTCGCCAATTCGCTCGGGACCGATCTTCGGGTCTGGGATCCGCTTTTGGCGCTTCTGCCGACAGATCTGCGCATCATCTGCTTCGACAAGCGCGGGCACGGGCTCTCGGATGCGACGCCTGCGCCCTATGGCATGGACCAGCTCGTCGGCGATGCCGAGGCGATTTGCGAGGCGCTGGATTTGCGCGATGTGACCTTTGTCGGCCTGTCGATCGGCGGGCTGATCGGGCAGGGGCTTGCGGCCAGGCGCCCCGATCTGCTGCGCGCTTTGGTTTTGATGGATACGGCCGCGAAAATCGGCTCTTCAGAGATGTGGCAGTCGCGGATCGACGCGGTGAGCGCGGGCGGGCTTCCATCAATGGCCGGCGCGATCATGGAGCGTTGGTTCACGCAGCCTTTCCGTGACGCGCGCCCCGAATTCGCGCTCTGGACGAATATGCTGACCCGCACCACGGTCGATGGCTATACCGGCTGCTCGGCGGCGATTGCGGGCGCCGATCTGACGGAGAGCACCCGCGCGCTGACCCTGCCGGTCATGGCGCTTGCGGGCGATCAGGACGGCTCGACTCCGCCCGATCTGGTGCGCGCTACCGCCGCGCTTTGCGGTGCCGAATTCCATCTGGTCGCGGATGCGGGCATCTTCCCTGTGTCGAACAGCCCGAGGCGACCGCGGGACTTCTTATCCAGTTTCTCGAAAGGACCGACGCATGAGCCGTTATGACAAAGGCATGGAGACCCGCCGCGCCGTTCTGGGCGATGCGCATGTCGATCGCGCCGAGGCGAACAAGTCCGATTTCTCGGAGCCCTTCCAGTCGCTGATTACCGAATCCGCATGGGGAACGGTCTGGGCCTCGGACGGGATTTCGCGCCGCGAACGCTCGATGATTACGCTCGCGCTTTTGGCCGCGACCGGCAACTTCGAGGAAATCCCGATGCATATCCGCGCCACCGCCCGCACGGGGGCCTCAAAGCGCGATATTCTCGAGGCGTTCCAGCATGTCGCGATCTATGCCGGCGTGCCGAAAGCCAATCACGCGATCAAACTCGCCGAAGCGACCTTTGCAGAGATGGAGGCAGCCGAATGACCGATCCGGTGACCAAAGATCAGGGCCCGCTGATCCCGCGCAATCGCGAGATGCATCCCGAGCCCTATTACCCCGATTACAAGACCAGCATCACGCGTTCGCCCAGACAGGCGCTTTTGTCGATGGAATCGGGGCTTTCCGAGGAAACGGGCCCGACCTTCGGCCATGCGATGATCGGTGCCTTGGACAACAACCTCATCCTGAACTGGTCCAAGGACGGCACGCCCGCGATCGGCGAGCGGATTCTGGTTTACGGCCGCGTTCTGGACGAAAATGCCCGCGCGGTGCCCAATACTCTTGTCGAGATCTGGCAGGCCAATGCGGGGGCCGCTACCGCCACAAGAAAGACAGCTATCTCGCGCCGCTCGATCCGAATTTCGGGGCTGCGGGCGGACGCTGACCGACGCCGAGGGTCGCTACCAGTTCCTGACCATCCGCCCCGGTGCCTATCCCTGGCCGAACCGCGGCAATGACTGGCGTCCGATGCATATCCATTTCTCGGTTTACGGCCACAGCTTCGGCCAGCGCCTGATCACCCAGCTTTACTTCGAGGGCGATCCGCTGATCGCGCGCTGCCCGATTGCCGCGACGATCCGCAACCGTTCGCAGCTTGATACGCTGGTCGCGCCGCTCGATCTCAACAATTCGCGGCCGCATGATTTTCTGGCCTATAAATTCGACATCGTGCTGCGCGGCCGTCGTCAGACCATGTTCGAAAACAAGCTCGAGGGGATGTAAGCCATGACGCAGAAACTGGATTATCTGGTCGAAACGCCGTCGCAGACCGCCGGCCCCTATGTCCATATCGGCTTGATGCCGACCTATGCCGGCAACCCGGGCACCTATGCGCAAGAGGTCGGCGTCTCGCCGATCGCCGATGGAGCCAAGGGCGAGCTGATCGAGATTGTCGGGCAGGTCTTTGACGGCACAGGCTGGGCCATGCGCGATGCCTTGATCGAAAGCTGGCAGCCGGATGCGGCGGGGATTTTCCCGGGACAGGCCGGAGCAGATCCGGCGGTCAGCGGCCATTGCCGTTTCGCCGCCGATGCGGATAGCGGCGAGTTCACGCTTCGCACCGTCAAACCGGGTGCGGTGCGGGCGCGCGGCGGCAAGATGCAGGCTCCCCATATCTCGCTTTGGATCGTGGCGCGGGGGATCAATATCGGCCTCCAGACCCGTATCTATTTCGAGGACGAGGAGAATGGCGCCGACCCTCTGCTGGCGCGGATCGAGCAGCGCCCGCGCGTCGATACGCTGATCGCCAAGAAGGTCGGCGAGGGCAAATACCGCTTCGATATCCGCTTGCAGGGCGAGGGCGAGACGGTTTTCCTCGATCTTTGAGGCTGGGCAAAGGACGGCAGCATGAGCAGCGTTTTCGATCATCCGTGGCTGGGCGGCCTTTTTCGCGATGCGGAGATGGGGGCGATCTGGTCGCCCGATGCCCAGCTTGCCGCGATGCGCGCCTTTGAAGCGGCATGGAGTCGCGCGCTGGGCATCGCCGGGCTCGCGCCTGCCGATCAGGCAGAGCGTGCGGCGCGTGCGATCGAAGGGATGGGTTTCGATACCGGCGCCTTGCGCGCAGGCACGGCGCGCGACGGGGTCGTGGTGCCCGCGCTTGTCGTGCAGATGAAAGCGGCAGCGGGGGCGGATGCCTTGGCGGTCCATATGGGCGCGACTTCGCAGGATGTGATCGATAGTGCGCTGGCAGTTGCGATGGGCGCGAGCCTTGATGGGATCGCGCCCCGTCTGGTCAGCTTGGGCAGGGCTTTGGCGGAGCTTGATGCCCGCTTCGGGGCGAACCCCTTGATGGGGCGCACGCGGATGCAGGCTGCGACCGAGATCACCGTCGCCGACCGGATCGCGCCGTGGCGGCTGCCGCTCGCGGCGCATCTTGTGCGGTTGGAGGAGTTGCGGGACCGTGTCGTTCGGGTCCAGATCGGCGGCGCCTCGGGCGACAGGCGTGCTTTGGGCGACAAGGCGGATGTGGTTGCCGCGTCGGTGGCGACGCAACTCGGGCTCGGCAATCCGCCGCGTGCTTGGCATGCGATGCGCGATGGTGTCGCGGAATTTGCCGGATTTCTGTCGCTGGTCAGCGGTACCTTGGGCAAGATGGGGCAGGATATTGCCCTCATGGCGCAGCAGGGCATCGATGAGGTCGCGCTGTCGGGCGGTGGCGGGTCGTCGGCCATGCCGCACAAACAAAATCCCGTCGCCGCGGAGCTTTTGGTGACACTGGCGCGGTTCAATGCCGGCAGCCTCGGCCAGATCCATCAGGCGATGATCCACGAGCAGGAGCGCTCGGGCGCGGCTTGGGCGCTGGAATGGATTGTGCTGCCGGATATGGCGCAGGCCACGGGTCGCGCTCTGGCGGTTGCCGAGCAGCTTTGCGGCCAGATTACCTCTTTGGGGCGCCCTCGCGCCTGAGGTTGCTGCCGAGCGGCTTTCGCGGAGCAGACGGCGTCTCGCGCTGATGGCGCGGGCGCCCGGGGTATTTTCGTGATGAAGAAGAGGCGATTGGCCGCGCCGGATTGGTGCTCGGGCCAATGGTTGCGCCGTGACGGAATGTCACGAGATTCGTTTCACGCCTAAACCGGTCAGGCTGCTGATGGTTGGCCCCTTTTCGATGAAAGCGCGTGTTTCAAGGTGATTTCGGCGCGCGATCTCTGCCGGAAGCCGCTGTTTCGCGGACGAATTTCAGCTTTTGGATGTGTACTTTCGCAAGCGGAAGGTGCATGTCTGAAAGGATAGGTTCAATTTGTGCGCCTATCTGTTCGATATGTATGTGTATGGTCAATCGGCCCCGTGTTGTTTCCGGCTCTTTTGGCCAGCGTTTGTGTTGTTAACGAATATGGGGTGGGATTGTTATGCCTACTATCCGGACTGCTCAGGTTCTGCAATTGGGCCGCAACCGGGATCTTGATCCGAGCGAAAGCTTTCGCGGTGCCGAGAATGCCGGCGACTTGATCGGCCGCACCTTTGGCTCGACCAATGATCCGCTTTGGGCAACGCGTACGGCGATGACCTTCAACGACGGGAATTCGAACGGCAATATCCCTTTTGCGGGAAGTACGCCTTCGCCGTCGAACGAATTCGTCTCGGTCGGTGGCGCGAACCGTTCGATCGATACCGGCATCGCCTATAATGCGACCTTCCGCTATGCCGACGGCACGGTGGGAAATGGACTTGTGCGGGTTCTGCAGGACGGCGCAGGCAATATGTATATGGTACCGCCGCCGCGTGACGCTTCGGCGGCAGAGGTCCAGACTTCGACCGGAAAGCCGATCGTGTCGATCACGATCAACCGTATCCTCCAGAACGATTTCACCGATTTGAACACCGACCGGTTCGGTCTGCCGGGCGACCCGACCTTCCCCTGCTTTTGCAAGGGGACAATGATCCTGACGCCGCATGGCGAACGGCCGGTGGAGAGCCTGTCCGTCGGCGATAGTGTCGTCACGCAAGACAACGGCGTGCAGCAGATCCGCTGGATCGGCTCGAAAAGCCTTGCCGCCCCCGAACTTGCCGCAAATCGCAATCTCTTGCCGGTGGTGATCCGTCAGGGTGCCTTGGGCGACAATGCGCCCGCGCAGGATCTGATGGTCTCGCAGCAGCACCGCATCCTTGTCCGCTCGCGGGTTGCCCGCAACATGTTCGGTGCCGAGGAAATTCTGGTGGCGGCCAAGCATCTGACGGGTCTCGCAGGGGTCGAGCTGCTCGAGGAGCCGGGCGAGGTCACCTATTTCCACCTGCTTTTCGACGCGCACGAGGTCGTGCAGTCGAACGGGCTGATGACCGAGTCTGTTCATCGGCAAGCAGGCCTTGTCCGATGTCGGCCCTGCCTTGCGCGACGAGATTCTGGCGCTCTTCCCCGAGCTTGCGGAGGAGCAGGAAAGCTTCACGCCCGCGCGGCCCTTCATCAACGGGCGGCAGGGGCGCAATCTGGTCGAGCGCCATCAAAAGCATGATCTGAAACTGCAGATCAACTGAAGCGGCTTTCGCGTCGCGGCAGGGACAGCAAGCGGGGTCGCCGGTGGCGGCCCCGTTCGTATCTGCAGACGGGTTTGAAGGCGGCTTTGCGGCCTAGTAGCGGCGCCCCGTGAGGCCCTCGATCGGGGCGGGCGGGACCGGCTGGGTCACGAAGGGGCTTTTGCGTTTCTCGTAAAAGGCATTGCCGCCGGTCACGAGGACGTAGTGCATGTTGTCGTAGCCGAAGCGGTGGCCGGCGGTGTGGAAGAACATCGCATTGCCGATCAGGGGATGGCGCTCGCCGCGCAGAACCGCCTTGGCCGATTGTTTGGCGAGGGGCAGGCCGCTGTCCTTCATGCGTTTGGTCATGATGCCTTTGGCGAACTGGTTCTTTTGGCCGACCACGGCGCAGACGCTGCGCGGGTATTGACCGGATTCGACGCGGTTCATCACGACGCTGCCGACCGCGATCATGCCGTCGCGGCTGGAGCGGTTGCTTTCGAAATACATCGCTCGCGCCAGGCATTCCTCGTCGCTTTTGCCGCCGATGCCGCAGCCGCTGAGGGCAAGCGCGCCTGCCAGAGCAAGCATGGTCGTGCGAATTCGCGTCATTTTGGGGCGCATGCTCGGGTCCTTTCCGGCGGTATCGGCATCACGAACAGCCATAGCAGCCGCAGGAAAACGCCCCAAGCACCCGCGCGATCACAATTTTCGCCACGAGCATGTCCTTGCCGATCGGGGAGGCTTTGCCGCCCCCGAGACGGCCTGTTGGTTCGTCAAGCGGTCAGGCCCATTCCCACGGGCGGGTGAACTGGCCGAGGATCGCTTGCACCTCTGCCGCATCGGTCTGCGCCCCGCGCGACAGCCGCGCGACGAGGCCGCGCTTTTATCCTCGATCACTTCGACTACCTGCGCGCCGGTCCCTTCGAGCGCGCTGTTGTAGACGCGCTTGATCGCCATGCGGCGCAGGTCGGGTTTGAAGATCTTGCCGACCGCGGTTTTCGGCAATTCGGGCAGGATCTCGATATATTTCGGGATGGCTGCGCGTTCCGAGATGTGTTCGCGGGCATAATCCGTCAACTCTTCGACGGTAACCGTCGCGCCGGCCACCAGCTCGATATAGCAGCAGGGCAATTCTCCCGCGAAAGCATCCGGCTGGCCGATCGCGCCGGCGAAGGCCACGGCGGGATGATGCATCATCGCCTCTTCGATCTCGGCGGGATCGATATTATGGCCGCCGCGAATGATCAGATCCTTGGCGCGGCCGGTGATCCAGAGATAGCCGTCCGGATCGATCCGCCCGAGATCGCCGGTGCGCAAAAAGCGGCCCTCGGCAAAGAGTTCTCTGTTCTTGTCGGCCTCGGTATAGGTCGAGCCCTCGAAAACGCCGGGGTTGGCGACGCAGATCTCGCCGACCTCGTCCGTGGCGCATTCGGTGAAGGTCTCGCCGGATTTGCGCAGGATCCGGACATGTGTATAGGGCAGGACGATCCCGACGGAGCCGACTTTTTCACCCCGTCGATGGGGTTGCAGCTGACAAGACAGGTGGCTTCGGTCAGGCCGTAGCCCTCGGCAACCTCGACGCCGGTGGCCTGACGGAAGCGGTTGTAGAGCTCCAGCGGCAGCGGGGCCGAGCCCGAAATCGCGATCCGCAGCGAGGAGACATCGGCATTGACCGGCCGTTGCACCATCGCGGCAATCGCGGTGGGCACGGTGATCAGGAAGGTGGCCTGCCAGCGCTCGATCAGCTTCCAGAAGTTGTCGAAAACGCCTTCGCCGCGATAACCGGCGGGGGTGGGCATGACCATATGTGCGCCCGAGGTCAGGCAGGACATCAGGATCGGATAGGCCGCGAAGACGTGGAACAGCGGCAGCGGGCACATCAGCACATGGGTCTCGTCGAACAGAAGCTCGGCCCCGAGCCAGCCGTTGTAGATCATGCCGCTGTATTTGTGCTGCGCGATTTTCGGCAGTCCGGTGGTGCCGCCGGTATGGAAATAGGCGGCGATTCGGTCTTCCTGCGGATCGTCGAATTGCAGGCTGCGGTGGTTCTGGGCGCTGGTCGCGGCCTCGAAATCCAGAATGCGGGCGTGGTGCTTGGTTTCGGTCTTGGGACGCAGGAAGGGCACGACCAGACGTTTGATGCCGGTCAGGTAGCGGCGCAGATCGACCTCGATGACGGTCTCGACATTGGGTGCCAGCGCGACGGCCGCCGCCGCCTTTTGCGCGACATCGCTTTTGGGGAAGGACTTCAGCGTGACGAGAACGCGGGCCTTGGTCTCGCGCAGGATGCCCGCGATCTGTTCGGCATCGAGCAGCGGATTGATCGGATTGACGATGCCCGCGACCATGCCGCCCAGCAGGACGACCGAGGTTTCAAGCGCGTTCGGCAGGAGATAGGCCACCGTATCCTGCGGCCCGATGCCGAGGCTGCGGAAGAGGTTCGCGGTTTCGGTGACGCGCTCGTGCAGATCCTGCCAGTTCAGGGTGCGGGCTGGCGCGTTCGGATCCGAGAAAAGCTGGAAACTGATGGCGGGACGATGGGGAAAGCGGTCGCGGGTTTTCGTGAGCTGGGCATAGACCGTCCGCGGCAGATCCCGCTCCCGATAGGGCATCTCTTGCTCGATGGCGTCGCGGGCCGCGATGTCCACAAATCTTTCCATGTCTTTCCTCCCCCTCGGCTGCCTTTGCCGATTTTGACCAAGAATGGTCCGAAATGTCGCATTGGAGCAAGTAGACCGATGCCCTCGCAACCGCCAGAGCGCAGCGTCACAAGCCCTGCAGATCACGGTTTCGCACGGCGCGGCGGAAACGCCTTTCCCAACCGGAAAACGGCATTTGGTTCCTTGCTGTTGCTGTCAAGTTTTCGTGATGACCGGCAGGGGTTGTAGGGAAATGGGTAAAATCATCAGGATTCCGCCATTGACCTGTCTTTTCAGGCAGGTTCTCGCCGAACCCCGCTTTCCGTTTTTCTCAAGTAGAAAGCATGGGGCAAATGAACAAAAGTTAGAACGAAACGCCCGTCGCTGCGGCAGCATCCTGCCGGATTCCCGGGAATTGGACAAATGGGCGTTTGCTGCTGTGCTCGGAGGTTTGATCGTCTAAAAACGCTGACAATTCGAAGGGCTTTTCGCTATTCGATTGTACCTGTTCACCAGTATTCACTTTTGAGTTGTACGGGCGTCGAGCCCGAAACCGTTCTTGCGCGGGATGACCCGCATGAATCAGGGATATTGGAATGTCGATTTACAACTTTGTTTCCGGTTTGGGCGTTCTTGCGGGCGCCATGCTGTTTTCCTCTGTCGCCTCTGCCCAGGCGATCCGTCAGGCCCCGATCGGCGAAGTCATGCGTCCGGCCAATCGTGCGGTTGTCTGCATGGCGACCTCGGCCAATGAAAATGCCTTCGGCGCCGCGGAAACCAATGCGGTGCGCAAGGCGCGCGGTCTGGGCCATCTGCGCCCGAGCAAGAAGCTTGCCGATGCCGCTGCCCGCCACGCCTGCGACATGGCGCGCCGCAACGAGATGACCCATCGCGGCAGCACGACCAAAGGCCCCTCGCAGCGCGTCCGCGCCGCAGGTTACAAGACCCGCATCGTCGCCGAAAACATCGGCAAGGGCTTCCCGCAGGCGGATGGCGTGCTTGACGCTTGGGTGCGCTCGACCGGCCATCTCGAAAACATCCTTCTGCCGCAGGTCCGCGATTTCGGGATCGGCAAAGCCGTCGCCGCCGACGGCAAGACCGTCTATTGGGCCGCCGTTTACGCCGCCGACAGCTGATCGCGGCGGCGTCCAAGCCGCAGCTTTGACCGCGTCTCTCGCGGCAAGGCCCCTCGTCGCGCAGCCCCGTCCGCGCGACATGCAAAAGGCCCGACCGTGATTGGTCGGGCCTTTGTTGTTGGGGCGTCTTTGTGGTGCTGACGCGGGCCTAGCCCTGCGCCTGCTCTTCCTCTGCGGTACCCGTGGTGGCCTCGATGCTGCCGTCGGTGAACTGGAGGCGTGCCAGACGGGCGTATAGCCCGCCCTGCGCCACCAGCTCTTCATGGCGGCCCTGCGCCACGATCCGGCCCTGATCGAAGACCGCGATGCGGTCGGCCTTTTCACCGTCGCCAGACGATGCGCCACGATGATCGTGGTGCGGCTGCGGGCCAAATGATCGACGGCGGCCTGAACCAGACGCTCGGATTCGGCATCCAGCGCGCTGGTCGCCTCGTCGAGCAGCAGGATCGGCGCGTCGCGCAGGATGGCGCGGGCAATCGCGATGCGCTGGCGCTGGCCGCCCGAGAGCATGACACCGCGTTCGCCGACGAAGCTGTCGTATCCGTCGGGCAGCGCCATGAGGAAGTCATGGGCATGGGCGGCGCGGGCGGCGGCCTCGATCTCGGCATCGGAGGCATCGGGGCGGCCGAAGCGGATATTGTCGCGGGCGGTAGCGGCGAAGATCACCGGATCCTGCGGCACCAGCGCGATTGCCTTGCGGAAATCGGCGCGGTCCATATCGCGCAGGTCGATCCCGTCGATGCTGACGCGGCCCGCCTCGGGGTCCCAGAAGCGCTGGATCAGCTGGACAACCGTGGTCTTGCCCGCGCCCGAAGGCCCGACCAGCGCCACCGTCTCGCCCGGTCGGATGCTCAGAGAGACATCGTCAAGCGCCGACATGTCGGGCCGCGAGGGTAGTGGAAGGTCACACCCTCGAAGTCGATCTGGCCGCGCACAGGACGGGGCAGGGCCTTGGGTTGCGCGGGGTCGTTGATCGTATCCTCGGCGGACAGAAGCTCTGCCAGACGCTCTGTCGCACCAGCGGCGCGTTGCAGCTCGCCCCAGATGTCAGAAAGCGCGCCGACCGCGCCCGCGACCAGCACGGCGTAGATGACGAATTGCACCAGCTCGCCGATGGTCATGGCGTCGCGGAAGACGTCGCGCGCCCCGATCCAGAGAATGCCCAGCACGCCCGAGAAAATCAGGAAGATCACGATCACCGTCATGATCGAGCGGGTCTGGACGCGGCTGAGCGCGGAATCATAGGATTTTTCGGTGACCTCGGCAAAACGGGCGCGGGTCATGTCCTCGTTGGTGAAGGCCTGCACGGTCTGCGCCGAGAGCAGGCTTTCGGAGGCCGCCCCCGAAGAGGCCGCGATCCAGTCCTGATTCTCGCGCGAGAGCTTGCGCAGCTTGCGCCCCAGCACGACGATCGGCACGATCACCACCGGCACCAGCAAAAAGACCAGCCCGCTCAGCTTGAGCGAGGTCAGAAGCAGCATGGCCATGCCGCCGGTCACGATCATCATGTTGCGCAGCGCGACCGAGACCGACGAGCTGATCACCGATTGGATCAGCGTGGTGTCGGTGGTGATGCGGCTGATGATCTCGCCGGTCATGACGCGCTCGAAAAAGGCGGGGCTCATACCCATGACGCGGTCGAAAACGGCGCGGCGGATATCGGCGACCACACGCTCGCCCAGACGGGTCACGAGGTAGTAGCGGGCCCCCGTGCCGATCGCGAGCATCGCGACAATCGCCAAAGCCGCCCCGAAGTATTCGTCGAGCAGTTTCGAGCCGTCGCCAAAGCCGTCGACGACGCGGCGCACGGCCAAAGGCAGCACGAGACTGACCGAGGCGGTGATCACCAGGGCAATCAGCGCCGCCACAAGCAGAAGTTTGTAGGGACGCACGAAGGGCCAAAGCGCCCCGAGCGCACCAATGCGTTTGGTGGTCGGGCGGTCGGCGATGATTTTGGGCTGGCGGGCCATAAGATTTCCTTTGCAGCTTCGGCCGGTTTAGGCAGGCATCTGGGCCGAGGCAAGTTCGCAAAACGCCACCCGTGGGGGTGGCGTCGGCAGTGTGGCGGGCTTTCGGGTGCCGGCAGGGCCGGATCAGCCCTGCTTCGTCCCTCCGGCGAGTTCGAGAACGACCTCCCATTCCGCCGGGCTGACCGGCTGGACCGAGAGGCGCGAATTGTTGACCAGCACCATTTCGCGCAGACGCGGCTCGGCTTTGGCCTCGTCGAGCGAGATCGGGCGGACAACCGGCGCGATCGCCTTGATGTCGACACATTCCCAGCGCGGATCGTCGGATTTGCTGTCGGGATGGGCCAGCGCGATCACCTCGACCACGCCGACGACTTCCTTGCCGATATTGGAGTGGTAGAAGAAGCCGCGATCACCGATCTGCATGGCGCGCATGTTGTTGCGCGCCTGATAGTTGCGAACGCCGTCCCATTCCTCGCCCTGATCGCCTTTGGCGGTCAGATCGGCGAAACTGAAGACATCCGGCTCGGATTTGAACAGCCAATACTGCATCAGCCGATGACCTTCTTCCATTCGATCACCTCGACCGAGCGGAAGAGCCCCGCCGCTTTATAGGGATCGGTCGCGGCCCAGGCCTCGGCGGTTGCGATATCCTCGGCCTCGACGATCAAAAGCGAGCCGCGCATTTCGCCCTCTTCGATCAGCGGGCCGGCCATGCGCAGGATCTCGGCGCTTTTGAGATGGGCGAGGTGTTTCTCGCGGGTGTCGAGGCGGGTTTGCAACTTGCCGGCTTCATCGCGGCAGATAATGGCAAAAAGCGGCATCATTCTTCCTTCAGCGGACGGTTCAACAGAAATTCAAGGGCTTGTCCCATATCGACGCGTCCTTCGGCAAGTCCGGCGATCAGGGTGGAGATCGGCATATCCAGCCCGAGGCGTGGTGCCAGCGCGCTGACGGCGCGGGCGGTGGCAGCGCCTTCGACGGTGGTCGCGGCATCAAAGCTTTCGCCCGCGCCCAAGGCCTTGCCGAAGCGGAAATTGCGCGACTGTTCCGAAGTGCAGGTCAGCACGAGATCGCCAAAGCCCGAAAGCCCCGCGAGGGTCTCGGGCCGCGCGCCCATAGCACCGGCCAGCCGCGACATTTCGGCAAAGCCGCGCGTGATGACGGCGGCGCGGGCGCTGTCGCCGTAGCCCGCTCCGATCGCGGCACCGGCAGCAATCGCGATGACGTTCTTGAGTGCGCCTCCCAGTTCGGCGCCGGTCACGTCGCTGCTGCGGTAAAGCCGCAGGTTCGGGGTCGAAAGCTGGTGCTGGAGCGCCTCGGCCGCTGCCGGATCGGCGCAGGCGAGCGTCAGTGCCGTCGGCAGGCCGCGCGCGATATCGGCGGCAAAGGACGGGCCGGTCAGCACGGCGATCACGGAGTTCGGGCAGGCCTGCGCCATCAGGACCGAGGGCCCTCGAGCGAGCCGAGATCGATCCCCTTGGCGCAGCTCACCAGATTGCGCCCGTTCAGGGCCGCGCCGTTTCCGGCCAGAAAGCCGCCCAGCTTTTGTGCGGGCAGCGCCAGAAGCACGGTTTGTTGGGTGATGCTTGCAAGATCGTCGGTCGTCGTCAGGGCAGGCGGCAGGGTGACGCCCGGCAGGCGCGGGTTCTCGCGCCCGAAGGACACATCGCGGCCCCAAAGCGTGACCGGACCATTCGCGGCCAGCGAAACCGCCAGCGCGGTTCCGAAAGCCCCCGCCCCGAGAATGGCAATGCTCATGCCTTGGCCCCCTTTTGCCCGAGCCGAGCATGGGCGCGGCTGCCTTGTCCAACGGCCAGCGCGGGCGGGCGGCCAGATCCATGCCGTCGCGCTGCCCGTTCCGGAAGGCCTCGATGCCGGCCCATGCGATCATCGCACCATTATCGGTGCACAGACGCAAGGGCGGGGCGAGAAAACGTGCTCCGGCCGCTTCGGCGACGGATTCGAGGGCGGTGCGCAATTCGGTATTGGCAGCCACGCCACCGGCGACGGCAAAGGTCGCGACGGGATTGGCCGCAAGGGCGCGGCGGGATTTCTCGGCCAGAACATCGGCAACGGCGCGCTGGAAGGCGGCGCAGATATCGTTGCGGTCCTGTTCGTGAAGACCGCCCTGTTCGGTGACAAGCTGGTCGCGCAGCCGCAGAACGGCGGTTTTCAGCCCCGAAAAGGACATGTCGAACCCCGGCCGGTCCAAAAGCGGGCGCGGCAGCTGAAAGCGTTTGACATTGCCTGCGGCGGCAGCGGCCTCGACGGAGGGGCCGCCCGGTTGCGGCAGGCCGAGCAGCTTGGCGACCTTGTCGAAGGCCTCGCCGGGGGCATCGTCGATCGTGCCGCCAAGGCGGGTGAAAGCATCGGGGCCGTCGACGCGCAGGAACTGGCAATGCCCGCCCGAGACCAGCAGCATGAGATAGGGATAGGCGATCTGGTCGGTCAGGCGCGGCGTCAACGCATGGCCGGCAAGGTGGTTCACCCCGACCAGCGGCAGGCCGGTGCCGGCGGCCAGACCTTTGGCCATCATGACGCCCGCCATCACGCCTCCGATCAGCCCCGGCCCCGCCGTGACCGCGATCCCGTCGAGATCGCAAAGCCGCAGCCCTGCCGTGGCCAGGGCCTCCTCGACGCAGCCGTCAAGCTTTTCGGCATGGGCGCGGGCCGCGATTTCCGGAACAACGCCGCCGAAATCGGCATGGAGCTGGGTCTGTCCGACCACGACCGAGGCCAGAATTTCGCCCTTCTCGTTGACGATTGCTGCGGCGGTGTCGTCACAGCTGCTTTCGATGCCGAGAAAAGTCAGGGTCATGATGGTTCGCTTCGCAGGCAGTGGTGCAGGATATCGGGTCGCAGTCAGGGGCGCGGGCGGTGGCGCAAAACCTGCATCAGGGCCGCAGGCCTTGCCCGACGCGCGCCGAGCGCCTAGGCAAGGCCTGATAGCATTACCGCTTGAGGAACGCCATGCCGCCGCTGCTTTTGCTGACCCGCCCCGAGCCCGCCTCGCACCGCTTTGCGGCCGAGGCCGCGGGGCTTGGGCTAGAAGTGGTGATCTCGCCGATCCTGCGTATCGTGCCGGTAGCTCATGATGAGGCGCGGCTGGCTGCGGCCGAGGGGCTGGTCTTTACCTCGGAAAACGCGGTGCCTTTTGCCGGCGAGGGCGCGGCCGCCCCGCGATCTGCGTCGGCCCTCGCAGCGCCGAAGTCGCCCGTGCGGCGGGTTTCGACGCCGTTGCGGGGCCGGGGATGCGGCGCGGCTGATGCCGATGCTTCACGATCTCGGCGCGGGCTGGCTTCATCCCCACGGCGTCCATATCGCCAAAAAGCTGCCGGTCGCGGGGATGGCTGTCTATGACCAACTGCCGGTTGCGCTGAACGAACAGGCCCGTGCGGCGCTGGGCGGGGCGCGGCCGGTGCTTTTGCCGCTCTTTTCGCCCCGCTCTGCGCGGCTTTTGGCCGAAGAGGCGCAAACCGCCCGCGCGCCGCTCTGGGTGGCGCCGATCAGTGCGGCGGCTTGGGAAAACTGGGCCGCAGCAGCAGCGCGGCATGCGGTCGCACCCACGCCCGATGCTCCCGGAATCCTGCATGCTCTGCGGGAAATGCTGGCTGTGGAACAATCCTGATTGGCGCGGGTTGAGACGGGTAAAACTGACGACTAAGGTAGTGATGACGCCGTGTCAGATTTCTGGCCGGATCTCGCCTAGACTGATCAGGGAACCCACTGTGACCAAGCCAGAGAATTCCGCAAGCGACGCCGCCCTTCCTTCCGACGCCAGCCCGAAAAAGGCCGCCTCGGCAACGGAGACCGTGCCGAACCGACCCGTCGAGGCGGGCGCGGCTGCGGCAAGCGCGACTGCATCTTCGGGCAGCGTCACGGTTGCGGATCGCTTCTGGTCGGCACCCCGTCGGATCCCAGCCTACAGCCCGCAAAGCGTAAAGCCATGACAGAGACCAGCCCCAGTTCGGTACCCCCGACCACGCAGCCTTCTGCCGCAAAGCCGGCCGATCCGGTCAAAACCGAGCCCGCGAAAATCATCGAGACCAAAGTGGTCGAGGTCCGCAAAGCCGGATTTTTCCCGATGCTTCTGGGCGGTGTCGTCGCTGCGGGGCTGGGTGCAGGGGCGCCTATTACGCGATCCCGCATCTGCCCGCCGCATGGCAGCCCGTCGCGCCGGTCGATGCGCAGGCCCAAATTGACGCGGCACGCGCCGCCGCGGTCGAAGCCGCACGGACCGAGATCGCGGGCGCGCGCTCGCAACTGCTGAGCGATGCGAATGCGGCAGCCGTCACCACGGCCCGCGAAGCCGCGCAGAAACTTTTGGACGAACAGCCCGTCCGTCCCGATGCCGGTGCCGGCGATCTGGGCGCGACGGTTGCCGATATGCAGGCGGCGCTTGCCGCGCAAGCCGACCGTGTGGCGGCGCTGGGTACGGCGCTTGACGCCCTGCGCATGCCCGAGCCCGTGACGGGCGCGCAGGCAAGCTCGACTGCGGGGCTGCAATCCGGCGGCACGGTGGATGCCCAGGCCTTGCAGGCGGTGCAATCGCTGGTGGCGCAGCTGCGCGCCGAGGTCGATGCGCAGGGTGCACGGATCACCGAACTGGCCGCCCGTCCGGCCGGTGATCCCGACGCGACCGCACAGATCAGTGCCCTTGCCGCACAGGCCGCCGAGATGCAGTCGCGCATCGCCGCCGCCGCCGAAGAGGCGCAAAGCCGGATCGCCGCCGCCCAGGCCGAGGCCGAAAGCGTGCGCGCCGAAACCGCCACCATCGGGCGCCGCGCCCAGATCGCTGCTGCGGCTGCCGGTTTGCAGGCGGCGCTGGAATCGGGCGGCAATCTTGCGGGCGGGCTTGCCGATCTGCGTGCGGCGGGGGTCGAGCCTCCGGCGGCGCTGAACGGCGAGGTCGTTTCGCTGACCTATCTGCAGCGCGATTTCGACGATGCGGCGCGCTCGGGGTTGCGCGCCTCGCTCAAGGCGCAGTCGCAGGGCGGTGGTGCCATGGGCGCGATCGGGAGCTTCCTGCGCGTCCAGACCGGCGCCCGTTCGGTCGAACCGCGCGAGGGCGATGATCCCGATGCCGTCCTGTCGCGCGCCGGTGCCGCCGTGCGTCTGGGCGATATCGCCGCCGCTTTGACCGCCATCGCGAGCCTTCCGCCCGAGGGGCAGGAGGCGATGGCCTCCTGGACCGCGCAAGCCAAACAGTGGTCGGAGGCGCGCGCCGCCTTGGCCGATCTCGCCGCCACGGCGAATTGAGGGTTCGGGAATGCTGCTGTCGCTGTTGAAAATCCTGATCTTCTTTGCCGTCATTCTGGCCGTCGCGCTGGGTGCGGTTTTCCTGTCCGAAAACGGTCAGGCCCTGCGCCTGATCTATGACGGCAACGAATATACCTTGGGCCCGATCCAGCTTTTCGTCGCCTTGTCGGTCGGTGTGGTGCTGGCTTGGGCGCTGCTGCGCATCCTCGGCCTTTTCGTCGCCACCCTGCGCTTCGTTGCGGGCGACGAGACTGCCGTGACGCGCTATTTCGCCCGCTCGCGCGAGCGCAAAGGTTATGATGCTTTGGCCGAGGGCATGCTTGCGGTCGCTTCGGGCGAGGGCAAGCTTGCGCAGGACAAAGCCGCGCGCGCCGCGAAATATCTCGACAAGCCGCATGTGACCGATGTGCTGGCCGCGCAGGCAGCCGAGGCAGCAGGCGATACCGCCAAAGCTTCGGACGCGTATCGCCGGCTGCTTGCCGACGACCGCACGCGTTTTGTCGGCATTCGCGGCCTGATGCGTCAGAAACTGCATGACGGCGATACGGCCACCGCGCTGAAGCTTGCGGAAAAGGCCTATGCCTTGCGCCCGAAAAACCGCGAATTGCAGGATACATTGCTGCAACTCCAGACCTCGGAAGGGGATTGGAAGGGCGCGCGCCAGATCCTGAAGGAAAAGCGCAAACAGGGTCAGTTGCCGCAGGATGTGGCGATCCGCCGCGATGCGGTTCTCGCGCTGCAGGAGGCCCGCGACGTACTGGCCGAGGGCAGCTCGATCTCTGCCCGCGAGGCCGCGATTTCGGCAAACCGCGCCAGCCCCGACCTGATTCCGGCGGCGGTTCTGGCCGCGAAAAGCTATATCGCCCAAAAGGATACGCGGAACGCGACGCGGGTCTTGCTCAAGACCTGGTCTGTGCGCCCGCATCCGTCGATTGCCGCGACCTTTGCCGATATCGTCCCCGACGAGACGCCCGTGGCGCGGCTCAAGCGGTTCGACACGCTGATCCGCCAGAACCCCGACAACGAGGAATCGCATCTGCTGCGCGCCGAATTGCTGCTCGCGGTCGAGGATTTCCCCGGCGCGCGGCGCGCGCTCGGCGATCTGGCGCAGAAACATCCGACGGTGCGCACGCTCTCGATCATGGCTGCGATCGAACGCGGCGAGGGTGCCGATGATGCGGTGGTGCGCGGCTGGCTGGCCAAAGCGCTGACCGCAAGCCGCGGTCCGCAATGGGTCTGCGACAAATGCCATAACGTGATGGCCGATTGGGCGCCGGTCTGCGACAGCTGCGGCGGCTTCGATACGCTGAGCTGGCGCGAGCCGGACGACCGCCGCCGCGCGCGTTTTGCCGCGACCGACGGCGTCGAGATGCTGCCGCTTCTGGTCGGCGCACCCGTCGTTGGCGGTCTGGCTGCGGCGCAGGCTCAGGCCGAAAGCACGGGGACCTTTGCCAATATCGCGCGCGATCTTGCCTCCGATACAGCGGCACCGGCAAAGCCGGTCGAGATCGCGAATGTGGCCCCCGGAATGGTGCCGCGCAGATCGGATTACATCCGAACCGAACCGGCCAGTTTCGCCGATCTGCCCGAGCCCGCCATGACCGTCACCGACCCCGAAGAGCCGGTTGTCTTGCGGGCGGACGCGCCTCGGGCGCCCTTCGTCGTCCGCCCGAAACGCCGGCCCCCAAGGCGCCGGTCAATCCCGATGATCCGGGTGTTTCCGGCTTTGTTTCGGCCGAGGAATTCGCTCCGGTGCGCCCCGATGTCGAGCCGATCGACGACGATTATCTCGAAGAGATGAAAAAGAGCCGCTAAACCCTTTCCACCCGCGCCGGAACCTGTTATCCGGCGCGGAATACGCCTTCTCAGGCAAGATGCCGCAGTAGCTCAGCTGGTAGAGCACGTCATTCGTAATGATGGGGTCGGGGGTTCGAGTCCCTTCTGCGGCACCACTTCACTGAATGTGAAGCAATTCTTCCCGATGATATTTTGAAGATGCGCCGCTTGTGCGGGTCCGCGATTTTCGTTGCGCGCCTTTGCCCCGGCACCTATCCGCGGCCCGGTCAGCGGCAGAATGGCACCGCGCTTGACCCGTTCCATACCGCGGCGACCGCCCTGCATGGCTGCCACAAGATCGCCCCGAGGACATTCTTCGCAGCATGGGAGTGGTCGCAACACCCTTTGCGCCGCCCCGACAGGGACGGCGTCGGGGCTGGTAGGGCCTGCCCGTTCGGGGCCGGACTAGAACTCCCTGCCGATCAGGCGGTCGAGCGAGTTTGCCGCCGCCAAAGGCCGCGATAATCGCCGCGCCTGCGGTCCAGAAGATCGAGTTGAACTCTGCCTTGCCCTGCACCTGCGCTAGGAAGCCTGCGCCGCCGTCCGTCAGCATATATTGCTGGCCCTGTGCGGTCAGGTATTGCAGGTTCGCCTGCAGGAAGGTGATGCCTTCGGGCGTCAGAAGCGCATCGCCGTAGGGGTGATCCATGTGGAACTTGATCGTCACCGCCAGCAGGATCGTGCTCGCAAGCGCTGCCGGACGGGTCAGAAGCCCCACCGCGATCAGAAAGCCGCCTCCGAATTCGACGATGGCGAGCAGCGGCGAAAAGAGCCAGGGCAGCGGCAGGCCCAGTACGTTTTCGATAAAGCCCGTCTGCGCCATCGGCGCGATGATCTTGGGCCAGCCCTCGACCATCAACAGGCCGCCGATGATCAGGCGGAAGACCAGCCAACCGACCGGCTGGGCGAAATTGTGATAGAAAGGTGCCATGAACGGCAGCAACAGCCGCTCTCTCGGGCTTGATGTCATTTCTTCCATGCATTCCCCCACTGGTTAAACCGGAGCCAAAACAACTGGCTCGCAAAGAGTGCGGGAGCATCGGCGCTCTGGCAAGCGGCGGCTGCGGCAGGGCCGCGCGACGGTGCGGAATTCCGGAGATTTTGCTGTCTTCGTCCGCTTTTCGCCCGTTTTCATGCGGTCAGGGCAGTGTCAGACCGGATCACCCTGACGGTTTCCGTCGCCGTCGATCCACCAGATCACGTCCTTCCCCTCGGCGCGCAGCTGCGCGTTTTCGCTCTCGGGCGGGAGGATCAGGCTTTTGTGGCAGGCGAGCCCCGCGATTTCCATGCTGCCGTAGGCCCGCGCCCGAGACGGGCGGTAATCACCTTTGCGACCAGCGCGGGCGTCAGCTCTTCGGGGCGGGCGCTGGCGGGATCGGCGATGATCGCGGCAAGGCGGGCCTCTTTGGCGGCCTCCGCGGCCAGAATCCGCGCGACCTCGGCCCGAAAGGCGGCTTCGGTGGCGACATAGGCCTCGAGCGTGGGCAGCTTCGCGGTCGCGGGCTTTTTCAGCTTGAGCCGGCCGTCGCGGTAAAGGCCCAGCAAAAGCCGTGCCCCGATCGGGGAAACCAGCGCGACCGGAGCGTCGTAAAACGCCAGATCGCGGTCGTCGGGATCAAGCCGCTCGCGACCGGCACGCCCGTCGAGCACCGCCTTGCGCAACGCGGCCAGCGCGGGGTGCGGTGGATGTTGGGGATCATGTCGATGACCGACAGGGCCGGTTTCATCCGTTCGCGAATGCTCCAAAGCATGGCTTTCCCCTCGTGCAGGCTGTGGCGCTCCGGCGGATCCTGCCGGAGCGGTTTCGGAGGCCCGTCTTAGCCGCCCGGTCCCGCCGCGTCCATTCTTTGCCGTTCCGCGTCTCAGGGCAGGATCAGAATGGCGCGGAAATCGTTGACATTGGTCAGGGTCGGTCCGGTCACGACCTGCTGGCCGATCGCCGCGAAGAAGCTGTGGGCATCGTTGCGCGCAAGCGCCTCGGCGGGATCGATGCCGCGCTCACGCGCCAGTGCCAGCGTATCGGGGCCGATCAGCGCCCCGCGACTTCGGCCGCGCCGTCAACACCGTCGGTGTCGCAGGCGATGGCATGGATCTTGGGGGCACCGTCGAGCGCCTGCGCCAAGGCCAAGGCATATTCCGCATTCGGCCCGCCGATCCCGTCGCCGCGCCGCGTGACCGTCAGCTCGCCGCCCGACAAAAGGATGCGCGGGCCGGTCAGGGACAAGGCAAGCCGCGCATGGTCCTGCGCCACTTCGCGGGCCTCGCCCTCCAAGGCATCGCCGAGGATATCGACCTTGTAACCCGCATCACGCGCCAGTTTGGCGGCCGCCTCCAGCGATTGCGAGGGCGCGGCGCAGATCGTGTTCACGACGCGTGACAGACGCGGATCATCGGGATGGAGAACGCCGCTCGGCCCTTGGAGCGCTTGCCGCACCGAGCCGGGCGGATCGAGGCCCCAGCGGCGGATGATCTCGCGCGCATCCTCGGGGTCGAGTAATCGCCGACCGTCGGGCCCGAGCCGATCATCGCCGGATCGTCGCCCGGAATATCGGAAACCAGAAGCGCCAGCACCCGCGCCGGATAGGCCGTCGCCGCCAGCTGACCGCCTTTGACGCGGCTGAGGTGCTTGCGCAGCACGTTCATTTGCCCGATCGGCGCGCCCGAGGCCAAAAGCATCTGGTTGACCATCTGCTTTTCCGCCAGCGTGACCGAACCCGCAGGCGCGATCAGCAAGGACGACGCCCCGCCCGAAATCAGTGCGAGCACCATGTCGTCGGGCCCGAGCCCCGCCAGCATCGCCAGCATCCTCTGCGTGGCGGCAAGCCCCGCCTCGTCGGGGACAGGATGGGCTGCCTCGACGATCTCGATGCCTCTGGTCGGGCGGCCATAGCCGTAGCGCGTGATCACCAGCCCTTCGCAGGGCCCCCAAGCTTGCTCGACGGCCTCGGCCATGCGTGCGCTGGCCTTACCCGCGCCGATGACCAGCAGCCGTCCGTTTGGCCGTTCGGGCAGAAACTGCGCGAGGCTTTGCATCGGATCGGCGACCGTTACGGCGCGGTCGAACATCTGGCGGAGAAGTTGGGCAGGGGTCACTATAGAAGCAGTCACAACGCAGTTCCCGGGCTGAGGGCCGTTCCGGCATGAAAGGATCGCCGGAACATTCCGTCGGGCCGCGTTGCTCGCGGGCCTATAGAGGGCCGGTTGGCACAATGTGGCGGACAGACCGGCCCGCCCGCAAGTGCGCAAACGTTCCATGTCCTTCTTTTGGCGCTCAGGCAGGCGGGGCGTCGGGGAGGAACCCGGCACCGTCCTCCGCCGCGTGAAAGCGCAAAGAGGCCAGAAGCGTCTGTTTCGAGGTGCGCAGGTGGCTTCGGGTCGCCGCAAGCGCGGCCTCTTCGTCGCGCGCCTCGAGGGCGGCGATGATCGCGAGATGCTCGGCGATGGCGGCATGGTTGCGGTCGCGTTCGTCGGTCTTGTCCCATTGAAAATGATAGTGGAAGATCAGCGAGATAACCTTGCTGAACTCCGCCGCGAAGCGGTTTTGAACCACGGCGCCGATCGTGTTGTGGAAACGCTCGTCGAGTTGCGAGAAATCGTGGAAATGGTGATCAATGCGGTTTTCGAGGCGCTGGTGCTCGTCCCTGAGCGCGGCCAGTTCGCGCCAAACCGCGTGATCCGCAGGCAGGGCCAGCAGATGCGAAACCGCGTTGAGTTCGAGGATCATGCGGAAATCCGACAGCTCGACCGCGAAATCGCGGGTAAATCCGACCATTTCCCAGCCGCCGCGCGGCGCCGCCGCACCAGTCCGAAGCGGCTGAGCGAGGCCAGAAATTCCTGGAATGCATAGGCCGGAACCTGAAAGCGCCGCGACAGATCGGTGACATTGAGCGCGGTTTGCGGCGGAATGTCGGCGCGCAGGATCCAGTCGAGAAACTGGCGCTCGAGCTCTTCCTCCGAAATCGCGCCGCCCTGCGTCTCCAGCCGGTCGCGCGGCAGAGGGTGGCGCAAAAGCGTCTTGTCGCGTCCGCTCCAGTGGATGATCGTCTCGCTATGCATCCGTTCGAGCGCGCTGCGCACAATGGTGCGGCTGACCTCGAGGCGGGAGGACAACAGCAGCTCGGCCGGCAGGCTTTCACCCGGTTCGAGCGTGCCGCAATAGTCGAGCAGGGTGTTGTAGGCCTCGCGGAACCGTTCGTCTGTTCTGCCCAATCGCACGCCCTCCGCCTGTTTCACCAGAGGAAAGCAGCTTTTGCAGCGCGAATGAAGAGGGCGCGTGCCTGTCTGGCCGCATTCTCGCCAAAAGGCGTTTCCGGCCGACAGCGACAGGTATTGCGGGGCAGGATCAGCACAATTGTTGATTATGATTAAAAACAATTGACGCGACAGCCCGGCATGTCGCAGGTTTCGCGAAAGCCGCCCCGAGGCGGAGATTTCGACGTGCAATCCCCTGCAAGGAACTTTGCGATGGAAGACAGTGCCGGCCAAGCCGTAAAGGGCGGGCTCTCGCCCCGAACCGCATCTGCGGGAATGATGCTGGCGGGAAGCTGCATCGCGCCGGGTCAGTTCGCGATCGTCGAACAGCCCTTGCCCGATTCCGCGCCCGAGGGCTGGGTTTTGATCGATATCGCGGTAGTCGGCCTCTGCGGCACGGATTACCATATCTTCGAGGGCAAACACCCCTATCTCGACTATCCGCGCGTCATCGGCCACGAGCTGTCGGGCCGGTTGGTCGCGGATCTCGTGACCGCCGAGGGGCGGCTTGCGGCGGGGTCTCTCGTGGTCATCAACCCCTATGTCTCCTGCGGTGAATGCCGCCCCTGTCTGCGCGGCAAGCCCAATTGCTGCATGAAAATCGGGGTGTTGGGGGTTCATCGCGACGGCGGTCTGACCTCGCGCATCGCGGTGCCCGCGGGCAATGTCTATTCCGCCGAGGGGCTGGACGAGGTGGCAGCGGCAATGGTCGAATTCCTTGCGATCGGGGCCCATGCCGTGGCGCGTTCGGGGATTGTCGCGGGCGACCGCGTGCTGGTGACCGGCGCGGGTCCGATCGGCATCGGCACGGCGCTTTTCGCGCGGCTTGCAGGGGCAGAGGTCCATCTGCTCGATCTCAGCCGCAAACGGTTGGCGCAGGCGGCGGAGAAATTCGGCTTTGCGCATCTGCATGACGATCCGGCGAAGATCCTCGAAGGCGATCTGGCCGACGGCTTCGATCTGGTTTTCGACGCGACCGGCTCGGCCAAGGCGATCGAGGCGGGCTTTGCGCTGCTGGCCCACGGCTCGACCTATGTTCTGGTCAGCGTGGTCAAGGACCGCATCAGCTTCGAGGATCCCGAATTCCACAAGCGCGAGTCCCGCATCATCGGCAGCCGCAACGCTTTGCGCGCGGATTTCGAGCATGTCATGGCGGCGATCCGCTCGGGCGCGATCGATACCGGCGCGCTTTTGTCGGCCGAACTGACCCTGACAGAGCTGACCGAGCGCTTCGCCGCGCTCGCCCATGACCGCGAGTTGCTGATCAAGGCGGTGGTGCGGCCCTGATCGCGCTTGCATCCGGCGCGCGCTCTGCGGAAGCTGACAAAAAGCGGGGAGGGCGGCGATGCAGCGAACAAGGAAATGGGCACCCAAGGGACGCTTCATTCCGGTGATCGACGGCTTCATCTACGAGGTCGAGCCGCAGGGTGCCGCCTATTTCGTCACCCCGCCCGAGCGCGCGGCCATGGTGCGTCGCATCCTGATGCTGATCCCGCTGGTAATCTTTGGCGCGATGGCCGTGCTCGCGCTGGTCGCCCTTATGCTGGCCAAGGGCTTCTCGGCTTTCGAAAGCAATTTCCCCGCGATGGTGGTGCTGGCTTTGGCCGCGATGGCGCTGGTCTTTGCGGGGCTCCGATGGGCCTCGCTCGCTCCGGCGCGGGCCTTGTCGGGGCGTGCGCCGCTGGCGCGTGACGAGATCCGCAGCCTGCGCGAGCGATTCGAGGCGACCCTGCCCGACGAGGCCGCGGGACAGATTGAAGCATAGGCCTCAGCGCCGATATGGTTGATTCGTCTGGTTTTCTCGCCTTTCGCGGGAAATCGGCCCGAATGGCGGGCGCAGGCGGATTTTTACCCCGAAATTTTCCTGTAAAGAAACGCTGTTTCTTGACGTGGTGCGCTGACGGAAATGTCGCAAACCCCCGTGAAGCTGCGACATTTTGTCCTGTCACCCCTTTGGATTGCGCGATCAGTTTTCGACTGGTGAAAATAATTTCACCCCTAAGTCTTAATTGCCGCAACTAAAGTTCCGTGTTTGCATCATTGTAGGCAATGGTATGCCCAGACGAGGCACCTTCAGGGGAGGGAGGAATGGCGTCTATAGATGAAACCATGGCGGTATCGGGTGATGAAAACTCGGTGGCGGATTGCGTTTTCTTTCCAGACACTTACTCGAAGTCTACCCGTGGCGTGATCCTGCTTGCTTCGGCGGCGGTTGGTGGCGTTGGCGGCTTCATGCTGTCGGGCGCTGCGGATGTTTCCGCTGCGCTCTGGTCGGTTCTGGGCGTGGCGGCGGTCGCTGGTGGGGTTCTGTCCACCTGGTCGCCCTGCGGCTATTCCTCGATCTCGCTTTTGCGGCCCAACGGTCGTGGTGTGAAGGAGGCGATCGGCTGGTTGCCGACATTCGCGATGCATGGCCTCGGCTATGCGGCAGGGGCGGTCATTCTGGGCACGCTTTTGGGCGCGATCGGGGCCATAGCGGGCTTTACCGGCATCGCTTCGACCATCGCGCTGACGGTTCTGGCGATCATCGGCCTGCTTTACGGGGCGCATCAGCTCGATCTCGTGCGCGCACCCTATCCGCAGCGCCGGGCTCAGGTGCCCCATGACGCGCGCAACCGTTTCCCCAAATGGGTGATCGGTGGCCTTTACGGCCTGTCGCTCGGGCTGGACTACCTGACCTATGTCCAGACGCCGCTGCTTTACATGATGACGCTTGCGGCGGTGTTCACCGGCAATATTCCGGCGGCCATCGCGATCATCGCGCTGTTCAACCTCGGCCGCTATCTGCCGGTCGCGGTCAATCTACTGCCCTGCAAGGACTATGCCATTCAGGCATGGCTCGCCCGCAATCAAGAGCGCGCGGCCATGGTTGACGGGGCCATCCTTGCTGCCCTTGGCGCAGCATTCGCGGTGCTTGCCCTGATCTGACGATCGGGGCGCGCCCGCTCGCGCGCCTCAAGACAAGAAGAACTATCCAGCGACGCTTGTGCAGGGCCGCAGGTGTCAGGTCGCCATCTTAGGGAGGATTCGATGGCCTATCCAAGCAATTTACTGCAGGCTGACTGGAAGCGCGTTCTGGGCGCGGGCATGATGTGCTCGGTACTCGCTCTGGGAACGGCATTCGCTCAGGAAGCCGCACCGGCAGCAGCCGATGCCGCCGCACAGACCGAAGGCCAGCGCGAAGCGGCCGATGCGGCGAAATATCTGGCCGAAGGCGGCGAGGACGAGCCGCATGTCCGCGAAGCTCCGGCACCGGACGCCCACCGCGTTTATGTCGGCGATCCGGCGCATTTCGCGGCAATCACGCAGCAATTCATCATCAACGGCTCCGACGGTACGGTTGAAGGCATGCTCGACGGCGGCTTCCTTCCGAACCCGGTCGTGACCGACGACGGCTCGATGATCGCCCAGGCAAGCACGGTCTTCTCGCGCATTTCGCGCGGAGAACGCACGGATTACGTCGAGGTCTACGACCCCAAGACGCTGCTGCCGACCGCCGATATCGAGCTGCCGAATGCCCCCGTTTCCTCGTGGGGACCTATCCGTGGATGACGACGTTCATGCCGGACAACAAATCGCTGCTCTTCTACCAGTTCTCGCCGGCTCCGGCCGTGGGTCTGGTCGATATCGAGGGCAAGAAGTTCGACCGCATGATCGATGTGCCGGACTGCTTCCACATGTTCCCCTCGAGCGAGAGCACCTTCTTCATGCACTGCCGCGACGGCAGCCTCGCGAAGGTCGAGATGGGCGCCGAAGACAAGGTCACGCAGACCGCCGTCTTCCACGGCGAAGACGAATATCTCATCAACCATCCCGCCTATTCGATGAAGTCGAAAAAGATCGTCTGGCCGACCTATACCGGCAAGATCTATCAGGTCGACCTGAGCTCGGGCGATGCCAATTTCATGGACCCGATCGAGACGCTGACCGCCGAAGAACAGGCCGCCGACTGGCGTCCGGGCGGCTGGCAGCAGGTCGCCTATCACCGCACCAAGGACCGCTCCTATCTGCTGGTCGACCAGCGTGACCAGTGGCGCCACAAGACCGCGAGCCGTTTCCTCGTCGTCACCGACCTCAAGACCGGCGAGCGCGTGAACAAGTTCGAGCTGGGCCACGAGATCGACTCGGTTGCCGTGAGCCAGGACAACGACGCGCTGCTTTACGGCCTCTCGACCGGCGACCGCACGCTTTACGTCTACGACGCCGAAACCGGCAAGGAACTGCGCAAGGTCGACCAGCTCGGCCGCGGTCCGCAGGTCCTCAACGTGCACGATCTGGAGCCGTAAGATGATGGAGGCAATTCTTCACGAACCTCTGATCACGTTGGCCGTGCGGGTTTTCCTCGCGCTGCTCTTCGTGACGGCGGCTCTGTCGAAGCTGAGCCGCATCGAAGAGTTCTATGGCGTGGTGCGCAACTTCCGGCTTCTGCCCGACGGGCCGAGCCGTGTCGTCGCCTTCGTGCTGCCGGTTGTCGAACTGGCAGTCGCCGTGGGGCTGGTCATCCGGCCGTTGGCGGTTCCGGCCGCCGCGGCCGCCGCCGTCCTGCTTATGGTTTTCGCCGCAGCTTTGGCGATCAACGTGATGCGGGGCCGGACCTATATCGATTGCGGATGCTTCCGTCAGGGCCTGAAACAGCCGGTTAGCTGGCTGCTCGTCGGCCGCAACATCGTGCTGACCGTGCTCGCTTTGGGCGTGGTCTGGCTGCTGCCTTCGGTTCCGGCCGCAGGGCCTGCCGACGCCTTCGTCGGCCTGGCCGCAGGCGGTATGGCGATGCTGCTCTACTTCAGCGCCACCCTGCTCGGCGGGATCACCGCCGCGCAATCCTCTAACCTTTCCTCGAAAGGACGCTGATCATGACCTTCCTTGTTGCTTCCAACATCCTTCTCTGGCTGGCGTTCCTCGGGGTGACGGTCGTGCTTTTGGGCCTGATGCGCCAGGTCGGCCTGCTGCACGAGCGCTCCTCGCCCATGGGTGCAATGATCACCGATCACGGGCCCGACATCGGCGACAAAGCCCCCGAATTCGAGCTGCCCGACTATTTCGGCCGCCCGATGAACATCGGTGGTGCCGCGGCTGACGGGCGCTCGACGCTGATCATGTTCACCGCGCCGACCTGCCCGGTCTGCGACAAGCTGTTCCCGATCATCAAATCGATCGCGAAAGCCGAAAAGCTTTCCGTCGTCATGATCTCGGACGGTGCGCAGGACGAGCACAAGCGCTTCCTCGACAACCACGAGCTGGGCCAGATCCGTTACGTCGTCTCGGCAGAAGCCGGCATGGCCTTCCAGGTCGGCAAGATCCCTTACGGCGTGCTGATCGACCCGCAGGGCGTCATCCGCTCGAAGGGCCTGACCAATACGCGCGAACATCTGGAAAGCCTGCTCGAAGCCGACAAGACCGGTTTCGCCTCGCTCCAGCAGTACATGTCGAGCCGCAAGAACAAGGCGGCCTAAAGGGCGCCTTTTCGTCACAACCCCGAGCAGAGGGAGGAAATATCGATGCTGGGGAATTTCAAATTCGACGAGATGGTCGAAAGATGTCGCGCCGCGTGGCCGGTCGGACCAGCCGCCGCAGCATGATCGGCAAGATCGGAACCGTTGTCGCAGGCGTGGCGCTTGTGCCGCTGCTGCCGGTCGACCGCCGCGGCCGCGTCAGCCGCGCCAATGCCGCCGGAGCGGCAGCGGGCAGCGATCCGCGCGCCAAATTCGTGCCGCAGGACCATGACGTCCAGTCCTGCGACTACTGGCGCCACTGTTCGATCGACGGCAACGTCTGCGACTGCTCGGGCGGCTCGCTGACCAACTGCCCCCGGGCACCAAGCTGGCTTCGGCCTCCTGGGTCGCCAGCTGCTACAACCCGACCGACGGCCAAAGCTACCTCATCGCCTACCGCGATTGCTGTGGCTACAACGTTTCGGGTCGTTGCCCCTGCCTCAACACCGAGGGCGAGCTGCCGGTCTACCGTCCGGAATTCGCGAACGACATCATCTGGTGCTTCGGCGCGGAAGATGACGCGATGACCTATCACTGCACGATTTCGCCGATCGTCGGCAAAGCAAGCTGATTCACTGCCGGACGCGTGCAAGGAGGCGCGCGTCCGGCAGAGTTTACTCCAGGGAGAGAGAAATGAATTCTGCGATGAAAACCCGGTCGTTGCTGGCCGCTCTCGCGATTGCGGCTTTCGGTGCGACGGGCGCATTTGCCGCGGACAAGGTTACCGTGCCGTCCGAAGCCGCGATTGCCGCAGCGGATGTGCCGGCGGATTCGGTGATCGTGAACATCAACAAGATGAAATACGAAACCCCCGAAGTCACGATCAAAGCCGGCCAGACCGTCACTTGGATCAACCTCGAGGCCATGCCGCACAACGTCGATTTCGTCAAAGGCGTCGTCGGCGAGAACGAGCTGAAAGGCGTGATGCTCAAGAAGGGCCAGGCTTTCTCGGTCACCTTCAACGAGGCCGGCACCTACGATTACCACTGCACCCCGCATCCCTTCATGCGCGGCAAAGTCATCGTCGAGTAACGGCGCAAGGCTGCGCGACAGCGCCGCCCCGACCGTTTGAAAGGAGCCGGCCATGTGGATTCCCTACGACATTCGCGCCTCGCTGAAGGCGGAAAGCGACCCTTCCGTGATCCGTCTTTCGCGGGCGGACGAAAGCGTCAGGGATTTTCTGGTCGGCTTCTTTCTCAGAAATCCGGTGACCCAGGCATGGGAGCTGGATCTGGTCGCGAGCCCCTCGGGGCAGGATCTCGACGATGGCGCGGCACCTGCGGGCATGCGCATCACCTTCCACGGCAATGATGCCAGCAAGCTGAGCGAGGTCATCTACCGTCTGCCCGCGACCTCGGCACAGGATGCCTTGGCCAAGGCCCATGCCGATTTCCAGCCGCGAATGATGCGCTATCTGGCCGAAATCGGGCGCGGCATGGCGATCGCGGGCTGGCGCATCGCCGATACCGGCCACGGAGCGCGCTGGCGCTGCACGCCGTTCCGGCCAAGCGCCATGCATCTCGAATTCGACACGCTCGCTCCGGTCGAGGGCGATCTGGTCCCTGTCATCGAACTCTTCCAGCGCGCCCGCAACGCGCCCGATGCCGCAAGCCGCCTGATGGCCGGATTCGCGGTGCTCCATGCCGCTTATGCCGGCCATGCGGCTTTGACGGGCAGCGGGGCCGAAGGTTTCCGCGTCACGCAGGAAATGCTGGTCCATGCCGGCGCCATGGAGTTCTCGTCGCAATTTCTCGGGCTGGCCCTTGGCGATCTGATCGCCGCCATCCGGCCCGAACATGCTCGTCTGACCACGCCCGAGGGGCTTTTGGCGGCTGTATCGGATGATCTGGCGGCGCAGCAGCGTCTGGCACAGATCGCGAACCTCACGGACCTCGTGTCGCATCGTCTGATCCTCGCGGAGCTGAAGATGCGTGCCAAGGCCCGCAGCGCCGTCCTGCCCAATGCCCGTGCCGATGGCGAGCCGCTTTACGCTCTTGGAGAACAGATATGCTGACGCGTCTGCGGTTGGCGGCTTTGACCGCCGTGGCCTTGACGGCGGTGACCGGAGTTTCGGTCATCGCGGGATTTGCTTCGGAGGAACGGGCACTGCCTTCCGCAACGGGCTCGCTGGAGATTCTGGGCGGGCAATTGTTTTCGGACCCCGCCTTGTCGCTCAACGGCAACCAGTCCTGCGCCACCTGCCACGACCCCGAGCGCGCCTTTACCGATCCGCGCGAAGGGCTTGCCGGTCAGGCGGTCTCGGTCGGCGATGACGGCCAGTCGCATGGCGACCGCAACACCCCCACGCTTTCCTATGTCGCCATGAGCCCCGAATTCCACTTCTGGGAGGAAAAGGGCGAGTATAAAGGCGGCCAGTTCTGGGACGGCCGCGCAAGGGATCTCGCGGATCAGGCAGGCCAGCCCATGCTCAACCCCGTCGAAATGGCGATGCCCGACAAGGCCGCCGTGGTCGGGCGTCTGCGTGCCAATCCCGATTATGTCGCCGCATTCGACGCGCTTTTCGGAGCGGATGCGCTTGGCGATGTCGATCAGGCGTTCTCCCATGCCTCGACGGCTTTGGCGGCCTATCAGGGCACGCCCGAATTCATGCCCTTCGATTCCAAATTCGACCGCTTCCTGCGCGGCGAGGCCGAGCTGAGCAAAGAGGAAGAATTCGGCTATGCCGTCTATCTGACGTGGAACTGCCGCCTCTGCCACCAGCTGCGGGCGCAGGGTGTGACCGAACGCGAGAGCTTTTCGAATTTCGAATACCGCAACATCGGCATCCCCGTGAACCCCGAGGCCCGCGCGGCCAGCGGTCTGGGCATGGATTTCACTGATCTCGGTCTGGCGGGCCATCCGGGCATCGACGATCCGTCGCAGGCGGGGAAATTCAAGGTTCCGACCCTGCGCAATGTGGCGGTAACCGGCCCTTACATGCATAATGGGGCGTTCAAGGAACTGCGCACGGCCGTGGTCTTTTACAATAAATACACCACCACCGCGCAGAAATGGCAGATCAATCCGGAAACCGGCGAGCCTTGGGGGATCCCGAGGTCGGCGAGAATCTGGCGATGAAAGAGCTGAAATCGGGGTTGACGGTCAGTGATGCGCGCGTCGATGCGCTGGTGGCCTTCCTCGAAACCCTGACCGATGCGCGATACGAGCCCTTGCTCGAAGAACAGCGGGCGGCCCGCGCGGCCGCGAAAGCCGGGGAGGGCGAATAAGCCGCGCCAGCGGACCGCCCTTTGGAGTACGGAGATGGCACCAAGCAAACGCAAGGTCACCCGCCGTCAGGCAATCACCGAAACCGCCAAGGCCGCAGGCGTGGCCTGTCTTGGCGGCTTTTCCCTTGCGGCGCTGATCCATTCGGCGAGCAAGGCAGATGCCCGCGCAATCCGCCCGCCGGGGGCATTGCCCGAGGCCGATTTCCTCGCCGCCTGCGTCCATTGCGGGCTCTGCGTCCAAGCCTGCCCCTATGGCACGCTCTCGCTTGCCGAATGGGGGCAGGAGGCCCCTTTGGGTACGCCATTTTTCACCCCGCGAGAGACGCCTTGCTACATGTGCAAGGACATCCCTTGCGCCAAAGCCTGCCCGACTGGGGCTTTGGACAGCGCGCTGCCGTCGATCAAAGATGCCGATATGGGGGTCGCGGTGCTGGTCGGCCATGAAACCTGTCTCAATTTCAAGGGGCTGAGTTGCGGCATCTGCGTGCGCGTCTGCCCGATCCGCGGCGAGGCAATTTCGCTCGAGCCGATGGAGGTCAACGGCCGCAAGGTCGAGATTCCCGTCGTGCATTCCGACAAATGCACCGGCTGCGGCACCTGCGAAAAGCAATGCGTGCTGGGCCATGCCGCGATCCGCGTACTGCCGCGCGATCTGGGGTTGGGCGGGCCCGGGCGCAACCGCGCGGGGCGCGAGGTGTGATGCTGGGCTGGTGGATCTCGGACAGTCGCAAGCTGGGAGTCGCAGCGCATGGGGTGCTGAGGGCCCATAAGTGGTGGTTCCTGCGCCGGATGACACAAATTCTGGCCTTGGCGATCTTTATGGCCGGACCGGTCTTCGGCTATTGGATCGCGCGCGGGAACCTCGCCTCCAGCGATATTTTCGGCGCGGTGCGGCTGACCGATCCCTATATTTTCGTGCAATCGCTTGCAGGGGCTGGTGGCCGGCGGTGCCTGCGGTGATCGGGGCGGCGCTGGTTGCGGGTTTTTACCTGCTGGTCGGCGGTCGGGCCTATTGCGGCTGGGTCTGTCCGGTCAATGTCGTCACCGACGCCGCCTTCTGGCTTCGTGAAAAGCTGGGCCTGACGCGCGACCGCAAGCTCGACAAGCGCACGCGGATCTACATCTTGATCGGGACGCTGATCGCCTCGGTTCTGACCGGCACGATCGCTTGGGAATTCGTCAATCCCGTCAGCATGTTGCAACGCGCCTTCATCACCGGCATCGGGGTCGGCTGGGTGGTGATCCTGCTGGTCTTCTTTCTCGACCTTTTTGTCTCGCGTCGCGCTTGGTGCAGCCATCTCTGCCCCGTCGGCGCGTTTTACGGCGTGATCGGGCGGGCGTCGCTGGTCCGCGTTTCCGCGCGGCACCGCGAGGCCTGTACCGATTGCGGCGCCTGTTTCAACATCTGCCCCGAGCCGCATGTCATCGTGCCCGCACTCAAGGGCAAGGACAGTCCGCTGATCCTGCACGGCGATTGCCAGAATTGCGGCGGCTGCATCGATTCCTGCCCCGTCGATGTCTTTGCCATGACCACGCGGCTGCGGCCGTAAGGCTGTTTCGGGCGGGCGCTTGACTAACGCCCGCCGGAGATCCCTTCTGTTGTCATGGAGAGCCGCAGACCGGCCGGTTCGCGCGGCGCGAGGGGGCAAGGCATTGGAATCAACCGTCGATCTCGTGAATATCCTTGGCGCGGCCGCCCTGCTTTTATGGGGGCTCGGCCAGATCAAGACCGGTATCATGCGTGCCTTCGGCACCAAGCTGCGGCAGTGGATCGCCAAGGGCACCAAAAACCGCGTCTCGGCTGCTTTCTGGGGCTTTTTCGCGACGCTCGCGCTGCAATCGAGCACGGCGGTGGCGGTGATCACGGCATCCTTTGCAGCGCGCGAATTCGTCACTCTCGGCATGGCTCAGGCGGTGATGCTGGGGGCCAATCTCGGGACGGCGATCGTGGCATTGGTGCTGTCGGCCGATGTCAGCGCCTTCTCGAGCCTGCTGATCCTGATCGGCGTCGCGATGACCCTGCGGGCGCAATCGCTCACGACGAAAGGCGTTGCGCGGGCGGTTCTGGGGCTGGGCCTGATGCTGCTGGCGCTGCGGTTGATGGATGATGCGACGCTGCCCCTGCGCGATTCCGCATTGTCGCGACCGTGCTGGCCGCGCTTGGCGATGCGCCGCTTCTGGCGGTGCTGCTGGCCTCGGGGATGGCGGTTATCGCTTCGTCGAGCCTTGCGGTGATCGTGCTCGCGATGGTGCTGGCGGGGGCGGGATCATCTCGCCGCCGATGGCGATCTATCTGGTCGCCGGGGCGAATTTCGGCGGCGCGATCCCCGCGATGCTGGCCACGGCCGCCGACGGGGTCGAGGCGCGGCGTCTGACGCTGGCCAATCTCGTCGTGCGCGGCATCGGCGCTTTTGTGATCACGATTTTCGCCCACCCTCTGGCCGAGGGGCTGATTGCCCTGACCGATGATCCGCGCCGTCTGCCCGCGATTGCCCATATCGCCTTCAACATCGCGCTTTTGCTGGTGTTTCTGCCGCTGATCGCGCCTGTCGGCCGGCTGGTTGCGCATTTGGTGCCGGACCGTCCGCAAAGCCAGCTCGACCGGCCTTCCTATCTTGACGACAGCCTGCTCGATACGCCCGAACTGGCTCTCGCCGTCGCCAAGCGCGAGACCCTGCGGCTGGGAGATCTGGTGGCCGAGATGCTTTCCGACGCGATGCATTCGGTCGCCACCGCCGATGACGGTCTTGCCGAGCGGATCGAAACCCGCGAGGCGCAAGTCGACAAGCTGCACGAGGCCATCAAGCTTTACGTCGCGCGGCTCTCGCAGGCCGAGCTCGACCCTGCCGACAGCAAACAGGCCAACGAGATCATTTCCTATGCGATCAACCTCGAGCAGGTCGGCGACATCATCCAGAGCGGGCTGACCGAGCTTTTGGCGAAGAAGGCCCGCAAACAGCTGGCGCTCTCTCCCGAAGGTCTGGCCGAAATCACGGCATTCTTCCGCGAAACCAGCGACAATCTGCGGATGGCGCAGGCGATTTTCCTGTCGCGGGATCTGACCTTGGCCTCAAAGCTGATCGAGGCGAAAGTCCAGATCCGGCGGCTCGAGGAGGCCTCGGCGGAGAAGCATCTCGAACGGGTGCGCCAAGGCCGCGTCGAGACGATCGAGACCAGCTCGATCCACATGGATCTTCTGCGCGACCTCAAGCGCGTGAATGCCCATCTCGCCTCGGTCGCCTATCCGATCCTGAACGAACAGGGCCTGCTGCGCGACAGCCGCATAAAGACCGGCGGCAGTTGATTTTGTTGCATTTGCCTGTGCTTAAGGCGCGGGCAGAAGGCTCTGCGGCGTGCAATTTTCCGCTCCCGACATTGTGACGACGCCTTGACAGCACGGGCCAGTTTGGACACCTCATTGTATAAACAATTGGCCTGAACATTCGGGCCGACCGAGGAAGAAAGCTTGCATCATGACATCCAGGATTACCGCTGATCTCGTGCTTTCGCGCGGCAAGATCTGGCTTGGCTACGGCACGCCGACGGTCGAGGCATTGGCGGTCAAGGGCAACCGCGTTCTGGCCTCGGGCAGCAATCAGGATATCGCTCCGCTGATCGGCGAGGGCACGCGGGTCATCGATCTGGGCGGGCGTTTCGCGATGCCGGGTCTCAATGATGCGCATCTCCATCTGATCTCTACGGGCCTGCTGCAACAGCAGGTCGATGCGACCGCCGATGCCGCGCCGACCCGTGCCGCGCTGATCGCGGCGCTTCAGGCCCGCGCGGCGCAAACGCCCAAAGGCGAATGGATCCGCGCGCGCGGTTTCGACCAGACGCGCTATGACGACGGGCTGATGCCGACGGCGCAGGAACTTGACGCGGCACTGCCCGACCATCCGGTCTCGGTGACGCGGGCTTGCGGCCATGTCACGGTCGCGAACTCGGCCGGTCTGGCGCTGGCGGGCATTACCTTCGAGACGCCCGATCCCGACGGCGGTGTCATCGGCCGCGCGAATGGCGTGCTGACTGGCATGCTGGCCGAAAATGCCCAAAACCTCGTCTATAACGTCCAGCCGACCCCCTCGCTCGAGGAAATCATCGACGCGATCGAAATCGGCGGCCGCCATCTGATCGAATACGGCATTACCTCGTGCATGGATGCGGCGACCGGCCAGATCGACGGCATGACCGAGATCCAGGCCTATCACCTTGCCGACCGCGACGGTCGTCTGCCGGTCCGTGTCTGGGCCACGCTTCTGGGCGATCCCGGTTCCTCGATCGTCGAGCGCTGCCATGCGGTCGGTCTGGTCACGGGCGTCGGCAACGACATGTTCCGCATCGGCGGCGTGAAGATTTTTACCGACGGCTCGGCGGGCGGGCGCACCGCATGGATGCGCCAGCCCTATCACGGCGAGCCCGAGAATTTCGGCGTCCAGATGCTGCCCGACGAGCAGCTTTTCGAACTGGTCGACCGTTATACCGGCCTTGGCTATACGATGGTGTGCCACGGCATCGGCGACGGTGCGATTGACCAGCTGGTGCGCGCTTATGAGCGTGTGCGTGCCGCCAATCCCGACCACACCCACCGCCACCGGATCGAGCATTGCGGCTATGCCGACGACGAGCTGAACCAGCGCATGTTGGCGGCAGGGATCCTGCCCGCGCCGCAACAGGCCTTCATCCACGATTTCGGCGATGCCTATATCGCGGTTCTTGGGCCCGAGCGCGGCCTGCGTTCCTATCCGATCAAGACCTGGGACGCTTTGGGCATGAAGCCCTCGACCGGCAGCGACAGCCCCGTCTGCTCGCCCAATCCTTATCCCGATCTGCATGCGATGCTGACGCGCCAGACCCACAAGGGCACGGTGATGGATGCTTCCGAGATCCTGACCCCCGAAGAGGCCCTGCGCGCCTATACCGAACACGGTGCCTATTCGCAGGGGGCCGAGGGCGTCAAAGGCCGCCTCGATGCCGGAATGCTTGCGGATATCGCGGTGTTCTCGCGCGATCTGCTGACGGCGGAGCCGGGCGATATTCTGAACGATACGCGCTGCGAGATGACCATTCTGGACGGCCGCATCGTCCACGACCTGTTTTCGGCGAACTGAGGCGGCCGGAAGGCGACAAGATTGCGGCGTGGTGCCCTCGGGCGCCCGCCCACCGCGACGACAAGAGAAAACGGGGAACAAGCCCCAAAACAGGGAGAGAGACCGCAAGATGCTGACCAAACTTGGCCTGATGGCCGCGCTCGCTTTGGGCACGGCAACCGCCGCGCTGGCACAGGATGCAACGCCGCGCGACGGCGGCAAATTCGTCTTTACCGCGCCTTACGGCTCGTCGATCGGCTCGCTCGACATCACCGCGACGCCGCATACGCAAGACGAGATCGTCGCCAAGGCGATGAACCGTTCGCTCTACAAATGGAACCCCGAGAGCGGCAAGCCCGAGCTGGATCTGGCGGAATCGGTCGAGAAATCGGCCGACGGCAAGACCTATACGTTCAAGCTGCGCGAAGCGGTCTTCCACAACGGCGACACGCTGGACGCCGATGACGTGATCTTCAGCTACAACCGCCTTGCCGACCCCAAGAAAGCCCTGACCGGCGCCGAGCAGATCCTGACCATTGCCGGCGCGCAAGAGGTGCAAAGCGGTGCTGCCGAGACCATCTCCGGCCTCAAGAAGATCGACGACCGCACCGTCGAGATCACCATGACCAACCTTGCCGATCCGGGTTGGGTGCTGATGTCGAACTATGCGCCGATCTATTCCAAGGATTATCCCGAGGATCAGCTGGCCTCCAAGCCGAACGGCCTCGGCCCGTTCAAACTGGCGAATTACGTTCCGGGCTCGAAGGTCGAGCTGGTCAAATTCGACGACTACTTTGAAGAAGGCAAACCCCACCTCGACAAGCTTGAAATCATGCTGATGGGAGAAGCCGCCGCGCGCGACGTGGCCTTCCGCAACGGCGAGATCGACGCGAACGTCCTTGGTCCGGTGCAATACGAGGCCTATGGCCAGGATGCGGCGCTGAAAGACCACATCCTCGAAGTGGCCGAGGTCTATACCCGCAACATCGGCTTCAACCCCAAGATCGAGGCCTTCAAGGACAAGCGCGTCCGTCAGGCGATCAACCACGCGATCAACAGCGAAGTCATCATCAAGAAGCTTCTGAAGGACAAAGCCTATCCGGCGGTCTCGTGGCTTCCGGTCTCCTCGCCCGCGTTCAACGCCGATGCGCAGCCCTATGCCTATGATCCCGACAAGGCCAAGGAGCTGCTGAAGGAAGCGGGCTACGAGAGCGGGCTGACCTTCTCGGTCACCGCGACGCCCAATGAAAGCTGGGGTCTGCCGATTGTCGAGGCGATCATTCCGATGCTCGCGAAAGTCGGCGTGACGGTAACGACCGATCCGGTCGAAGGTCCGGTTCTGTCCGACAAGATCGTCTCGGACAATTTCGAGAGCTTCATCTGGTCGAACTCGTCGGGGCCCGATCCGCTGAAATACCTGACCTGCTTCCATTCGGAGACCTCGCAGGCGGCCTGTAACTACGTCAAATTCGCCAATCCCGATTTCGACAAGCTGATCGATGCGGCCGGAAACGAGACCGATCTGGCGAAACAGACCGAGATCCTGAAGCGGGCCAACGATCTTTTGCAGGAAGAAGCGCCGGTCTGGTTCTTCAACTACAACAAGGCGGTCATGGCTTATCAGCCTTGGGTCCACGGCCTCAAGCAGAACTCGGTCGAACTGGCGGTCCAGGATTACGAAGATATCTGGATCGACGAGACGGCACCCGATTCGCGCAAATAAGCGCAGTCACACGGTAGGGCGGGGCCGGTCTTCCGGGCCCGTCCAGCCTTCCGCTTAATTCCAACGAAAGGCAGAACCCGCAGATGATGCGATTCATCCTTCGCCGGATCCTGCAGATGATTCCGACGGTCCTTGCGGTCGTCATGATCATCTTCGTGATCTTCAGCGTGATCCCCGGCAGCTTCATTTCAAGTCTCATGGCCGAGGGACGCAATGTCACCAATGCCGAGGCTTTGTCGCATCTGAACGCGCAATTCGGGCTGGACCAGCCCTTGCTGACGCGGCTGTGGAACTACCTTTGGGGCTTGGCCCATTTCGATCTGGGCATCTCTTACCGCACGCGGGAGCCGGTCTGGGACGTGATCCAGCCGCGGCTCTGGCCTTCGATCCAGCTCGCGCTTTCGGCGATGGGGCTGGCCGCACTTATCGGCATTCCGCTGGGTTTCCTCGCGGCGCTGAAGCCGGGCAGCATTTTCGACAGCGGCACGATGGTGGTCGCCGTCTCGGGCCTGTCCTTGCCGGAGTTCTGGTTCGGCCTGCTCTTGATGTATGTCTTCGCGCTGCAACTGGGCTGGCTGCCGAGCTTCGGATATCAGCCCGGAAGCATCCAACATGTCATCCTGCCCGCGATCGCGCTGGGGGTCTCGCCCATGGCGCTGCTGGCGCGGACGACGCGGGCTGGCGTGCTTGACGTCATGAACGCCGATTTCGTCCGCACCGCCCGCGCCAAGGGCCTGACCGAGCCGCGCCTCGTGAAAAGCCACGTCGCGCGCAACGTGCTGGTGCTGATCCTGACCACCATGGGCCTCCAGATCGGCTCGCTCATGGGGCAGGCGATTGTCGTCGAAAAGCTGTTCTCATGGCCCGGTATCGGCTCTTTGCTGGTCGATAGCGTCGCTGCACGCGACATTCCGGTCGTCCAAGGCGCGGTTCTGGTGATCGTGCTGTGGTTTTTGGTCATCAACATGCTGGTCGATATCGCTTACGCGCTGATCGATCCGCGCATCAAGGTGAGCTGAGCCATGCGCCTTCGTTTCAACTTTCTTCTCGGCCTGACGCTGGTGACCATCGCCATTCTCGGCGCGGTTTTCGCGGGGCTGATCGCGCCATATGATCCGATCATGGACGCCGATCTGATGAATTCGGAAATGCCCCCAGCTGGGACCACTGGATGGGCACCGACGGGCAGGGCCGCGACGTGTTTTCGCGGGTGCTTTACGGGGCGCAGGTCTCTCTGACGGTGGGGCTGATCTCGCAGATCATCAACTCCTTCATCGGGACGGCGCTCGGAATTTCGGCGGGCTATTTCGGCGGCTGGTGGGACGATCTCGTGAACGGCCTGACCAATGTCATGCTGGCGATCCCGTCGCTGGTCTTCGCACTGGCGATCATGGCGGTCCTTGGGCCGGGGCTGCCGAGCCTGCTGATCGCGCTTGGCCTGACCAACTGGTCGTGGACCTGCCGCATCGCGCGTTCCTCGACCTTGTCGCTGAAAAACCAAGGCTTCGTGCAGGCCGCGAAAACCGCAGGTTTCAGCGATCTCAACATCATGCGCACCCAGATCCTGCCCAATATCCTCGGCCCCGTGCTGGTGATCGCAACGCTCGGCATCGGCGGTGCGGTTCTGGCCGAGGCGGCTTTGTCCTTCCTCGGCGTCGGCATCCGCCCGCCGCAGCCCAGCTGGGGCAATATGCTGTCCGATGCGCGCGAGCTCATTCAGGCCGCGCCTTGGGCCGCGATTTTCCCCGGCCTTGCGATCTTCGTGACCGTGCTGGGCTTCAACCTCTTGGGTGACGGGCTGCGCGACATGCTCGACCCGCATATGAGGACCCGCAAAGCATGAGCGATCTTCTTCCCGATCCCATCCTGTCGGTGCGAAACCTGCGCATCGGCGTCGGCAAGCGCCACCAGATCCTGCACGGCGTCTCTTTCGACATCCTGCCCGGCGAGACCTATGGGCTGGTGGGCGAAAGCGGCTCCGGCAAAAGCATCACCGGATTGTCGGTCATGGGGCTGCTGAAAGCACCGCTGACCGTGACCGGCGGCACCGTGCATTTTCAGGGGCAGGACCTGCTGGGCATGCGCCCGCGCGCGCGCCGCAAGCTGCGCGGCGACCGCATCGCGATGGTCTTTCAAGAGCCGATGACCGCGCTCAATCCGCTGGCCACCATCGGCCGCCAGATCGCCGAGATGTATGTCATCCATCGCGGCATGTCCTGGCCGGATGCCCGCAAAAAGGCCGTCGAGGCACTGGAAAGCGTCCGCGTCCCCGCCCCCGAGGAACGTGCCCGCGCCTATCCGCACCAGCTTTCCGGCGGCATGCGCCAGCGCGTGATGATCGCGATCGCGCTGGCCTGCCGGCCCGATCTGCTGATCGCGGACGAGCCCACCACCGCGCTGGACGTGACGGTTCAGGCGGGCGTGCTGGAGCTGATGGCGGACCTTTGCCGCGCCGAAGGGACGGCGGTTTTGCTGGTCAGCCACGACCTGGGCGTGATCGCCAATATGTGCCAGCGCGTCGGTGTCATGGATCGCGGCCGTCTGGTCGAGGAACAGGACACCCGCAACATCTTTGCCAATCCGCTGCATCCCTACACCAAGGGCCTGCTGGCGGCCCGCCCGCGTCTGGGCTCGCGCAGCCTTGGCGAAAGGGGCCGCCTGACCGAGCTGGAAGAAGTCGTGTCCGACAAGGACCGCGGCCGCGAGGCTCCGACCCTGATCACGCCGCGCGGCCCGCGCGAAATCGCAAAGGCCATGTCATGAGCGAAGCAAAACGGGGGACACCCCTGCTTGAAATCCGCGACCTCAAGGTCCATTTCCCGCTGCCGCGCCAAAGCCCGCTTGGCCCGCGCCGTACCCTGCGCGCGGTGGACGGCGTCAGCCTGACCCTGAACGAGGGTGAGTGCCTCTCGATCGTGGGTGAATCCGGTTGCGGCAAATCGACGACCGCGCTGACCGTGATGGGCCTGCAGGAACCGACCTCGGGCGAGGTGCTGTATCAGGGCAAACCGCTGGCGGGTGCCGGCGCGCCTGACCGCAAGGCACGGGCGCGGATCGCGCAGATGGTCTTTCAGGACCCCTATGCCTCGCTGAACCCGCGCCAGACCATCGGCTCCACGCTGCTGTCGCAGCTGAAACTGCACGGGCTCGCAAGCGGCGCCGAGGCCGAGCAGCGCGTGGCGGATATGCTGGTGCGTGTGGGCCTTGCCGCCGATCACGCCAAGCGCTTCCCGCACGAGTTTTCCGGCGGCCAGCGCCAGCGCATCGGGATTGCCCGCGCGTTGATGCTGGACCCGAAAATCCTTGTGCTGGACGAGCCGGTCTCGGCTTTGGATGTCTCCATTCAGGCCCAGATCATCAATCTGCTGATGGAGCTGCAGGAAACCCTGCGCCTTAGCTACATCATGATTTCGCACGATCTTTCCGTGGTCGAACATGTCAGCGACCGCGTGGCGGTGATGTATTTCGGCCGTGTCGTCGAAGAGGGCGACTGGCATTCGGTCTTTACCCGCCCGACCCATCCCTATACCCGCCGCCTGATCGGTTCGGTCCCCGATGCCGAGGCGATCCTGAGCGGCGCGCGCGGTGTTCCCGATGGTGCCGCGATCCCCGCGGGGCGGCGTTTCTCGCCCGAAATCGACACCCGTCCCGATCCCGCGACCCTGCCGGAGCCGAGCGCGCTTCAGGCAATCGGTCCCGATCACCGCGTCCGTCTGGCCGATTAAGCCCCATCCCGAGAGCCTCATGACCTTCACCGTTCTGACTGCCGAATTCCAGCACGAGAGCAACACCTTCTCGCGCTACCGCACCGATCTGGCCCAATTCGAGGCGGATTCGCTGTTCTACGGCGATGACGCGATCGCGGCGCGGGGCGATGCCAATACCGAGCTCGCGGGCTTTCTCGACGTCGCACGTCCGGCAGGGTGGGAGGTGATCCATGCGATTACCGCCCATGCCGTGCCGGGCGGGCAGGTCACCCGCGCTGCCTACGACCATATTGCGGGCGTGATCCTGCAGGCCGCGCGCGACAACAAGGACCGCCTCGACGGCGTGCTTTTGTCGCTTCACGGCTCGATGGTGCCGGATTTCTGCGAGGATGGCGAAGGGCTGCTGCTGCGCCTACTGCGTGAAGAACTGGGCGATGCGATCCCGATCGCGGTGACGCTGGATCTTCATGCGATGGTGTCCGAGGAAATGGTCGAGCGGGCGCAGATTTTCGTGTCCTACAAGACCTATCCCCATGTCGATATGCGTGAAACCGGCGCCCATGCCGCGCGCATTCTCGACCGGACCATGAAGGGCGAGATGGCACCCAAGACCGTGCGCGCCCATGTGCCGATGCTCGACGAGGCCAATTCCGGCCGCACCGACATCCCCGAGACACTCGCGCTTTACGAGACCGCGATTGCCGCCGAGGCCGAGGGGCTGCTGGCGGTTTCGGTCAATGCGGCTTTCACCGGCGCGGATGTGTTCTGCGTCGGCCCGACCGTTCTGGCGACCTATGACAGCCGCGAGGAGGGTGCCGCGGTGATGGCGCGTGCGCTGGTCGAAGGGCTGGCTGCGCGGATCTGGGACGGGCGAACCAAAAAGCGAAACGTTTTCATCGAGGTCGAAGAGGCCGTGGCCGAGGCCTTGGCTTGGGACGGCGAAAAGCCCTTGGTGATCTCGGATTATGCCGACAATCCCGGCGCGGGGTCTTACGGCGATTCCACCGCGCTTTTGAAGGGGCTGATCGAGGGCGGCGTCAAAGGTGCGGTTTTCACCCCGATGATCGACCCCGCAGCGGCGGCGGAACTGCATTTGCACAAAGTCGGCGAGCGCGTCACTATCACCATCGGCGGCAAGGGCGATCCGGCATTCGGCGGCGGACCCTTGAGCGTGACCGGCGTCATCCGCACGCTGTCCGACGGGGCCTATATCGGCGACGGGCCGATTCAGGGCGGGTTGTCGCATAGTTTCGGGCCGACGGCGGTGCTCGATCTCGACGGGATCGAGGTTCTGGTCGTGACCGAGGCGCAGCAGATGGTCGATCTGCAACAGCTTCGCGCCTTCGGGATCGAGCCGACCGCGCGGCGCGTTCTCGCGCTGAAATCCATGCAGCATTTCCGCGCCGCCTTCGAGCCGATCGCCGGCCGCGTCATCGTCTGCGATGCGGGTGCATTGGCCACGCCCAAGGCCGAGCGTCGCCCCTATATCCGCGCGCCGCGCCCGCTGTGGCCGCTGGACCGCGACTTTGAACGCAAAGCGGGTTGAGCCGCGCCTTTCCAAAGAAAAGCGCCCCGTTCAAGGGGCGCTTTTTTATGTGGTCAGAGGAGGGTGGCCTATTCGGCGACCATCGCTTCGAGCGTGCGGCGCATCGAGATGACGCCGACCGGCCGGCCCTGATCGCAGACCAGCGTCAACCGGTCTGTGCCCAAGGCAGTGAACCGGCGCGCGGCCACGTCGAGGGTTTCTGTCTGCAAGAGCGTCGCGCTCGGCCAGTCCGAAGGATCGCCCAAAGCCTCGGCCAAGGCACGGGCTTCGATGACCTTGCCGCGGTTGACCTCTTTGACGAAGCTTTCGACGTAATCATCGGCGGGTTTGAGAACGATGTCCTGACTGGTGCCCTGCTGGATCATCTCGCCGTCGCGCAGGATCGCGATCTGGTCGCCCAGACGCAAAGCCTCGTCGAGGTCGTGGGTGATGAAGACGATGGTCTTGCGGATCTCCTTTTGCAGATCCAGCAGCACAGTCTGCATGTCGACGCGGATCAGCGGATCAAGTGCCGAATAGGCCTCGTCCATCAGCAGGATCGGGGCGTCGTTCGATAGTGCCCGCGCCAGACCGACGCGCTGCTGCATCCCCCGAAAGCTGGCTGGGGTAGTGGTTCTCGTAGCCCTTGAGGCCCACGCGCTCGATCCAGCGCATGGCGATCTCCTCGCGCTCGCGTTTTGGCGTGCCCTGCACCTCGAGGCCGTAGACGGTATTGGCCAGCACCGTGCGGTGGGGCAAAAGCGCGAATTTCTGGAACACCATCGCGGTTTGATGGCGGCGGAATTCGCGCAGCTCGTCCTTGTTCATCTTCACGACATCGGTGCCGTCGACCAACACCTCGCCCGCCGTCGGGTCGATCAGCCGGTTGATGTGGCGGATCAGCGTCGACTTGCCCGAGCCCGACAGCCCCATCACGACCTGAATCGAGCCTGCGGGGATCGAAAGGTTGATGTCGTTGAGCCCGAGCACATGGCCGAATTCGCGGTTGAGCTCCTGTTTGCTCAGCCCGTCGCGGACACGCTGGACCATGGCGGCGGGGTTGCTGCCGAAGATCTTGTAAAGATGGCGGATCTCGATTGCCGCGCCGGTTTTTCCTCAGCCATTGGCAAGCTCCACATGTTTTTGCAGGCGGCGGCCGAAGGCCTGGCTTGCACGGTCGAAGATGATCGCGATGCCGACAATGGCAAAGCCGTTGAACAGGCCGAGCGTGAAATACTGGTTGTTGATCGCGCGCAGAACCGGCTGGCCGAGCCCCTGCACCCCGATCATCGAGGCGATCACCACCATCGCGAGCGCCATCATGATGGTCTGGTTGACCCCCGCCATGATCGTGGGCATCGCCAGCGGAATCTGGACGTTGCGCAGCTTTTGCCAGCTCGACGAGCCGAAAGCATCGGCCGCTTCCAGCACATCGCGGTCCACCAGCCTTATCCCGAGGTTGGTCAGCCGGATCATCGGCGGCAAAGCATAGATTACGACGGCGATCAGCCCGGGCACGCGGCCGATGCCCAAAAGCATGACCACGGGAATGAGGTAGACGAAGCTCGGCATGGTCTGCATCACGTCGAGGATCGGGTTGATCACGCCCTGCACGCGGTTCGAGCGCGCCATGAGGATGCCGATCGGCAGTCCGACGGCGATGGCGATGAAGGTACAGACAAGGATCATCGACACGGTTTTCATCGTATCGTCCCACATGCCGAAAGCGCCGATCAGCGCCAGCGTGACGGCGGTGCCGATCGCGATACGCATGCTGCGGCTCGCGGCCCAGACGATCGCGATGATGGCAATGAAAACGATGATCCAGGGCGTCTTGGTCATCAGCCGCTCGGACCAGATCAAGAGCGACTGGAGGGGCGAGAAAAAGCCCTCGATCGCATTGCCATAAGCGCGGGTGAAGTCGCGAAACCCGTCGTCGATCGCCTTTTTGAGCGCGCGCAGGGTGTTGTCGTTGATTGCGGGAAGCTACTCAGCCAATCCATCAATGTGCCTATCGGGTTCAAAGGGTCGGGAGGGTCAGGCAGCCCGCAATCGTGGCCGCCTGACGGTGGCGCTGGCCCGGCCTAGAGCGCGGCCTTGATCTTTTCTGCCGCCTCGGTCGAGACCCAAGGCGTCCAGAGATCGGGATTCTGGGTCAGGAACTGGCGTGCGCCTTCCTCGCCGGTGGCCTGGTTGTCGGTCATCCATGCCATGAGCCCGTTGACCGTGGCATTCGACCAGCTGCGTTTGGCGAGGTATTCCTTGACCCCCGCCGGTGCGCGTTCGGAGAAGGGCGTGGTAATGACCGTCATGACCTTGTCGGTGGGCCAGGCGTTCTTCTTGGGGTCGGGGCAGTCGGCGACCGAGGTGCAGCGCGTCCATTCCGCCGCATCGTATTCGGTCCCGAACCCGAGCATGACCATCTCGTACTTGCCCAAAAGCGCGGTCGGTGCCCAGTAATAGCCCATCCAGCCCTCCTGCCGCTCGTAGGCGCGCGCGACAGAGCCGTCGAGCCCCGCCGAAGAGCCGGTATCGACCAGATTGAAGCCCTTTTCCGCGCCGCCGAAGGCCGCAAAGAGCTGCGTGGTGATGACGGTGCCGCCCCAGCCCTGCGGACCGTTGAAGACCGCCCCTTTCGAGGGATCCTCGGGATCGGGGAACAGATCGGGGCGGGCGAGCGCGTCATCGATCGTCTTGATCTCGGGATTGGCGTCGACGAGATATTTCGGCACCCACCAGCCCTGCTGGCCGCCGTCGCTCAACGCATCGCCCAAAAGCACGATCTTGCCGTCCTTGACGCCGCTGTCGATCACCTCGGGAACAAGGCCGGTCCAGCCCTCGGGCGCGAGGTCCGGCTGGCCCTTTTCGACCATCGAGGTGAGCGAGGGCACGGTATCGCCGACGATGATCTCGGCGTTGCAGCCGTAGCCGTTGTTGAGGATGAACTGGTCGAGATTGGCCAGCACCTCGGCGCTTTGCCAGTTCATGCTGACGATGCTGACATCGCCGCATTCCTCTGCGGCGAAAGCGGCCGGCGCAAAGGCAAGCGCGGCAAAAGCGCAGCTGGTTGCGAATAGTTTCTTCATCTTGTCTCCCCGATTGTTTTTTGGCGCTCGCATCCTGCCCGAAGGGCGGCGGAGGCGCGGCTTTCAAGGTTGCGGCCAAGGGCCGGCGCAATGGGCAGGTCCGGCGACGGGCCGGCCCGAAGGGTTGCGGGCAGGCGGGGCCGCAGCGCGGTTGCTCCAAGCATGACAGCCTCAGGCCATGCGTCCAGACAAAACTTGGCTCCTTGGTCGCTTTGCCCGCGCAAAGGGCGGCTTTGCGCAGAAAGGGGATGCATTGCCTGCGGGATGGCGCGGCGGTTTTCGCGCGGGACCGAGGGCCGCGGCGCGGCAGACGGGCGCCGCTTTCGGCGTAGGAGGCAAGACCCGTGCGCGCGATCCGGCAGGGAGGAGGGGCGCTGGTCGGTCCGGCCGGAAAAGGCGCGCTCATGAATGCATACGGGTCGTGGCCTCTGGCGATTGTCGCAGGGTCGTTCCCGTTATTTCAGCATCCTTGCACCCGCCCGCATCGCGCAGATCCGACAGGTCGCGGTTTAGATGCGTCATGGGCACGAAAGGCCGCGCCGCAGGGGCGGGCGCGCCTCATCCTTTGGTCGGGAAAATTGCCGCGAGGGCGGGCCGGTCAACCCGCCTTTTGTACCATCAGGCGCGAGGGTGCGATTTGCAGGTGGATCTGCGCGCCGATTGCCGGAATCTCGGTGTCGTCGCCGTTGAAGACCACAAAGGTGACCGGCGTACCTGCGACATCGGCGGCGACCGCGACCAGAGCGCCCAGAAACTCGACGCCCGTGACGGTCGCGGGAAGGCCGGTTCCGGCCATGCGGAAGGCCTCGGGGCGGGCGGCAAGCATGACGCGCGCGCCCTCGACCGGATGGCCCAAAGTGATCTCGGTCCCCGCAACGCGGACGCGGCCTGCTGCGGCATCGGCGACCTCGGCGGGGATTCGGTTCAGCGTGCCGACGAAGTTCGCCACGAATTCGGTGGCGGGGGTGTTGTAGATGTCTTGGGGCGAGGCGATCTGGTCGGCCGCGCCCTGATGCATGACGACAATCCGGTCCGAGACCGCCATGGCCTCTTCCTGGTCATGGGTCACGAAAATCGTGGTGATGCCGAGCTGCTGCTGGATCTCGCGGATCTGGTTGCGCAGGCTGACGCGGACCTTGGCATCGAGCGCCGAAAGCGGCTCGTCCAAAAGCAGCATCTGCGGTTTCGGGGCCAGTGCGCGCGCCAAGGCGACACGCTGTTGCTGGCCGCCCGAAAGCTGCCACGGGAAACGCGCGCCAAGATCGGGCAGGCCGATCAGGTCGAGCATCTCTTGCACGCGGCCCGCCCGCTCGCCGCGCGGAATGCCTGCGACTTTCAGGCCGAAGCCCACGTTTTGCGCCACCGTGAGGTTCGGAAACAGCGCATAGGATTGAAAGACCATCCCGACCTTGCGCTGGTTGGTGCGCAGGCGGGTGATCTCTTTGTCGGCGACAAGGATCTGCCCGCTCGACGGCGTCTCGAACCCCGCGACCATGCGCAGAACGGTGGTTTTTCCGCAGCCCGAGGGGCCCAAAAGCGAAATGAACTCGCCCTTTTCCACGTCGAGGTTGAAATCCTTGACGACGCGGTTCTCGCCGAAGCTCTTGTCGAGGTTTTGCAGTTTCAGGAAGCTCATTTCCCCATCCTTCCGACGCGCGTCAGACGTGTGATCAGGCTCATCACGCCCATACAGGCCCAGGTGATGGCAAAGGCAATGACGGCCAGCGCCGCCGGTTCATAGGCTTTGTTCGCGCCGAGGATCTGCATATAGGGCCCGAAGGCTGGGCGGTTCAGCAGCGAGGCCATGGTGAATTCGCCGATGACGATGGCAAAGGTCAGGAAGGCCCCCGACATGACCGCGCCGAAGACATTGGGCAGGATCAGCCGCCCCAGAATGGTCAGCCACCCCGAGCCGAGGCTTTGCGCCGCCTCGGTCAGGCTGCGCACGTCGATGGTCGAAAGGCCCGTGTCGACCGCGCGGTACATATAGGGCAGGGCAAGCACGGTATAGCCGAACATCAGCAGGATGTTCGTGCCCCCGCCGTGCCGGTCAGCGGCAGCACCGAGGAGGTGTTGAAGAGCCGGATATAGCCGAAGACCACCACGATTGCCGGAATGACCAGCGGCAGCAGGGTGATGAACTCGATCACCGGCCGCCAGCGCGGCAGTTTGAGGCGCACCCAATAGGCCGTCGGCACCACAAGAAGGACGCCCACGATGATCGTGCAGATCGCCATGACCACCGAAAAGGTCAGCGTTTGCTGGAACCTCGGATCGGCCAGCACCGAGCGGTAGGCATCGAGCGAATATTCCCCGCGCCGCATCCGCAGCGAGAATTCCAGCGTGCCGAGCAGCGGCAGAAGAAAATAGAGCGCACCGAAGGCAAGCGCGAGCCATGACCAGAGGCGCTTCATTTCATCCACCTTTCCGCGCGCGTGCGCAGTATGATGTAGACGAGATTGGCAAGCCCCGTGACCACGATCATGCCGAAGGCCATCGCATAGCCCAGATGCGGGTCCTGCAGCACGTCGCCGCGGATCTGGGCGTAAAGCATGATCGGGACGATCGACAGCGTCGAGCCGGTCAGCGCATAGGCCGTGGCGATCGCGCCGAAACTATTGGCGAAAAGCAGCGCGAATGTCCCCAGAAGCGAGGGGAACAGCACCGGCAGCGCGACCATGCGCCAATATTGCCAGCCCGATGCGCCAAGGACCTCGGCGGCCTCGCGCCATTCTTTCTTCAGCCCGTCCAGCGCAGGAGTGATGATCAGCACCATCAGCGGGATCTGGAAGAACAGATAGGTGAGCGTCAGCCCCAGAAGCTGAGAAGGTTGAAGCCCATCGCATAGATATTGATGCCGAACCACTGCTTGAGCAGCATCGTCACCAGCCCGACCCGGCCTAGCGTCGCGATAAAGGCGAAGGCCAGCGGCACGCCGGCAAAGTTCGAGGCCACGCCCGAAAACGTCGTGATCGGCCCGCGCAGCCATTTCGGCAGCCCTCCCAGCACCATCGCCGCCGCGATCGCGAAACCGATCAGGCAGCCGAGAATGGCCGAGGCCGCGGAAATCTGGATCGAGAGGACAAAGCTCTCGCGGATGCGCGGCGAGAAAAGGCCGCGGATATTGTCGAGGGTAAAGCCGCCATCGGCGGAACGAAAAGCGCCGACCACGATATTCATGGTCGGTAGCGCCAGAAACAGCAGGGCGAAGGCAAGGAAGGGGACGACCCCAGCCAATTCAGCCCGATCCTTCGGTTCATTGCATCGCCTGTTCAAAGGCCCCGCCGGATGGCGGCGGGACCGTTTCGTGGATGGACGGGATTATTCCTTGACGGCTGCGCCGACGACGGAATCCCACTGCTCGGTCACGACCTTCTTGTTGGCATCCTGCTGGGCCAGCGACGGGAAGATCGCCTTTTCATAGGCTGCTGCCGGCGGCAGTTTGTCCAGCATTTCCTGCGGGATCTTGCCGGCCTTCGACAGGTCGTTGAAGCGGATCGGGTGGCAATAGCCTTCCAGCCACTTCAGCTGGCCCTCGTCCGAATAGAGATACTCCATCCAGAGTTTCGCGGCATTCGGATGCGGCGCATGGGCCGAGATCGCCTGGACATAGACGCCCGCGACCACGCCGTCCTCGGGGATGACGACTTCGACCGGCGGGTTGCCGTTCAGACCGTCGCGCCACGACAGCAGGTTATAGTCCCAAGCCGCGACGATCGGGGTCGCGCCCTGTGCGATGGTCGCGGATTTGCCGATGACCGGCACGAAGTTCTTTGCGTCGTTGATCTGTTTGAAGAGTTCGAGGCCCTTCTGGCCCGAAGCCTCGCCCGGCTCGCCGCCATTGGCGACGCCAGCGGCCAGAAGCGAGATGATCGCCTGCGCCGAGGCGCGCGGATCGCCTGCCAGCGCGAAGGCATTGGCATATTCCGGCTTGGTCAGATCGGCCCATTTCGTGGGCACGGTATCGACCAGATCCTTGTTCACGCCGAAAGCCATGACGCCGTAGTAGTCGCCATACCAATAGCCGTCGGCATCCTTGGCGTCCTCGGGGATCGAATCCCAGGTCGCGACCTTATAGGGCTGGATCAGACCTTCATCCTTGGCGGCGGGGCCGAAGGAGAGGCCCACGTCGATCACGTCGGGCGCCTGCGGGCCGGTGTTGCCCTTGTTGGCGCGGATCGCCTCGAGTTCGTCGGCCGAGCCCGCGTCGGGGTTCAGCTCGTTGACCGAGATCTCGGGATATTTCGCCTTGAAGCCTTCGATCACGCCGCCGTAGTTGCACCAGTCATGGGGCAAGGCGATCGTGGTCAGCATGCCTTCCTTCTTGGCGGCTTCTTCCAGCGCGGCGAGATCCTGCGCCTGACCCATGCCCGAGAAAGCGACCAGCAGGGCGATGCCCGCAGTGGTGGATTTCATGAAACTCATGTCTTTCATCCCTCAAGGTTATCCGCCGCCGGAGACGACGGGTGGCTTGGTCGAATTAAACACGCCTCATGACAAAGTTGTAAAGAATATTGGGCAGTTGGCCTGTTCTTTGAGGCAGGGTGGTCAAGTCTCGGTGGTGGGGGTGATCGGGGTGACCGGCTTGGCTGGGGGCAGAAGAATCTGCTCGTCGATCCAGTCCTGCGCCCCTTGCAGCACGCAATCATGGACCGCGCGGCCGATGGCCTCGCCCAAAGCGGTGTGAAGGCCGGCATATCGGGTCTCGCCCCGATCGGCGGCAATCGCGATGCAATCGGTGCCGGTCCCCGTCGCAAGGCCCGAAGGCAGACGCAGCCCCGCGCCGATGATTGCGGCGGTGCGGGCCTGTGTCGCGATGGTCAAAGCCTCGATCATCGCGGGGAGGTCAGTCCCGCATCGATCGCGACGGCGATATTGATCGTGCCGTAGCTGCGGGCGCGCGGGCTGTCCTGTGCGGCAGAAGCAAGGCTCGCCGCATCATGGGCGCGGCGATGCCCGATCCTTTCGGCATTGCCCAGACCCACGGTCGCGACCGCATGGACCGGACCGCGCCTTGCCTCGCGGTAGCTGTCGATGCGGCGCGAGGTCATCATGGCGACGCAGGCCCCGTTTGCCGCAAGGCGCGCAGCATCAAGGCTTTCGTCCAGCCAGCGCTGGGCGTCGAAATCGGGGTCAGGTCGGAATTGCGCACCTCGCGCCAGATGATCCGGCTTGCACGCACCAGCCCCGGGCGATGGGGCGCAAAGGACAGAACCTCCTGCTCGCGCCCGAGATCGGCGATCAGCCACGGCCCCGATTGCGCCAGCCTCATGCGCGTTCCCCGCCCAGAACGCGGAGCGGCTGAAAGATCGGCCCGTCTCCGGTTTGCGCGAAATGGCCCGAAATTCCGAAGCTTCGGGCGAGGTTTTGCGCCGAGAGAACCGCCTCGGGCGCGCCGTCGGCCACGATCCGGCCTTGATCGAGCAGGATCAGCCGCGTGCAATGCCTTACCGCCAGTCCGAGATCATGGAGCGAGGCGATCACGCAGCGCCCTTCGTCGGCGAGGCTGCGGAAAAGCTGCATCGCGCCGATCTGATGGGCGGGATCAAGCCCCGCGATCGGCTCGTCGGCCAGCAAAAGCGGCGTATCCTGTGCCAGCATCCGCGCCAGAAGCACGCGGGTCAGCTCGCCGCCCGAAAGCTCGGTCACGGGACGGTGGCGCAGGGTGCCGAGGCCGAGACGCGCGATGGCGGCCTCGATCCGCGCGCGGCCCGAGGGGCGGCCTTCGTCGAAATGGGGGATGCGGCCAAGGGCCACGAGCGCCTCGACCGGCATCGACCAGACCGCATCGCGGCCCTGCGGCATCCATGCGGCAAGCTGCGCGCGTTTGGCGGCGGGCAAAGCGGCAAGGCTCGCGCGTCCCGAAGCGGGGATCAGGCCGAGGGCGGCGCGCAAAAGCGTGGTCTTGCCCGCGCCGTTCGGCCCGATCAGCCCGATGAATTCGCCGGATCCGGCGCTCAGGCTCGCGCCGTCCACGACGGTGTTTTGGCCGCGTTTGACCGTGAGCTGGTCGAGGATGAGTGGCGCGGCGCCGGTCATTGCCCGCTCCTTTGCCGCCAGATCATGCGCAAGAAGACCGGCGCGCCGATCAGCGCCATGACGACGCCCAGTTTCAGGTCGCGCGCGGGCAGGATCAGCCGCACCGCGATATCGGCGGCCAGCACCATCGCCGCCCCGCCAAGGGCCGAGGCCGCCAGCAGCGCCGCCGGACGTGCCCCCACCGCGCGGCGCAAAAGATGCGGCACCACCAGCCCGACAAAGCCGATCGCCCCCGCAACCGCCGTCGCCGCGCCGACCGAGGCCGCGACACCGATCACCAGCCGCAGCCGCAGCCGGTTGAGGTCGATCCCCATCGATGCCGCGGCATCCTCGCCCAAAGTCAGCGCATCGAGGCCGCGCCGCGTCGAGGCGATCAGCCACCAGCCGCACGCCATGAAGGGCGCGGCAATCGCGACATGGAGCCACGAGCGGTCGGCGAGCGAGCCCATCATCCAGAAAATGATCTCGTTCGCGGCATAGGGATTGGGCGACAGGTTCAGCACCAGCGAGGTCAAAGCCCCGCCAGTGCCGAGATCGCGATTCCGGCAAGGATCAGCGCCAGGGATTGCCCGCCGGCCTGCGTGCCCTTGCTGCCCGCCAGCATCAATATGATCGCGACCGAGACCACCGCGCCCGCCAGCGCCGCCAAAGGCAGGGCCAGCACAAAACTTGCGGCAAAGCCGGTCTGCAAGGCGACGACCGCGCCGAGCGCCGCCGATGAGGACACCCCGATCAGCCCCGGTTCGGCGAGCGGATTGCGCAGATAGCCCTGCATCGCCGCGCCCGACAGGCCGAGCGAGACCCCGATCATCAGCCCCAGTACCGCGCGCGGCAGGCGGATTTCGCGCATGACCATGCCGAGCGGGCTGTCGCCTGCCGCCAGCGCGGCGAGGCTTTCCGCCAGACCGGCCTTTGCGGGTCCGATCAGGGTCGAGGCGGCAAAAAGCGCCGCGACCAGCAGCGTCAGCGCGATCAAAAGGGGGCGCAGCGTCTTGGTTTTCATGGCAGCCGCGCCAGTTCCGCGGCGGCGCGGGTGATCTGGGGCAGGCCGCAGATCCAGTCGCGGTCGGGGATTGCGATGCGGCTGGCGCCGAGACGGGCCAGCGCCGGATGATCGAGGATTTCCTCGGCGCGCGAGGGGTTGTCGTAGCGCGTGCCGGTCACGACGACGCCTGGCGCGGCCATGACCAGCGCCTCCAGTGCCAAAGGCCCGCCGTAATGCAGGCCGAGCCGGTCGGGTACGAGCTCCAGCCCGGCCTTGCGCATGACATCGCCCGACAGGGTTTCGCGGCCGACGCTATAGCCGTTGGCGTCATAGCTCGCGCCAAGACGCCGCGCGGGAGGCGTGATCGCGGCCAGATCGGCGGTAAAGCTGTCGTTCACGGCTCGGGCTTCCGCCTCGCGGCCCAAAAGTGCGCCCATGACGGCGATGCCCGCGCTGATCTCGGACAGCGAATTGGCGGGCGGCAGGGTCTCGACGCGGATTCCCAGCCGCCGCAGCATCTCGGTGCTCGAGCGTGCGGTATAGCTGCCTGCAAGCACGAGATCGGGCTTGAGCAGGTAAATCTCTTCGGCGTGCGCATGGTTGAGCGGATAGCCCCGCGCCTGATCGGCCATGAGCGAGACCAGCGGATCGGCCGACAGCGCCGAGACGGAGACCAGCTGCCCGGGGCCGGCCAGCAGCATGGCGAGCTGATCGGTGCACAGGTTCATCGACACGACCCGCTTGGGGGCGGGGACCTCGGGTGCGGTTTGTGCCACCGCGGGGCCTGCCGGAAGCAGGGCCGCGGCCGCTCGAAAAGGCCGGCCGCCAGCGCGGCAGGCAGCTTGTCCGCCATCCATGCGCGGATGGGGGCAATGAGGGGTGATCCGGCCAGTTCCGCCTCCCGTTTCAGGGTTCCGAGCCAGATAGAGGCCCGCGCCGCTTGCTGTCAATCAAGCGGGCAGTCGCGTACCGGTTCCGGCCCGCCCTTTGCCGCCGGCCCGTCTGCCGCCGCGTTCGTGTCGCGTGATGGGGAACCGTGCCCCTGAAGAAGGGTTGGGGCGGGGGTTGGGGCCGGGAATGCGCGGCAGGGACGAAAATCCGATTGCAGACATCCGCTCCGGCGCAGATTAAAGGTGCAAAATCACAGGAGGTCCGGACATGGCCGTCGAAGCAATGGGGACGATGATCGGACCGATCGTGACGCTGATGGGCGCGGCCGTGATTGCGGTGCCGCTGTTCCGCCGGCTCGGGCTCGGCTCGGTTCTGGGCTATTTCGCGGCCGGCATGCTGGTCGGGCCTTCGGTTCTCGGCGTTTTCAGCGATCCCGCCGCGATCCTGCACTTTTCCGAACTCGGCGTGGTGATGTTTCTCTTCATCATCGGGCTTGAGCTGCGCCCGCCGAAGCTTTGGGCGATGCGCGGGCAGATCTTCGGGCTGGGGCTGGCGCAGGTCTTCGGCTGTATCGCGCTGCTCACTTTCGCCTCGATGATGCTCTTCGACCTGACGCCGGCACAAGCTTTCGTGGCGGGGTCGGGGTTCGTCATGTCTTCGACCGCGGTGATCATGTCGATGCTGCAGGAGCGCGGAGAGCTGGCGAGCGCCGAGGGGCAAAAGAATGTCTCGATCCTGCTCTTCGAGGATCTGATGATCGTGCCCCTGCTGGCGATCGTGGCCTTTTTGTCGCCGCTCGATCATGGCGGCGGCGGCATTCAGGCCGCGTTGGTCAGCATCGGCGCGCTGGTTTTGCTGGTGCTTGCTGGACGCTATCTGCTCGATCCGTTCTTCGCGCTGATCGCCCGCGCCCGAACCCGCGAGGTGCTGAGCGCAGGGGCGCTTCTGGTCGTGCTCGGCTCGGCGCTGCTGATGGAAGGGGCGGGGCTGTCGATGGCGATGGGCTCGTTCATCGCGGGGGTGATGCTGTCGGGGTCGAGCTACCGCCACCAGATCGAAAGCGATATCGAGCCCTTCCGCGGCCTGCTGATGGGGCTGTTTTTCTGGCCGTCGGCATGTCGCTCGATCTGCATGTCGTTCTGGCGGAATGGCGGCTTTTGCTGGCGATGCTGGCGGTTTTCGTCGCCGTCAAAGCCCTTGGCATCTATGCGGTGGCGCGGGCTTTCGGCGCGGGCAACCTGACCGCGCTGCGCCGGACCTCGATCTTCGCGCAGGGCGGCGAATTCGCCTTTGTCCTCTATTCGGCGGCAGCGGGCGGCGGGGTCATTTCGGGGCGCGAGAACGCGATCCTGTCCACGGTCATCATCCTGTCGATGGCGCTGACGCCGCTGATCCTGATTTTCGCCGACCGGCTGCTGACCGTCGAGAAATCGCTCGAAGGGGTCGATCCGGCAATGGGTCTCAAGGGGCAGGTGCTGATGATCGGCTTCGGGCGTTTCGGCCAGATCGCCTCGCAGGTGCTGCTGCTACGCGGAATCGAGGTCTCGATCATCGAAAGCAGCCCCGACCGCATTCGCGAGGCCGAAAGGTTCGGCTTCAAGATCTATTACGGCGACGGCACGCGCCTCGATATTCTGCACCATTCCGGCGCGGCCGATGCCGAGGTCATCATGATCTGCACCGACGACCGCCGCGCCACCTCGCATATCGCCGAGCTTATCCTTGCCGAATTTCCGATGGCCAAGGTTCTGGTGCGCTCCTACGACCGCTCGCATACGCTGGAGCTGCGCCGGATGGGCGTCGATTACGACATCCGCGAAACGGTGGAATCGGCCTATCTCATGGGCGGCGAGGGGCTGCGAGCGCTTGGTGCTGCCGAAGAGGATATCCGCGAGGGAATGGATGAAATCCGCACCCGCGACGAAGAACGGCTCGCCTTGCAGGAGCAGGGCATTAACCAGCCGTTGAAGGACGCGCTTGACAAAGGCGTGACACCTGAACCTTTGTCTCGGGTCCGGCGCATGATTGATCACAAGGAAAAACAGACTGATGACGACGATTTTGGGTCTTGCGGGCAGCCTGCGCCGCGCCTCCTACAACCGTGGCCTCTTGCGTGCGGCGGCCGAGGTGGCTCCGGCGGGGATCACGATCGAGCTGGGCTCGATCGACGACGTGCCGCTTTACAACGGCGATCTCGAAGATGCCGAGGGGCTGCCTGCTTCGGTCCAGCGCCTGCAGGGCCAGCTGCGCGATGCCGATGCGCTGCTGCTGGTGACGCCGGAATATAACGGCGGCATTCCGGGGTCTTCAAGAATGCGATCGACTGGATGTCGCGCGGCGAGGGTCTGGCCCATTTCCGCGAGAAACCCGTGGCTGTGATCGGTGCGTCTCCGGGCGGGTTCGGCACGATCTTGTCGCAAAACCACTGGAACCAGGTGCTGCGCCGCCTCAATACCCAGCCGTGGTTCGGTGGCCAGGTCATGGTCTCGCGCGCGGGCACCCATTTCGACGCCGAGCGCAATCTGGTCTCCGAGGATCTGCGCGTCCAGCTCGCGACTTTCCTCGACGGTTTCGCGGCCAGCTACCGCAAATAAGGCGGCGGGGTTTCGCGCCTTCGGCCCCGCAATCCGTGCGGGCCGGAGGCTGCGGCGCGGCAGCCCTTTCACGCGGCGCTTCGGAGGCCTATCTTCGGGACAGGCAAAGGAGAGCACCATGAGCTGGAATCCCGCACTGACCCTGGTTGCCCCGACGATATCGGGGTCGATCGATCGAGACCCTGATCATCCCGCGCACCCGCGACATCGGCGCTTTCGAGGTCAAGCGCGCCTTGCCCGCTCCCAAACGCCAGATGGTCGGCCCCTTCATCTTCTTCGACGAGGCGGGGCCTGCCGAATATCTGACCGGACAGGGCATCGACATCTGCCCCCATCCCCATATCGGGCTGGGCACGGTCACTTATCTTTACCGCGGCGATTTCCACCACCGCGACAGCATCGGCACCGATCAGGTCATTCTGCCAGGTGCATTGAACTGGATGGTCGCAGGCAAGGGCGTGACCCATTCCGAGCGCACCTCGGAAGAGGGGCGCGCGGGGCCGCATAGCCTGTTCGGCGTCCAGACCTGGATCGCTCTGCCCGAGAGCCACGAGGATATGAACCCGACCTTCGAGCATCACGCCAAAGAGGCCCTGCCCGAGATCACCGACAAAGGCATCCGCGCCAAGCTGCTTCTGGGCGATGCCTACGGCAAATCCGCCCCCGCGACGCTGTATTCGGAAACCTTCTATCTCGACGTCGTGCTCGAGGCGAACACGCGTTTTCCGCTGCCCGACAATCACGAGGATCGCGGGCTTTATATCGTTCAGGGTTCGGTCACGGTCGCGGGCCAGCTGTTCGAGGCGGGACGGATGATGGTTTTCCGTCCGGGCGACCACATCACCATTGCGGCGGGCGAACAGGGCGCGCGGCTGATGGCGCTTGGCGGGGCGACGCTGAACGGGCCGCGCTATATCTGGTGGAACTTCGTCGCCTCGACGCGCGACCGGATCGAACATGCGAAGGAAGAGTGGCGCGCCGCCAATTGGGGGCAGGGCCAGTTCGACCTGCCCGTCGGCGACGACAAGGTCTATGTGCCTTTGCCCGAAAGATAAAAACATCGGGCGATCGGGCTGTGGCGGCCGGAATGCCTCCCCGCAAGGCCGTGCCGGACGCTGAGGTCGCGCTTGCATCTGTGCGGATTCCGGAAAGCAGTGTTCGGCTTAAGCGAACACTCAAGGCGTTGTCGGATCGCCGCCGCATCTCCATCTTGTGATCAACAACGGCATTGATGCCGCATGAATCCGGAGAGTGAGATGAGAAAGATCCTGTCGACCAAATCTGCACCGCGTGGCCATTGGGTTGGCGACGGTTTTCCCGTCCGTTCGCTTCTGTCGGACATGGAGGGGCTGAACGAGTTTTCGCCCTTTCTGCTGCTCGACTATGCCGGTCCCGAGAAATTCGGCCCCGCCAAACGTCCGCGCGGCGTTGACGTCCATCCGCACAAAGGTTTCGAGACCGTCACCATCGTCTATCAGGGCGAAGTCGAGCACGGCGATTCCACCGGTCAGGGCGGCGTGATCCGCGAGGGCGACGTGCAGTGGATGACGGCGGCAGACGGGATCCTGCACAAGGAGTTCCACAGCCACGACTTCACCAAAAGGGTGGCACGCTGGAAATGGTCCAGCTTTGGGTCAACCTTCCGGCCAAGCACAAATCGGCGAAGCCGGGTTACCAGAGTATCGGTTCGGGCGACATTCCGGTGGTCGATCTGCCTGATGGCGCGGGCCGCGTGCGGGTGATTGCAGGCAGTTTCGACGGTGTCAAAGGTCCGGCCAAGACCTTCACACCTGTTGAGGTCTGGGACCTGCGCCTCAAGAGCGGCGCGTCGCTGACGCTGGACCCCAAGGCCGGTTTCAACGTCACCGTCGTCGTGCTCGAGGGCGAGGTCGTGCTGAACGGCGAGAAAGAGCTGAAAGGTGCGGCGCGCGCCCAGCTTTCGCCCGACGGTGGCGCTTTCAACCTCAAGGCGGGCTCGGATGCCAAGATCCTGATCCTCGCCGGCGAGCCGATCGACGAGCCGGTGGTGGCTTACGGTCCCTTCGTCATGAATACGCAAACCGAAATCCGTCAGGCGATGAAGGATTTCAATTCAGGCAAGTTCGGCCGCCTCTGATCGCGGCCCTGCCTTAACCATTGGTCCGGCTGCGGGCCTCCACGCGTGCTCCACAACTGCCGCCATGTCCCGGGACCCGTTCCCGGCATGGCGGCTTTTTCGTCGCGCTTTATGCACGAAACCAAGATGCACCCTCAAGAAATCCGGCGGAGTTGTTATTCTTTTGTAAGGCGACAGGGAAATTATCTTTGTGCGATATATACAATGTTTTCAGATAACCCTATTCTCGTTGAACCCGTCCTTGGCCCCGGATGAACATCTTGCCTTACATTTCGGATGACAAATCGACCAAGCTTGCCGTCATCGCCGACGACCTGACGGGAGCGCTTGATTCCACGGCACCTTTCGCCGGCCGCGGCCTCGTGGTCGAGGTCGCGCTGACCGCCGAAGCCGCGCCCGAAGTGGCCGCCAGCGGGGCCGATATCATCGTGATCAACACCGCCTCGCGCGAATTGAGCGCCGAGGCCGCCCATGATGCCGTCGCCCGCGCCGCCAGTGCCATTCCGGCCGGTCTGCGCCTGTTCAAAAAGGTCGACTCACGCCTCAAGGGTCATGTCGTTCCCGAGATTTCCGCGCTGACCTTTACCCATGCTTTGGCCGCCCCGCGATTCCGGCTTTCGGGCGCATCGTGCGCTGCGGAATGATGACGGGATTCGGCGTCGACCGCCCGATCTCGGTCGTCGCGGCGCTGGGACCGCATGCGGCGCGGGCCGATATTCCCGATACCAATACCGATGTGGAAATGCGCGCCGCTCTGGTTGCCTCGCATGCCGAATTGCTGATCGGCGCCCGCGGGCTGGCCGAGGCGCTGGCGCTGCAGATGACCGGCAGGCCCAAGGCCGAGCTGGTCGGGCTGAGCGGGCCGGACGGGGTGATGGTGATCGGTTCGCGCGATCCGATCACGATGGCGCAGGTCGCGGCCTTGCGCGCGACGCGCAATCCCCATTACCTGCCCGCGCCGAATGGGGTTTTCTCGCCTGATCCGCGCGCGGGTCTGGTGCTGGTCCAGGCCTTGCCCGCCGAGCACGAAATCGCGGGTGCCGAGGTTGCGGCCAATCTGGCGCGTGGCCTGCATCCGGCCATGACGGAGCGTTGCGGCACCTTGTTTCTGACCGGCGGCGCCACCGCCGAGGCGGTTCTGTCGGCCATGGGCATCACGCGGATGCGCCTTTTGGGGGAATGTCTTCCCGGTATTGCGGTCGCGACGGCCAAGGGTTTGACGATCGTGACGAAATCGGGGGATTTGGTGATGATGCGACCTTGTTGCAGATTGCCGCGATGATCGAGCAAGGGGGAAGGGATGAGTTTCGGTGTCGGAGGAGGGCGGAAGAGCCTTGCGGATCTGGTCTTCGAGCGCATGCAGCGCGCGATCAAATCCGGTGCATACGGCTCGGACGAGCGTTTGCCGACCGAGCACGAGCTGGCGGCCGAATTCGAGGTTTCGCGCCCCATCGTGCGCGAGGCTTTGCGGCGTCTGCGCGAGCAGGGGTTGATCTATTCGCGTCAGGGCGCGGGCAGTTTCGTGCGCTCGATCGGGCTCAAGCAGCCACTGGGGTTCGGACAGCTCGAAAATGTCGCCGATCTGCTCAATTGCTACGAATTCCGCCTGACGATCGAGCCGGAGGCCACCGCTTTCGCCGCCGAACGCCATCGGCCAGAGACGCTTTTGGCGGTCAGCGAGGCGCTCGAGCTGATGCGCGATGCGACCAACCGTTCGAGCCATCGCGAGGATGCCGATTTCCAGTTCCACCTGTCGATCGCGCTGGCGGCGGAGAACAGCTATTTTTCGACCGCGATGGAAGCACTGAAGGATCACATCGCCGTCGGCATGCGCTTTCACGGCGCTTCGGTCAAACGCGATGCCACCGGATTGGCCCGCGTTTTCGCCGAGCATAACGCGATTTTCGAAGCCATCCGCGACCGCAAATCCGATCTGGCACGCGAATTGATGCGCGACCACCTTTCCGGCTCGCGCGAGCGTCTGTTCGAGCGTCGCCGCCCCGACCCCGAGGCCGGAGCGGCCTGAGGGATCAGAAGGCCGCGCGGTAGATCGCGAGGACTTCGTCCTGCGACATGTCGCGCGGATTGTTGTCCATCAGCCGGCGGATCGCATGGGCATCCTGCGCGAAACGCGCGAGCTGGTCTTCCTGCGCGCCAAGGGCCGACAGGCGCATCTCGATCCCGAGACCGGCGCAAAAGCCGCGCGCCGCAGCCTCGAGCCCGTCTTTCGCGACACGGGCGCCAAGGCCGAGCGCCGCGACGATCTCGGCGGTTTTCGCGGGGGCCGCGCCTTCGTTGAAGGCAAGAACATGCGGAAAGATCACCGCATTGGCGAGCCCGTGGGGCAGGTTCAGAAGCGTGCCCAAAGGATAGGCCAAAGCATGGCCCGCCGCCGTATTGACCGGACCAAGGCAGATCCCGCCATAGAAGGAGGCCAGCATCATGCCCTCGCGCGCCTCGGTATCGGTACCGTCCGCGACCGCGCGGGCGAGGTAGCGGCCGACCAGCTCGATCCCCATGCGGGCGTAGCCGTCGATGACCGGATGGGCGCGTTTGCTGGTGAAGGCCTCGACGCAATGGGCCATCGCATCGACGCCCGTCGCGGCGGTCACGGCGGGCGGGACGGAATAGGTCAGCTCTGGGTCGAGAATGGCGAGATCGGCAATCAGATGCGGGCTTTCCACGGCGATTTTCGCGCCCTTGCCCGGATCGGTGATCAGCGCGCGGATCCCCGCCTCGGAGCCGGTCCCTGCCGTGGTCGCGATCTGCGCCAACGCGCTGCGCCGCCCCGCGACGCGGTTCGGGCCCGCGACATCCTCGAGGCTTTGGTCACCGTCCCAGAGCGCGGCGACGAGTTTCGCCACATCCATGACCGAGCCGCCGCCCAGACCCACGACGAGATCGGGCCGTGCCGCCCGCGCCGCAGCCAAGGCCGCGTCAAAGGTTGCGGTGTCGGGCTCGCCGGGGATGTCGTCGAAGACGACGGGTGCGCTCTCCAGCCCCAGGCGGTCGATGAAACCGGCCGTATGGGGGTCGCTAGAACCAAAATGCGCTTGGCCTCTTTGGTCCAGGCGCCAAGGCCCGCGGCCGCGCCTTTGCCGATGTCCAGCCGTTTGGGCTGATGCAATGTGATGATGCGGTCCATTCCGGCCTCCGGCTTACAGGGCTTCGAGACGGGCCATTTCGGCCCAGACGGCATCGCGCTCGCTTTCGGCGAGGGGCGAGAAGGGCGGGTGCACATTCAGCCAGCCGTTGTCGCCGCGCCTGCGCGCGAGCATGGTCTTGACCGTCGGCAGCTGCACATAGGCATTGGTGAGGTTGCGCCAGTTGACGATCACCTCTTGCGCGGCCTTGACCTCGTGCGCTTTGGCGGGGTCGTTCCAGTGGTCGAAAACGATGCGCAGCTCGCGCGCGACAAGGTTCGAACTGGCGGTGATGCAGCCCGCGCCGCCGCCCTCGAGCAGCGGCAGAAGCAGCGGATCGGCCCCCGCCAGAACCGCGAAACCGGGAAAACGGGCCGCGATTTCATGCATGTTGCCGATCTTGCCGTCGCTGTCCTTGATACCGACGACGATATCGGGAAATTCGCGGAGCAGCATCTCGATGAGATTGTGGCTGATCGGTACGCCGGTCAGCATCGGGATGTGGTACAGTACCACGCGCAGCCGGTCGCTGCCGGTTTTCTCGATGATCTCGGCGTAAAAGCGAAAGAGGCTCTCGTCGGAAAAGGCGGTGTAGTAAAAGGGCGGCAGCAGGACGACGCCCTTGACCCCCAGATCGACCGCATGGCGCGTCAGGGTGACGGCATCGGTGACCGAGCAGGAGGAGGTGCCGGGCAAAAGCGCCTCGGGCGGGGTGCCGCCGTCCAGCGCGGCCTCGAGCAGGGCCATGCGCTCGTTCAGCCCGAAGCTGTTGGCCTCGCCGGTCGAGCCGAGCATGGCGATGCCGTGGCAGCCCTCGTCGAGCAGGGCTTTGCTATGGGCGCCGAACAGGGCCAGATCGGGCGTGCCGTCGGCCTTGAGCGGGGTGGCTGCGGCGCAATAGACGCCTTCGATGTTGAAACTCATGCTTTCTCTCCGGCGACCAGCTTGCGCGCATAGGCGATGGCCTCGTTCATGTTGCCGTGGTTGGCGATGCCCTTGCCCGCGATGTCGAAGGCGGTGCCGTGATCGACCGAGGTCCGGTCGATCGGCAGCTCGACCGAGACGTTCACTGCCGTATCGAAGGCCACCAGCTTGATCGGGATATGGCCCTGATCGTGATATTGCGCGACCACGAGGTCGAAATGGCCGCTATAGGCGCGGTGAAAGACGGTATCGGCCGAGATCGGGCCGTGGGCGTCGATGCCTTCGGCGCGCGCGGCGGCGACGGCGGGTGCGATCTGGTCGTCATCCTCGGTCCCGAACAGGCCGTTCTCGCCGCAATGGGGTTGATCCCCGCCACCGCGATGCGCGGCGCGGCAATGCCGATGCGCTTGAGATGGGCGTTGCCCGCGCGGATCGTGGCCAGAACGCGTTCGGTCGTGGCGCGGGCGATGGCGTCTTTCAGCGAGACATGGGTCGAGACATGGATGACCTTGAGCCGCTCGGACGCCAGCAGCATATAGGCCGCCTGCGCGCCTGTCAGACTGCGCAGCATGCCGGTATGGCCGTCGTAATGGTGGCCCGCGGCGTTCAGCGCCTCTTTGTTGATCGGTGCGGTGACGATGCAGCCGATCTTGCCGGCCTCGGCGTCGCGGACCGCGCGTTCGATAAAGCGGAAGGCGGCATCGCCCGCGACGGGCGAGCTTGCCCCAGGGCAGCGGCGCGCCCTCGACCGGCAGATCGATCACGCGGCCCTCGAGGTCGACATCGCAGCCCACGGCGGTCTTGGCGGCTTCGAGCGTGGCGCGGTTGCCGTAGATCAGGGTGCGGGCGCGATCCTCGGGCGACATCTCCGCCAGGGCTTTGACGCTGATTTCGGGGCCGACACCGGCGGGGTCCCCCATGGTGATGCCGATGATGTCGCTCATGCTGCGGACTCCGCTTGGATTTGGGTGAATGCCTCGGGCGAGAGGCGGACATATTTGATGGCGCGGCGGTGGTAGGTATAGGCCAGATGCAGGCTGCCGTCGGGGCCTTGCAGCAGCCAAGGATAGGACATTTCCTTGTTGCGGCCATCGGTCAGATCGTTCGAGGTGCAGCTTCCGGGCCCGTCTTCGATGATCAGGCGGAGCGGAAAGCTGAGGCCGCCGTCTTCGGACAGGCACAGCGCGACCGGCGCGCGCGGCACGCCCCAGATCGGGGTGCAGCCGCCTGAATCGGGCGTGTCGCCGCCGGTCTCGGGGCGGTCGTCGTCTTCCCCGAGCTCGTCGTAAAGCGAGGCGCGGCGATCGGTCGAGGTCAGCGCCGACGAAGGGTTCGCGATCATCGCGACGCGACCATCCGCGAGCCGGATCGCCGCGATCGAGGAGTTGTTGTTGGGCACATCGGTCGGCACCGGCGCGCTCCAGCTGAGCCCGCCGTCGCGGCTTTCCGAGCGGTGGACCGTATCGGCCTGACGGCGGCGATAGAAGGCAGCGAAATGGTTCTGGCCCAGCTCGACCGGACTCATATGGACCGAGCCGGTCGAATCCGCGATCTCCTGCAGTACCCAGCTTTCGCCGCCGTCATGGCTGATCCCCATCGCGGCGACATCATGGCTGCCGTTCCATTTCCGGTCCGGCCGCGTCACGCAGCGAAAGATCGGCAAGAGCCAGGCCCCGTCGCGGCGCACCACCAGCGGCGCGCGGATGAAGCAGCCGGCCGGCAGGTCGATGAACCGACCTTCCTCCGCGCGGATCATGGTCGGATCGGCGGGGTCGAGGTGCAGGGCCGCCATGCGGATCCGGCACTCGTCCTGATTGCCCGAGGGCTGCGCGGTGTGAAACAGCCACAGCTGGCCATCAGGCGCGGTGAAGATGACGGGGTTCTGCTCGGAGCGCGCGGGATCAAAGCTGAGCACGCGCGGCGGACCCCAGCGATCGCCCCCATTCGGCAGGATCGCGGCATGGATCGCGATATCGGACTTCCCCTCGAGCGTGCCGCCGAACCAGGCGCAAAGCAGCGCGCCATCCGGTAGAGGATGCAGGAAAGCCGCGTGGTTCTGGATCATGGGCGAGGGCAGAAAGGCCTCCAGCCGGCCCGGTGAAACCTCGGTCAACGTGCCGGTCATTGCGGCGGCGATTTCATCAGGACCCATGCTCTTCCTCCCTCGGCCTCCCCTTGGCCGGAACTACGCGAAGGATTGGATCAAAATCAAAGGTTGTCAAGTTGATGATCTGTTGTTCGAAGAAGTAATTCAGCGGAAAAATTTGTAAAAGCTAATAAAAACAAATAACTGAATGGGATGATATTTTGTCGCGGAGGCTGTGTCTTGAAATAAGTTGACAATAGTTGCCGCGTTCATGCATCCTTCTGGCCAGTGGATGAGGACCGCGGATTCGCGTGATGGGGGGAGAGGGTATGGTCGGGGCGCAGCCCAGATCTGGACGGGTCGTGCTGGCTGTCGTGTGCGCGGCTGGCGGGGCGGCTTTGGCTGCCTTTGACGCGGTGATCGTGCGCGCGCTGGCGGGCGGCGTGCATCCTTTCGTGATCGGCTTTTTCCGCGCGGCCTTCGGTGCGCTTGCAGTTCTGCCGCTGGTGATCCGGCGGCCGCAGGTTCTCCGCACCGGCTTTCCGCTGTCCCAACATGCGCTGCGCGCCGGATTGAAGCTGGTTGCGATGGTGGCCTTTTTCGCGGCCTTTTCACGCGGGGCTTTGACCGATGTGACCGCAATCGCCTTTACCTCGCCGGTTTTCGTCGTGCTCGGCGCGGCATTGGTGCTGGGCGAGCGTCTCGGCCCCTTCGGATCGCCGCCCTGCTTCTGGGCCTTGCCGGAGCGTTGGTCATTGTCGGGCCAAGTCCCGAGGGCTTTGGTGCGGGCTTTCTCTCGCCATGGCATTCGCGCTGTCGGGTGCGGTGATGCAGGCTGTTATCCAGCTCATGCTGAAATCCATGTCGGCGGGCGACAGCACCGCGACTTTGGTGGTCTGGAACCTGCTTTTGACCGTGCCTTTGGCGCTGCTTCTGGCGCTGCCGGTCTGGACCATGCCGGATGCGGGGCAGCTTGGCCTTCTGGCGCTGCAAGGCGTGCTCGGCGCGGCCTGCATGGCGCTGATGACCCATGCTTTCAGCCTTGCCGATGCCTCGATCATCGCGCCGCTGGATTTCCTGCGCCTGCCTTTGGTCGCGCTTTTGGCCTATGCGTTTTTCGCCGAGATCGCGCGTCCGGCGACCCTGATCGGCGGCGCGCTGATCTGCCTTGCGGCGCTGATCGCCTCGCGTGCTTCGGGGCGGGCGCGAGAGAAACAGCGTCGGGCGGAGAAACAGGGGCGCACGGCGGCTTTGACTGCCGGAAAACGCTCATGACACGATTTTCCAACGGGAGGAAAACACCAATGACGATCAAGAAGATGCTTTGGGGCGCGGTGCTTTCCGCCGTCGCGATGGGGCCGGCTTTCGCGCAGGACACAGGCGTGAAAATCGTGCTCAACGAAGAGGCCGACCTGCTCGAGCCCTGCATGGCGACGCGCTCGAACATCGGGCGGATCATCTTGCAAAACATCAGCGAGACCCTGACCGAGCTGGATGTGGCGGGCGGCGAGCTCAAGCCCAAACTGGCCGAAAGCTGGGAGCAGAATGCCGACGGCAGCTGGCGTTTCCATCTGCGTCAGGGCGTGACCTTCTCGGACGGGACGGGCTTTGACGCCAAAGACGTCAAGCACAGCTTCGACCGTGCCACCGATGCCGCGATCACCTGCGAAACGCCGCGCTATTTCGGCGGCATGACGGTTTCGGTCAATGTCGTCGACGACAAGACCGTCGATATCGTCTCGGATCCGGTGCAGCCGATCATGCCGCTGCTGTTCTCGTTGGTGACGATCGTCCCCGAGGAAACCAAGGTCGAATTCATCCGCGAGCCCGTCGGCACCGGCCCCTATGCGCTGACCGAATGGACGCCGGGCCAGCAGATCGTCCTGACCGAGCGCGCCGATTATTGGGGCGAAAAGCCCGCCGTGACGCAGGCGACCTATCTCTTCCGCGCCGATCCCGCCGTGCGTGCGGCGATGGTCGCCACTGCCGAGGCCGATATCGCGCCCTCGATCGCGCAGCTTGATGCGACCAATCCGGCGACCGATTTCTCCTATCTTGATTCCGAGACGGTCTATATCCGCCTCGACCACAGTCAGGCACCGGTGAACGACCTGCGCGTACGCCGCGCGCTGAACATGGCGATCGACCGCGAAGCCTTCCTCGGGACCTTGGTGCCCGAAGGGACCGAGCTCGCGACCGCCGTTTTCCCGCCGCCGACCCTGGGCTGGAACAAGGATGTGGCCGTGCCCGCCTTAGATCCCGAAGGCGCCAAGGCGCTTCTGGCCGAGGCCAAGGCGGACGGCGTTCCGGTCGACACCAAGCTGACGCTGGTCGCGCGTACCGCCAACTTCCCCAACATCACCGAGATTATGGAGGCCATCCAGCAGATGTTGCAGGAGGTGGGCTTCACCGTCGATCTGCAATTCTACGAGGTCGCGGAATTCGAGAAGATGTATTCCAAACCCTATCCGACCGATCGCGGCCCGCTGATGGTGACGGCGATGCACGACAACTCCAAGGGCGATCCTGTTTTCTCGATGTATTTCAAATACGCGACCGACGGCCGTCAGTCGGGCGTGGCGGATGCCAAGGTCGACGGGATGATCGAAAAGGCCTCGGCTGCGACCGGCGCGGATCGCGCGGCGCTTTGGAGCGAGCTGCAGAAATATCTGCATGACGACCTCGCGGCGGATGTGCTGCTGTTCCATATGGTCAGCTACAGCCGCGTCGCCGAGCGCCTGGACTGGCGCCCGACCATGGCGACCAATTCGATGCTGCCGCTTGCCGGCATCGCCTTCAAATAAGACCCACTGCCGGTCCGGACGGTGACTATCTCCGTCCGGACCTCGCGAACCGAGCTTCGAGCCCGCCTTCTGAGACGGACAGACCCATGCAGAGATTCATCCGCAAACGCGCCTTCGCGAGCCTTTTGTCCCTGTTGGGGCTGGTCGTGGCCGTTTTCTTCCTGTCCCGCCTGACGGGCGATCCGACCGCGCTTTTCCTGCCGGTCGATGCCACCGATGCGATGCGCCAGCAGTTTCGCGAGGTCCACGGCCTCAACGATCCGCTGATCGTGCAATTCGGAAATTACCTCTGGGATCTGGTGCATCTCGATTTCGGCGAGTCGCTGCGCAAAGCGCGACCGGCCATCGATGTCGTGATGGAGGGCTTTGCCTGGACGTTGCAACTGGCGCTGATCACGATGGTTCTGGTGGCGCTCGCGGCCGTGGTGGTTGGCTCGCTGGCGGCCTTCAAGGTGGGCGGCATTTTCGACCGCGTCGCCTCGCTTTTGTCTTTGATCGGGGCCTCGGCGCCCGATTTCTGGGTCGCCATCGTCGCGATCACGGTTTTCTCGGTCGGGCTGGGCTGGGTGCCGACTTCGGGAACGGGAACGGCGCTGCATTGGGTTTTGCCGGTCGCGGTGCTGTTCATCCGCCCCTTCGGGCTGATCGTGCAGGTGGTGCGCGGCTCGATGATCACGGCGCTATCCTCGGCCTATGTCAAAACCGCGCGTGCCAAAGGCGTGCGCTCGCGGCCGATCATCTTTGTCCATGCGCTGCGCAATGCGATGTTGCCGGTGATCACGGTGATCGGCGATCAGGCGGCGGCGCTTTTGAACGGCGCGGTCGTGATCGAGACGATCTTCGGCTTTCCCGGCGTCGGCAAGCTGATGATCGATTCCATTCTTCAACGCGATTTCAACGTGGTGCTGGCCGCGATCATGGTCACGGCTCTGGCGATTTTCGTCATGAACCTGCTGATCGATCTGGCCTATTCGCTGCTTGATCCGCGCATCCGTCACTAAGGGCCCGGCCATGAGCACAACCGACATCCTTCCGCCCGAGCCAAGCGCCGCCCGCCGTTACCTGAACATGCTTTGGGCCGATAAATTCGCGGTCTGCGCGGTGATCTTCCTGCTCGTGGTGCTGGTCATGGCGGTGATCGGGCCGTCGTGGATGAACGATCTGGCGCAAAAGCAGAACCTGCGCGGACGCAATGCTCCGCCCTTCGATCTGTCGCGCGGCTGGGTCTGGTTTTTGGGCGCGGATGCGCTTGGCCGCCCGCTGCTGGCGCGCATTATCGTGGCCACGCAAAACACCATGATGGTCGCGGCGGGGGCCGTGTTCTTTTCGGCGCTGATCGGCTCGGGGTTGGGGCTGGTCGCGGGCTATGCCAGCAAGCGCACCGGCGAGGTGATCATGCGGCTGGCCGATGTGATCATGTCCTTCCCTTCGCTTTTGCTGGCGGTGATCGTGCTTTACGTCCTCGGCCCTTCGGTCGGGAACCTGATCATCGTGCTGGCGATCACCCGCATCCCCGTCTATCTGCGCACCACCCGCGCCGAGGTGCTGGAAATCCGCGAGCGCATGTTCGTGCAGGCCGCCCGCGTCATGGGCGCCCCGCGCGGCGCATCATCTTGCGCCATATCCTGCCGGTGGTCCTGCCGACGCTGATGACGATCGCGACGCTGGATTTCGCCTTCGTCATGCTGGCCGAAAGCTCGCTGTCCTTTCTGGGCATCGGCATCCAGCCCCCGAGATCACCTGGGGGCTGATGATTTCGCAGGGGCGGCAATATCTGACGAACGCCTGGTGGCTGTCGTTCTGGCCGGGGCTTGCGATCATCCTGACCACTTTGTCGCTGAACCTGCTGTCGGGCTGGATGCGTGTCGCGCTGGACCCGGCCCAACGCTGGCGGCTGGAAATGAGAGGGCGCAAGAATGACTGACCATCTGCTCGAGGTGCGCAACCTCTCGGTCGAATTCCACACGGCGGCTGGGGTCGTCAAAGCGGTCAGGAACGTCGGCTATCATCTGGACCGTGGCGAGACGCTGGCCATTCTGGGCGAAAGCGGCTCGGGCAAATCGGTCTCGTCCTCGGCGATCATGAACCTGATCGACATGCCGCCGGGAAAGATCACCTCGGGCGAGGTGATTTTTGACGGGCAGGATCTGTTGAAGCTGGGCGCGGGCGCGCGGCGCGAGATCAACGGCCGCCGCATCGCGATGATTTTCCAAGACCCGCTCAGCCATCTCAATCCGGTCTATACCGTCGGCTGGCAGATCGCCGAGGCGCTGACGACCCATGACATCCCGCGCGACAAGGCCCGTGTCGAGGCCCTGCGTCTGGTCACCCGCGTCGGCATCCCCAACCCCGAGGCCTCGCTAGGGAAATATCCGCACGAGTTCTCGGGCGGGCAGCGCCAACGTCTGATGATCGCGATGGCGCTGGCGATGAAGCCCGACCTCCTGATCGCCGACGAGCCGACCACCGCGCTCGATGTGACGGTTCAGGCCGAGGTTCTGGGCCTGCTCGAAGAGCTTCAGCGCGAGACCGGCATGGGCATCCTGATCATCACCCATGATCTGGGCGTCGTTGCCGAAATCGCCGATCGGGTCGTCGTGATGAATGCGGGCGAGGTGGTGGAAACCGGCCCCGCGCGCGAAGTCTATCACAATCCCAAGCACCCCTATACCCGCAAGCTGATCGGGGCCGCGCCGGGCAAGGGCGCGATGCATGATCCCGCCCCGCCGCAGGGGGCGCCCGTGCTCGACGTGCGCAATCTGCGCAAGGATTACGGCGATTTCCTTGCGCTTGAAGATGCCAGCTTCCAGCTCATGGCCGGCGAGACGCTGGCGATTGTCGGCGAAAGCGGCTCGGGAAGTCGACCTTGGCCAAGGTGCTCCTGCGTCTGGAAGAGCCGAGCGGCGGGCAGGCGCTCTGGAAGGGGCGCGATCTTTTCGCAATGTCACCGGCCGAGCTTTACGCTTTGCGCCGCGATCTGCAGATGGTGTTTCAGGACCCGACGCAATCGCTCAATCCGCGGATGACGGTCTATCAGCTCGTCTCCGAGGCTTGGGCGATCCACCCCGGCATCCTGCCCAAAGCGCGCTGGCGCGCCCGCGTCGCCGAGCTTCTCGAGCAGGTCGGGCTGAAGCCCGAGATGGCCAACCGCTACCCGCACCAGTTTTCCGGCGGGCAGCGCCAGCGCATCGCGATTGCCCGTGCGCTCGCGCTCGAGCCCGAGCTGATCATCTGCGACGAAGCCGTCTCGGCGCTCGATGTTTCGGTTCAGGCACAGGTGATCGCGCTTTTGGACAAATTGCGCCGCGAGATGGGCATTGCCTTCATCTTCATCGCCCATGACCTGCCGGTGGTGCGCGATTTTGCCGATCACGTCATGGTCATGAAAAAGGGCCGCGTGGTCGAGCTGGGCACGGTGGCGCAGGTCTTCGATGCCCCGCGCGAGCCCTATACCCGCGCGCTTCTGGCGGCAGGGCTCGACCCCGATCCCGATGTGCAGGCCGCGCGCCGCGCCGAAAGGTTGGCGGACGAAAGCCGCGTGCCGGCCTGAGCCCCCGCCCGACCGGCGCGGGGTCTAGGTCTTTGCACCAGAACCTCGGCCAGATCGCGTGCAAAGAGCCGCGCGACCTCGGTCGGTTCGGGCTGGACGCGCAGGGCGATGTAGAATTGTGATTTCCACAAAAGCCCCGGCGCATCCAGCGCCCGCATCTCGCCGCGATCGACCCATTTCTGCGCGAAATGAACCGGCAGAAAGCCCAGAAAACAGCCCGAGCGGATCAGCACGGCCTGCGCCTCCATATTCGAGACCGAGGCCGTGATCTGCGGCTCGTGCAGCGCGGCAAGCTCGGCGCGTTCGAGATAGGGGCGCACCGTCATCGCATGGCGCGAAATCGTTTCGGGGTGATCTCCGCGGCGGGGCGGTCGAACAACGGATGGTTGAGGCCGCAGTAGAGCTGGTGGTCCTCGACCCAGACAGGACGGTAGTCGATATTGGCATGGCGCGTCGGAAAAGGGCCGACCGCAACATGGATATCGCCGGTCTGCAGGCCCTTGCTCAGCGCCTCGGTGGTGCCGACCTCGACCGTCAGCCGGACCTGCTGCTCGCGGGTGAAAAAGCGCCGCAAGGCGAGATGGACGGGCAGGTCGGGGTTGTCGACCTCGCTGTCGACGATGCCGATGCGCAAATGGCCGGTCAGAACGCGGCGCAGGGTGCCCAGATTGGCCTCGCAGGTTTCCATCACGCCCAGCATGCGCTTGGCCTCGGCATAGACCTCGGCCCCTTTGGCGGTGACGGTGAAACCGGCCCGCCCGCGTTGGCATAAAGTAAAGCCGAGCGTGGTTTCGAGATCCTTGAGATGGGTCGAAATCGCCGCCTGCGACGCGCCGAGCACGGCCTGCGCGCCCCCGAAGCCGCCATGCTCCACCACCGCGCAAAAGGTGCGCAGGTTGCGCAAAGTATAATCGCTGATCCGCATGAGGCCCTCCTCCGGCTTCCGCTTCACAGGATGGATTACTTTAGATTTCTTGAAACAAGAAATGGAAAGATCGGATTTATACGCGATTTCCCTCGCGGCATGGTCTGGATATTCGCACTTGGGCAGGGGAGGCACGAGCGGCGATCCGCATTGGGAGAACCCAATCGCGGCACCGGAAATCAACCATGGGAGGGGAAGATTTCTATGTCAGTATCAAGCACGGATCTGGGCGCCGGCGCCCGCTCGCATCCGCAAACGGATGTGTCCAAAGACGAATTGCTGCGCCGCGCGGCCTTCGCAAGCTTCATCGGCACCTTTGTCGAATGGTTCGACTATGCGGTCTACGGCTTTCTGGCCGCGGTGATCGCGGTCGTCTTCTTTCCCGCGACCGATGCGCGTTCGGGATTGATGGCGGCCTATGCGGTTTTCGCTTTGTCCTTCATCATCCGTCCGATCGGCGGCGTGATCTGGGGCCATTTCGGCGATAAATTTGGGCGCAAGGCCACGCTGTCGCTGTCGATTTTCATCATGTCGGCCGCGACTTTCGTCATCGCCTTTCTGCCGAGCTACGAGACCGCCGGCATGCTGGCGCCGATCCTGCTTTTGCTGACGCGGATGGTGCAGGGCTTTGCCGCTTCGGGCGAGTTCGCGGGCGCGGCCTCGTTTCTGGCGGAATATGCGCCCGACAACCGGCGAGGCTTTTTCACCTCGCTGGTGCCTGCAGGCGAGGCGGCGGGGCTTTTGGCGGCATCGCTGTTCGTCGCGCTGCTTTACGCTTTGTTGTCGGATGCGCAACTCCAGTCATGGGGCTGGCGTCTGCCTTTCCTGATGGCGTTCCCCTTGGGCTTCGTCGGCGTCTTCATCCGCCGCCGCCTCGAGGAAACCCCACATTTCCAGGCGTTGGAACAGGAAAACCACGTTCCCACGACGCCCGTGAAAGAGCTGTTCAAGAACAATTTCCCGCAGCTGATGATGGCTTTCGGCGGCACGCTTCTGAACGCGGTCGGCTTTTACCTCATCCTGATCTACATGCCGACCTACCTTGCCGGAGAGCTGGGCGTGGGCAAAGAGGCCGCATTCCTGTGCTCGACCGTGACGCTGGTGGCCTACCTCGGCTCGATCTTCATCATGGGGGCGCTGTCGGACAAGCTGGGGCGCAAAGTCATCCTGCTGCTGTGCTCGGTCCTGTTTGTCGTGCTGACGGTGCCGCTGTTCATGGTCCTGTCCTCGATCACCTATACCGGCATGGCGAGCACCAGCTATCTGATGATCCTCATGGTCCTTGCGCTGTTCGGGGTCATGATGGCGATGAACGGCGGCACTTTGGCCACGTTCCTGTGCGAGCTCTTCCCGACCCGCGTGCGTTTTTCGGGCTTCGCGCTCAGCTATAACTCGGCCAATGCCTTCTTTGGCGGCACCGCGCCTTTGATCGCAACATGGGTCGGCGGGATCATCGGCAGCGCCCTTGCGCCGGCCTATTTCCTGACCGGCGCCGCAATCATCACCTTCTTGTCGATCATGATGGCCCGCGCAGGCGGGGCAGGGTCGAAGCTGGAAGAGTGACCCAATATCTTGTTGAAAGGACATCATGAAATGAGCACGGACAAATATTCAGCGGGTCGCCTGAACCTACCCTTCGTCGGGATCTGCACCTTCGGCAAACGCCCCTATGTCGCCGATTGGACCCAGATCGACGCCGATGTCGCCGTGCTGGGCGCGCCCTTCGATTTCGGCACGCAATACCGCGCCGGCTCGCGCTTCGGGCCGCGCGGGGTGCGCGAGGCCTCGACGCTGTTCAGCTTCGGCCATGCGGGGGCCTACGATCACGAGGATGACGTCACCTATCTGCCCGACAGCGTGCGCATCGTGGATATCGGCGATGCCGACATCGTCCACACCGACACCGCCCAAAGCCACGCCAATATCAAGACCGGCGTGCAGGCGATCCTTGAAGCGGGGCCTTTCCGGTGGTGATCGGGGGCGACCACTCGATCAACATCCCCTGTATCGACGCTTTCGAGGGGCATGGCGACATCCATATTTTCCAGATCGACGCGCATCTGGATTTCGTGGACGAGCGTCACGGCGTGCGTACCGGCCACGGCAGCCCGCTGCGCCGCGCCTCGGAAAAGGGCTATGTCACCGGGATGACGCAGGTCGGCATCCGCAACGTGTCCTCGACGGCGCGTGACGGCTACGAGGCGGCGCGGGCCTCGGGATCGGACATCTTGTCGGTGCGTCAGGCGCGCAAGCTCGGCGCCGAAGAGGTGATCAACCGCATCCCCGAGGGCGCGCGCGTCTATGTCACGCTCGATATCGACGGCTTCTGCCCCTCGATCGCGCCGGGGACGGGAACGCCGTCGCATGGCGGGTTCCTTTACTATGAGGTGCTCGAGATGCTTCAGGCGCTCGCGCGTCGCCACGAGGTCGTCGGCATCGACCTGGTCGAGGTCGCGCCCGAGTTCGACCATTCCGCAACCACCACGACGCTCGCGGCGCAGGTCTTGCTGAACTTCATCGGATTCGTCTTCCACGAGCGGGCGCGCCGTGCCGGAAATGTCGCGCAAGGCTGATATGCCCCAGCGTTACATGGATCGGGCTTGAAGCCGATTCTCCAAAATGCAAAAGGGGGCCGCGTCGGTCCCCTTTGTCATGCCGCAGCGTCCCGTTCGGGGCCGCGACGGGCGAACAGGGGCGGGAATGCGCCGCTGCGAGGGCTTGAGTCCCGCGCGTGAATAGCTCTTTATGTTGCAGGGCGCGGGCGTCCCGCAGCCCCGAAACTCCGAAACTGTGGTTCGCTTCAAAGGCTTGATTGTCACGGGCAGTCTGTTACCTTGTCGTCATACCATATGTTGACAAAAATGCGGCCGTGAGGCCTAATGCTTGTGTTCTGGTTCTTGAGTCGAAGACGCGTTTGGCGCAAGAAAAAGAGGGAAAGCCGGTGAGAAGCCGGCGCTGCCCCCGCAACTGTAGGCGGTGAGCGAAGCCACAAGGATCCTGCGGGTTTCTGCGCGAAGGATCGGCCGAGCGATGATCCGTGAGTCAGGACCTGCCAGGACAGGAATAGAATTAACCGTGCGGTGGGCGCGGGGGTTTCAAAACGTCTGACGAAGGAGTGTCTTCGCCGGATTTTCCCCTGTCTCTCGTCGCGATATGCCAAGGGACAAGGAAGATATGACCATCACCGTTTACTCGAAGCCTGCTTGCGTTCAGTGCACCGCCACGACCCGCGCGCTTGATGCGAAAGGTCTGTCCTACGACATCATCGACCTGACGCAGGACGAGGCGGCGATGGAGAAGGTGACGGCCCTTGGCTACCGTCAGGCTCCGGTCGTGATCGCGGGCGACGAGCATTGGGCGGGCTTTCGTCCCGACATGATCGGCCGTCTGTCCTGATCGGGCAGCGGGGTCGTGCTTGATCTTGTCTATTTCTCGTCGGTCTCGGGCAATACGGCCCGTTTCGTCGAGAGATTGGGAATGGGGGCACCCGTATTCCGGTCAGCCCTTCCGATCCGATGCCGGTTGCGGACAAGCCTTTCGTCCTGATCTGTCCGACTTTCGCGGATGGTCTGGGGCGGGGCGCGGTCCCCAAACAGGTGATCAAGTTTCTCAATATCGCCGAAAACCGCGACCTGCTGCGCGGCGTGATCGCCGCGGGCAACCGCAACTTCGGCACGACCTTCGCCCTTGCGGGCGATGTCATCGCACAAAACCAACGCGCCAGTTCTCTACCGTTTCGAACTGGCGGGCACCGAAACCGATATCATCCGCATCAAAGCGGGGCTTGCTGAATTCCGGGGATGGAATGCTCGACAATGGCGTGAAGGCCGAACTTGATTACCATGCATTGAACGCGATGCTGAACCTCTACGACAGCGAGGGGAAGATCCGTTTCGACGCCGACCGCAAGGCGGCGCATCAATTCTTCCTGCAGCATGTCAACCAGAACACGGTCTTCTTCCATTCGCTGGACGAGAAGCTCGATTATCTGGTCGAGGAAGGCTATTACGAGGCGCAGGTTCTGGACCAGTATTCCAAGAACTTCATGCGCGAGATCTGGGACGCCGCCTACAAGAAGAAATTCCGTTTCCCGACTTTCCTCGGCGCGTTCAAATATTACACCAGCTACACGCTGAAGACCCGTGACGGTCAGCGCTATCTCGAGCGCTACGAGGACCGCGTCGTCATGGTCGCCCTGGCGCTGGCGCGCGGCGACGAAAAGCTGGCGATGCGCTTCATGGACGAGATCCTGTCGGGCCGCTTCCAGCCCGCCACGCCGACCTTCCTGAACGCAGGGAAAAAATCGCGCGGCGAGCTGATTTCCTGCTTCCTGCTGCGCGTCGAAGACAACATGGAATCGATCGGCCGCTCGATCAACTCGTCCCTGCAGCTTTCCAAGCGCGGCGGCGGCGTGGCTTTGATGCTGACCAACATCCGCGAGGCAGGTGCCCCGATCAAAGGGATCGAGAACCAGTCCTCGGGCGTCATTCCGGTGATGAAACTGCTGGAGGACAGCTTCAGCTACGCCAACCAGCTGGGCGCGCGTCAGGGCGCGGGCGCGGTCTATCTGAACGCACACCACCCCGACATCCTGCGCTTCCTCGATACCAAACGCGAGAATGCCGACGAGAAAATCCGCATCAAGACGCTGTCCCTTGGCGTCGTGATCCCTGATATTACCTTCGATCTGGCGAAGAAAAACGAGGACATGTACCTCTTCTCGCCGCATGACGTGCAAAAGGTGTACGGCGTGCCCTTCTCGGAAATCTCGGTCTCCGAGAAATATGCCGAGATGGTCGACGACAAGCGCATCAAGAAGAAAAGATCAATGCCCGCGCCTTCTTCCAGACGCTGGCCGAGATCCAGTTCGAGAGCGGATATCCCTACATCATGTTCGAGGACACGGTGAACGCGGCCAACCCGATCGACGGGCGCATCACCATGTCGAACCTGTGCTCGGAGATCCTGCAGGTCAACGAAGCCTCGACCTTCAACGAGGATCTGGGCTACGACCACCTCGGGACGGATATCTCGTGCAACCTCGGTTCGCTGAACATCGCCGCGACGATGGACGGCCCCGATTTCGGCGAAACCGTCGAAATCGCGGTGCGCGCGCTGACCGCCGTGTCGGAAATGTCGGCGATCGACGCCGTGCCGTCGATCCGTCGCGGCAATGACGAGGCCCATGCCATCGGCCTTGGCCAGATGAACCTGCACGGTTTCCTCGCCCGCGAGCGCATCCATTACGGCAGCGCCGACGGCGTCGAATTCACCAGCGTTTACTTCGCCGCGATCGCCTATCACGCGATCCGCGCCTCGAACCTGCTGGCGCGCGAACATGGCCGCACCTTCTCGGGCTTCGAGCGCTCGAAATATGCCGACGGTACCTTCTTCGAGAAATATGTGACGCGCGACTGGCTGCCGCAGCGCGAAGAGGTGCTGCGCGTGTTCGACGGCATCACGCTTCCGACCCGCGAGGATTGGGCGCAGCTGAAGGCCGATGTCATGGCGCATGGTCTTTACAACCGCAACCTGCAGGCGGTGCCGCCGACCGGCTCGATCAGCTACATCAACAACTCGACCAGCTCGATCCACCCGATCGTGGCGAAAATCGAGATCCGCAAGGAAGGCAAGATCGGCCGCGTCTATTACCCTGCCGCCTTCATGACCAACGACAACCTCGACTATTATCGCGATGCCTATGAAATCGGGCCGGAACCGATCATCGACACCTATGCGGCTGCCACCGAGCACGTCGATCAGGGCCTGTCGTTGACGCTGTTCTTCCCGGCAGAGGCCACCACCCGCGATATCAACAAGGCGCAGATCTATGCCTGGAAAAAGGGCATCAAGACGATCTACTACATCCGCCTGCGCCAGACCGCCCTCGAGGGGACCGAGGTCGAGGGTTGCGTCTCCTGCGCCCTCTGAGCACGACATTGACGCCGGGGGCTGTCCGCCCCGGACCCCGAGGATATTTAAGCATGAAAGAGGGGTTCTTCGGATGAAGGATCAGATTCTCCGCGCGCCGTTGAAGGCGATCAACTGGAACCGTCTGGACGATGAAAAGGACCTCGAGGTCTGGAACCGTCTGACGGTGAACTTCTGGTTGCCGGAAAAGGTGCCGCTGTCGAACGACGTGCCGAGCTGGGCGACCCTGCGCCCCGAAGAGCGCGAGCTGACCATCCGCGTCTTCACCGGCCTGACGCTTCTGGATACGATCCAGAACACGATGGGCGCGCCGTCGCTCATGCCCGATGCGATCACCCAGCATGAAGAGGCGGTTCTGTCGAACATCTCCTTCATGGAGGCGGTCCATGCGCGGTCCTATTCCTCGATCTTCTCGACGCTGAGTTCGACCCCGAGGTTGATGCCGCGTTCCGTTGGGCCGAGGAAAACCCGCATCTGCAGCAAAAGGCGCAGCTGATCGTCAACGAATACAATGCCAAAGGCGATCCGCTGAAGCGCAAGATCGCCAGCGTGTTCCTTGAAAGCTTCCTGTTCTATTCGGGCTTCTATCTGCCCATGTATTGGTCGAGCCGCGGCAAGCTGACGAACACCGCCGACCTCATCCGCCTGATCATCCGCGACGAGGCGGTGCACGGCTATTACATCGGCTACAAATTCCAGCGCGGTCTGGAACTGGTCTCCGAGGAAAAGCGCGCCGAGCTCAAGGATTTCGCTTTCTCGATGATCTTCGATCTCTACGACATCGAGTCGAAATATGCGGCGGAGCTTTATGACGGCATCGGCCTGACCGAAGATGTCAAAGCCTTCCTGCATTACAATGCCAACAAGGCGCTGCAGAACCTCGGCTACGAGGCGCTCTTCCCGCCGCAGGCTTGCGAGGTCAATCCCGCCATCCTCGCCGCGATCTCGCCCGACAGCGAAAACCACGACTTCTTCTCGGGTTCGGGTTCGTCCTATGTCATCGGCAAGGCGGTCGCGACCGAAGACGACGACTGGGATTTCTGATCCCGCGTCCGGCCCGAGGGTTGTTCTTCATCAGAAAAATACCCTCGGGGTGAATTGCGGCGCCAGCCGCGAGAGGGGGCGCAAGCCCCCTTTTCCTTTTTCGCCTCAGCCCAAACTCAGGCCAGATTGCGGGCGCGTTCGCGCAGGGCGAATTTCTGGATCTTGCCGGTCGAGGTCTTGGGCAGATCGCCGAAGATCACCGTTTTCGGGACTTTGAACCGCGCCATGTTCTCGCGGCAGAAGGCGATGATATCGGCCTCGCTTGCCTCTTTGCCCGGTTTCAGCGTCACGAAGGCGCAGGGCGTTTCGCCCCATGTCTCGTCGGGCCGCGCCACCACGGCCGCCTCCAGAATGGCGGGGTGGCGATACAGCACATCCTCGACCTCGATCGACGAGATGTTCTCGCCGCCCGAAATGATGATGTCCTTCGAGCGGTCTTTCAGCTCGATATAGCCGTCGGGATGCATCACCCCGAGATCGCCGGTCGCGAACCAGCCGCCGCGAAAGGCCTTTTCCGTGGCCGAGGGGTTCTTGAGATAGCCCTTCATGACGTTGTTGCCGCGCATGAAGATCTCGCCCATGCTCTCCCCGTCCGGAGGCATGCGCTCGAGCGTGGCGGGATCGGCGACCATCAGCCCGTTCAGCACGAGGTTCTTGACGCCCTGCCGCGATTTCAGCCGCGCCTTTTCATCGGGCGAGGCGCTGCCCCAATCATCGTTCCATTCGCAGACCACGGCGGGGCCGTAGGTCTCGGTCAGGCCGTAGACATGGGTGACGTCGATCCCCATCGCCTCCATCGCGCCGATCACGGCGGCGGGCGGGGCGGCGCCGGCGGTCATGACCTTGATCTTGTGGTCGAAGTCCTTGAGCGCATCCGGCGCATTCGCCAGCATGTTCAAAACGACCGGCGCGCCGCAGAAATGGGTGACCTTTTCGTCGCGGATGAGCTGGTAGACCGTCTCGGCGCGGACCGCGCGCAGACAGATGCAGACGCCCGCATTGGCGGCAATCGTCCAGGGAAAGCACCAGCCGTTGCAGTGAAACATCGGCAGGGTCCACAGATAGCGCGAATGCTGCGCCATGCCCCATGAAACGATGTTCTGCAGCCCGTTCAGCGCCGCGCCGCGGTGGTGGTAGACGACGCCCTTGGGATCGCCGGTCGTGCCCGAGGTGTAGTTCAGCGAAATCGCATCCCATTCGTTCTCGGGCGGCGACCAGCGATAGGCGGGATCGCCCTCGGCCAGCAGCTCCTCGTAGCTCAGCGCGCCGATGCGGCGGCCTCCGTCGAAATTCGGGTCGATGATGTCGACGACCAGAATGTCGCGCGCGCTTGCGATGCGCAGGGCGCGTTCGGCCAGATCGGCGAATTCGGGATCGACCAGCAGGACCTTGGCCTCGCCGTGATCAAGGATGAAGGCCACGGTTTCCGAATCAAGCCGCGTGTTGATCGCGTTCAGGACCGCGCCGGTCATCGGAATGCTGAAATGGGATTCGAAGGTCTCGGGGATATTGGCGGCCAGAACCGCGACCGTATCGCCCTTGCAGATGCCGCGCTTTTCCAGCGCGCTGGCGACCCGCAGGCAACGTTCGTAGGTCTCGGCCCAGTTGCGGCGCGTCTTGCCATGGACCACGGCCAGCGCATCGGGAAAGATCGAGGCGGTGCGTTCGATATAGCTGAGCGGGGTGAGTTGCTCGTAATTGGCCGGTCCCGCCTCGAGACCCTGCCGGTAGATATCATGATGTGCCATCTCTTCCCCCTTGATCGCCGATGCCTCTGTCGCGACCAAGCCGCCGGATGGCACCAAATCCGTCAGCAACTTTGCAATCCGCGCGCCGGAGTTCCAGAGCGGAGGGCAATGTTAGCGACCATCCGTGCGAAATATTTTTGCGCGGAGCCGGTTTCGGGCCCCGAAGCGGGGCGCGATCCGACTCTCCATGCCTGCCGCAGGGTCCGGCCCGACGGCACGGTGCGGGCGAATTGCCCGCTCTTGCGGCGGATTGTCACATGAAGTGGACGCAATCACGCGGATTGTTGGGAAAAACCGGCGCTTTTGTGCTGCTCCTTGCGGAATTGCGCGAGGATCCTCTTGCTCCGCCGCGGTTCTGGCCCGAATTTGTCCGCCACTGTTTCACTATGGGAGCCTGGGGCCTGTGTTTTTGAATGGATGTCTGATCCTGCCGCTTGGGCGGGGCTGGCAACGCTCGTCGTACTCGAGATCGTGCTAGGGATCGACAACCTCGTTTTCATTGCTGTTCTCGCCGACAAACTCCCCGAACATCAGCGCGACAAGGCGCGCAAGATCGGACTCAGCCTCGCGCTGATCATGCGTTTGGGCCTTTTGGCTTCGGTTGCCTGGATCGTGACGCTGACACAGCCGCTCTTCGTGCTCTTCGGGCAGGAATTTTCGGGACGCGATCTCATCCTGATCTTCGGCGGGCTGTTTTTGCTGTTCAAAGGCACGATGGAGCTGCACGAACGCCTCGAGGGCCATGCCGAGAAAAAGGACGGCAAGGTCTATCAGGCGGTTTTCTGGCAGGTCCTGCTCCAGATCGTCATTCTGGACGCGGTTTTCTCGCTCGACAGCGTGATCACGGCGGTCGGCATGGTCAAGCATCTCTCGGTGATGATGATTGCGGTGGTCATCGCGGTCGGCGTCATGATGCTGTCGTCGCGCCCGCTGATGGCCTTTGTTTCGCGCCATCCGACGGTCGTGATCCTGTGTCTGGGCTTTTTGATGATGATCGGCTTCTCGCTGATCGTCGAAGGCTTCGGCTTCCATATCCCGAAGGGCTACCTTTACGCGGCGATCGGTTTTTCGGTCCTGATCGAGGCGCTCAACCAGATCGGACGCCGCAACCGCGAGCGCCACGACAGCCGCCTCGATGTGCGCGACCGCACTGCCGAGGCGGTTCTGAAACTGTTGGGCGGCAAGACGACGCGGCTCGAACTGGCCAAAGGCGATGCGGCTGCGGCGGCTGTGCCCGGGGATCAGGTCTTTGCCGTCGAAGAGCAGGATATGATTCAGGGCGTTCTGTCCTTGGCCGACCGTCCGGCGGTCTCGATCATGACGCCGCGCCGCGAGATCAACTGGATCGATCTCGACGAAAGCCCCGAGGCGATCCGCGCCCAGCTTATCGACGAGGGCCACTCGCGCTATATCGTGGCGCGTGGCGATCTGGAGAATTTCCTCGGCGTGGCGCTGAGCAAGGATCTTCTGGCCGATCTGCTGGAAAAGGGCGCGATCGACGCCAATGTCAGCATCCGCCAGCCCTTGGTCGTGCATGAACGCGTGACCGCCTTGCGCCTGATGGAGCAGTTGCGCGCCTCCAAGGTCAAGCTGGCGGTGGTCGTGGACGAATACGGCTCGCTCGAAGGGATCGTGACGCCCTCGGACCTGCTGGAGGCGATCGCGGGCGAATTCGGCGACGAGGATGAAGATCCCCTGATGACCGAGCGCCAGCCCGACGGCTCTTGGATCGTGGACGGGGCGCTGGATGTGCGCCGCGCCTCGGGGCTGCTGGATGTCGATCTGGCCGATGATGCCGACCGCTACTCGACGCTGGCGGGCTATATCCTGTGGCAGCTGGGCAGCCTGCCCAATGTCGGCTCGACCGTGGTCGTGGGCGATCTGGAGCTGCGGGTCCACGAGGTCAGCGGCCGCGCCATTTCCAAAGTGCAGATCCGCCGGCTTTGAGCGCCCTGTCTCCAAAAGCAAAGGGCGGCCTTCGGGCCGCCTTTTTCATTGGGCCCCGTTCAGCAAGGGCGGGCTCGGACCAATAGGGCTCAGGCGGGTGCGGTTTCAGGCTCGGGCGTGAAAACGATCGGGCCGTCCGAGCGCGCGCGCCGGATCGCCCTGCGCAGGGCGCTTTCGGAGAGGACGCCGGAATGGGTCTGCGTCCCGATGACGAAAGACGGCGTGCCCTGAAAGCCCATCTGGACCGCCTGCCGGTCGTTGCGGATCATGAAACTGTCCCAGGCGCGGCGGTTGTCGAGATAGCCCTGCATCGCCGCCGCGGGATCGACGCCGGCATCGGCCAAAGCGGTCTCGATGCGGGTCTCGTCCATCTGCCCGCGGATCGCCATCAGCGCGGCATTCGCCTTGTGGTACTGCGCGAGGCCGTCGGCTCCGCTGTCGGTTCCGGTTCCGGTTCCGATCCGCGAGGCACCGAGCACCAGCTGGCTGGCATAGACCGAAATGCCGCCGAAGATCGGCCAGTCGCGCAGCAAAAGCCGCGTATTGCCGTCCTCCAGGATCCCCGCCATCAGGGCCTCGTGGCCGCTGCGGCAGAAGCTGCATTGATAGTCGAAATATTCCACCACCGTCACGTCGCCGTCGGGATTGCCCAGCACCGGCGCATGGGGGTCGCGCAGGATTTGCGCCAGCCCTGCGGGAGCGGGCGGCTCGGGTATCAGGCGCGACAGTCCGTAGAAGCCGCCCGTGATCACCGAGGCGGTCAGGCCGGTCCGGATCAGCGTGCGCCGGTCGTATTGGCGCGCGCGGGCACGGCGTTCCTGCTGCTCGTCGCTGGGGCTGTCGGACATCGGTCGGTCTCTCCTTGGTCGTCGCGGGCTGTACTCGTCCGCCCTTGTCGGGGGCAGGGCTTAAGACAGGCTTAAGCTTTGACGGTTAGTCGCGTAAAGAGACAGAGGACATAACGGCGTTTTCGGGCGCGCGAAAGGGTACTGGAATGCGTCTTCTGGTGGTCGAGGACGATGCGCTGTTGCGCGACAGCCTGCTGGTCGGGCTGCGCCTGTCGGGCTTTACGCCGGACGGGGTCGCGACCTGTTCCGACGCGAGCGAGGCTCTGGTCCATTCGCAATTCGACGGGATCGTGCTGGACCGGATGTTGCCCGACGGTTCTGGGCTCGACTGGCTCAAGGCGCAGCGCGGGCAGGGGATGGCTCTGCCGGTCCTGATGCTGACCGCGCGCGACCGTGTGCCCGACCGGGTCGACGGGCTCGACGGGGGTGCGGATGATTACATGGGAAAACCCTTCGATCTCGACGAGCTGGCCGCGCGGTTGCGCGCGATGCTGCGCCGTGGCGAGGGGCGCGCGGCGCCCGAGATCGCATGGAACGGCCTCAGGCTGGATCCCGCGACCATGCGCGGCACGATCGGCGGGGCGGCGGTCGATTTCTCGCGCCGCGAGCTTGCGGTGCTGACCGCTTTGCTTGAACGGCCGGGCCAGATCCTCTCGAAAGCCGCTCTCGAGGAACGCCTTTACGGCTGGGGCGAAGGGGTCGAGAGCAATGCGCTCGAGGTCCATGTCCACAAGCTGCGCGCCAAATTGGGGGCCGGTTTCATCGAGACGGTGCGCGGCATGGGCTACCGCCTCGGCGCGGAGGAATAGGTGATGTCGCTGCGCCGCCGCCTCGCGCTCATCCTCATTCTCGCGACCGGCATCGTCTGGGTGGCGGCGATGGTCTGGATCCAGACCTCGACGCGGGCGCGGGTGGAGCAGGCGCTGGATGCGCGTCTGGCCGAGGCGGCGCGGATGGTCTCGTCGCTGCTCTCGGACCGCCGGATCGACCTGCAATCGGGCGAGGGGCCGACCGCTTTCGAGCTCCCGCACCAGCCTTCGGGCGAATATGACCAGCATCTCTTTTGCCAGCTCTGGTCGCTCAAGGGCGATCTGGTCGGCCAGTCGGGTGCCGCACCAAACACGCCCCTGTCGCCCGGGGCCGAGGGCTTCAGCGACAGCGAGATCGAGGGAGAGCATTGGCGCGTCTATACCGCCGTCAACGCCGAGCTGGGGGTGCGCGTGATGGTCGGCGACCGCGTGATCATGCGCGACCGGCTGGTGCGCGATGTCGTGACGGGGCTGGCCGTGCCCGCGCTTGTGATCCTGCCGCTGCTGGCGGGGCTGATCTGGGTGGTGGTCGGGCGCGGCCTCGCGCCTTTGACGGGGATTGCGGGCGAGCTGCGGCGGCGCAAATCCGATGATCTGACCCCGATCGGACCCGCGCCGCGCGCGACCGAATTGCGCCCCGTCGTCACGGCGCTCAACGATCTCTTCGACCGCGTCAGCCGTGACCGCGACCGCGAGCGCAGCTTTACCACCTATGCCGCCCACGAGCTGAAAACGCCGCTGGCGGGGATTTCGGCGCAGGCCCAGATCGCACAGCGCGCCAGCGATCCCGCCATGCGCGAGGCGGCCTTGGCACAGATTATAGGTGCGGTGCGGCGTACCGATCATGTCGTGCGCCAGCTGCTGGATCTCGCTTCGGTCGATGGCGGGGCGGATGGCGCGGATTGCGACGAGCCGCTCGAACTGGCCGAGGTTCTGCGCGCGGTGATCGCCGATCTTTCGCCCTTGGCCGAAGCGCGCGGCTTGCAGGTCGAGACCGATCTGCCCCGACATCCCGCGCCCCTTTCCGCCCCGCGCTTTCTGATCTGGGTCGCTTTGCGCAATCCTGTGGAGAATGCGATTCTCGCCTCGCCAAAGGGGGCGACGCTGCGCTTTGCATTGGCGCAGGTTGCGGAAAGCGGCCAAGGCACGCTGTGGCGGCTGTCGATCCGCGATGAGGGCCCCGGCCTCACGCCCGAAGAGCGGCAGCGCGCGACGGAGCGCTTTTTCGCGGTCGCGCGGGCTGGGAGAGTGGCAGCGGCCTCGGCCTTTCGATCACGGCGGCGGCGATGGCACGTCTGGGCGGCAGTTTCACGCTCGACGGCGGTACTTCGGGCGGGACGGTCGCAATCCTCGATTTTCCCGTAGCGCCGGCAGGGGCGTGATCGCGCGGCTGTGATGGCGCGCAAGCCGTTCTTAAGGCTGGCTTAAGCCTGTTGCGCGATTTCTCGGGAAAAGAAGAACCCTCGAGGAGAGCAGGAATGACCCGAGAAATTTCCCGACGCCGCCTTTTGGGCACCGGCACGCTTGTGGCGGCAGGTGCTGCGGCGGGAACCATGGTTTCGGGGCTGGCCGCCCCGCTTTGGCGCAGTCGATCTACGATTCCGGCGTGCAATACGACCCCAATGCCGAGCAGCGCCGCAATGCCTCGTCCTTCACCGCGCAGGATTGGCGTCCCCATTTCGAGACCCTCGCGAAAGGGGCGATCCTGTGCGATCTGACCTCGCGCGTGGTGCATTTCTGGTCCGAGGACGAGACGGTCTACCGCCTCTTTCCCAGCTCGATCCCCGCAAGCGAGGATTTGACGCGCCTTGGCCGGACCGAGATCATCAAACGCGTCGAGGGGCCAAGCTGGGCGCCGACGCCCTCGATGAAGAAATCGAACCCCGAATGGCCCGATTTCGTCGCGCCGGGCGATCCCAACAATCCGATGGGCACGCATTCCCTGTGGCTGAGCTGGCAGTATTACCGCATCCACGGCACCCACGACACGCGCAAGATCGGGCGGAAATCCTCGAACGGCTGCATCGGGCTTTATAACGAACACATCAAGCAGCTCTATGATTTGGCGAAGGTCGGAACGCAGGTGCTGTTGATCTAAGGGGCGCGCCCCCGATCCGGTTTGGACCGTTTCAGCAAGCTGCCCGCGGGCGGTCCATCACGGGGAAAGGCGGCTGTCGGGATGCAGCCGCCTTTCTATTTTCGCGCGCCCTTTTCCGTTCGGGGCGGTTCAGCCAAGCAGCGGTTTGCTGTTGCGCATATGGCGGGCGGCGAGGCTGCGGCCCTCGCGGCCGGCGATCAGCGGGCGCGCGGGGCGGGGCGGATCCGTCGCCTCTGCGAGTTCGGGGAACAGCGTGTGGATTTCGCGCAAGGCCGCGGGGCCAAGCGTGCGCAGGGCGGCCGGACCCGTGTAAAGCGATTCCGCCTCGGCGCCGTTGGCATAGATGATCTGATGGGCGTCGAAGAGGAAATGGACATAGGTGATCCCGTCCCCGCCTTCATCCGTCGCCGGCAGCGACCGGATCCCGTCGAGGCCCGACAGCTGTTTGGCCGCGACGAGCACCTCTTGCGCGCCGAACATGCGCTGCGCAATGGCCGAGCGCACGAGGATGCGGTGCTGGGGCGAGACCCGCAAATCTCTGGCCGGAAGGCCCGCCCCAAAGCTCCGGCGCTAATCAGGACCGGTGCGAGATGGGGCTGCCGCGCCAGTGCGCGCGCACCGATCCGGCGAGCCGCGATCCAGCGGATCGGCTGGAGCCCGGCATCCCGCGTCATGACCAGATCGCCCTTGCGCAGCGCTCCTGCCGCGACCGGCCCTGCGGCTGTCTCGATCATCGCGTCATCGGCAAAGCAAATCGTGTCGATATTGTCGTTCAGGGCGACGTCCTCCCAAGGGATGGAGGTGATCGGGGTGAGCCCGCGCACTTCCAGCGATGCGGCTGTGCCCTGTATCTGTGTGGCGGGCGGCAGGAAGGGCAGGTCGTAGTTGAGAGGAAGCCTATTATCTTCCGGGAGCCAGATCGTCAGGGTCTTCGCAGGATCCTGCGGGACGGCAAGTTGAACGATATAGCTGAAGATACCGGTCTCGGAGAGGCCGGTGTTCATCGATCCCAAACAAGATCGGCCTCATAGATTTGGCTGACGGCATAGCTCGCGCCCTGCCAATGCAGCACGTCGCCCTGCTGGATCATCGCCGGATCGGCAAGGTCGATCTGGACGTTGTCCTGCATCTTGCCGAAACCGGGAGGGGCTCCGCTGCCCTGGGGGTGATCACATCCCCCGTGGAGGGCAATCCGTCCAACAGTCGCGTGACATCATTGAGTATGGCCAAGACCCGTCTCCCCTGTTTCCGTCGGGGAGAGATTTATCGCGATCACCAGCCTTGTCCATAACGAACAAAACACAGCATGCTTATTGTTTCTATCTGTGCTGCCCCGACCATGAAACAAGGGGGCCGAAGCCCCCTTGCGCCGATCCATGACCGGCCGCTTTCTTGCGGATTCAACCGCTTGTCGCGGATCAGGCGGCTTTGCCCAGCACCAGCGAGGATGCCAGCGCGGCCTCGAGCGTTTCCTTGTCCATCAGCTTCTCGTCCAGCACGATCTCGACCACGCCCAGACCCGACTGGTGGGCCTTCAGTGCAACTTCGGTCGCGCGGACATAGCCGATATAGGGGGTCAGCGCGGTGACGATACCGATCGAATGCTCGACCGTTGCTTTCAGAGCCGAGGCATCGGCGGTGATGCCGTTGACGCAATTGCGCGCCAAGGTCTGCATCGCGCCTTCGAGGTGGCGGATCGAGCGCTCGATGCTGGCGAACATCACCGGCTCGAAGGCGTTGAGCTGCAGCTGGCCCGCTTCGGACGCCATGGTGATCGCCATATCGGCGCCGATGACCTCGAAACAGACTTGGTTGACGACCTCGGGGATGACCGGATTGACCTTGCCCGGCATGATCGAGGAACCGGCCTGACGGGCGGGCAGATCGAAATCGCCCAGACCCGCGCGCGGGCCGCTCGACAGCAGGCGCAAGTCGTTCGAGATCTTGGACAGCTTGACCGCCAGACGCTTGAGCGCGCCCGAGACCGAGACGAAAACGCCGGTGTCCTGCGTTGCCGCGATCCGGTCGGCGGCGAGCGTCAGCGGCAGGCTGGTGATCGCGGCGAGATGGGTCGTGGTCAGATCACCAAGGCGGGGATGGGCGGTGATGCCGGTCCCGATCGCGGTGCCGCCGAGGTTGAGGACCGTCAGCTCTTCTTCCAGCGCTTTGAGCGCCCTGCGCTCGGCCGCCATCATCGCGGCATAGGTGGCGAATTCCTGACCGAGGGTCATCGGAACCGCGTCCTGCAACTGGGTACGGCCCATTTTGATAATGCCCGCGAAGGCCTCGGCGCGGCCGGCGAAGCTTTGCTCCAGCTCGGCAATGGCGACATCAAGGCGGCGCAGCATGAAGATCAGCGCGATTTTCAGCGCCGAGGGGTAAACGTCGTTGGTGCTCTGGCCCAGATTGACATGCTCGTTCGGGTGCAGAACGGCGTAATCGCCCTTGGCCTTGCCGAGGGTCTCGAGCGCGAGATTGGCGATCACCTCGTTGGCGTTCATATTGCTGGAGGTGCCCGCACCACCTTGGATCATATCCACGACGAACTGGTCGTGCAGCGCGCCGTTGCGGATTTTTGTGCAGCCGAGATGATCGCGGCGGCGAGCTCGGGCGCGAGAAGGCCAAGCTCCCGGTTGGCGGCGGCGCAGGCCTCTTTGACGGCAGCGAGCGCGTCGACCAGCTCGGCGCAGGCGCCGATCTTGTGGCCGGAGATCGGGAAGTTTTCGACCGCGCGCAGCGTGTGCACGCCCCAATATGCGTCGTCAGGGACGTCGCGGTCACCGATCAGGTCATGTTCAGTTCTGCTCATGTGAGCCCAGCCTTCCGTTATCTTGCTTTTTGAAGATGTGGCGTTTCGCCAGTGCATGCGCCAATGCCGTTTCGGAATGGGCCATGCCTGCGGCAAGATTACAGTTTCGTGACCGAAAGGTGTATGCGCAAAATCAGGGCAAGTGATTAATTTCGCGCCATTTGCGCTCGCGGCGCGCGAAAAGCCTATTGCGGCGTGTCGATCCGGCGCGACCAGTCCTCGGTTTTGCCGTTGGCCAGACGCGCCTCGGCCAGCCTGCGCCAGTTCTCGGGCAGATCGGGCAGGGCGGCCAGATCGGCAAGCGCCGCGCGGTTCATCCGGTCGTGGTACAGCAGGTGAGAGACGCGGGTCAGCGGCCATTCGGGGTGGGGCCGTCCGATCAATCTGCCGCTATCGCCCGCGCGGATCGGGCCTGCCTCCGCGACGCGGAAGTACCAGCCGGTGCGCCCGCTTTCCTGCACGCGCCGCGCCATATCGGGCTGATCGAAGCGCAGGTTCAGCTTCCAGCAGGGCTGGCGTCCCTGCGAAACCGACAGGACCGCGCCGCCGACTTGCCACAGATCGCCCAGACAGATCCCGCTTTCGTCGATCCCCTCGACCACGAGATTCTCGCCAAAGCCGCCGGCGCGGAAATGCGCTGCTTTATCGGGAAGATCCTGCCGCCAGATCGCGTAATTGGCGCGCGCATAGGCGTGGATCGCCTTGTCGGGGCCGCCGTGGTGGCGCGGATCGCCCTGTTCGTCGCCCGCAAGCCCGAGCGCTCCCGCCTCGAGCGCGCCGGTGGCGGGTTGTTTGTCGATGGCGCTCGGCACGCCTTTGGGGCCGAAGGGACGCGCGCGGCCGATGCGCAACTCGCTGATCTGGAACGTTGTCGTCCACGCTGTCATCTGCCCTCGCTTGCGCCGGACCGGCGGCTGAAACCTTGGCGCGATTGCAGTCTTTTCGCGACCAAGCTGCAAGCTTTAACCGCGCCTGCGTCGGTTTGCCTCTCCCGCGCGGGAAAGACGCGCCGGAAATCGGGGCTGGGTGGCTGGCGGGGCTTTCGCGCAACGGTGGCGCGATTTTAAGCGAATACAAGCGTTAAGGATTTACTTGATAATAACTGTCAGGTAACTGCTCGGGCATCAACAAAGGGACCAAGAAGCCCTTGCTAGCCTTTTTCGCCAGCTCTCCCGACACCAGCAAGCGAATGAGGAAGATATGTTTCGCAAATCCCGCGTTGTTGCCACTTTGTGGGCGACGACAGCTTTTCTGATGCCCCTGCACGGGGCGGTCATGGCTCAGGACAGAGCGGCCGAGGCCGGTCAAACCACCGCCCCCACCACCACCGACAAGGCCGGAAACGGGCCTGTCATGCTTGATCCGGTCACGATCTACGCGACGCGGCAGGAGGCCTCGGTCAGCGATGTCGCGGCCTCGATCACCGTGGTCGACGGCGGCACGCTCGAGGCGCGCGGCCAGGACAGCCTGCAATCCATGGTGCGCTACATGCCCGGTGTGAACGTGACGCGCACCACCAGCGCGACCGATCCTTTCGCCACTTTCAGCGGCGTGACCATCCGCGGCGTCAGCGGCAACCGCGTCCAGATGATGATCGACGGCTCGCGCGTGGCCGAGCGCATCACCGACGGCACCCGCGACTATTTCGACTTCAACTTCATCAAACAGGTCGATGTGGTCAAAGGGCCGTCCTCGGTCCTGTGGGGTTCGGATGCGCTTGGCGGGGTCGTGGCCTTCACCACCATCGACCCCGAGGATGTGTTGCAGGGGCAAGACCGCGCCGGTATCGGCCGTCTGGCCTTCGATCTGGTCAATGACCAAAGCAGCGCCTCGGTCGCTTTCGCGCAGCGTTTCTCGCCCGATCTGACCGCTTTGATCGGGATCGCGCGCACCGACGGACACGAGATAGAGCTGTCGAATGCCCGCGCCGACGGCGGAATTTACGGCTGTCCGCGCGATACGGCGCATGGCGCGATTGCCTGCGACCGTCTGAACCCTGCCGATATCGCCGCGAACCGCTTGCTGGCGAAGCTGGTCTGGGAGCCCTCGGACGAGCACAAGCTGAGCTTCTCGGCCGATCTGCTGAACCGGCAGACCGATGTCGTGCAAAAGGCACAGCTTGGCGCGACGCTGAACTCGATCACGGGCCTTCCGACCGGCGAGATGGTTTACGGCTATGACCGCGCGCTGACCGTCAAACGCCATCACTACGGCATCGAGCATCTCTGGACGCCGGAAAACGGCTTTGTCGACGAGGTCCGCACCACCTTCTCCTATACGCCCTACAGCACCAGCCGCCGCGGCCAGAAATGGAGCCGCAACACCAGCGGTCAGGAGGTCATCCTCAACGACCGGCTCGATTATTCCGAGAAATTCTACGAACTCGACATTCAGGCGGTTTCGCGCTTTGCAACGGGCGGGGCGGATCACGTCGTCACCTGGGGCTTTGACGGCGATCTGACCAAGACCGATTACAGCCGTCTCGACATCACCCGCAACCTGACCCTCGGCACCGTGACCGAGGTCCGCGCGGGCGGTTTCAACTTCGCCAATTCCGAGACCCGCCGCGCCGATCTTTATGTGCAGGACCATATCACGCTGGCCGAAGGCAGGTTGGAACTGACGCCGGGCCTGCGATTTGCGACCTACAAGATCGACCCCAACCCGAATGCCGATTATCAGGTCGTCACCGGCTACGAGCCGCGCGAGCGGTCGGACCACGAGGTTCTGGGCAGCTTCGGCGCGATGTACCACCTCAACGACCAGTATACGGTTTGGGCGAACTTCGGTCAGGGCTTCAAAATGCCGACCGCACAGCAGCTTTACACCTCGGTGCCGGGTACCTTCTTCGACCAGATCCCCGCGCCCGATCTCAAACCCGAAAAGGTCGACAGCTACGAGCTGGGCCTGCGTCATCAGGGTGAAAAGTCGAGCTTCGGTATCACGGCCTTCCGCGCGAATTACGACAACTTTATCCAAAGCTTCTATAATCCGCCGAACACGACGGTTTACACCTACCGCAACCTCTCGTCGGTCAAGGTCTGGGGTGTCGAGCTGGAGGGGCCTACCAGATCCGCGACGATCTGCGCGTGACCGCATCGGCGGCATGGCAAAAGGGCCGCCAGCGCGCCGAGGCGGGCGCCGAGGAGACCCCGCACAACCTCGCGCCTTTGACCGGCGTGGTCGGTCTGGCTTGGGATGCGACGCCCGATCTGAGCTTCGAGGTCATCGGCACTTTCGCCAGCCGCGTCAAGGAAACCGCCGAAGAGGATGATTTCAAACCCGCAGGCTACGGCGTGATCGATGCCTTCGCCTCGTGGAACCTGACCGAGACAGCCGTGCTGAACCTCGGCGTCCAGAACCTCTTCGACAAACGCTATTTCGACGCGAATGCGGTGAGTTACGGGGTCAATCCCAGCCCGGCGGTTGCGGCGCAGAATCCGCTGGAGCTCCAGACCGCACCGGGCCGGTTCTTTACCGCCTCGATCGACATGCGGTTCTAGGGAATGGCGGGCAAGTCGGGCCTCGGGCTGACCATCGGACGGGCGGGGCGGCTGGCCTATGCCGCAAGCTCGGGCCCCGCGGCCTGGCGGGGATCGCGCTTTACGGCGCGATCCTGTCCCTCAACTTTCTCGGCGTCTGGATCTCGTTGAAGCAGATCACCTGGAGCCGCGATTTCTTTGACGCGCTCGAACAGGTCGACACCCCCGAGGTCCTGCGTCAGGTCGGCGTTTTCGTCGCGCTGACGGCGGCTTCGGCGGGGGCTTGGCTCATTGCCGATTACCTCAACAAAGGGCTGGTGATCCGTCTGCGCGAAAGATTGACGGGGCAGGCACTGGCGCTCTGGCTCGGCAATCGGGCCTATTGGATGCTGCGGCCGGGTTACGGCGTGACGCCGGTCGAGAACCCCGACCAGCGCATCGCCGAGGATTGCGCGCTTTTCGTCCGCCGCTTTCTGGAATTCACGCTCGAGCTGATCTCGCAGGCGGTGGCGATCGTCTCTTATGTCGCGCTTTTGTGGTCGCTGTCGGGCTTTGCGCTGCGCTTTGCCGCTTTCGGTTTAGAGATCGAGATCGCGCATTACATGTTCTGGCTGGCGCCGCTCTATGTCGCGCTGGCCAGCGTGATCACCCATCTGCTCGGCCGCCCGCTCAAGGGGCTTTACTTCGCGCGTGAACGGGTCGAGGGCGATTTCCGCCATGCTCTCGTGCGGTTGCGCGACAGCGCCGATCAGGTCGCCATGACCGGCGGCGAAGAGGCCGAAGAACGCCGCCTTGCCGCCCGTTTCGCAGCGATCCGCGACAACTGGCATCTGATCATGCGGCGCGAGCTGATCATGGGGCTGTTCAACCGGCCCTATTTCCAGACCGTGATGCGGGTGCCGACCTTTCTTGCCCTGCCGGCCTATCTGGCGGGCGCGCTCACTTTGGGCGGGATGATGCAGCTCGCCTCGGCCTTTACGCAGGTCACGACGACGCTGAGCTGGTTCATCTTCAACTACCGCGACCTCTCGGAATTCGTGGCGGTATGCGAGCGGCTGGACGGGCTGATGGCCGCAGCACGCGACCCGCGCCCCTGCCGACCGCGCCACGGCTTTTGCGCCGCGAGATGTCGAACGACGGCAGCCTGCGGCTGGAAGGGGTGCGGCTGGCGACGCCCGACGGACGCTGGCTCGACAAGATCGCGGGCTATCAGGTCCGGCGCGGCGCGCGGCTGTGGCTCGCGGGGGCCTCGGGGCAGGGCAAAACCACGCTTTTGTCGGCAATCGCGGGCTACTGGCACTGGGGCGAGGGGCGCATCACCCTGCCCAAAGGCCGCATGGTCCTGCTGCCTGCGGGCGCGCCGGTTCTGGCCGATGCGATCCTTGCCGCCGCCTGCCACCCCGAGGATCCCGCCCGCCACGATCCGGCGCGGCTGCGCGCGGTTCTGACGCGGCTCGGGCTGGGGCACCGTCTCGACCCCGAGATGATCGAGACCTCGCTGACCGGCCTGTCGATGGGCGAGCGCCAGCGGCTGGGCCTTGCCCGCGCCGTCCTTCTGCGCCCGGATTGGCTGTTGATGGACGAGGCGACCTCGGCGCTCGATCCCGCAGCCGAGGGCGATCTTCTGGGCTGGCTCGCGGCCGAGCTGCCCGACACGACTTTCATCATGGTCGCCCACCGCCTGCCTGCGGGTATCGCGCTGGACGACACTTTGCATCTCGGCTCGCAGGGGCCGGAAAGGAAAACCGCATGACCGATACCATCACAGACCTGCCGCCGCGCGCCGTTCTAGCCGCCACACCGCTCGATACGTTGCGCCAACTGCCTGCGATCGGGCGGCTCATGGTCATCCTGCGCGCCCATGGCGTGACCCATGAGCGGATCGGTGCGGTCGAAGCGGTAAGCACCGATGGCGGCCGGATCACCTTGTCGGGCGATTGCCATGATGCGCGCATCGACCCCGACGCACTGGCGCGGGTCGAGATCGACCGCAGCTCGGTCATGAACGGCAAAAGCTTCCCCGCCTCGAATTTCTGGACGGTGCGGGCGACGTCGTGCTCTCGGTCGTCGGCATGGGCGGGGCCGAGCCCTTCGAGGCCGCGCTGGCGGATCTCGGCCAAAGCACCATCCCCGCGCCCGAAAAGCCCGAGAGCGAAAAGCGCGCGGATCTGGCCGAGGATGATGCGGCGCTTGCCCCGTTCCAGACCTTGCAGGACAGGGGTGCCGAAGTGGTCATCGCCATGAGCCGCGCGGGGTTCGACCAGCAATGGCGCGGCGTGATCGAGGCGGTGAAACCCGCGATGGGCTTTCTCAACGTCATGACGGCGGATTTCCATCTCCACCTTGCGGGCGGCACGGTTTCGGGCTGGCGCGACGGGCAGGGCGAAAAGATCGCCTTGGGCGAGGGCGGGACACCCACCGGACTGCGCCTGATCTCGCAGGCCTTCGCATGAGCGCGCCCGTCTCGCCCTGGACCATGGTCGCGACCGGCGAACCCGTCGCCCATGCCGCGCTGATGAGCGATCTTGCCCGCGCCGATGTCGTGCTTCTGGGCGAGCGTCACGACCGCCCCGCGCATCACCGCTGGCAGATGCATGTCGCGGCGGGCCTTGCCGCGCATCGCGAGATCGTCATGGGATTCGAGATGTTTCCCGCCCGCCTTGATCCGGTTCTGGCCGAATGGGTGGCCGGCGATCTCTCCGAAGAGATGTTTCACGACCGCGTCGAATGGAAAACCGTTTGGGGCTTTCCGATCGACATCTACATGCCGATCTTCCGTTTCTGCCGCGAGACGGGCGTGGCGATGGTCGGCCTCAACTGCCGCCGCGATCTCGTGCGCGAGGTCGGCGCCGGCGGCTGGGAGGCCGTCCCCGAGGATGCGCGCGAAGGGCTGACACCGGCGCGGCCATCCTCGCCCGCTTACCGCCGCTTCATCTTCGAGCTGACGGGCGGCGGTGCGCCGAACCGCAAGACCACCTCGCCCGATGATCCCGCCTTCGACCGCTTCGTGCGCGCGCAAGAGGTCTGGGACCGCAGCTTCGCGACCCGCATCCATCAGGCGAGCCAGCGTGAGGGCCGTCCGTTGGTGCTGGGCGTGATCGGCATGGGCCATCTGCAATGGGGAGGCGGCGTCGGTTGGCAGCTCGCCGATTTCGGCAGCTACGATTCCCGTGCGCTGATCCCGCAAAGCGCCGATGATCCGGCGCTCGCGCAAGGCGCGGCGGATGCCGCCTTCCGCCTTCCCGATCCCGAGGCGCGCATCGAATCCACTCCGCGCGGCTGAACTCCGGCCTGCATCCGTTCCCCAACCCTCCGCGCCATACCGCTGCCGATGCGGCGCGCGAGGAAGGCGGCCCCGCAGCTCCCCTGCGGGGCCGCCCGAGCCGGTGGCTCAGGCGTTGTCGCGCTGCCAGATCCAGTCGTGATCTGGGTGGTTTTTATAACGCCATTTGCGGATCGGCCCCGCCATGACGTTCAGGTAATACATCTCGTAACCATAGGGCACGCCGCAGGGATGATGGCCTTTCGGCACCAAAACGACATCGCCATCGGAAACCGCCATGGTCTCGTCCAGACTGCCGTCCTCGGTGAACACCCGCTGGATGCCGTAGCCCTGCGCGGGGTTGAGGCGGTGGTAATAGGTCTCCTCGAGATAGGTCATGTTCGGGAAATCATCCTCGTCATGACGATGCGGCGGATAAGAGGACCAGTTCCCCGAGGGGGTGAAGACTTCGGTCACCAAAAGGCTGTCGGCGTAATCCTCGTTTTCCATCGCGATATTGTTGATGAAACGCGTATTCCCGCCAATGCCGCGCTGGGTCAACGTGATCCCTTCGGGGCCGATGCGGCGCGCCGGATGCCCGCCCTGCGAGGGGCCGAACAGACTGCCAGAACGACCGGCCCCTCGGCCACCGCCTGCCAATCCGCACCGGGCGGAAGATACAGGCAATGGGGCGCGCTTTTCTCGAAAACCGAAAGCCGTTCGCCCATCACGCCCCAATCGCGGCCCGCGGCACGGATGGGCCTTGCCCTCGACCAAAACGAGGATCACCTCGCGCCCGCCGGTGGTTCCGCTTGCGTCCTCTCCCTCAGCCAACCGCCACAGATCGAAACCGACATAGCCCCAACCGGCATTCTCGGGGGTGATGTGATGGACAAGGCCCGAGGCCCCCAAGGGCTTGCGCAACAAAGTCATGACCATTCCTTCCCGCCGCACGAAGCCGGCGCTTTCTTCATCATGAGAATACCCGAACTCACGACAGACCCGCCGCGGCCGCCATCTCCTTGAGGGCGCGGGAACCCATGGTCTGGTAAAACAGCGGATTGCGCACCGCCGAATCCTGTTCGGCTTCGATCACCAGCCAGCCCTGATAGCCGGCCTTCGCGGCCTCGCGCAGGACGGGGAAAGTCGACAATGCCCTCGGGATCGCCCGGAACGGTGAAGACCCCGCGCCGCACCCTCGATGAACGAGAGGTTCCGGGCGAAAACCTCGGCCATCAGGGCGGGGCGGATGTTCTTGGCGTGGATGTGGCGCACGCGGGCCATGTGGTTGGCGGCCACCCGCGCCGGATCGCCGCCGCCGTACAGGCAATGACCGGTATCAAGCAGCAGGTTCACCGCCGGTCCGGTTTCGGCCATGAGGCGGTCGATCTCGGCCTCGGTCTGGATCACCGTGCCCATATGGTGGTGATAGCACAGATCGATCCCCTGCCGCGCGGCCTCTTCGGCCAAAGCGGTGAGGCCCGTCGCAAAGCGCGCCCATTCTGCTTCGGACATCACGGGCCGGTCGTTCAGCCCGATCCCGTCCGTGCCGTGAATGGTGTTCGAGGTCTCGGCCGCGATCAGCGTCTTTGAACCCGCCGCTTTCAGCATGTCGATAAAGACCTGCATCGCTGCGATCTCGGTCGCGACATCATTCACGAGCAGGTTGGTCGAGTGCCAGCCGCCGACGAATTTCAGCCCGTACTCGCCCAGCTTCGCCTTCAGCTCGCCGCCGTCATTGGGCATCTTATGGCCCTTTTCGATGCCGTCGAAGCCGATGGCGCGGCAGTCGGACAGGCAGTCGTCAAGGCTCAGATGGGCGCCGATGGTCTGGTCGTCGTCATTGGACCAGGCGATGGGGTTGGTTCCGAAAAGGATCATGATCTGCCTCAATTCACCAGCCGCTGACGGGCTGTTCGGGTTTCGTATTCCGCGCGGGCCGCGCGCAGTTTCTCGGTCGTGCCGACCTCGGGGACGGCAACATCCCACCATGCGCCGCCGATGCCGGTGCCGGTCACGGCCTCGGTGTCGATGACGATCACGCTGGGCGCGGGGCGGGTGCGGGCGGCGGCAATCGCGGCCTCGAGTTCGGCGATGGAGCCCGCTTTTTCGGCATGGGCCCCCATGGCGCGGGCATGGCCGACAAAGTCGATCTCGGGCTGGGTCGCGACATTCGAGCTGGCGTAAAGGTTGTTGAAGGCCTCGCCGCCGGTGCCCTGTTGCAGCCGGTTGATGCAGCCGTAGCCGCGGTTGTCGGTCAAAACGATGGTGAAGGGCAGGCCCAGCATCACGGCGGTCGCAAGCTCGCTATTGGCCATCATATAGCTGCCGTCACCGAGCATGCAGACCACATCCGCATCGGGGCGCGCCATTTTGATCCCCATGGCACCGGCGATTTCATAGCCCATGCAGCTATAGCCGTATTCCATGTGATAGCCGCCCGCATGGGCCCGCCACAGCGTATGGAGCGAGCCGGGCATGGTGCCGGCCGCGCACATTACCACGGTCGCGGGCAAGGCTTGCCGCTGGACCGCGCCGATCACCTGCGCATCCGAGGGCAGTCCGTCATGGTTCGGGGCCGCCAGAACCGCATCGGCGCGGGCATACCAATCCTCGCGCAGGGCCGCATCGGGTTCGGGGAAGACCTGATCGCCAAGCGCGGCCGCTATCCGCGCAATCGCGACGCGGGCATCCGAGACCAGCGGCATCGCGCCGTGTTTGGCCGCATCATAGCCGGTCACGTTGATCGAGATCAGCCGCCGTTCGGGGTTGGAAAAGCCCGACCACGAGGCGGTGGTGAAGTCCTGAAAGCGCGTGCCGATCCCGATCACCACATCGGCCCTTGCCGCGACCGCATTGGCCGCATCGGTGCCGGTCACGCCGATCGCGCCGAAGTTCAGCGGCTCGGCCCAATCGAGCGCGGATTTGCCCGCCTGCGTCTCGACCACGGGGATGCGGTGCTTTCTGGCGAAATCCAGAAGCGCGGTTTCGGCCCCCGAATAGATCACCCCGCCGCCCGCGACGATGACCGGCGCTTTGGCGGATTTGATCGCGGTGATGACCTCGGCGATCTCGAAGGCATCGGGGACGGGGCGGCGGATGCGCCAGATCTTCGGGGTGAAAAAGGCCTCGGGCCAATCGTACCCCTCGGCCTGCACGTCCTGGCAGAAGGCCAAAGTCACCGGCCCGCAATTGGCGGGATCGGTCATCACCTGCATGGCGCGGGGCAGGGCGGTCAGAAGTTGCTCGGGTCGGGTGATGCGGTCGAAGTAACGGCTGACGGGGCGGAAACAATCATTGGCCGAGACCGTGCCGTCGTCGAAGTCCTCGATCTGTTGCAGCACCGGATCGGGGCGGCGGTTGGCGAAGACATCGCCGGGGACCAGCAGGACCGGCAGGCGGTTCACATGCGCAAGCGCCGCCGCCGTCACCATATTCGTGGCCCCGGTCCGATGGAGGAAGTCACGGCCATCGCCCGCTTGCGCTTGTGCGCCTTGGCATAGGCGATCGCGGCATGGGCCATGGTCTGCTCGTTTTGGCCACGCAGCGTCGGAAGATCCGCGCCGATCCCGTGCAAAGCCTCGCCCAGACCGGCAACATTGCCGTGCCCGAAGATCGCCCAGACGCCGTCGATGAAGCGCTCGCCTTCTTCGGTCATTTGCACCGAAAGCCAGCGCACCATGGCTTGGGCGGCGGTCAGGCGGATGGTGGTTGGTCGGGTCGCGTTCATGCCTGCGCCTCCTTGCGTGATTGATCCCACAGCGCGCACAGGCTGCGGTAGCGGTCGGCCATTGCTGTGACGGCGGCTTCGTCGCCGATTTCGCGGGCCATCCATGCTTTCGCGACATCCGCGAAGATGGTCCGGCCGACGGCAAAGCCGCGCACCAGCTCGTGGCGGGCCGCTTTGGCGAAGCTGGCGGCCAGCTCTGCCTCGGGGGCGTCGAGGCCCAGAACCAGAATGCCGCGCAGATAGGTGTCATGTTCGAGGATCGTCTTGACGGTCCGCTCCCAAGCCGCATCGGTTTTCAGCGGTTCGAGCTTCCACCAATCGGGATAGACGCCGATCTCGTACCAGCGCGCGATCAGGCGGGCGGTGGTCTCGTCATCGACCGGCGCGACCTTGGAGGGGATGATCTCGAGCAGAAACTCCAGATCATTGGCCCGCGCCGCCGCATAAAGCCGCGAGACGGTGGCCTCTTGATCGGCGCGCATGTCGGGGCTGTCGTCGGGATGGCAGAAGCACAGGACCTTGACGGTCTGGCCCGCGGGCCATTCGACCAGTCCTTCGTTCGAGGCACCCAGTTCCGGCTCCAGCCGCAGGGGTCGCGAGCCCGGCAGTTCGGCGGGACGCCCGACCCAAAGGCCGCTGCTGGATGCCGCATGAAGCGCGGGACGGCCCAGCCGGTCGTCGCAAAGGATGCCGTAGCCCTCGCGCCCGTCCTGCACCTGTCGCGTCGCTTCGAGGCACAGCGCCTTGAAGGCACCGATCCGCTCTTTGGTCGCGCCCGCCATGTCTTCGAACTGCATGCGGTGATCGAAGGCGAAGGCGCGCAGATCGCCGCGCAAGGGATGCAGGTTCGTCGCGCGGTGGATGCGGGCAAGCTCGCTGTCTTGGCGCAGGGCCTTTTGCCGGATGCCGCGCGCAAGGAAGAACTGCAGCTCCTCCCAGCTGGGATAGGCGGGGTGCAGCCGTGGCGGCTGACCGCAAAGGCGCCGCAGGCATTGGCGTATTTGAGTGCGACCGGCCATTCCTCGCCGTCGAGCCAGCCTTTCAAAAGCCCCGACATGAAGCCGTCGCCCGCGCCCAGCACGTTGAAGACCTCGATCGGGAAGCCGGGGCCGGTCTGGCCGTCGGACCAATCCCCGACCGCGCCGGTGAAAGCCACGGCCCCCGCCGCACCGCGTTTGCACACCAGCACCGCCTTGGAGACCGCGCGGACATTGCGCAACGCCTGCAATGTGTCGGTGCTGCCGCCCGCGATGTGGAACTCCTCTTCGGTGCCGACGATCAGGTCGAACAGCGCCAGATGCGCCTGAAGCTTCGCGGTGACGGCGGCGCTTTCGATAAAGCGGTTCTCCCCGTCGCCATGGCCCGACAGCCCCCAAAGGTTGGGGCGGTAGTCGATATCCAGCGCGGTGCGCGCACCGTTTTCGCGGGCAAGGCGCAGCGCCTTGAGGACGGCGGCCTCGGTGCGCGGATGCGACAGATGGGTGCCGGTCGCCACAACCGCGCGGGCGCGGGCGATGAAATCGGGATCGATATCATCCTCGGAAAGCGCCATATCGGCGCAATTCTCGCGGTAGAAAATCAGCGGGAAGCTGTCCTCGTTGCGGATGCCCAGCAGCACAAGCGCGGTCAGACGCTCGGGGTCGGTCACCACGCCGCCGGTATCGACACCTTCGCGGGCGAGTTCTTCCAGCAGGAAGCGCCCCATATGCTCGTCGCCGACGCGGGTGATCAGCGCCGATTTCAGCCCCAGTCGCGCGGTGCCCGTCGCCATATTGGTGGGCGAGCCGCCGACATATTTGTTGAAGCTGCGCATGTCTTCGAGCCGTCCGCCGACCTGCGCGCCGTAAAGATCGACCGATGAGCGGCCGATGGTGATCAGATCAAGGGTCTTGGTCATCTTGTCCATTTCGCGTCAGGAGGCATCCCGCGCGAGCGCGCTGCACATAGCCCATGCTTGCGCGCAGGGCGGCCTCGATATTGGGGATGGCATGGGTCAGGGGCGAGAAGGGCTCGAAGCTGAAAGGCCCGTCATAGCCGTCGGCAAGAAGCGCGCGGATCTGGTCGATATTGCCCAGAATGTCGCGACCATCGAGAAGCTGGCGGTGCTCGTCCTCGATTTTGGCCAAGGGCAGGTCTGGGTCGATCACGCCCGAGATATGCACAAGGCCGGTGCGGTGGGGGTAGAGCACCGCTTCGTCCGAGAGGTGGTGGTGGAACGTGTCGTGGAGGAGGGCGAAGGCGCCGAAGCCGCCGGCCTCGGTGATGGCGGCAATCGCCTCGTCCTTGCGGCGCAAGGACGATCGCGGAAAGCCCAAGGGCTCGACCAGCCCCTGATGCCCCGCGCGGCAAGGATCGGGCGCAGATTGTCGAGCGCCTCGACATTTTGCGAATGGCTGACGGCGCGGTCCTCGTTGAGGGGACACATCACCAAAGCGCCGATCCCCGCTTCGGCGGCATAATCGGCCAGGCGCGCGGCGCGCTCGCCCAGTTCGGGCGACCAGAGGTTGAACGGGTAGAGCGCGTTGATCGAGAGGATGGCGATGCCGCGATCCTCGGCCATGGCATGCAGGTCGCGCGCCGCGATCTGCCCACCACATCGGGCAGATCGTTGCGGATCTCGACCTCGCGGATCCCGAGCCGCGTCGCCATGGCGAAGAACTCCGCCACGGGCATTGCGGGCGCGGTGATATGGTTGAGGGCAAAACGCATGGCGGCCTCAGCTGTAAAGCGCGGGGCGCTGGGGCAGTGAGATGCGCACCGGCACGCCTTCGGCCTCTTGCGCGGCGACGCAGGCATCGGCGGTGACGGCCGCGACATAGCCGTCCCACGAGGTCGGACCGGCGGCGGTACCCTGCGCTGCGGCTTTGAGGAAATCGGCCAGCTCGTAATCGTAGCTGTCGATGAAGCGGTCCTTCCAATCGGTCAGGATCGGATTGGACAGCGTGGCGTTCGAGCGGGTCTGGACCGACATCGGCTCGGGCAGTTTGGCGATGCCGTCCTCGCCCACGATCTCGCATTGGATGTCGTAGCCGTAATGGCAGTTCACGAAAACCTCGACGTCGATGACCACGCCTTTCGCGGTTTCCAGCACGACAATCTGCGGGTCACGCAGCTTTTCATGGGCACGCGGACTTTTGCGCGGGAAAAACCTGCGCCGAGACGTAATCGTCATCGAGTAGCCAGCGCAGAACGTCGATCTCGTGGATCAAGGTGTCGTGGATCGCCATGGGCGTGGTGTAATTCGCCCCGACGCGCTGGTTTCTGTGCGCGGCATGGACCATCAGGGGCGCGCCTGTCACGTCGCGGACCGCATTCTTTAGCGCCAGATAGCCCGGATCATAGCGGCGCATGAAGCCGACCTGCACCAGACGCCTGCCCGAGGCGACCTCGGCCTTGACGATGCGCTCGGCCCCTGCAGCCGTCGTGGCCAGCGGCTTTTCGCAAAGCAGGCTTGCCGGCGGCGATGGCGGCCAGAACATATTCCTCGTGGGTCTGGCCCCATGAGCAGACCAGAACCGCGTCGATTTCGGGGTCGTTGATCATCGCGATCGGGTCGTCGAAGATGCGCGCATCCGGCGCATATTGCGCGGCGCAGGCCTCGACATTGGGGCGGCTGACATCGCTGAGCGCGACCACCTTGCCGCCCGACAGCACCTGATTGATGCGGCGGGTGTGATCTTGGCCGATGGCGCCGGTGCCGATGACCTGATCTTCAAACTCATGGTGTTCTTGCTCCGTAGGGGCTTTGGCGGCCCTGAAAATATCTGGAATATCAGAAGAAAACGGCCTGCCCGCTGGTCGCGGACTGGGCCATGCCGTGAATGATGCGCTCGATGCCCAGACCGGCGGTGAAATCGGGCCAGGCGGGGCCACGCCCGCGATGGCCTGACGCAGGACCTCGGCCTCGACGACCTTTTGCTCGTTGAAGCCGAAGTTGTGGCCCGGCGCGGGGCAGAAGGCGGCATAACCGGGCTGGGCGGGGCCGGTGAGGATGCGGCGGAAGCCGTCGGTTTCGGGCTTCGAGGGCTGATACAGCCACAGCTCGTTCATGTTTTCCTGATCGAAACGGATCGTGCCTTCGGTGCCCTGCACCTCCCATGCGAGGCGGCAGCGATAGCCGCGCGCGACGCGCGAACAGGAGAACTCGCCCGACGCACCCGAGACAAAGCGCACCAGCGCCTGCGCCTGGTCCTCGTTCTCGACCCGTGCGGTGGCGTTGCCGTGGGGGCGGTCGGCAATCGTGGTGTCCATCTGGGCGTAGACCCGCGCCACATCACCCATCAGCGCGACCATGACGGAGACAAGATGACAGCCCAGATCGCCAAGCGCGCCCAAACCGCCGCCTTCGCGGGTCAGGCGCCAGCTCCACGGGATGGTCGGATCGGCCATGTAATCTTCGTCATACATGCCGCGAAAATGGATCGGACGGCCGATCGCCCCCTGCCGGATCAGATCGGCTGCGGCGCGAAAAGCCGGCGAGCGGGTGTAGTTGTAGCCAAGCAAAGTGACCGTGCCCGCCGCCCGCGCCGTATGGGCCATGGATTGCGCATCCGCGACCGTCAACGCCATCGGCTTTTCCAGCCACACATGCTTGCCCGCATTGAGCGCCGCCTCGGCCATTTCACGGTGAAGCCCGTTCGGCGTGGTGATCGAGACGACATCGACAGCGGGATCAAGCACCGCCTCGCGCCAGTCGTCGGTGCCTCGGGCAAAGCCGAAAGCCTCGGCGCTGGTGCGGGCCTTTTCGGCGGGGGTATCGGCCAGCACGACAAGGCGCGGCGGCACTCCGCCAAAGGCGGTCGCGACATTGCGCCAAGCCATCGCATGGCATTTTCCCATGAAGCCGGTGCCGATCAATGCGACACCAAGGGCGGTTTTCTTCTCCGTCATGGACTGCCTGTTTGCTGGAGGTGGATCAGGGAAAAGGCGCGTCTCACGCCTTTTTGCTGCGCTTTTTCTGGCGGTAGACATCGGCCACGACGGCGGCGACGATGATCACGCCCTTGATCATTTCCTGATAATAGGCGTCGAGCCGCAGGAAGGTGAAACCCGAGATGATCACCCCGAAAATCACCATGCCCACCGCCGTCCCGAAGATCGTGCCGCGTCCGCCGGTCAGGGAAACGCCCCCGATCACCGCCATGGCGATCGCGTCGAGTTCGTACATCGTGCCCATGCCGGCCTGCGCCGTCAGCGCGCGCGAACAAACCACGATCCCCGCGAGCGCCGACAGGAAACCCGCCACCGCATAGATCTTGACCAGCTGCTTTTCGACATTGATCCCCGAGACCCGCGCCGCCTGCGGATTGGCCCCGATCGCATAGGTGAACTTGCCGTAGCGGGTGTATTTCAGCGCGACATGGAAGATCACGGCGACCGCGAGGAAGATGAAAACCGGATGCATCCCTTGCCGATCCAAGCGAAGCTTTCGCTCGGGAAGGAAATCGGCTGGCCCTTGGTGTACCATTTGGCAAAGCCGCGGGCCGTCACCATCATGCCGAGCGTGGCGATGAAGGGCGGGATCTTGGTATAGGCGATCAGCGCCCCGTTCACCATTCCGGCCAGCAGGCCAAAGACCAGCCCCGCGACGACGGGGATGATCACCGGCAGGCCGGTCAGGTCGGGATAGACCGCGCGGTCAAAGCCCGAGGCCTGCGCGAGGCTCATGGAAATCATCGCCGTCGCCCCCACGATGGAGCCCGACGACAGGTCGATCCCGCCCGAGATGATGACCTGCGTCACCCCGATCGCGATGATCCCCACGACCGAGACCTGAAGGATCATGATCGACAGGCGCTGCCAGTTCATCAGGAAGCTTTGGCCCTGCGTGATCCAGCCCAGAATCTCGAACACCGCGCAGATCGCGACCAGCACGATCAGGATGTTCAGCTCCGCCATCATCGGGCGGCGTTTGGCCGGCATTGCGTTGACTGTTGCATCGGTCATTGGTGAAAGCCCTGCTTATTGTGCCGCCAGCGACATGATTTTGACCTGATCGGCCTCGGCGCGATCGAGAAAGCCCGAGATGCGGCCTTCGTGCATGACCATGATGCGGTCGCTCATGCCCAGAACCTCGGGCAATTCGGACGAGATCATGACGACCGCGACGCCTTGGGCGGCGAGATTGGTGATCAGGCGGTGGATTTCCGATTTCGCGCCGACATCGATGCCGCGCGTCGGCTCGTCGAGGATGAGGATGCGCGGATTGGTCAAAAGCCAGCGCGCGATCAGAAGTTTCTGCTGGTTGCCGCCGGAGAGGTTCTCGACCTTCTCCAGCAGGTCCGGCGTCTTGACCCGCAGCATCCGCGCCATTTCCTCGGCTTTCGCGGTGACGGCCTTCTGGTCGATGAAGCCGCCTTTGACATGGCCCTGCGTGATCAGTGCCGACTGGATGTTTTCCAGACAGTTGAGGATGAGGAAACAGCCGGTCTCCTTGCGGTCCTCGGTCAGGAAAGCCATGCCGTGGCGCATCGCATCCGAGGGGCTGGTGATCTGGACATTGCGCCCGTCGATCAGGATGTCGCCGATGGGTGCGGGATGGACGCCGAAAATCGCCTCGGCGACATTCGAGCGTTTCGAGCCGACCAGCCCCGCCACGCCGAGGATCTCGCCCGCGCGCACAGAAAAGCTGATGTCCTTGAAGACGCCCGGCAGGGTGAGGTTGCGCACCTCGAGCACCGTTTCCCCGATCGGGCATTCGACCTTGGGGAACATCTCGGTGATTTCGCGGCCGACCATCATGCGGATGATGTCGTCGCGGGTCACATCGCTCGAGGCATGGGTGCCGACATATTTCCCGTCGCGGAAGACGGTGAATTCATCCGCGATTTCAAACAGCTCGTTCATTTTATGGGTGATATAGACGATGCCGATGCCCTGCGCCCTCAGGTCGCGGATGATCGCGAAGAGATGGGCGACCTCGGTTTCCGTGATGGCGCTGGTCGGCTCGTCCATGATCAGCACGTCGGAGTTGTAGCTGACGGCCTTGGCGATCTCGACCATCTGCTTTTGCGCTACCGTCAGCTCGGAGACCTGCGCCTCGGGATCAAGCCTGATGTTGAGGCGCCCCAGAAGCTCGGCGGTCATCGCGCGCATTTTGGCGTGGTTGATCAGCCCGAAGGCATTGCGCGGTTCGCGGCGGATCCAGATGTTTTCGGCAATCGTCATCCAGTTCATCAGGTTCAGCTCCTGATGGATCATGGCGATGCCGGAATTGAGCGCATCGAGCGGCGTCTTCACATTGATCGGGCGGCCGGCAAAACGAACCTCGCCGCCATCGGGGACATAGACGCCCGCGATGATCTTCATCAGCGTGGATTTGCCCGCGCCGTTTTCGCCCATCAACGCATGGACGGAGCCGGGGCGGACCCGCAGCTGTACTCCGTCCAGCGCCTTAACACCGGGGAATTCCTTGATGATATTGTCGACCTCGAGGATGAATTCACCCTGATAGGGCGTTCTTTCCCGCGTGGTTTCCCGATGATCCAGCATGGTCCTCCCCTCCTCGTTAACGCCCGCGAGGGGATGAGCCCCCGCGGGATTCCTGTGGCGAAAGCTCAGTTTTTCGCGGTGAAATCGCCGAGATTGTCCTTGGTCACGAGCTGGAACGGGATGTAGACCTTGCTGTCGACGCTCTCGCCCTTGGCGATCTTCAGCGCGGTATCCAGCGCGCCCGCGCCCTGACCCTTGGCGTCCTGAAAGACGGTCAGATCCATATCGCCCGACGCCAGCGCCGCCAGGCCGTCCTGCGTCGCATCGACCCCGCCGATCACGACCGTACCAAGATCCGTACCCGCCGATTTCAGCGCCTGAACGGCGCCGATCGCCATTTCGTCGTTGTTGGACGCGATCGCGTCGAATTTCGTGCCGGCCGACATCCAGTTGGTCACAAGATCGGTCGCTTGCGTGCGCTGCCAGTTGGCGGTCTGCTCTTCGGCGACGGTGATGAATTTGCAATCATCGGTCGCGATCACATCCTTGAAGCCCTGCGTGCGTTCGCGGGACGCCTGGTTCGAGAGTTCACCCAGCAGGATGACGGCAGTCGCCTCGGTCTTGCCTGCGGCTTTGAGCTGCTTGCAGATCTCCTCGCCCTGCATGCGGCCCGCATCATGTTCAAGCGAGCCGACGAAGGCCTGCTTTTCCGGCAGGGCATCGACATTGGCGGGCTGGCGGTTGACGTAGATCAGCGGGATGCCCGCATTCGAGGCCGCCGCGCTCAGCGCCGCGGTCGCATCGGTATCGACAGGGTTCACGATGATCGCATCAACGCCCGAGGCGATGAAGTTGTCGACCTGGTTTTGCTGCTTGCCGACGTCGCTTTGCGCATCCTCGATCTGGAGCGTGACGCCATCGAGCGTCTTGGCATGGTCCGACATGCCGTTGCGCAGGACGGTCAGAAAGTTGTCGTCGAAAGCGGCCATCGAGACGCCGATGTTCTCGGCCAGCGCAGGCCCCGAGACCGTGGCGATACAGGCGGCCGTCAGCAGGAATTTCTTCATGGTCATCCTCCCATTGCGGTGTCCGGCGCACCTTGGGTCATGCCGGACATCAGACAAGCCGCATCCCTTTGCCGCGGATCGGTATCCGGACAGCGACTCATGTGATGATTGGAATGGTCGCCGCTTCTCCCGTGGCGGTGATCCGAGGACAGCATTCGGTCAGAATGCGCTTGGGTCAATCTTTTGATGAGGATATGCCATCAATAATGATGGAATAACGCATCACAAATGATGGTATTCTTTCATTCAGGGTGCGGCTGGCCGCTTACAGGCTTTCGGGTGTTACGATGATCGGGGTGACGAACCTTTGGCCGGGGTTCTCGGCCATACCGTGGTCGAGGACATGGGCGGCGGCGCTGAGAACCTCTTGCGCGAGCGGTTGCAGCGGCGTCGACAGCACGGTCGAGACCGTCCCGCGCAGCAGACCTTGCCGCGATTCCGGCGTCAGCTCGTGAACCAGCAGCGCCAGATCGCGCGAGCGGCCGGTTTCGTCGATTGCGGCAATCGCGCCCTCCATCCCGCCGCCCGCACAATAGATCCCGACCAGATCGGGGTGGCGGTGGATCAGCTCGAGCGTGGTTTCGTAGGTGAGCTGGCGGGTTTCGAGGTTGAGCAGCGTATCGAGCACTTCCAGCCCCGAGGTGTATTCGCGCAGATAGCTGCGGAAACCCGCCTCTCGCAGGTCGTGACCGTGAAAGCGGTGCCCGCCGATAAAGACCGCAAGCTTGCCGCTGCGGCGGGTCAGATGATGCATCAACCAGCCGGAAGTTCTGCCTGTTTTCAAGTTGTTGGTGCCAAGATAGGCCTCGCGCAGGCCGGGCGCGAAATCCGACAGGAGCGAGAAGACCGGAATGCCGCGCCCGCGCAAAAGGCCGACGGCGGCGGTGACTTCATGGTGGTCGATGCCGGTTGCGGCGACCGCCTGAACCTTGCCGGCAAAGCTCGCGATCGTCTCGGCGAAATCGGAGGGTGACTGGCCTGGCGAAAAGCGGATGGTCAGCCGCCAGCGCCGGTTCGGATCCTGCCGCGCGGCCTCTTCGATGCTTTGGGCGAACTCCTGATAAAGGCGTGCCGCTCCTTTTGCAGGACGATCCCGAGATGGATCTCGGGACGGTCCGCCATGACACGGGCGCGGATCGCGGTGGCGGCGTGATAGCCGATCGCCTCTGCCGCATTCGAGACCTTGCGCGCGGTTTCCTCGCGCACCTTGGCGCGGCCGTTGAGGACGCGGTCGACGGTGGCGACGCTGACCCCTGCTGCTGCGGCAACGTCTTCGATGGTGGGGCGGCCTGCCATGTTAACCTCATCTTGCCGAATATGACGGTGATGTGTTCCGTCATTCATTGCAAGAAATATATCAAATGAGGCTTCGTCTGCTTTCCGGTGACGCGAAAACCGCGTCGGCACCACTTTGACGGCAGGATCCGGATGGCGGTTCCTTCGACGTGGTGCCAGTGTCGCGACGGAGGGACCGCGAAAACGCGGTCGCGAAATATCGCATTGGTGCGGGCGGAAACTGGGATGTCGACGAGAATGACCATTGCGGGGATAAAACCGGCGCGAAACCGGCGGATGCGGGACAGGCGGGCGCGCCCCTGCCGCAAACCGGCCGATGACGGGGAAAGAATGGCTCATGTTGTCGGCGCTCGCCGTGCTTTGGGGATGTTCGTTCCTTTTCAATGCGCTTGCCGTGCGCGACATGCCCGTTCTGAGCGTGGTTTTCATCCGTGTCGCTTTGGCGGCTGTCGTCCTGATCGCGGTTCTGCGCCTTGCGCGCGAGCATTTGCCGCGCGATCCGGCGATTTGGCGCGCGCGTGATGGGCTTCGCCAATAGCGCGCTGCCTTTCTCGCTGATTGTCTGGGGGCAGACCCATGTGGCGGCGGGGTGGCCTCGATCCTCAATGCGACGACGCCGTTGTTTACCGTCCTGTTTGCCCATGTCCTCACGACGGATGAAAAACTCGATCGCGGCCGCGTCATGGGGGTGATCCTGGGCTTCATGGGGGTCGCCGTCATGATCGGAGGCGATGCCTTGCGCGCGATCGGCACCGGATTGGGCGCGCAGATGCTGTTTTTGGCGGCGGCGTCTTCTTATGCGTTCTCGGGGATCTACGGGCGGCGCTTCCGCAAGCTCGGGGTGAGCCCGATGGCGACGGCGACCGGCCAATTGATCGCCGCGAGCGTCCTGCTGTTGCCGCTGGTCCTGATCGTTGATCGTCCCTGGAGCGGGACGATGCCGGGTTTGCCCGCAATCGGGGCGATGATCGGCTTGGCGGTTTTCTCGACGGCGTTGGCCTATGTGCTTTATTTCCGCATTCTGGCGACGGCCGGCGCGACCAATCTGGCACTGGTGACCTTTCTGATTCCGATCTGCGCGATCTTGCTGGGGATCGTGGTTTTGGGCGAGCATCTGGCCCTTCGTCACGTTGTCGGTATGGTCCTGATCGGCGGCGGTTTGGCCGCGATCGACGGCCGGTTGTGGCGTAGACTGGCCGGGCGCGGGCAGGGTTGAGGCTTCTCTTGCATGGCTCGCGAACCTGTCGCGCTTGGCAGGGGTATTTTTGTGATGAAGAAAGGCGCGGGCATTTGCTTGCTCTCTCGTTGTTTTCGGAGGCGCTGCCGTGTTACGGGGCGGCGGTTCTGGGGAGGTAGGCGTGATCCTTTGCGAATTCGGTCCGGAAGGGCGCGAGGTTGAGTTCCGCGACGCTTTGGAGCTGGTCGTGGCGCATAGCCTCGACGCGGTTATCCCCGCGTTGGAGCGGCTCGAGGCCGCGCGGCAATCGGGCAAATGGATCGCGGGCTGGATGGGCTATGAAGCCGGATCGGCTTTCGAGCCGGTTCTTGCGGCAATGGACCCGCGGACGGCAGAAGGCCCTTTGCTGATTTTCGGGATCTATGACGGGCCGCAGAATCCCGCCGATTGCGGCGCCGCGGCGGGCGAGGTCCGGCTTGCGCCTTTGGTGCCGCAGGTCACCCGTGAGGATTACCGCGCGGCCTTCGCGCTGACGCAGGACTATATCCTTGCGGGCGATATTTATCAGATCAACCTGACGTTCCCGCTGGAAAGCCGCTTGCTCGAGGGAAATCCTCTCGGGCTTTATCATGCCTTGCGGGCGCGTCAGCCGGTGGGCTTTGGGGCTTTTGCCGATTTGGGTATCGGGCCGGTCGTCGTGTCGCGCTCGCCCGAATTGTTCCTGACGCTTGATGCGTCGGGAGGATCGAGACGCGGCCGATGAAGGGGACCGCGCCGCGCGACAGCGATCCGGCGCGTGATGCGGCACTTGCCGCCGCGCTGGCGGGATCCGAAAAGGACCGTGCCGAGAATCTCATGATCGTCGATCTTCTGCGCAATGATATCGCGCGGATTTCCGAGGTGGGATCGGTCCGCGTGCCCGAGCTTTTCGCGGTCGAGAGCTTTGCCACCGTGCATCAGATGAGCTCGCGCGTGGTGGGGCGGCTTGCCGCGCCTGCCGATCTGACCGGTGTCATGCGCGCGCTTTTCCCCTGCGGCTCGATCACCGGCGCGCCGAAGATCCGCGCGATGGAGATCATTCGCGAGCTCGAACCCCATTCGCGCGGCGTCTATTGCGGTACGCTCGGCTGGATGGCGCCGGACGGCTCGGCGGCGTTTTCGGTGACGATCCGGACGCTTTCTGTCTGGCCGGACGGTCGGGTGGTTCTGAATGTCGGCGGGGGCGTCGTGCAGGATCGACTGCTGACGGTGAATGGGAGGAGGCTCTATGGAAAGCGCGTTACGCGGAGGTTTTGGCGGACCCGGCATGATCCCCGAGGGCTTGCGGCTGATCGAGACGGCGCTTTGGGACGGGACGGCATGTCCGCGCATCGAGGGTCATTTGGCACGTTTGGCAGCGGGGCCGCAGCTCTGGGTTGGGATTGTGATCCGGCGCGGGTGCGGGATGCTTTGACCGGTCCGGCGGGCGCACCCTCGCGGTTGCGGCTGACCCTTGCGGCGGATGGCGCGGTCGAGGTGACGCGGGCCGATCTTCCACCCGCGCTGCCGCTTTGGCGGCTGGGTCCGGCGGCGCAGGTTCTTTCATCCGCCGATCCCTGGCTGCGGATCAAATCGACCGCGCGCGCGCATTATGATGCGGCGCGTGCCGGAATGGCTGCGGATTTCGACGAGCTGGTCTTTCGCAACGAGCGCGACGAGGTTTGTGACGGCACCATCACAACGCTGTTCTTTGACCGTGGCGAGGGATGCGGACGCCGCCGCTCGCGTCAGGGCTTTTGCCCGGCGTTTTGCGCGCCGAGCTTCTGGGGCAGGGGTGTGCCGCGAGGAGGTTCTTTCGGTCGGCGACCTTCCTCGCGTCCGTTTGTGGATCGGCAATGCTCTGCGCGGCCTGATGCCTGCCGAGTGGCGCGGTTAGTCAGGCCGCGTTTTCGAGCAGCAGGCTGCGGGTTGCCTCGGCAAGGCGTCGAATGCCTTCGGCCAGTTTCTCGGGCGGGTTCAGCGTGAAGTTCAGCCGGATGGCGTTGTGGTTTCGCCCTTCGGGATCGAAAACGCTGCTCGGGCTGATGCAGACTCCGTGATCGAGGCCCGTCCTGAGCAGCCGGTCGGTATCAAGGGCGGGATCCTTGGCCGTGGCCCAGACGAACATGCCGCCGACCGGCACCTCCCAGTCGAAAAGATCGCCCAGATGATCGGACATTGCCCGACAAAGCGCGTCGCGCCGCGCGCGGTAGAGCGCGAGGGTCGCGGGCCGGATGCGCTCGGTCAGGCCCGATGACAGGGCGTCGAGCACGATGCGCTGGCAGAGGCCGCTGGTGCAAAGATCGCCGCCCTGCTTGGCGGTCGTCATTGCCGTGATCACTTCGGGCGCGGCGATGACCCATCCCAGGCGCAGCCCCGGCGCAAGCTCTTTCGAGACCGTGCCGAGATAGATGACCGGCCCGCGATAGGGGCCGGGATGGGCCTTGGCATAAAGGCCGATCATCGAGGGCAGGGGCGTGCCGTCGTAATGCAGCATACCGTAGGGGTCGTCCTCGACCAGCCAGCAGCCGGTGGCTTCGGCGGCTGCAATCAGGGTCTTGCGCATCGCGGTTCCGACGAGCTTTCCGGTCGGATTCGAGAAGTTCGGCACCGTATAGGCGAAACGCGCGCCGTCCATCGCGCGGTGCGGATCGCAATCGGCGGCGGCCAGATCCATTGCGTGATAGCGCGGATGGCTGGGGCGCCATGCGTCCAGCGCTCCGAGATAGGCCGGCGATTGCGCGGCGATCGTGCTGCCGGCCTCGAGGAAAAGCTTGCCCAGAAGTTCGAGCGCCTGCATGCCGCCGGTGGTGATCAGTACATTCTCGCGCGAAAGCTGCAGCTCGGGCGTGGCAAAACGCGCCGCGATCTGGTCGCGCAGCGCGGGCAGGCCGTCGATCGGGCTGTAGCCCAAAGCCTCCGCAGGATGCTCGCGCACCGCGTTTTCGGCCAGAGCGGCCAGTTCGGCCACGGGCCAGGTCGCGGGATCGGGCAGGCCGCCTGCAAGGTTGATCAGGCCGGGGATCTGGCTCGCCCCCAGAAAGACCTGTGTGACGTCGTTGGTTTGGGAGAGCCAGTTGGCGAAGGGGCGCGGGACATCGGGGCCTCAGATTGATTGGAGCAGGCCGCCGTCGACGGCAATGGCCTGGCCGGTAATATAGGATGCGCGTTCCGAAGCCAGAAAAGCCGCGAGCGCAGCGAATTCGGCGGGATCACCTAGCCGGCCCGCGGGGATCTTGGGCCCCATGCTGGCGTCGTCGACCCCGAGCTCGGCCATACGGTCGGTATTCGTATAGCCGGGCAGCAGCGCGTTTACCGTGATCCCGTTGCCGGCTACCTCGCGCGCGAGCGTATTGACCAGCCCCAAAAGACCGGCCCGCAAGCTGTTCGAGATCAGCAGACCCGGCTGGGGCTCTTTGGCGGCGACCGAGGTTACGGCAAGGATGCGGCCCCATCCTTGCGCCTTCATCGCGGGCAGGGCGGTCTGGATGCTGTCGACCGCGCTGAGCCAGAGGCCCTGAAAACCCGCGCGC
>JAUFRC010000001.1:2932500-3477500 GCA_030410095.1 Paracoccus cavernae
AACCAGGAGGTTGGCTTAGAAGCAGCCATCCTTTAAAGATAGCGTAACAGCTCACTGGTCTAATTAAGAGGTCTTGCGGCGAAGATGTAACGGGGCTCAAGCCACGAGCCGAAGCTTTGGATGCACGTAAGTGCGTGGTAGCGGAGCGTTCTGTGATATAGAACGCTGCCTCCTTAGTATCCTCGGATACATTGGAGGCAATGTTCTGACTGTGAAGCCGGGCTGTAAGGCATCCGGTGGAGTGATCAGAAGTGAGAATGTTGACATGAGTAGCGACAAACAGGGTGAGAGACCCTGTCGCCGAAAGTCCAAGGGTTCCTGCTTAAAGCTAATCTGAGCAGGGTAAGCCGGCCCCTAAGGCGAGGCCGAAAGGCGTAGTCGATGGGAACCAGGTTAATATTCCTGGGCCAGGAGATGGTGACGGATCCCGAAGGTAGTTCATCCTTATCGGATTGAATGGGCTGCTTAGGGGTTCCTGGAAATAGCCCTCCACAAGACCGTACCCTAAACCGACACAGGTGGACTGGTAGAGAATACCAAGGCGCTTGAGAGAACCACATTTAAGGAACTCGGCAAAATACCTCCGTAAGTTCGCGAGAAGGAGGCCCCGTTGGCAGGCAACTGTTGGCGGGGGGCACAAATCAGGGGTGGCGACTGTTTACTAAAAACACAGGGCTCTGCGAAGTCGTAAGACGACGTATAGGGTCTGACGCCTGCCCGGTGCCGGAAGGTTAAAAGGAGGAGTGCAAGCTCTGAATTGAAGCCCCGGTAAACGGCGGCCGTAACTATAACGGTCCTAAGGTAGCGAAATTCCTTGTCGGGTAAGTTCCGACCTGCACGAATGGCGTAACGACTTCCCCGCTGTCTCAAATGTGGACTCAGCGAAATTGAATTGTCTGTGAAGATGCAGACTTCCCGCGGTTAGACGGAAAGACCCCATGCACCTTTACTATAGCTTCGCACTGGCATCAGGATTGTGATGTGCAGGATAGGTGGTAGGCTTTGAAGCAGGGACGCCAGTTCCTGTGGAGCCATCCTTGAGATACCACCCTTCGCACTCTTGATGTCTAACCGCGGTCCGTTATCCGGATCCGGGACCCTGCGTGGTGGGTAGTTTGACTGGGGCGGTCGCCTCCCAAAGAGTAACGGAGGCGCGCGAAGGTTGGCTCAGACCGGTCGGAAATCGGTCGTTGAGTGCAATGGCAGAAGCCAGCCTGACTGCAAGACTGACAAGTCGAGCAGAGACGAAAGTCGGCCATAGTGATCCGGTGGTCCCGAGTGGAAGGGCCATCGCTCAACGGATAAAAGGTACGCTGGGGATAACAGGCTGATGATGCCCAAGAGTCCATATCGACGGCATCGTTTGGCACCTCGATGTCGGCTCATCTCATCCTGGGGCTGGAGCAGGTCCCAAGGGTACGGCTGTTCGCCGTTTAAAGAGGTACGTGAGCTGGGTTTAGAACGTCGTGAGACAGTTCGGTCCCTATCTGCCGTGGGTGTAGGATACTTGAGAGGAGTTGCCCCTAGTACGAGAGGACCGGGGTGAACGTTCCACTGGTGGACCAGTTGTCGTGCCAACGGCAGTGCTGGGTAGCTATGAACGGACAGGATAAACGCTGAAGGCATCTAAGCGTGAAGCCCCCTCAAAACAAGGTATCCCTTGAGAGCCGTGGAAGACCACCACGTCGATAGGCCGGAGATGTAAGCACAGCAATGTGTTCAGTTGACCGGTACTAATGGCTCGATTGGCTTGATTTGATCCGGAAGAAGGCAGACCAGTACGTGAAAAACATTCGCGGAAAACCCTTCCTCCAATGCATCCTTGGACATCGTATCCCGCTCGCGGGAAACGCCGATTGCTTCTTTCCTGGTCTGGTGGCTTTAGCACGAGCAAAACACCCGATCCCATCCCGAACTCGGCCGTTAAGTGCCGTTGCGCCAATGGTACTGCGTCTCAAGACGTGGGAGAGTAGGTCACCGCCAGACCTGGAAAGAAGCAAATAATTCTCTCAAAACGATAACAATATACCGCGATCAAAACACCGAACGCGCATGGCGCGGGGTAGAGCAGCCCGGTAGCTCGTCAGGCTCATAACCTGAAGGTCACAGGTTCAAATCCTGTCCCCGCAACCAATATCCAAAAAAACAGCGCCCAAAATGGGCGCTTTTTGCGTTCATAAATGCCGAAGACGTGTGAATCCGTGAGGTTTTGACCTGCCACTGAACTTTCATCTCGGCAGTGGGGCGGGTTTTGGTTCGATTCAGCACCCGTTCGCGTTCATCGTCCGCACCCGTTCTGACCTGCCCCCGTTGGTCCCTCATTCATAACGAGAGTCTGCCGGTTTGTGATTGGTAGCTGGGTCGGTGGTTCTGGGCAAGCGCGCCGGGCGCGGCGCCATCAGTTAGCGCAAGCGTCCGGCGCGCTTCGAGCGGCGTCAGGTTGCCGAGCGAGGAATGCGGTCTGACGGCGTTGTAGTCGTAGCGCCAAAGCGCGATCTTGCGGCGGGCGTCATCCAGGGTGTCGAAGATCTCCTCGTTCAGCAGTTCGTCGCGCAGCCTGCCGTTGAAGCTTTCGATGAGGGCATTCTGCTGTGGCTTGCCAGGGTCGATGTAGTGCCAGGCGACGTCATTCTTCTCGGCCCACTTCAGGATGGCGTGACTGGTAAACTCGGTGCCATTGTCGCTGACGATGCAGGCCGGCTTACCATAGATCCTGACCAGCGCGTTCGGCTCACGCGCGACCCTTGCGCCCGAGATGCTGGTGTCGGCGATCAGGCACAGGTTCTCTCGGCAGCAATCGTCGATCACGACCAGGGTCCGGAACTTGCGCGACGCCCCGAACGTGTCGGCAACAAAGTCCAGCGACCAGCGCTGGTTCGGCATCAGGGCGAGAGGCATCGGCGTGCGTGTGCCACGCGCCCGCTTGCGGCCGCGCCTGCGCCGGACCGACAGCCCTTCGTCGCTAGAGCCGATACAGCTTCTTTGGGTTCATCAGCATGTCTCTGCGCTCCAGCAGCAGACCGATCCGCCGATAACCGAACCGTCGGCGTAGCGCCGCAATCTCCTGCATAGCCTTGCGGATCTCCGGGTTGTCGGGCGGCCACTCGCGCCGCCCCGTCTTCGGATCGACACCGATCAGGAGGTAGGCCCGGCGCTGCGAGATATCATGATCCCGCATCGCCCTGAGCACCGCATCCCGCCGTGCTTTCGGTGTCGTCATGGCTTTCCCAGCAGGCGCTTCAGTTTGCCGTTCTCGTCTTCGAGCGCCCTCAGCCTTTGGGCATCGGACACGTCCATGCCCCCATACTTAGCCTTGAACTTGTAGAACGTCGCTGGACTCAGGCCATGACGGCGACAGACTTCCGCCGTCGCCATTCCGGCTTCCTGCTCCTTGATCATTCCGATGATCTGTGCCTCGGTGAAGCGGCTTTTCCTCATGTCGTTTGCTCCTTCGTGATGAAGCAAAATCTACATTAAACCGAGGGACGTTCTGGGGAGCAGGTCACTACGAGAAAACTCTACGTTTGAACCCCGCTAAATTTTGGGAGGATTACCCCGCCCAGCAATCGTCCTGTTCTGGCTATGAGCCACAATGGGTCCTGAGCCTAGTTAACGATGAAGTCTGCGTGGAGGGCGCCAGCAGCATGAATCGATTTGAGAATATCGATTAGATCTCGTGGTTTAACACCTAGGGAGTTGAGGCCAGCGACGACTTCGGAGAGTGATGCTTCGCCCCTCACTTCAGCTAAGCCAGTCCCAGGCTCATGTGCAATTTCTGCTTCAGTTCTGGGCTGGACTATCGTCTCCCCAAAAGCGAACGGATTGGGTTGGGATGTGAGCGGGGACTCTCGCACGCGGAGAGATAGATTTCCTTGGGAGATTGCTACTCTGGAAATGCGGACGTCATCCCCAAGCACAATTGTTCCGGATTTATGATCGACCACAACGCGTGCGATCGCTTCCGGTTCTACCTTGATACTCTCAATTCTGCCTATCAAACGGGCAGGATTCACGGAACCGAGCTGAGAAAGCTCTACTACAACGGTTCCTGAATCTATGAGAGTGGCTAACCCCGCATTGAAATCGTTGTTAATTGCTGCTTCAATACGCGCGGCCGTGGTAAAGTCAGGAGAGCGTAGAGCAAGCTTAATAGTTTTCATTTCTGAGAATGAAAAGCCTACTTCGCGTTCGACTCTTGCACCCAAAGGGATAGTGCCGGTGGTGGGAACACCGAGTACCACTGATGCCGCCTCCCTGTGGCCTCTGCACCGCCCGAGAGAACCGCGCCTTGAGCGACGGCGTATACCTCTCCGTCAGCCGCATTGAGCGGTGTCATGACCAATGTCCCTCCAAGGAGGCTTTTCGCGTCTCCGATTGCCGCTACATTTACATCAATTTGTGAGCCGTTTCGCGAGAATGGGGGCAGTGAAGCTGTGACGATGACTGCTGCAACGTTCTTAGGTCTGGTGTTTTCGCCGGCTATGTTAATGCCCAGTCTTTCAAGGAGATTGGCCATTATCTCTTCTGTAAAGGGGCTGTTTCTGAGGCTATCACCAGACCCGCTTAGTCCGACGACTAAGCCATAACCTACGAGATCGTTACCTCGAACGCCTTCGATGTTCACGATATCTTTTATGCGAATGGGTGCGGAGAAAGATGAAAGTGGGAGGAGAATGCTAATTAAGAATAGAGTCACACACCTCATCTGAGATAGTCCGTCAGCCTAAGTGAAGAAAGTCGGGCTGTTAGTGTGTAAAGGTTATTTAGATTGCTTTCCGTTTCCTTCAAGGAAAGGGCCGTTTCAAATGGTTCAGCAGTGATCATGGTATTGCGACTAACAGAGAGTGCGGAGCTTTCGCTAGAATTTTGTGCAATTTCTTTTTTCAAGAGTTCCTCGCTGAAGCCTACGCGCGAGCGCTCGATGGACATCAGGTCATTGCCATGGATTAAAGCCTCTCCGGCAGCGATGAGAAGACCTCTTTGCAGGTTACCATCTTGGTTGGTCTGAGGTGATCCGGCTATTGTATAGAGCGCGAGACCTCTCAGGATCTCTCTTATAGCGGGGCTGGATGCATTGGTTGAAATGTTTATCGTTCGTCGCTCAGACGTGGGGAATTCATGAGAAGTATCGAGGTTTCCCTTGTATATGTTGTCGATGTATCCTGCGCCACCGGCGGGCGCATCGAACCAGTTCTTTATTGAGGTTTCGATATCTGCTAGACTGCTGAGGCCGGATATTTCAAATGATATTTCATCGATGAGCGCGTTAGCTGATGGTAGAGGAGCGGTATCTGTTCGGGATCCGGAAAAGAGGGACTTTCCGGCGAGCGTTGTGTTAAGCGCACGTATGGTCGATGCTAAATGCTCTTTGCTTTGGGCGTTTCGAATATCAATCTGTGCGTCGGAAGATAGACTTGCTTCGCTTATCAAGGCAGGGCCAAGGTCAACGATGGTGTCTTGTATTGATTGCATTGCAAGTTGCATCGCGTTTAGCGTGCCCTCGGCTTCAGTCGTGTTTTTCTTGAAGGCGTCGAGAAGAGCTAGTTTGTGCTCGACCTGATTGATGATTGCTGTATTGCCTCCAAGATGTTTCGCTAAGTCTTTCTTAATTCCGGTAGTCGCTTCGTAGCTCAACGTATTTATTTTACTTTTTGTTGACAGGTTGCTTTGACGTGTGTGATAGAGTCGAGCAAGGTCGCCAATAGATGATAGATTTTTCATGAAATCCTCAAGATGCTATCCAACATATCGTTGACTGCTTGAATAACTTTGGCGTTTGCCGCGTAGGAACGTTCGAGCTGAAGTAACGTTTCCATTTCTTTGTCGCTATCGACTCCGTGTGCGAGCAATGACGACTTTATCGTTGAAGCGTAGGTTGCATCATGGGCCTCGCTAGCTTCGGATTTGACCCGATTGTTTGCAACGAATGATTGTAGGTCGGAAACACTCGAGAAAAGCGACTTCAGAGCTCCAGATGTGCCGGATCCAGTGCTGTATTTTGGTGTCGAGATTGCATCGAGGATGTTCAGGATTCTTCCGCCTTCGCCTGGGGGCCTGACTGCGTTGCATGCATGCCGTCGCGGATACGCCAAAGCTCACCACCTCCGTCGGGTATGATGGCGTTGTTTACGGCAATGCGGTTGGCGAAACCCAAGGTCGAGTGAGTATCGAGTGCACTTTGAGCATCGGTGAAGAGACCAGCTTCACCAAGAGCTAGGGTGTCGTCGACGGAAGGGTCCGACAAGCGATCGTAAAGGTTTTTGCGAGTGTATCGAGTTGTTGTTGATATTGTGGCGCGAGGTTGTCACGGATATTAAAGTTCGCGGCCAAGCCGCCGCCTTTGAACATGTTCATCTGCGCCTGGGTGAGGGCGACCCCATCGACCGTGAGGGTGGAAAGTTGGCCACCACTGTTGCTCATTTGGTAACTGACTGTGCCTGCGGATGAGAACTCTATTTTTGCGGGTTTTAGTCCGTCGATGAGCGTCGCGCCGCCCTTTGTGAAGAGCGAGATCATGCCGTTGTCGCGCTGCACCTCTTTGATCGGGACGATATCTGAAATGCCGTCGATCGTGGCTTGTCGGGCGTCAATCAGTGCGGATGCATCTTGACCTTTGGCTTGCGCGATCGTGACGAGACGATTGAGGCGGGCGACTTCGGAAAGGGCAGTGTTAAGGCGACCGACATCGCCTTCGATCGACTTGTCGGCCATGGTTCGGGCTTTTGCAGTTCGATCGCGATGTAGTTGATCTTGTTGCTCAGGCTGACGGCGCTTTCTGCAACGTTGCGCAGCTCTGCGTCGCTATCGGGAATGGCGGCTGCCGAGGTTAGTGCGGCTTGGAACTCGCTTAGGATCGCTGTGAGGAGTCACTTTGATTGACGCTGCCCACGGCACTTTCCATGGCGACCTGAAAGCTAGCGAGCGTCGAAGATGATCCCAAGCTGGATTCGGCGATCCTGTGATCGGCGAGGATAGCGGCCGGAACGAGGCGATTTATGCCTTCTACCCGTACACCGCCGCCATTCCCGCCAAGGGTACGGGATGATAGTTGCAGCTCTCTGGCGCCATAGCCCGGTGTAAGGGCATTGGCGAGGTTAGAGGATACGACCTCTGTACCGCGGGAAACCGCGCCCAGGCCCGAAAGGGCGTTTGAAAGTGCGATTGATATGCTCATTCAGCTTCTCCTTGGATGGGCCCGGGGATGTCGGGCGTTAACGTTTGATATTGGTGGTTTCCTGCAGCATCTCGTCGACGGTCTGGATGACCTTGGCGTTCGACGAATAGGCGCGCTGGGTTTGGATCAGGTCGGTCAGTTCGGCTGCGACATCGGTGGTCGATCCTTCGCGGGCATAGCCGACCACGGCGCCGGTCGGGCCGTCACCTGCGTCCCACAGAAAAAACGAGCCCGAGCTGGGAGAGACCTTGTAGGTTTGGTTGTTCAGCGCGATCAGACCGTTGGGATTGGGGACATCGACCAAGGGGACCTGATAGATCGTGCGGATGAAGCCGGTGTCGTAGGTCGCGCGGATGAAGCCGTTTTCGTCAATCTCGACCGCTGTCAGGTTGCCCACAGGCGAGCCGTCTTTGGTGATGTTTGTCGGCGCGAAGTCGTCGCTGAGCTGGGTTAGCCCGTTCGGATCGCCGACACGGCCGATCGCAAGGGTCATCGGTCCACCCTCGACGTTCAGTGCAAGGGTGCCCGTTACGGGGTCATAGGCGCCGCCGGTCAGCATCGTGACTGAAGCGAGGGTGCCGCCGTTGGTCTGGCTGTCGTCAAAGACCAGCTCATAAGTGCCGATGATGTTGCTCGCCGGATCCATGGCGGAGTCGCGGATTTCCATGGTCCATGTATTCGACATGCCGTTTGTGGTGTTCACCATCGGCGTGAAGGTGAAGTTCAGCGATTCGGAAGTGCCGAGGTTGCCGAAATACTCGACCTTCAGCGGCCAAGGTGTGCCGCTCGCGCCCATCATCGTGTCGGTCGCGGGCAGGTTAACTCCGAGGTTCATGTTCTTCGTCGGATCGGCAGAAGTCTGGTTGGCGTTGATGACGACCGGTTGCAGGCCCGATGCCGTGTCGCGGGGCATGACGGGGATCGTGCCGTCGGCGCTGGCTGGCCATCCCATAAGGACAAGGCCGGATTCGGTGCGAAGCACGCCTTCTGCATCGGTCCGGAAGGAGCCGGTCGTGGTCATCATCAGGGGGCGGTCGCCATTCCCGAGCGATGCGAGCGCGACCGATTGGATCACGGGCAGCATGCCGCGGCCCGAAATTGCGATATCGAGCGCGTTTGCCGAGGAAACCAGCGCGCCGCGTTCGTCGATCAGCCGGTTGGTGGTCGCCCGAACGCCACCCGCCGAGTAAACACCGGCTCCGCGCGCCTGGTTGATCACCATGCTTTCGAATTCGGTATTGACGCGCTTGTAGCCGTAAGTCGCGGAGTTCGCGATATTGTCCGAAATACTCGCAAGGCGCGTGGCATTGGCGGCAAGCCCCGCGACACCGGCATTCAAGGCGGAAGAAATCGACATCCGTGGAGAACCTTTCCTGAAATCTACGCCCCAGTTGTGGGGCACGGCAGTTAAGATCGGGCTAACGCCCCAAAGAATTTTCGCCGGTCAGCGAAGCAAAATGACTTCAATGCGGTTGTTGCCCGGATCCATCGGGTTCATCGATCGGTTGCGGCGGTCGGCGAAGCTGGTGACGCGCTGGACGCGTTTGTCGGCGAAACCGGCCTCGCCAAGAAGGTTGCGCAGGGTATGGGCGCGGGCATCCGACAGCGACCAAACCGGCGATTGGATCAGCATTTCGGGATAGGCGCGGACATGGCCCGAGATCGCGACATCGTTTTTCACGCGGCCGAGAACACGGGTGAGGATGCCGGAAAGCTCGCGCAGCTCGGGGCCGGGTTGGGCGGTGTCGCCCACGAAAAGAGGCTCGTTGGTCAGATCGGTGAGCTCGATGACCAGCCCTTCATCGGTCATCCGCGTTACGACATGGCGCAGGATATTCGTCATCTGCATCGATTCGGCGCCACTTCCGGTCAGCTGGTCCTGAACCTCGCGGGCCATCGTCTCGAATTTGGCATCTTCGGAGGATTGCGACTGGCGCGTGTCCTTCGAGGCGCCCTGTCCCTCGCCCGAGCTTTCTTCGGCGGTTTCGTCCTTGCCGCCGAAGGTCGAGTCCGAGCCGCCGTTCTGGGTTTGGATAATGGTCGGATTGAAATATTCCGCGAGGCCCTTGCGCTGCTTTTCCGTAGTGGCATTGAGCAGCCACATCAGCAGGAAAAACGCCATCATCGCGGTCACGAAATCCGCATAGGCCACTTTCCAGGCACCACCATGATGGCCGCCTTCGCCGGATGCGACGACCCGTTTGATGATGATGGTGGAGTTTCCTGAATCTGCGGGCATGAGCCGACCTTGTACTTGGAGTGATCCATGCAGGCTCTCGCAGGGCGGCAGACAGGTCTAGTTAATGGCTCAAATGCGACGCATTTCCTCGAGGATCATGCGCGCACCTTTCTCGGCGATCATGATCGTGGGGCTGTTGGTATTGCCCGAGGTGATGGTCGGCATGATCGAGGCATCGATGACGCGAATCCCCTGAAATCCCCGCAAACGCAGGCGCGGATCGACGATTGCGGCCACGTCCGCCCCCATGCGGGCGGTGCCGACGGGGTGGAAAATCGTCGAGGCGATCTGGCCGGCGGCGCGGGCTAGGTCCTCGTCGCTTTCGCCGACCGGACCGGGCTTGAACTCTTCGGGGCGGTAGCGGGCCATGGGCTCTTGCGCCATGATTTTGCGCGTCAGGCGATCGATCTCGCGGCGACGAGCTGGTCCGAGGTGGTCGACAGATAGTTCGGCGCGATCTCGGGATGGGCCAGCGGGTCGGGCGCGGTGATGCGGACATGGCCGCGGCTTTCGGGGCGCAGGTTGCACACGCTCGTGGTCATTGCAGGAAAATCGTGGAGGTTCTCGCCAAATGCCTCGAGGCTGAGCGGCTGGACGTGATATTCCAGATCCGGCGTCGCGACATCGGGCGAGGATTTCGCGAAAGCGCCGAGCTGGCTCGGGGCCATGCTCATCGGACCCGAACGGGTCAGGGCATATTGCAGGCCGATCAGCCCCTTGCCCCACCAATGTTTCACCATCTGGTTCAGAGTCTTTCCACCGGAGATCTTCCATGCGCCGCGGATTTGCAGATGGTCCTGAAGGTTCTCGCCGACCGCTGCATCGCGCAGAACCTCGATCCCCATGCGCTGCAACAGCGCGCCCGGCCCGATGCCCGAGAGTTGCAGGATTTGCGGCGTGCCGATCGCACCGGCCGACAAGATCACCTCGCGCGCGGTCAGGGTCTCGTTGCGGCCCTGATGCAGGATTTCGACGCCGGTGGCGCGGCGTCCTTCGAAGGTGACGCGGCGGACATGGCGGTCGGTCAGAACGGTCAGATTGGGGCGCTTGAGGGCGGGACGCAGAAAGGCCTTGGCGGTCGATACGCGCCAGCCGCCGCGCTGGTTGACCTTGAAGTAGCCTACGCCTTCGTTGTTGCCGGTGTTGAAATCATCGGTGGCGGGGATGCCCGCAGCCTCGGCCGCGCGGGCGAAATCATCGAGGATTTCCCAGCGGAGGCGCTGCTTTTCGACCCGCCATTCGCCGCCCGCGCCATGATGCTCGGAGGCGCCGTCGAAGTAATCCTCGGAGGCTTTGAAGAGCGGCCACACATCGTCCGCGCCCCAGCCGGTGCAGCCGAGTTGGCGCCAATGGTCGTAATCGGCGGCCTGACCGCGCAGATAGAGCATCCCGTTGATCGAGGAGCAGCCGCCCAACACCCGCCCGCGCGGATAAAGCAGCGCGCGGCCGTTCAGACCGGCCTCGGGGCGGTTTTGAAGCCCCAATCGGTGCGGGGATTGCCGATACAGTAAAGGTAACCGATCGGGATGTGGATCCAGTGGTAATTGTCGCGACCGCCGGCCTCGATCAGAAGGACGCGGTTGGCGGGATCCTCGGAGAGGCGGTTGGCCAGAACGCAGCCCGCGCTGCCTGCGCCGACGATGATGAAATCGTAATCCATAGTGCCTCCTCCCGCGTTGGGGCAGATGTGGTCCGGCGCCTCCTCCGGGGTCGTGGTGATGCTTGCCCGCCTCGGCGCGGGGGCGAGCAGGGCGACCGGCATCTGCAAGGGCATAGATCCCGCCCTGTGGGCGAAGATCAAGGGCCGGCAAATGAAAGCACGACCTTGGCGGGGAGACAAAGGTATGTTTAATCTGCGCATATGATGCGCGAACCCAATATGATCTCAGAACCGGCGAAGGGCTGATTGCTTGTCCGCGCTGCGACGCCTTGCTGATCGACGAGGAGTTGTCCTTTGGCGAGACCGCGCGTTGCATCCGCTGCAATACGGTTCTGGCGCGTCCGCGCGCCGGTGCTTTCTCGCGCATCATCGCCTTGTCGATGACCTCGCTGATCCTGATCGTCAGTGCGATCTTCTTTCCCTTCCTCGAGATTTCGCGGATGGGCTTCGGCAATACGACATCGCTTTTCGGCGTGGCTTTGGCTTTTTCGCATGGCTGGCTGATGCCGCTGACCATCGCGGTGCTTGCCATGATCGTGGCCTTGCCTGCGGCGCGGGCGATCCTTCTGGCCTATACCTTGATGCCTTTGTCGCGGGGCAGGGCGCCCTGGGCCCATGCCGTCGGGGCGTTCCGTCTGTGCGAGGCCCTGCGGCCCTGGTCCATGGCCGAGATTTTCGTGATCGGCACGGCGGTTGCGCTGGTGAAGGTGGCGGGGCTTGCGACGGTCAGTCTCGGGCCGGCCTTCTGGGCGTTCTGCTGCCTGATTCTCGTCAATATCGCCAGTGACGCCTTTACCAGCGCCGCGACCATCTGGGATGCGATCGAGGATGGCGGGCTGTCTACCGACGGCCGCGAGCTGGTCGAGGGCAAAGCCTGTGAGCATCGAAGTCGCGCATCCGGCCGTTTCGGGCCGCGAGGGTCAGGACGGCTCGGGCCATGAGGGCGCGGACCACGGCGCAGCCGCGCAAAGCGCTGGCGAACTTCATGCCGGTCCGGTCATGACCGCCCACCGCGCGGGTCTTGTCGGCTGCCGCAGCTGCGGGCGGGTCTGGCCGCATGAAGAGACCGTTTGCGCCCGTTGCGGCAGCCATCTCGTGCCGCCCGACCGGCGCAGCCTGCAGGCGGTCTGGGCATGGCTTTTGGCCGGACTGATTTTCTATGTGCCCGCCAACCTGCTGCCGATGCTGCGGACGCAGACTCTGCTGAGCGCGCATGGCGGCACCAATTCCACCATTATCGGCGGCGTGATCGAGCTGATCCGTTACGGCAGCTGGGGCGTCGCGGTGATCGTTCTGGTGGCCTCGGTCCTCGTGCCGATCAGCAAGTTCATTGCCATCACATGGCTTGCACTCGCGGCAGGCCGACCCGCGACCTACGAGGATGCCCACCGGCGTCTGCGTGTCTACGAAGTCGTCGAGTTCATCGGCCGCTGGTCGATGGTCGACGTCTTCGTCGTCGCGATCCTTTCGGCATTGGTGCAACTGGGCTTTGTCGCCGCAATCCATCCGGGTTCGGCTGCGGTCTGTTTTGCGCTCTCTGTTGCTTTCACGATGCTTTCCGCACAAAGCTTCGACCCGAGATTGATTTGGCGGGGTCTTCCCCTGCGTAACCGCAAGAGCCGGAATTGACAGACAATCCTGACGCCCCCGCAAGCCCCATCCGCAAAACCGCCAAACGCGCCGCGCGTGCGGGGACCTCTCATCTGGATCGTGCCGATCCTCGCGCTGATCGTGGCGCTGGGGCTGGCATGGAACGCCTTCGCCGGTCGGGGCACGCTGATCAGCGTCGAGTTCTCGGACGCGACCGGCATCACCCCCGGCGAGACCGCGCTGAAGTTCCGCGAGATCACCGTCGGCAAGGTGGAAAGCGTACGCTTTACGACCAATCTGTCGAAGGTCGTGGTCAATATCCGCGTCGACAAGGATATTGCCGATTACATCGACAGCGAGGCGGAGTTCTGGATCGTGCGGCCTCAGGTTTCGACGCAGGGGATTTCGCGGCTTGATACCGTGCTCTCGGGCGCCTTCATCGAAGGGTTCTGGGACGATACGATCGATACGCCCAGGCGCAATTTCACCGGCATGGACCGCATGCCGCTGACCCGCATCGGTGAAAAGGGCACATGGATCGTGCTGTCCTCGGACAGTGCCAAGGGCCTGACCGAGGGCGCGCCGATCACCTTCCGCGGGGTGCAGGTCGGCACGATGCAGAACCTGCGTCTGGGTGAAGACGACGAGACGGTCCTGGCCGATGCCTTTATCGCCTCGCCCCATGACGACCGCATGACGACGGCCTCGGTTTTTGGGATACGTCGGGCTTTTCGGTCTCGCTCGGCCCGCAGGGCGTGGCTTTGAACGTCAGCTCGGTGGCCTCGCTGCTTCAGGGCGGTGTTGAATTCGCGACCCTGACCAGCGGCGGCCGCGCCGTGCCGCAGGGCCATGTCTTCGCGCTCCAACCCAGCGAGGCGGTGGCGCGCGAGACGATCTTCGTCGATGAAGAGGATCTCGTCCGGCTGAGCGTGCTGATCGACGGCAATGTACGCGGTCTGGCGACCGGAGCGGATGTCAAGTTCCAGGGGCTGACCGTGGGCCGCGTCACCGAACTTTCGGTCAAGGTCGATCCCGATGCCGAAGGCGGCGCGGGCCGGATCGAGCAGCAGGTCGTGATCGCCCTGACGCCCTCGCGGCTTGGACTGCCGGCCGAAACCACGCCCGAAGAGACGCTCGAGTTCCTCAAGCGGCGGGTCGAGCACGGCCTGCGCGCGCGCCTCGCCAGCGCGGGGTTCTTCGGGACTTCGCTGATCATCGACATGATCGACGTGCCCGATGCGCCGCCCGCAACGCTTGATGTCGCGATGGAGCCCTTTCCTGTGCTGCCCTCGGTCGCGAGCGACATTTCCGATTTCCGCGACACCGCCCAAGGCTTTCTGGCGCGCGTGGGCGATCTGCCGATCGAGGAAGTGCTCAAATCTGCCAACGACATGATGAGCTCGATCACCGCGGTCGCCAGCAGCGAGGCGACCCGCGCCATCCCCGAATCCGTGCGCTCGGCGGTGGAGGAGATGAAGGCCACCTCGGCCGAGCTGCGCCTTGCCGTGACCGAGCTGCGCGAAAGCGGGGCTTTGGGTCAGGTACGCGGCTTTGTCGACGAGGCGACGGCTGCGGCCGAGGCCGTCAAGCTGGCCGCTGCCGACGTGCCGCAAATGGTCGAGAATATCGATGCGGCGGCCGTGTCCTTCGACGAGATCGACTTCCCCGGCATCAGCACCGAGGCCAAGGCGATTCTGGCCGATCTGCGCGCCATGCTGGGCTCGGAAGATGCCGAGGCCCTGCCGCGCAACCTCTCCGCGACGCTCGAAGCGGCTGCGGGTCTGCTCAACGATCTGCGTGACGGCAATGCCGCAGGCAGCCTGAACGACGCGCTGAAATCGGCCAAGACGGCGGCCGATCAGGTCGCGGCCTCGGTCTCCCGCATGCCGCAGCTTACCGCGCGGCTCGAGCGTCTGGTCGCAACCGCCGATCAGGTCGTGGGCGCCTATGGAGCCCGTTCCGATTTCAACAACGAGGCGATCAACATGATGCGCGAATTCCGCCGTGCGGCAGATGCTTTCGGCAATCTCGCGCGCTTGATCGAACGCAACCCCGCGCCTTCATTTTGGGAAGATAACGATGACGCGTAACGCTTTGTTCGCTTTGGCCTGCCTTGCTGCCGTGGGTGCCTGCTCGAACCCGATGAAAACCGGCCGCTATCTGATCGACCCGCCGGTCACCGGCGAGCGCGTGCCCGACCGCATCGGCTCGGCCGAGCTCAAGGACGTGTCCTTGCCGGGCTATGCCTCGGGCGACGAGGTGGCGTGGCAGTCCGGCGATGGTGCCGTGCGTCTGGCCAACCGCAGCCTTTGGGCCGACCAGCCGCAACGCGCCTTTACCCAGACGCTGGCGCGCACGATCTCGGATCTCTCGGGCGCGACGGTGATTGCCGAGCCTTGGCCGCTCTCGGAGCCTCCGCGGAAGAAGCTCGAGGTGCGGGTCGAGAAGGCCTTGGCGCAGGCCGATGGCGTCTATCGTCTCTCGGGCCGCTATTTCGTGGCCGATGATGCCGCTGGCGGCAGCAACCAAGCGCGCAGCTTCGATATTTCGGTGCCGATGGCCTCGGACGAGCCGGCAGCCATTGCCGCCGCGCAATCGACCGCAATTTCCCAACTCGCGCGGCAGATCGCGACGCTGGGCGGGCCGGGCCAGTCGATCCGGACTTCGACCCCGCGCTCGAGTTCGATTTTCTCTGAGGCATTGCCGGGATTCGAGGGGCTCTGACCGGCCCCCGCACACCGGCGGTCCCGCTTGGGAGGAGGAAAGATCCAGCCGCGCTTAAAGCGGCTGGAACGAGCCGTATTTTCCGGCGGCAAAGACCAGCGGATGATCGTTCGGACCGCCGGTGGTCACGCGGATGACGCGCCCGACCATGATCGAGTGGTCGCCCGCCTCGTGAACCGCGTGGGTGACGCAATCGAACCGCGCGGCGACCCCGGAATGACCGGCGTGCCTTCGGGGTGGTCTCGACCGCCAGCCCGTCAAATTGCGGGCCGCTGCGCACGAAACGTCTGCTGATCTCGGTCTGCTCGCAGCCCAGAATATGGACCGACCAGCTGCGCGCATGGGTGAACAGCTCGTAGCGCAGCGACGAGCGGGCAGGGCACCACATCACCAGAGGCGGCTCGAGCGAGACGCTGGAAAAGCTGTTGGCGGTCATGCCTTCGGCGCGTTCCTGACCCGCAGTGGTGATGACGGTCACGCCGGTCGCAAAGCGGCCGAGCGCGTCACGCAGCAGGCGGGCTTCGACGGCCGAAGGGTGGAAGCTGATGGTATCGACAAGGCGGTCGAAGTCGTGTGGAGGCAACCCGGACATGTTTACCCTTCATACTAAGGCCGCATTCGAACGGCAGGCATTCGCGCAGAGATAAATCAATTGCGCCTTAATCGGCAAGCCGCGCCAGAATTTCGCCGTGAAGCCGCGGCGGCGCAATGACCAGCCCGTCGAGTTTCGCGCCCGCCGAGTTGAAGGCCATCGTGCGTCCCTTGCGGTCGGTCACCGCACAGCCCGCCCGCTCGGCGATCAGGCTGCCCGCCGCGATATCCCACTCCCATGCGCCGCGCAGCGAAACCGCCGCGTTGAAGGCCCCTTCGGCGGCAAGGCACAGCCGCCACGCGAGCGAGGGGCGGAAGTCGCGCTTGAAGGGAGGCAGGACCCCGTCCCGCCACAAGGCGGGGTTCAGCGTTGGCTTGTTGGCCAAAACCGTTGCGGCGGCGATATCGGCCTCTTTCGGGGCGATGGGCTGGCCGTTGCGCGTCGCCGGCCCCTGCGCCGAGGCGGCATAGGTCACCTGACGCGCGGGCAAATGGACGACGCCCGCAAGGATGCGTTCACCTTCGGCAATCGCCAGAGAGTGCGAGAAACCTTCCTGACCATCGAGGAACGCTCGGGTTCCGTCGATCGGATCAATGATGAAGACCCGTTTGGCATCCAGCCGCGACGCGTCGTCGGTGCTTTCCTCCGAGAGCCAACCGTAATCGGGACGGGTCGCGCGCAGACGCGCCTCGAGATGGCGGTTCACCTCGAGATCGGCCTCGCTGACCGGACCCTGATCATCGCCCTTGTCCCAAAAGCGCGGCTCGTTGCGCCAATAGCGCATGGCGATTTCGCCCGCTTCGGTGGCGGCGGCCAGCAGGAGGGCGAGATCGTCCTCAGGCGCCGGCAACGGTCATTCCTTCGACAAGCAGGCTCGGGACGACCATCTGGCGCCATTCTGGCAGGTCGTCGGCGGCGGTCACGCGCATCAGCATCTCGCGCAGATTGCCCGCGATGGTGCATTCGTTGACGGCATAGGCGACCTCGCCGTTTTCGACCCAAAGACCGGCCGCGCCGCGCGAATAATCGCCCGTCGTGCCGTTGATCGAGGCGCCGAGCATCGAGGTGACGATCAGCCCGCGACCCATGTCGCGGATCAGATCCTGCGGCGTGTTGCTGCCCGCATTCAGCGTGATATTCGTCAGGCCGGGCGAGGGCGGCGAGGATGTCCCGCGCGAGGCATTGGCCGTCGATTCCATCCCGAGTTTGCGCGCGCTCGACAGATCGAGCGTCCAGCCTTCCAGCCTTCCGCCGTCGACGATCACGCGGCTGGCGGTGGGCAGACCCTCGCCGTCGAAAAGCCGCGAGGCGCCCATGCGGCGGATATGGGGATCTTCGCGCAGATCGAAGCCCTCGGGCAGGACCTGCTCGCCCAGATCATTGCGCAGCCAGCTTGCGCCGCGCGCAATGGCCGCGCCGTTCACCGCGCCCAGAAGATGGCCGATCAGACCGCCCGAGACGCGCTGGTCGTAGAGGATCGGGAATGTGCCGGTCGGGGCTTGCGCGCCCCGAGCCGCGCCACCGTACGCTCGCCCGCAAGCCGACCGATGACCTCGGGGCTGGGCAGATCGCTGCGGAAGACCCGCGATTCGCCCGCCCAATCGCGTTCCATGCCGAGGCCTTCGCCGGCAATGGCGACGCTCGAGACCGAGAAACCGCTGCGGGCATAGCCTGCCGAAAAGCCGTTGCTGGCCTGCATCCACATCTCACGCCGCGATTGCGAGGCGCTGGACGATCGATCTGGGTGATGCCTGCGACCGAAAGGGCGGCGGCCTCTGCCCGCAGTGCGAGATCGCGCAGCTCTTCGGGCGAGGGGCAGGGCTCTCGTCGCAAAGCTCGAGCACGCTGCTGTCGGTCTGTCGGGTCAGTTGGCCGGGATCGGCAAGGCCGAGCGTATCGTCGCTCGGGGCCTCGCGCGCCATCGCGACCGCGCGGAGAGCGAGCTCGGAAATGGTGCGGTCGGAATGGTCGGAGGCCGCGACGATCGCCTGCCTGCCGCCGATCAGGACGCGCAAACCGATTTCGACGCCCTCGGCACGTTCGGCCTGTTCAAGCCGCCCCTCGCGGACATCGACGGAAACGGCCGTGGCCGAAAGCGCGACGGCATCGGCTTCGGTGGCTCCGGCGCGTTTGGCCTCGGCCAGAAGTTTTCCGGTCAATTCGCGCAGCATCTCTGATCCAGCCATTCCCACCTCATATGAAAAAGGGCCGGGACTAGGCCCGGCCCCTGTGTTCAAGGAACAGTCTTACTTCACCTGCTGGCCATTCGCAAAGACGGAGCCGTCGTCTTTGAATTCCAGATCGGTGGTCAGCACGTCCTCGCCGTCACCCGGACGGGCGAACATCGCCATCATCATGCGGATGCCGCCAAGCTGGTCCTGCGGAACCAGACCCATGGCGCCGAGCTTGTCGAGCAGTCCGTTCACGCCTTCGTAACGCGCATTGATGGTGCCGACCGGCGTATCCATGCTGCCGTCTTCCGAGGGCTTGAGCGTGCCCGAAGCCGAGAGTTTCGCGCCGACGGCGGAAACCGCGAACTGGTTGATGGTCACTTCCACCGGCTCGATCGGGGTCGGCTCGGGGGTGTATTCGGCCATGTCCTCGCCGTCGGCGATCGCCTCGTCATCCATCTCGGCCGAAGCATCCATCACTGCCGGATCCAGCAGATCCTTGAGGACCTTCAGCGTGCCGGTCACGTCGAGATCCAGCGAAGCCGGATCGCGCGGCAATTGCTTGCTCGGATCGAAGAGATCCCAGATCGCATCGCCGAAGGCCAGACCGTCGATCGAATAGGACAGTTTGAACGGCGCCGGCGTGTCGGATTGCGACACGGGGAACTGCACGTCGAAGCTGGAGCCGTCCATGCTGTAGGAGATCGGCATGGGCAGCTCGCTGGTGGTGAGCTCCATGTTGGTTTTGTCGGAGTTGACCTGATAGCCCAGGCCGTCCTTCGACATCGCGAAAGTCAGGTCGATGCCCGCGAGCGAGGCATTGCCCTTCGATGCCTGTGCAGGCGTTCCGTCCTCTGCCGAGGCGGGAACGTCGAAGTCGAACGCGATGTCCCACTGACCGGCCTTGAGCGCGCCGTTCATGGCGAGGCCCTTGTTCAGCGCCGCCGCCAGATTGGTCTGGGCTTCGGCCATATGTGCGAAACCGATCACTTCGCCATTGGCTTCGATGTCGTTCAGCACGCCCGAAAACGCCATTTTGCCTTCGGTCTCGCCATCGGCATTCACCATGAACTCGGCTTTTTCCAAGGACATGGTGGTGTCGTATTTGGCATCGCTGCCCGTGACGCTATGCATCGTGGCGGTGGTGTTGGTGGCCACGACCGAAGCGGTCATGGCGGGCATGTCCTCGCCTTCGGCCTCGATATTGTCGAGCGTCGCGGTCATCGAGGGCAGGGTCATGACATGGGTCATGTCCTCTTTGGAACCCGAGGAGACGGTTTCGTTGCCCGGCATCTTGATGGTGGCCTGCATCGCGAAGCCGTCGATATCCTCGTTGCCCTCGCTGGAGGAGGTCACGATCATATCGCCTTCGTAAACCGTGCGGACCTTGCCGTCGCCGGTCGCCTGAAGCGTGATCTGCGGGATGGCGACCGCCGTCGCGGCACCTTCGGCATCCAGCGCGAGTTTGACGTCTTTGAGCGTCAGCGTCTCTCCGGCGAGATCGCGGCTGCCTTCGGTGACGGTGTAGCCGCTGGCTTGATAATAATCCAACCAGGTCTGCCAGACCTCGTCAGGGGTTACATCTGCAAGCGCAGGCATGGCGAAAGCCATCAACGCCACTGCGGAGCTTGTCAGTCGGAGAGACATGATTGTACCTTTCAAGATCGGCGAGCACATATTCGCATGGCTGGGTTTTGCCATATCATTTTGACGCATCCAAGGAGCTATTCCGTGATTTTGAACGAATATTCTAGCGGATTAGCGACAATTACCCTGGCGAGGCCGGAAAAAGCCAACTCCTTGACTGCGGCAATGCTGACCGAATTGAAGTCGATTATCGCGGACATTGCAAAGAATTCCGATGTTCGTGCCCTGATTGTGACCGGCGCGGGTCGGGTCTTTTCCGCGGGTGCCGATATCGACGAAGCCAAAGCCGGCCTTGCGGTCTCGCCTTTGTGGGAAGAGCTTTCCTCGGCGGTGGCGGCGCTACCCTGCCTCACGATCGCCGCGCTCAACGGGACATTGGCGGGCGGGGCTTTCGGCATGGCGCTGGCATGCGACCTTCGGCTCGCGGTGCCTGAGGCGCGGTTTTTCTATCCGGTGATGCGTTTGGGCTTTCTGCCCCAACCCAGCGATCCGGCCCGTTTGACGGCGCTTGTCGGTCCCGCACGGGCTAAAATGATCCTGATGGCCGGCCAAAAGATAGCCGCAGACGAGGCCTTGTCCTGGGGCTGGTGGACCGGCTGGTTGCGTCGGACGATCTTTTGACCCACGCGCGCACCCTGACCGAAGACGTCTTGGCCGCGCGCGACGGGTTGGCCGGTGCGATCAAGCGGATGATCTGAGGCGGGCGACCGCGGCCCGAACCTCAGCGTGAACCGGTCGCCGCAGGGGTGGCACCCGTCACGCCGAGGCAATGAAAAAGCGGCCCGCAGATCGGGGCCGCTTTAAGGAGCGTGCGGTCGGGAATTAGCCGTAGACCGACTGCTTTTTGAAATGCACCGCCAGCATATAATAGAACACCGGGCGGAATTTATTGCGGTTGGAGCTGCCGTATTTCTCGGCCACGTCCTTGATGGCAGCCATCAAATCGGGACCGTCGGGAAGACCCAGTTTCTTCTTGAGGTAATTGTCGCGGATCCGCTCGAGCTCGGTGGTGTCGGATGCCGCGACGGTTTCGCCATCGGCATTATAGATCGAGGGGCCGCAACCGATCGTGACCTTGGTCAGCAGATCCATGTCCGGCGTTACGCCGAACTTGTCTTTCATGTCGGCAGCGTATTTCGCAATCAGTTCGTCACGTTTGCTCATGTCTCAACCATATGGAATTATTGCCATCCCAAGACTGCGCCAGCAGGCTCGGGATAGCAACTTATTCCTGACGGCAGATGCCGCGAAGCGGATCAGTAACGATAGTGTTCCGCCTTGAACGGACCTTCGGGCGTGACGCCGATGTAATCCGCTTGCTCTTTGGACAAGGTCGTCAGCTTCACGCCGATCTTGTCGAGGTGCAGACGCGCGACTTTTTCGTCGAGGTGTTTGGGCAGGATATAGACGCCCGGCGCGTATTCCTCGCCCTTGGTCCACAGCTCGATCTGGGCCAGCACCTGGTTGGTGAAGCTTGCCGACATCACGAAGCTCGGGTGGCCGGTGGCATTGCCGAGGTTCAAAGGCGGCCCTGGCTCAGCAGGATGATGCGGTTGCCCGAGGGCATCTCGATCATGTCCACCTGATCCTTGATGTTGGTCCATTTGTGGTTGCGCAGGCTGGCGACCTGAATTTCGTTGTCGAAATGGCCGATGTTGCCGACGATCGCCATGTTCTTCATCTCGCGCATGTGCTCGATGCGGATGACGTCCTTGTTGCCGGTGGTGGTGACGAAGATATCGGCCGAGGCGACGACCTCTTCGAGCAGCACGACCTCGAAGCCGTCCATTGCGGCTTGCAGCGCGCAGATCGGATCGACCTCGGTGACCTTGACGCGGGCACCCGCGCCCTGCAGCGATGCGGCGCAGCCTTTGCCGACATCGCCGTAGCCGCAGACGACCGCGACTTTACCGGCCATCATCACGTCGGTTGCGCGGCGGATGCCGTCGACCAGCGATTCCTTGCAGCCGTATTTGTTGTCGAACTTCGACTTGGTGACGCTGTCGTTCACGTTGATCGCGGGGAAGGGAAGCAGGCTGTTCTTGTGCAGATCGTATAGACGGTGGACGCCGGTGGTGGTTTCCTCGGAAACGCCCTGAAGCGCAGCGCGCTGTTGGGTGAACCAGCCGGGGCTTTGGGCCAGACGCTTTTTGATCTGGGCAAAGAGGCATACTTCCTCTTCGCTGGTCGGCGTTTCGATCAGGCCGGTCTCGCCCGCTTCGACGCGCGCGCCGAGCAGGATGTACATCGTGGCATCGCCGCCGTCATCGAGGATGAGGTTCGCGCCGCCCTCGCCGAACTGGAAGATCTGGTCGGTATAGGACCAGTATTCCTCGAGCGTTTCGCCCTTGATCGCAAAGACCGGAACGCCGGTCGCGGCAATCGCCGCCGCGGCGTGGTCTTGCGTCGAATAGATGTTGCACGATGCCCAACGCACTTCGGCGCCGAGGGCGGTCAGCGTCTCGATCAGGACGGCGGTCTGTACGGTCATATGCAGCGAACCCGCGATCCGCGCGCCCTTGAGCGGCTGCGCCGCGCCATATTCGCTGCGCAAAGCCATCAGGCCCGGCATCTCGGTTTCCGCGATGTCCAGTTCCTTGCGGCCATAATCGGCCAGAGAAATGTCACGGATGATATAGTCGGTCATGAGGGGCCCCGGCATGGAAAAATCAGCGCTGGATGTAGCACTACAGAGCTTAAGATACAATCAAAGCCCGCAGTCCGGAGCCCGACATGCGGCAAGCGCCGTCACGCAATGTCGGGCGTTCAGCCCTTCATGCCCGCCTGATGGTAGAACCGCATCGGATTGGTGTTCGGGCTATAGCCGATCCCCGAGGCCACCACGCAACTGGTCTGGTCCGGACGGTTCAGCGTCAGCGTCCATGTTCCCATCGCGCGCGATCCCCAAAGCGAGGTCTCCTGCGTGCCGTGCGAGACCAGAGTCTCGTCGAAATCCTGATGCAGGATATCGGTGAGATCGCCGGTCGGGGCGCAGAAGGGTTCGTCGGGCTCGTTCGAGGTGACGCTGGGCAGGCGATGGGCCAAATCGATCACCGCCTGAACGTCCATGCCCGAAACGGCCGACCAGCCGCGCGGATTCGCCAGATTGTCCGACCGTGACGTGATGGCTGCTAATGTCGGGCCGCCGCTCAGGGCGATCGCCGTAGCACAGGCCGAAGCGATCGCAAGCCGGCGGAGGTTATGCACATGCATGGCGTCCTCGCTTGCCGTTTTGGTCAATCACAGGGTCAACGCGACGAAAGGGCGAGGGTTCCGGTTGCTTTACGTCAGGGCAGCCAAAATGGCCGCGCGAGGTACTTGGCACGGAATGGGGCGACGGCGCTGCGGCGGTTCACGGCCTCTCGATCCGGACGCGATAATCGCGTAGATAACGGGCAAAAGATATGCGGGGACGATATGGCGATCTTGCTGGCGGATGTGGGCGGAACCAATGCGCGACTGGCACTGGCTCGAGAAGGGGCGGATGGCAGCACTGCGGTCGATCCCGCCTCGGTGACGCGGTTTCGCGGCGATGATTACGCCTCCTTCGATGCGGTGGTCGCCGAATATCTTGCCGGCCGTCCTGCGGATGCGATGTCCTCGGTCTGCGTTGCGGTCGCTGGGCCGGTTGCCGGCGGTGTCGCGCGGCTGACCAACCGCGATTGGGATTTCAGCGAGGCGCGTCTGCGCGATCTGACCGGCGCAAGCCGCGCGCGGCTGATCAACGACCTGACGGCGCTGGGCTATGCCACGCCCGTTTTGGGCGGCGAGGGGATTGCGGTCTTGCGTGCCGCCCCCGAGGATCGCGCCCGCAACGGGCAGGCTTTGGTGGTCAATGCCGGTACCGGCTTCAACGTCTGCGCGGTCAAGGTGCTTGATGACGGCGGCATCATCTGCCTCGAGGCCGAAGAGGGCCATACCCGTTTGCCCGCAAACATCGCCGAGCGCCTGCGCGCCGAGATCGGGGCGGAGGCGGCGCAGTTCCCCTCGACCGAAGAGCTTTTCGCCGGTCGCGGTCTGGCGCGGCTTCATGCCCTGCGCAGCGGCACCCTCTCGTGCGGGCAGAAGAGGTCGCGGCGGCGGCGGCGGCGGGTGATGATGCGGCCCAAGCGAGCTATGCCTTTACGCCGAGATCTTCGGGCTCTTGTGCCGCGAGCTCGCGATGCGCTTCATGCCTTTCGACGGGCTCTATCTTGCGGGCAGCGTCGCGCGCTCCAGCGCCGAGCGCATGGATCTTTTCGGGCCGGCCTTCCTTTCGGATGCGCTGATGCGCCAGATACCCGAGGCGACGCCTATCCTGATGATCCGTGACGATATGGCCGCACTGCACGGCTGTCTTGCCGCATTGCGCTGAAAATCCGGTCTTTCGACGTTCTCGGGTTGGATTCCTGCCGGAATTTCTGCAACATTCGCGGTAAAACCAACAAATGAGCAGAGCAGGGCATGAAACGGGTCATTACGATCGGAGCGGCGGCGGCCTTGGGGCTGGGTGCTGCGACAGCGACGGCTTTCGCGCAATCCTCTTCGTCGATGTCGCCTGCATCGTCACCCTTTTCGGGCCTTTTCGGCGGCAAGCGCGGCAACGAGGGCTCTCCGGTCGATCTGCATTTCAAAGTCTCGGGGGACGAAGATCTCGATCGGTGATTCGCAACGGCTCGCTCATGGTCGCGGCGCAAGACGAGGGCCGCGTGACCGGTCAGGACATGCTGGCGGCGGCTCGCGGCGATTATGCCCGCATCCTCGGCGCGCTGTATGATGCCGGCTATTACGACGGCGTGATCAGCATCACGCTCGACGGCGTCGAGGCGGCGCAGGTGGCACCGCTCGATGCGCCCAAAGTGGTCCATACGATCAATGTCTCGGTCCAGACCGGCTCGAAATTCCGCTTCAGCCGCGCGCAGGTCGCGCCGGTCGCGCCGGGGACGGTCATCTCCAAGGATTATGCGGTCGGCAAGACCGCCGGCACCGGCACCATGAAAAGCGCGGCCAATGCGGCGGTCGACGGCTGGCGCAATGTCGGCCATGCGAAAGCCGATATCGCCGAAACCCAGATCACCGCCAACCATGCCGACAAGCAGGTCGACAGCCGCATCGCCGTCGCGCCAGGCCCCGCGCTGACCTTCGGCCAGCTGACGATTCGCGGCTATGACCGGCTCGACCCGCGCCGCCTCCGCAAGATCGCGGGCTTTCCCGAGGGCGAGCGTTTCGACCCCGAAAAGATCGAGGACATGCGCAAGCGCCTGCGGCGGTCGGGGTTTTCTCGTCGATCACCCTGACCGAGACCGACGGCATCGGGCCGAACAATACCCAGGACGTCGACCTTCTGGTCATGGAGCAAAAGCCGCGCCGCATCGGGGCGGCTTCGAGGTGTCGAGCAACGAGGGCCTGATGGTCTCGGGCTACTGGATGCACCGCAACCTGCTCCATGGTGGCGAGCGTCTGCGCGTCGATGCGCAGATCGCCGATATCGGGGCGCAAACCTCGGCCGAAGATTATTCGCTTGGCGTGCGGCTCGACCGGCCCGCGACGCTGGGGGCCGATACGACCGGCTATCTGCAGTTCCAGCTGCAACGGACCCGCGACGAGGATTACGACCTCGACGGCGCGACCTTCGGTCTGGGCTTTACCTATATGCCCAACGACCGCCTGACCGCCGATATCGCTTTGCTCTATTCGGCGCAGCGCGTGAACGACGAAGGCAACGAGACCGACTTCAACTTCTTCTCGCTGCCGATTTCGGTGATGCTCGACCGGCGCGACAACGATACCGACGCCAAGCGCGGCTATTGGCTCAAGGCTGATGTAACGCCTTTCCTCGGGCTCAAGGATACCGGCTCCGGCGCGCGGATTCTGGGCGAGGGGCGGCAGTATTTCAGCTTCATGGAAGACGACAAGCTGACCTTTGCGGGGCGCGCGCGGCTCGGGACGATCCTTGGTCCCGATATTGCGGATACGCCGCGCGACTATCTCTTTTATTCGGGCGGCGGCGGCAGCGTTCGGGGGCAACCCTACGATCCCTTGGTGTCGAGGTCATTCCCGGGCCGGACGGCACCATCAAGACCGGCGGCATGAGCATGGCGATCCTTTCGACCGAGCTGCGCTACCAGATCCGCGACAAGATCGGCCTTGCCGCCTTTGCCGATGCCGGCCGCATCTGGGCCGAGAGCGGTTTTGACGGCGAGACCGACTGGCAGGCGGGGGCGGGGCTCGGCGTGCGCTACAAGACGCCGATCGGGCCGATGCGTTTCGATGTCGCGGGGCCGGTCGGCGGCGATACCGGCAATGGTGTGCAGGTTTATCTCGGTTTGGGGCAGGCGTTCTGATGACTTATTCGACCAGCCTTGCGGTCCGGACGCCTGACGATGCCCCTCCGCTTCGCCCTTGCGCGGCGCATGGCGCGGTTTTGCGCCTTTCTGTTGCTGTGCCTGATGATCACCGGCTTTGCGCTGCAGCAGGCGCAGGCGCAAGACGGCGATGCCGCGGCAACGTCCGAGACCGAGGCCGACAAGGGCTATATCACCCGTTTCCTTCAGGAGAAGCTGTCGGGCGCGGGGCGTCAGGTGCAGATCGACGGCTTTGCCGGCGCTTTGTCCTCGCGCGCGACCTTCACGCGCATGACCATCGCCGATGACGACGGGGTCTGGATCACGCTTGAAAACGGCTCGATCCAATGGACCCGCTCGGCGCTGCTGGCGGGCCGCGTTTCGGTGCAGGAGCTGACGGCCGAAAAGATCATTCTGCCGCGCCTGCCGGGCACGGATCCCGCCGCGCCCAAAGCCGAGACCCGCGAATTCGCTTTGCCGGTTCTGCCGGTCGGCATCAATATCCAGCATATCAATGTCGGCCGCGTCGAGCTGGGCGAGCCGATCATCGGGACCGCGGCGGTCTTTTCGATCGACGGCAGCCTGCAGCTCTCGGGTGGCGAGGGCGAGGCCAAGCTGGCGATCAACCGCGTCGACGGCCCGCGCGGGCAATTCGCGCTGGATGCGGCTTTCTCCAACGAGACCCGCGATCTGCGGCTCAATCTCGATCTGGACGAGGACCGCAACGGAATTTTCGTCAATCTGGTCAAGCTGGACGGACGCCCCTCGGTCAAGGCCGAGATCAAGGGCGAGGGCCGCTTGGCGAATATGCCGCCAATCTGGCGCTGGCGACCGACGGCAAGCCGCGCGTGACCGGCAAGCTGGCGCTGCACCCCGAGGCGCAAAACGGCATCGAGGGCAACGGCTTCCGCCTCGAGATGGGCGGCGATATCGCGGCGCTGGTGCCGCCCGAACACAAGGAATTCTTCGGGCCGAGCTCGCAGCTTCTGGCCGAGGGCTGGCGCGGGCAGAACGGTCAGCTTCGCGTGCCGGTGCTGATGGTCGATACCGATGCGCTCAACCTTTCGGGCTCGGTCACGACCACCGACAAGGGCGCGCCGGAAAGCGCGGTTTTGTTGCTCAATCTGGGCGAGGATGCCGATGCGAGCAGCCTGCCGGTGCGTCTGCCCTGGCAGGCGATTCCCACGACGGTTCAATCGGGCAGCCTACAGCTCTCCTACGACAAGGCGCAGGATTCGCGCTGGACGCTCAAGGGGCGGGTCGGCGATATTCGCCGTGCCGAAGGCACGCTTTCCGAGCTGCGCCTCGACGGTCGCGGCAGCGTCGATCTGACCGACAACGCGCTGCAATCGGTCCACGGCTGGGTCGCTTTCGGGATCGACGGGCTGGTGCCTGTCGACGAGGCGCTGGCGCGTGCGGTGGGCGATGTGGTGAACGGCGGTCTGAATTTCGACCTGCGTCCGGGCAATGCGATCGAATTTACCGGCGTCAACATCAACGGCGCGCATTACGGGCTGCGCGGCGATGCGACGCTTGACGGTCTCGCCAGCGGGATCACGCTTTCTGCAGATATGATGGCCAATTACCGTGACCTCTCGAGCCTTTCCGGTCTCGCGGGGCGCGAGCTGGGCGGCGAGGGGACGGCCAATGTGAGGGGCTACTATCAGGTCCTGACCCACTCCTTCGATGCCGAAGTCCAGATTCGCGGTCAGGATATCGCGGTCTCCCAACCCCATGCCGACCGGCTTTTGTCGGGGCAGTCGCGGATTTTCGTCAGCGCGCGGCGCGACGATACCGGCATCGAGCTGCGCGACCTTTCGGTCAATGCGCGGAATTTGACGGTCAAAGGGCAGGGCTATCTCAACAGCCGTGCGGCGGATGTACAGGCGCAGATCGACATGCCGGACCTTTCGGCGGCCGACCCCGCCTTTGCGGGTCTGATCAATGCGCAGGCGCAGCTGACCGGCCCGACCGGCGCGCGCAAGCTTGAGGTGAACGGCAAGGCGGTCGATCTGGTGACGGGGATTGCCGATCTCGATGCGGCCCTGAAAGGCGAGACCGATCTTCATGTCGCGGCAGCCCTGACCGGCGATTCTTTCGAGCTGCAGCAATTGGTGCTCAGCAACCCCCAGCTCAAGATCGACGGGGGCGGCCGCTTCGCCGAAGGGCTTGTGGATGCGGAACTCGACCTCGATGTGCCCGATCTGGCGGTTTTCGAGCGCGGACTTGCGGGCGGATTGACCGCGACCGCAAAGGCCACCGAAGAGGCGGGTCTGCGCAAGATCACCGTGACCGGCCTTGGTCAGGATCTGAGGCTGGGCCAAAGCGATGTCGAGGGCGCACTGCCCGGCGAGACCCGTCTGGATCTGAGCGCCGAGCAGCAGGGCGAGGCCTTTACGATCAAGACATTCACGCTGAAAAACGCCCAGATGGATGCGACGGCCTCGGGCGTGATCAGCCCGCAGACGACCGATGTGGCGGCAAAGCTTGATCTGCGCTCGCTGGCCTCTTTCGGGCGCGGCTGGCGCGGGGCGCTTCAGGCCGATGCGCGCTTTGCCGATGATGCGGGCGGCGGGCGTCGGCTGGAGGTGACGGGGCTTGGCCACGACCTCTCCTTCGGGCAGTCGCAGGTCGATGGCGCTTTGGCGGGCGAGACCCGTCTGACCCTGAACGGCATCGAACGCGGGGGCATTTTCGAGATCGGGACCGCGACGATCGACAACCCCGCCTGCGGCTGGGCGCGACCGGCAAGGTCGGCAAGGGCGTGACCGATCTGGCCGCCGATCTGCGCGCGCAGGATCTGCGCTTCCTCGGGCGCGGCTTTCGCGGTGCGCTCGACGCAAGCGGCACACTGGTCGAGACAAACGGCAATCGGCATGTCACGCTGAAGGGCTCGGCCAACGGGCTGGCGGTCGGCAATGCGCAGGCCGATGCGGTTTTGCGCGGCACGACGACTTTCGATACGGCGGCGACCATCGACGGGCAGAACCGCCTTTCGATCCAGAGCCTGCATGCCCGTAACGGCCAGATCCAGATCTCGGCCGACGGCAGCCCCAGTCAGGGCGTCAATCTTGATGCGCGGCTCTCGGATCTCGCGCTGCTGGTGACCGGCTTCCCCGGTCCTGTGCAGCTGACCGGCACTTTCGCCGACAACCCCCAGAATTTCGAGATGAACCTGAACGGCACCGGTCCGGGCGGCACGCGCGTGCGGGTTGACGGGACGGTCGCGCGCGACTTCTCGACCGCCAATCTTCAGGTCGCGGGCAATACCGATTCCGCGGCGGTGAACCCGCTTCTGCGGACCCGCAGCATCGAAGGGCCGGTGACCTTTGACCTGCGCCTGAACGGGCGGCCCTCGCTCGAGGCGCTGAGCGGGCGGGTCGAATTGCGCGGCGGACGTCTGGCGGAGCCCAAGCTGGGCCTGTCGATCGACGATCTGAATGCCGTGGCCGATCTGGCTGGCGGGCGGATCAATCTCGATGTGCAAGGTGCGGTCGAGGCGGGGGCAACCTGACCCTGAGCGGGCCGATTTCGCTGGTCGGCGGGCGCGAGATCAATCTTGATGTCGGCCTGCGCCGCGTCGTTCTGCGCGACCCGACCCTTTACGAGACCGAAGCCAACGGCCGCCTCACGGTGAGCGGCTCGCTGAGCAGCGGCGTCGTCATTGCCGGTCGTGTCGATGTCGGCGAGACCGAGCTGCGCATTCCTTCGACCGGTTTCGGGGCGCGGCTTCGATCCCTGCGATCAAGCATCTCTACGACCGCCCGCCGGTGCGCGCGACCCGCGCCAAAGCGGGGCTGATCGGCTATCCCAGCCCCATCCGCAGCTGCGGGCATGACCGGCCCCGCAGCGACGCCCGGAAACAACCCGCCGCGTCTGGATCTGGTGATCTCGGCCCCGCGCCAGATCTTCGTGCGCGGGCGCGGCGTCGATGCCGAGCTTGGAGGCGAGATCCGCGTGACCGGCACCAGCCGTCAGGTCATTCCCGTCGGCCAGCTCGAATTGATCCGCGGCCGTGTCGACCTGCTCGGCAAGCGTTTCGATCTGACCGAAGGGCTGATCGAGCTTCAGGGTTCGATGATTCCGGTCATTCGGCTTGTGGCCGAAACCGATCAGGACGGGATTACGACGCGGATCATCATCGACGGCGAGGCACGCGATCCCGAGATCCAGTTCCAGTCCGATCCCGACATGCCCGAAGAAGAGGTGCTCTCGCATCTGCTGTTCGGGCGCGGCCTCGACAATATCTCGGCGCTGCAGGCGGCTCAGCTGGCCAATGCCATCGCGGTCCTCGCGGGCAAGGGCGGCGAGGAATCGTCGGACGTCTGCGTGCGGCGACGGGTCTCGACGACCTCGATCTCGCGACGGATGATCAGGGCAATGTCTCGGTTCGGGCGGGTAAATACCTGTCGAAGAACCTTTATACCGACGTTCAGGTCGGGGGTGACGGCACGACGCAGATCAACCTCAACCTCGATCTGTCGCGCAGCCTGACGGCGCGGGGATCGGTGAATTCGGAAGGCGACAGCACGCTCGGGATCTATTACGAGCGCGATTACTGAGCCGCCGTCTGCGCGAGACAGCACAAGGGGGCCAAGCGGCCCCTTTTTCGTGTCAGACCGGGGCAACGGTCCGGTTCAAAGCGGTGGGCGCAGGGCGATCGGTGCGATCTCGATCTTGCGGACCTGCGGTTTCGTCTCTTCCATGACGGCAAAGAGTTTGCAGCATGGTCTCGACATCCTGCCGGATCATGACGATGCCCTTTCCCAGCATTTCCGCAAAGGGTCCCAGTCGAAACAGCCCAGATCGATCTGGCTTGCCTCGGGCCGGTCCGAGCGCAGGATCCAGCGCATCACCCTCGAGCGAAATCGTCGAGTTGACGAACATCCCCGGCGGCAGCGGCGCACCGGAAGCCGCCAAAGCCGACAGCGCCTCCGAGGCCTTGCCCGCCGCATAGCCGCAGGTCAGCACATCATCCTCGCCAAGCGCGATTCCTGCCGCCTGATGGGCCGCGCGAAAGCCGCGCAGACGCTCGCGGGTGTTGTGGTCGGTGCCGCGACCGCCGATGAAAAGCAGCGGCTCGCCGGCATGGCCCTTGGCGGCACAGCGCGCCAGAATGTCCTGCGTAAGCGCCATTGCCCCCGCGAAATTGTCCGAAATCACCGAGGGCGCGAGCGAGCCCGGCAGGTCGAGATTGATGGTCGGTACGCCCGCCTTGCTGCAAAGCCGCGTGATCCGGTCGGGATCGGTCGTGCCGGTGCAGACCAGATATTCGACCTGATAGGCCAAAAGCGACCGCGCCGCCGCGAGCTCGAGCCGCGGGTCGCGCTGGGTGCAGGTCACGATGGGAAACAGCCCGCGCGCCCGCGCCATATCCTCGAAGGTCTGCGCGATCGAGCTGAAATAGCGGTTGTCGTACATCGGCAGGATCATCCCGATGATCCCCGACCGCGCCCGTCTGAGCGCGCGCGCCTGCATGTTCAGCGCATAGCCCTGTTCTTCGGCGATGCGACTGACCTCGTCGGCCAAACGCTTGCTGATGCGGCGCTTTTCCCAGCTCCCGTTCAACACGGCGCTGACCGTGCTGGCCGAAGTCCCTGCCAGTGCAGCGAGGTCATGGACGGTCGGTTTTTTGATCGGAGGCGGGGTTCTCACGCTGCGTCTGCCCTTTTGGATATATTGCGCTGGCTTGACAAAATAACTGTCATATCTTCTACATGCACCATCGATTGCGCAAGAGTGCACAATCGATGGTGGCGAGGATAGGGCAGGCGGATGCGAGTGGCCGGCACCAGCGGGGACGCTTTGTCCGCGCGCTGGGGCGGAGGGCTCGAAGCCGCAACCCGAGGGCCGTCACGGGCTTGAAGGGCGACAATTGTCGTCGCGGCACCGAAGCATTGCGGCACAGACCGCAGGCCGGCCGTGGCGGCGCAGAGACGAGGACATATCCGGTCAACGGATGTCGGAGACAATTTGGTGGAGGAAACACGGATGAAACTCAAAGCAACGATGATGGCGGGCGCCGCTATCCTCTCGGCGGCCTTTGCAACGGGCGCGATGGCGCAAGAAGCGGCGACCGTCGCTTTCCTTATGCCCGACCAGGCATCGACCCGCTATGAAGAACACGATTTCCCCGGCTTCAAGGCCGAGATGGAAAAGCTCTGTGCCGATTGCACGGTCATCTATCAAAACGCCAACGGCGATGTCGCCCTGCAGCAGCAGCAGTTCAACTCGGTGATCACGCAGGGCGCGAAAGTCATCGTGCTCGATCCGGTCGATTCGGCAGCGGCAGGCGGTCTGGTGACGCTGGCACAGTCGCAGGGTGTCAAGGTTATCGCCTATGACCGCCCGATTCCGGACACGCCGGCAGACTTCTACGTCTCCTTCGACAACGAAGGCATCGGCAAGGCGATCGCGGAATCGCTGGTCGCGCATATGAAAGCATCGGGCGTTGCGGAAGGCGCGGGCGTTCTGCAGATCAACGGCTCGCCCACCGATGCGGCGGCCGGCCTGATCCGTGACGGCATTCACAAGGGTCTCGAGACCTCGGGCTACAAGACGCTCGCGGAATTCGACACGCCCCAGTGGGCTCCGCCGAAAGCGCAGGAATGGGCTGCAGGCCAGATCACGCGCTTCGGCGACGAGATCAAAGGCGTGGTTGCCGCCAATGACGGCACCGGCGGCGGTGCGGTTGCGGCCTTCAAGGCGGCAGGCGTGAACCCGGTTCCGCCGGTCACCGGCAACGACGCGACCATTGCGGCGCTGCAGCTGATCATCGCGGGCGACCAGTACAACACCATCTCGAAGCCTTCGGAAATCGTGGCGGCGGCTGCGGCCAACATCACCGTCCAGTTCCTGAAGGGCGAGACGCCGGAAGCCAAGGCGACGCTGTACAACACCCCGTCCGAACTGTTCGTTCCGGCGGTCATCACGGCCGAGAACATCAAAGCCGAGATCTTCGACAAAGGCATCCAGACCACGGACGAAGTCTGCACCGGCGAATATGCCGAGGGCTGCAAGACGCTGGGTCTGATCCAGTAACCCTCTGATATCACGCCACCCGACCAGAGTTTTCCGGTCGGGTGGCGCTTCATTTCAAAACAGGCGCAAACGGTATGTCCGATATTTCTTCCGCACCTCCGGCACGGGGCGAGCGCATTCTGAGCCTGAGAGGCGTCACCAAGAAATTCGGGGCCGTTTCCGCCCTGACCGATATCGACCTCGATATCCATGCGGGCGAAGTCGTCGCCCTTGTGGGCGACAACGGCGCGGGCAAATCCACGCTGGTCAAGGTTTTGGCGGGTGTCCACCAGCCGAGCTCTGGCACGATCGAGTTTCAGGGCAAGGAAGTCTCGCTTGCCGATCCCGGTGCCGCGCTGAACATGGGAATTGCGACCGTGTTTCAGGATCTCGCGCTGTGCGAGAACCTCGATGTTGTCTCGAACCTGTTTCTGGGCCACGAGCTGAACCCGCTGCGTCTCGACGAGGTGCAGATGGAGGTTCGCGCATGGACCCTTCTCAAAGAGCTTGCGGCCCGCATCCCTTCGGTGCGCGAACCCGTCGCCTCGTTGTCGGGCGGCCAGCGCCAGACCGTCGCGATCGCGCGTTCGCTGCTGCTCAATCCCAAGATCATCATGCTGGACGAGCCGACCGCCGCTTTGGGCGTCGCGCAGACCGCCGAGGTTCTCAACCTGATCGAGCGTGTCCGCGACCGTGGTCTGGGCGTCATCATCATCTCGCATAACATGGAAGACGTTCGCGCCGTCGCGGACCGGATCGTCGTTCTGCGCCTCGGCAAGAACAACGGCATTTTCACCCCGATTCGAGCAATCACGAACTGGTCGCCGCCATCACCGGCGCCAGCGAAAACTCGGTTTCGCGCCGTCAGGAACGCAAGGCCGCCGAGGCCTCGACACAGGAGCAAGGCGCATGAGCCAGAACACCAAACCTTCTGCGCTGGACCGCAGCGACGAGCGCGTGCGCCACGACGATACGATCGGCGGCGCGATCCGCGCCTTTTTCGATCGCGTCAAAGCGGGTGATCTCGGCGTTCTGCCGGTGGTCATCGGTCTGGTCGTGATCTCGGTCGTCTTCACCAGCCTCAATCCGGTGTTTCTGGCGCCGAACAACCTTGTGAACCTGCTGTTCGATTGCGCGACGGTGGGGTGATCTCGCTCGGCATCGTCTGCGTCCTGCTTTTGGGCGAGATCGACCTTTCGGCCGGTTCGGTCAGCGGTTTCGCCGCCGCCGTTGTCGGTGTCGTCTGGATCAACATGGGCTGGCCGGTCGCCGCGGCGATCTTTTTCGCCATCCTTGCCGGTGCTGCCGTGGGGATGATCTACTCGTTCCTGTTCAACAAGATCGGGATGCCGAGCTTCATCATCTCGCTGTCCGGCTTGCTCGCCATTCTCGGCATGCAGCTTTACATTCTCGGGCCGACCGGCTCGATCAACCTGCCCTATGCCTCGCCTTTGGTGAAGTTCGGCCAGATCCTGATCATGCCGGCATGGCTCTCGCATTTGCTGGCGCTGTTGCCGGGCGTGGTGATCGTGCTTTCGGGCCTTTCGGTCGCGCGTCGCCGCGTTGCTGCCGGCCTGACCGCGCGTCCGTCTTCGATCCTGCTGATCAAGGCGGCTGCCATCACCATCGGTCTGGAATTCGCCGTCTGGTATCTGAACCTCGGCCGCGGCGTGCCCTATATGTTCGGCTTTTTCGTCCTGCTCGTGCTGGCACTGCAATATGCGCTGACCCGCACCAAATGGGGCCGCTCGATGTTTGCCGTCGGTGGCAACCGCGAAGCCGCGCGCCGCGCAGGCATCAACGTCAAGGGCATCTACATGTCGGCCTTCGTGCTGTGTTCGAGCCTTGCGGCGCTTGGCGGCGTGTTGTCGGCCTCGCGTCTGGCCTCGTCGAGCCAGCAGGCCGGTACGGGTGACGTGAACCTGAACGCGATCGCGGCAGCCGTGATCGGCGGCACCAGCCTGTTTGGCGGTCGCGGCAGCGCCTATTCCGCGCTTTTGGGCATCATCGTCATCCAGGCGATCTCGAACGGGCTCACGCTGCTGAACCTGTCGTCCTCGCTGCGCTACATGATCACCGGCGCGGTTCTGGCCATCGCGGTCATCGTCGATTCGCTTGCGCGTCAGTCGCGCGTGAGCCACGGGCGCGCCTAAGGCGCGCCGCACTCAGGAGCTTGAGAAATGGCTGAAGAACTCAAAGGCAAAGTCGCCGCGATTACCGGTGCGGCTTCGGGTATCGGTCTGGCCTGCGCCAAGGCCATGCTGGAGGCCGGCGCGAAAGTCGTGCTGATCGACCGCGCCGAGGACCGTCTGCGCGCGCTTTGCGACGAGCTGGGCCCGAATGCCTTCCCGCTGGTCATCGACCTGATGGACCCCAAAAGCGTGGCGACCATGCTCGACGGTATCAAATCGGTTGCGGGCGGCCTGGACATTTTCCACGCCAATGCCGGTGCCTATATCGGCGGCCCGCTGGTCGAAGGCGATCCCGACGCCTGGGACCGCATGCTCAACCTCAACATCAATGCGGCCTTCCGTTCGGTCCATGCCGTGCTCGGCCACATGATCGAACAGAAATCCGGCGACATCCTGATGACCTCTTCGGTCGCGGGCGTGGTGCCGGTGATCTGGGAGCCGATCTATACCGCCTCGAAACATGCGGTGCAGGCTTTCACCCATACCGTGCGCCGTCAGGTGTCCGAACATGGCGTGCGCGTCGGTGCGGTTCTGCCGGGTCCGGTCGTGACCGCGCTTCTGGATGATTGGCCGCAGGCCAAGATGGACGAGGCGCTCGCCAACGGTTCGCTGATGCAGCCCAAAGAAGTCGCCGATTGCGTGGTTTTCATGCTGTCGCGCCCGCGCAATGTCGTGATCCGGGATCTGGTGATCCTTCCCAATAGCGTCGACCTCTAAGGTCGCGCGCTGCCCTCTTTGTCTCCTCCCCGACAAAGAGGGCGACTTTCCATCTGTCGAAAGGCCCCCGCATGAGCAAGAGCGGCACATATCTGATTGGCGTTGATGTCGGTACGGGCAGCGCCCGCGCGGGGTCTTCGACCTTGCCGGCCGGATGCTCGGCGTCGCCAAGGCCGATATCACCATGTGGCGCGAGGCCGGTTCGGTGGTCGAGCAATCGGGCAACCAGATCTGGGAGGCCGTCTGCCATTCCGTCAAAGGCGCAGTTGAAGCGGCCCATATCGCCCCCGAGGACGTCGCGGGCATCAGCTTCGATGCGACCTGTTCGCTGGTCGTGGTCGATGAAGCCGGTGCGCCGCTGGCCGTCGGCCCTCGGATGATCCCGAGCGCAACATCATCGTCTGGATGGACCACCGCGCCATCGGCCAGGCCGAGCGCATCAATGCCCAAGGCCATGACGTCCTGAAATATGTCGGCGGTGTCATCTCGCCCGAGATGGAAACGCCCAAGCTTTTGTGGCTCGCCGAGAACAAGCCCGAGACCTTTGCCGCCGCATGGCAGTTCTTCGATCTGGCCGATTACCTGACATGGCGCGCCTCGGGCAGCCTTGCGCGCTCGACCTGTACCGTGACCTGCAAATGGACCTATCTCGCGCATGAGCGCCGTTGGGACGACAGCTATTTCCGCCAGATCGGGCTGGGCGCCTTGGCGGATGAGGGCTTCACGCGCATCGGCACAGAAATCGTCGAGCCGGGCACCCGCCTTGCCGAAGGTCTGACCACGAAGGCGGCATCGGATCTGGGGCTGGTCGCGGGAACGGCGGTCGGTGCCGGTCTGATCGACGCTCATGCGGGCGGCGTGGGTACCGTGGGGGCCGAGGGCTCTCCGACCGACAGCCTCGCCTATGTCTTCGGGACGTCTTCCTGCACCATGACCACGACGCAAAATCCGGTCTTTGTGCCGGGTGTCTGGGGGCCCTATTTCGAGGCGATGGTCCCCGATATGTGGCTCAACGAGGGCGGCCAGTCCGCTGCTGGTGCGGCCATCGACCAGCTCGTGGCCTTCCATCCCGCCACCGCCGAAGCGGCAGCCGAGGCCGCAAAGGCCGGTCTGCCGCTGCCGGTCTGGCTGGCTGATCGCGCATTGGAAAAGACCACGGCCTCGGATGCGATTTCTCTGGTGGGCGAGATCCATGTCGTGCCGGAATTTCTCGGCAACCGCGCGCCCTTCGCCGACCCCCATGCCCGCGCCGTCATTGCCGGCCTCGGGATGGAGCGTGACCTCGACAGCCTGATCGCGCTTTATGTCGCGGGAGTCGCGGCCATCGGCTACGGCCTGCGTCAGATCATTGAAACCCAAGCGAAAAACGGCGCTGTGGTCAAACAGGTGGTGATCTCGGGCGGGGCGGGCGCGCATGAGTTGACGCGCCAGATCCTCGCCGATGCGGCGGGCCTGCCGCTGGTCGCGACCGAGGCCGAAGAGCCGGTCCTGCTCGGCTCGGCCATTCTCGCGGGTGTGGCCTCGGGCCGTCACCCCGACATGACCGGAGCGATGAAGGCCATGACGCGTATCCGGCAAAGCTATACGCCCACGCCCGAAACCGCCGCGCTCCACGCCTGCCGTTTCGCCGGATTCGAGGCATTGCAGCAGGCCGGCCGCGCGCTGCGCGCCTATAGCTGAGCCTGCCATAAGAGCGGCGCGGGGCCCTGTCTTCGCGCCGCCGACGGGCGGATCGACATCACGGCAAGTTCGTTTGCCCGTCTTTGGACGCGGGAATAGCCTCCGCCCGCAGTCGCACCGGTTTCCGGCAAAGCGGCTGGCGAAATCCCCAACAGGATGACGAGGCCCGCAATGCTTTTCAGATATCTCGCCGCCGCCGCTGTGGCGATCGCCTATTTTCTGCCGATGGCTTTCCCCGCCGCGGCACAAGAAAACGCGCCTCAGGTCGCGCCTTCGCTGGCCGATCTGCGCACGGATATGCGGATGGCTGCGGCTTTCGCGACCATGGTGGGCGAAAGCGAGATCCCCGAATGGATCCATGACAAAGCGGTCACCTCGCCGGGTGATCGGGTCAGCTTCGGCGGGCGCGACTACCTCGCGATGTCGGCCTGCGAAGAGCATCTCTGCGGCCCCCATCGCATGGCGGTGCTATATGACGAGGGAAAAGGCGTCATGTATGGCGTAATCGCGACCAGCGACGACGAGGCAGGGACCGAGGCGCTCACCTGGCTCAATATCGGCGGCGGGCCGGAAGGGATCGACGGCAAGAGCCTGCTCTACGCGACCCTGAGCGGCAGCGTGACCAACCATCCGCAGGACTTCCGCTACCTTCCCGAGACCGAGGAATAGGCCGCGTCGCAGGGGCGCGGCTGTCACAATCGAGTGTGCGGCAGGTACCGGCCCGCGACCAAGGCAGTACCTTCAAGTCCCGTTTCGGCCATTTTGCGATATCGGACGATGAGTGGAAGCCGGCGCTTTTCAACCGCCGGTTTTCGCGTTGCCCAATTCGGCGGCAGCTTTGCCCGAAACGGTGCAGAGGGTGATTTTCCGACAGGGATTTCGCGTCCGGATGCTTGCGTGACCGACGGAACCATGGCTGCATTTATATATTAAATGTCTGACATGGCGCGACGCAGCTTTCTGCAAACGGTAGCCTTACATGATTGGTTTTCATAGGCATTTCACGACGCGGCGACATCGCTGGGGCCTCGGCTTCTCTCCTGGCCGGCAAGGTTCTGGCACAGAATGCGGCGGATGGGGTGGCTGGAGATCTTTATCACACCGGTATCGCGGGCGGCCCCGAGGCGCGTCCCTTTACCACCGCCTATCCCCAGAAGGGGCGGATGATCCTCCAGCGCACCTCGCCGCCTTGGCTCGAGACGCCGCCCAGGGTCTTCGATCAGGGCGTTTTCACCCCCAAACAACCGCTTTTTCGTCAGCTGGCACTGGGCGACTTTGCCCGAAGATATCGACGTGGGCAGTTTCCGCCTTGCGATCCGCGACAATGTGGAGACGCCGCTCAGCCTGACGGTCGACAATATCCTCAAGGATTACGAACGGGTCGAGATTGCGGCCGTCTGCCTCTGCGCGGGTTCGGGGCGCAGCTATTTCCAGCCACGCGTGCTGGGGCCGCAATGGGGCAATGGCGCGATGGGCAATGCGCGCTGGGCCGGCGTGCGTCTGCGCGACGTGCTCGATGGGGCGGGGACCAAGGCGGGCTCGGTGCAGGTTCGCTTTGCCGGACTCGATCAGGCGATCTTCCCCGAGGCACCGCAATTCATCGCCTCGCTCGACCTCGATCATGCCCGCGACGGCGAGGTGATGATCGCTTTCGGCATGAATGACGAGGAGATTCCCTATCTCAACGGTTTCCCTTGCGTCTGATCGTTCCGGGCTGGAGCTCGGTCTATTGGATCAAGATGCTCAGCGATATCGAGGTCCTGACCAAGCCCGACGACACCTATTGGACCGCGAGGGGCTACCATGTGCCGACCGAGCCCTTTGCCTCGGTGGGGGCGGGCGTGCGCGAGGGTTTCCAGCTGGAAAAGGTCACCGCGATCTTTCCGCGCTCGATCGTGACCAATCTTCAGGACGGGGCGCAGGTCGCTTCTGGCAAGCCCATCGAGTTGCGCGGAATTGCCCTTGGCGGTGATGCGGGGGTGAAGTCGGTCGATTACTCGCTCGACGGCGGCAAAAGCTGGCGTCCGGCGCGTTTGGGCGCGGATTACGGCAAATATAGTTTCCGAGGCTGGAGCGCGAATGTGACCTTCGACACCAAGGGGCCGGCGGGGGTGATGCTGCGCTGTACCAACCTCGATGGCGTGGCCCAGCCGATGCAACGCACATGGAATCCGGCAGGCTATATGTGGAGCTCGGTCGAGACGCGGACACTCGATGTTGTGTAATTTCTGATCCGGAAACTCTGCTGAAAGGTGAAATGATGGCGCTTCGTATTTTCGCCACGATGGCGGTTCTTCTGGCGGGTGCCGGTTCCGCTTTTGCCCAAGGCGCACCCGCGCCGACCCCGACCCCAGCCGAGGGCGCGCCCGCCGCTGCGCCGGTCGGAGGGGATACGGACAAGATCCAGTCACTGACGACCGTGCATTTCGAATTGCCGCTGAGCGACGGGGTGATGCCCGAGGGCGGCGACGGCACGGACGAGACCAATTACACCTGTCTCGCCTGCCATTCCGCCGACCATCTGCTCTATCAGCCCGAAGTCCACGAGGCGCAGTGGAGGGAGGTCGTGGACAAGATGGGCTGGGCCGATCATGCCCGTATCGACGAGGCCGACGCGCCGAAGATCGTCGAATATCTGACCAATCTGCGCGGGCTGAAGTAGCGCCGCGCTTGGCGGTTGCAAGGCATGGCGGCGATTGCCGGTCCAAAGTGGTCAAGCTGCGTGCCTGATGCCGGAGCGGAACTTTTTCGCGCAAAACGTTAAAAATCTGTAAAAAATCTGCGCTTTTCGCCTTGACCCCTCGGACGGATGTCCCTAGTCAACACTTCTCATATGTGGGCCCATAGCTCAGTTGGTAGAGCAACTGACTTTTAATCAGTGGGTCACAGGTTCAGATCCTGTTGGGCTCACCATATTTTTCCTGCGAAGATAACCTCTTGCGATAAAGCGCCTTCGAGGCGTTTGCGCGTCTAGAGCGGGCCGGCGAAGGCTGTTCGGCAGGATCCCCCAAGTCAATCATCGGCACACCGCTTGCCACTGCGTTCGGGCGCCATCGCGCCGCGCGGCGAGGCTTCTTGCTCCTTGCAGCCGTGACCAGTATCCCTGAGGGCAGGAACAACCACCGGCAAGGATCAGGATGCAGAGCAAGGCAAAGCGCAGGGCGGGGCTATTCGGCCGGATGTGGGCGGATTATCTGCGTCCCTACTGGGCGCCGATCGGTTTCGCGCTGATCCTGCTGATTATCGAGGGCTCGACGCTCGGGATGCTGAGCTGGCTGCTCAAGCCCTTGTTCGACCATGTTTTCGTCGGCGGAAATACCGATGCGATCTGGTGGGTGGGCGGCGCGATCTTCTCGCTTTTCGTGATCCGCGCGGTGACTTATGTGCTCAACCGCAGCTTGATGACCTCGGTCTCGCTGTCGGTCTCGAGCCATATCCAGAAGGACCTTCTGCGCCATATCATGACGCTGGACGGGAGCTTCTTTCAGGCCAATCCCCGGCGCGCTGATCGAGCGGGTCCAGGGCGACAGTCAAGCGGTACAAGGCGTCTGGCAGACCTTCATTTCGGGGATGGGGCGCGACATCGTTTCGCTGGTGGCGCTTTTCGCGGTGGCTTTGGCAATCGACCCGATGTGGACGCTGACCGCTTTGGTGGGCGTGCCGCTTCTGGTCACGCCGATGATGCTGGTGCAGCGCTACATCCGGCGCAAAATGCGCCAGAACCGCCAGATAGCCAGCCTGCGCACGACGCGGATCGACGAGGTTATCCACGGCATCAATGCGGTCAAGCTCAACCGGATGGAGGATTACCAGTCCGAGCGCTTTGGCCGGATCGTCGATCTGATCCGCAAGGGCCAGATCAAAATGGCGGCGATGGGGGCGGTCATTCCCGCTTTGGTCGACATCATCACCGGCCTCGGCTTTGTCGGCGTGCTGGCGCTTGGCGGGACCGAAGTGACCGAGGGCACGCGCTCGATCGGCGACTTCATGTCCTTTTTCACCGCGATTGCGCTGGCCTTCCAGCCGCTGCGCCGCTTGGGCGGGCTTGCGGGGACATGGCAGACGGCGGCGGCCTCGCTCGAGCGGATCTACGAAATCCTCGATATGAGGCCCGCGATCGTCTCGGGCGCGCGGATCGAGCCTCCGGCCTCGACCGAGATCGAGCTGCGCGACGTGCGCCTTGCCTATGACGGCCATCCTGTGCTGCAGGGCCTGAGCTTTACCGCCGAAGCCGGCAAGACCACGGCGTTGGTCGGGCCTTCGGGGGCGGGGAAATCGACGGTTTTCAACCTGCTGACGCGCATGGTCGATCCGGCCTCGGGGCAGGTGCTTCTGGGCGGTCTGCCGGTGAGCGACTACGCCTTGCCTGTGTTGCGCGACCAGTTTTCGACCGTGTCGCAGGATGCCGCACTTTTCGACGAGACCCTGCGCGAGAATATCCTTTTGGGACAGGTTGCCGAAGAGGCCGCGGTGCGTCGCGCGATCTCGGCCGCCCATGTCGTCGATTTCGTCGATGTGCTGCCGCAGGGGCTGGATACGCCCGCCGGCCCGCGGGGCTCGGCGCTTTCGGGTGGCCAGCGTCAGCGCATCGCCATCGCCCGCGCCATTCTGCGCGACGCACCGATCCTGCTTCTGGACGAGGCGACCTCGGCGCTGGATGCGGCCTCGGAGCGGCTGGTGCAGCAGGCACTCGATACACTTTCGGCGGGGCGTACCACGCTTGTGATCGCGCATCGCTTGTCCACCATCCGTCAGGCCGACAAGATTGTCGTGATCGAGGCGGGCAGGGTTGTCGAAGAGGGCACCCATGACCAGTTGATGGAAAAGGGCGGCGCCTATGCCGCGCTTGTCCGGCTGCAATTCGGAAAGTGAGATCACCATGCGACGCATCATTTCGGTCGCCGGACCGGACAGGGTCGAGTTTCTGCAAGGGCTGGTCAGCAATGACGTGGCCCGTGCGCCGGTCTGGGCGGCAATGCTGACGCCCCAAGGCAAATATCTGGCCGATTTCCTGATCGTGCCGCATGTCCTGCCCGACGGGACCGAGGCGCTTTTGATCGATGTCGATGCCCGTCTGGCCGACGACCTGATGCGCCGCCTGTCGATGTACAAGCTGCGCTCGAAGGTCGAACTCGCGGATAGCGGCCTCGATGTTGCACGTGGAACGGGCGATATGCCCGAAGGCGCGATCACCGATCCGCGCGATGCAGCGCTTGGTTGGCGGCTTTATGGCGAGAAGGGCGGCGATGACGGCAGCGATTTCGACGCGATCCGCGTGGCCCGTGTCATCCCCGAGACTCTGGTCGAGCTGATCCCCAACGAGACCTTCATCCTCGAGGCCGGATTCGACCGCCTGAACGGCGTCGATTTCCGCAAGGGCTGCTATGTCGGGCAGGAAGTGACGGCGCGGATGAAGCACAAGACCGAGCTGCGCAAAGGGCTGATCTCGGTGGGCATCGAAGGCGAGGCCCCGCGGGCACGCCGATCCTGATGGCGGACGGCCGCGAGGCGGGCACGCTCTTCACCCGCTCGGGCGGCCGCGCGATCGCCTATATGCGCTTCGACCGCATGGGCGAGGGGCTTCGCGCCGGCGAGGCCCGCATCCTGCCATGAGCACCGAAGGATCCGGCGAGGCGCCCGTGCCCATCCGCCGGATCATCCATATCGACATGGATGCCTTCTATGCCTCGGTCGAGCAGCGCGACAATCCGGAGCTGCGCGGCAAGCCGGTGGCGGTCGGCGGGATCGAGCGCGGCGTAGTTGCAGCCGCCAGCTACGAGGCGCGTGTCTTCGGCGTGCGCTCGGCCATTCCCTCCAGCCGCGCGCTGAGGCTTTGTCCCGCGCTGGTCTTCGTGCGGCCGCGTTTCGACGTATACCGCAGCGTCAGCCAGCAAATCCGCGCGATTTTCGCCGAATATACCCCGCAGATCGAACCTTTGTCGCTGGACGAGGCCTATCTCGATGTGACCGACCATCTCGAGGGGCGCACCGCCACCCGCATCGCCCAGGAGATCCGCGCCAAGATCCGCGAGGTGACGGCGCTGACCGCCTCGGCGGGAGTGAGCTACAACAAGTTTCTGGCCAAAATGGCCTCGGACCAGCGCAAGCCCGACGGGCTTTTCGTGATCCCGCCCGAGGCGGGCGCGGATTTCGTGGCCAGCCTGCCGATCGGCAAATTCCACGGCATCGGCCCCGCGACGGCCGCGCGGATGGAAGAGCATGGCATCCGCAACGGCGCCGATCTGCGCCGCCAGTCGCAAGAATTCCTGACCGCGCGTTTCGGGAAGTCCGGCACCCATTACTGGAACATCGCGCGCGGTATCGACAACCGCGAGGTCAGGCCCGACCGCATCCGCAAATCCATCGGTGCCGAGAATACCTTCATGAGCGATCTGCGCGATCTTGAACTGGCGCGGGCCGAGTTGCGGCCTTTGGCCGACAAGGTTTGGGCCCATGCCGAAAAACGAAAAGCCGCGGCAAAACTGTGACGGTAAAGGTGAAATACGGCGATTTCCGCCAGATCACCCGCGCGAAATCCCTGCCGCGTCCGGTCGAAGGGCCTGCCGAATTGCTGGCTTTGGCCGGAGATCTGCTCGCGCCGGTCTTTGCCGATCCGCGCGGCGTGCGTCTGCTGGGCATCACGCTTTCGGGGCTGGAAAGCGCGGCACCCGACGAAGGGGCGCCGCGCCAATTGGGGCTGTTCGATCAGGAATAGAGGTTCTGCACGCCCACTTCCTGATGGATCTGGTTGATTTGGGTCTGGTCGAGCTTGAGCGCCTGCGCCAGCGCATGGAGATAGCGCGCTTCGGCTTCGTTGTCGAAATCGATGGCCATGAGCGACATCAGATAGACCTGCGGCGCAAGACCCTGCGGCGTCTCGCGGGCGAGGGCCTCGGGGTCGACGGGGGCGGCCATTTGCTCGCGGATGAAACCGCGCTCGGCATCGTCGAGATCGCCCATTTCCGCCAGCAGGCGCTGCTTTTCGCTATCGTCGATCTTGCCGTCCGATTTGGCGGCCTGAATCATCGCCTTGAGCAAAAGTCCCGCAACCGCATTCTGTTCGGGAGTGGGGGCGACGGCGGGTTCTGCTCCGGTCGAGAGGCTGTCGTTGAAGACCTCGCCGAAGCTTGCGTCATTGCTGGGCTGGGAGTCGCGATAGGCCAGCCCGTCGTCGGCAGGCTGCTGGCTTTGCTGCGCACCGCGTCCGCCAAGCAGGCCGCCCAGAAGACCGCCGAGGCCGCCCGCTGCCGCCGCGTTGCCCAGACCGCCCAAAGATCGCCGAGCCCGCCACCCGCGCCGGCCTGGGTCGTGCCGCTCCGGCTGGTGGTGCCGGTTGCGCTTCCGGTGCGGCCGGTGACCTGACCCGTGATCTGGTCGAAAAGCCCGCCCAAACCGCCGCTTGCACCCGCGCTGCGCGGACCGCCGTAACGCTGGCCGCTTCCGGCCCCGCGATTGGCGGCCTGACCCGAGGACTGGCCGCCGGACTGGCCACCGAGAATCCCGCCCAGAAGATCACCCAAGCCGCCCCCTGCGAGGGGCTGCGGCCGGAACTGCCTCTCTTTTGCAACAGGTCGCCGAGAATCCCGCCGCCGGTTTGGCGCGAACTGCCGCCCGAAGCGTTTGCATCGCGGGCATTGTTTTGGCTGTTGCGCATGACCGCGCCGACCCCTTTGGCGATCATGACGCCCGCTGCAACGCGGGCCAATGTCTTAACGAGGCTCATGGTCTTCTCCCTGATGGGCGGGGCCCGAAAAGCGGGCTCCGTTCCTGCAAGCAGAACGTGAGCTGGCCCAAGCGGTTCCCGCCTCGCTCCTTGGTGTGGCGGAGGCATGCCGACCCTTGATTTTTTCTGGCGGCGACTATAAATCGCGGCGGATGATTCATGGGACCACCGTGCGCAGGGTCCCCTCGACAGGAGGCCATGATGGCAAAGGCAAAGTTTGAACGGAACAAACCGCACGTCAACATCGGCACGATCGGCCACGTTGACCACGGCAAGACGACGCTGACGGCTGCGATCACGCGCTATTTCGGCGATTTCAAAGGCTACGATCAGATCGATAACGCGCCTGAAGAAAAAGCACGCGGCATCACGATCTCGACCACGCACGTCGAATACGAGACCGAGTCGCGTCACTATGCGCACGTCGACTGCCCCGGCCACGCCGACTATGTTAAGAACATGATCACCGGCGCGGCTCAGATGGACGGCGCGATCCTGGTGGTGAACGCAGCTGACGGCCCGATGCCGCAGACGCGCGAGCACATCCTGCTCGGCCGTCAGGTCGGCATCCCGTTCATGGTCGTCTACATGAACAAAGTCGACCAGGTTGACGATCCGGAACTGCTGGAACTCGTCGAGATGGAAATCCGCGAGCTTCTGTCGTCCTACGACTACCCGGGCGACGATATTCCGATCGTCAAAGGTTCGGCTCTTGCCGCACTCGAAGGCCGCGATCCGGAAATCGGCGAGAACTCGATCAAAGAGCTTCTGGCAGCTGTTGACGCGTACATCCCGACGCCCGAGCGTGCGGTTGACCTGCCGTTCCTGATGCCGATCGAAGACGTGTTCTCGATCTCGGGCCGTGGTACGGTTGTGACCGGCCGCGTCGAGCGTGGCGCTGTCAACGTCGGCGACGAACTGGAAATCGTGGGTATCCGCGACACCAAGAAAACGACCTGCACGGGCGTGGAAATGTTCCGCAAACTGCTGGATCGCGGGGAAGCCGGCGACAACATCGGCGCGCTGCTGCGCGGCGTTGACCGTGACGGTGTCGAGCGTGGTCAGGTTCTGTGCAAACCGGGTTCGGTCAAGCCGCACACCCAGTTCGAAGCCGAAGCCTATATCCTCACCAAAGAGGAAGGTGGCCGTCACACGCCGTTCTTCGCGAACTACCGTCCGCAGTTCTACTTCCGCACCACGGACGTCACCGGTACCGTCAAGCTGCCGGAAGGCACCGAGATGGTCATGCCGGGCGACAACCTGAAGTTCGAAGTCGAACTGATCGCACCGATCGCCATGGAAGAGAAGCTGCGTTTCGCTATCCGTGAAGGCGGCCGTACGGTCGGCGCAGGCGTCGTCTCGAAAATCATCAAGTGATTGGCGGGGCGGCAACGCCCCTACCGGTCCGGTGATACGAAAGAAGGTCCGTCCCGAAAGGGGCGGGCCTTTTTCATTGGCGGCGCTATCATCAGGCGGACGGCGCCAAGCCGGGCGCTGCCCCGGACCCCGGGATATTGCCCGCATGAAAGAGAAGAGAAGGGGCCTCGCCTGTTTGTCACAGGGAGAGAGCAAATATCGGCTGGCACGAGCAGAGGGCACGAACCCGCGACCCTCGGTTTTGGAGACCGATACTCTACCATATCCGTCAGACCGTCAGGAATTCGGGGCGGACCCGCAACTTTTAGGAAAGGGTGCTTGCGCCCTCGGGTGTCGCGATCCAGCTCGAGCTGGATGACGGGCGAACCGGCGGGCAGGGTTCCCATGCCGGTTTCGGCGTGCCGGGAAGCCCGTTTTTCTGGAACGGCGATCGCGATACGGCGGGCGGGCCGATCCAATCGCCTTCGCGGCCGGGGATCGCCCGAAGTATTATGCCGCCTTCGATATCGATTCCGAGGACAACTGGATCGAAACCGTCAATCACGGCATGGCTGCCTGACCCGCGCCCCCGCCGGTGATCTGACGCCCGAGCTTCGCGATGCTTGGCCCTTTGGCGGCAGGCTGCATCTTGCGGCCTGCTTGTGGCAGGGCCGGAAAACTGCTATGGAGGAATTGGATATAAGGAGTGCATATCATGGAATCCCCACGATCTGAGCGTTTCGCGTCACCGGATTCACAAGGATTTCACATGTTTGCCTCTATCCTGATGCGGGATTGCCGCATCCTCCACTCACCAGACGTGACGGGCCCCGCCGCCGCCTTTCGGGCAATGCTTGTGCCCCCTCGCGTCCGGTTTCCAGCCTATGCTGCCGAAGGTCGCGAAGGGGTCCGAACCGCCCGACTGCGTCCTGCCCCCGTTTCCGCGCCCGCATGACCGGCGCGCCGCGTTTTGCCCGTTATCGGGCGGGGCGCTGCGCTAGAGCCGGCTTCTGTGGCGCTCCTGCGACCCGCATTTTTGAGGCCGACCATGTTTCGTTGGTTTGAGAACCGGCTAGAGCCCTATCCCGATGATCCGCCGCAGATGGCACCGCGGGGATGTGGCGGTTCATTCTGCATTATTCCAAAAGCGCTTTGCCCTGGATGGGGGTGATGTCGGCGTGTTCGGCCGCGATCGCCGTCGCCGAGGTGGTGCTGTTCGGCTATCTCGGCGATCTGGTGAACCGGCTGGCCGAAGCGGATCGCGCGGGTTTCTGGCAGGCCGAGGGCGGCAGGCTGCTCGCGATGGCCGCCATCCTGCTGGTCGGGTTGCCCCTGTTGCAAATCCTTTTCTCGCTCGTGATGCACCAGACGCTGATGGGCAATTTCCCGCAGCGCATCCGCTGGCAGGCGCACCGCTATCTGTTGCGCCAGTCCATGAGCTATTTTCAGGACGAATTCGCGGGGCGGATCGCGACCAAGCTGATGCAGACCGCGCTGGCGGTGCGCGAAGTCGCGATGAAGTTCATGGATGTCATGGTCTATGTCGGCGTCTATTTCATCGGCGCTCTGATCCTTGCCGCGACGACCGACCCTGGCTCGCGCTGCCCTTCGCGCTGTGGGGCTGGCCTATGGCGTGCTGCTGTGGTGGATCATTCCGCGCATCGCGGAGGTCTCGGAGGGGCAGGCCGATGCGCGTGCGGTGATGACCGGCCGCGTCGTCGACAGCTATACCAATATCACCACGGTCAAGCTGTTCTCGCATTCCGCGCGGGAGGAAAGCTATGTCCGCGAAAGCATGGACGCCTTTCTCGGTACGGTTCATGCGCAGATGCGGCTGGCCTCGATCCAAAACGTCTCGCTCTCGACGCTGAACTCGCTGCTGACGGGGGCGGTGACGGCGCTGGGGCTGGTGCTTTGGGTCAACGGCCAGATCGAGGTTGGTGCGGTCGCGGTGGCGATCCCGCTGGCGTTGCGTCTGGGCAATATGTCCCACTGGATCATGTGGGAGTTCGCGGGGCTCTTTGAAAACATCGGCACGGTGCGGGACGGTATCGGGAGCCTCGCGCTGCCGCGCGTCGTCAACGACGCGCCCGATGCGCAGCCGCTGAAGCGCGGGGCGGGCGAGGTCAGCTATCGCCACGTCACCTTCCACTACCATTCCGAGGTCGAGGAAAAGCCGCGCACCGTTCTGGACGATCTCAACCTGACGATCCGCGCGGGCGAGCGCATCGGTCTCGTCGGCCGCTCGGGCGCGGGGAAATCGACGCTGATCAACCTGCTCTTGCGCTTTCACGACATCGAGGCGGGCGAGATCACGATCGACGGCCAGAATATCGCCGGGGTGACGCAGGAATCGTTGCGCGCGGCGATCGGGGTGGTGACGCAGGACAATTCGCTGCTGCACCGCTCGGTGCGCGACAATATCGCTTACGGCCGCCCCGATGCCGGCGAGGCGGAGATCATTGCCGCCGCGCGTTCGGCCGAAGCCTGGGACTTCATCCAGACGCTGGTCGACAGCCACGGCCGGCGGGGCTGGAGGCACATGTCGGCGAGCGCGGGGTCAAGTTGTCGGGCGGCCAGCGCCAGCGAATCGCCATTGCACGGGTACTGCTCAAGGATGCGCCGATTCTGGTGCTGGACGAGGCGACCTCGGCGCTCGACAGCGAGGTCGAAGCCGCGATCCAGCAGCAGCTGATCGGGCTGATGCAGGGCAAGACCGTGATCGCCATCGCCCATCGTCTTTCGACCATCGCGCAGATGGATCGACTGGTCGTGATGGATGCGGGCCGGATCGTCGAAGAGGGCAGCCACGAGGAATTGCTGGCGCGGGGCGGCATCTATGCGGCTTTGTGGCAGCGCCAATCGGGCGGGTTTCTTGCGCTGGACGAAAGCGGCGAAGCGGGACGAGAGGAGGCGGGGCGCTGATCGCGGGGGACGATCTGCATTCCGCTTCACTTCTCCTCTTGAACAGTCACGCAAGCAGCCGTAAGAAGACGCGCGGCTTAGGGGTATAGCTCAGTTGGTAGAGCATCGGTCTCCAAAACCGAGGGTCGTGGGTTCGAGTCCCTCTGCCCCTGCCAGTTAAATACTGGCAATCTAGCCGCACACTTCACGAACATCTTGAGCCGGTTGGGCGCGCAGTTGGGAAAAGTCCCGGATGCGCCTCATGATTCTCGCGTTTACGTACAGCTGATTCGGCGAGCCCGATATCGCGGGCGAGGTAATGCGCGTCCAGCATCAGCTCGACGTCCTTCAAGGCGTGACCGGTAATCGTCGCGATCTCGGGCGTCGAGCATCCAGCCAAGGCCAAGCGGGTCACGGCGGTGCCCCGGATATCGTGGAAGGTCGGCCCCTTGAGGCCAAGTCCAATAATTCCGGCCGCCACGCAGGTTTTCCGCCATGTGCTTCTGAAGCCATCGCTGGTCCAGGGCGTCCCCTCGGAGGTCGATAAAATAGTGGTTGTCGCCCTCGGGGTGAGATCCAGAAGCTCCTTAAGCGGCGCCCCTACAGGAACAGTGACCCGCGCGCCCGTCTTCGACTGCCTGAGGCGGATCGCACGGCCGTCATAGGCGGTCCAGGTTAGGCGCAGCAGATCACCCTGTCGTTGTCCGGTCCAGATGGCCAACATATAGGCCAGCCAAATGCGATCGGGTGCAACTTCGCGCAGTGCGCTTTCGGTGTCGCTGGTCCAGATGCTTTCGGCGCGATCCGAGCGATAGAGCTTGCCCGGCCGTTCGCATGGGTTTGTGGGAACGCGACCGCGATCTTTGCCCAGGCCAAGATCGCGGCAAGGGTGGCAAAGATATAATCGGCCTGTCGCCGTGATTTTCGCGCCATGGTGTCGCGCCAATCCAGCATGTCCCCGCGAGTGGCAGGATCGGGCAGGGCGTCGATGGGCAGATCCGCGTACCGCTTTTCAATTACCCGAATGTTGCGGGTGTAGTCGCGGCGCGTTCTTACGGCCAAGTCGAGAAACTTGGGGCTGTCCTGGTAGGCATTCAAAACTGATTGGAGACGATCCAAACGGGGGCGATTTTTTCGCGAGTGGCTGCTGCATAGGCCGCAACAAACTCCGGATCTCCCGGCCTTCCCGGCAGCCTCGGCCCGCCCTAGTAAGCGTAATAATAAGTCACGAGCGTCCCGTTGGCCAAGCGCTTGCTGACTTTGTTCAATCCCTTAAGGCGCATGCGCATTATGCTCGGCCTTCCATTGTTCGAACGGAGACATCGCCCCGGCCTTGGTGACCTCGTCGTGGTAAATCACGATCGCCCATCAGGCATAATTTCCGTCTTTGACACGGGAGTGCCGGCATCTGCTGCCGCCCGATATGCGCGGACCATGTCTGATTGTCTGAAAGTGACGCGTCGGCCCATCACTCAACCCTCCTTTTATCGTCGTCCACCGGATCCTCCGGAAAGCAGACCGCGCAGGGTACGAGTGCCTCAAAGGCCCAGTCGTCCGACCCATGCCCGCGACAGAACGCACACGCCGGATCCGGCCCCAAGGCGCGGCTGATTTGGCGGATCGCCTCTTCGTTGGTGTGGGCAACGCCGCCAGAGCCGCTCTCTTCATGCGCCCAGGTGCGCGCGCCGCTTGGGTGGTCGCTTTCCACAACGGTGACGCCGCGGTGGGTCCTCATGCGGCACCACCTTCCTTCATGGAGGGAATGTGCTCGTCATGACCGCATGCGGTGAAGATGGACGGATAGCAGGTTCCGCCGCCGTCCAGCCGCGTCTTGACCTGCCATTGACGGACGGTGTGACGGATCGCGGTTTCGAGGGCGTCAAGCTCAACGTGGCTGTAGCTCGAGAGGAAGCTTTCGTGATCCTCCCCTTGGAGATCTTCGAAGTGACAATCGACCTCCTCGATGAACCGCTCGAGATCGAATGCGGCGGCGAGGTCGATTTCGTCCTGTCGAGCCTGGACAATGTGGAAGCCATCGCCGTCGTCATAATCTTTATGACCGATCTCGATGGCCTCGTCGCGGGTGGCGGCATGGCATGAGAAGCTCTCTTCATCGTGGCCTATCCACCAAAGCGCGTCGCCGCGCTTGAGCGGCGGTTGGCCCTCCATGTCGGCAGCGTATTTTTCGCGGGCGGCGGCGCGCGGCTTCACGCTTAGCGGCGTAATCGTTGGACATCAGAGCATCCCCAATGCTGCTTTGTACATTTCTAGAATGGCCTCTTCCTCGGCCACATCGTCCTTGTCGCGCTTGCGCAGCGCGATGATCTTGCGCATCACCCTGGTGTCGTAGCCGCGGGCTTTGGCCTCGGCCATCAGCTCCTTTTGCTGCGCAGAGATGTCCTTCTTCTCCGCGTCCAGCTGTTCGAACTGTTCGATAAACTGCCGCAACTCTTCAGCGGCGATGCCATAGGTGTTGTCGCTCTGCTGTCTGTCTTCGGCTGTCTCCTTCACAGGCGGGGCCTTGCGGCGCTTGCAGTGGGCGTTGCGCATGATGTCTGCGCCGTCGCTCCCTGTCGGTGGCGGCAGCCTGTCGGGCATGCCGTCGAAGCTGTTCTGAATGTCCATGTCTCGATACCTCCATCGATGGCGCTCGGGATGCCGGCCCGCGCGGGGCCGGTCACCGGAGCGTCAGGCGGTGATGTGGCGCACGGCACGCATCACGGCGTCCTCGATGTGGGTGTTGGCCAGAGAGAGATCGCGCGAGGCCAAGCGGTCGCCTGCAGGATCGGTCCCGCCGATCTCGTGCAGCTTGGCAATGAGGTCGGCACTCATGTCCTTGACCTGCTGCATCTGTGCCTTCTCGGCTTCCGAGAGGGTGCGGTAGGCGTGGCGCACGGCATTGTTGGCGGTGCGCTGATCGGAACTGCTGTCGATCGTGCTCATGTTGAAGTCCTTTCCCAAGGTTAAGTTTTGCGGCTTCGCCAGCCGCAGACCGCGCCGCAGCCGAAGATCGCGACCGATGCGATGAGATCGAGAGCGACGGGCAGGATCACCTGCGCGATGACGGCCACGCCGGCCGCACTGATCACTGCAGGGGTGTTGAGGCGATCCATCAATCTGCGAGCCGCGCGAGGTCGAGGCCGAGGTCTTTAGCGAGGGTCTCAAGCACCTTCTGCTCGGCCGGTTCGATTTCGCCATCGGCTTCCGCTACGTCAAGGGCGGTCAGGACCACGGCCTCGGCCATCTCGGGATCCTTGGCGATCTCGAGAACCTCTTTGCGCAGCTGCGAGCGCCCGACGCGGCCGCCGCCGGCGCGATCCAGCATTGCGTTGATGGTCTTGTCTGTTGATTTCTGTCGAGACGTGACCCGGTTTTTCCACCGAGAACTGACCCACCTTTAGATTATGCGAAGCGGGTCATGTTTGGGTCAAGTCATCGCAGCCTCCTTTTCTTTCGGGCTGCTGCTTCGGTGCTGGCTTTGAAGCGGAAGCTGTCGTTACCGGTTTCCAGGATATGACAACGGTGAGTAAGCCGATCGAGCAGCGCCGTGGTCATCTTGGCGTCGCCAAAGACCGTGGCCCATTCGCTGAAGCTGAGATTTGTGGTGATGATGACACTGGTGCGTTCGTAAAGCTTGCTCAGCAGATGGAAGAGCAGTGCGCCGCCTGAGGCGCTGAACGGCAGGTAACCCAGCTCGTCGAGGATCACGAGGTCGAGGCGCACAAGGGTCTCGGCAAGCTGGCCTGCCTTTCCCTTCGTCTTTTCCTGCTCAAGGGCGTTGACCAATTCGATGGTCGAGAAGAACCGCACCTTGCGGCGGTGATGCTCAATGGCCTGGATGCCAAGCGCGGTCGCAACATGGGTCTTTCCGGTGCCGGGCCCACCGATGAGCACGATATTCTGCGCCCCTCCATGAACTCGCATCGATGGAGCTGGCGCACCGTGGCTTCATTCATCTCGCTGCTTGAGAAGTCGAAACCCGACAGGTCTTTGTAGGCCGGAAAGCGTGCCGCTTTCATATGATAGGCAATCGACCGGACCTCTCGTTCGGCCATCTCCGCCTTCAACAGCTGGGTTAGGATCGGAACTGCCGCTTCGAATGCAGGCGCGCCTTGCTCAATCAAATCGGTCACGGCCTGCGCCATGCCATGCATCTTGAGGCTGCGAAGCATGATAATGACGGCGCCGCTGGCGGGATCATGACGCATGGCGGCCTCCGGTGTTATGGGCCCGCAGATCGTCGTAGCGCCCGACATTTGCCTTAGGCTCGCGGCGCAGCGCGAGCGCTTGGGGCGTATCGATGAGCGGCCCATCGTTGGTTTTGCCATCAATCAGGCGATGGAGAATATTCAGCACATGTGTCTTGGTCGCGACCCCTTCGGCCAAAGCCAGTTCCACAGCGGTCAGAACAGCTTGCTCGTCATGGTGCAGGACCAATGCAAGGATATCGACCATCTCACGGTCTCCACCAGGACGTCGCAGCATCTGTTCCTGCAACTGTTTGAATCCTGGCGGCAGCTCGGCAAACGGAGCGCCATTCCTGAGCGCGCCAGGTTTGCGCTGGATGACCGCCAAATAATGCCGCCAGTCGTAGACCGTTTGCGGCGGTAGTTGGTGGGAGCGGTCAATCCGCCGTGCATGCTCGCATAGGATCTGGCCCTCTGCGGCGATGACGAGCCGGTCAGGATAGACGCGGAGGCTGACAGGGCGGTTCGCGAACGACGCCGGCACGCTGTAGCGAGTGCGCTCGAAGCTGATCAGACAGGTGGGAGAGACGCGCTTGCTCCATTCGATGAAGCCATCGAAGGCCGGCGGCACCGGCATCAACGCGGCCTGTTCCTCAGCCCAGGCATCGGCCACAGTCCCAGCCAGACGGCCATGCGGGATCTCCTGCCAGAGCGCCTTGCAGCGCTGTTCCAGCCAATCATTCAGCGCCGCGAGATCGGGAAAGTCCGGCATCGGCTGCCAAAGCCGCGGTCGTGCATCCTGGACGTTCTTCTCGACCTGACCCTTCTCCCAACCTGCGGCCGGATTGCAGAATTCCGGCTCGAAGACATAATGGTTGGCCATGGCGAGGAAGCGCATGTTGACCTGTCGCTCCTTGCCGCGCCCGATCCGATCCACCGCTGTCTTCGTTCGGCATGGCCTCGGACCGGTGGCGGCTCACGCCTCACTATCGTAGATGCCACGTTCCGGCACACCGCCCAGAACACGGAAACCGTGCCAGTGGGCATCGAACAGCATCTCGTGGGTCTGAAGCAGATATGCCCGCACGAGGAACGCCCGGCTGTGAGACAGCTTGATATGCGCAACCTGCAACTTTGTGCGCTCACCGCCAAAAACCGCGTAGTCTTCGCTCCAGTCGAACTGGAAGGCTTCACCCGCTCGGAAGCTCAGTGGCACGAAACTGCCGCGCCCCGTCGTTTGTTGTTCACGCTGGCGGTCTGCCCGCCACGCACGGGCGAAGGCCGCAACTCTGCCATAAGAACCGGTGAAGCCAAGAGCCACGAGATCAGCGTGAAGCCGTGTCAGAGGACGGCGCTGCTTACGTGATTTGGACGCCTCGGTCTTCAGCCATGCCGCAAGCTTGTCCGCAAAAGGATCAAGCTTGCTCGGACGCTCCGGAACCGCGAACTTCGGCTCGACCGTGCCAGAGTTCAGATACTTCTTGATGGTGTTGCGCGACAAACCAGTGCGACGTGCGATCTCACGGATCGGCAGTTTCTGTCGCAGGGCCATCCGCCGGATGACATTCAAAAGTCCCATGTGGATCACTCCTCGGTCCCCCGTCGCTCGCTGCGTTGGGAGAAGGGTCACATGGGTCAATTCTCAATGAAAATTATCCCGTCTACCGGGTCACGTCTCGACGGAAATCAACAATCATGGACATTATCAAAGCGGCGCTGCTGCCGCATATTCTGGAAATCATCGGGATCCTGCTGGCCTCGCTGATTGGCTGGGCCGCCAACACCGCGCGGCGCAAATGGGGCATCGACATCGAGGCCCGCCACCGCGAGGCGCTTCAATCGGCCCTGCTCAACGGCGCGCGGCTGGCGCTCGAGCGCGGCTTTGGCGGACAGGCGGCGGTGGCCGAGATCCTCAAGCATGTGCAGATCAGCGTTCCGGATGCGGTGATCGGGCTGGATGCGCACAAAGAAGTGCTGGGCAATCTGGCGCAGGCGAAACTGCGCGAGGCAGCGGGACGGCATAGAAGCTGACGCGGAGATGCTGCTGTGAAGAATCACGATAGATAGGGGCAATCTGGGGATTCGCGAGGCACGCATGCCATGATATGACATGTAAAACAGGAGGCCGGCATGGCGCAAAAAACCCAGATCGAATGGACCGACGCGACGTGGAATCCTGTCGCCGGCTGCATCAAAGTCGGGGCCGGTTGTGACAACTGCTACGCTGAGCGATTTGCGGAGCGTTGGCGCGGTGTGCCTGATCATCCGTATGAGTTCGGGTTTGATTTGCGACTTTGGCCGGCGCGACTGAAGCAGCCGAGAGCTTGGAAAAGGCCGCGGATGATCTTCGTTAACTCGATGAGCGACCTTTTCCAGAAAGAGATTCCCATCGAGTTTGTCGATCAAGTTTTTGACGCAATGGAAGCTGCGGACTGGCATGTCTATCAAGTCCTTACAAAACGTAGTTCGTTGATGCGAAACTACACTCGGCGGCGCTACGGAGCGGGAAAGGTTCCGTCCCACATATGGCTCGGGGTCTCCGTAGAGGATGGTGCTCACAAGAGTCGGATAGAGCACCTAAAGCAGATCAAGTCTGATGCTCTCTTTATTTCTTTCGAGCCTTTACTCGCGCCGGTCGGTGAGATTGACCTTCGAGGTGTGGCTTGGGCAATTGTGGGTGGAGAGAGTGGTCCTGGGGCCCGACCGATGGATGGGGCTTGGGCAACCGAAATTAGACTCATGTGTGAGCGAGATTCTGTCGCCTTCTTCTTCAAGCAGTGGGGAGGGGCTAGACCAAAATCGGGAGGTCGAACTCTTGACGGAGAAGAATGGAACGGCTTTCCTTGGCAGATAGTCCCCAATTCGATTCTTGAGGCTCTGAGGAGCTGACTTAACATAGGCTGGCCTTGGCAAAAAAATCGCATGTAGAAAAAACAGTTGGGCCTTGGGCGAATCAAAAGCTCGACGCACTTGAGAGTTATTTGAACTCCTATATGCAGGTTATGAAAAAGCAACGCTTCAAGCTTTTCTATATCGATGCCTTTGCCGGTGCCGGAATGGTAAAGGTAAGAGAGGGTGCAGGCGACTCTTCGACCGATGATCTGGATATGTTTTCGTCGGGGCAGATGACCGAAGACGATCAGAGGCAGGTCGAGGCCTATATAAAAGGATCACCTTTGCGAGCATTGGGGCTCGAGCGGAGGTTTGATCATTATAGATTCATTGATCTTGATCCCAAGAGGGTTGCGGATCTGAACAAGCTTGCGGAACCGTTTGCTGACAGTGAAGTCAAGGTAATCCAGGACGAGGCTAACAAGGTCGTCCAAGATATTGCTTCTAAGTTCGTGAACCCGTCTTGGCGCGGCGTTGCGTTCTTGGATCCATACGGTCCTCATCTTCATTGGCAAACTCTGGAAGCTCTCGCTTCCACCGGGAAGTTTGATGTGATCTTGAATTTCCCTCTCGCCATGGCAATAAATCGACAAATCAAAAGAGATGGCGCAAACCCAGAGAAGTGGGTCTCGCAGTTGGATCTTTGCTTTGGTGGACCTAGTTGGCGCGATGCGGCGTATGGGGAGATCGAAGGCCTATTTGGTGCAGAGCAGTTCAAGCACGATGATGCCGCCGGAAGGCTTTTAAGGCTCTATGTTGATAATCTTCGTGGTATTTTCAGTAGCGTGGCTGCGCCAAGCTTGGTGCGAAATACTAAAGGTACGCCACTTTATTATCTGATATGGGCGAGCGGCAACGCTCGCGGATTGCCGATAGCGGAGCATATTCTAAAGCTAGGCGAAAAGGTGAGCGTGCCTCGCAAGCGTAAGGATCGCTAAGGCCGGTGTCTGAGGGTGTGGACCTTTCGGTCAGACGGCGATGGTTTCGCGGTCGCACGCGCTCGGTAGGGCATGCCGACGCCGCCGTTATATCTGCCAGATGGGACGGCCGCCTCAATCAACAGTCCGCATACGCGCCCTTGCTGTACCGCGGCCAGTCCCTTGCATGGCTCTGTCTCACCATTTCGCAGGCGATGTCCGGAATGCGTTCGGTGGCGCAGTGCACGACCGGCATGCCGTAATGATCGACATCCCTCACGTCACAGCGCAGGGTTTCGTCAGCGACCAGCCGCGATAGTGCGCGGCTCGCCTCAGCCCCTCCCGACTCTTTGATCTCGGGCGCATTGATGCCCCCGATGCGCAGCCGCAGGTTTTCCCCGGGCTGTCGAGCCGGATCGTGTCACCGTCGATAGCGACGGCACCGGTGATGATAATGGTGGCGAGTGAAAGGATCATGGCAGAGGTCTATCACAGGCACGTATCCGTCCAGTTAACGCATGGAAGCTGGCTCGATCGTCTCGACTCGCGAGCCTCGGTAGCATGTGCAACCTTTACCAGACCGCGAAATCGGCCGATCTCGTCGCGCAGCTCTTTCGCGAGCCGCTGCGCGATCTGACCGGCAACGAGCCGTGGCCGGAGGACGTCTATCCCGACCGCACCGCGCCGATCATCCGGCATGACGGCGATGGGCCGGCGGTCGCGCGGGCCCGATGGGGCATGCCGACCCCGCCGATGTACCTCAAGACCACCCGCGATCCGGGCGTGACCAATATCTGCAACACCAGCAGCCCGCATTGGCGGCGTTGGCTCGGGCCGGACCATCGCTGTCTCGTGCCAGTTGTGCGGTTTTCCGAGCCAGGGGCTGATCACAAGCCCGTCTGGTTCGCACCCGTCGATGGGCGGCCGATTTTCTTCGCGGGCATCCAGACGCAGGGCTGGACCTCGGTGCGCAAGGTCAAGGACGGTGCAACGGTGGAGGATCTGTTCGGCTTCCTGACCGGTTCGCCGAATGCGGAAAATCGATCGGCAGCAGATGATGAGGTGCGAATGGGTCTACAAGAATTGAAGTTGTTCGTTTGCTGTGCTGTCAGCGCGCAACGCGAAAGCATGACGTCGCGGTTTGAAAGCTATCTGGCTAGGCGCGTGTCATTTGTTCATTGTTCAGACGAAAGGGAGTGCGCATTAGGCCCTAGCAAGCCGAGATCTAGGTGCGCATGACGAAAACGATCTCAGCAGCTTGATAAAAATTAACTGCAAAAGATCTCCTTAATGAACCCCTCGGATGCGTTGGGGTGTTGACGAAATCTGGGGTGTGTTCGTAGGATTGAGTGCGCAACGCATCAATGGGATGGTTTTTATGGCTACTACCCGTACTGAAACAAGCATCGCGACCAACGGAAAAGAACAAAAGCACCTCTATGCAGATGGGGAATATGGAGGTGCTGTCGTCAATCATATTAGGAATCTGGGCTTTGAATTAATTACGAGCTTCTCTCATGGCCACCACGTTCGGTCGGGGAAGGGGGCTGATGTTTTTAACTTTACAAACCTCGGAAACGTTAGAAACACCGTTGTTGGGCGGTTTGAAGATTTTGACCCGACTCAGGATAAAATCCAGATCAATGGTGTTGATTTGGATTTTAACAATCTTCCGAGTAACGTTCGGATAGTGTCTTATAATGGGGATCACAATGATCCTGGAGCGTTGCCTCAGCAGTGGCTTCTCATTGATACTGGGGCAGGGCATATATTCTATGCACTAGAAGGGGCTCGCGTAGATATGACCGGCGACGGGGGGCGACCGGGAATGATGGGAATCAAGAGTCGCATTTTTTAGATTCGGTTCCCAACTTTTCGTCTTTGCCCGATGTGAGATATCAAAATCCTTTCAACTTCGTGCCGGCTGGCTACACGCCCGATGGTGGGGAGGTTATCCACGATTATTACGTTGGAGAAAATCCAGACCATAACTGGGGAGACCGTGACCCTTCGGACTTAGCCGCATATGTGGCGGGCACAGCAGGCGGTGACTTGATAGCATCAGGGCTAAATGACGATTTGGTCCGCGGAAACGGCGGTAACGACCTGATATGGGGTGGGGATGGAAACGATTTGGTTTACGGCCAAACGGGAAATGATACATTGTACGGCAATGCCGGCAATGACACCCTTAACAGGGGAGCTGGATCTGATCGATTGATTGGAGGAGCCGGGCGTGATGTATTGTGGGGAGGGAACGACGCTAGTCGAGATACCTTTGTCTTTTCAGCCCTGATTCACTCAAAGGTAGGTGCGCAGCGTGATGTAATTCAGGACTTTCAGCATGGCGTAGATGTAATCGAGTTGACGACACTCGATTCCAACGTAAGCGTGGCAGGCAATCAAAATTTTCTGTTTGGTGGTGCGACTGCAATCGCTAACGGTGTTTGGTATGGCTCCGCGAATGGAGGTGTGATCGTTCGCGGGGACATCAATGGAGATAAGGTCGCCGATTTTGAGATTTTTGTCGCCAACGTGACATCCGTAACGGCCACCGACTTCTTGCTTTGAGGCCCTGATTGGGAGATAAATAGCTCGGTGCGTCGCATTGAGCTATTTAGGCTTTCGATATTTTCTCGTCGGATTGTTAAGCTTCTTTGAAGTCACCGCTTCATGGCCTACGCGTCAAATCTTAGAGTTCACAGATTAAATGCTGGTGAGATGGCGACCGAAGTCTAAGGCTTGGAGCGATGTCCAGTCCGATCGATGATTGTCTGATGACTGTGGGTATGGGCGCTGACCGTCGTGGCGAACGCCTGACTCCTCGGTTGAGTGCCTCTATCGCATTCTCTATGTGTGCGCGGGCCTCGAGCATCAGGGCTAACTGGCTCTTTGTCGCTATTGCGGTCGACGAAAAATTAATTTCGTATTCGGACAAAACGTGTGAATAGGCCTTACCCAATGTCTCAAGGTGTTTGATAAAGTCAAGATGGCTTTCGTTTAAGCTGCCAGCTTTTCTTTCGAATGTTAGTGAGGCGCGATTAGCTTCTGTTGTAACAAAAACTGAGGTTGGCATGGTTCACTCCTAGGTGTTTTTCGAAAAGCTGGAGCCAAAGCGCTCTTCTATGAAGCGGCTCTGTTTGTGGAGCTTTTCCTGAAGAAAGCTTATGACGCTATCTGGGAAATCTACCCTGGTTCCTTTGAAGACTACTTTAGTTGCCTTTGGGTATTTTCCTTTCTGGATATCCGCGAAAGTCTCAATGCGACGAAGGAAATCTAAGGGATCTCGAGCGATATCGCCGAAAGGAAGGTAAAGGATGCTTTTGGCGTCCATTTGCGCATCCCAGCGTTGAACGTGAGAAAAGTAATCGCCCCGCTCGAACACCTCAGGCTTCGATGCCTCCCTGATCCAGTCATCCAAGCTCTTCAGGTCGGGTTTGTGCCTACTGATGTTCATGGCAATTTGTGATAGGGCCCGCTGAATAGGGGATCTAATTATATAAATAATGCGGACGTCAGCGCCTAAGAACTTTTTGACAAACTCGATGCCTTCCGCGGGAATGCCGCAGTACTCTGGTGTGATATCAATGCCAATGCGATCAGGGCTACAGCGAGAAAAGACGCGTTTGTACCAGTTTCCGTTTAGCATGGGGGCCTCAGTCAGGCTATCAAGATAGGAGAGGTAATCTTGGTCGTTTGAGTCCACTAGCTTTTTTGCTTTTCTGACGCTGCTCTTGACGTGCCAAGGCGTCCAGCTTCTGTTTTCAGGTAGGAACTTATGGTCAAAAAAATGCAACTCCTTAAACGGAGTTGTCCACACATGGGTTATCTGATAGGTTTTCATGGAGCCAAGAGGTGCCTGCTTTCTGAGCGCCAATGCAGAGAATTTTAGGGAGGGTCATGGCGCATCCTTGTAGGTAAGGTGAGGGTGTTCTGTCATTGCATTATCTAGCGTTAGTGGACAGAATCGAGTTGCGTTGCGCGGGCCTGCATCCAGGTCAGACGCGCTAAAGAGTGTCTAGAGTTTTCCTTAGGAGCGCTATTTTAGCTTTGTCGGCGAGTGGAGGGTTCTTGTTTCCTGCAAAGCTCATCATGCTGCCGAGAGCCGTGTCATTTTCAATGGCACGATTGATTAGCTCCTGAACGAAAGGCGCCGCGGGCGATTTCACTTTAAGTGATCTCTCAACTCTCCCGAATAGGTTATCAATAGCATCCCCTCCTTCAATCCAGAATGGGATAACGCCGTCATAGAGGGTGGTTGGGCTGCCCGTTCTCTCCTTCGGCGGCCAAGGCCGCTTCGGATGGAAAGCCTTTATCTTGGTTTCGACAAGTTTTATTGTATTGGCAAACAACGTTCCAGTCAGACCCAAAGTGCGGTCAAGATCATTTGTAGCAATATCCACAAAAGTATCGCAGACGGAGGTAAGCCATCGTGAGTTCATATCCTCTGCGATCGTCTGGCCAAAGTTCTCCGTAATTCTATGGAATAAAGTATTAGCAGTTGACGAGCTCGGATCCCGGCGCAGGGCAACGATCACGCATGCTAGTAGATGAGATATGCGTTTCTTTCCACCGAACTCTGGCTCAAGCTGTCGAAAGTGCTCGACGATGTTTTTCGTCCGGCCCGCCCATACTTTGGTTTGTTTCCCGTAAATTACGCTATTCGCAAAGCCATCCAGATTACACTGCGGATTTGGTAGGTTAGCGCCTTGGTTCTCGAGGAAAGAAATTTGGAAATACTGGGGCCACTCGCTGCGAATACTGCGCTCGGCATCAAGAAACAGTTCTTTTGATCTTTTTCGTCAAACCCATAACCAGCGGAGGGTTCGTCAAGATATCCGAGTAAATCGAAATCGTCTTTAAAGATGTGGCGGATCCTGCTGACCTCTGAAGGAGAAAGGTCATTCTTTCTGAAGATCGGGCGGGTTGCTTTTGCTGATCGAACTGTCGGCAAGGTGACTTTTATTCCAAGCTGGGAAACGTATGCATCGAACTCTTCTTCGAGGTTCTCTTGGCGCAACTTGACCTTTGCGAACTGGATGCAGTTGAAGGGGGCGGTTTGGGGCCAAAGGTGATGCTTAAGATTGGCTTCGGCGTATCTGACAGAACGATCAAAGGGAATCGTCCTGTTTTCTAGGATGTCAAGCGCAATTGACGGTGTGAGATCCGGAATGCGAGGCTTGCTGTAATAGTCATCGCTGTCCACGTTTTCGGTCCCGAACCGAAACATGTTGACTGCCGAGAGAAAGCGATCAAAAGGGTTGCGAATAACCGTGAACGATGGAAGATGCTGCCATTCTTCCGGAACTTCTCCTGCCACTGGCCCAGTGTGTGGACCAGAAAATGCCGAGCGGACCGAGGATCCGGCATTTTTCGTGAGGTGAATGAAGACAATCTTATGATCGTTAAAGAGAAAATTCATCTATTGCTCGATCGGTTCCGAAAACTACAGAGCTGATATGCTTTGCCGTGTTCATGTCGTTATGAAAGACCTCGTCCAAGTGAATGGAATCGACACTCAACGGGTTGCGTGGTGGGGACTTTGCTGCAGCGACTCTTTGATCGATAGCGATGCTTTCGATCATGCGCCTTTGGTGCTCTGATATGTCAATTCCCAACAAGTCCTCAACAAACGGAATTGCGTCTTCGGTGGGGCGCTCAATCACCCAAAGCGTCAACGGAGCCTTCGGAAAGGTCTTAGCTACTTTTTCGATGAGGGGCAGCCAAGAAATAGACTTCCCATCGAGGGTGCCACCATCCGCAACCGCGGAAAAGCTATGCTGAGGAACAAGCCCCAAATGTAGCGATACTCGGCAGCCCGCAAAGAACTGGCTTAGTCCATCCACTGCGGGTCCGACGTTTGCGTAAAGACCGGAGGTGCTAAAGACTGTAGCCTTATCGCAAAGAATCCCATGTGCTGAAATTACTACTTTGCGTGAGTGAGCTGGTAGTGAGACCTCACTGATGTGTTTGACATGCTCGCCTGACTTCGCGCCTACAATACCGGAGCGCATTGTGCGGCGGAACTCTGTGGGAGAGACCACGTGGGTACCGCTCTTGCGCAGGTCGTCGGTCAGGCTTTGGCTGACCTCTTCGATCAGCGTGGGAAAGACGTCGTGCACCCCAAAATGGATCTCGTACTCACGCTCCAGCGATGGCAGCTGGCTTGCGGCTATCGGAACGAGGGCCGAGGATGTGGGGCGCTGTGCTCTGGCCGAAAGGCGTGACGCGAAGCTCATACCTATTCCTCGTCGAACCCTAATTATTAGTGTCTGCTAACCCGCGTGAATGTTGGGCGGCGAGCTCATCATGTGCAACCTGCCGCAACGCTTGAGCAAACCCATCAAAGCCCGCAGCCTGTGCACAGGAAGCAGCGACCAAGCTATCTTGAACGAGTGCGTTTAATGGGTTTGGGCTGTCGTGGCAATCCGTCGCGGCAAGCGACGGAAGCTCATCTTGAATTTGCTCCATCTGGCTGTCCTTTGCTACCCGACCGCTGACCGACCGCATGTTGATCACTATATATATGCTCCTGATGGTCGTTTCCTGAAGCTTTTTCGGTGTTGGCTTTACGTCACGCGATCCGCTCATTCCTCCTCGATGGGTAGGCCCGCGCGCGGTTGGAAGTTCCGACACAAGTTATTGCTTTCGTGTGGACCAAATTAGAGCAGTTGGCGATTTAGTTTCGTCATATCAGCCGTAGGGGTGGTCTCCAAAACCGAGGGTCGTGGGTTCGAGTCCCTCTGCCCCTGCCAGCCGCAAATCTTCTTCCAAGATGTTCGGGCTTTCGCGACCATGGCGCTGATATTGCATCTTGGGGCGCATAAGACCGCCACCACCCATCTCCAGAAATCCTTGCAGCTCGCAGTCGAGACTTTGGCCGAGGCCGGGATTTATTATGCCGGACCCGATCTGCTGCGCACCGATCTGTGTCCGTTGGTCGACGGGGTGGGGGCCAAGGGGCCGCAGGGCCATGCCAAGGCCCAACGCGCGAGCGCGGTCCTCCATCAGGCCCAAGCCGATTTTCCCCATCTTCTGGTTTCGGACGAGAACCTTCTGGGCGGGACGATCGCATGGGGCTGTTCGACCGCAAGGGCCGGATCTATCCCTTGGCGGCGCCCCGACTGCAGCGCATCATCGCGCTGACGGGTGCCAAGGACGTGACGGTTGCGCTTTCGGTGCGCGATCCGGCGTCTTTCATGGTCTCGGCTTTCTCTCTCCAGATCACGCGCGGGCACGAGCTCGATATCCGTGACTATCTTTGCGGCCGAGATGTCGCCGCGCTCAGCTGGAGCGAGCTGGCAGAGCGTCTGCTGGGGGTCGAGGGGTCTCGCGGCTGGTGCTCTGGCGCTACGAGGATTACGGCGCTTTGCGGCCGCAGATCCTCGCGCGGCTTTGACGCCCGAGCTTGTTCCCGCGATCCCCGAACCGCCGCCCGCCAATATGGGGCTGACGCAGATGGCCTATGACTGGCTGATCGCGCGCGCCATGGAAGACAGCGATGCCGATCTGCGCAGTCTCGTGCGCGAGGCCTGGCGCAAATTCCCGAAAACCGGCGATCGCGCGGGGCTGCGCCTGCTCGAGGATGACGAATACCGCCGCTCGGCCGAGGCCTATGCCGCCGACCTCGCCGCTTTGCGTGCCATGACGGGGGTCGAGTTTCTCGCGCCCTGAGCAGGGCAATTGTGCCTCATCGTCACAGGCGGGTTGAAAAGGCGGTGCACTCGGGTTATTTGACGCGCTGCAAAGCCAAAGGGAAATCCATGACGATCCCGTCCAGTTCATCGGCCAGGTCCGCGCCGAAATCAGCAAGATCACTTGGCCGACCCGCCGCGAGGTCGTCACGACCACGATCATGGTCTTGATCATGGCGACGATCTGTTCGCTTTTCTTCTTCATGGTGGACTTCGGCATTCGTACGGGTCTTGGTGCAATTCTGGGTGCCGTCGGGTCCTAGGGCTTGCCATTTCGGGCCTTTGACGGTAAATCCCGCCAAACAGCCCGATCGCCGGCGTGCAACGATTCGCTCGTGCGCGCCGATTTCAATTTTGCCTTCGGGCATGGGTTGTCGAGAATTTGGGGCCGATCAGCAGGCTCCGGCAAGAAACAGGGGTTGATCGAAGCATGGCAAAGCGTTGGTATTCGGTCAGTGTTCTGTCCAACTTCGAGAAGAAGGTCGCCGAGGCGATTCGTCTTGCAGCTGCCGAAAAGGGGCTGGAAGAGCAGATTGACGAAGTTCTGGTCCCCACCGAAGAGGTGATCGAGATTCGTCGCGGCAAGAAAGTGACCTCCGAGCGTCGCTTCATGCCGGGCTATGTGCTGGTGCACATGGAACTGTCGGATCGCACCTACCACCTCGTGAACTCGATCAACCGCGTGACCGGTTTCCTTGGCGCGCAGGGTCGGCCGATGCCGATGCGCGACGACGAGGTGAACGGCATCCTCAACCGCGGTGGCGCGGATGGTGTCGAGGTTGCGCCGCGCAACCTGATCCGTTTCGAGGTTGGCGAGAAGGTCAATGTCACCGACGGTCCCTTCGAAGGGTTCTCGGGTTCGGTGGAAGAGGTTGATGATGCTGCTGGCCGCGTGAAGGTCACAGTGTCGATCTTCGGCCGGCCGACGCCGGTCGAGCTGGAATTCACGCAGATCTCCAAGGTCGTGTGATAGTCGCGCGGAAGGCGTAAGCCGTACCGCTAAGTCGGGCCCCGGGTTTTCCCACAAGGGCATGATGATAAAGGAGTGGGCCAAATGGCCAAGAAAGTAATCGGCAGCCTCAAGCTGCAAATCAAGGCGGGCCAAGCGAACCCGTCCCCGCCGGTCGGCCCCGCACTGGGCCAGCGCGGCATCAACATCATGGAATTCACCAAGGCGTTCAACGCCCGTACCCAAGAGATGGAACAGGGCGTTCCGACTCCGGTGGTGATTACCTATTATGCCGACAAATCCTTCACTTTCGAGCTGAAGACCCCGCCGGCATCCTTCCTTCTGAAGCGTGCAGCCGGTCTGAAGCCGGTCGGCAAGCGCAACCGCGCTCGCGGCTCGGAAAAGCCGGGTCGTCTGGTTGCAGGTAGCGTGACCGTCGCTCAGATCCGTCAGATCGCAGAAGCCAAGGCGAAAGACCTTTCGGCCAATGACGTCGAAGCCGCAATGCAGATCATTCTGGGTTCCGCCCGTTCGATCGGTATCGAGGTGAAAGGGTAAGCCATGGCGAAGATTTCCAAAAAACAAGCCGTTGCGAAGACCGCATTCGAAGGCAAAGCCAACCTCTCGGTTGAAGAAGCTGTTGCTCTGGTCAAAGGCGCTGCTCACGCGAAGTTCGACGAAACCGTCGAAATCGCGCTGAACCTCGGCGTTGACCCGCGTCACGCAGACCAGATGGTCCGCGGCGTCGTGACCCTGCCGAACGGCACGGGCAAATTCGTTCGCGTCGCTGTTTTCGCTCGCGGCCCCAAAGCCGACGAAGCAAAAGCAGCCGGTGCCGAGATCGTCGGTGCGGAAGACCTGATGGAGACCATCCAGTCGGGCAAGATCGAATTCGATCGCTGCATCGCCACCCCGGACATGATGCCGCTGGTCGGCCGTCTGGGCAAAATCCTCGGCCCGCGCAACCTGATGCCGAACCCCAAAGTCGGCACCGTCACGATGGACGTGAAAGCGGCTGTCGAAGCGGCAAAAGGCGGCGAAGTTCAGTTCAAAGCTGAAAAAGCCGGTGTTGTTCATGCAGGCGTCGGCAAAGTCAGCTTCGACGAAGCCAAGCTGGCCGAAAACATCCGCGCATTCGTGGATGCGGTGAACCGCGCGAAGCCCTCGGGCGCGAAAGGGACTTACCTGAAAAAGTCTCGATCAGCTCGACCATGGGCCCGGGCGTTTCGCTTGACCTAGCGTCGTCTGTCGCGCAATAAGCGCAAAGAGTTTTGCTGGGGAGACCTGGCAAATGGCGGGGCTGACAAGCCCCGTCCTGTCCGAGACGGAGGGTGCGGGTTCCCCGCTTAATGTCCTTCCTGAGATGGGATCAAGACCATTTTCCGACTTGTTTCGGGTGATCTTGGCACCGTCACGGACCCGAACCTGCGGCCCCCTCGGGGTGCAGGATAGTGAGAGCCGGGGAAACCCCCATACTTGGAGTGAAACCGTGGATAGAGCGCAAAAAGAGCAAGTGGTCGAAGAACTCGGCCAGATCTTTGAAGCCTCTGGCGTCGTAGTGGTTGCCCGCTACGAGGGGATGACGGTTGCCGAAATGCAGGACCTGCGCGCGCAAATGCGTGAAGTTGGTGGGTCCGTTCGCGTTGCCAAGAACAGGCTCGCCAAGATTGCCCTGGACGGGAAGCCTTGCGGAAGCATTGCTACCTATCTGACGGGTATGACCGTGCTCGCTTTCTCCGAGGACCCGGTAGCTGCTGCCAAGGTCGCGGACAAATACGCCAAGGGTAACGACAAGTTCGTCATCCTCGGCGGTGCAATGGGCGACACGGCACTTGACCCGGCTGGCGTCAAAGCTGTCGCACAAATGCCGTCGCGTGAAGAGCTTATCGCTCAGATCGTGTCGAGCATCGGTGCACCGGCTTCGAACATCGCTGGCGCAATTGGCGCACCTGCTTCGAACATCGCGGGCATCCTCACTACGCTCGAAGAGCGTGAGGCTGCATAAGGCAAACCAATTCCCGTCGTGGACTTGTAATCTCGACGTTGGAACACTTAGATAAGAGAACGGAAAAATGGCTGATCTTAAGAAACTCGCCGAAGAAATCGTTGGCCTGACCCTGCTGCAGGCTCAGGAACTGAAAACCATCCTGAAGGATGAGTACGGCATCGAGCCGGCTGCTGGTGGCGCCGTCATGATGGCTGGTCCGGCTGCAGCTGCTGAAGCAGTTGAAGAAAAGACCGAATTCGACGTCGTTCTGACCGACGCTGGTGCGAACAAGATCAACGTGATCAAAGAAGTTCGCGCAATCACCGGTCTGGGCCTGAAAGAAGCTAAAGACCTGGTCGAAGCTGGCGGCAAAGTCAAAGAAGCAGCTGCTAAAGCAGAAGCTGAAGACATCAAAGCGAAGCTCGAAGCAGCTGGCGCTAAAGTCGAACTGAAATAATTGACCTAAAGGTCAATGTGAATAAGGCAGGGTCCGGGGTTCCTCGGTCCCTGCCGAACCTGTCTTGAAGGGCGGTTTTGGTTCAGACCTTCCTTCAGGGCATGTTCGGAGTTCGGGAGCCTCGCGGTGGGACGCGCGGCACGAATGGAGCTCCACCCCTCATTCGCCGCCTTGTGCTGACCGGGACCCGACGGGCAGGACAAGCGAAAGACGAAAGGTATGACCCCCTATGGCGCAAGCTTATGTCGGCCAGAAACGCATCCGGCGTTACTATGGCAATATCCGTGAAGTTCTTGAGATGCCGAACCTCATCGAGGTTCAGAAGTCGTCCTACGACCTCTTCCTGCGCTCGGGCGAGGCGGTAGGCCACCAGGACGGCGAGGGTATCCAGGGCGTTTTCCAGTCGGTTTTCCCGATCAAGGATTTCAACGAGACGGCCACGCTCGAATTCGTCAAATACGAGCTCGAAAAGCCGAAATACGACGTCGACGAGTGCCAGGCTCGCGACATGACCTATGCTGCGCCGCTGAAAGTGACGCTGCGTCTGATCGTGTTCGATGTGGATGAGACCACCGGCGCGAAATCGGTCAAGGACATCAAGGAACAAGACGTGTTCATGGGCGATATGCCCCTGATGACGCAGAACGGTACGTTCATCGTGAACGGCACCGAGCGTGTTGTCGTGTCGCAGATGCACCGCAGCCCGGGCGTCTTCTTCGACCACGACCGCGGCAAGACCCACTCTTCGGGTAAACTGCTGTTCGCATGCCGCATCATTCCCTATCGCGGCTCGTGGCTCGACTTCGAATTCGACGCCAAGGATCTCGTGTTCGCGCGCATCGACCGTCGCCGCAAATTGCCGGTGACGACGCTGCTTTACGCGCTCGGCATGGATCAGGAAGGCATCATGGATGCTTTCTACGACACCGTCGATTACAAGCTGCAAAAGGCGACCAAAGGTCAGGAAGCGGGTTGGGTCACGCGCTTCTTCCCCGATCGCGTGCGCGGCACCCGTCCGAACTACGATCTGGTCAATGCCGATACCGGCGAGGTCATCACCAAGGCCGGCGAGAAAGTCACGCCGCGTCTGGTCAAGCAGCTGCTTGAAAAAGACGGCCCGCTGAACCTGCTGATCCCGTTCGAGCGCATCGTCGGCCGCTTTGTCGCGAAAGACATCATCAACGAGGACACCGGTCTGATCTACGCCGAGGCCGGCGACGAGATCACGATCGAATACGACCGTGACGGCGAGATCTCGGGCGGTCTGCTCAAGGTCCTGATCGACAACGGCATCACCGATATTCCGGTGCTGGACATCGACCACGTCAACGTCGGTCCCTACATCCGCAACACGATGGCGGCAGACAAGAACATGAGCCGAGACGGCGCGCTGATGGACATCTACCGCGTCATGCGTCCGGGCGAGCCGCCGACTGTCGAGGCTGCCTCGGCCATGTTCGACAGCCTGTTCTTCGATAGCGAGCGCTACGACCTTTCGGCCGTTGGTCGCGTGAAGATGAACATGCGTCTCGACCTCGATGCCCCGGATACCCAGCGCACGCTGCGTCACGAGGACATCATCGCCTGTATCCGCGGCCTCGTGGAACTGCGCGACGGCAAGGGCGAGATCGACGACATCGACCACCTCGGCAACCGCCGTGTGCGTTCGGTCGGCGAACTGATGGAAAACCAGTACCGCGTCGGCCTGCTCCGCATGGAGCGCGCGATCCGCGAGCGCATGTCCTCGGTCGAGATCGACACGGTCATGCCGCAGGATCTGATCAACGCGAAACCGGCGGCTGCGGCTGTCCGCGAATTCTTCGGCTCCTCGCAGCTGTCGCAGTTCATGGACCAGACCAACCCGCTTTCGGAAGTGACGCACAAGCGTCGTCTCTCGGCTCTCGGGCCGGGCGGTCTGACGCGCGAGCGTGCAGGCTTCGAGGTTCGCGACGTTCACCCGACCCACTACGGCCGGATGTGCCCGATCGAAACGCCGGAAGGCCAGAACATCGGTCTGATCAACTCGCTCGCGACCTTCGCCCGCGTCAACAAATACGGTTTCATCGAAACGCCTTACCGCAAGGTCATCGAAGGCCGTGTTACCGATGACGTGGTCTATATGTCCGCGACCGAGGAAATGCGTCACACCGTCGCTCAGGCGAACGCGACGCTCGACGCCGAAGGCAACTTCGTCGACGAGCTGATCTCGACCCGTCAGGCGGGCGACTTCATGCTGAACCCGGTTGATGCGGTCGATCTGATCGACGTTTCGCCCAAACAGCTGGTGTCGGTTGCTGCGGCTCTGATCCCGTTCCTTGAAAACGACGACGCCAACCGCGCTCTGATGGGCTCGAACATGCAACGTCAGGCCGTGCCGCTTCTGCGCGCCGAGGCTCCTTTCGTGGGCACCGGCATGGAAGCGATCGTGGCCCGCGATTCGGGTGCGGCGATCATGGCGCGTCGCGGCGGCATCATCGACCAGGTCGATGCGCAGCGTATCGTTATCCGTGCGACCGAAGATCTTGGTGCAGGCGATGCGGGCGTGGACATCTACCGTCTGCGCAAGTTCAAACGCTCGAACCAGTCCTCGACCATCAACCAGCGTCCGCTGGTGAAAGTGGGCGAGCGCGTCGTGACCGGCCAGGTCGTCGCCGACGGTCCCTCGACCGATCAGGGCGAACTGGCAATCGGCCGCAACGTGGTCGTCGCCTTCATGCCGTGGAACGGCTACAACTACGAGACTCGATCCTGATTTCGGAGCGTATCCACCGCGACGACGTGTTCACCTCGATCCATATCGACGAATACGAAGTGGCGGCCCGCGACACGAAACTGGGGCCGGAAGAGATCACCCGCGACATCCCGAACGTCGGCGAGGAAGCGCTCCGCAACCTCGACGAAGCCGGTATCGTCTATATCGGTGCCGAAGTCGGCCCGGGCGACATTCTGGTGGGCAAGATCACGCCGAAGGGCGAAAGCCCGATGACGCCGGAAGAAAAGCTTCTGCGCGCCATCTTCGGTGAAAAAGCGTCGGACGTCCGCGATACCTCGCTGCGCCTGCCGCCGGGTGCTTACGGCACGATCGTCGAAGTTCGCGTCTTCAACCGTCACGGCGTCGACAAAGACGAACGCGCGCTTCAAATCGAGCGTGAAGAAGTCGAACGTCTGGCACGCGACCGCGACGACGAGATGGCGATCCTTGACCGCAACATCTACGCCCGTCTGAAGACGCTGATCTCGGGCAAGTCGGTTGTCAAAGGTCCCAAAGGCATCAAAGCCGGCGCGACCATCGACGACGAACTGCTGGGCACGCTGTCGCGCGGCCAGTGGTGGCTGCTTGCCGTCAGCGAGGAAGATGTCGCCAAGGAAGTCGAGGCGCTCAACCAGCAGTACGACGCACAGCGCAAGGCCCTCGAAGCACGCTTCGAAGACAAGGTCGAGAAAGTCCGTCAGGGCGACGACCTGCCTCCGGGCGTGATGAAGATGGTCAAGGTCTTCGTCGCGGTGAAGCGCAAGCTTCAGGCCGGCGACAAGATGGCCGGTCGTCACGGCAACAAAGGTGTCGTCTCGAAAGTCGTCCCGATGGAAGACATGCCTTTCCTTGCGGACGGCACGCCTGTCGACCTCGTGATGAACCCGCTCGGCGTTCCGTCGCGTATGAACGTTGGTCAGATCCTCGAAACCCACATGGGCTGGGCGTCGCGCGGTCTGGGCATCAAGATCGACGAAGCGCTGCAGGACTACCGCCGCAACGGCGATATGACTCCGGTTCGTGACGCGATGCGCAACGGTTACGGCGACGAAATCTATGCCTCGACCTTCGACGGCATCGACGACGCACGCCTGATCGAGCATGCAGAGGCCGTGAAAACGGGCGTTCCGATTGCAACGCCTGTCTTCGACGGTGCGAAAGAGGCCGACATCAACGACGCTCTGCGCCGTGCCGGTTTCGACACTTCGGGCCAGTCGATCGTGTTCGACGGTCGTTCGGGCGAGCAATTCGCACGTCCGGTCACCGTGGGCATGAAATACGTCCTGAAGCTGCACCACCTTGTCGACGACAAGATGCACGCTCGCTCGACCGGTCCGTACTCGCTCGTTACGCAGCAGCCGCTGGGTGGTAAGGCGCAGTTCGGTGGTCAGCGTCTGGGTGAGATGGAAGTCTGGGCTCTGGAAGCTTACGGCGCCGCCTATACCCTGCAAGAGATGCTGACCGTGAAGTCGGATGACGTTGCAGGCCGCACCAAGGTCTATGAATCGATCGTCAAGGGCGACGACAACTTTGAAGCTGGCGTCCCCGAGTCGTTCAACGTGCTGGTGAAAGAGGTCCGGGGTCTGGGCCTCAACATGGAACTCCTGGATGCGGAGGAAGAAGAGTGAGGGCTTTTGCCCTCACCCTGCCTTCCTTCGCGCCACTCATTAGGAATTGAAAATGAACCAGGAACTCGCCAACAATCCCCTTAACCCGCTGGCCTCTCCGCGCCAGTTCGACGAGATTAAGATCTCGCTCGCATCCCCGAAGAGATCCTCGCCTGGTCCTTCGGCGAGGTGAAAAAGCCGGAAACCATCAACTACCGCACGTTCAAACCCGAGCGTGACGGCCTGTTCTGCGCGCGCATCTTTGGTCCGATCAAGGACTACGAATGCCTGTGCGGCAAATACAAGCGCATGAAGTATCGCGGCCTCGTCTGCGAGAAATGTGGTGTTGAAGTCACGCTCCAGAAGGTGCGTCGCGAGCGCATGGGCCATATCGAGCTCGCCGCTCCGGTCGCGCATATCTGGTTCCTGAAATCGCTTCCGTCGCGCATCGGCCTGATGCTCGACATGACCCTGCGTGATCTCGAACGCATTCTCTACTTCGAGAACTACGTCGTGATCGAACCGGGTCTGACCGACCTCTCCTACGGCCAGCTGCTGGGCGAAGAAGAGTATATGGACGCGCAGGACCAGTTCGGCGCAGACGCTTTCACCGCCAATATCGGTGCCGAAGCGATCCGCGAAATGCTGGCCAATATCGATCTGGCTGCGACCGCAGACCAGCTCCGCGAGGAGCTGAAGGAAGCAACCGGCGAGCTAAAGCCGAAGAAGATCATCAAACGCCTGAAGATCGTCGAGAGCTTCCTGGAATCGGGCAACCGTCCCGAATGGATGGTCATGACCGTGATTCCGGTCATCCCGCCGGAACTGCGTCCGCTGGTTCCGCTGGATGGCGGCCGTTTCGCGACTTCGGACCTGAACGACCTCTATCGCCGCGTCATCAACCGCAACAACCGTCTGAAGCGCCTGATCGAGCTTCGTGCGCCCGATATCATCGTGCGCAACGAAAAGCGTATGCTTCGGAATCGGTTGACGCTTTGTTCGACAACGGCCGTCGCGGCCGCGTCATTACGGGCAACAACAAGCGCCCGCTGAAGTCGCTGTCGGATATGCTGAAGGGCAAGCAGGGCCGCTTCCGTCAGAACCTTCTGGGCAAGCGCGTCGACTTCTCGGGCCGCTCGGTCATCGTGACCGGCCCCGAGCTGAAGCTGCACCAGTGCGGTCTGCCGAAGAAAATGGCGCTCGAGCTGTTCAAGCCGTTCATCTATTCGCGTCTTGAAGCGAAGGGCCTGTCCTCGACCGTCAAGCAAGCGAAGAAACTGGTCGAAAAAGAGCGTCCCGAGGTCTGGGATATCCTTGACGAGGTCATCCGCGAGCATCCGGTTCTGCTGAACCGTGCGCCCACGCTGCACCGTCTCGGCATCCAGGCGTTCGAGCCGATCCTGATCGAAGGCAAAGCGATCCAGCTTCACCCGCTGGTTTGCGCGGCGTTCAACGCCGACTTCGACGGTGACCAGATGGCCGTTCACGTCCCGCTGTCGCTTGAAGCGCAGCTGGAAGCGCGCGTCCTGATGATGTCGACCAACAACGTTCTGTCGCCCGCCAACGGCGCGCCGATCATCGTTCCTTCGCAGGACATGATCCTTGGTCTCTACTACACGACCATGCAGCGCGACGGCATGAAGGGCGAAGGCATGGCCTTCCGCAACCTCGAGGAAGTCGAGCACGCGCTCGCTGCCGACGAGGTGCATCTGCATGCCAAGATCACGGCCCGCGTGCCGCAGATCGACGAGAACGGCAACGAGGTGATGAAACGCTTCGAAACCACGCCGGGCCGTCTGCGCCTTGGCGCGCTGCTGCCGCGCAATGCGAAAGCACCGTTCGAGCTGGTCAACCGCCTGCTGCGCAAAAAGGACATCCAGTCCGTCATCGACACCGTCTACCGCTATAGCGGCCAGAAGGAATCGGTGATCTTCTGTGACCAGATCATGGGTCTCGGCTTCCGTTCGGCATTCCGTGCCGGCATCTCGTTCGGCAAGGACGACATGGTGGTTCCGGACAACAAATGGACCATCGTCGAAGAGGTCCAGGATCAGGTCAAGGAGTTCGAGCAGCAGTATCTCGACGGCCTGATCACCCAGGGCGAGAAGTACAACAAAGTCGTCGATGCGTGGTCGAAATGTAACGACCGCGTCACCGAGGCGATGATGAACACCATCTCGGCCACGCATTATGCTCCGAACGGCGCCGAAGAAGAGCCGAACTCGGTCTATATGATGGCGCACTCCGGTGCTCGTGGCTCGGTCACGCAGATGAAGCAGCTGGGCGGGATGCGCGGCCTGATGGCCAAGCCGAACGGCGAGATCATCGAGACGCCGATCATCTCGAACTTCAAGGAAGGTCTGACCGTTCTTGAATACTTCAACTCGACCCACGGCGCCCGTAAGGGTCTGTCGGATACCGCACTGAAGACGGCAAACTCGGGTTACCTGACCCGCCGTCTGGTGGACGTCGCCCAGGACTGCATCGTGCGCGAGCATGATTGCGGCACCGACCGCGCGATCACCGCTTCGGCTGCAGTCAACGACGGTGAAGTCGTCAGCCCGCTCTCCGAGCGCGTGCTGGGCCGCGTTGCTGCCGATGACGTTCTGGTTCCGGGCGAAGACACGATCATCGTCCGCGCCGGCGAAGTCATCGACGAACGCAAGGCGGACGAGATCGAGCAAGCCCATGTCCAGACCGTGCGCATCCGCTCGGCTCTGACCTGTGAGGCCGAAGACGGCGTTTGCGCCCTGTGCTATGGTCGCGACCTTGCACGCGGTACGCTGGTCAACATCGGTGAAGCTGTCGGCATCATCGCCGCACAGTCGATCGGTGAACCGGGTACGCAGCTGACGATGCGGACCTTCCACATCGGCGGCGTGGCTCAAGGTGGCCAGCAGTCGTTCATCGCGGCAGCGCAAGACGGCAAGATCACCTTCGAGAACGAGAGCCTTCTGGCCAATGCCAACGGCGAATTCATCGTCATGAGCCGCAACATGCAGCTCAATGTGATGGGTGCGGGCGACGAGGTTCTCTCGACGCACAAGCTGTTCTACGGCTCGAAGCTCTTTGTCGCCGAAGGCGATGCGGTGACCCGCGGCCAGAAGCTGTTCGAATGGGACCCCTATACCCTGCCGATCATCGCCGAGAAGGCCGGTACCACGAAGTTCGTCGACCTCATCGCCGGTATCTCGGTGCGTGACGAGACGGATGACGCGACGGGCATGACCCAGAAGATCGTCACCGATTGGCGTTCGGCGCCGAAAGGCAACGAGCTCAAGCCGGAAGTCATCCTGATGGATGCCAACGGCGAGCCGATCCGCAACGATCAGGGCAATCCGGTCAGCTATCCGATGTCGGTGGACGCCGTTCTGTCGATCGAAGATGGCGCCGATGTCCGCGCCGGTGACGTTATCGCGCGTATTCCGCGCGAAGGCGCCCGGACCAAGGACATCACCGGTGGTCTGCCGCGTGTGGCCGAACTGTTCGAAGCCCGTCGTCCGAAAGATCACGCAATCATCGCGGAAATCGATGGTTATGTGCGCTTCGGCAAGGACTACAAGAACAAGCGCCGCATCGCGATCGAGCCTTCGAACGAAGGTCAGGAAGCGGTCGAGTACATGGTGCCGAAAGGCAAGCACATCCCGGTGCAGGAAGGCGACTTCGTGCAGAAGGGTGACTACATCATGGACGGCAACCCCGCTCCGCACGACATCCTGCGCATCATGGGTATCGAGGCTTTGGCCGACTACCTGATCGACGAAGTGCAGGACGTCTATCGTCTGCAGGGCGTGAAGATCAACGACAAGCACATCGAGGTGATCGTGCGGCAGATGCTGCAGAAGATCGAGATCCTCGACAGTGGTGACACCACGCTTCTCAAAGGTGAAAACGTCGATCGTGACGAATTCTTCGAAGAGAACGCCAAGATCGAAGCGCGTGGTGGCCGTCCGGCAACCGGCGAGCCGGTCCTGCTCGGGATCACCAAAGCGTCGCTGCAGACCCGCAGCTTCATCTCGGCCGCGTCGTTCCAAGAGACGACCCGCGTGCTGACCGAAGCCGCTGTTCAGGGTAAGCGCGACAAGCTTGTCGGCCTGAAAGAGAACGTCATCGTCGGCCGCCTGATTCCGGCCGGTACCGGTGGCGCGACCGCCCGCGTTCGCAAGATCGCAGCGGACCGCGATGCCGAGGTGATCGGCGTTCGCCGCGCCGAAGCCGAAGCCGCCGCCGCATTGGCTGCGCCCGAGGTGGTGACGCCGGCAGGTGTCTTCTCGGACGATCAGGAGTAATCCCTCCGTCCGAATGAACTGGAAGGCCCGGAGGAAACTCCGGGCCTTTTTCCTTTCCGGCGGGCAGGGAAGGGCGCGCGGCGATATGCGGTTTCGGGAACGGGCGCGCTTTCGCGCCTTACCTTTCTGCGCGTTCCTCGAGCAGGGCAGCGGTCGCGGCCGGATCGACGATCATTGCGCGTTTGGGATTGGCCGGATCGTCGACGATATGGGCCGGCAGCCCTTGATGCGTGATCCCCATCGTGCGCGCGATCGTGTCGTAATTGCGGTTGGGTTTGGGGCGCCGCAAGGTCAGCATCCGTGCCTTCATATCCTTGCACAGCACGCAGGTATGAAGCGCTGATCCTTCGACCCCCGCGATCACACGCGCATTGGCAAAGAATCCGACCTGTTCGGCGATGGGCAGGCCCTCGGGCGTGACGATCTTCCAGCCCTTGTCGCGCAGCCGCGCGGTCAGTTCGGCCTCGCCGTCGATATGGTAGAACCCGCCGGTGAAGGATTGCCGGGTGAGGTAGATCTTGTCCTCGCCCAGCCTGCCCTGAACGGTCGCGAGTGCGTCCTTTTGGCGGTAGTGGAAGTGGTCGGGGATGATATAGCCCGGCGCCGGAACCCAGATTTTCGCGAAACGCGTCGGTTGGCGCAGGATGAGATGGCGTTTGTGGGGGACCGACAGGAAGCGCAGGAGTTTATGCGACCATTCGGTCAGGTTGCGGCCCGCCGCCCAGACGATCCGCAGCTCGGATTCCTTGTAGGCCCAGAGCCGCGAGAGGGTCTCCAGCAGGAAATGCCCGTAATGATGCGAGATATAGCCGGCAAAGATGACCTCTTCGTCGATGAAGGCGACCGGCTCCCCGTTGGCGGCGGGCTCGCCCAGAAGGATGTTGCGGTAGCGTTCGAGCCCCGAGATGCGCACCGGCCTTGCGTCCTGATCGAGCACGCCCATCGGTTGGCCGCGCGGGATCTGGTAATCGTCGGCGGGATAGACGGTGCCGTTGCGGTAAGCGGTCAGCGGCAATTCGTAATCGGCAGGGTCGGAGGCGCTTCCAAGTCCGTAGGGCAGGTACATTGATCTCTTTCGCAGCGGGCTTCCGGCGAGGCCGGTTGGTGTCGGGGCGATGCTTGTGCCGCCGGCATGGACGCAGATATAGCGAGTTCGCGCAACCTGTCGCGCAATTTGCGTATCCTCCGCGCCGCGTGGCCTCGCCGGATGCGGTTTCGCCACGGTTCGAGACCCGTCCCGACCCCGGGGGCGGCGGGGCAGGGGCGGCTGCTCCTGTTGACTCGGGGCGGAATCTTTCTATATGCGCATCACCCGGAGAGAGTCTCAGTTCCGGGGCCCAGAACCAACATGGTCAAAGTTTGGGTTAATTACCCGGATTTTCTGGAATTCCCGTCCATTCTCTTTCGAGAATCGGATGGGTTTGGCGTTTTGCAATCTGTGCAGAACGCTGTCGAGAAGTGGCGCAGTCATCCGGCTGCGAGTATTGACGAAAGCAAGACGGGGAACCGAATGCCGACGATCCAACAGCTGATCCGCAAACCGCGGCAGCCCAAAGTGCAGCGCTCGAAATCGCAGCACCTCCAAGGATGCCCGCAAAAGCGCGGCGTCTGCACGCGTGTGTACACCACCACGCCGAAGAAACCGAACTCCGCTATGCGTAAGGTCGCGAAAGTGCGCCTGACGAATGGCTTCGAGGTCATCTCCTACATCCCGGGCGAAAAGCACAACCTCCAGGAGCACAGCGTCGTGCTGATCCGTGGCGGCCGCGTGAAAGACCTTCCGGGTGTCCGTTACCACATCCTCCGGGGTGTTCTGGACACCCAGGGCGTCAAAGATCGTCGTCAGCGTCGTTCGAAATACGGCGCGAAGCGTCCGAAGTAAGGAGAGGCATAGATGTCACGTCGTCACGCCGCTGAAAAACGCGAAATCCTTCCCGACGCCAAATACGGCGATCGGGTTCTGACGAAATTCATGAACAACCTGATGGTTGACGGTAAGAAATCGACCGCCGAGCGCATCGTCTACAACGCGCTCGAGCGTGTTGAGGGCAAGCTGAAGCGCGAGCCGATCGAAGTCTTCCACGAAGCCCTCGACAACGTGAAGCCTTCGGTCGAAGTGCGCTCGCGTCGCGTTGGTGGTGCAACCTACCAGGTTCCGGTCGAGGTTCGCCCGACCCGTCGCGAGGCTCTGGCCATCCGTTGGCTGATCACCGCTGCGAAAAACCGCAACGAACACACCATGGAAGAGCGTCTGGCTGGTGAGCTGGCCGATGCCGTCAATGGTCGTGGCACCGCGGTCAAGAAGCGCGAAGACACCCACAAGATGGCCGACGCCAACAAAGCGTTCAGCCATTACCGCTGGTAATCGAAGGGAACGCTTATGGCACGCGAATATCCGCTAGAACGTTACCGTAACTTCGGGATCATGGCTCACATCGACGCGGGTAAAACCACGACGACCGAGCGCATCCTGTTCTATACCGGTAAGAACCACAAAATGGGTGAGACGCACGACGGTGCGTCCACCATGGACTTCATGGAACAGGAAGCAGAGCGCGGGATCACGATCTCGTCCGCTGCCACCACGACCTTCTGGCAAAAGCACGAGGACACCGAGTTCACGGTGGACCAAGAGCAGCGTCACAAGTTCAACATCATCGACACCCCGGCCACGTTGACTTCACGATTGAAGTTGAACGTTCGCTGGCGGTTCTCGATGGTGCGATCTGCCTTCTCGACGGTAACGCCGGCGTTGAACCGCAGACCGAAACCGTGTGGCGTCAGGCGGACCGCTATGGCGTGCCGCGGATCGTGTTCGTCAACAAGATGGACAAGATCGGCGCGGACTACTTCAAGTGCGTCGAGATGATCAAAGACCGCACCGGCGGCACCCCGTGCCCGATCGCTTTGCCGATCGGCGCCGAGGACAAGCTGGAAGGCGCGATCGACCTGATCAAGATGGAAGAATGGGTCTGGAAGGGCGAGGACGTTGGCGCGTCCTGGGTCCGTCAGCCCATCCGCGAAGAGCTGAAAGATCTGGCCGACGAATGGCGCGGCAAGATGATCGAGCTCGCCGTCGAAATGGACGACGCGGCCATGGAAGCCTATCTTGAAGGCAACGAGCCCGACGAGGCAACGCTGCGCAAGCTGATCCGCAAGGGTACGCTCTCGCTGACGTTCTTCCCCGTCATGGCTGGTTCGGCGTTCAAGAACAAAGGTGTCCAGCTGCTGCTGAACGCCGTGATCGACTTCCTGCCGGCTCCGACCGACGTTCCGGACCTGATGGGCTTCGCCCCTGACGACGAGACCGAAACGCGCAACATCGCGCGCAAGGCTTCGGATTCCGATCCGTTCTCGGCGCTTGCGTTCAAGATCATGAACGACCCCTTCGTCGGCTCGCTGACCTTCACGCGCATCTATTCGGGCGCGCTGAAAAAGGCGACCAGATGCTGAACGCCACCAAAGGCAAGCGCGAACGCGTTGGCCGTATGATGGTGATGCACGCGATCAACCGCGAAGAGATCGATGAAGCCTTTGCCGGCGACATCATCGCTCTGGCAGGTCTGAAAGAAACCACCACGGGTGACACCCTGTGTGATCCGGCCAAGCCGGTGGTTCTCGAAACCATGACCTTCCCCGAGCCGGTGATCGAGATTGCCGTCGAGCCCAAGTCGAAAGCCGACCAGGAAAAGATGGGCCTCGCCCTTCAGCGCCTGGCAGCAGAAGACCCGTCCTTCCGCGTCGAAACCGATATCAGATCGGGCCAGACGATCATGAAGGGCATGGGCGAACTTCACCTCGACATCCTGGTCGACCGCATGAAGCGCGAGTTCAAGGTCGAGGCGAATATCGGTGCGCCGCAGGTGGCTTATCGCGAGACCATCTCGAACGAAGCCGAGATCGACTATACGCACAAGAAACAGACCGGTGGTACCGGCCAGTTCGCGCGTATCAAGCTGGTCATCACGCCCACCGAGCCGGGCGAAGGCTACTCGTTCGAGTCGAAAATCGTTGGTGGTGCTGTTCCGAAGGAATACATCCCCGGCGTCGAAAAAGGCATCAAGTCGGTCATGGACTCCGGTCCGCTGGCAGGCTTCCCGGTTATCGACTTCAAAGTCGCTCTGATCGACGGTGCTTTCCACGATGTCGACTCGTCGGTTCTCGCCTTCGAAATCGCTGCTCGCGCTGGTATGCGTGAGGGTCTGCGCAAAGCAGGTGCAAAACTGCTCGAGCCGATCATGCGCGTCGAAGTCGTGACTCCGGAAGAGTATACCGGTTCGATCATCGGTGACCTCACCAGCCGTCGCGGCATGGTTCGTGGTCAGGACACCCGCGGTAACGCCAACGTCATCGACGCAATGGTCCCGCTGGCGAACATGTTCGGCTACATCAACAACCTGCGCTCGATGTCCTCGGGCCGTGCAGTGTTCACGATGCAGTTCGACCATTACGATGCCGTTCCGCAGAACATCTCGGACGAGATCCAGAAGAAATACGCTTAATCGGTTTGGCGGGGCGCACCCCGCCTTTCCCTTGCAGATCACGCGAATTTAAGGAGCCCTGCTTATGGCAAAGGCAAAGTTTGAACGGAACAAACCGCACGTCAACATCGGCACGATCGGCCACGTTGACCACGGCAAGACGACGCTGACGGCTGCGATCACGCGCTATTTCGGCGATTTCAAAGGCTACGATCAGATCGATAACGCGCCTGAAGAAAAAGCACGCGGCATCACGATCTCGACCACGCACGTCGAATACGAGACCGAGTCGCGTCACTATGCGCACGTCGACTGCCCCGGCCACGCCGACTATGTTAAGAACATGATCACCGGCGCGGCTCAGATGGACGGCGCGATCCTGGTGGTGAACGCAGCTGACGGCCCGATGCCGCAGACGCGCGAGCACATCCTGCTCGGCCGTCAGGTCGGCATCCCGTTCATGGTCGTCTACATGAACAAAGTCGACCAGGTTGACGATCCGGAACTGCTGGAACTCGTCGAGATGGAAATCCGCGAGCTTCTGTCGTCCTACGACTACCCGGGCGACGATATTCCGATCGTCAAAGGTTCGGCTCTTGCCGCACTCGAAGGCCGCGATCCGGAAATCGGCGAGAACTCGATCAAAGAGCTTCTGGCAGCTGTTGACGCGTACATCCCGACGCCCGAGCGTGCGGTTGACCTGCCGTTCCTGATGCCGATCGAAGACGTGTTCTCGATCTCGGGCCGTGGTACGGTTGTGACCGGCCGCGTCGAGCGTGGCGCTGTCAACGTCGGCGACGAACTGGAAATCGTGGGTATCCGCGACACCAAGAAAACGACCTGCACGGGCGTGGAAATGTTCCGCAAACTGCTGGATCGCGGGGAAGCCGGCGACAACATCGGCGCGCTGCTGCGCGGCGTTGACCGTGACGGTGTCGAGCGTGGTCAGGTTCTGTGCAAACCGGGTTCGGTCAAGCCGCACACCCAGTTCGAAGCCGAAGCCTATATCCTCACCAAAGAGGAAGGTGGCCGTCACACGCCGTTCTTCGCGAACTACCGTCCGCAGTTCTACTTCCGCACCACGGACGTCACCGGTACCGTCAAGCTGCCGGAAGGCACCGAGATGGTCATGCCGGGCGACAACCTGAAGTTCGAAGTCGAACTGATCGCACCGATCGCCATGGAAGAGAAACTGCGTTTCGCTATCCGTGAAGGCGGCCGTACGGTCGGCGCAGGCGTCGTCTCGAAAATCATCAAGTGATTGGCGGGGCGGCAACGCCCCTACCGGTCCGGTGATACGAAAGAAGGTCCGTCCCGAAAGGGGCGGGCCTTTTCATTGGCGGCGCTATCATCAGGCCGGCGGCGCCAGCCGGCGCTGCCCCGGACCCCGGGATATTGCCCGCATGAAAGAGAAGGGGGGGAGGGGTGGGCTGGAACGACAAGCTTTTCGACAACCTCGACCAGATTTACTGGACGCCCAAAATGATCGGTCTTTCGACCGTCAGGGCCGCGCTATCGCCCGACGGGCAGCACTATCTTGTTCCCAAGGAGTTGCTCTCGGGGGACGCTCGCTTTATCGGCGCGGGTCGACCGGCGCAGTTTGGAAAAGCGGGCTTTCCGGTAGCGAGGAGCTGCTGAACCAGCTTCTTGAAGTGGCCCTCGCCATCGCGCCGGGCCGCTTTCTGGAGGAGGCGTTCTTTGCACCTTTGGGGATTTCTCCCGTCGGGTGCATCCGGACGATCGGTCGCGAGGTGCTGGCGCGCCATGCCCGCTATTCGGCGAACCAGTTCACGCAGCATGACGGCTTTTACATCAGCGAAAATTCGACCGTCATGATGGAGATGAAGCTGGGCGCGCGGACCTCGGTCGAGCAATATCTGAAATATGTGATGTTGACCGCGCTTGAGGAGATGACGCATGGTCCGCGACCCCATGCGGGGCTGGTCTATCTCGCGCCGCAATCTGCCGTCGCGGGGTGCGCAAGGATCTGTACCTCGACGATCCCGAGGCGAGGGCCGCGATCCTGAGCGATCCGCAAGCCCATACCAAGAAGGCAAGGCTGCGGGATCTTTTGGGCCGGTATCCCGAGGCCTTCCGGTCTGTCGCGAGGCGGATGGGGGTTGCCATCACGACATGGGATGCGTTTTATGACCTTGCCGTCCGTTATCGCGACGACGCGCGGGCCACGGGAAACGAGACGCTCGAAAACCTGATGCAGGGGATAATCGCGCAGCTGGAAGCCACACCGGCTTGCGGATTGGGCGCAAGCCACACGCTTTTCGCCAAATCGGAGCGCACCAGCGACAGCGCTTGACCTGTCGCCCTATTTCATGCATTTAGCCGCATCGCCGACACTTCTCCGATTCAAGAGATCATTGGCTATGTGCGAGGTCGCCAAAAATAAGGGCGGCCTGCATTTTTTACGGTTCGACGCTGGCGGCGCATGGTGTGTTGTCAGCCTCTCAACTGGAACTCCCCGCAAGAGGGATGACTATGCAAAGCCAGAATATCCGCATCCGGCTGAAGGCATTCGATTACCGCGTTCTGGACGCCAGCACGCAGGAAATCGTGAACACTGCCAAGCGCACCGGCGCTCAGGTTCGTGGCCCGATCCCGCTGCCGAACAAAATTGAAAAATTCACTGTTCTGCGCGGCCCCCATATCGACAAAAAATCGCGTGACCAGTGGGAAATCCGTACCCACAAGCGTCTGCTCGACATCGTCGACCCGACCCCGCAGACCGTTGACGCCCTGATGAAGCTCGACCTCGCCGCCGGCGTGGACGTCGAGATCAAAGTCTGAGGAGGTCAATATGCTGCGGACTGGTGTAATCGCGAAGAAGCTGGGTATGACCCGCCTCTTCCTCGAGGACGGCAAGCAGGTTCCTGTGACCGTTCTCCAACTCGACAACCTTCAGGTCGTCGCTCAGCGTACCATTGACCGTGACGGTTATGTGGCGCTGCAGCTCGGTGCGGGCGAGGCGAAAGCCAAGCGCGTGTCCGGCCCGATGCGTGGTCACTTTGCCAAGGCCAATGTCGGCCCGAAGCGCAAGATCGCGGAATTCCGCGTCACCGAAGACAACCTGGTGGAAGTCGGCGAAGAAATCATCGCTGATCACTACTTTGCAGGTCAGTTCGTCGACATCGCGGGTACCTCGATCGGTAAAGGCTTTGCTGGTGGTATGAAGCGCCACAACTTCGGTGGTTTGCGCGCTTCGCACGGTGTCTCGGTTTCGCACCGCTCGATCGGTTCGACCGGTCAGTGTCAGGATCCGGGTAAAGTGTTCAAGGGCAAGAAAATGCCTGGCCACATGGGTGCCGTTCGCGTCACCACCCAGAACCTCCAAGTCGTTCGTACCGATTCCGACCGCGGCCTGATCATGGTCAAAGGTTCGGTTCCGGGTTCGAAAGGCGGCTGGGTCACCATCAAGGACGCCGTGAAGAAGCCGCTGGCTGAAAACACGGTCTTCCCGGCTGCGACGCGTGGTTCGGCTGTTGCCGAAGCTCAAGTCTCTGCTGAAGCCGCTGCGCCGGAAGGAGATAACTGATGAAACTTGATGTGATCAAGCTCGACGCCGGCAAAGCCGGTGATATCGAACTGAGCGATGACATCTTCGGTCTCGAGCCGCGTGCAGACCTTCTGCACCGCGTCGTCCGCTGGCAGCGCGCTCGCGCCCAGCAGGGTACGCACTCGACGCTCGGCAAATCGGACGTCAGCTACTCGACCAAGAAGATCTACCGCCAAAAAGGCACCGGTGGCGCACGTCACGGTTCCCGCAAGGCTCCGATCTTCCGTTCGGGTGGTGTCTACAAGGGCCCGGTCTCGCGTTCGCACGCGTTCGACCTGCCCAAGAAGGTCCGTGCTCTGGGTCTCAAGCACGCTCTGTCGGCAAAATTTGCTGCAGGCGAGCTGGTGATCGTGGATAGCCTGAACCTCGCAGAAGCCAAAACCTCGGCGGTCGCAAAAGCGGTCAAAGAGAACGGCTGGAAGCGCGTTCTGGTCATCGACGGTGCCGAAGTGAACCAAGATTTCGCCCGCGCAGCACGCAACATCGAAGGCGTGGATATCCTGCCGTCGATGGGTGCCAACGTTTATGACATCCTCAAGCGTGACACGCTGGTGATCACGCGCGCTGGTGTCGAAGCTCTGGAGGCTCGCCTGAAATGAGCAAAGAAACCAAAGCTAAACCGGAACACTACGACGTTCTCGTCAAGCCGCTGATCACCGAGAAAGCAACGCTTATCGGTGAAAACAACGGTGTGGTTTTCCAGGTCGCCAAATCGGCCAACAAGCCGCAGATCAAAGAAGCAGTCGAAACGCTGTTCGGCGTCAAGGTGAAGGCGGTCAACACCACCATCACCAAAGGCAAGACCAAGCGCTTCAAAGGCCGCCCGGGTGTCCGTTCGGACGTCAAGAAAGCCTATGTCACGCTCGAGGCTGGTAACACCATCGACGTGACCACTGGTCTCTGATAAGAGCGACAGATCTACGGCCCCCTTACCGGGGCCGTACATCTTTTGACGAAACGGACCTACAGGTCCAAAGCAACGGAAGACAGAAAGCATGGCACTCAAGTCGTATAAACCGACGACGCCTGGCCAGCGTGGGCTGGTTCTGATCGACCGTTCGGAGCTTTGGAAAGGGCGCCCGGTCAAATCCCTCACCGAGGGTTTGACCAAGCACGGCGGCCGGAACAATACCGGACGGATCACGATGCGCCGCCAGGGTGGCGGGGCGAAGCGTCTGTATCGCATTGTCGATTTCAAACGTAACAAATTCGATATGCCGGCGATCGTCGAGCGGATCGAATATGACCCGAACCGGACCGCGTTCATCGCACTGGTGAAATACGAAGACGGCCAGCTGGCCTATATCCTTGCTCCGCAGCGCCTTGCCGTTGGTGACCAGGTTGTCGCCGGCGCGAAAGTCGACGTGAAGCCGGGCAACGCGATGCCCTTCTCGGGCATGCCGATCGGTACGATCGTCCACAACGTCGAGCTGAAAGCCGGCAAAGGTGGCCAGATTGCACGTTCGGCCGGCACCTACGCCCAGTTCGTGGGTCGTGACGGTGGCTATGCGCAGATCCGTCTGTCCTCGGGCGAGCTGCGTCTCGTTCGTCAGGAGTGCATGGCGACGGTTGGTGCGGTTTCGAACGCCGACCACTCGAACCAGAACTTCGGTAAAGCAGGCCGCAACCGTCACAAGGGCATCCGCCCGAGCGTCCGCGGCGTTGCAATGAACCCGATCGACCACCCGCATGGTGGTGGTGAAGGCCGTACTTCGGGTGGCCGTCACCCGGTTACCCCTGGGGTAAGGGTACCAAAGGTACCAAGACCCGTACGAACAAGACGACGGACAAGTTTATCTTGCGGTCGCGCAAAGCGAAGAAGGGGCGTTAACCTATGGCACGTTCTGTTTGGAAAGGCCCTTTTGTTGACGCCTATCTGCTGAAAAAAGCGGAAAAAGCGCGCGATTCGGGTAAGTCGGATGTGATCAAGATCTGGTCGCGTCGTTCGACGATTCTGCCGCAATTCGTTGGTCTGACCTTCGGGGTCTACAACGGCCACAAGCATATCCCGGTTACGGTCAGCGAAGAGATGATCGGTCAGAAGTTCGGTGAGTACTCGCCGACGCGGACCTATTATGGTCACGCAGCTGACAAGAAAGCGAAGAGGAAGTAATCCCCATGGGTAAGGAACAGAATCCGCGCCGCGTGGCGGATAACGAGGCCTTCGCGAAGATCAAAATGCTTCGCACCTCGCCTCAGAAGCTGAACCTGGTTGCAGCAATGATCCGTGGCAAGAAAGTTGAAAAGGCTCTGGCCGATTTGACCTTCTCGAAAAAACGGGTCGCGATCGACGTGAAGAAATGCCTTCAGTCGGCCATCGCCAACGCTGAAAACAACCACAACCTCGACGTCGACGGTCTCGTCGTCGCCGAAGCTTGGGTCGGCAAGAACCTCGTCATGAAGCGCGGTCGCCCGCGTGCACGTGGCCGTTATGGCAAGATCATGAAGCCGTTTTCGGAAATCACCATCAAGGTGCGTCAGGTCGAGGAGCAAGCGTAATGGGTCAGAAAGTAAACCCGATCGGTATGCGTCTCCAGGTCAACCGCACCTGGGACAGCCGTTGGTATGCGGATGACAAGGACTACGGCAACCTGTTGCTGGAAGACCTGAAGATCCGTGACTTCATCCACACGGAAGCCAAGCAGGCCGGCATCAGCCGCGTCATCATCGAGCGCCCGCACAAAAAGCACGCGTCACCATTTACGCTGCTCGTCCGGGTGTCATCATCGGCAAAAAAGGCGCCGATATCGAGACGCTGCGCAAGAAGCTGGCAAACTTCACGGCTTCGGAACTGCACCTGAACATCGTCGAAGTCCGCAAGCCGGAACTCGACGCGCAGCTGGTCGCAGAATCGATCGCTCAGCAGCTCGAGCGTCGCGTTTCGTTCCGTCGCGCGATGAAGCGCTCGGTCCAGAACGCAATGCGTATGGGCGCTCTCGGCATTCGTGTGAACGTTGCCGGTCGTCTGGGTGGTGCGGAAATCGCGCGTACCGAATGGTACCGTGAAGGCCGCGTGCCGCTGCACACGCTTCGCGCCGACATCGACTATGCTTTGTCGGAAGCCATGACTCCCTATGGTATCATCGGGATCAAGGTTTGGATCTTCAAAGGCGAGATCATGGAACATGATCCGCAGGCCCACGACCGTCGTGCTAACGAAGCACAAGAAGGTCCGGCGCCGCGCGGACCGCGTCGTGACCGCGACGCGCGCTAAGGAGTAGAAGCAAATGCTGCAACCGAAACGGACGAAGTTCCGCAAACAGCACAAGGGCCGGATCCACGGCGAAGCCAAAGGCGGCTTCAACCTGAACTTCGGCTCCTTCGCGCTCAAAGCAACCGAACCGGAGCGTGTCACCGCGCGCCAGATCGAAGCTGCTCGTCGTGCGATCACCCGCCACATGAAGCGCCAAGGCCGCGTTTGGATCCGTATTTTCCCGGATCTGCCGGTCACCGGTAAGCCCACCGAAGTCCGGATGGGTAAAGGTAAAGGCTCGGTCGACTTTTGGGCGGCCCGCGTGCACCCCGGTCGCATCATGTTCGAGATCGATGGTGTGAGCGATGAAATCGCTCGTGAAGCACTGCGTCTCGGCGCGATGAAGCTTCCGGTCCTGACCCGCATCGTCCAGCGCGAAGACTGGTAAGATCGGGCAGGCGTAAAGCTTGCACATCAAGAAGCCCCGCCAATGGCGGGGCTTTTTCTTTCGCGCGCGGCGCATGGCGTGGCCTCATGATCACAGGCCATGCACGAGGCAAAGCGTGGTGGCGCCGCAACATCATTGAGGAATGCGCTGCCTAGCGTACAGCCGGCTTTGCCGGTGATTCCGCTTTGGCAATACTCGCTCGAGATTAATCGGGAGGGCCTCAGCTTTGACACCGACAGCATTTGCACTGCTTTTCTTCGGCGCTCTGGGCATCGGGGCCCTGATCAGCATCTTCGATGATGATAACGACAACGCCGGAGTGGATACCGCGACGCCGCAGCCGCCGAATGAAGGTGGCGAAGGTGACGATGTCATCGACCACTATGATCCAAGCGCGGACGAAGACGGGACACTTGGCACACGAGGCGGTGATGATCTTGTCGCGGTGGATGACCTGAACGACGTCATGGTTGATCTCGGCGCGGGAGACGACAGCCTCGAAGGCGGCAACTATCACGATGTGACGATCACGGCCGGTGAGGGTGATGACCTCGTGACACTGGAAGGTGGCGAGGAGGTTGCCATCGGCACCGGTACCGGCAACGACACGGTCCTGCTTACCGATCCCGGCCACGGTCTCGGTGTAGATCTTGGCGAAGATGACGATCATATCCTTATCACCGGTGCGACACCCAGCGCCGATTACACCGGATCCGACGTGCGTTGGCTCACGGGCGGAGAGGGAACGATCGCTTCGAGTTCGTGCTTCGCCCCAATTCCGACGGTGCGCCTTTCGAGGACCCGATGACCATGGGGCATCCGCATGCGGCCATCATTTCGGACTTCACCAGCGGCAGCGACCGCCTGATCGTCGATCCGAGCACCTTGGCCGGCGACGCCCTCTATACGGGCTACGAGATCACTTCGGCTGCAGGCACAGGCTATCTGGAAATCGTCTTCCGCTACACGCATCCCGATCATCCAACGGGACTGGCGGTTTCGGTCGCTCTGGTTGGACGGGGGCCAAGCGGGTTCCAGGAAAGCGATATCGAGATCGTGGGGCGTGCGGTCTAGGCTCCGGGTCTCGCAGGAGGCCGGTGAGGGGCGATTCCCCTCGCGCGCGGCCCTGACGGCCGGATCGCCTAGGGGTGAACGGTTGCGGGTCGAAGCTCTTGCAGCCGGCCGGATTGCGCGGGTTCTTCGGGCGATAATGTCACATTCGCCGTCCGTTTCATGCGGTTGCCGAATTAGGGCTTTCGCTCTCTGACCGCTTTGTGGCTTAGCGTCGGACGGTCCTTGTCCGTGCCTCGTTCCCAAGAAACACCTTGTGTTTGCTGGGGATCAACTGTATGGGCAGGGCTTCTATTGTGAAGCTCCACCGGAATCAGGGTGGCCCTGCTAGTTTCAGGAGCCCTCCGGTGATGTTGAAAGGAACAGGCGCATGAAAGCGCAAGAACTGTCGACGAAGACGCCCGAACAGCTGCGTGAACAGCTGATCGCGCTGAAAAAGGAAGCATTCAACCTGCGCTTCCAAGCCGCTACCGGCCAGCTCGAGAGCACTGCGCGCATGCGCGCGGTCCGTCGCGACACCGCTCGTGTCATGACCATCCTGAACCAGAAAGCGGCGGAAGCCGCTGCGTCGAACTAAGGAGCTCTCCCATGCCTAAACGTATCCTGCAAGGCAAGGTGACCGGCGACAAGAACGAGCAGACGATCACCGTCCTCGTCGAGCGCCGCTTCAAGCACCCGGTGCTGCACAAAATCGTCCGTAGCTCGAAGAAATATCGCGCTCACGACGAGCACAACCAATTCAAAATCGGTGACGTTGTTCGCATTGAAGAATGTGCTCCGATTTCGAAGACCAAGCGCTGGACGGTTCTGACCGGCGACGCTTCGTAAGCAAGCGTAACCAGCTTTTAACCGATCAGCTATGATCGAAACCCTGGGGCGTCATAAACCCCAAAGGTCGGGAGAAACCTAATGATCCAGATGCAGACCAATCTGGATGTTGCTGATAACTCCGGCGCTCGCCGAGTTCAGTGCATCAAGGTCCTGGGTGGTTCGCACCGTCGCTATGCGTCGGTGGGCGACATTATTGTCGTTTCCGTCAAGGAAGCCATCCCGCGCGGCCGCGTGAAGAAAGGTGACGTCCGCAAGGCCGTCGTCGTGCGCACCGCCAAAGAAGTGAAACGTGAAGACGGAACCTCGATCCGCTTTGACCGCAATGCTGCCGTCATCCTGAACAACCAGGGTGAGCCGGTCGGTACGCGTATTTTCGGGCCGGTCGTTCGTGAACTTCGCGCAAAGAACTTCATGAAGATCATCTCGCTTGCGCCGGAGGTGCTGTAATGGCTGCCAAGCTTAAAAAGGCGACAAAGTCGTCGTGCTGGCCGGCAAGGACAAAGGCAAGCAGGGTGAAATCACCGCCGTGTTCCCGCAAGTGAACAAAGCGGTTGTGGATGGCGTGAACATCGCGATCCGTCACCAGCGCCAGACCCAGACCACGCAGGGCGGCCGCGTCTCGAAAGCGATGCCGATCGATCTGTCGAACCTGGCTCTGATGGACAAAAACGGCAAAGCGACCCGCGTCGGCTTCCGCATGGAAGGCGATCAGAAGGTCCGTTTCGCCAAGACCACTGGGGATGCGATCTGATGCTGGACCAAGCAACCTACACCCCGCGCCTGAAGCAGCAGTACAAGGACACGATCCGCGCTGCGCTGATGGAAGAATTCGGCTACAAGAACGCCATGCAGCTCCCGCGTCTGGACAAAATCGTCCTGAACATGGGCATTGGTGAAGCAGTCAAAGACACCAAAAAGTGAAACAGGGCGCTGAAGAGCTGTCGCTGATCGCTGGTCAGAAAGCTGTCATCACCCATGCGAAGAAGTCGATCGCCGGCTTCCGCGTTCGTGAAGAAATGCCGCTCGGTGCGAAGGTTACCCTTCGTGGCGACCGCATGTACGAATTCTTTGATCGCCTGATCAACATCGCGCTGCCCCGCGTCCGCGACTTCCGCGGCGTGAAAGGCACCTCGTTCGACGGCCGTGGCAACTACGCCATGGGTCTGAAAGAACAGATCGTTTTCCCGGAAATCAACTTCGACAAGGTCGACGAAGTTCTGGGCATGGACATCATCATCTGCACCACCGCGAAGACCGACGCGGAAGCGAAAGCGCTGTTGAAGCATTTCAACATGCCCTTCAACAGCTGATCGCGGAGGTAAAAGATATGGCTAAAAATCCATGGTCGAGCGCGAGAAAAAGCGTGAGCGTCTTGTCGCCCAGTACGCCGAAAAGCGTGCGGCGCTGAACGCGATCATTCATGACCAGTCCCTGCCGGTCGACGAGCGCTTCAAGGCCAGCCTGAAATTGGCTGAACTGCCGCGCAACTCTTCGGCGACGCGTCTGCACAACCGGTGCCAACTGACCGGTCGTCCGCATGCGTATTACCGTAAACTGAAACTGTCGCGGATCATGCTGCGCGAGCTCGGCTCGTTCGGTCAGATCCCCGGCATGGTCAAATCGAGCTGGTAAGGGGCAACTTATGTCGATCAACGATCCTATCGGCGATATGCTGACCCGTATCCGCAACTCGCAGATGCGCGGCAAGTCTACCGTCCGCACTCCCGCTTCCAAGATCGTGCTTGGGTGCTCGACGTGCTGAAGGCTGAAGGCTACATCCGTGGTTACGAAGCCGTCACCAACGAGGCCGGCCATGCCGAACTCGAAATCGGCCTGAAATACTACGAAGGTCAGCCGGTCATTCGCGAGCTCGCTCGCGTTTCGAAGCCCGGCCGCCGCGTTTACGCTTCGGTCAAGGAAATCCCGCAGGTCCGCAACGGCCTCGGCATTTCGATCGTGTCCACGCCGAAAGGCGTCATGACGGATGCAGCAGCTCGCAATGCCAATGTTGGCGGCGAAGTTCTCTGCACCGTGTTCTAAGGAGGGGATATTATGTCTCGGATTGGTAAAAAACCGGTCGCCCTCCCGAAAGGCGTGACTGCGGAAATCAAAGGTCAGTCGATCGAAGTCAAAGGTCCGAAAGGCACCCGCAACTTCGTCGCTTCCGACGATGTGACCCTGTCGCTGGAAGACGGCGCCGTGAAAGTGACCCCCGTGGTCTCTCGAAGCGTGCACGTCAGCAGTGGGGCATGGTCCGTTCGATGGTCGAAAATCTGACCGTCGGCGTGAGCGAAGGCTTCAAGAAAGAGCTTGAAATTCAGGGTGTGGGTTACCGCGCCTCGATGCAGGGCAAGACCCTGAAGCTCCAGTTGGGCTATTCGCACGACGTTAACTTCGAAACTCCTGACGGGGTGACGATCACCGCACCGAAGCAAACCGAGATCGTGATCGAAGGTATCGATCAGCAGGTCGTCGGTCAGGTTGCGGCGAACATCCGTGAGTGGCGTAAGCCCGAGCCCTACAAGGGCAAAGGTATTCGCTACAAGGGTGAAGTCGTCTTCCGTAAGGAAGGCAAGAAGAAGTAAGGGGCGCGAAAATGGCACTGAACAAAAGAGAGCTGTTCCTGAAGCGCCGCCTGCGCGTGCGGAACAAACTGCGTTCGATCAACGACGGGCGTCCGCGTCTGTCCGTTTTTCGTTCGTCCAAGAACATCAGCGTTCAGCTGATCGACGACGTGAAGGGCGTTACGCTGGCTTCGGCCTCGTCGCTCGAGAAAGATCTCGGCGTGGTCGGCAAGAACAACGTCGAAGCTGCTGCCAAAATCGGCGCGGCGATCGCGGAGCGTGCAAAGAAAGCCGGCGTGGAAGAAGTTATCTTCGACCGTGGTGGCTTCCTGTTCCACGGCAAGGTGAAAGCTCTTGCCGATGCAGCTCGCGAAGGCGGCCTGAAGTTCTAATCATGTGGGTGGCGGCAACGTCACCCCGATGATCCGGGGCGCCCGATCCGTCGAGCGCCCACCTGGATCGGATCTAATGGCGCCAAGCGTGCCTACCTTAGAAGGAATGCCTTATGGCAGAACGTGAGAACCGCCGGCCCCGCCGCGAAGAGCGCGAGGAAACTCCGGAATTCCAGGATCGCCTTGTCGCGATCAACCGTGTGTCGAAAACCGTCAAGGGTGGTAAGCGCTTCGGCTTTGCTGCTTTGGTCGTTGTCGGCGATCAGCGTGGCCGCGTCGGCTTCGGCAAGGGCAAAGCGAAAGAAGTGCCCGAGGCGATCCGCAAGGCGACCGAGCAAGCGAAACGCAATCTTATCCGCGTTCCGCTGCGTGACGGCCGCACGCTGCACCACGACATCGAGGGCCGTCATGGCGCTGGTAAAGTCGTGATGCGTACGGCTCCGGCCGGTACCGGTATCATCGCCGGTGGTCCGATGCGCGCTGTGTTCGAAATGTTGGGTGTTCAGGACGTCGTTGCGAAATCGCTCGGCTCGCAGAACCCCTACAACATGATCCGCGCCACCTTGGACGCTCTGAAAGCAGAAACCAGCCCGCGCAGCGTCGCTCAGCGTCGCGGCAAGAAGGTTGCTGACATTCTTCCGTCCACCGACAAGCCGGCTGCTGAAGCCGCTGTCGAAGCGTAAGGAGAGGGCTCATGGCTAAAACCATCGTCGTCAAGCAGATCGGTTCGCCGATCCGTCGCCCGGCCGTTCAGCGCGAAACGCTGAAAGGCCTTGGCCTGAACAAGATGAACCGCACCCGCGAGCTGGAAGATACTCCGGCCGTCCGCGGCATGGTCAACAAGATCCCGCATCTCGTGACCATCATCGAAGAGCGCGGCTGATTTCCTCAGCCAGGACTTTGGGAAACGCCCCGGGGAGACCTCGGGGCGTTTCCTTTGTCTGCCGCCCAAGCTGGGTGGCTGAATGGCCGCGTTAAACATTTGGTAAGGTCTCGACCCTAATCTCGCCTTTGCGGGACTGTCTTGGGAAAGGGGCGAAGGGTGCTCGGCTGTCGGTACTGGCTATGGCTGGTCGGTCTCTTGCTGTTCGTGCAAGGGGCGAGGCCGGACCTTGGGCGCGTGAGGAGGGGAGGTGTTTCTGTCCCTCTCGGCGGAGCACGACCGCGCGGGCAGTACCTATAGCAGTCTCTACGGCGAATATGGTCTGGGACCGCGCAAAACGCTCGGGGTCGAGCTCGGCTATACCGATCAGGGCGAGACGACAGCGCTGATGTGGCTGCAGACCACGCTCGACAAGCCGGAATGGACGAATCGCTTTGCTGTTTCGGCGGGTCTGGGCGCGGTCGAGCGGGACGGGGTCTATACGCCTTTGGGCCAGATAAAGGCCGGTTGGGGCCGCGGGATCGAGGCTTTGCCGGGCGGCGGATGGATCAGCGCCGAGGCGAGCTTCCGCGTCACCGGCACATTCGAGACCGCGCGGGTCAGGCAGGGGTGGGTGACTTACGAGACGACCTACCTCACGCCCGAGAAATCCGGCAAGGCCGAGGTGACACTCGGGTTTCGTCCCCGCGATCGCTGATGCTGATCAACCAGCTGCGTCTCGAGCAGCGTGACGATACCGGCTTTTCTGGCAGTCTCGCGATCTCGACCGTCTACGACGCGCCGGGGCCGGCCCAGATCGAGATGGGATTCGTCGCGCCGGTAACGGGACAGGGAGGAGGCGATCAAGCTGGGCACCTGGCTTGCCTTTTAACGATCCAGTCAAAAAAGCCGCGCCGCTTGGGCGGTGCTTTTCATTGCTGGCTGACAGTCGAGCGCTATCCGATGGAGGTGACATGTGCGCTCCCGCTGATGCGCAGCAGAAAAGGCGGCGCCTCTTTGGCTGCGTGACGCGCGCAAAGGGTGCTTTCGGGCTTGGGTCCGCAGGGTGGGGGTGTTGCTTTCCCTTGACCTCGCGGCTTTGCTTGGCTAAAGGACCGGATGCCTTTGAGGCATAATTCAACAAGCAAAAAAGCCGTGTCCGTCCTCGCTACGCTTCAAGGGACGATTCCGGCAAGGAGAAGCGTTATGAAACTTCATGAAATTCGCGACAACGAAGGCGCCAACCGCAAGAAAAAGCGCGTTGCACGTGGTCCGGGCTCGGGCAAGGGTAAAACCGCCGGCCGTGGTATCAAGGGTCAGACCTCGCGTTCGGGCGTCGCACTGAACGGTTACGAAGGCGGCCAAATGCCGCTGTACCGCCGCCTGCCGAAGCGCGGCTTCAGCAAGCCGAATCGTCTTGAATTCGCCGTTGTGAACCTGGGCCAGATCCAGCAGTTCATCGACGCGGGCAAGCTCGATGCGAAAGCTGCCGTGACCGAAGAGCTGCTGGTTGCATCGGGCTGCATCCGTCGCAAACTGGACGGCGTCCGCGTTCTGGCGAAAGGCGAGCTGAAAGCCGCCCTGAACCTGACCGTTGCAGGCGCGTCGAAGACCGCTGTCGAAGCGATCGAAAAGCTTGGCGGCAAGGTCACGCTGACCCGTCCGGTGAAAGCCGAAGAAGCGGCAGCTGAATAAGCTGTTGATTGGGGCTCCGCGGCCCCATAGATAGCATTCTAGTTTTCCATGCGCCGCGGGATGGGGAAACCCTCCGGCGGCGCAGCCATGAATGGGGCAAGAAATGGCGTCAGCCGCAGAACAGATGGCCGCGAACTTCTCTTGGGGACGTTCGGAAAGGCTACCGAACTTCGCCAGAGGATCTGGTTCACCATCGGCCTGCTGATCATCTACCGTCTCGGGACCTATATCCCGGTGCCGGGGATCGATGGTGGCGCCCTTCGCAACTTCATGGAGGGCGCTCAGGCGGGTCTGGGGGCATCTTGTCGATGTTCACCGGCGGCGCGCTGAGCCGTATGGGCGTCTTCGCCCTCGGCATCATGCCCTATATCTCGGCCTCGATTATCGTCCAGTTGCTGTCCTCGATGGTTCCTGCGCTGGAGCAGATCAAGAAAGAGGGCGAGCAGGGCCGCAAAAAGATCAACCAATACACCCGTTATGCGACGGTCGTGCTGGCCTTCTTCCAGGCATGGGGCCTTGCAGTCAGCCTGCAAAGCGGCGGTCTGGCCCATACGCCGGGCATGTTCTTCCTCGCATCGGTCGTGATCACGCTGGTCGGCGGTACGATGTTCCTGATGTGGCTGGGCGAGCAGATCACCGCCCGCGGCATCGGCAACGGCATCTCGCTGATCATCTTCGTCGGCATCGTCGCCGAAATCCCGAGCCATCTGGCGCAATTCCTTGCGCAGGGCCGCACGGGTGCGATCTCCACGCCGGTCATTCTGGGCGTGATGGTCATGATCATCGCCGTCGTCGCTTTCGTGGTCTTCATGGAGCGCGCGCTCCGCAAGATCCACATCCAGTATCCGCGCCGCCAGGTCGGCATGAAGATCTATGACGGCCAGTCTTCGCACCTGCCGATCAAGGTCAACCCCGCAGGCGTCATTCCGGCGATCTTCGCAAGCTCGCTTTTGCTGCTGCCGGTCACCATCTCGACCTTTTCGGGCAACCAGACCGGTCCGGTGATGTCGACGATCCTTGCCTACTTCGGTCCGGGGCAGCCGCTTTACCTGCTGTTCTTCACCGCGATGATCGTGTTCTTCGCCTATTTCTACACCCATAACGTCGCCTTCAAGACCGAGGAAGTCGCCGACAACCTCAAGAATCAGGGCGGCTTCATTCCGGGGATCCGTCCGGGCAAACGCACCGAGGATTATCTGACCTATGTCGTTAATCGCGTGCTGGTTCTGGGTGCGGCCTATCTTGCTTTCGTCTGTCTTCTGCCGGAAATCATTCGCCACCAGCTTGCGATTCCGTTCTACTTTGGTGGAACTTCGGTTCTGATCGTTGTCAGCGTAGTTATGGACACGATCAACCAGGTTCAAAGCCACTTGCTCGCCCATCAATACGAGGGTCTGATCGAGAAGTCGCAGCTGCGCGGCAAGCGCAAAGCGGGTGAACCCCGTCCGAAAAAGCTCCGGCACGGCGCTGAAGAGATTGTAGTAGAAGGGGACATCTGACCGATGGCGATCAATATCATCCTGCTTGGCCCTCCGGGCGCTGGAAAAGGCACTCAGGCGCGTCGTCTGGAAGAGGGCAGGGGCTTGTCCAGCTGTCCACCGGCGACATGCTTCGCGCCGCCCGCAGTTCGGGGACCGAGATGGGCAAGCGCGTCGCCGAAGTCATGGACAAAGGCCAGCTGGTCACGGACGAGATCGTCATCGGCCTCATCCGTGAGAAGCTCGAAGGCGGCGATGCGGCCGGCTTCATCTTCGACGGCTTCCGCGCACGCTTCCCCAGGCGGATGCTCTGGGCAAGCTGATGGAAGGCATGGGCCGGAAGATCGACGCCGTGATCGAGATGCGTGTGGACGACGAAGCACTCGTCGCCCGCATTACCGGCCGCTACACCTGCGGCAATTGCGGCGAAGTCTATCACGACGACACCAAGCCGACGAAAGTCGCCGGTGTCTGTGATGTTTGCGGTTCGACCGATCTGCGTCGTCGCGCCGACGACAACGAGGAAAGCCTGAAGACCCGTCTTCTGGAATATTACAAGAAGACCTCGCCGCTGATCGGCTATTACTACGCCCTCCACATGCTCAGCACCGTGGACGGCCTGGCCGAGATGGACGAGGTATCCGCCGCGATCACCGCGGTTCTTGACAAACGGGCGTCAAACTCTTGACGCTTGACTGCGAATCCTATACTCCGCAGCATCTCGTATGAGAATCATTCGCTTTTGTGAATGGCCGGTTAAGGGCCCGGAGGCAGTGCTTTCGGGTCTTTGGTTGTGAAAAAGGTTCCGGTACAACGGAACCGCAACGTGAAAAGGAAAACGCGTGGCTCGTATTGCTGGCGTAAACATTCCGACGGGGAAACGCGTCCCCATCGCTCTGACCTATATCCACGGCATCGGCCCGATGTTTGCTTCGCAAATCATCGAAGCTGTCGGCATCGATCCGACCCGTCGTGTCAATGATCTCTCGGATGCGGAAGTTCTGCAGATCCGCGAATACATCGACGCAAACCTGACGGTTGAGGGCGACCTGCGCCGCGAAACCCAGATGAACATCAAACGCATGATGGACCTGGGTTCGTATCGTGGTCTGCGTCACCGTCGCGGCCTTCCGGTCCGCGGTCAGCGCACCCATACCAATGCCCGCACCCGCAAGGGCCGGCGAAGCCGATCGCTGGCAAGAAGAAGTAAGGGGAGCTGAACAATGGCACGCGATAAGACCCGCATTAAGCGCAAAGAGCGCAAAAACATCGCCACCGGCGTGGCGCATGTTAACAGCTCCTTCAACAACACCAAGATCCTGATCTCCGACGTTCAGGGCAACGCGATCTCGTGGTCGTCGGCTGGTACGATGGGCTTCAAAGGCTCGCGTAAATCCACGCCTTACGCTGCGCAGATGGCTGCTGAAGATGCTGGCCGCAAGGCACAAGAGCATGGCGTCCGCACGCTGGAAGTCGAAGTTCAAGGTCCGGGTTCGGGTCGTGAATCGGCTCTGCGCGCTCTGGCTGCTGTCGGCTTCAACATCACGGCTATCCGTGACGTGAGCCCGATCGCACACAACGGCTGCCGTCCGCCCAAGCGCCGCCGCGTCTAAGATCTGACAAAATTTCAGCGCCCTGCATCGGAAGACGCGGGGCGCCGTTTCGCATTTCACCTCGGGCGTTTCCTGCTACTGGACATGGGCAGGAGACAGGTATGGAGGCAAACGCATGATCCATAAGAATTGGGCTGAGCTGATCAAACCGACGCAGCTGGACGTCAAGGCCGGCGCGGACGCGACCCGTGTCGCCACCGTCGTCGCCGAGCCGCTGGAGCGTGGCTTCGGTCTGACCCTTGGCAACGCGCTGCGCCGTGTGCTGATGTCGTCGCTGCAAGGCGCCGCGATCACCTCGGTACAAATCGACAATGTCCTGCACGAGTTCTCGTCGGTTCCGGGCGTCCGTGAAGACGTTACCGATATCGTCCTGAACCTGAAGGGCGTGACCCTGAAGATGGATGTCGACACCCCGAAACGCCTTGCGCTGACCGCAAAAGGCCCGGGCGAAGTCCGCGCCGGTGACATCACCGAGACCGCAGGCATCACCATCCTGAACCGCGACCACATCATCTGCCACCTCGACGAGGGTGCAGAGCTGCGCATGGAGCTGACCGTCCAGAACGGCAAGGGCTATGTTGCTGCCGACAAGAACCGTCCGGAAGATGCGCCGATCGGCCTGATTCCGATCGATGCGATCTTCTCGCCGGTCAAGCGCGTCAGCTACGAAGTCACCCCGACCCGCGAAGGTCAGGTTCTCGACTACGACAAGCTGACGATGAAAGTCGAAACCGATGGTTCGCTGACCCCGGAAGACGCGGTGGCTTACGCTGCCCGCATCATCCAGGACCAGTTGTCGGTCTTCGTGAACTTCGAAGAGCCCGAATCGGCCAACCAGAAAGACGCAGACGACGGTCTCGAATTCGACCCGCGCCTGCTCAAGAAGGTTGACGAGCTGGAGCTGTCGGTCCGTTCGGCAAACTGCCTCAAGAACGACAACATCGTCTATATCGGCGATCTCATCCAGAAGACCGAAGCCGAGATGCTGCGCACCCCGAACTTCGGCCGCAAATCGCTCAACGAGATCAAGGAAGTGCTTTCGGGCATGGGTCTGCATCTCGGGATGGATGTCGTGGATTGGCCGCCGGAAAACATCGAAGATCTGGCAAAGCGCTTCGACGACCAGTTCTGATTTAGCTGGTTTTCATTTCGGAGGGGCGGGGTTATACCCCGCCTCACCAAATTGCGGGCCCCGGGCCCATTACGACTGGGCATCCGCCCCAAGGAGAGCGACCCGCCACGCATGGGTTGCCGGACAAAGAAAAGACGTCATAGGAGATTATCATGCGTCACGCTCGCGGTTACCGCCGTCTGAACCGTACCCACGAACACCGCAAGGCGATGTTCGCAAACATGGCTGGCTCGCTCATCGAGCACGAGCAGATCAAAACGACTCTGCCGAAAGCCAAAGAACTCCGCCCGATCATCGAGAAGCTGATCACGCTGGCGAAACGCGGCGATCTGCACGCCCGTCGTCAGGCTGCTGCCCAGCTCAAGCAGGACCAGTATGTTGCGCGCCTGTTCGAAATCCTCGGCCCGCGCTACAAAGAGCGTCAGGGTGGCTATGTCCGCATCCTGAAAGCCGGCTTCCGCTACGGCGACATGGCGCCGATGGCGATCATCGAATTCGTCGAGCGCGACACCTCGGCAAAAGGCGCAGCAGACCGTGCACGCCTCGAAGCAGAAGCTGCTGCTGAAGAATAATCAAAGACCTTGCCGGTAACGGCAATGTGAGCAGGTCCCGGACTTCATTGTCCGGGGCCTTTTCTTATCTCTATTTGAGCTTGGCCGCGGAATTGACGCGAAGCGCGCCAATCGGTGTCGTTTCGGGTGTTTTCGGGGCAAAAACCGCATAGTTGCGGCATGGGCGCATGCGGCATTAATTTTCGCATGCCGAGTCATGGAAAAGACGTAGCGTTCTAGACTTCTTAAGAAAAATCAGGCTAGACTGCCCCTATATTCTACTAATCCTCTCCCTTTGTCGGTTCAATCTGTCTAAAGCGACATGTCCTCACGCGCAGAAATCAACGCAGCACTCCAGAAGCTCAAGAAGTTCTCGCCTACGGGCTACTTCATTGGGCTCCATATCCGTTTTGCTGCACCTTTGATGCAGTTCCAAACCTATCCGGAGGAGTGGTCGCAACGCTATTCCGAGCGCGCCTATGCGCTTCGGGATCCGACCATCGCTTGGGGGTTCTCGACGACGGGGACCTGCCGTTGGAGCGTGCTTCCGGTGCCGGACCCATTCTCGATTCTGCAGGATGCTGCCGATCACGGGCTCGCCTACGGGCTTGCGGTGTCGCATGGGCCGATGCAATCGCGAACCATTGCATGCTTTACGCATAACAAGCGGGAATTCACGGATGACGAGATCGAGACGATCTCGGCTACGCTTTGGCGGCTCCATGAGATTACCGAGCCGCCGGAGAGCCTAACCAAGGCTCAGCAAGAGGCCCTTCGGTGTATCGCGGAAGGGGATCGTCATGCAGCAGCGGCTGCGAAACTTGGCATCACTGAAAGCGCCTTCAAAGCACGGCTCATCTCGGCGCGGGAACGCCTGATGGCCCGTACCACGGCGGAGGCTTTGCAGCGGGCCAAGGAATACCGTCTTCTGTAGGGCGACGCCCGATCGTCCGTGTATGCCCTGGGGCCAAAATGACCAGCACCCCAGGAGACAGCAATGCAGACCACCACGCTTTCGTATTCGAACCTTCACAACCACGGCGAACTGTTTGCCAACGTATTTCGGGCAAGGAAACAGTCGTTCATTATCCAGAAAAACTGGGACCTTCCCCAGACGGATGACATGGAGTTTGACCAATACGACACCCCGATGAGCAGATGGGTGGCGATTCACGATTTGGGCCGTGTTTACGCGGGGGTGCGTCTGACGCCTTCGACCGCGCGGTGCGGGATGTATTCCTACATGATCAAGGATGCCCAGGCCGGCCTGCTGGGGGATCCATTCCTGCGGACCTTTTGTACGCAGACGCGCCGGTTGACGCGGGGACATGGGAGGCAAGCCGCCTCTTTGTCGATCACAACACCCCGCAATCGCAGCGCCGCCGCGTTCACAAACATCTTGTTCAGGAAATGAGCGCCTCGGCGCGTGCCCTCGGCGCGACCCGTCTGGTTGCTCTTGTTGCCGCGACCTGGCCGCGTTGGTTGACGCCGACGGGGCTTGATGCGCAGGCGATAGGTCGTGAAATGTGGATTGATGACGGGTATTTCCAGTGCATCTCAATCAACCTCGCCGCCAAGCTGCACTAAGCCCTTTGCCCCAAGCGCAAGGGCTTTCGCCAAATCCTCGGGCGGCGTAATGTGTCGCCCGAATGGCTGATTTGTTTGACAATACGCAGGACGGTGCCCCGGTGGCTCGGCCTGCGAACAGGCCGCTGGCGGATCGCATCCGGCCGGCGCGCCTTTCCGATGTCGTCGGACAGGAAAAGCTGCTTGGTCCCGAAGGGCCGCTCGGCGCGATGCTTGCCGCGGGAAGCCTGTCCTCGTTGATCCTTTGGGGGCCGCCGGGCGTGGGCAAGACCACGATCGCGCGGCTGCTCGCGCAAGAGACCGAGCGCGCCTTCGTCCAGATCTCGGCGATCTTCAGCGGCGTTGCCGATCTGCGCAAAGTCTTTGACGCGGCCAAGCTGCGGTTCGAGCAGGGCCGCGGCACGCTGCTTTTCGTCGACGAGATCCACCGTTTCAACAAGGCGCAGCAGGACAGCTTCCTGCCCCATATGGAAGACGGCACGATCATGCTGGTCGGAGCCACCACCGAAAACCCCAGTTTCGAGCTGAACGCGGCGCTTCTGTCGCGGGCGCAGGTCGTCATTCTCGACCGGCTCAGCCTTGCCGATCTCGAAAGGCTCGCGCAACGCGCCGAGCAGGAGACGGGCCGCGCCCTTCCGCTGACCGCAATCGCGCGCGAGCGTCTGCTCGAGATGGCCGACGGCGACGGACGCGCCGCGCTCAATCTGATCGAGCAGGTCCTGTCGTGGAAAGTCACCGGCAAACTCGACCCCGAAGCCTTGTCCAAGCGCCTGATGCGGCGGGCCGCGAAATACGACAAGTCGGGAGACGAGCATTACAACCTGATCTCCGCGCTTCATAAATCGGTGCGCGGCTCGGATCCCGATGCGGCGCTTTACTGGTTCGCGCGCATGCTCGAAGGCGGCGAGGATCCGCGTTTTCTGGCGCGTCGTCTGGTGCGCATGGCGGTCGAGGATATCGGGCTTGCCGATCCGCAGGCCCAGACCCATGCCCTGCACGCGTGGGAAACCTACGAGCGCATCGGCTCTCCCGAGGGCGAGCTCGCATTGGCGCAGGCCGTGATCTATCTCGCGCTCGCGCCGAAATCGAATGCCGGCTATGTCGCCTACAAGGCTGCGCGCGATCTGGCGCGGCGCTCGGGCAGCCAGATGCCGCCCGCCCATATCCTCAACGCGCCGACCGATCTGATGAAGACGCAGGGCTACGGCGCGGGCTATGCCTATGACCATGACGCCGAGGACGGCTTTTCTGGGCAGAACTACTTCCCCGACGACATGAAGCGACCCGTGCTTTACGCGCCGGTCGAGCGCGGTTTCGAACGCGAGCTGAAAAAGCGGGTCGAGTGGTTTTCGGGGTTGCGCTCGAAGCGGCGCGGATCGGACAAGACATGACTGCCCCGCTTTTGCAGGTCGCTTTGGGCGGTGCGATCGGCGCATCGGCCCGTTACGGCGTGAATGTGATCGCGCTCCGCGTGTTTCCGGGCTTGCCGATCGGCACGCTTTTCGTCAATATCGCGGGCTCTTTCGTGATGGGGTTGCTGGCGGCGATCCTTGTCGATCGGGGGCTCATGGCGCGGCACCGTTTCTTCTGACGGGCGTGCTGGGCGGCTTCACGACCTTTTCGGCTTTCTCTCTGGATGCGCTGACCCTATGGGAGCGTGGACAGCCCGGGCTTGCTGCGGGTTACATCATTTTTCTGTCGCAGGCGCGCTGATCGCGGTGTTTTGCGGCCTCTTATTAGGACGGGCGGTAATCGCATGAGTGGGGTTCAGACGGTTCGGATCGGCGCGGACGAGGGCGAGCAGCGCCTTGACCGCTGGCTGAAAAAGCGGTTCCCGCAGCTGACGCAGGGCAATGTCGAAAAGATGTGCCGCACGGGCCAGATCCGTGTCGACGGCGGTCGGGTCAAGGCCAGCTCGCGTATCGAGGTCGGTCAGGAGGTGCGCATTCCGCCGCTTCCCGACGCCTCCGAGGTCGAGCGGGCCCGCGCCGAGCGTCCGGTGGGCAAGAACATCAGCGCGGCCGATGTCGCGATGATCCAGAATGCGGTCATCTTCAAGGACGAGCATATCATCGCGCTCAACAAGCCCGCGGGTCTGCCCTCGCAGGGCGGCAGCGGTCAGGGCGAGCGTCACGTCGACGGGCTGACCACGGCGCTGATGTTCGGCTTCAAGGATCGCCCGAAACTGGTACACCGTCTCGACAAGGATACGTCGGGCGTCCTTTTGCTGGCGCGGACCGACCGTGTCGCGCGTGCGCTTTCGGAAGGTTTCCGCCACCGCAACACCCGCAAGATCTATTGGGCGGTGGTTGCAGGTGTGCCCAATCCGCGCATGGGCTCGATCAAATACGGTCTGGTCAAGGCACCAGGGCGCGGCCGCATGGGCGAGGGCGAGAAGATGGTCTGCGTCCATCCCTCGGAGGTCCAGACCACCGAAGGCGCGAAACGCGCCCATAGCGATTACGCGGTGCTTTCCATGCTGGGCAGCCGTGCATCCTGGGTCGCGCTGTCGCCGATCACCGGCCGCACCCACCAGCTGCGCGCCCATATGGCCGAGCTCGGCCATCCGATTGTCGGCGACGGCAAATACGGCGGCTCGGGGCAGGAGAACCTCGGCGACGGCTGGGGCTCGCAACTTGGTGGCGACATCAGCCGCAAGCTGCATCTGCATGCCCGCCAGATCACCTTCGAACATCCGATCACCAAGAAGATGGTCACGGTTGTCGCGCCGCTGCCCGAGCATATGGCGCGGACGTGGAAGACCGTGGGCTGGCATGAAAACGACGTGCCCGCCGATCCGTTCAGTGATGACGAATAAGCTCCGGATTTCGGGAGGCCGTGCATGAAGGTCGTGATTTTCGACGTTGACGGGACTTTGGTCGACAGCCAGTCGCTGATCGTCCGCTCGATGAATGCGGGCATGACGCACGCGGGCCTGCCCGAACTGCCGCGCGACAAGATCCTCTCCATCGTCGGCCTCTCGCTGGCGATTGCGGTGGCCGAGCTCGTCCCCGGGGCCTCGCCCGAACAGCAGGCCGCCGTGGTCGACGGCTATCGCGGCGCCTTCCACGAGGCGCGCCTTCAGGAAACCGCGCCGCTTTACCCCGGCGCGGAAGAGGCTTTGCGCGTTCTCGCGGCGCGCGACGATCTGCTGCTGGCGATTGCCACCGGCAAGGCGCGGCGCGGGCTGAATGCGATGATCGAGGCGCATGGCTGGCAAAAGCTGTTCTTCAGCACCCAGACCGCCGACGACCACCCTCGAAACCGCATCCCTCGATGATCGAGACCATCCTCTCCGAGAGCGGCCTCGACGCGCGCGATGCCGTCATGATCGGCGATACCAGCTTCGATATGGAGATGGCGCGTGCCGCCGGTGTCGCGGGTTTCGGTGTCGGCTGGGGCTATCACCCCGATGCGGCCCTGCTTGACGCGGGTGCCCGTTTGATCGCGCCGGATTATCCGGCCTTGCTGCAATCGCTGCTGGAGTGGGCAGATGAGTGAATGGAAAGCGCGCCGCTTCTGGAAAGCCGCGAACCCGCGTCCCGAGGGGCAGGGCTGGACGATCTATCTTGACGAGCGCCCGCTGCGCACGCCCGGCAAACATGCCCTGATCCTGCCGACCGAGGCTTTGGCGCAGGCCGTGGCGCTTGAATGGGACGCGCAAGAGGATGTCATCAACCCCGAGGCCATGCCTCTGACCCGCGCCGCCAATTCCGCCATCGAAAAGGTCGGGCCGCAATTCGACGCGGTGGCCGATATGCTTGGCGAATATGGCGGGACCGATCTCTTGTCCTACCGCGCCGAGGGGCCGGCCGATCTGGTCGGGCGTCAGGTGGCGGGATGGGACCCGCTGATCGACTGGTCGCGCGATCACCTCGATGCGCCTTTGGCCGTGACGCAGGGCGTCATTCCGGTGGCGCAGGACGGGGCTGCGCTGGCGCGTTTGCGCGCGCGGCTGGGCGCGCTCGATGTCTTCGGGCTGACCGCGATCCATGATCTCGTGACGCTTCCCGGTTCGCTGGTGCTCGGCCTTGCGGTGATCGAGGGCCGGCTGAGCGCGCGCGAGGCCTATGCGCTCTCGCGGATCGACGAGGACTATCAGGCCGAGCAATGGGGCCGCGACGAGGATGCCGACGAGGCCGCCGAGGCGCGGCTGGCCGCGATGGAGCTGGCAGAGCGGCTTTGGCACCTGTCGCGCCCCTAAGACAAATCCGCTAAATCCTTGACGACTAGCCCCTGATGCGCACTATTGCTGTCAGGGGTTTTCCAATTCGACCCGTCAAGGGACCGGCCAACGGTCCGCCAAAGCGTTGCCGATCCCATATCGGCCATGTGGTACAGCAGAGAGGAATTCCATGAGGAAATCGCTATTTATCGGAACCCTGGGTGCGGCCGTCATGGCTGCCGGCGGCAGCTTCGCGGCCGAGGGCGATACGCTGAAAGAGGTTCAGGGCCGCGGCGCGCTGAACTGCGGCGTCCATACCGGTCTTGTGGGCTTTGCCGCGCCGGATTCCAACGGCAACTGGACGGGCTTCGACATCGCTTTCTGCAAGGCGATCGCGGCGGCTGTGCTGGGTGACGCGACCAAGGTGAAATTCGTCCCGTTGACCGGACAGACGCGGTTCACCGCGCTTGCCTCGGGCGAGGTCGATGTTCTGGCGCGCAACACTACATGGACCTTCCAGCGCGACACCGAGCTGAAGTTCGATTTCCTCGGCGTGAACTACTACGACGGGCAGGGCTTCATGGTCCGCAAGGAGCTGGGGTCAGCTCGGCCAAGGAACTCGACGGGGCGACGATCTGCGTGCAGACCGGCACCACGACCGAGATGAACCTCGCCGATTACTTCAAGGCCAACAACATCACCTACCAGCCGGTCAATATCGACACGAGCTCGGAGGGCGAGCAGCAATATCTTGCGGGCGCATGTGACGCCTATACCACCGATGCTTCGGGCCTGGCTTCGCTGCGCGCGGCATTCGCCGATCCCGAGAACCATGTGATCCTGCCCGAGATCATCTCGAAAGAGCCGCTCGGCCCGCTGGTGCGCCACGGCGACAACAATTGGGGCGATATCGGCCGCTGGACGCTTTACGCGCTGCTGGCTGCCGAGGAATTCGGCGTGACCTCGGCCAATATCGACGAGCTGGCCAAATCGGCGACCAACCCCGAAGTCCAGCGTCTGCTCGGGACCACCGACGATCTCGGCAAGATGATCGGGCTTGACGCCGAATGGGCGCGCCGCGCGATCAAGGCCAACGGCAACTATGGCGAGATCTTTGCTTCGACCATCGGCGAGCAGACCCCGATCGGTCTGGCCCGCGGCCTGAACGCGCAATGGACCCAGGGCGGGCTGATGTACGCGATGCCCTTCCGGTAATCGTTCCGACCACGACCACAACCACGACCGCGGGCGCGCGGCACAACGCGCGCCCGATTTCAACGACAAGGCCGGACCATACGTCAAAGGGTGACAAGCCCGGGGTCCGGAAACAGGGGAAAACAATGGTCGATTATCCGGGGCCGAGCGGCCGCCCTTCCGTCTGTCGATGCTGGTTTACGATCAGCATTACCGAGCGATGACCATTCAGGTCGTTGTCTTTGTTCTGGTCATGCTGGTGATCGCGGGCTTGATCCGCAATGCGGTGATCGCCTTCGAGATCGCCGGAAAGACATTCAGCTTCGATTTCCTGTCCCGCCGCGCGGGCTACGACATCCCCCAGCATCTCATCCCCTACACCTCCGACGACACCCATCTGCGGGCAGCGGTGGTGGGGCTGCTCAATACGCTGCTGGTCTCGTTTTTCGGCTGCATTTTCGCGACGGTCATCGGCGTGGTCGTCGGGGTTTTGCGCCTGTCGTCGAACTGGCTCGTGTCGCGGCTGATGACGATCTATGTCGAGATTTTCCTCAACATTCCGCTGCTTTTGTGGATCCTGATCTTTCTGGCGATCTTTACCGACGTGCTGCCCGCGCCCAATGCCTATCGCGGCGAAAATCCGGCGGCGAGCATGATCCTGTTCGATATGGTCGCGCCGACCAACCGCTATACCGCCATCCCGTCGCTTGCGCTGAGCAATGATCCGGGGGTGATTGCCTTCGGTCGCGAGGGGATCAATATCGCGGTGCTGGCCTTTGCGGGCGTTCTGGTCGCGGCGCTGGTGATCCGCCATCTGATCGCGGGCTGGGCGTCGCGGGTGCAGGACCGGACCGGCAGCCGTCCCGCGACATGGTGGCTGCAGATCCTGCTGTTTACCCTGCCGTTCGTCGCTTTGGCCTGGCATTACGGCCTCCATGTCGTGCGGCCCGAGCTCAAGGGCTTCAACTTCGTCGGAGGGACCAACCTCGACAACTCCTTCGTGGTCTTGCTGATCGCGCTGTCGCTTTACACCGCCGCCTTCATCGCCGAGGCGGTGCGTGCGGGGATCACCGCCGTGAGCAAGGGCCAGTCAGAGGCCGCCTTCGCCCTTGGCCTGCGCCCCGGCCGCACGATGTCGCTGGTGGTTTTGCCGCAGGCGCTGCGGGTGATCATCCCGCCGCTGATCTCGCAATATCTCAACCTGACCAAGAACAGCTCTCTGGCGATTGCGGTTGGCTATATGGATCTGCGCGGCACTTTGGGCGGCACGACGCTGAACCAGACCGGCCGCGAGATGGAATGCATGATCCTGATGATGCTGATCTATCTGGTGGTGAGCCTGCTGATTTCGGGCGGGATGAACCTCTTTTACAAGCGCGTCCAGCTGAAGGAGCGGTGAGATGAGCACGCCTCCGCCCCCGCCATCCCGTTCGTGCGCAGCGCCATGCTGCCGCCCGAGGCCCCGCCGGCCCGCGACAGCGGCGTGATCGGCTGGCTGCGCGAGAACCTGTTCTCCGGGCCGCTCAATATCGCGCTGACCGTGCTTGGCGCGTTGGCCGTCTGGCTGCTCGTCGCGCAATTCGGGCCTTGGCTCCTGCATGCGGTCTGGAATGCGGATTCGCTGGCCGAGTGCCGCCGCATCATCGCCGAGCGCTGGGGGCCGGACGCGAGCGGCGCGTGTTTCGCGGTGATCAAGCACCGCTGGCACCAGTTCCTGTTCGGCTTCTACCCGCGCCTTGAGTACTGGCGCCCGACTTTGGCCTTCGGGCTCTTGTTCTTCGCCATCGCACCGGTGCTTTTGCCGACAGCACGCGGATCCGGCGCATCGTTCTGGCGGTGGCGACGGTGCTGACCTTCATCTGTTGCCAGCTGATGGGCGCAAGCGGGCCGCAGCTCGCGGGCGTTGCGGTGCTCTTGGTGGCTTGGGTCGCGCTGATCGAATATCTGCCGCGCCGGGCGCTGCTCGCGACGCTGCTCTATCCGTTCATCGGGGTCTGGCTGTTGTGGGGAGGCTCGATCTGGTATCCGCTGATGGCTTTGGCGGGCTTCGTGATCGGCTTTGCGGTTTGGCGGGCGCTGGCCTCGCGGCTCGGGCTGATCGGGCTCGCGGTCGGCGTGGTCGCCGCGCTGCTGTGGTGGGGCTTCGGCTACGGGCCGGTCGGCGGCTGGCTTGCCGGTGTGCTGCCCTTCGAGCTGCCGCGTGTCCCCTCGACCCAGTTCGGAGGCTTTGTCCTCTCGATCACCATCGGTGTCGCCGGGATCGCGATGTCGCTGCCGGCAGGCGTCATCCTTGCGCTGGCGCGCCAGTCGAACCTGCCGGTGGTCAAGATGCTCGCGATCATGTTCATCGAGTTCATCCGCGGCGTGCCGCTGATCGGGATGCTCTTTGTGGCCTCGCTGCTACTGAACTACTTCCTGCCGCCCAAGGTGCAGTTCGACATCATCCTGCGCGTGATCGTCATGGTCACGATCTTCGCTTCCGCCTATATGGCCGAGGTCGTGCGCGGCGGTCTGGCCGCCTTGCCGCGCGGCCAATACGAGGCCGCCAATGCGCTCGGCCTCGACTATTGGAAGGCGCAACGGCTGATCATCCTGCCGCAGGCGTTGAAGGTTGCGATCCCCTCGATCGTGTCGACCTTCATCGGCATGTTCAAAGACACGACGCTCGTGACCTTCGTCGGGCTTTACGACCCGCTCAAGGCCATGTCGGATTCCGTGCGCGCCAGCTTTGAATGGAAAGGGGCCTATTGGGAGCCCTATCTGTTCGCGGGCGCGATCTTCTTCATCCTCTGCTTCGGCATGTCGCGATATTCGCTCTATCTCGAGCGGCGGCTGAAGCGCGACAGCCGTTAGGGGCCGCCATGAGTGACCAGATGCCGAACCGGACCGAGGCGCACGCCGCCCAATTCGCGATCGAGATGCAGGATGTGAACAAGTGGTACGGCACGTTCCACGTTTTGCGCGACATCAACCTCAATGTCGCGCGAGGAGAGCGGATCGTGATCGCGGGGCCTTCGGGCTCGGGCAAATCGACGCTGATCCGCTGCATCAACCGGCTCGAGGAGCATCAGCGCGGCCGGATCGTCGTTGACGGGGTCGAGTTGACCAGCGACCTGAAAAACATCGACAAGGTGCGCTCCGAGGTCGGGATGGTCTTCCAGCATTTCAACCTCTTCCCGCATCTGACCGTGCTCGAGAACTGCACGCTTGCCCCGATCTGGGTGCGCAAGGTTCCCAAACGTCAGGCCGAGGAAACCGCGATGCATTTCCTTGAAAAGGTCCGCATCCCCGAACAGGCCAACAAATACCCCGGCCAGCTTTCGGGCGGCCAGCAGCAGCGCGTGGCAATCGCGCGGTCCTTGTGCATGCAGCCGCGCATCATGCTGTTCGACGAACCGACCTCGGCGCTTGATCCCGAGATGATCAAGGAGGTGCTCGATACGATGATCGAGCTGGCCGAAGACGGCATGACCATGCTTTGTGTCACCCACGAGATGGGCTTTGCCCAAGCGGTGGCGCATCGGGTGATCTTCATGGATCAGGGCCAGATCGTCGAGGAAAACGAGCCGAACGCCTTCTTCAACAACCCCCAGAACGAGCGTACGAAACTTTTCCTCAGCCAGATCCTCGGGCATTGATCCGGTTGTTGCCTGTTTCGCCTTGGCCGGTCTATCTTGCAGCGACGCTGACGGAGGCACAAACATGAACCAAACGTTATTCCTGCTCATCGGAGTTCTGGGCCTCGCGGGGCTGGGGTCGTTGATGTCGAGCAATGACGATGCACACGGGCCCGATGATGCGGACGATCTGTTTGGTGATCGCACGGTCATTCAGGGCTCGGACGGCGAGGACACGATCACCGGCACCGCCGAAGACGAGGCGATCTTGTCGGACGGCGAGGGTGACGAGGGCACCGGCGGCGCCGATCTGGTTGATGGCGGCGGCGGCAACGACCAGATCTGGACGGGCTACGGCGATGATACCGTCATCGCGCAGCCGGGGATGACGAGGTCTATCTGGGCCGCGACGACGACCTTTACGGCGCCTATAATCCGGGCGTGGACGAGGGCAGCGACACGATCGTCGGCGGCAGCGGCAGCGACGTCATCATTACCAATGAAGGCGAGCACCGCGTCTTCGGCGACGATGATCCCGACCATATCGACTATGACGATTACGAACCGCGCGGCAATGACGAGATCTATGACAATGGCGGCACGGTCTATGCATATGGCGGCCGTGGCGACGACCTGATCTGGTCGCCCGACGATTCCAATCCGGATGCGCCCGATACGCTTCTGGGTGGCGACGGCAACGACACGATCTATGCCGGCGGCTATGACAGCATCGACGGCGGCAGCGGCTCGGATCTTTACGTCCTGCGCGGCGATGCCTCGGGGCCGGTCGATATCCAGTACGGCCGTCAGGATTCCATCGAGATCGCTTTGCCCGACGATTATGCCGGCGACCGCGAGGTCGAGCTGGTGCAGGACGGCGACAATGTCCGACTGGTGCTGGACGGCCGCGATGTGGCGCTTCTGCGCGATGTCGAGACGCGCAATGTGCGCTCGGTCAACCTGATCAGCCAGGGCAATGCGCCGCAGCCGCCGTGGCTCTCGGGCGGCAATTGATCGCGCCACAGCCGGTCGGTCGATGAATGAAAAACCCGCCGTCCGGTTCTTCGGGCGGCGGGTTTCTTTTCGGGCGAACCTTTCGGGATCAGCGCAGGATTACAGCGCGGTCTTGCGCGATTCCTCGAGATAGATCTCGCGCAGGCGGGTCGCGACGTGGCCGGGCTTGCCCGTGCCAAGCTGCACGCCGTCGATTTCCACGACCGGCGTCACGAAACCCGAAGCCGAGGTGATGAAGGCCTCGTCGGCGTTCTGCGCCTCTTCGATGGTGAAGCTGCGCTCTTCGACGCTCATCTGCGCCTCGCGGGCAAAGCGCAGGACGGCGGCGCGGGTGATGCCGTGCAGGATGTCGTGGCTCAGCTCGCGGGTGATGATCGTGCCGTCCTTGACGATATAGGCGTTGTTCGAGGTGCCCTCGGTCACCTTGCCGTCCTCGACGAGCCAGGCATCGTCGACGCCTGCGGCCTTGGCCTCCATTTTGGCGAGGCTGGGGTAGAGCAGCTGCACGGTTTTGATGTCGCGGCGGTGCCAGCGCAGATCCTCGACCGAGATCACGCGGATGCCGGTTTTCGCGGCGGGGAATCGGCCAGACCGGGCTTGGACTGGGTGAACATTACCAGCGTCGGCTGGGTGTCGGCGGGCGGGAAGGCGAAATCGCGGTCGCCGGGGTTCCCGCGCGAGACCTGCAGATAGATCAGCCCGTCGGTGATCGCATTGCGCGCGACCAGCTCGCGCTGCGCGGCAAGATAGGCCGCGTCGTCAAGCGGGTTCTTCATCGCCAAAGCGTCGAGCGAGCGCTGCAGGCGCACCATATGGCCTTCGAAATCCAGCAACTTCCCGTCGAGAACGCTGACGACCTCGTAGACGCCGTCGCCCATCAGGAAGGCGCGGTCGAAAATCGAGACCTTCGCTTCGGTTTCGGGCAGGTATTCGCCGTTGAGGTAAACTGTACGCGTCATCCTATCTCTCCTATCCCCATAGAGCGGGCGTTGCAGGAATGATCCTCGATTGCTCGTAAATCAACCCGTTTTCGCGGTCTTGCGACAGAAGCAGCGGCCCGTCGAGGTCAACAAAAGCCGCGCCTTGCGCTACAAGCATGGCAGGTGCCATCGAAAGGCTCGATGAAGCCATGCATCCGACCATCAGACCGAAACCCTGCGCGAGGGCCTCGGTTTTCAGGGCCAGAGCCTCGGTCAGACCGCCGGTCTTGTCGAGTTTGATGTTGATGAGATCATATTTTCCCGCGAGATCGGGCAGGCTGTGGCGGTCGTGGCAGCTCTCATCCGCGCAGATCGGCACAGGGCGGGGCAGGTCGCGCAGGGCGTCATCCGCGCCCGCAGGCAGGGGTTGCTCGACCAGGGCCACCCCAGCGCGGCCAGTTCCGGCACCAGCGCGAGATAGCTTTCCGGCGTCCAACCCTCGTTCGCGTCCAGAATCAGCGCGGCATCCGGCGCACCTTCGCGAACGGCGCGCAGACGCGGCAGATCGTCGGCCGTGCCGAGCTTGATTTTCAGCAAGGGCCGCGCGGCATTGGCGGCCGCCTTGGCGCGCATCGCTTCGGGCGTGTCGAGCGAGAGGGTGAAGGCCGTCGTCAGGGGTGCGGCGCGGGCAGGGACAAAAGCTGATGGACCGGCCGTCCCGCCGTTTTCGCCGCGAGATCCCAAAGCGCGCAATCGACCCCGTTGCGCGCCGCCCCTGCGGGCAGAAGCGTCTGGAGAGCGTCAAGCGTCACATCCTCGGGCAGCGCGCCGATCTGGGCCAAAACGCTTTCCACCGATTCGCCATAGCGCGCATAGGGAACGCATTCGCCGATGCCGGTGATGCCGCCGCGGGTGATTGCGACCTCGATGACCTCGACATGGGTTCGAGAGCCGCGCGCGATGGTGAAATGGCCGTCGAACGCATAGCGGCGCATCTGGGCTTGGATGATCATGGGAAATCTTTCTGCAACTGCGAAATGGGCTTGAAGGTGCCTGCGCAACAATCTAACAAGACTGCAAGCATCGGTGTAATATCGTTACTCACGGAGTTCGCTATGTCATTTCGCATCCAGCCTGCCGCACCCGCGCGCCTGAACCGCTGCCAGCTTTTCGGACCGGGCTCGCGCGAGGCGCTTTTTGCCAAGATGGCAAGCTCGGCGGCCGATGTCATCAACCTTGATCTCGAAGATTCCGTCGCGCCCGACGACAAGGAACAGGCGCGCAAGAACATCATTCAGGCAATCGGGGATATCGACTGGGGCAACAAGACGCTGTCGGTGCGCATCAACGGGCTCGATACGCCCTTCTGGTACCGCGATGTGGTGGATCTGCTCGAACAGGCCTCGGACCGGCTCGACCAGATCATGATCCCCAAAGTCGGCAATGCCGCCGATGTCTATGCGGTGGATGCTTTGGTCAGCGCGATCGAGGCCGCCAAGGGCCGCAAGAAGCGCATCAGCTTCGAGGTCATCATCGAAAGCGCCGCCGGCGTTTCGCATGTCGAAGACATTGCCGCCTCCAGCCCGCGCCTGCAGGCCATGAGCCTCGGCGCAGCGGATTTCGCGGCCTCGATGGGGATGGCGACGACGGGAATCGGCGGGACGCAGGAAAACTATTATATGGCCCATGAGGGCGCGAAATACTGGTCGGATCCGTGGCATTGGGCGCAGGCCGCCATTGTCGCCGCCTGCCGCACCCACGGCGTTCTGCCGGTCGACGGGCCTTTCGGCGATTTCGGCGACGACGAGGGCTTCCGCGCCCAGGCCCGCCGTTCGGCAACTTTGGGGATGGTCGGAAAATGGGCGATCCACCCCAAGCAGATCGCTTTGGCCAATGAAATTTTCACCCCTCATGAAAAGGTCGTAGGCGAGGCGCGCGAGATCCTTGCGGCAATGGAAGAAGCGAAGAAAAATGGTGCCGGAGCGACGGTATACAACGGTCGACTTGTTGACATAGCGTCCATTCGTCAGGCACAAGTAATCGTGAAGCAGGCAGAACTGATCGCCGCTTCATCATGACGAATACCCGGATGGCTGCGCGGGAGGCAAAGCCATCCAAATGGGGAGGAGACAGGCCCTGCGGCAGCGCGGGGCCTGTTACATTCGGGGCCCCGCAAAGACCCCGAACAGCGCTCAGAAGTCGAAGAGATCCGACAGGAACGACTCGCGCTTTTTCTTTCTGCCGTGACCGTAATCATCATCATAACGACGGTAGTCGTCGCGATCATCGCGGCGGTCGTCGCGGCGATCATCACGACGGTCATCGCGGCGGTCGTCGAAACGGCGGTCGTCACCGCGTTCTTCGCGGCGCTCGGGTTCCTGACGCGGCGCGGGGCCGCTTCGGCGGCGGCACGCTCGAGGATCTTGTCCAGCTCGCCACGGTCCAGCCACACGCCGCGGCATTTCGGGCAATAGTCGATCTCGACACCGTTGCGCTGGCTCATGGCCAGAGTTTCACCGTCGATCGGGCACTGCATATGGAGCTCCTGTCCTTGTCCGCCTTCGACGTGGGGGCGCGAGTGCCGTGCGACAAGGGTGTGGGGCTCAAGTCTTTTCGTCGAAAACCCGCCATTCCTCGGGAATTCGGGGGCTGCGGCGACCAGTCGCAGGGTGGTGGGATGTTTGGGGGCATCCATGACGCCGATTGTCGGTCCGGTCTCGACGATGCGGCCGCGATCCATGATCGCGACACGCTCGGTGATCTGGCGCACCACCGAGAGGTCGTGGCTGATGAAGAGATAGGCCATGCCGTAATCGCGCCGCAGCCGCGCCAGAAGGTCAAGCACCTGCGCGCGCACCCGCACATCCAGCGCGCTTACGGCCTCGTCCAGCACGATCAGGCGCGGCCGGATGATCAGCGCGCGGGCAATGGCGATGCGCTGGCGCTGGCCGCCGGAGAATTCGTGGATATAGCGGCCCATCGCCTCGGGGCCGATGCCGACCTCGGCCAAAGTCTCGGCAACGCGGTCGCGCCAATCCTTGGGGCGGCCGGCGAGATGGAAGGGCTCGGCCACAAGCTTTTCGACGCGCCAACGCGGATCGAAGCTGCCGAACGGGTCCTGAAAGACGACCTGCATCTTGGCGCGCATCGCTTTCGTCATCCGGCGTCCGGCCTGCACAGGCTCGCCGTCAAGCAGGATGCGCCCGCCTTGAAGCGGGTCGAGGCCGAGAATGGCCCGCGTCAGCGTCGATTTCCCGCAGCCCGATTCTCCGATCAGCCCCAGCGATTCGCCCGCACCCAGTTCGAGGCTCGCGTGATCGACCGCGCGCAGCCGCTGGCCGCGCTCCAACGTGCCGCGCGGCAGGTGATAGTCGCGCACCGCATTCTCGACCACCAAAAGCGGTGCGCCGTCGCGAGCCGGTGCCTCGATCAGCGGCGGTTGATGGTTCGAGGCGGCGAAAAGCTGGCGGGTATAGGCGTGGGGCCGGTCGCGAAAGAGCCGCTCGGTCGGCGCGAGATCGACGATCCTGCCCGATTTCATCACCGCGACCTGATCGGCAATCCCCGCCACCACCGCGAGATCATGGGTGATGAGCAAAAGCGACATGCCCTCGTCGCGCACCAGCCCCTGCAGCAGCGTCAGGATCTGGGCTTGCGTGGTCACGTCGAGCGCGGTCGTCGGCTCGTCGGCGATCAGCAGGGCGGGGCGCGTGGCAATGGCCAGCGCGATCGCCACACGCTGGCGCTGGCCGCCGGAGAGCTCGTGCGGGTAAAGCGTCAGCGGAAAGCGCGGCTCGGCAAGGCCCACGCGGTCGAGACGTTCGCGCGCGCGCGTCAAGGCCTCGGCGCGGGGCAGGTTCTCGTGGATGCGCAAGACCTCGGCCACCTGATCGCCGATGGTCATCAGCGGATTGAGCGCGGTCATCGGCTCCTGAAAGATCATGCTGATCGATTTGCCGCGGATGGCGCAAAGATCGCGCTCGGGCAGGGTCAAGAGGTTGCGGCCGGCGAATTCTACCGTGCCTGTCGCCTCTGCACGGCGCGGCAAAAGCCCGATCACCGCCAGCGCCGCCATTGACTTCCCCGAGCCGCTCTCGCCCACCAGTCCGGTGATCTCGCCCGCCTTGAGGCTGAGCGAGATGTCATCGAGGATCGGGGTCGTGCCGATGCCGACCGAGAGGTTGCGGATCTCGATCATGGGCGCTCGCGCAATCTGGGGTCCAGTGCATCGCGCAACCCGTCGCCCAGCAGGTTGAGCCCGAGCACCGTGACCACGATGCACAGGCCCGGAATGATCGCGACATGGGGCGCGAGTGTCACCATGGTCTGGCTTTCGGCCAGCATGCGCCCCAGCTTGGCGTAGGCGGCTGCGCGCCGAGCCCGACATAGGACAGACCCGCCTCGGCGAGGATGCCGAGGCTGAACTGGATCGTACCCTGAACGATCAGGAGATTTGCGACATTGGGAAGGATGTGCTCGAGGCTGATGCGGGCGGGGCCCTTGCCCGCGACTTCGGCCGCGCGGATATAATCGAGCGTCCAGAGCGGCATGGCCGCGGCGCGGGTGATGCGGGCGAAAACCGGGATGTTGAAGATCCCGATCGCGATGATCGCATTGGTGGCCGACGGCCCGAAGACCGAGGTGATGAGGATCGCGATCACGAGGCTCGGGAAGGCGAAGACCAGATCGTTGCCGCGCATGATCAGGTCGTCGAGCCATGACCCGCGCCGCGCAGCCGCGATCAGCCCCAAAGGCACTCCGGCCAAAATGCCGATCCCCACCGCGACCAGCGCCACGGCGATCGAGACCCGCGCCCCCACCATCACCATCGACAAGATGTCGCGGCCGAAATGGTCGGTCCCGAGCCAATGGCTCGCCGAGGGCGGTTTGAGCTTGTCGGCAATCGCGAGCTGCGTCACCGGATAGGGCGTCCAGATCAGCGACAGGAGAGCCGCGAGGATCGCGACACCGGCCAATGCGCCGCCAAGGATCAGGGTTGCCCGCGTCGTCCTGCTCATCGGCGCAGCCTCGGGTCGACCAGCGCATAGCCGAGATCGACGATGAAGGTCACGATGATCACGGCCGCGACCATGACAAGGACCGAGGATTGCACCACGATCAGGTCGCGCTGGGTGATGGCCTGAAAGATCAGCCGGCCCAGACCCGGCAGGTGAAAGACGTTCTCGATGATGATCGCGCCCGCCAGCAGGAAGGAGAACTGCATGCCCAGAATGGTCAGGACGGGGATCAGGGCATTGCGCAGGGCGTGGCGGCGCAGGGTCTGGCCGCGCGAGAGCCCCTTGGCGCGGGCGGTGCGGATATAGTCCTGATCCAGCGTCTCGATCAGGCTAGAGCGCAGCACGCGCGCAAGGATCGCGGCCTGCGGGAGCGCCAGCGCGATGGCGGGCAGGGTCAGGGCCTTCAGCGCGGCCAGAGGATCGCTCCAGCCCGGAAAGCCGCCTGCGGGCAAAAGTCTGAGCTTCACCGCGAAGACCAGCACCAGCAGCATCGCGAACCAGAAATTCGGCAGCGCGATCCCGATCTGGGTCACGCCCATGACGGCGCGGTCGGTTCCGCGCCCGCGCCAGCGCGCCGCGATCATGCCGATGGGAAAGGCCAGCAGCGTCGACAGCACCAGCGCCAGCACCGCCAACGGCAAAGAGACCTGCATCCGCGTCGCGATCATGCCGGCAATCGGGGTCTTGTAGGTGAAACTCTGCCCGAAATCGCCCCGAAGAATTCCGCCGATCCACGAGAGATAGCGTTGCGCGAAGGGCAGGTTCAGCCCCAATTGCTCGCGCAGAGCCGCCAAAGTATCGGGCTGCGCGCCGGTTCCCAGCATGAAACTGGCCGGATCGCCGGGGATCATCGCGATCACCGAAAAGATCAGCACCGAGGCCACAGCAAGGCTGAGACCAAGCGAGATCAGGCGGCGAAGTACATATCCCATCATCTCGGAACGCTAGGAAGCTGGCGTGATCCCGTAAAGGGCGCGGTTGATTTCATGCGCCGAATGCCATGCGCAAGGGCAGGGCTGCAACAGGCTTTGTCAGGGAACCTCCAACTTGCCGATGAGGGGCAGGTCGTCTTCGGGACCAACGCTGTGACGCTCGATCATGCGGTGGACCGGCGGGCCGCCCTCGCCGCGATGGAGCGCGGCAAGCTGCTCGGTGACCTTCGCATCGGATTTGGTGCGGCGCATGTTGTGGCGGACGTAATCGTCCCAAGTCGCGATATGGTAGCTTTCCGACCAGTGGTTGGGGTTCTCCAGATCGCGCAGCAATGCCCAGCCGCGTGCACCGTCGCGCCGGCGGATGGTGCGGCGCTGGGCCATCAGGTCAAGAAATTGCGGCACGTCGTTCTGGTCGATCTCGTAATCGATCATGATCATGATCGGGCCGGAGCGCCCGCGCAGATCGACACGCAGTTGCGGCTCGCGGAAGGAGTTGATCGGATCGAGGTTGAGCGAGCCGAATTCGGGCACGCTCAGCCAATGGCCAAGCGCCGCGCCCAGCAGTAGCGGAACCGCCGCGCAGGCCAGCGCCGCGTCGATGCCGTAGGAGCTCGCGATCGAACCCCAGACCCATGACCCTGCCGCCATGCCGCCGAAAGTCGCCGTCTGGTAAAGCGCCAAGGCCCGCGCCACCACCCAGCGCGGGGTCGAGAGCTGGACCGAGACGTTGAAAAGCGACAGCGCGAGCACCCAGCCCGCGCCGGCCGGAAAGATTGCCAGCGCATGGAGCCAGACGGAATCGGTGAAGGCCAGCACCAACGCCGCCAGCGCGAAAGCGGCGAAGGAAATGCGCACGATGATCTCGTTCGCAAGGCGCTCGCGGATATAGGGGTTCACCATCGCGCCGAAGATCGCGCCCAGCCCGTAACAGCCCAGCAGCAGGCCGAACAGCAGCGAGCCGCCGTCGGGATGGGATTTCGCAACCAGCGGCAGAAGCGCCAGAATCGAGACCGCCGAAAAGCCGAACAGCCCCGCGCGGATCATCACCCGCACCAGATTGGGCGACAGCGCGACATAGCGCAGGCCGGCCTGAATGGCCGAGCCGAAGGGCTCGCGCGCGGTGGTGCGTTTGGGAATGTCGGGGCGCCAGAGATAAAGCGCGCCCAAAAGCGGTACATAGCTGAGCGCATTGACGGTAAAGGCCGCGGCCGCGCCCAAGCGGCGGTGATGATCCCGCCCGCCGCCGGCCCGACGCTGCGCATCAGGTTGAAGCCGACCGAATTCAGCGTGACCGCGCTGGGCAGATCCTCGCGCGGGACAAGGTCGCCCATGCTGGCCTGCCATGGCGGGTTGTAAAGCGCCTGTCCCATGCCGATCAGGAAGGTGAAGCACAGCAAAAGCCAGGGCGTCATCATCCCCTGCCATGTCACCACGGCAAGGACCAGCGAGACCGCCGCCATGAAGACCTGCGCCGAGATCAGCAAGGTGCGGCGGTCGAAAAGATCGGCCAGAGCACCCGAGGCCAGCGCGAAGAGCATGATCGGCAGCGTGTTCGAGGCTTGCACCAAGGCGATCAGCGTCGGGGAATCGGTGAGCTGCGTCATCATCCATGCCGCACCGACCGCCTGCACCAGACCTCCGAAATTGGAGACGAGCGTCGCGGACCACAGCGTTCTGAAGTCTTTGTGACGAAACGGGGCGAGGGGAGACTTCTTGTCCGGCAACTCTCTGGATCCGCTTGGCTTCTTGGCACAAGTCTAGCACTCCCTGCGGTGGCGGCAATCCGTCGGAAACCCCGCGCGCGCCGCTTGGATCGGTCGGAGCGGGTTTCGGCGCATGATCGCGGCCCTAGGCGGGAGATGGGGAGCGGAGAGGCGCGGGAATCGGCTGGGCGATATGACCGCAACGCAAGGCAAATGTGGGTCAATGTTGCGGTGTTTGTCATATTCATCGAATTATCTTCGGTCATACGGCTTTCATGGCGATGATTAATGCGTTTATGGGTATTTTTGTGATGAAGAACGGGAAGTAATTTTCGCCAAGACGCTTATCCTCCTGTGAAAGTTTCGACATTTAGGGGTTTCCCGTCATGAAAGTTGTGGTTCTGGGCGCAGGCGTTATCGGCGTGACCTCGGCATGGTATCTGGCTCAGGCCGGCCACGAGGTGACGGTCATCGACCGCCAGACCGGCCCCGCTCTGGAAACCAGCTTTGCCAATGCGGGCGAGGTCTCGCCGGGCTATTCCTCGCCCTGGGCCGCGCCGGGGATCCCGCTCAAGGCGATCAAATGGATGTTCCAGCGCCATGCGCCGTTGGTCTTGCAGCCGCGTTTCGACATGCAGCGGGCAAGCTGGATGCTCCAGATGCTCAAGAACTGCACCTCGACCGCCTATGCGGTGAACAAGAGCCGCATGGTGCGGGTCGCCGAATACAGCCGCGACTGCCTCAAGGATTTGCGCGCCGAAACCGGCATCCGCTATGACGAGCGCATGCAGGGCACGTTGCAGGTCTTCCGCAGCGAAAAGCAGATTGCTGCCGTGGCGAAGGATATCGAGGTTCTGCAGGCCGACGGCGTGCCCTTCGAGGTTCTCGACCGTGCGGGCTGCGTGCGCGCCGAACCGGGGCTGGCCCAATCGCAAGAACTGATCGCCGGCGGTTTGCGCCTTCCGGGCGACGAGACCGGCGATTGCTTCAAATTCACCAATGCGCTGGCCGCGATGGCCCAAGCAGCGGGCGTGACCTTCAAATGGGGCGTCAGCATCGATGCGATCGAGGCCGAAGGCGGTCGGGTGTCGGGGGTCAAGACCTCGGCAGGCCGCATCACGGCGGACCGCTATGTTTTGGCGATGGGCAGCTATTCGCCCTTCCTCGTGCGCCATCTCGGGATCAAGCTGCCGATCTATCCGCTCAAGGGCTATTCGCTGACGATCCCGATCGAAAACGCCGATATCGCGCCGGTTTCGACCGTGATGGACGAGACCTATAAAGTCGCGATCACCCGTTTGGGCGACCGGATCCGCGTCGGCGGGCTGGCCGAGATCGCCGGTTTCGACACGTCGCTGAACGCGCGCCGCCGCGCGACTTTGGCGCTGTCGGTCAATGACCTCTTCGGCGGGGCGGGCAATACCGACAAGGCCCAGTTCTGGAGCGGGTTGCGCCCGATGACGCCGGACGGAACCCCGATCATTGGCGCGACTCCGCTTGCGAACCTTTTCCTCAACTGTGGCCACGGCACTTTGGGCTGGACCATGGCGGCGGGCTCGGGTCGGGTTCTGGCCGATCTGATGTCGGGCCGTCGTCCCGAGATCGAGCACGAGGATCTGGGCTATATCCGCTACACGCAGAAGATGGCGCCGCGCCTGGCGGGCCATGGTGCGCCGGTTCAGGCCTGAGCGCCCTGCGGCAATGACGATGCGCCGGTGCCTACGGGCTGCCGGCGCGTTTTGCCGCATCCTGCCGCAACTCACGCAGGCGTGATAGGCAAAACGAACCAAATGGCAACAGTCGTGACCTGAAAACCGCGCAAGATCGGGGCGGCCCTTGCGGCTTCCCTGTCCGGCAGGCTTTAAATGCTGGATGCGATCGCGGTCTTGGTCTGCCCCATGGCCGGATTCGGGAACCTGCGTTTCTGCTGTCACGGCGGCCTCGATTCAGGGGCGGCCGCGTTACGAAGGAAGAACATGATGAGAATCGCCCCGCTGACGCTGATTCTGGCCCTTGGCCTGGCGGCTTGTGCTCCGCAGCCCCAACAGCAACTGACGCCCGCCTCCACGACGCCCAATATCTACCAAGCGCGTGTCGACGCCGGTCCGAACGGTCAAGCTATCGATATTCCCGCTGTGCGTCCCGCTTATCTCAACGAGCGCAACTCGCGTCAGCGCGTGGCCTATAACGGCCCCGAAGCACCCGGCACCATTGTCGTCGACCCCTATGCCCGCCTGCTCTACCACGTCATGGAAAATGGCGAGGCGATGCGCTTCGGGATTGCGGTCGGCCGCGCCGGTACCGGCTTCAAAGGCAATGCCACGATCCGCCGCAAGGCCGCTTGGCCCTCGTGGACGCCGACCGCCAATATGGTCCGCACCGAGCCCGAGCTTTACGGCCACCTGCGCAACGGTCTGCCCGGCGGCGCCTCGAACCCGCTCGGCTCGCGTGCGCTCTACCTCTATCAGGGTGGCCGCGACACGATGTACCGCATCCACGGCACGATGGACCCGAGCTCGATCGGCAAGGCCACCTCGGCCGGCTGTATCCGCCTCTTCAACCAGGACATCATGGATCTCTTCGACGAGACCCCGATGGGCACCAACGTCAAGGTCCGCAGCCAGGCCGAAAGCATCGCGCTTGAAGGCCGCCAGATTGCGACGCCGGACGGCTACCTGATCCCCGAGGCCGAGGCGCAAGCCGCTGCCGTCGTCCAAGAGGCCGCAGTGCGCAACTGATCGCGCGCTTCAAACGAAATCCGGCGCGCGCCCGAAATGCTCTGGGCGCGCGTCTTGCTTTTCAGCATGATGTCGCGTGAATGCCGCGGCGACGGGCAGGGCCCCGGCCCGCCGCGCCGCATTTGTCATGAGGTCCCTTTGTCCGTGTCGCTGCGTCGTTTCATCCTTGCCGCCCTGATCGGCCTGACCGCCTTGCCTGCCGCGGGCTACGAGGCGATCGATGCGCTTTACGGCATCCCGCTCCGCGCGCAGTGCCGGCCAAAGCCGATCCCGCCACGCGCAAGGACAGCAAGGAGCGCCGCTGCACCGCCGACGGGCGCTATTGCATAACGTTGACCAATTATATCCCCGATGTCTGCCGCACGATCGAGGATGCCTCGAGCCATCACGGCATCAACCCCCACTTCCTCGCGCGCCTGCTGTGGAAGGAAAGCCTGTTTGAGCCGAGCGCGGTCAGCCCCGTCGGCGCGCAGGGGATCGCGCAATTCATGCCGGGCACGGCGGATCTCGTCGGCCTCGACGATCCCTTCAACCCCGCCAAGGCAATCGATGCCTCGGCAGGTTATCTGCGCAAGCTGACCGATGGTTTCGGCAATATCGGCCTTGCCGCTGTCGCCTATAACGGCGGCGAGGGCCGCGCCTCGCGCTTCAAAACCACCGGCGGCTCGCTCCCTTGGGAGACGCAGGATTATGTCGAGGCGATCACCGGCTACAACGCATGGATCTGGCGCGACGAGCCGCCCGAGCCCTCGAAGGTCGACATCCGGCTCGACAAGACCGCAGCCTTCTACGATGCCTGTGTCACCTTGGCGGGCAACCGCAAGCTCCACGAATTCGAGACGCCCCAGCGCGCTTGGCCCTATGGCGTCATCCTCGCCTCGCATCCGAGCAAATCTGGGGTCAACCAGCAGATCCAGCGGTTGAACCGGCAATTGCGTCCGATCCTCGGCGGCAAACGGGTGAGCTATGTCCAGCGCCGCCTGAACGGCTCGCAGCGCCGCGTCTATACGGCGCAGCTCGGCTATAGCAACAAGGGCGAGGCGAATGCCTTTTGCACCCGCTTGCGCAGCCTCGGCGGCCGCTGCCTCGTGCTCAAGAACTGAGGCGGCGCCAAAGGCCGGCAGCCTTCGCTTTGACACAAATACCTTGCGGGGGTGCGGGGGCGCAAAGCCCCCGCTTTTCTTATCCGCGCGGCTTCTATTCGCTCCAGCGCACCGCGCCCAGATCATTGGCGGGCATGGGCGCATTGGCCCAAAGCCCCTCGATCCTGGCATTGGCGACGCCGATTTTCGGCAGCTGGAACAGATAGACGTTGACCGCATCATCCGCGATCATCTTTTGCGCGTCCTTGAGCAGCGCCGAGCGCGCCTCGGGCTCCACGGTCTCCTGCAGCTTGGCCATCAGTGCTTTGAATTCCGGCTTGGCATAGTGGAAGTAATAGCCGTCACGGCCATAGATGCCGATGTCGAGCGGCTCGACATGGCTGATGACGGTCAGGTCGAAATCGCCGCCGTTATGGACGGTTTCCAGCCATTGCGCCCATTCCATATTGGTGATCTCGGTCGCGATGCCGACGGCGGCCAGCTCGGCCGCGATGATCTCTCCGCCGCGCCGCGCATAGGGCGGGGGCAGCGCGAGGCGCAGCTTGAGGCCCGAGACACCCGCCTCGGCCAGCAGCGTCTTGGCCTGTTCGGGGTCATAGGCCGATTGCGCGGTCAGATCGATGTAATCGGGGTTATGGGGCGCGAAATGGGTGCCGATCGGCGTGCCGTAGCCGAACATCGCGCCGTCGATGATGTCTTGACGGTTCACCGCATGGGTGATCGCCTGCCGCACCCGCAGATCGTCCAGCGGCGCACGGGTGTTGTTCATCGCAAGGATCGTCTCGCCCTCGGTGGTGCCGACGATGACCTTGAAGCGCGGATCGGCTTCAAGCTGGGGCAGGGTCTCGACGGCGGGATAGTTCGGGAAGGCATCGACATCTTCGGCCATGATCGCCGCGAAAGCCGCCGTCGGATCCGATATGAAGCGGAAGGTCGCATCGGTGATCGCGGGCTTCTCGCCCCAATAGCCGTCATAGGCCTGCAGGCGGATCAGATCGCCCTGACGCCATTCGCCGAAACGGTAGGGGCCGGTGCCGACGGGTTTGGTGGCGATGCCCGCGATGCTGGCCTCGTCGACCATGACGGCATCGCCCCAGGCCATCTTGAACGGAAAGCCGCCGTCCGGTCCTTTCAGCGTGACGCGGACGGTCAGCGGGTCCAGCGCCTCGACGGATTGGATGCCGGTGAACAGCTCTTTCTGGGCATTGGTGCTGTCCGGGGCGCGGGCGCGATCGAGCGAGAAAATCACGTCCTGCGCATCAAAAGCCGCGCCGTCGTGAAAGGTGACGCCGTCGCGCAGATGGAAGGTATAGACCTTGCCGCCCTCGGTGACATCCCAGCTTGCCGCGAGCCGGGCTGGACCGAGCCGTCCGGCGCGATCCGTGTCAGCCCTCGAAAAGATTGGCATAGACGACTTCGTCAACGGCTGCGGCAGCACCTTCGGTCGGGTTGAGGTTCGGCGGTTCGAGCACCATGCCGAGGGTGATCTGGGTCGGGGCGGCAAAGGCCGCGCCGGTGGAAACCGCCAGAATGGCGGCGGCAAGCGTTGATCTGGCGAACATGAGGCCCCCTCGCAATCTTTGCCCGCATCTTTGCGGGCTCGGGGCCTGCGGATCAAGTGCGCGGTTCGGTCAGCTGCTGGACAAAACCGGCGCACATCAGCCAAAGCGAGGTGATCACGAGACCCCAATGCGCCCAGCTTTCCGGGTGGAAATCGACCGCTACCGCCCAGCCCGCGAAAAGACCCAGCCTGCCGTCATCGGCAGCGAGACCAGCCGCCAGCGCGTGGTGCGCACGGGGTGGATGAATTTCACATTGGTGAACATCGTCACCGTCAGCACGATCACCAGCAGCAGGCTGACCCACCACACCGGCTTCAGCGCGAACAGCACGAGCACCAGCATGTTCCAGCAGGCCGGAAAGCCCGCAAAGGAATAGTCGCGCGTTTTCATGCGCGTATCGGCAAAGTACAGCACGCTGCCATAGACGATGGCGATGATCGCCAGCCAACCCGTCCATCCCGGCAGCAGCCCCGACATGAAGAGCGCATAGGCGGGGATGAAGACATAGGTCAGGTAGTCGACGATCATGTCCATGATCACGCCGTCATAGGTCGGCCAGTTCTTCTTGACGTCGAAATGGCGTGCGAGCGGCCCGTCTACTCCGTCAACGATCAGCGCGACCAGAAGCCAGAGAAACATCTTCGACCATTCGCCCTGCACCGCGGCCAGCATGGCGAGCATCGACAAAACCGCGCCGGTGGCGGTCAGAAGATGGACGGAGAGGGCTTTGAGGCGAGGGGTCATGATGAATTACTTTTGTTACCGATGGGTGATGGTCGCAAGTCCGACAACCGTTTTGGCTGCAATCGTCACGCAATTGACGCATTAGCGCATCACATGGCCCGCTGTCATGCCGCGAATTCGTTAGGATGCGAACTCTTCGCGGTGGTAGCCCTGCAAATACAACAGCGCGGTCAGATCGCCGTGGTTGACGCGCAGCTTGGCCTGGGCCGCGACCGAGGGCTTGGCATGGAGAGCGACACCCGCTCCCGCAAGCTGGATCATGGCCAGATCATTCGCGCCGTCGCCGACCGCAATCGCCTGTTCGACCCCGAGGCCGAGGCGGTCGGTGATCTCGCGCAGGGCCTCGACCTTGGCGGCGCTGCCGAGGATCGGACGGGCGACCTCGCCGGTCAGGATGCCGTCTTTGGCGTAAAGGACATTGGCGCGGTTCTCGTCGAAACCCAGTTTCGCGGCGATCGGGCCGGTGAAAACCGTGAACCCGCCCGAGACCAGCGCGGAATAGGCGCCCTTGGCGCGCATGGTGGCCAGCAGGGCCGGACCGCCGGCAGCAAGGGTGATGCGCGAGGCCAGAACCTCGTCCACGACTGATTCGCTCAGCCCCGCGAGGAGGCCGACGCGTTCGTTCAGGGCCTCGTCGAAGTTCAGCTCGCCATTCATCGCGCGCGCCGTGATCGCCGCGACACGCGCACCGACACCGGCGAAATCAGCCAGCTCGTCGATGCATTCCTGATTGATCATGGTCGATCCATATCGGCGATCAGGACGGATTTGGCGCGCCCTTCGCTGGTCTGGATCGCGAGATCGAAGCCTTCGGCCTGAAGCTGTGCCCAGGCCTCCCAGAAATCGGCAGGCGCGGATTGCACCGCGAATTCCGCAGCGATTCCAGTGTCGAGCCAACGCGTCCCGCCTGCGTTCCAGCGGCTTCTGAGCGCGTCGATACGGGCCTGGCGCAGGTCGGCGCGGCTGGGTGCGGCAAGGATGCTGACGGTGAACATGGCGCCTCCGGTACGGCCAGAATTTGCGCTTGGCCTAATCGAAAGGGGGCGGCCTTGCCAGCAAAATGCCGCGCGGGAGCCGAAAATGCCGCATGTGCAAATACGGTGAATTTTTTCTTGCGCGACGTGGGGCGGAGGTTTAACCCAGTCAGTGGGACACCTCACCCCAACGTGAGGCTTTTACCTGGAAGGGTAGTATCATGACTGCACAGACTCCGGCTACGCGGCCGGCCAATCCGCGTTTTTCCTCGGGCCCTTGCGCCAAAATCCCCGGTTTTGATTTGACGATGCTTTCCGATGCGCCTTTGGGCCGCTCGCATCGCTCGACCGTCGGGAAAGCAAAATTGGCCGAGGCCATTGATCTTACCCGTGAAATTCTGAACGTGCCTGCGGATTACCGCATCGGCATCGTCCCCGCTTCCGATACCGGCGCTGTGGAAATGGCGCTCTGGTCGCTTCTGGGCGCACGTCCCGTCGAGATGCTGGCATGGGAGAGCTTCGGCGAAGGCTGGGTCACCGATGTGGTGAAACAGCTGAAACTGGACGCCACCACCCGCAAAGCCGATTACGGCCATATCGTCGATTTCGAGGATGTCGATTTCGACAAGGATGTCGTTTTCACCTGGAACGGGACGACTTCGGGCGTGCGTGTCCCCAATGGCGACAAGATCCCCGCGGATCGCGCCGGTCTGACCATCTGCGACGCGACCTCGGCCGCTTTCGCGATGGATCTGCCCTTCGACAAGCTCGATGTGGTGACGTTCAGCTGGCAGAAAGTGCTGGGCGGAGAGGGTGCGCATGGCGTCCTGATCCTGAGCCCGCGCGCGGTCGAGCGTCTGGAAAGCTATGTGCCGGCATGGCCGATGCCCAAGATCTTCCGCATGACCAAAGGCGGCAAGCTGATCGAGGGCATCTTCAAGGGCGAGACGATCAACACGCCGTCGATGCTGTGTGTCGAGGATTATCTGGTCGCGCTGAAATGGGCGCAGGCTCTGGGCGGCAAAGACGCGCTGATCGCGCGTTCGGATGCCAATGCCAAAGCCATCCGCGACTTCATCGCGACCCGCGACTGGATCGCCGATCTGGCGGTCGATCCGGCGACGGCCTCGAATACCTCGGTCTGCCTGCGCTTTACCGATGCGCGCATCAAGGACGGAGCGGCTTTCGCCAAAGCCGTCGCGAAACGGCTGGAGAAAGAGGGCGTGGCTCTTGACGCCGGTGCTTACCGCGATGCGCCTGCCGGTCTGCGGATCTGGTGCGGCGCGACGATCGAGACTTCCGATGTCGCGGCTTTGATGCCCTGGATCGAATATGCCTTCGAGGCTGAGATCGCGGCCCAAGGCTGACAGATCGGCCCGCGTGAGGCCGGGGGCCAGCCCCGGACCCCGGGGTAGTTACCTGATGAAGAAATTGCAGCACGGGGGAACGATTCCCCGCTCGGATCTGCTTACCCAAAGGATAGAGAGATGCCCAAGGTTCTCGTTTCGGACAAGCTTTCGGAAACCGCCGTCCAGATCTTCCGTGATCGCGGCGTCGAGGTGGATTATCTGCCCGATGTCGGCAAGGACAAAGAAAAACTGGCCGAAATCATCGGCAATTACGACGGTCTGGCCATCCGCTCGGCCACCAAAGTGACCGAGAAGCTGCTGGAAAGCGCGACCAATCTCAAGGTGATCGGCCGCGCCGGTATCGGGGTTGATAACGTCGATATTCCGGCGGCCTCGAAAAAGGGCGTGATCGTGATGAACACGCCGTTCGGCAACTCGGTCACCACGGCCGAACATGCGATCGCGCTGATGTTTGCGGTGGCGCGCCAGCTGCCCGAGGCGAGCGCCTCGACCCATCAGGGCAAATGGGAGAAGAGCCGCTTCATGGGTGTCGAGGTCTTCAACAAGACCTTGGGCATCATCGGTGCGGGCAATATCGGTTCGATCGTGATCGACCGCGCGCTTGGTTTGCGCATGAAGGTTCTGGCCTATGACCCCTTCCTCTCGGAAGAGCGTGCGCTCGAACTGGGCGTGAAGAAGGTCGAGCTGGACGAGATGCTCGCCAAGGCCGATTTCATCACGCTGCATGTGCCGCTGACCGAAAAGACCCGCAATATCCTGTCGCGCGAAAACCTCGCGAAGACCAAGAAGGGTGTGCGCATCATCAACGCAGCGCGCGGCGGTCTGATCGACGAGGAGGCATTGGCCGAGCTGCTGAAGTCGGGCCATGTCGCCGGTGCCGCGCTTGACGTTTTCGCGACCGAACCCGCGACGGAAAGCCCGCTGTTTGGTCTGCCCAACGTCGTCGTGACCCCGCATCTGGGTGCCTCGACCAATGAGGCGCAGGAGAATGTGGCGCTTCAGGTGGCCGAGCAGATGGCCGATTACCTGCTGACCGGTGCGGTGCAGAACGCGCTGAACATGCCTTCGGTCACTGCCGAAGAGGCCGCGATCATGGGGCCGTGGATCAAGCTTGCGGGCTATCTCGGCAGCTTTGTCGGCCAGATGACGGACGAGGCGATCACGGCGGTGAATATCCTGTATGACGGTGTCGTGTCCGAGATGAACCTCAATGCGCTGAATGCGGCGGTGATTGCGGGGATGATGAAAGTCGTCAATCCCGACGTGAACATGGTCTCGGCCCCGATCGTCGCCAAAGAGCGTGGCGTGCAGCTGGCGACCACGCATCAGGACAAGCAGGGCATTTTCGACGGCTATATCAAGGTGACCGTCGTCACCGAAAAGCGCGAGCGTTCGGTTGCGGGCACGGTCTTCTCGGACGGCAAGCCGCGGTTCATCCAGATCCGCGGGATCAACGTCGATGCCGAGATCGGCGAGAACATGCTTTATACCCGCAACAAGGACGTACCGGGCGTGATCGGCGCTTTGGGGACGGTTCTGGGCGATCTGGGCGTGAACATCGCCAACTTCACCCTTGGCCGCACCAAGCAGGGCGATGACGCGATCGCGATTCTCTATCTTGATGAACCGATCCGTGCGGAAGTGCTTGCCACTTTGCAAAAGACCGGCAAATTCTTGCAGGTCAAGCCGATGCGCTTCGAGGTCTGAGCCTTTTCGCATCGCTGTCGGAACCAGCCCCTCGCCCGGACGTTGGCGGGGGCTTCATTATGGAAGGGTGGCCATGCGGGTCTTTGCGATCGGCGATATTCACGGCGAGATCGACAAGCTGAAGGCGTTGCACGAGCAAATCGCGCGCTTTGGCGGGGCGGATGCGCGCATCATCCACGTCGGCGACCTGCTGGATCGCGGCCCCGATTCCGCGCAGTCGTCGATTATCTGCGCGAAGGTCTGGCGAAGGGGCGCGACTGGATCGTCCTCAAAGGCAATCACGACCGTTTCCTGCCGAACTTTCTTTACGAGCCCGACTGGATCGATCCGGGGCTGAGCTCGGGGGCGCATTGGGTCGATCACGAGGGCTTGGGCGCGGCGGCCACTTTGGCAAGCTATGGCGTCAGTGCGGGGCAGGAGCGCGCCGCGCTGCACGAGCAGGCGCTGAAAGCCGTGCCCGCCGACCATGCGCAATGGCTCGATCACCTGCCGCTTTATCACGAGGAGCCGGGCGCGCTTTTCGTTCATGCCGGCATCCGTCCGGGCATTGCGATCGAGGATCAGCGCGAGCAGGATCTGTTGTGGATCCGGCAGGGCTTTCTCGATAACGTGGAGGATCACGGCCGGCTGGTCGTTCATGGCCATACGCCGGTCAAAGAGGTCCAGCATCTCGGCAACCGCCTTGCCATCGATACCGGCGCGGTTTTCGGCGGCAAGCTGAGCGCGGTCGCGTTGGACGACAAGGGCGTGAGTCTTCTGGGCGAGGACGGTTTCGCGCCGCTTCTGCCCGCAATGCGGGTGCAGGCATGAGGGCTGTGGTTTTGGCGGCGGCGCTTTTGGGCCTTGCAGGCGGGGCGCGTGCGGAGGTCGTCGGCAAGGTTGGGGTCGACTGGACCGGAAACGACATTCTGGTCGAGGCTTTCGCCGATCCCAAAGTGTCGGGCGTGACCTGCCATCTCGCCTATTTCTCGCGCTCGATGATGGACCGCGTTTTTCAGGGGAACTGGTTCGAGGATCCGTCGAACTCCGCGATCGAATGCAGCCAGACCGGCGCGGTTGTGGTGGGCGATATCGCCCGCGGCCCTGCGGGGGAGGATGTCTTTTCCGAAGGCCGCTCGCTGATTTTCAAATCCTTGCGGGTCAAACGGATCTATGACGAGGAAAATCAGGTGCTGATCTATCTGTCCCATGCCGACGAGCTGTCGGGCGGATCGGCGAAAATGGCGATATCGACGGTGCCGCTGGCCTTGCCGGGCGAAGATGTCGCGCTGCCGGAAGGGCAGTAAGGAGGGGAGCCCATGTCTCATACGAAGGTGTCGCCGGTTGTGCCAAACCTGCAAGAGAGTGGACATAAGGCTGATGCGGCGGTATTTGGAGCCGCATCGGGAAAGAGAATGATGCAAGAATCGTCGAAAGTCGCGAAATACAATTTGGGCCAGGTGGTCCGGCATCGCGAGCATCCGTTCCGTGGTGTGGTGTTCGACGTCGATCCGGAATTCGCCAATACCGAGGAATGGTACGAATCCATTCCCGAAGATTCCCGGCCCGCGCGCAACCAGCCTTTCTACCATCTCTATGCCGAGACCGAGGCGACCTATTACGTTGCCTATGTCTCGGAGCAGAATCTGGTCCCCGATGTTTCGGGCGAACCGCTGGAGCATCCCGAAGTGGCGGAAATGTTCGGCGAATTCGTTGATGGCCGTTACCCGCTGCCCTTCAGCCTGAACTGACCGCGCAAACGGCCGCGCGGCGGTGGCGATCTGCCGCAAGGGCGACGGCCTCTGCCCTAGTCATATGCGGCCGCGTCCTTTTCTGGCGGCCGGCAAGGTGCACAGGGCGTGCTATCCGGCTCTGAACTTCTTTCGCCTTCCGAACCTGCCGAATAGGGAACGGTGAAGGCGAGGAAATTGCGCTGATCCTCGCGATAATAGCACATGGCACGGGTCAGATCCTGAATCAGATACCAACCGAAGCCGCCCTCGGGCAGGGTGTCGACGTCGCTCTCCCGCGAGCGGAAGGTGGAAAACGTCGGATCCCCGAAGGGCAGAAGGCACCATTCGGGCAAGGCGATGCCGTCATCGGTGATCGCGCAGGCAAGGCCGTTGTTTTGCCGGATGACGCAAAGATGGATCGTGGGCGCGTGGTCCTTTTCCGGCGGCATCTTCCGGACGAAACTTCGGCTTTCGCGCGCGACGGGCTGGTCCTTGGCTTGAGCGGGCCGCGTGGTGCCTGCGCCTGTTCGTGTCTGCGGATCATGGGCCGCCTCGGGGTCACTATCTCCGGCCGAAAGCGAGAGCGCGTCACCGCCATGTTCACAGATATTGTTGAGCACCTCGGCCAGAGCAAGCTCGAGCCGACCGATGCTTTCGTCATCGACCTGATTGTTGAACCTGACCCTGAGCGCGAGCAATGCGGCGCGCACCGCGATGTTGTCCGCGCGAAAGACGCGGTGATACATCGGCTGCCGGCGAACTGCGAAAGGGGGCGGGCTTCGTCGCGGCTCGATCCCATCGCTTTAACCCGGACGGTTCTCGGGGAGGCCGCGTCTGGGGCACCGACGCTCGACCTTCCGTCGATCAGCCGGCCGTCGGTGCCGTTTCCGGCTTGGCCGATGATCTTGAAGACGCTGTTCATATGGGTGAGGCGAAAGACGCGTTCGACATTCGGGGTCAGCCCCGCAAGCTGCAGTTCGCGCCCTCGGGCATGGCCTTGAGCACGGCGATCACCGCGCCCAAGCCTGAACTATCCATGAAATTCACTTGCGACAGGTCGAGAATGATCCCTGCACCCGCTTGGGGAGGATTTCGCGCATCCGGTCCTTGAAGGCCGTCGCGATCGCCGCATCGAGCCGCGCCTCTTCGATGGTGACGATCTGTCTATCCTCTTGGGACGAGATGGAAAGTTTCATGGCTGGTCCTGACAGGTCCTGTTTGAAGCGACGGTAATCCTCAATCTAGGCGTGAAGTCTTTACCGAATGCTAAACATGACGCGCGAACCGGCGTTTGCGGCGGAATAAATCACGGTATTCCATTCATATTGTAACAATTTTTCCCCGGGCTACAGTTGATGGCTGGAGGGCTGCGCGGGGCAGGCTGAGGTATCGCTGCAACGGGTTCGATCACGGAGACGTTAGGTGTTCATTGATCTTATTGGTCTGTTGCCGCAAAGATTGCAGTGAACTTTCTGTGAAGCCGTTTGTGTAAATTGATGCCCGTCGCGCTGTTGGCGATAGGCCGTTCCGAAGGAAAACCGGGTCATGTCAAAAGCCGTTCCTCCCTTTTCGACGATATCGTCGGCCGCAGCCATGCGGCCATGCGCGAAAGTGCCGGGGATGCTGCTGCATCGACCGCCACGCGCTATGCGATGGGTGTCGGCGATACGTTCAACGGCTCCTTGGGGGTTTCGGGCGACGAGGACTGGGTTGCGATCAATTTGCGCGCCGGTCAGGGCATTCAGGTCAGCGTGACCGGCGTTGGCGGGTCGCAGCTCAATGATCCGACGATCTCGATCTATAACTCGGCCGGAGTCAGGGTCGGGGCGATGGACGACAACGGGGCCAGTTTCGATCCGTTGCTTGGCTTTCACGCCCAAACGGCGGGCCGCTATTATCTGGCGGTCGAGGGTTATACCAGCGCGGGCTATCTCGGCGGCGTTGGCGGATACCAGATCTCGGTCCGCAACGGCACCTATACGCCCGCGCAGATCGCGCATCAGCTGACCAATGATTTTTGGGAGGCCAATGGTGCGGCGCGGCGTTCGTTCAATCTGCCGGCAAATGATACGCTGAACGTGGATCTGTCGGATTTGACGGCGGCGGGGCGCGCGCTTGCGGTTTCGGCGCTCAATGCCTGGACGCAGGTAAGCGGCATCCGCTTCAACACCAATCCCGCGAACGGCCAGCCCGTCCACATCACCTTTGACGACAATCAGGTCAATTCGGCCCATTCCACCTCGACGATCGCGGGCAACGGCTCGATCCTGCGGTCGCATGTCAATGTCGGCACCGGCTGGCTCAATGCCTACGGCACGACTTTGGACAGCTATTCCTTCCAGACCTATGTCCACGAGATCGGCCATGCTTTGGGGCTGGGACATGCCGGAAACTACAACGGCAGCGCCGATTACAACTACGACAACTCCTATGTGAACGACAGCTGGCAAGCGACGGTGATGTCGTATTTCGACCAGGCCGACAATACGGCGGTGGTCGCCTCGCGTGCCTATGCCCTCACGCCGATGATCGCGGATATTCTCGCGATCCGTGATCTTTACGGTCCGGCCCAGATGCGCACCGGCAATACGACCTATGGCGAGCAAACCAATGCCGGCGGGCTTTACGCCAATATCGCCAACATGCTGCGCTCGCCCGCGCGTCGCGACGAGATCAGCTTTACCATTCAGGACGACGGCGGCATTGACCGGCTCGACCTGCGCAGCGATACCCGCGCCCAGGTGATCAACCTGGCGCAGGGCACGGTTTCGAGCGCTTACGGCCTGACCGGAAACATCTCGATCGCCTACGGCACCCTGATCGAGGAATATGTCGCAGGCTCGGGCTCGGACCGCATTGTCGGCAATGCCGCGAACAATGCGCTTTGGGGCAATGACGGCAACGACACGATCAGCGGCGGGCTGGGCAACGACACGCTTTACGGCGGTGCCGGAGCCGACCGGCTGATCGGCGGGGCGGGCAATGATACCTACCAGCTGATCGATGCCCGCGACACGATCGTCGAAGAGGCCAATGGCGGCACGGATCGCGTGATCGCGGTCAACCAGAACTACACGCTCGGCAATTTCCTCGAGAACCTCGAGCTGCGCGGTGTGAGAGCGATTGTCGGAACGGGCAATGCGCTCAACAACAACATCCTCGGAAGCGAGGCCGCGAACCGCCTTTCGGGTGGCGCGGGCAACGATACGCTCAATGGCGGCGACGGCAACGACACGCTTTATGGCGGCTCGGGCAACGACCTGCTTTATGGCGGCGCGGGCGGAGACTGGCTGGACGGGCAGGGCGGCAGGGACGTGCTGCGTGGTCAGGGCGGCAACGACACCTATGTCTTTACGGCGGGCGTGACCATTATCGAAGAAGCGGGCGGGGGCTACGATCTCGTGCGATCCGCGAGCGGCCATACTCTGGGCGCGAATCTCGAGCGGCTGCTTTTGACCGGAAGCGCGAACATCAACGGGACGGGCAATGCCGGCAATAACCGCCTCGACGGCAATGTGGGCAATAACCTTCTTGTCGGCGGTGCCGGAAACGATGTGCTCAACGGGGCGCGCGGCAATGACACGCTTCGCGGCGGGAGCGGTTCCGATACGTTCGTCTTCAGTCTGGGCCGCGATGTCGTGCAGGATTTCCAGGACAATATCGACACGATCCAGCTGAGCCGCAGCCTGTGGGGCGGATCCAATCTCAGCGTGCAGCAGGTTCTGGGCATGGCGAGCGTGGTTGCCGGTGCCGTGGTCTTCGATTTCTCGAACGGCCATTCGCTGCGGGTCGAGGGCGTGAACCGCGTGGCGGCGCTTTCGGACGATCTGACCTTCCTGTGAGCACGGGATCCGCGCGCCCCTGATCGCGGGGGCGCGACAAAGACACGGTTATGACGGGCGGTTCTCCGGGGCCGCCCGTTGCTTTTGGTGCGCCTTTTGGTCGGCCTTCCCCTGCGCCCAAGGCCAAGCAGCTGGGCGCGCTTGCCTCTCTCTTGGGCAAATGCCCGTTTTGCCCGCAATCCTGCGGAACTTTGGCCCTCATGCGCCGGTTCGGCTGATGAAGCGGGGCGAGGGGGCTGACATTCTGGCGAAAGAGGCAGCGCAGCGGGCAGGAGGGGCAGATGTATTACAACGAGATGTTCGACGGGGACCGCGTGCGCGCGCCCTATGCGATGCTGTCGAACTGGATCGCGACCATGCCCGCCGAGTTCCGCCAGATGAAACAGGCCGAGGCCGAGGCGCTGTTTCGCCGCATCGGCATCACTTTCGCGGTCTATGGCGAGGGTGGCGACCCCGACCGGCTGATGCCCTTCGACATGATGCCCCGCGTCTTTTTGCAAGATGAATGGCGCAAGCTCGAACGCGGGATCAAACAGCGTGCCCGCGCGCTCAACGCCTTTTTGCGCGACGTCTACGGGCGGGGCGAGATCATCCGTGCCGGTCGCGTGCCTGCCGCGCTCGTTTACCGCAATATCGCCTATGAAAAGGCCATGGTCGGCTTCGTGCCGCCGCGCGGGGTCTATTCCCATATTGTCGGCATCGACATCGTGCGCACGGGACGCGACGAATTCCACGTTCTCGAGGACAATTGTCGCACGCCCTCGGGGTCAGCTACATGCTGGAGAACCGCGAGATCATGATGCGGATGTTCCCGACGCTGTTTCGCAACAACCGCATCGAGCCGGTCGACAGCTATCCCGCCATGCTGCGCCGGATGCTGGTCTCGGTCGCGCCGACGAAGTGCAGGGACAATCCGACCATCGTGATCCTGACGCCGGGCCCTTACAACAGCGCCTATTACGAGCACTCCTTTCTCGCCGATCTGATGGGGGTGGAGCTGGTCGAGGGCAGCGATCTCTTTGTCGATGGCGAGCTGGTCTATATGCGCACGACCGAGGGGCCGAAGCGGGTCGATGTCATCTACCGCCGCATCGACGACGCCTATCTCGACCCTCTGTGCTTCCGCCGCGACTCCGCGCTCGGCGTGCCGGGACTGATGGATGTCTACCGTTCGGGCGGGGTCTCGATCGTCTCGGCGCCGGGGGCGGGGGTGGCCGACGACAAGGCGATCTACATCTTTGTCCCGGAGATGATCCGCTTCTATCTCGGCGAAGAGCCGATCCTGAAGAATGTCGATACATGGGCTTTGTGGCGCGAGGACGATCTGGCCTATGCGCTCGACAATCTGTCCGAGCTGGTCGTCAAGGAGGTCCACGGCTCGGGTGGCTACGGCATGCTGATCGGCCCCAAGGCGAGCAAGGCCGAGATCGCCGAATTCGCGCAGCGGATCAAAGCCAATCCCGCCAACTACATCGCGCAACCGACCCTGTCCCTGTCGACCTGCCCGACCTTCGTCGATGAAGGCATCGCGCCGCGCCATGTCGATCTGCGGCCCTTCTGCCTCTGCGGCGATCGGGTCGAGCTGGTGCCCGGCGGACTGACGCGGGTGGCAATGCGCGAGGGCTCTTTGGTGGTGAATTCCTCTCAGGGCGGCGGTGTCAAAGACACCTGGGTCCTGTCGGAATAAGGGGAAAGACCATGCTCAGCCGCACCGCCTATCACCTCTTCTGGATCGGCCGCCATCTGGAGCGCAGCGAGACCGCCGCGCGTCTGCTCGATGTCGGCGTCCGCATCACCCTGATCCCCTCGAACGCCGAGCGTGTCGAGAATGAATGGGAATCGCTTTTGCGCGCCTCGGGCAATGCCGATGCCTTCCACCAGAAATACGGCGAGATCACGCAGGAGAACATCGAGACCTTCATGTTCTTCGACCGTTGCAATCCCTCGTCGGTGGCATCCGGCCTTGAAAAGGCGCGCGAGGGCGGGCGTGTGGTCAGAACCGCGCTGACCTCGCAGGTCTGGGACGCGCTCAACAGTGCCTATCAAGAGCTGCGCGCCATCGAAAAGGCCCCGCGCGGACAGATCGATGCGGCGATGATGACCGATTTCACCACGCGCCATACCTCGACCATCCGCGGTGCCATTGCCGCGACCCAGCTGCGCAGCGACGGCTGGCGGTTCCTCAATATCGGCTATGCGCTCGAGCGCGCGGATGCGACGGCGCGGATGCTCGATGTGAAATACTTCGTCCTGCTGCCGCGGGTCGAATTCATCGGCTCGGGGCTCGACAGCTATCAGTGGCAGGTGCTTTTGCGCGCGCTTTCCGCCCATCGCGCCTTCCATTGGGCATATGGCGGCGAGATCACCGCCACCAAAGTGGCCGAATTCCTGATCCTGAACCGCGAAAGCCCGCGCTCGCTGATGACCGCTTTGGGCGAGGCCGCGGCCCATCTGGGCGGTCTGGTCGAGCGTTACGGACGCGGCGTGCCCTCGAGTGCCGCCGATATGGCCGCCCGCGTGCTGGAGGAGATCGAGGGCCACGACATCGAGCTGATCTTCGACGAGGGGCTGCACGAATTTCTCAGCTGGTTCATCGGCGAGATCGCCGAAATCGCCAATGCGGTTCACCACGATTACCTCAACGGCCGCAATTAGGAGGAGGCGCATGAAACTTCAGATCACCCACGAGACGACCTATCGCTACGACGCGCCGATCCTCGGTCTGGTGCAAAGCCTGCGGCTGACGCCCTCGGTGTTCGAGGGCCAGCGCGTGGCGGATTGGACCGTCACGGTCGATGGCGGCCATCGCGGCAGCGCCTTTCGCGACGGGGCGGGCGACTGGATCGAAAGCTGGAGCGTGCGCGGCCCCGTCTCCGAGGTCACTGTCTCGATCCACGGCCGGATCGAGACGCGCGACACCGCCGGCGTGCTGCGCGGCCATCGCGAGACCATCAATCCGCTGGCCTATCTGCGCGACACGCCGCTCAGCGCACCCGATGCGGCGTTGCGCGATCTTGCAGCGGGCGTGGCGGGCGAGGATGCGCTCGATCTGTCGCATCGCCTTTCGGCGGAGATTTCGGATGCGATCCTCTATCGCCCGGGCGTGACCGAAAGCCGGACTACCGCCGCCGAGGCCTTGGCCTTGGGCGAGGGTGTGTCAGGACCATACCCATGCGCTGATCGCCCTTGCGCGGGCGCGGGGCTGCCGGCGCGCTATGTCTCGGGCTATCTGCACTCCAATATCGACGGCGCACCCCATGACGCGGCCCATGCCTGGGCCGAGATCCATACCGGCTCGCTGGGCTGGGTCGGTTTCGACGCGGCCAACCGTTGTTGCCCCGACGACCGCTATGTCCGGCTCGGCTCGGGCTATGATGCCGCCGACGCCGCGCCGATCGTCGGGCGCACGGTCGGGCAGGGGGCGGAGCGCCTTGATATCCGCGTCGCGGTCGAGGAAATGGATCAGTAACCGCCCTGCCGGATTGGGCTTGAGGGCGCGCGGCCTTCGGTCCAAATTCGCAATCGCGCGTTATGTGGATGTGACGATGACCTATTGTGTCGCTTTGAAGCTGAATGCCGGCGTGGTGATGTTGTCGGACACCCGCACCAATGCCGGCCTCGACAATATCTCGACCTATCGCAAGATGTTCTTCTTCGAGAACCCCGGCGAAAGGGTCATCGGGATCATGACGGCGGGAAGCCTGTCGGTCACCCAGACCGCTTTGGCGCGCATCCACGAGGCGATCCACCACGACGAGGCCGACGAGACGACCTCGATCATGAAGGCGCCGACGATGCTCCAGATCGCGACGATCATCGGCAATACATTGGCGCGGACGCGGCGCGAGATCGCGGGGCAGTTTCAGGATCTTCAGGCCTCGGCGGCCTCGGCCAGCATGATCGTCGCGGGCCAGCGCGCGGGCGGCGAGATGCGGCTATTCCTGATCTATCCCGAGGGTAATTTCATCGAAGCGACCGACGACACGCCCTTCCTGCAAATCGGCGAGCACAAATACGGCAAGCCCATCCTCGACCGCGTCGTGCGTCCCGAGACCTCGCTGGCCGATGCGCAAAAGGCGGTGCTCTTGTCGATGGATTCGACCCTGCGCTCGAACCTGTCGGTGGGGATGCCGCTGGATCTGGCGGTGATCGCCAAGGACGAATGCCGCGTCGGCACCATGCGCCGCATCGCCGAGGACGATCCCCAGTTCCGCGCCATGAGCGCCGCCTGGTCCGAGGCCTTGCGCGAAAGCTTCATCAAGATGCCGATCTGAGGCGGCCCGCCGCAGGGGCAGGCACGCGCCTCACGCCTCGGCTTGCAGGGTCTTGAGCTGATAGAGCAGGTCCAGCGCCTCGCGCGGGGTCAGCTCGTCGGGATTGATCTCGCGCAGGCGGCTTTCGGCGGCAGAAGCGCGGGCCGCAGGTGGTGCGGCCGGTGGCGGCGCGGCGCGGAAAAGCGGCAGATCATCGAGCAGCATCTGAGGCTTGGTCCCGCCCTCGCGCTCGCCGCTTTCAAGCGTATGGAGGATGTCCTTGGCGCGTTCCACCACCGAGGCCGGAAGTCCCGCCAGCCGCGCGACCTGCACCCCGTAGGAGCGGTCCGCCGCGCCTTTCTTAACCTCGTGGAGAAAGATCACCTCTCCCTCCCATTCGCGCACGCTGACGGTCGCATTTTCCACGCCGTCCAAACGGGCCGAAAGCGCGGTCATCTCGTGGTAATGGGTCGCGAAAAGCGCACGGCAACGGTTGGTTGCATGAAGATGCTCCATCACCGCCCAAGCGATCGACAACCCGTCCCAGGTCGCCGTGCCGCGTCCGATCTCGTCAAGGATGACCAAAGCGCGGTCATCGGCCTGATTGAGGATCGCGGCGGTTTCCACCATCTCGACCATGAAGGTCGAGCGGCCGCGCGCCAGATCGTCCGCCGCACCGACGCGGCTGAAAAGCTGGCTGACCATGCCGATATGGGCGGCGCTTGCTGGCACGAAGGCCCCCGCCTGCGCGAGGACCGCAATCAGCGCGTTCTGCCGCAGGAAGGTCGATTTACCCGCCATGTTCGGGCCGGTCAGCAGCCAGATCGCGGGGTCTGCCCCGAGGTCAGCGCGCAATCATTGGCCACAAAGGTCTCGCCTTTGCGGCGCAGGGCGCGTTCGACGACCGGATGGCGGCCGCCGGCGATTTCAAAGGCTCGGCTCTCGTCGACGGTGGGACGGCTCCAGCCCTCGCCGGTCGCGAGATCGGCGAAAGCGGCCTGTAGGTCGATCTCGGCCAAAGCACGCGCGGCCTGACCGATCGGCCCCGATTGATCGAGAACCGCTTTGACCAGAGCCGCGAAAATCCTGCGCTCGATCTCCAAGGCGCGGTCGCGGGCATTGAGGATCCGGGTCTCGAGCTCGGACAGCTCGACCGTGGTGAAGCGGATCTGGTTTGCCGTGGTCTGGCGGTGGATAAAGCGCTCGTTCAGGGGGCGAGCATCTTCTCGGCATGGGTCGTGGTGGTTTCAATGAAATAGCCCAGCACATTGTTGTGCTTGATCTTGAGGCTTTGAACGCCGGTCTCGCGGATGAAATCGGCCTGCATTCCGGCGATCACGCCGCGGCCCTCGTCGCGCAACCGGCGGGTCTCGTCGAGTTCCTCGTCATGGCCCGCCGCGATATAGCCGCCGTCGCGGGTCAGAAGCGGGGGCTCGGCGACCAGAGCGTCGTCAAGCAGGTCGATCAGCGCGTCATGGCCGACCAGCGCGGCTGCAGCCTCGATCAGAACCGAGCCGGCATCCTCGGGCATCAGGGCGGCAATCGCCGCGCCTTGGCTCAGACCGGCGCGGATGGCGGTCAGATCGCGCGGGCCGCCGCGATCAAGTGCGATGCGCGACAAGGCGCGGTCCATATCGGGCGCGCGCGACAGCGCGTCGCGCAGATCGGCGGTCAGGCGCGGGGCCTCGGCGAGGAAGGCGACGGCCGTCTGACGGGCATGGATTTCGCCCAGATCGCGCGAGGGTGCGCTGATGCGGCGGTCCAGCAGACGCGCGCCCGCCGCGGTGGTGGTGCGGTCGATGGCGGCCAGAAGCGAGCCCTCGCGCCCGCCCGAAAGCGCCTGCGTCAGTTCGAGGTTGCGCCGCGTGGCCGCGTCGATCTGCATCGCGCCGCCCGTGGCCTCGCGCACCGGCGGGCGCAAAAGCGGCAGGTTCCCGCGCTGGGTCATGTCGAGATAATCGGCAATCGCGCCCATCGCTGCCAGCTCGGCACGGCCGAAGCTGCCGAAGCCGTCCAGCGTTTCCACCCCGAACAGCGCCGAGAGGCGGCGCACGGCGGCGGTGCTGTCGAAACTGCCCGCCGAAAGCTCGGTCAGGGCCGCACCGGCATCCTGGGCCAGCTCGTCGAGCTTGCTGCCCTCGACCGCCAGCAGCTCGCGCGGGGCGTGGCGGGCAAGTTCGGGTCCAAGGCGGACCAGCGGCACCGGCGAGACGCGGAAAGCGCCCGTCGAAATATCGACCCAAGCCAACGCGGTCTCGTCGCGCACGGTCGCGAAACTGGCAAGAAAGTTGTGGCGGCGCGCCTCGAGCAGCAGATCCTCGGTCAGCGTCCCCGGTGTGACAAGGCGCACGACGTCGCGGGCGACGACCGATTTCGCGCCGCGCTTCTTGGCCTCGGCGGGGTCCTCCATCTGCTCGGCGATGGCGACACGGAAACCCTTGCGGATCAGGGTCAGCAGATAGCTTTCGGCGGCATGGACGGGCACGCCGCACATCGGGATCGGCTCGCCCTGATAGGTGCCGCGTTTGGTCAGCGCGATATCGAGCGCGGCAGAGGCCGCCAGTGCATCCTCGAAGAACATCTCGTAGAAATCGCCCATGCGGTAAAACAAAAGCGCGCCGGGGTTCGCCTCGCGGATGGCGAGGAACTGGGCAATCATCGGAGTGGGCTGATCGGACATCGTACCGCCTGAAGAAAATCGGTTGGATTGTCCATAAACCGTGACGACAGGCAAGGGAACCAAGGCAATCTTCCTTAGGTTGCACCGATGCGGTGTGGTACAATTCCTGGTGGGCGGCGCGCGGTCGGGTGCCCGCGTGTCGCCTTATCCACAGGCTGCATAAAAGGATAAGGTGACGGCGAAGCAAAAAGGATTAAGTTACGCAAGCCACAAGATAACCATCGGCAATTTATCGCCCAATATGTCTGCGGCGCGGCGTATATTTACAAGTATTTAGTGGAATGTGAGTGCGTTAAAAATGGCCAATATCGACGGTACCAACGATCACGACAGCCTTTTGGGTACTGCCGCTGCAGATGTCATCAACGGTTTCGACGGAAACGACACGATTGACGGCGGTGCGGGCGACGATCTGATCGATGCGGGCAACGGACGCGATATCGTTCTGGTCGACGACAATTCCGGCAATGACACGATCCATCTGGGCACCGGCGATGACGAGCCGGATGCGGGTTATGTCCAGGATATTGGCGATCACCTTGACGCAGGCGCTTTGACGCAGGACGCCACGGTCGTTCTGGACAATTTCCGCGACGGTACGATGCAATTCGGCGGCAGCACCGTCACCTTTACCGGCGCCGAACATATCTACACCGGCAGCGGTAACGACACTCTGGACGCGCGCGGCATGGGTGCGCGCACCGACGGCAACACGACCCATGACGGGCTGCGCAACGGCGTCGGCCTGCATGGCGGGGCCGGCGACGACGTCATCTACGGCAGCGATTTCCGCGATACGCTGGACGGCGGAGACGGCGACGATTTCATCGATTCGGGCGACGGCGAAGACCTGATCGAGAGCAGCCGCGGCAACGACACCGTCTATGCCGGCGGCGGCAATGACGGCATCCGCTGGGGCAATGACGGCAGCGTCGGCAACCACGACGAGATTTACGGCGGCGAGACCGGCGAATATGGCGGCGGCGATACGCTGAACATGTGGGGCGGGGCCGATTTCACGGTCACCTTCCGCGACGGCGACGTCGAAGGCGGCAGCGCCAGCTATGCCGACGGCAATACGCTGCTGTTCGGCCAGTTCGAGCAGGTCAATACCGGTGCGGGCAACGACTCGGTCGACGCCTCGCGGGCCTATTCGGGCTCCGGTACGATCGGTGTCAACGTCTGGACCCTCTCGGGCGACGACCGTCTGGTCGGCAGCGCGGGGGCCGATACGCTGCACGGCGGACATGGCGCCGATACGATCATCGGCGGCGCGGGCGATGACATCATCATGGTCAACGACTTCCTCTTCGGCGATCGGAATTTCCCCGATACGCAGGAAGATATCGTGATCTTCGCCGACGGTGGCGGGAACGATACGCTGATGAACTGGAACGCGCCGGTTCAGGGTGCCGACGGATCATGGACCACGATCGACAAGCTTGATGTCTCGGGGCTGCATGATGCGGACGGCAATCCGGTCGATGTAAACGACATCACGATCGGGGTCGACCAGTGGGGCTGGGCGATCCTGCAATTCCCCAATGGCGAGACGATCACGCTGGACGGGGTGCGCCCCGATCAGGTCGACAGTCCGGCCAAGCTGCATGCTCTGGGCATTCCTTGCTTCGCGCGCGGCACGATGATCCGCTGTGCTTCGGGCCGTCAGGTCGCGGTCGAGGATCTGGCCGTCGGCCAGCTGGTCCAGACCCGCGACCACGGCCTGCGCCCGATCCGCTGGGTCGGCAGCCGCAAGCTTTCCGCCGCCGATTTGGACGAGGCACCCAAACTGCAACCGATCCGCATTGCGGCCGGTGCGCTGGGTTTCGATACGCCGAGCACGGATCTCATGGTTTCGCCGCAGCACCGCATTCTGGTGCGCTCTGCGATTGCGCAGCGCATGTTCGGGGCACCCGAGGTTCTGGTGGCCGCACGCCAGCTTCTCGGGGTCGAGGGATCTCGGTCGCCGAGGTCGATTCCGTCGAATATTTCCACATCCTTTTCGACAGCCACGAGATCCTGATCTCGAACGGGGCCGAAACAGAGTCGCTTTTTACCGGCAGCGAGGCGCTCAAATCCGTCGGCCCCGCCGCCCGCGAAGAAATTTTCACGCTGTTCCCCGCCCTTCGTGAGGGGAATTGCCCGTTCCCGCGCGTCCTTTTGCCCAGGGCCGCCGTGCAAAGCACATGGCCGAGCGCCATATCCGCAATGCGCATCCCCTTCTTGATCGCGCTTTTTGAGTATAATCTTTTTCAAACATTCCCCGAGGTCATGACGAGATGACTGACAATCGACCCCATCTGACCCTCTTTTCCGCCGCTCCGGTCGTGGTGGTGGACGAGGGGCACCTGCGCATCGACGACAAATTCGTCGCCGGTATGGATATGCACGCGCGCCATTGGGACGGCCCGATTACCGCGGTCGTCTGCGCGGGCAAGGCCTCGGATCTGCCCTTCAGCTCGGTCTATCCGATCGACGAGCTGGGCTTTCGCGTCAAGGTCCTGCCCGAAGGGGCGGCGCCCGAAACCGCGCTGGAAAAGGGGCCGGGGCTGGTCCTTGCCTCTGCCGATATGACCGAGCAGCTGGCTTTGGGCGATGCGGCCAAGGCGCTGGGGCTCTCGGTGGTTTACGGCATCGAATACACGCTCGATACCCGGATGCGGATCGCGATGATCGACAAACGGCGCGGCTATCTGCGCCGCTTGTGGTCGGTGGTCTGGAACTACCGGCAGGAGCGGCGGCGCAAGCAGGTGCTGCGTCAGGCCGATGGTATCCAGATGAACGGCTTTCCCGCCGCCAGCGAATATAGCGCGCTCAACAGCTATGCTTTGCGCTATCTCGACAACCGCATGCAGAAGCCGATGTTCGCGACGACGCGCGACATGGTTGCGCGCCAACGCCACCACGAGGCCGCGGGGCCCTTGCGCCTGATCCATTCGGGCCGGCTCGAGCCGCTCAAGGGGGCGCATCTGCTGCTGCCTCTGGCCGAGCTTCTCGTGGCGCGCGGCGTGCCCTTTACGCTGGCGATCTACGGCGACGGCAGTCTGGCCGAGGGCATGCGCGCACAGATCGCGCAAAGGGGGCTGGGCAAGCATGTCTCGCTCCACGGCCCGCTGCCCTTCGAGAGCGGTCTGGTGCCTGTTTCGCGGATGGAGGCCGATCTCTTCATCAGCTGCCACGTCCAGTCCGATCCCTCATGCACCTATCTCGAGGCGATGGGCTGCGGCCTGCCGGTACTGGGTTTCGACAACCAGATGCTCTCGCCGCTGGTTCTGCACAGCATGGCGGCTGGACGGTGCCGATGAACCAGCTGCGGCAAATGGCCGAGCAGATCGGGGCTTTGGCCAAAGACCGCAAGCAATTGCTTGATCATGCCGAGGCGGCGCTGACCTATGCCCGCCGCCATGATGCGGAATCCGAGTTCGAGGCGCGGATGGCGCATCTGGCGCGGGTCTTCAAGCAGACGGACCGCTCGGATCTGACCTTTGCCGCCACGCCTTCAGCGCTTGACCTGGCAAAATCGTAAAGCCCCGTGCATAGCGTCCGGCCAGACGTTTGGGGTTCGACAGCATGCGCCACAGCCATTCCATCTTGGCCTGGCGCATGATTTTCGGTGCCCGCTGCTGATGACCCGACAAAAGTCGAGCCCCGCCCCGATCGAGGCAAAGCCGGTCGCGGGCAATGCATTGCGCGCGCGGATCGCGAAGCGTTCCTGACGCGGCGCGCCGATGGCCAAAAGGCAGATCCTTGCCCCCGAGGCGCGCAGTTTCTCGATGATCTCCGCCCCTTCTGCCCCGTCCGGATCAAAGGGAAGCCCGGTGCATGGGTCAGCGCGACAGTCAGGCCCGGTACCAGCTCGCGCAGGCGGTCGGCGGCCTTGGCCAGCGAATCGTCATTGGCACCGACCAAGGCGACCGGCACACCGGCCGCGACCGCCTCGCGCATCAGCGGCACCACGAGATCCGACCCCGGCACCAGCGAGACCGGCTTCTTCGCAAGTTTCGACAGCCAGACGACGGGATTGCCGTCGGCGCAGATCAGGTCATGGGCCGCATAGGCATGACGGAAGGCCGCATCCTCGGGCAGGCGCTGCAAATGGTCGACATTGATCGTCGCAATGGCGAAGGGCTGTTCGCCGGCAAGGCGCGCGCGGACCTTGGCCAGAAGCTCTGCCTCGTCCTTGCAGTTGACCGTGACGGTCGCGCCGTCTTCAAAGCGGAATTGCATCTTGCCCCTCGTAACGGCTATCCCAGTGAAAGCATGGGTCGCGCCAGCCGCGATTGCAATGTCGGGCGCAAGGTCATGGTTAGTCAAAATCCGTCTGGAACCACAAGAGGGCGCGCGCCATGACGACGCCCCAGGCGCTGATGATGCTTTTGATCTGGCCGATCGTGGTTTCGGTGATGTTCAACCGGTTGCCGCGCCAGCAGGCGATCATCTGGTCGATCCTTGCCGGCTATCTCGTGCTGCCGCCGGTGGCCGAGATCGACCTGCCGCTGTTCCCCAGCCTCAACAAAGCGATCATTCCGGCGCTGTCGGCGGCCTTTTTCAACATGCTCAAGAAGGACGAGGCCCTGATTGCCGAGCCGCCGAGATATTCGGGGCCGGTGACGCTCTTTCTGGGAATGCTGCTGATCGCGCCGATCCTGTCGGCGCTCACCAATCCCGATGCCTTGATCGAGGGGTCTCGGTCCGGCCGGGCATCACATTGTCGCAGGCAATCGGCGAATCGATGCTGGTTTTCGCCCATCTCGTGCCTTTCGCCTTGGGGTACAAATACCTTTCCAATCCGCAGGGCATGAGCCTTCTGGTGCGGGGTCTGGTGCTGGCCCTGCTGGTCTATTCGCTGCCGATGATGGTCGAGGTGCGGCTTTCTCCGCAGATCAACGTCTGGGTCTACGGCTATTTCCAGCACGATTTCGTCCAGACGATGCGCTACAACGGCTTCCGCCCGATCGTCTTTCTCGAGCATCCGCTCTGGGTCGCTTTCCTGTGCATGACGGCGCTGCTTTGCGCGATCGCGCTCACGCGGGTGATCCGCAACGGCAAATGGTATGCGATTTCGGGCTATCTGATGATGATGCTCGTGATGTGCAAATCCATGGGCGTTCTGCTGCAGTTCACCATTGCCGCCCCGCTGTTGTGGCTGGCACGGCCGCGACAGATCATCTTTGCGGCAATGCTGCTGGGCGTTGCGGTCTGCGCCTATCCGGTGGTGCGCGCCCAGCCCTGGATGCCGATCGAGAAGATCGTGGCAACCACCAACGGCGCCGATGCCGATCGCGGCCAGTCGCTGGAGTTCCGCCTGCTCAACGAAACGCGGCTGCTGCAGCGCGCGCTCGAACGTCCGGCTTTCGGCTGGGGCGGCTGGGGCCGCCCGCTGATCGTCGATCCGGCCACGGCGCGCTACGAGACGATCACCGACGGCGAATGGATCCGCCTTTGGGCGAGCGCGGGATTTTCGGCTTCGTGGCGGAGTTCGGGCTGCTGCTCCTGCCGCTCTTCCTGCTCTGGCGCAACTGGCCGCGCGAGCGGCGCGGCAGGCTGAGCGAAGAGGATATGGCGATTGCCGTCGTGGCCTTGGTCATGGGCCTCAATATGGTTGATCTCATCCCCAATGCGACCATCACGCCGATCTCGTGGTTGATGACCGGCATGCTCGCCGGAAGCGCTGTCCGCATGCGCGAGGGAAATTATTTTACCAATAGTCGGATTTTACCTGCTAAGACCCTGTCCAAAAGGACAGAATTGACCTCGCTCATATAGGCGGCGAAGAAGCTATTATATATAGGCATAAATTCGCCAGCCTCCCGTCATATTGTTTGGGCTGGCCGGTAATAGTTTCTTCTGGGGTACGTGGATTATGTCATTCGATTTTCCGAAGGCCGAGGCGACCGATATTGCCATTATTGGTATGGCGGCCCAATTGCCGGGGGCGAAGGATGTGTCCGAATACTGGGACAATTTGTGTCGCGGTGTCGAATCGATCCAGCCTCTGACCGAAGAGCAGCTGCTTGCCGCGGGCGAATCGCGCGCGCGGTTGCGTGATCCCAATTACGTCCGCTCGGCCGCGGTTCTCGGCGACTTCGACGGATCGATGCGGAATTCTTCGGGCTCAGCCCCAAGGAAGCCGCGATCATGGACCCCCAGCATCGCAAATTCCTCGAGACCTGCTGGCATGCGCTCGAGGATGCGGCGCATGTGCCCGCGGAATTCAAGGCGCCGATCGGCGTTTTCGCCGGTTGCGGCATGGGAAGCTATTTCTACTGGAACGTCTGCTCGAACCGCGAGCTGGTCGATAATGTCGGCCATTTTCTGTTGCGCCATACCGGCAACGACAAGGATTTCCTGTCGACCCGCGTGAGCTTTGCTTTCGATCTCGGCGGGCCGAGCGTCAACGTCCAGACCGCCTGTTCGACCTCGCTGGTCGCGATCCATATGGCGAGCCAGTCGCTGTTGTCGGGCGAATGCGACATGACCTTGGCGGGCGGCGTCACCATCGAGCTGCCCCATGCGCGCGGCTATCTTTACAAGGAAAACGAGATCCTCTCGCCCGACGGCCATTGCCATGCGTTCGACCACCGCGCGCAGGGCACGGTTTTCGGCTCGGGCGCGGCGGTTCTGGTGCTGCGCCGCCTGTCGGATGCGATTGCCGACGGCGATCACATCTGGGCGGTCATCAAGGGATCGGCGATCAACAACGACGGCTCGGCCAAGGCCGGCTATCTTGCGCCGAGTGTCGAGGGCCAGGCGCAGGCGATTTCCGAGGCGTTGGTGATGTCGGGCGTCGATCCGGCTCGATCGGTTATGTCGAATGCCACGGGACGGGCACCGCGCTTGGCGATCCGATCGAGGTCGCGGCGCTGAACCAAGCCTTCGAGCGTGTCCCCGGAGCGCGCAACGGCCCGTGCTATATCGGCTCGGTCAAGACGAATATCGGCCATCTCGACACGGCCGCGGGCGGCGCGAGTCTGATCAAGACCGCTTTGTCGGTCCATCACGGAAAGATCCCGCCGAGCCTCGGCTTCGAAAAGCCCAACCCCGCCATCGATTTCGCGGGCGGCCCGTTTCAGGTCAACGACCGGCTGACCGAATGGTCGGCGCCGGTCCGGCGCGCGGGTGTGAACTCGTTGGGCGTCGGGGGCACCAATGCCCATGTCGTCGTGCAGGAGCCGCCGCGGATCGCGCCGCCCGCGCAATCGGACTGGCCTTTCCATATCGTCACCGTCTCGGGCCGCAGCAAAGCGGCGCTGGATGCCAATGCGCAGGCCGTGGCCGGTTGGCTGGCGGATAATCCGGCCGTCGATATGGCCGACCTGTCCTATACGCTGACCCACGGCCGGCACCGTTTCGACCGCCGCCGCGTCCTGATTGCCCATGATGCGGCCGAGGCCGCGAAGCAGCTGGCTACCCCGATCCGCAGCTGGTTTTCGACCAGCAGCTCGTGGCCGAGGATGCAGAGGTCGTCTTCATGCTGCCGGGCGGCGGCGCGCAATATGCCGGCATGGCCCGCGACCTTTACGGCACCGAGCCGGTTTTCCGCGAGTGGATGGATCGCGGTCTCGACCATATGGCCAAGGCAAGCGGCGAGGATCTGCGCGCGCTCTGGCTTCCTCCGAAGAGGGGCGCAAGGCTGCCGACGAGCGGCTGCTCAAGCCCTCGATCCAGCTGCCTTTGCTGATGATCACCGAATATGCGCTGGCGCAGCTCTGGATGAGCTGGGGCGTCCAGCCCGCCGCGCTGATCGGCCATTCGATGGGCGAGAATACCGCGGCCGCCTTGGCCGGTGTCATGTCCTTCGAGGATTGTATCGGCCTTGTCCATCTGCGCGGCCAACTGTTCGATACCGTGCCCGCAGGCGGCATGCTCAGCATCGAGCTTCCGCCCGCGGATTTCGCCGACGAGTTGGGCGACGATCTGGACCTCGCCGCCGTCAATGCGCCGATGCTGAGCGTGGTTTCCGGCTCGGATGCGGCGCTGGACGCTTTCGCCGTACGGATGAAGGCCAAAGGCATCGAGACCCAGCGCATCGCGATCTCGATTGCTGCCCATTCACGGATGCTTGAACCGATTCTGGGACGTTTCCGTGACTACCTCGCGCGGATTCGTCTGAACGCGCCGCAAATTCCGATCATTTCCAACCGCTCGGGCGTGGTTTTGACCGATGCCGAGGCGATGGATCCCGATTACTGGGTCGCCCATCTGCGCGGGACCGTCCGTTTCGCCGACGGGATCGACCATCTCGCGCGCGTACCGGGGCGGATCTTTCTCGAGGTCGGCCCCGGCCGCGCGATGAAGGTCATGGCGCAGTCGCATCCCGCTCTCACCAGCAATCAGGTGATCTCGACCCTGCGCCACCGCGATCATGCGGTGGGCGATGATGTCTACTTCATGCTCGGCCTTGCGCGGATCTGGGCGGCGGGTGTTGCCATCGACTGGGACCAGATCTGGGGCGGCATCCAGCGTCGCCGCCTGTCGCTTCCGGGCTACCAGTTCCAGCGCAAACGCTATTTCATCGAACAGTCGCGGCCCGAGATCGCCGCGACCAGCGACGAACTCGCGCGGATCGAGGATCCGGCCGATTGGGGCTGGCGTCCGGCATGGCGTCTGGCCGGCACCGATGTCGAGATCGGGGCCGAGGGTCGGCCCGTCGCGACGGACAAGAAAAGCTTCCTGATTTTCATGGACGATCCGGTCTGGGCGAGCGCGTGGCCGCCAGCCTGACCGCGCTCGGCCAAGTGGTCGCGACCGTAAAGGCGGGCGACCGTTTCCATGATTTCGGTGGCGGCCATTTCACCTTGCCGCCCGAATCCGACCGCGAAGGCTACGAGATCCTGCTGGCCGCGCTGATCGGACAAGACCTCCGGCCCGAGCGGATCCTGCATCTGTGGTCGGTCACGACCGAGGACCGTATCCGTGCGGGTTCCTCGATCCTGAACACGCGGCTTGAGCGCGGCTTCTTCAGCCTGCTGCATCTGGCGCAGGCGATCGGCTCTGAGCTGGCGGATCAACCGCTCGATCTGATTGCGGTGACCAGCGATACGCTGAGCGTTTCGGGCGAGGCGGCGAGCCAGCCCGAGAAATCGACCATCCTCGGTCCGTTGCGGGTACTGCCGCACGAGGCGGCGGGGTTTCGACCCGCTTGGTCGATCTGCGCGTGCCCGAAACCCGCCGCAGCACCTTTGGCGGGGCGAAAACCGATGGTGCGGCGCTGGATCTTCTGGCGGCGCAGCTTCTGGAAGAGGCGCTCGCGCCCCTGAACGGCGTCGAGGTGATCGCCTGGCGCGGTCCGCGACGTTTTGCCCAAGGCATCGAGGCGGTCGCCTTGCCCGAGTCCCCTGCGCCCTCGCGGGCGTGACCCTGATCACCGGCGGTTTCGGCGGGATCGGTCAGACCATCGCGCAGGATCTGGCGCAAAAGGGCGGCGCGAAGCTGGTTCTGACCACGCGCGGGGCCACCGGCTCGGCCCGTGTCGAGGCAGCCGTCCGCCAGCTCGAGGAATTGGGGGCCGAGGTTCTGGCCGTCCGCGCCGAAGTGACCAGCCCCGAAGACATGCGCCGCGTGGTCGACGAGGCACGGGCGCGGTTCGGCTCGCTCGATGTTGTGATGCATGCGGCGGGCGTTACGCGCGACGCGCTGATCGCGACCAAGACCGATGACGATTCATGGGATGTGCTCGCGCCCAAGCTTTTGGGCACGCAGGCGCTGGTTTCGGCCTTGGCCGAGCATCCGGCGAAGCAGACCGTGCTGTTTTCCTCGACCTCCTCGGTGATCGGGGCAGCGGGGCAGGCCGATTATGTCGCGGCGAACGAATATCTGAACGCGGTTGCGCGTTCGGCTCCGGCGGCGCTCGGGCAGGTGCTGGCCGTCAATTGGGGCGTCTGGGCCGATGCCGGCATGGCGGCGCGCGCGGCGGGTCTGGATCGTCCGGCGAGCGATGCGATTGTCGCGCCGGTCGGGCGTCCGTTGCTCGACGACAGCCAGCCGATGCCGGGGGACGCCAGTTCCGCAAGCTCTTGCGCATCGAAGACTGGATCATCGGCGGACACCGCACGGCTTCGGGGCAGGCGCTGATGCCGGGGACGGGCTGGATCGAGCTGATCACCGAAGCCGCGGTCGAGGTCGGCCTCAGCCTGCCGGTCGCGATCTCGGATCTGGAGTTCCTGCGGCCGGTTCTGGTCGCGGATGGCGGCTCGGCGCTGGTCACGATCCGGCTGGAGCCGGAAGGCGACGGGCTGCGCGTCAGCGTACTCGACGATCCGCAGGCGGGGCCGAATGTCACCGCGCGGATCGAAACGGTGCAAAAGGACCAGCCGCGCGGCGTGGTTGCGCCTGCCGTCTGGCAAAAGGACGGGCAGGGGGCGGCGATCCGTTCGGCGCAAGACAGCCAGATGCGCTTCGGTCAGCGTTGGCAGGTCCTGCGCCGTTACGCCATCACCGGCGGCGAGGGCATGGCGGAGCTCGCGCTTGATCCGGCCTTCGCGGGTGATCTGGCGCAGGGCTACATCCTGCATCCGGCGCTGCTCGATATTGCGACCGGCTGGGCGATGGAGCTGGTCGAGGGCTGGCGTCCCGATCACCTCTGGGTGCCGATGGGTTACGGCTCGATCATCGTGCATGGTCCGATGGGCGGGCAGGTCATCAGCCGCATCCGCAATGCGGGCGCGAATACGGCCGCCGTAGGCATGGCGCAGTTCGATATCGATCTGGCGCTGCCCGACGGCACCGTTGCGGTGGAAATCCGCGGTTTCGCCATCCGCAAGCTCGAAGGCGGCTTCAACGCCGGTTCCCGCGCGAAGGTCGACGCCGCGCGCCCGCTCAGCCCTGCCGAGCGACGCCTGCATCTCAATATCTCGCAGGGTATTCCCGCCGAAATCGGGCCGGAAATGCTGACGCGTGCCCTGGCGACCGGCCTGCCGCAGGTGTTTGTTTCCTCGCTGGATCTGCCCTCGCTGATCGCCGAAGCGGCGCTTCCCGAAGACGCGGGCGCGAGCGAGGGCGGCTTCGAGCGGCCCGATCTCGACGGCGATTTCGTCGAGCCTGCTCCGGGTCTCGAGGCCGAAATCGCGGCGATCTGGTCCGAGCTTCTGGGCATCGCCCAGATCGGGGCCGAGGATAGTTTCTTCGACCTTGGCGGCCATTCGCTGATCGCGGTCCGGATGTTTGCGCAGGTGCGAAAGGCGATCGGGATCGATCTGCCGATCTCGACGCTGTTCGAGGCACCGACCATCGCCAAACTGGCCGCGCTGATCGCGCCGCGTGTCGCTCCGCGCGACGGCGTAGTCGCGGCGGGCCCGCGTCTGGTGGCAGCTGCCGATCAGGGCGACAAGCCCGCGCGCCGTTTCGTCGTCGATATGGGCGGCACGGATGGCGGCACGCCCTTCTTCATGGTCGCGGGGATGTTCGGCAATATCATGAACCTGCGCCAGCTGGCGCAGCGCGTCGGGCCCGACCGCCATTTCTACGGCCTTCAGGCGCGCGGCCTGTTCGGCGACGACAAGCCGCATGAAAGCTTTATCGACGCCGCGCGCGATTATCTGGTCGAGATCCGTCAGGTCCAGCCGCATGGCCCCTATCTGCTGGGCGGCTTCTCGGGCGGGGGCTGATCGCGCTGGAAATGGCGCGGCTCCTGCAGGCCGAGGGCGAAGAGGTGGCGCAGCTCGTCATGCTCGATACGCCGCTGCCGATGCGTCCGGGCCTGTCGAAGCAGGACAAGCTGTTGATCCGCTTCACGGAAATGCGCGAGCAGGGCCCAGCCTTTGCGGCCAATTGGATCAAGAACAAGCTCGGCTACGAGATGTCGCGCCGCCAGCGCGCCAATGCCGCCGCCCCCGAGGCAGAAGGTGCCGCCTTCCACGATCTCGCGATCGAGGCGGCCTTCCGCGAGGCTCTGCCCAAGGTCGAACTCGCCGAATGGAAAGGGCCGGTCGCGATGTTCCGTCCGCCGCTCGATCACCGGTTCAAGGTCTCGGGCGGGCGCTGGGTCACGACGGGCCGCGAGTATCTTTACGAGGATAACGGCTGGTCGGAATGGATGCCGCAATTGCGGGTGATCGAGGTGCCGGGGGATCACGATTCCATGGTGCTCGAGCCCAATGTGCGGCGCTTGGCCTCGGTTCTGCGCGACATTCTGCGCGAGGCCGATGAAGCCGTCGCGGCACGGGCCGAGGCGGCGGAATGACGATGAGCGGATTGGATAAAATGTCGCCTGTTTTGAATACGATCGTCCTGAATTTCCGGACACCGGATCTGTCCTTGATGGCGGTAGAAGGCGCGCTGCGCGAGATGGAGGGGATCGAGGGCGGCGTCACTTTGGTTGACAACGACTCGGGTGACGGCTCTTTCGAGGCGATGACGGCCGAGGCTAAGGCCCGGGGCTGGCTCGATTCCGGCCGCCTCGCCATCGTTGAATCCGGCCGGAACGGCGGCTTTGGGGCGGGCAACAATTACGGCATCCGTCGCGGCGCACCGGACGGGCGGCGCGCGGATCTCGTCTATCTGCTCAATTCGGACGCGATCCCCAGCAAGGCGCGATCCGCGCTTTGATCAGCTATCTCGACCATCACGCCAAGGCCGGCATCGCCTGTTCGCGCATTCGCGGCATGGACGGCGAGCCCCATCACACCGCCTTTCGTTTTCCCTCGACCGCGGGCGAATTCGAGGCGACGGTGAAAACCGGCCCGATTTCCAAGCTGCTGCGCAACAAGATCGTGGCTTTGCCGCAGCCTTTACAGTCGCTTCAGGTCGATTGGTCGGCGGGGGCCTCGATGATGATGCGCGCCGAGATGCTCGACCAGATCGGTTTGTTCGACGAGGGTTCTTTCTCTATTTCGAGGAAACCGACCTCTGCCGCCGCGCGGCCGATGCCGGCTGGGAGACGCATTACGTCTACGAAAGCGAGATCGCGCATATCGGTTCCGCTTCGACGGGCATGAAGCGTTGGGCTCGGGTGCCCGATTACTGGTACGATTCCCGCCGCCGCTATTTCGAGAAACACCACGGCCGCACAGGCGCATTGACCGCCACCGCCGCCCATGTCGCGGGCACAAGCCTGTGGCAGCTGCGCTGCCTGCTGCAACGCCGCGATTCCGGTACTCCCAAAGGCCATCTGGGGTTGATGATGCGCCATGCGCTCCGCCGCCAGCCCAAGCCAGTCCATGTTGAAAAGGGCCAGTCATGACCGAGTTTTCCGCCGTCGTTATCGGCAATGAATCCCTGATGCGCCACGCCGCCGAGACGCTGATCGCGCGCGGCCACGCCATTCTGGCCATCGTCACCCGTAACCCCGAGCTGCGCGATTGGGCGCAGGGGCAGGGCCTGCGCGTCGAGGATCAGGATGCGCCGCAGCCGGCCGACGCGCCGGTCGCCGATTGGGTTTTCAGCGTGGCGAACCTGTCGATCCTCAAGCCCGAAACCTTGGCGCGCGGCCGTCTCGGGGCGATCAATTTCCACGATGGCCCCTTGCCGCGCATGGCGGGGCTGAACGTACCGCTTTGGGCGATGATCGAGGGCAAGACCGATCACGGCATCACCTGGCACATGATCGAGGGCGGCATCGACGAGGGCGACATCCTTGCCAGCCGCCAATTCCCCATCCGTCCCGACGACAATGCGTTGACGCTGAACGCGCGTTGCTTTGCCCGCGGGGCCGAGGCCTTTGCCGATGTCGTGCAGATGCTCGAAAGCGGCGCGCCGATCCGGCAAAAGCAGGACCTTGGCCAGCGCGGCTATTACGCGCTCGACAAACGGCCCGAGGCGGCGGGCGTTCTCGATTTCACGCAACCCTCGCGGCGCATCGTCGATCTGGTGCGCGCGCTGGATCACAGCGGCTATTGGAACCCCTTGGCCGAGCCGAAACTGGCGCTGGCAGACGGCCATATCGTCATGGTGGCCGCGGCCGAATATGCCGAAGGCAGCGGTGCGGCGGGGCAGGTTCTAGCGCATGAGGGCGACCAGCTGACGGTTGCGACCGGCGATGGCGCAGTGCGTCTCACCCTTGCCGGCAAGCTCGCCAGCCCGCCCGAATCCGTCCCCGCTCTGGACGCGACCACGCGCGACCGGCTGAGCGCCCTTGCTACCCGCGCCGCGAAAAGCGACGGGATCTGGCGCAAGCGTCTGGCGCGGATGAACCCCGCCGTCATGCCCGGTTTGACCGAGGCCGGTGCCCCCAAACAGCGCATCGACCTTGGCGCGGCAGAGGGCGGGCTTGCTTTGGCAGCGGTCGCCGCGGTGCTGGCGCGCCTCGCCGGTCAGGCCGAGACCGATCTTGCTTTGCGTCCGGCCGAATTCCCCGACTTCAAAGGGATCGTCTCCGATTGGGTCCCGCTGCGCGTCGAGGCGAACCCGCGCGCGAGCCTTGGCGGGCTGGCCGAGAGCCTGCGTCTCGCGCAAGAGGATGCCGCCAAACGCGGCCCCTTCATGGCGGATCTGCTGCGCCGTGCGCCCGAATTGCGCGAGGCGGCGCTTCCCGATCTCGCCATCAGCCTGAGCGCGGATGGTGCCGCGACCCCCAGCGCCTTGCGCGTCACGCTGGCCGATGGCCGGGCATGGATCGACTATGATGCGGCACGCATCTCTCCCGCGCGGGCCGAACGCGCCGCCGAGGCGATCCGCCGCGCCATGGCCCTGCCCGAGGCGACGCTTCTGCGCGACATTCCCTTGCTGTCGGATGCCGAGCGGCACGAGCTTCTGGTCGCGCGTAACGACACATTCGTCGATGTCGCTCCTGCCTGCATGCATGAGCTGATCGCGGCGACGGCTGCCGCCGATCCCGATGCGGTCGCGCTGGTTTTTGAAAACCGCCAGCTGACGCGCGGCGAGCTTGACCGCGCCGCAAATGCTTTGGCGGCGCGGCTGGTGGCGCTTGGCGTCGGTCCCGACCGGCCTGTGGGCATCTTCGCCCGCCGTTCGCCCGAACTGGTGATCGGCGCGCTGGCGATCCTGAAAGCGGGCGGGGCCTATGTGCCGCTCGATCCCGATTACCCCGTCGACCGCATCGCGCTTTATGTAGAGGATAGCGCCGCGGCGGTCGTGCTGGCGCAAGAGGGGATGGAGGGCGATTTGCCCCCATGGTGCGCAGGTCATCACCATTCCCGCGACCATTCCGGCGCAGGCGCCAGCGCCGGTGACGGCGGTGAAGCCGGAAAACCTTGCCTATCTGATTTTTACCTCGGGCTCGACGGGGCGTCCGAAAGGCGTGATGATCGAGCACCGCAACGTCTCGAATTTCTTCACCGGCATGGATGCGTTCATTCCGCACGCGCCGGGCGATGCCTGGCTGGCGGTGACCAGTCTGTCCTTCGACATTTCCGTGCTCGAGATCTTCTGGACCTTGTCTCGCGGCATGAAGCTGGTGATCGCGGGCGAGGATCGCGGCTGGCGGTGTCGGGCGGCGTGGCGCAGCCTGCCGGAAAGCAGATGGATTTCAGCCTGTTCTACTGGGGCAACGACGACGGGCCGGGGCCGCAGAAATACAAGCTGCTGCTGGATGGCGCGCGTTTCGCCGATGAAAACGGCTTCACCGCCGTCTGGACGCCTGAGCGCCACTTCCACGCTTTCGGCGGCCCCTATCCGAACCCTTCGGTGACGGGTGCGGCGGTGGCTGCGGTCACGAAGAACATCGCGGTGCGCGCCGGCAGCTGCGTGATCCCGCTTCATCATCCTGCCCGCGTCGCCGAGGAATGGGCGGTGATCGACAATCTTACCGGCGGTCGTGCCGGTCTGGCGATCGCCTCCGGCTGGCAGCCCGACGATTTCGTCCTGCGGCCCGAGAACCGCCCGCCGGAGAACAAGCCCTCGATGATCACCGCGATCGACGAGCTGCGCCGGTTGTGGCGCGGTGAGGCGGTGGCCTTCCCAAAGGCGACGGGACCAGTTTCGAGGTCGTGACCCAGCCGCGTCCGGTCCAGCCCGAAATTCCGCTGTGGATGACGGTTGCGGGCAATCCGGACACCTGGAAAGAGGCGGGGCGTCTGGGGATGAACGTCCTGACGCATCTTCTGGGCCAAAGCATCGATACGGTCGAAGCGCGGATCAAGGATTACCACGCCGCGCTGCGGGCTGCGGGCCACAATCCCGAAGACTTCAAAGTCTCGCTGATGTTGCATACCTGCCTTGCGGCGGATCGCGACACCGCCCGCGAAATCGCGCGCGAGCCGATGAAGGCCTATCTGCGTTCGGCGGCCGCTCTCGTCAAACAATATGCTTGGGATTTCCCCGCGTTCCGCCGCCCCGAAGGCATGTCGAACCCGATGGCGATCGACCTCGGCACGCTGAGCGATGACGAGATGGACGGCATCCTCGAATTCGCCTTCCTGCGCTATTTCGACGATTCGGGCCTGTTCGGCTCCTTCGAGGACGGCGTTGCGCGGGTCGAGCATCTGCGCGGCATCGGCGTGGGCGAGATCGCCTGTCTGATCGATTACGGTATCGCCCCCGCACAGGTGGTCGAGGGTTTCCCGCTGCTTGCGAAGCTGCGCGAGGCGGTCAATCCGCTTGAAGACGACGGCGATTTCTCGATGGCCGCGCAGATCCGCCGCCACAAGGTCACCCATCTGCAATGCACGCCCTCGATGGCGCGGATTCTGGTCTCCGATCCGGTGGTTGCCGCCGAAATGGGGCGTCTGAAATGCATCATGGTCGGTGGCGAGGCGCTTCCGCCCAGCCTTCTGGCCGAGATGCGCCGCCTGTCGGATGCCAAGATCCTCAACATGTACGGCCCGACCGAGACGACGATCTGGTCGACGGTCGCCGATCTGTCGCACGGGGCCGAGGTCACCTTGGGCCGCCCGATCGCCAATACGCAGATCTATGTTCTCGACACCGAAGGCAGCCCCGTGCCGCCCGATGGTCAGGGCGAGCTGTGGATCGGCGGCCATGGCGTGACGCGCGGCTATTGGCAGCGCGAGGATCTGACCAATGCCGCCTTCCGTCCCGATCCTTTCGTGACGCCGGACCGCGCCGCGCCTTGGGGCGCGCGCATGTACAAGACCGGCGATCTCGTGCGTTGGCGCGAGGACGGGCTGCTTGATTACATCGGGCGCGCCGATCTCCAGATCAAATTGCGCGGCTTCCGCATCGAACTGGGCGAGATCGAGGCCGCTTTGGCCGATCTGACGGGCGTGCGCGACGCGGTTGCGATCGTGCGCGAGGATGTAGCGGGCGACCGCCGTCTGGTCGCCTATGTCACCGGCGCGGGCCTCGACGAGGCGCGGATGCGCGAGGCTTTGATCGAAAGGCTTCCGGGCCATATGGTGCCGGGCCGGATCGTCGTTCTCGACAAGATGCCGCTGACGCCGAACCGCAAGATCGACCGCAAGCAATTGCCGGTTCCGGGCGGTGTGGTGCGCGCGGTGCCGGTGGTCGCGCCGCCGCCTGTCGCGCCGCCTGTCGCGGTTGCCCCTGCACCTGTTGCACCGGCTCCCGTCGCTGCCAATGCGGGCAATGCCGAACTGGCGCAGGGCGTGCTCGAGATCTGGCGCGAGACTCTTGGCGTGCCTTCGATCGCGCCGCGCGACAATTTCTTCGCGCTTGGCGGCCATTCGCTGCTGGCGATCCAGCTTCACCGCACCTTGCGCGACCGTCTGGGGTTGGCGCGTCTGGGGGTGACGGATGTTTTCCGCTTCCCCGTGTTCGAGGCGTTCCAGAAGCACGTCGCGGGCCTTGCCCCGCAGGAGCGGCAACGGCCGCGCCGGTCGCGACACCGGCTGCCCCGCGTCCTGCCGTCGTGGCCCCTGCTGTGCAGGCTCCGGTGCAGGTCGCCGCGCCGGTCGCGCAGCCTGCCGTCATGCAGGCCCCTGCGGCCGCGCCGATTTCGGAGAGTGCGAGCGATATCGTCGCGCAGCGCCGCGCGATGCGTGCGCAACTGCGTCAAAACCGCTGAGCGGACGAGCGAGCGGAAATCAGGAAGGGCGCCGGATCGAACCGGCGCCCTTTTGCTTTGGACGGTCGTGCGGCTGGCGGCCGCCTTTAGTGCTCGGAAGAGGACAGGAAATGGCGCGCCAGAAGGCGGGCCGACTGGTCGATGTCGTGCCGCTCCATCACGCGGACGCGCGCGGCCTGACCCATTTCCTCGAGCTGGGCCCGATCGGTCCGCGCGGCATCCAGCATGGCGGCGGACAGTGCATCGCAATCGCCGGCGGGCACCAGCCAGCCTTCGTAACCGGGACGCACCAGCTCGGGGACGCCCGCAACATAGGTTGCGATACAGGGGCGGGCGCTGGCCATCGCCTCCATGATGACGACGGGCAGGCCTTCGGCAAAGCTCGGCACGACCAGAAGATGCGAGGCGGCGAGAGCGTTGCGCACGCCGTTCTCGTCCTGCCAGCCCAGAAGATCGACGGCTTGCTCCATGCTTTCCTGGCGCAACATGGCCTCGATCTGGGGCGAAGCAGGCCGTCGCCGACCAGCGACAGATGCAGCGCGGGATTTCGGCGATGGGCGGCGGCGAAGGATTTGATCAGAAGGCCGAAGCCCTTCTGTTCGGCAAAGCGCCCGATCGCGACCATGCGCAGTTGATCGCCTTGGGGCATCGGACCCGGTTCGGGCCAATTGGCAAGCTCGATCCCGCAATGAACGACTTTGACATTTTGCCAATATTCCGGCTCGGTCCAGCGATAAAGCTGCGAGCGGCCATAGCTGCTGATCGCCGCACAGAATTGGGATGATTTGATTTTCTCGCCCAAATCGAGAGCCAAAGGACCGTCGAATTCTTCGGGGCCATGGACGGTAAAGCTGAAGCGCGGCCCGCCCAAAAGCCGTGCATAAGCGGCGACGCGGGTCGAGTTCGTGCCGAAATGGGCGTGAATATGCGACAGCCCCAGCGCGTTCGCCCTTAAGGCGACCGTCGCGCCCTCGGCCAGATAGATGAACTGGCGCAAGAAGGAGGATCGCCCGCACGCGCCCGTTTCCACGCAAGGCGCAGCCCGCGGGCGGTCGCTTTCGGGGCGCGCAGGCTCTGGCGCAGAAGGTTCGTCACCAGCTTGCGACCGCCGAGATCCAGTATCCGTTCGGTTTTCGCATGTTCGGCGAGATCGGCCGGATCGGTCAGCGCTTCTTCGTCGCTGCGCATCGAAAAGCGGTGGATCGAAAAGCCGAACCGTTCGAGTGCCGCAATCTCACGGCGAATGAAGCTGTGGGAGGGTCGCGGATAAGTGTTGACGAGATATCCGATTCGCGGCAATTTCATCTTAATTTCTACTTATGAGTGTTTTGTCACTGATACTGGCAAACTATTGCCGAAATTTTAACTAGTCTGGGCGATTTTAGGCCGGAAAGTGTAGCCGCGCAGAAGTTTACTTTGCGACTCGGCGCGGATTTGAGAAGTTTAATTTAGTTCTGGCTTTGTAGCGCGGTGGAAGCACGGTTGATATCGCATGGCCATGAACACGGTATTAATGGAGCAGGAAACTGTTTGCTATTCTAGGCATATCTTCAGCAGTCTCGGCCGCCTGCACGGCGCTGGCCGCTTGGATGCTGAATTTGACGTTTTTCCCTGCGGTTACCCTCTACGCTCTTTGTGGCGCCGTGATGGTTCTCGCGCTGGCCTGGCGCCGCTTTCTGACGGAAGAGGATGCCGAAGAGGCGCAATGGAATGAAGCCGCGCCCTGCGAGCTCGCGCCTGCTGGTGCAGGCCGCCAAGCGCGCTAGGCGCGACTTCGATTTCGGGACTTCGAATTTGCTTGCACACCGTGCCGCACCGGCGGCCGGTGATCTTCTGGATCAGTAGCCGGTGCCGCGCAAAACGACGCCGAAGGTCTGAGCCATGATGCGGAAATCGCTCAGGAAGCTCAGGTTCATCGCGTAACGGGCGTCAAAAGAGGCGCGCGCCGCGAAGGTGCTGTCGTTGCGGTCCGAGATCTGCCACAGGCCCGTGACACCGGGGCGCAGGTGGTAGTAATCGGCACCCGGATAGAGCTGCGCCTGATCCAGCAGCATCGGACGCGGGCCGACCACGCTCATATCGCCTTTGAAGACGTTGAAGAGCTGCGGCAGCTCGTCCAGCGACGACTTGCGCAGGAAGCGGCCGAATTTGGTGATCCGCGGATCTTTCTTGAGCTTCTGGGTCAGATCCCATTCCGCACGCGCGGCAGGGTCGCTGTCGAGGTAATCCTCGAGGCGCTCGTCCGCGTTCTTGACCATGCTGCGCAGTTTCCACAGCCGGAAGCTGCGGCCCGAGCGGCCGACGCGCAGTTGCGAATAGAAGGGCGAGCCGCCCTCCAGCGCAATGATCGCCGACAGGATGACAACCAGCGGCAGGGCGATCGGCATCACCAAAAGCACCAGCAGGATGTCGAGGGGCGCTTGCAGAAGCGAGCGTAGGGAGATCTGATCCCGGATGGCAGATCGCTGCCTTTTGGGGTCGAGTGAATTGCAGTGCAGTCGACTCCATGCTGCTCATCAGCAGCAATATTAACCTGATGCTTCATCGTTACGCTCACAAACACGGTACACCGGCATTATATCGAAGCATTCGCATAAAACTAGAGCTATATGAGGGCCTAACCAAAAGGATAGGTTCGTTTGTTTTCAACGGCTTAATAATGGTTAACGCCGCGAATTTTACGCGGTTTCGGGGTGCGGACCATTTGAAGCGAATTGTTTGTAATTTCTCAGTCGCAGGTTGAACGGTGCTAAACCGCCAAGCGAATTGACTGGAGAATCAATTCCCGAGACGTTGGCACTTTATCAACGAAATAATCTTGCTATACCCGCGGCAAAAACTGTTCTGATCAATAGCGGACCCGTCGGTCAACCTGCTTGTCGGTGCCAGACCTGTCTCGACAGGGCGATGAAGCCCGACGGAGCGACATGCGCAACCCCCGCCTTGTGATCACCCAAAGCGGACAGGATGCCGGCTCCGGCAGGGCGGGATCTAGCGGCCCCGCGCCCAATCGTGGTTGTTCTTGCCGATGCGGACGGCAACGGCGACGGTGGCATAGACCACAAACCCCACCGGATCGCGCAGGGCGAGCCTTGTCAGCTCGGGCTTCGAGGGGCTGTCGTGGCCCTGATTTTCGAGCAACTGCGGATAGAGCGCGGCGATCTCGGAGACGCCGTTGTCCTGACGCCTGCGGACGCGGACGAGGGTGCCGAAACCTTCGGCGATCGGCCAGGAATAGGGCTGGTCGACCAACAGGCGTTCGGCCTCCGAGAAATTCAGCCGCACGAAAGTGTCGTCCGAGATGATACCCGGAAACTGGCCCCAGCGCTGGCGGCCGGCGTGGTTGACGGCAAAAAGCCCTGCGCCGGTAGTGCCGTGGCGCAGGAAAGGCAGCTTTTGCCAGAAGCGGGCATAGGCACGAGAGATCCAGCTCGGGCTCTGCGCGACCACCAGACGGCCGCCGGCATAGCGCGGCTCGGGCGTCTCGAGCGCGGCGATGATACCGCGCAGCAGGCTGCGGCTCATGCGGATATCGGCATCGAGATAGATGCGCGGACCCGTCCCCGACTGGTCGGCCAGATGGTCGCCGTGGTTGAGCGCGCCGACCTTGCCGCCCTGCGGCAGATCCTCCACCCGAAGCTGCCAGCCTCGCGCCGCGAATTGCGGTGCCATCGCCAGTGCCCGCTCGACGGTGTCGTCGGTACAGCCGTTGGCCACGACGGTCGTCGTCACTGGCCCCTGATGGTCCTGTTCGAGCAGGCTCGCAAGGCAATCGACGATATAGCCGCCCTCGTTATGGGCGGGAATGATGATCTGCGCGGGGGCGGGGGTCATTTGTATTCGATCAATCCAGAGCGGCGGCCCATGAGGCGACGGATGTGGAACTCGGCGATGCCGTAAGCCTCGGAGAACTTGCCGAGCATGTTGAAAAAGGCGCGCGGCCAGCGGTCCTGACGGAGCGGATCGCGCAGCGCCATCCGCGCGATCTGCGCGGGATAGGCCAGCAGGCCCAGCAGTGCCCAGGGCGAGACGGACAGCGCCAGAACCAGAACGACAAGCGGCAGGGCCACGGCCCAGACCAGCGGGCGCATGGTCTCGCGCTTCCAGAAGCCCTCGGGGCCGTCGCGGTAGCGCCACGAGACCTCGGCAAAGGCGTGACCGGCGCGGCGGCTGCGCTTCCACCATTGCGACAGCTTGGTCATGGCCGCGTCATGCAGCGTCATTTCGGCATCGATGCGGCGGATGCCCCAACCGGCGCGGGCGAGGCGCAGGCACATTTCGGGCTCTTCGCCGGCGATCAGGGTCGGATCATAGCCGCGCACCTCGGCAATCGCGGCCGAACGTGCCAGAAGATCGCCGCCCACCGCCCGCGCGGGGCCGACAGGCGTATCCCATTCCGCATCGATCAGGCGGTTATAGACCGATTGTTCGGGGAAGCGCTCGCGGCGGCGTCCCGCGACCACGGCCAATCCGGGCTCGGCGGCCAAAGCCGTGAGCGCGGTCGGAATCCAGTTGGGATCGACCTCGCAATCGCCATCGACGAACTGCACGAATTCCGATTGCTGCCCCTGCGTCGCGGCAAGATGCGCAAGGCCTGCATTGCGCGCACGCGCCGCCGTGAAGGGGCGCGACATATCGAGGGCCACGACCTCGGCTCCCATGGCGCGCGCACGCTCGGCGCTGCCGTCGGTCGAACCCGATCGACGAAAACGACATGTCGCACTTGGGGCAAAAGCGAGGCAAGACAGCGGGTGAGCCGGTCGCCCTCGTTGCGGCCAATTGCAATTGCCGTAACGTCAGCCTTCACAAAGCGATGGGGAGCAGCTGTGTCGTTCATTGGATTGGTGATTTTGGTTGTGACGCACATAAAGCCGAAGATAACATGGAGTTGCCGACCGTGTCATCGGTGAACAACTGCTTACCGAGGGAACAGTCTATTGACAGACACCGCAGAAAAAGGAACGGGAACGGCGGTGCCGGTCCCTTTATCCGGCAAGGTTGTTCCCGAGTCGACTGCTTCCGAGAGGCGTAAAGTGTTTCCTTCCTTCGCCTGGCGTCCGAACAGGCGCCCCTCCCGAAATCGAACGCGCGCGGCGCCTCGCTTTGCTGCGCACGCGTGTCGCGAAAGAAATGCATGATCGCGGCTGGAGCCGCCTTGCCGTCCTGCCACTGACGGTCGGGGCCGGTGCCACGACGGTCGCGCTCGAACTGACCTGGGCGCTGCTGCGCCAGCAGGGCGTGCGCGTGACGCTGGTGGATCTGAATTTCCTCGAACCCTCGATCGCACGCCAGCTCGAACTGGACGGGTGCAGTCCGGTCACCGACCAGATCAAATCGGGGGCCGATCTCGACGCGCTTCTGGTCGAGCTCCCCGAGCAGCCGGGATTGCGCGTTCTCGCCCCGCCGCGCCTGAGCCCTATCCCGCCGAGCTTCTGCAAAGCCCGAGCTTCGCCCGTGCTTTGGCCGCGATGCTCGAACGGCAGGGCAGCGATTACGTCATCATGGATCTGTCCGCGCTTCTGGGGTCGGATGTCGGCATGTCGGCCCTGCCGCTGGCCGAGTCGATCCTGATGGTGGCCGACGGGATGAGCACCAAGCCCGCCGATATGAAGCTCGCCGAGCGTTATCTCGCGGACGAAGCGCCTCTGATGGGCGTCGTCTTGAACAAAGCTGAGAAATAGGACGTCGCTGTGGGACCGATACAATCGATTGACGACGTCATTTCCATGCTGCGCCGGCGATTGCCGGTGGTTCTGACGCTGATGGCCGCGGGCATTCTGGTTGCCCTTTATCTGGTGGTGACATCGCCGCGCGTTTACGATTCCGCTGCCGTGATCCAGATCGAGGCGCCGGCCATCGTCGATCCGGCCAGCGATTCCGGCCTGCCGATCGCGCGCCGCGTCCAGTTGATCGAGCAGCGCCTGATGGTGCGTTCGAACCTGATTTCGGTGATCGAGCGGCACAACCTTTATCCCGACCTGCCGCTGAGCCCGAACGAAAAGGTCGATCTGCTGCGCAGCACGACGCGGATCGAAAGCGTCGCGGCTCCGGGGCAGGCGACGGGCGGCGCATCCCTGGCCGCGATCATCATCACCGCGCAGGGCGGCACAGCCCAGCAGGCCGCGGATATCGCCAACGATTTCGCCGATGGCGTCATCAACCGCGACGAGGAAAACCGCCAGTCGCGCATTCAGGAAACCCACCAGTTCCTTCTGGGCGAGGCCTCGCAGCTTCAGGGCGAACTTGAAGCCCATGACCGCAAAGTGGCGGAATTCAACTCCGCCAACGAGGATCCTGCCTTCGGCACAGGAATATCTGCAAAGCGAACTGACCCAGCTTGCCGCGCAGGACGCGACGCTCGACCGCGATATCATGTCGCTCGAACGCGAGCGTCTGGCCTTGCAGGCCGGACCCGAAGTGACCGCGACCGCGGCAGAGGGCGGGCGCAGTGCCTCGGCCTCGCTGGTCCAGCAGCTTCGCGCCGCCGAGGTCGAACTGTCGCAGGCCAAGCGCACGCTGGATCCCGGCCACCCCGAGATCGCGCGGCTCGAGGCCAATATCCAGCGTCTGACGCAGGGCGGGCTCAGCGATACGTCGCGGGTCGTTCTCGAACAGGTCGAGCTGATCGATCTGCAGCTGCGCCAGTTGCGCGCGCAAAAGGAACAGGTCAACGCCCGTCAGGCCGCGATCGAACATGCGCGCAGCATCTCGGCCGAGGTCATGCTGGAATTCGAGGGTTTGGCCCGCGAGCAACAGCGCTACCGCGACCGCTACAACGAAATCTCGCGCCGTCTGGCCGAGGTCGAGACCTTGCAGGCCCTGCAGGAAAACAACCAGACCGAACGGTTCGTCGTGCTCGAACGCGCGGTGCCGCCGGAATATCCTCCTTGTCGGGCCGCAAGAAAAGCGCGGTTCTGGGAGTTTTCGCCAGCACGTTCTTTGCGGTCGGCCTTGCCTTCATTCTCGAGCTGAAAAATCCGGTCCTGCGCAGCAGCGGCCAGTTCCAGCGCGCGACGGGGATCCAGCCTGTGATCGAGCTGGCCTATGTCTCCTCGGAGGAAGATCTCGATGCCGCCTGGCGGCGCAAGATTTACGTCGGATTGATCCTTTTTGGACCTTTATCGGCGCAGTCTGGTTAATTGGATTCTTGCCGGGGTACCTTCGCCCGGCGTGGTTGGCCCGATGGGATCTGGTTGAGCGAATGACGAATCTGGAGGAGGCCGCTTCGGGCGCCAAGGAGAGTGGTGCGCAAGCGGCGAAGGGGCCTCGCTTCACGAGCCTTGGGTGGCTCGATTTTGTCGATCATCGGTTTCGGTGGCGGGCAGTTCATGCGGCTGCTCTCGAACCTGCTGCTGACGCGCATTCTCAGCCCCGACGATTTCGGGCTGATGACGCTGGTCACGGGCTTCCTGATCGGCCTGACCATGTTCAGCGATATGGGACTCGGCCCTCGATCCAGCAAAGCAAACGCGGCGATGATCCGGCGTTTCTGGATACGGCTTGGACGCTGAAGATCATTCGCGGCGGGATCCTTCTGGGGGTCTCGACGCTGATCGCATGGCCGCTGGCGCTGTTCTACAACGCGCCGCAATTCGCGCAGGTCTTTCCTGTCGCGGCGATCTCGCTGCTGATCGCGGGGTTCAACCCGACGCGGATCGACACGGCGGCGCGTCACATGTTCCTTGGCCGCCTGACCGCGATCGAGCTGATCGCGCAGGCCATCAACATCGGTATCGTGGTTCTGGCCGCCTATTGGCTGCATTCGGTCTGGGCGCTGGTCATCGGCAATATCGCGGGCGCGGCGGTCATGCTGCTGCTGACCTGGCTCTTCCTGCCCGGCCATATCAACCGCTTCCGCCTCGAGCCCGAGGCGCGCAGCGAGCTGGTGCATTTCGGCAAATGGATTTTCCTCAGCACGATCTGCGGCTTCCTGCTGTTTCAGGGCGACCGGCTGATCCTCGGACGGGTGCTCTCGCTCGAGCAACTGGGCATCTACAACATCGGGCAATTCCTCGGCACGGTGCCGATGATGCTCGGGGGCGATCGGCGGGCGGCTGTTCATCCCAATGTACCGCCAACATCCTCCCTCCGAAGGCGGCAGCAATATCCGCACTTTGGCCAAGGCCCGCGCGGGTGTGGCCTGCCTGTTGATCTTTGGCGTGGCGATGCTGGTGGTCCTCGGGCCCGATCTGGTCGGCGTGCTGTACGATGCGCGCTACATCCATGCGGGCGGGCTGCTGGTGATCATCGCGCTGCTGCAACTGCCGCAGATCCTGACCAGCAGCTATGATTACTCGGCCTTGGCGGCAGGCGATACGCGGGGCGTTTTCGTCATGCAGGCCTGCCGCGCCTCGATCTATATCCTGCTCGTGGCGTTCGGCGCATGGCACGAGGGGCTTGCGGGGGTGTTCATCGGGCAGGCGCTGGCTTTCGTGCTGAACTATCCGATCGCGGTGCGTCTGGCGCGTCGTCACCATGCCTGGGATCCGCGTCACGACCTTGTGGTCTGGGCGGTGACGCTGGTTCTGGTCGGTCTGGCCTTCTGGCTGCACGAGGCAGAGATCGTCGCGGCGCTGGCAAACAGCTGACGCCGCGACGGCTTTCATCGTCCCGAAGGATCAGAACGGGCTTTCGGGGAAGTAGAAGGTTTCGGCGTTCTCGGGCGTGATCAGACGCGAGCCGATGATGAAGCGGCCCGAGACCGGCGCATCGGATTCGAAGTTGAGCGCGGTCATCTCGATTGCCGAAGAGATCAGCGCCGGCGGATAGGTCACGTTCACCGGCAGCTGCGGATCCTTGTCCATGATGCGCTTGACGATTTCCTTCATACCGGCACCGCCCACGACCCACATCTGGTCCTGACGGCCTGCTGCCGAAATCGCCTCGAGCACGCCGAGCGCCATATCGTCATCGGCCGCCCAAACCGCGTCGATCTGCGGGAATTTGGTCAGATAGTCCTGCATGACCTTGAAGGCGTCGTCGCGGTTCCAGTTGCCGTGCTGCTTGTCGAGGATCTCGATCTCGGAACCGGCCAAAGCCGCCTCGAACGCATCGACGCGCTCGTTGTCGAGCGTGGTCGGAATGCCGCGCAGGATCACGATTTTCGCGCCCGGCTTGAGGTTGGCTTTGAAATAGTCGCCCGCGACACGGCCGAAAGCGGTGTTGTCGCCCGCGACGTAGAGATCCTCGATCCCTTCCTCGGACAGGCCGCGGTCGACGACCGTCACCCATTTGCCCGCATCCTTGACCGATTTGACCGGCGCGGTCAGCGGCTCGGATCGAAGGGCAGCACGACCAGCGCGTCGATATTGCGCGTGGCCATCATGTCTTCGATGTCGTTGACCTGTTTGCTGGCATCCGGCGCGGTCGCCAGAACGAATTCGATGTCGGGATAGGTCGTGCCCAGACGCTTGATGGTTTCTTGCGCGTGCCAGTTCAGCCCGCCCATGAATCCGTGGGTCGCCGAGGGGATCGAGACGCCGATCACCTTTTTCGCGGCATCCTGCGCCAGAACGGCGCCGCCCGAGACGCCGATCATCAGTGCCGCAACCATCGGCAGTTTCAGCAGATTTCTACGAAGCATGGTCTTCCTCCCTTGTTCACCGCTCCTCGGCGGTGCGTTTTTCCCGCTGCAAGACGACAGCAAGCACGATGATGACGCCCTGGATCGCCCCGTTGAGATAGGGGAAACCAGCGAGGTCAAATTCAGGATATTGTCGATGAGGCTCAGGATCAGGACACCTACGACCGTGCCCCAGACCCGACCCGTTCCGCCTTTCAGCGCGGTGCCGCCGATGATGACGGCGGCGATCGCCTCCAGCTCCCAGCCGATGCCGGTCGAGCCCGAGGCCGACCCCAGACGCGGCACATACATGATGACCGCAAGCCCGACCAAGCCGCCAAGCAGCACATAGCTGAGCAGCTTCACGCGGTTCACATCCACCGCCGAATAGCGCGCAACGCGGTCGTTCGAGCCGATCGCCTCGATATAGCGGCCGAAGCGTGCCTGCCGCATCAAAAGCTCGCCCAGCACGGCGACGATCGCGAAGACGATGATCGGCCAGGTGATCCAGCCGAGGCCCGAGTAATAAACCGGCCGGTAAAGCGTGCGCAGATCCGAGGCGAGGCTCAGCGTGCCGCCGTCGCCCAGCCATGTCACGAGGCTGCGGAAAATCCCCATCGTCCCCAAAGTGACGATGAAGGGCTCGATCCGAGCCTTGGTGATCAGCGCGCCGTTGATCAGCCCAGCAATCAGCCCGCCGCCAAGCGCGACCAGCATGCCCAGCACGATCGTGCCCCAGTTGACGCCGGTGACCGGCGCAAGCGCGTTCATCGCGATGATCGCGACCCCTGCCAGAAAGGCCGCCATTGCGCCGACCGACAGGTCGAGCCCGCCCGATGTGATCACGAAGGTCATACCGACCGCGATCATGCCGATAAAGGCCGAGCGCGCCAGAACGTTGGTGATATTGGCGGGCGCGAGAAAGGCGGGGTTGAGGAACCAGCCCAGCAGGATCAGCAGAACCAGCGCCACGATCGGGCCGAGAACATGGAAATTGATGCGTGTCATGCGGAAAGTGCCCCGGCTGCTGGTTCATCCTGCGCATCCAGCCCCATGGCCAGACGCACGATATTGTCCTCGGTGATCTGCGGGCCGGACAGCTCGCCCGCGATGCTGCCCTGACGCATGACAAGCACGCGGTCGGACAGGCCCATGACCTCGGTCAACTCGGACGAGATCACGATGATGCTGCGCCCTTCGGCGGCGAGTTTGCGGATAAAGGCGTAGATCTGGCTTTTGGTGCCGACATCGATGCCGCGCGTCGGCTCGTCGATGATGATGATCTTCGGTTCGGTCAGCATGGTCTTGGCCAACAGCAGCTTTTGCTGGTTTCCGCCCGACAGGTTGCCCGCCATGATCTCGCGCGAAGGGGCGCGGATGTCGAAATCGCGGATCGCGGTTTCCAGTGCCTGCGCCTCGGCGGCCTTGTCGATGCGGATGCCGCCGAACCGCTCCAACGCGGCCAAGGTCAGGTTGGGCGTGAGGCCCTTTTGCAGCAGGAGACCGGCCTCTTTGCGGTCCTCGGTCAGATAGGCGAGGCCCGATCCGGCGGCCTGACGCGGATCGCGGATCACGGTTTCGCGGCCTTCGATGGTGATGCGTCCCGTGGCGGGGCGCAGGCCCACCAGCCCCTCGGCCAGCTCGGTCCGGCCGGAGCCCACCAGCCCCGCAATCCCCAGAACCTCGCCACGGCGAAGCGAGAGATCGGCATTCCTGACTCGGCCTGCAACCGAAAGGCCCGAGACCTCGAGCACGGTTTCGCCAAGGCTTTCGGCTTTTGGCGGGAAGAAATCGGTCAGCTCGCGCCCGACCATTGCGGTCGCCATGCCGTCCTCGGTCATCTCGCCGCGCAGGGCACGCCCAACGACCGAACCGTCGCGCAGGACCGTGATGCGGTCGGCAAGATGGGCCACCTCGTCAAGGCGGTGCGAGCAGAACATGATCGCGACACCGTCCGCGCGCAACCGGTCGATCTGGTCGTAAAGCGCGCCGACCTCGCGATGGGTCAGAACAGCCGAGGGCTCGTCCATGATCAGCACGCGGGCATCGCGCGACAGGGCCTTGGCGATCTCGACCATCTGGCGGTCGGGGACCGAGAGGTCGCGGATCAGGGCATCGGGCGAAATTGTGGTCTGGAGCCGTTCGAGCAGCGCCGCCGTCGCCTCGCGCATGGCACGGTGGTCCAGCCGCCAGCCGCCAAGCTCGCGGCCCAGAAAGACATTGGCCGCGACGGTCAGGTCCTGGGCGAGGTTGAATTCCTGATGGATGACGATGACGCCAGCCGCTTCGGCCTCGGGGCCGGAACGATAGGGGCGGGCTGCCGTCAAGAAGCACTTGCCCCGCGGTCGGCGCCAGAAAACCGCCGAGGATTTTCATGATCGTCGATTTGCCCGCGCCGTTTTCGCCGATCAGCGCGTGTACCTCGCCGCCGTAAAGCGGCAGGTCGACCCCGTGGAGCACTTCGATCGGGCCGAAGCTGCGCCTGACACCTTCAAGCGCAAGGATGGCTTTGGAATCCGCTTGCGTCATATCCCCACCCATTGCCCATTCGCGCGTGCGCTTTCCTGCGCGGCCGCGATGAAGCGCATGCCCGACAGGCCGGCCGCAATGCCCGGAACGCGGTCGAGATGCGCGGTCTCGCCAGCGATGATATCGGCAATATCGGAATAAAGATTGGCGAAACCTTCGAGATAGCCTTCGGGATGGCCGGGCGGCGTGCGGAACGAGCCGGAGCGGTCCTGCGCCCGCGTCAGAATGCGCGGCGGCTGGCCTTTCGGGGTATGGATCAGGCGCTCCGGCGTCTCCTGCGCCCAATGAAGCGCGCCGTCGCTGCCGTAAAGCGCCAGCGTCAGCCCGTTTTCATGGCCGACCGCGACCTGACTGGCCCAAAGCCCGCCCCTCGCGCCGCCGGCATAGCGCAAGGCCACACGCACATCGTCGTCGATCGGGCGGTTCGGTACCATGCTCGAGAGTTCGGCCGAGAGTTCGGCGGGGGTCTCGCCGGTCACGAATTGCGCAAGCTGCCACGCATGGGTCGCGATATCGCCCAAAGCGCCTGCACCTGCGCGCGCGGGATCGGTGCGCCATTCGGCCTGTTTCGACTGCACGTCATCGGCAAGCCAGCCTTGCAGGTAATTTGCCTGTACCAGCCGCAACCGGCCGATCGCGCCTTCGGCAACCAATGCGCGGGCCTCTCGGATCAGGGGCAGGGCGCTATAGTTATGGGTCAGGAAAAACCGCGCCGTCGAGTTGGCGGCGGCTTCGGCCATAGCCTGCGCCTCGGCCTGCGTCGCGGCCATTGGCTTGTCGCAGATGACATGGATGCCCGCGTTCAGGAAGGCGATGGCGGGCGCCGCATGGAGATGGTTCGGCGTCACAATGGCCACTGCGCGGATGCCGTCGGGACGGGCGGCCTCGGCTTGGGCCATGTCCGTGAAATCCGCGTAGCTGCGCGCGATCCCCAAAGCCTCGGCGGAAGAGCGCGCCCGTTCGGGGTCGGACGACAAGGCCCCTGCTACCAGATCGAAGCGCCCGTCCATCCGCGCGGCAATGCGGTGGACGCCGCCGATGAAAGCGCCTGCGCCGCCGCCGACCATGCCGAGCGGGATGCGCGCGCTCATAGCCCGAGCGCCTTGTTGACGGCGGCCTGATCAATGCTGCCTGCCGCGAAATCGTCGAAAGCATGGGGGTCACGCGGATAATATGGTCGCGCACGAAAGCGGCCCCTTCACGGGCGCCGTCCTCGGGGTGTTTGAGCGCGCATTCCCATTCGACCACGGCCCAGCCCGAAAAGTCATATTGCGTGAGCTTCGAGAAAACACCTTTGAAATCGACCTGACCGTCACCCGGGCTGCGGAAGCGTCCGGCGCGGTTCACCCAAGACTGGAAGCCTCCGTAAACGCCTTGGCGGCCGTGGGATTGAACTCGGCATCCTTGACGTGAAACATCTTGATGCGCTCGTGGTAGATGTCGATGTGGTCGAGATAATCGAGCTGCTGCAGCAGGTAGTGAGACGGATCGTAAAGCATATTGGCGCGGGCGTGGTTGCCGACGCGTTCGAGGAACATCTCGAAGGTGATGCCGTCGTGAAGATCCTCGCCCGGATGGATCTCGAAACAGATGTCGACGCCGTGGTCCTCGGCGAGGTTCAAAAGCGGCAGCCAGCGTTTGGCAAGTTCGTCGAACGCCGTTTCAACCAGACCCGGCGCGCGCTGCGGCCAAGGGTAAAGATAGGGCCAAGCCAAAGCCCCCGAGAAAGTCGCCATCGCATTCAGGCCAAGCGCCGCGCTGGCGCGGATGGTTTTCGCGACCTGATCGACGGCCCATTCCTGCCGCGCCTTGGGATTGCCGTGAACGGCCGGCGGGGCGAATGCGTCGAAAGCCGCGTCATAGGCGGGGTGGACGGCGACGAGCTGGCCTTGCAAATGGGTGGAAAGCTCGGTCACGGCGATGCCTTTGTCGGCGGCCTGACCGAGGAAATCGTCGCGCCACGCGCTGGAAGTGACGGCGAGATCGAGATCGAAAAGGCGCTGGTCGATCGAGGGGACCTGAACGCCCGCATAGCCCAGACCTGCGGCCCAGCCGGTTATCGCGGTCCAATCGTTGAAGGGTGCCTGATCCGAAGCGAATTGCGCCAGAAACAAACCGGGCCCGCGCATGGTTTTCATCTCGATTCCTCCCTCTGGCGTAAAGTCTTGCCTGTTTGTGAAATCGATTGCAAGAAGCTTGTGGAGCGCCTTGGCTGGGCTTAGGGTCCGACGTTATGACTGACGATGCCCAAAGCCCCAATCCGATCAAGATCGCCGATGTCGCCCGCCTTGCAGGGGTCTCGGCGGCGACGGTCAGCCGCGTTCTGTCGCGCCCCGCCATGGTGGCCGAGGCAACGCGCGAGGTGGTTTTGCAGGCGGTCCAGCAAAGCGGCTACCGGATGAACCATGCCGCGCGAAACCTGCGCAAGCAGCGCACCGGCGCGGTGGTGGCGCTTGTGCCCAATCTCGGCAATCCGTTCTTCGCCAAGATCCTCGCGGGGCTCGGCCGGGTGCTGGAGGAGGCGGGTTATGACCTGCTGGTCGGCGATACATTGGCGGAGGGCGGGCGACGGCGCTCGCTCCAGCGCTTCCTCGACCCGTCGCGGGCCGACGGGATTGTGCTCTGTGACGGGCTTGTGGCGCGCGAGGAGCTGCTGTCGGGCAGGGAATCCCGCCGGTCGTGATGGCCTGCGAATGGCGCGAGGATCTCGATTTTCCCTCTGTGGCGCTCGATAATGCGGCAGGTGCGGCCCTTGCAGCCGAGCATCTGGCCGCGCTCGGCCATCGCCGGATCGCCTGTATCGGCGGGCCTGCGGCGAATATCCTCCACCGCACGCGGATAGAAGGGGTGGAGCGGGTTCTCGGCCCCGAAGGCTTTACGGTATTCGCCGGAGATTTCTCGCTCGATGCCGGACGGCGGGCGGCGGAGCTCTGGCTTGCGCTTGCGCCGGAGCAGCGGCCGACCGGTGTCGTGTCCTTTTCGGACGAGATGGCCTGTGCCTTCATCGCCGAATTGCAACGCCACGGGATCGACGTACCGCGCGACGTCTCGGTCGTGGGCTTTGACGATATCGAGCTCGTCTCGCATTTGACGCCGGCGCTGACAACGGTACGCCAGCCCAAACGCGAGATCGGGCGCATGGCGGGCGAGACCATGCTCGCCGTGATCGAGGGGCGGGCGGTCGCGCCGCAAAGCCTGATTCCCCCAAGCTGATGCTGCGCGCCTCGACCCGCGCCTTGCAGGGCTGACAGCTTCAATTTGTCCTATTAATCGCGACCATGCACCAGCATTTCTTTGAAATGCTCGGGTAATTGGGTATTTTTATGATGAAGAAAAGTTTTGACGCATAATTAATCATATAATACGCCTATTATAGGGCCGGGAGGAAAGCGGCCTTCAGGGAGAGAGCATCATGAAATCATTTCTCGTGGCGACCACTGCGGTCGCCTGTCTGAGCATGGCTGCGCCGGTTCTGGCGGCCGGAATGGAAGGCAAGGTCGTGGGCTTTTCGCAGATTGGCTCTGAATCGGGGTGGCGCGCGGCCGAGACGACGCTGACGCAAAACCAGGCCAAAGAGCGCGGCATCGATCTGAAATTCGCCGATGCCCAGCAAAAGCAGGAAAACCAGATCAAGGCGGTGCGCGGCTTCATCGCGCAGGGCGTCGATGCGATCCTGATCGCGCCGGTTGTGGCGACAGGCTGGGACGATGTTCTGGCCGAGGCCAAGGATGCCGAGATCCCCGTGGTTCTGCTCGACCGCCAGATCGAGGCGCCCGAGGATCTCTATCTCACCGCGGTGACCTCGGATCAGGTTCACGAGGGCAAGGTTGCGGGGGATTGGCTGGTGGCCGATGTCGGCGACAAGGCCTGCAAGGTGGTGGAGCTTCAGGGCACGACCGGCTCTTCGCCCGCGATCAACCGCAAGCAGGGCTTCGAGGAGGCGATTGCGGGGCATGACAACATCACCATCGCGCGCTCGCAGACCGGCGACTTCACCCGCACCAAGGGCAAAGAGGTGATGGAGAGCTTCATCAAGGCCGAGAATGGCGGCAAGGATATTTGCGCGGTCTATGCCCATAACGACGATATGGCTGTCGGGGCTATTCAGGCGATCAAGGAAGCGGGGCTCAAGCCGGGCACCGACATCAAGATCGTCTCGATCGACGCCGTTCCGGACATCTTTCTCGCCATGGCCGAGGGCGAGGCCAATGCCACCGTCGAGCTGACGCCCGATATGGCGGGGCCCGCCTTCGACGTTCTCGCGGCCTATCTGGCGGATGGCACGGCGCCCGCGAAATGGATCCAGACCGAATCCAAACTGTTCACGCAGGCCGACGATCCCAAGGCGGTTTACGAGGCCAAGAAAGGTCTTGGTTACTGATCCTTTCGGGCGGGGGCTGCCCCGCCCGTTTCATTTGCGAAAGGGCGGGGCATGGCTTCGGAACAGGCGCTTTTGTCGGCGCAGGGTATCGAGAAATCCTTTTTCGGCGTGAAGGTTCTGGAGGGTGTCGACTTCACCCTCCGCGCGGGCGAGATCCATGCGCTTTTGGGCGAAAACGGCGCGGGAAAGTCCACGTTGGTCAAGATCCTGACCGGCGCCTACCGCCGCGATGGCGGGGTGATGGCGCTCGAGAGGGCGCCGGTCGAGCCGCGCTCGGTCGCGGAGGCGCAGACTTTGGGGATCGGTACGGTCTATCAGGAGGTCAACCTTCTCGACAATCTGACCGTCGCCGAGAACCTTTATCTCGGGCGCCAGCCGCGCCGCTTCGGCATGGTCGATACGCGCAAGATGCGGGCCGATGCAGCGGCGCTTTTGGGCCATTACGGCCTTGCCGTCGATCCGGCCGAGACCCTGTCGCATTATCCGGTCGCAGTGCGCCAGATCATTGCGATTGCGCGGGCTGTCGATCTTTCGGGCAAGGTCCTGTTTCTCGACGAGCCGACCGCGAGCCTTGATGTGCGCGAGGTCGAGGCGATTTTCACGGTGCTGCGCCAGCTGCGCGATCGCGGTTTGGGGATCGTGATCATCACGCATTTTCTGGATCAGGTTTACGCTTTGGCGGATCGGGTCACGGTGCTGCGCAATGGTCGCATGGTCGGGAGCCGCGCGCTGGCCGACCTGCCGCGGCGCGATCTCGTCAGCCTGATGCTGGGGCATGATCTGGCCGGCGACGATCTTCGTCCCGTCCCCCGCGCGGCAGAAGGCGAGGCGGCATTCGACTTCAGGGGTTCGGCAAAAGCGGCATGATCGCGCCGTTCGACCTGGCGATCCGGCCGGGAGAAGTCGTGGAATCGCGGGGCTTTTGGGCTCGGGCCGGACCGAGACGGCCGCGCTCATGTTTGCGATCACGCGGCCCGACAGCGGCGAGATGCAGGTCGACGGACGTCCGGTCGCGCCGAAATCCCCAGACGAGGCGATTGCCTTGGGGATCGGGCTTTGCCCCGAAGAGCGTAAGACCGACGGGATCGTGGGCGATCTTTCGGTGCGCGACAACATTATCCTCGCGCTTCAGGCGCGGCGGGGTTGGGCGCGGCCGATTGCGCGCGACGAGGCCGATGCGATTGCCGCGCGCTATATCGCGGCGCTCGACATCCGGCCGCCCGATCCCGACCGGCCGATCAAATTCCTCTCGGGCGGGAACCAGCAAAAGGCCATTCTTGCGCGCTGGCTGGCCACCGATCCGCGTCTGCTGATCCTCGACGAGCCGACGCGCGGCATCGATATCGGCGCCCATGCCGAAATCATTGCGCTGATCCGCCGGCTTTGCGCCGACGGCATGGCGCTGGTTGTAATCTCCTCCGAGGTCGAGGAGCTGGTCGCCTATTCGAGTCGCGTCATCGTGCTCTCGGACCGCCGCCACATCCGCGAGCTCTCGGGTGCGGAGGTCAATGCCCGCGCGATCATGGGCGCGATGGCCTTGGCGGGAGATGCGGCATGACGGGTGCTCTGGGACGCAAATTCCGCCGCCTTGCGCCGCAGCTTGGGGCGTTGGCGCTGGTTCTGGTGCTGATCGCGATGGTTGCGCCGGGATTTTTCGCGATTTCGGTTCAGAACGGGCGGCTTTACGGCAGCCTGATCGATGTCGGCGTGCGGGTCGCGCCGGTCGCGCTATTGGCGATCGGCATGACGTTGGTGATTGCGACCAAGGGGATCGATCTCTCGGTCGGTGCGGTCATGGCGATCACCGGCGCGATCGCGGCCAGCCTTGTCTCCGAGGGTCAGCCTCTGGTTGCGGTGATCGTGATTTCTCTGCTGGTCGGAGTGGTTTGCGGGATCTGGAACGGAGTTCTGGTGGCCTTTCTCGATATCCAGCCGATCATCGCGACGCTGATCCTGATGGTGGCGGGACGCGGGATCGCGCAGCTCGTGACCAATGGCGTCATCCTGACCTTCAACGATCCGGCCTTTGCCTTCATCGGGTCGGGAGCGGTGCTGGGTATCCCGATGCCGATCGTGATCTGGGTTGTCATGGGACTGGCGGTCGGGCTTTTGGTGCGCCGCACCGCGCTCGGGTTGCTGATCGAGGCGGTGGGGATCAACCGCAGGGCCTCGATGCTGATGGGGGTCAGGGCGCGTTTCCTGATCCTGACGGCCTATGTCGTCTCGGGGCTTTGCGCGGCGGTGGCGGGGATGATCGTGACTGCCGATATCCGCGGCGCGGATGCCAACAACGCCGGTCTCTGGCTCGAGCTGGACGCGATTTTGGCGGTGGTGATCGGGGGACCTCGCTCGCGGGAGGGCGCTTTTCGATCACGGCCTCGCTGATCGGCGCGCTGATCATTCAGGCGCTCAATACCGGCATCCTGATGTCGGGCTGGCCGCCCGAGTTCAACCTGATCGTCAAGGCCGTCGTGATCGTCGTGATCCTGACGCTGCAATCGCCTGCGGTCCGGCTCGAAACCGCCTTTCTCAGAAGCCTGCGCCGCAAGCCGAAATCCGAGGTCGAAGCATGATCCGCACCCGCAATCTGCCCTTTGTCGCGACCGTGGTGATTTTCGTCCTCGCCTATGCGCTCTGCGCCGCGCAGTTTCCCGCGATCCTGTCCTGGCGCGTGGCCGGCAACCTTCTGACCGACAACGCCTTTCTGGGGATTGCGGCGGTGGGGATGACCTTCGTCATCATCTCGGGCGGGATCGATCTGTCGGTGGGTGCGGTCATCGCCTTTACCTCGGTCCTCGTCGCGGTGCTGGTACGGGCGGGGTACATCCGGCGCTGGCCTTCGGGCTGGCGCTGATGGTCTCGACCGCTTTCGGCGCACTGATGGGGCTGATGATCGACCTGCTGAAAATGCCGCCATTCGTGGTGACGCTGGCGGGGATGTTTCTGGCGCGGGGCGCGGCTTTCCTGATCTCGACCGAATCCGTGCCGATCAGCCATCCGTTCCTGCGCAGCCTCAAATCAATCGCCATCGCGCTGCCCGACAAGGGCAAGCTCAGCTTTCTGGGGCTGCTGATGCTCGCGGTCTTTGCGGCAGGGGTGGTGGTCGCGCATCGCACACGCTTTGGCGCCAATGTCTATGCGCTTGGCGGGTCGGCCCAATCGGCCGAACTGATGGGTGTGCCGGTCCGGCGCACAACGGTGCAGCTTTATGCCTTGTCGGGCTTTCTCGCAGGGCTTTCGGGGCTGGCCTATACGCTCTATACCTCGGCGGGTTATTCGCTCGCGACCGTGGGCGTCGAGCTGGATGCGATCGCCGCCGTCGTGGTCGGGGGCACCTTGCTGACCGGCGGCGCGGGGCTGATCTTGGGGACGTTGTTCGGCGTGTTGATTCAAGGCCTTATCCAGACCTATATCGTTTTTGACGGCAGCTTGTCCTCGTGGTGGACCAAGATCGTAGTGGGGCTTCTGCTCTTCGCTTTCATCGTGCTTCAACGGGTGATCGTTCTGGTCAGCGACTACCGCGCCGCGCGCAAAACGACGCGATCCGGCCCGATTCAAAGTGGTTCTGGCCACGCCGGTTCCGGCCAAAGCGCGATGTCGCAAAGCGGCGCGGGCGCGCGATGACCCTGATCAAACGGGCCGCCTTCGGCACGCTTCCCGCCTCGAGCCATGCCAAAGTCGTCGACGCTTTGGGGCGCGCCATTGTCGCGGGCGATTTCGCCGAGAACGAGATCCTGCCCGGTGATCCGGTCCTGACCGCGCGTTTCGAGGTCTCGCGCACCGTCTTGCGCGAGGCGATGAAGACCCTTGCCGCCAAAGGCCTGATCCGCGCCAAATCGCGGGTCGGCACGCAGGTCAATCCGCGCGAGAGCTGGAATTTCGTGGATCGCGACGTGATCGGCTGGCGCATGCAGAAGGGCATGGACGGCGAATTCGTCCGCCAGCTTTCCGAGATGCGCATGGCGCTCGAGCCGGCAACGGCCGCTTTGGCGGCGCGCCATGCCACGCCCGAAGAGATCATCCAGCTTTACAATATCGCGGCGCGGATGGACGACCGCAACCACAGCCGCGAGAGCTTTGCCGCCGTCGATCTGGAATTCCACATCGCTGTCGCCGCCATGTCGCGCAATCCCTTCATCCGCTCGGTTTCGACGCTGGTCGAGGCGGCGCTGGCGGTGAGTTTCCGCATCTCCTCGCCCGCGCTCAGCCCCGAGGAATCTCGCAAAGCGCTTCGCTTCATCTGCGCATCGCCCGCGCGATCGCCGATCACGACGAGGAAACCGCCATGCAGGCCATGAGAATCGTGATCGGCGAGGGGGTGGATCGCGCCTGCGAGGCGCTCGGCCGCGCTGAAGGGGCCGCCTGAGCACGCCTCGGACAAATGCGGCGGGGGTGCAAAGGCAGCCTCCGGTTGCGGTCGGAGTGCCGCTCTGCCCCGCCATTTCGGAAAATTTTACCGAAATGGAGAAATATCCGACTTTATGGTGAAATACCCCTATCAAGCGACGCAGCTTTGCGGCATGGCTGACCGGTATATTATTGGGGCTTCCCGCCTTTAGGCATCCGGCGGGTGGCAGGAGAGGGATCAGCATGACCGACGACAATACGCCGCACAAATCACGCATCACCAAAGAAGAGGCGCTGGCCTACCACCTCGAGCCGCGACCGGGCAAATACGACGTGGTCGCCTCGAAGCAGATGGCGACGCAGCGCGATTTGTCTCTGGCCTATTCGCCGGGCGTTGCCGTGCCGGTCGAGGCGATCGCCGCCAATCCGGAGCTTGCCTACGACTATACCGTCAAGGGCAATATGGTTGCGGTCGTGTCGAACGGCACCTCGATCCTTGGTCTGGGCAACCTCGGCGCGCTGGCATCGAAGCCGGTGATGGAGGGCAAGGCCGTCCTCTTCAAGCGTTTCGCCGATGTGAACGCGATCGATATCGAACTCGATACCGAAGATCCCGAAGAAATCATCCGCGCGGTCAAGCTGATGTCGCCGACTTTCGGCGGTGTGAACCTTGAAGACATCAAGGCGCCCGAATGCTTCATCATCGAGCAGCGCCTGAAGGAAATCTGCGACATTCCGGTCTTCCACGACGACCAGCACGGCACCGCCGTGATCTGCGCCGCCGGCCTGATCAACGCGCTCGAGCTTTCGGGCAAGAGGATCGAGGATGTGCGCATCGTCGTGAACGGCGCGGGCGCGGCGGGGATCGCCTGCCTCGAGCTGATGAAGGCCATGGGCGCGCAGCAGGACAACTGCCTGATGTGCGACACCAAGGGCGTGATCTACAAGGGCCGCACCGAGGGCATGAACCAGTGGAAATCGGCCCATGCCGCCGATACCGACGCCCGCACGCTTGAAGAGGCGATGAACGGCGCCGACGTCTTTATCGGCGTTTCGGCCAAAGGCGCGGTGACGCAGGCCATGGTCAAGACCATGGCCGACAATCCGGTGATCTTCGCCATGGCGAACCCCGATCCCGAAATCACCCCGAGGATGCCCATGCCGTGCGCGCCGATGCGATCGTGGCGACGGGGCGCTCGGATTACGCCAACCAGGTCAACAACGTCCTCGGCTTTCCCTATCTCTTCCGCGGCGCGCTGGACATCCATGCCCGCGCCATCAACGACGAGATGAAGATTGCCTGTGCCCGCGCCTTGGCGGAACTCGCCCGCGAGGATGTTCCCGACGAGGTTGCCGTGGCTTACGGCCGCAAGCTGCAGTTCGGCCGCGACTACATCATCCCGACGCCCTTCGATCCGCGTCTCATCCATGTCATCCCGCCGGCGGTTGCGCAGGCCGGCATGGATACCGGCGTCGCGCGCCGTCCGATCATCGACATGGACGGCTATGTCCAGTCGCTCAAGGCCCGCATGGACCCGACCGCCGCGATCTTGCAGGGCATTCACGCCCGCGCGTCAGGCACAGGCCCGCATGATCTTTGCCGAGGGCGACGATCCGCGCGTGCTGCGTGCAGCCGTCGCCTGGCAGCGCGGCGGCATGGGCCAGTCGATCGTTGTCGGCCGCGAGGCGGATGTGAAGGAAAAGCTGGAAGCCGTCGGTCTGGGCGAGGCCGGTCGCGAGCTGACGGTGGTCAACGCCTCGAATTCGCGCCATCTCGAGCAGTATCACGAGACGCTTTACGCGCGCCTCCAGCGCAAGGGTCTCGACCGCGAGGATACCAACAAGCTGGCGAACCGCGACCGCCATGTCTTTGCCTCGCTGATGCTGGCCCATGGTCACGGCGACGGTCTGGTGACCGGTGCCACGCGCAAGAACGCGCATGTCCTGTCCCAGATCCGCAAGGTCTTCGACGTCAATCCCGAAGACGGCGCGGTCGGCATCACCGCCGTTCTGCACAACGGCCGCGTCATCCTGATGGGCGACACGCTGGTCCACGAGTGGCCCGAGGCCGAGGATCTCGCCGATATCGCGACCCGCGGTGCGCATGTCGCGCGCGGCCTGGGTCTTGATCCGCGCGTGGCTTTCCTGTCCTTCTCGAACTTCGGCTATCCGATCAGCGAGCGCGCGGTAAAGATGGCCAAGGCTTCGGAAGTGCTCGATGCGCGCGGGGTCGATTTCGAATACGAGGGCGAGATGACCGTCGATGTGGCGCTGAACATGGCGCAGGCGGCAAAATATCCCTTCTCGCGTCTGACGGGTCCGGCCAACGTGCTGGTGGTGCCGGCGCGCCATTCGGCCTCGATCTCGGTCAAACTTCTGCAGGAGATGGCAGGCGCGACGGTTGTAGGCCCGATCCTGACCGGTGTGGCGCAGCCGATCCAGATCTGCTCGACCAGCTCGACCGTGAACGACATCCTCAACATGGCCGCAATCGCGGCGGGGCGTCTGGGTCAGGTGAAATAATCCGGCCCGCAACGGGTGGATTTCGCAATACGGGAAGCGGCGGGCCAAGGGTCCGCCGCTTTCGTTTCGGGCCTGATCGCGATTCCGTGATCTGCGCGCAACAGGGGTGTTGCGCAAATGTCGCGACTGACCCGCTCTCCTTGCGGTAGAGCTTAAAAGGGGCAGGGGGGCCACCTATCTCATGACCAACGGAGGCGGAAGGATCTGCCTCCAACGGAATGAGGATGATGATATGAAACTCTTTGGTGCAACGGTTCTGGCTTCGCTTCTTGCTACGGGCGCTTTCGCCGGCGGTTATGTCGCGCCGGTCGTCGAGACCCCGTCGTCGTAGAAACCGAGACCGCGCCGCAGTTCGGCGACTGGACCGGCTTCTACGCTGGTGCGCAATATGGTCAGGGCGAAGCCAAAGCCGAGTTCGGCTCGCAATCGGGCAAGCGTGATCTGGACGCTTACGGCGTTTTCGCCGGCTATCAGCACGATTTCGGCAGCTATGTTCTGGGCGGCGAACTGAACTACAACAAAGTCGAGCTGGATGACGTTTCGGGCAAGGGCGACCTGCTGAGCCTGCGCGCCCGCGCCGGTTACGACCTTGGCCGTTTCCTGCCCTATGTGACCGTCGGCTACGCCTATCTTGATGCCGACGATTCCGAAAACGGTCTGGTTTACGGTATCGGCGGCGACTTCAAAGTCACCGAGCGCTTTGTTCTGGGCGCCGAATATACCCGCCACGACTTCGACGATGTCGGGAATGTCTCGGGTCTGGACCTGAAAGCCGACACGGTGCAGGTCCGCGCAAGCTTCCGCTTCTGATCAGCGGTTCACGAGACTGAACGAGAAAGGCAGCCCGAAAGGGCTGCCTTTTTCTTTGATGCTGGCTGGCAAAGCCTAACTGGCGAATGCAGGCTGGCGGGCGGTGCTGGCTGGGTCGGCTGGCTGGGGAAAGGCTTGCTGGCGATCGCGCGCTGGCTCTTTCCGGGGCTGGCTTTGCCGTGCTGGCTACCTTTTGCTGGCTACGTTTTGCGTGCAGGCTTGGCTGCCGGGCCCGATTATTCGGCTGCGAACAGCGTCGCGTATTTGCCGCACCAATCGGTTTTCTGAACCGTCGGCCATACGCCTCGGCCCTCTTCCTTCGGGGCGACCGGCGGATTGACGCGGCAAAGGCCCGCATCGGAGAGCTGGGCGGCAGCCTGAACGGCATGGTCTTCGTAATAGGCGCAAGAGTTGCAAACGGCGTGGCTCATCGGGACTTCCTGTCTGGCTGTTTCGGGACGACAGCTCGCTTGCAGGGATCGAAGAGCTGGCTGGCTGTGTTGGGGCAGATATGGTCGGGTCGGACGATGAGGTCAATAAAAAAGATAATAAAAACAAATAGTTGAGTAGATTTCTCGGAGATTGAAAGCTGAGGAGAACGCTCGGAAAAGCGAAAACCCTTATCCTTCCGCTGCTTGGCGGAATGGCCCTTCGGGTGCGGAAATGACCCAGAAAAACGCTTTCATGCCCGAGTGAAAAGCTCGGAACGCTAAAGCGCCACCTGATTGATTTCATGGGTTTTCCGGCGGGGCGCCATTCGCGGATCGCATCGAATCACCAAGTCTCCGGCCGATATGAAAAAGCGCCCGCGAAGGGGCGCTTTGACGGGCAGGCTGCGCAGGGCGCTTAAAGGGCGATCTCGCCGCGCTCGACCTGACGCTGGCGCTCGCGGAAACGGGCGCGGTCGGCCTCGGAATACTCGTCGGCGCAGCGGTGGCAGCAGACGCCGATCTCGAATTCGGGGCGCTGCTTGTCCTCGGCCGAAAGCGGGCGGCGGCAGGCGTGGCAGAGATCGTAATCACCTTGAACCAACCCGTGGCCAAGGCTGACGCGCTTGTCGAAAACGAAGCACTCACCCTGCCATTTGCTGTCCTCGGCGGGGACATCTTCAAGGTATTTCAGGATGCCGCCCTTGAGGTGGTAAACCTCGGGAATGCCCTCACCCAGCAGGAAGTTCGTCGATTTCTCGCAGCGGATGCCGCCAGTGCAGAACATCGCGATGCGCTTGTTGTGGAAACGATGGGCATTCTCGCGCCACCAATCCGGAAAGTCGCGGAAGCTTTTCGTGCCCGGATCGACCGCGCCGTCGAAAGTCCCGATCTCGACCTCGTAATCGTTGCGCGTGTCGATCACCGCGACATCGGGGGCGGAAATCAGCGCGTTCCAGTCCTTGGCCTCGACGTAATGGCCGACCGAGGCGGTCGGATCGACATCGGGCTGACCCATCGTGACGATCTCGCGCTTGAGGCGGACCTTCATGCGCGCGAAAGGCATCTCGGCGGCGGGGCTTTCCTTCCACTCGAGACCGGCGCAGCCGGGCAGGGCGCGGATATGGGCCAAGGCCGCATCGATTCCCGCGCGGCTGCCCGCGATCGTGCCGTTGATGCCCTCGGGGGCGATCAGCAGCGTGCCCTTGATCCCTGCCAAATCGCAGGCTTCCTGCAAGGGCCTTGCAGGGCGGCGGGTTCGGGGATCGGGTGAAATGGTAAAGTGCGGCGACGGTGAACATGGCTGCCGCTTGCCTCAAGATCGCGTCGGGATCAAGTAAACTCGGCTGCAGTCGCAGCAAATTGCTTGCAGCCCCTGACAAAAACCGCGAACCTGACGACCGGATTTGAGGGAGGACGCCGTGGCCAGGGCCTTGATCGTTATCGATATGCAGGTGGATTTCTGCCCCGGAGGCGCGCTTGCCGTCACCGGAGGCGACGAGATCATTGCGCCGATCAATGCGCTGATGGCGGATTTCGACGCGGTGGTTCTGACGCAGGACTGGCATCCCGCCGATCACGCGAGTTTTGCCGACAACCATGCGGGTGCGGCGCCCTTCACTGTCACCGAGATGGATTACGGCCCGCAGGTCCTGTGGCCGCGCCATTGCGTGATCGGCACGGGAGGCGCGGAATTTCACGCCGATCTGGTCACGACAAGCGCCGATCTGGTGCTGCGCAAGGGGTTTCGTGCCGGCATCGACAGCTATTCCTCGTTCTTCGAGAACGACCACAAGACGCCCACCGGCCTTGCGGGCTATCTGCGCGAACGCGGCCTGAGCGATCTGAGCTTCGTGGGCCTCGCCCATGATTTCTGCGTCGCGTGGTCGGCGATCGATGCGGTCAAACTGGGTTTTTCCGCAACCGTTATTGAATCCGCCTGCCGCGCCATCGATCTCGACGGCTCGCTGGAACAGGCGCGGCTGAGCATGAATGCGGCAGGAGTAATACTCGCATGATGATCCCGACCGTCGATATTGCGACGCGCGTTTACAACCACAAATGGAAGATCGATCCGATCGTGCGTTCGCTGATCGATACCGACTTCTACAAGCTCTTGATGTGCCAGTCGGTCTTTCGCAACAGCCCCGATACGACGGTCACGTTCAGCCTGATCAACCGCTCGAAATCGGTTCGGCTTGCCGATCTCATCGACGAGGGCGAGTTGCGCGAGCAGCTCGACCATGTGCGCGGCCTGTCGCTGACGCGCGGCGAAAGCACATGGCTGCGCGGCAATACGTTCTACGGCAAACGCCAGATGTTCCGCCCCGATTTCATGGAGTTTCTCGAGAACCTGCGTCTGCCCGCCTATCAGCTGGAAAAGCGCGACGGCCAATACGAGCTGACCTTTGAAGGAAATGGCCCGAGGTCATGCTGTGGGAAATCCCCGCCTTGGCGATCATCATGGAGCTGCGCTCGCGCGCGGTTCTCAAGGATATGGGCCGCTTCGAGCTGCAGGTGCTTTACGCGCGCGGCATGGCGCGGCTGTGGGAAAAGATCGAGGAATTGCGCAAGCTCGGCCCCGATCTGCGCATCGCCGATTTCGGCACCCGCCGCCGTCACAGCTTTTTGTGGCAGGATTGGTGCGTGCAGGCCATGGTCGAGGGCTTGGGCGACGAGCGTTTTATCGGCACCTCGAACTGCCTGATCGCCATGCGCCGCGATATCGAGGCGATCGGCACCAATGCGCATGAATTGCCGATGGTCTATGCCGCATTGGCCAAGAACGATGCCGAATTGCAGCAGGCGCCCTATAAAGTGCTCGCCGATTGGCACGAAGAGCATGACGGCATGCTGCGTATCATCCTTCCCGATACCTACGGCACCAAGCATTTCCTTGATCACGCCCCCGATTGGCTGGCGGGTTGGACCGGCATCCGCATCGACAGCGGCGATCCGGCCGAGGGTGCCGAAACCGCGATTGCCTGGTGGAAAAGTCGTGGCGAGGACCCGCGCGAGAAGCTGATCATCTTCTCCGACGGGCTGGATGTCGCCAAGATGCACGAGCTTTTCGCCCGCTTCCACGGCCGCGTCAAAGTCAGCTTCGGCTGGGGCACGCTTTTGACCAACGACTTCCGCGGTCTGGTGCCGGGCGACGGGCTCGCGCCGTTCTCGCTGGTGTGCAAGGCGGTTGCCGCGAACGGCGTGCCGACGGTGAAACTGTCGGACAATCCCGAAAAGGCGACCGGCCCGCAGGATCTGATCGAACATTACAAGAAGGTCTTCGAGATCGGCGCGCAAAAGCGCATCACGGTCGAGGTTTAGGCGGCGCGCAGCCACTTGGTCCCTTGATCGGAAAACAAGAACGCGGCGCGTGATGCGCCGCGTTTTTCGTTGATGGGGAAGGGTTCAGGCCTTGTCGCGCCAGCGGTTGACCAAAGGATAGCGGCGGTCGAGCCAGAAGGCCTTGCGCGAGATCCGCGGGCCGGGGGCCGCCTGATAGCGTTTCCATTCGCTGGCATAGAGCAGGCCCTGAACCTTCAGAACCACCTCGGGCTCGTGCCCCATCGCCACGATTTCCTTGACGGACAGGTCACGCTCGACCAGCCCGTCGAGGATCGCGTCCAGCACCTCGTAGGGCGGCAGGCTGTCCTGGTCCTTCTGGTCGGGGCGCAGCTCGGCCGAAGGCGGCTTGGAGATGATGCGCGGGGTGATGACCTCGCCCGATTTGCCCTTCATCCAGTCGCGGTGATTGGCATTGCGCCAGCGGCAGGTCTCGAAAACGCGGGTTTTATAAAGATCCTTGATCGGATTATAGCCGCCCGCCATATCGCCGTAGATCGTGGAATAGCCGACCGCGACCTCGGATTTGTTGCCGGTGGTCAACAAAAGCCCGCCGAATTTGTTCGACAGCGCCATCAGCAGCACGCCGCGCAGGCGGGACTGGATGTTTTCCTCGGTCAGATCGGGCTTGGTGCCGGCCATCAGATGCGCCAAAGCGCCATCGACCGCATCGCGCGCGCCGTCGATGCGCACGGTCTCGATGCGGATGCCCAGACGGTTGGCGCAATCGCTCGCGTCCTCGAGGCTTTCAGCCGAGGTATATTCGCTCGGCAGCATGACACAGAGGACGTTTTCAGGCCCCAAAGCATCGGCCGCAATCGTCGCGACCAGCGCGGAATCGATCCCGCCCGACATGCCCAGAAGCGCGGTCTTGAAGCCCGATTTGCGCATGTAGTCGCGCAGGCCTTCGGTCATGGCGCGGTAATCTTGCTCCCATTCATCGGGCTGATGCGCCATCTCGCCCTTTTCGGCACGCCAGCCCGAGGGGTGCGGACGAAATCGACATGGGTGACGATCTCGTCGAAAGGCGCAAGCTGCATGACCTTGTCGACGCCGCCGCTCTCGCCGGGGTTCAGGACAAAGCTCGCGCCATCGTAAAGCTGGTCGTCCTGCCCGCCCACCGCATTGAGGTAAACCGCCGGCAGGCCGGTCTCGACCACGCGCGAGACGATATGCGTCATGCGCAGGTCAAGCTTGCTTCGGTGATAGGGGCTGCCGTTCGGGATCAGCAGGATCTCGGCGCCGGTTTCGGCAAGGGTCTCGGAGACCTCGGGCCACCAGCTGTCCTCGCAGATCGGGCTGCCGATGCGTAGGGGCCCGATGCGGTAGGGGCCCGATACCGGACCCGCATCGAAAAGGCGCATCTCGTCGAAAAGCTGCTGATGGGGCAGATCGTGTTTGAGAACGCGCGCCACGACCTTGCCGCCCTGCAAGATCCAGAACGCGTTGTAAAGCTTGCCACCGTCGCGCCACGGCCCGCCGATCCCGATCGCGGGACCAACGGCGCAATCCTTGGCGAGCTGGACCAGATGGGCCTCGGCATCGGCGGTGAAGGCGGCTTTGAGGACCAGATCCTGCGTCTGGTAGCCGGTGATGAACATCTCGGGCAAAGCCAGCATGTCGGCACCGGCGGCCTTGGCTGCGGCAAAAGCCTCTCGGGCCTTGCGGGCATTGCCGTCCAGATCGCCGACTGTGGGGTTCAGCTGTCCCAAAGTGATGCGGAAACGATCGGTCATCGCGCTCTCCCTGTCTTGTCCCCTGCGTTGATAGGCGAGCGGAGACAAAAGGAAAAGTCGGGCTTTGCGCCTTGCCCTGCAATAGGTTAAACCCGATCAAAACCCGCCCGGAAAACGGGCGGATCGAACGCAGGCAAACCGGAGGCAGGGCGATGAGGGCAGTAATTGCCGCCACGGCGATTTTTCTGGCAGGCGTAGGCCTTGCCGGAGCAGAGACCGTCATCACCAAGCAATATGACGACGGTGGCGTCTACGAGGGGACCTTCCGCAACGGGCGCCAGCATGGGCGCGGGACCTACAAACTCCCCAACGGATATGAATACAGCGGCGATTGGGTCGAGGGCGAGATCCTCGGTCAGGGCAAAGCGACCTTCCCCAACGGCTCGGTCTACGAGGGCAGCTTTTCCAAGGGCAAGCCCCACGGCAAGGGCAAGATCGTCTATGCCGACGGCGGCACCTTCGAGGGCGACTGGCTCGAGGGCGAGATCACGGGCGAGGGCGTGGCCCATTACGCCAACGGCTCGGTCTATACCGGCGGTTTCCTGCGCGCGCTGCACAACGGCAAGGGCGTTCTGACCCAACCCAACGGCTACCGTTATGAGGGCGACTGGAAGGCGGGCGTCAAGGAAGGGCGCGGCAAAATCACCTATCCCGACGGCGCGATCTACGAGGGCGACATGCTCGCCAACCAGCGCGCCGGTCGCGGCAAGCTGACCATGCCGGACGGTCTGTCCTACGAGGGAGGCTGGGCGGCGGGCCAGATGAGCGGTGACGGCAAGCTCGTGCAGGCCACCGGCGACACCTATCAGGGCCGGATGGTCAACGGCAAACGTCAGGGCGCGGGCGTCGCGGTCTACAAGAACGGTGATCGCTACGAGGGCGGTTTCCGCGACGACAAGCGCGACGGCAAAGGCGTTTTCACCGGCACCGACGGTTATATCTACGACGGCGACTGGGTGCAGGGCCGGATGGAGGGGATGGGGCTCATCACCTATCCCGACGGCTCGACCTATGACGGAGCCTTGCGCAACGACCTGCCCGACGGGCGCGGCCTGATCACCTATCCCGATGGCGCGACCTATGAGGGCGATTGGTCCGAAGGCGTGATCAATGGTCAGGGCGTTGCCAAATATGCCAACGGGCTGACCTATGAGGGCGGTTTCCAGAACGCCCGCAACGAAGGTCAGGGCCGCATGGTCTATCCCGACGGCTATGTCTACAACGGCAGCTGGCGCGAGGGCCAGCGTCATGGCGAAGGCCAGGCCACCTATCCCGACGGCACGACCTATGACGGCAATTTCGTCGGCGGGCTGCGCGAAGGCAAAGGCCGCCTGATCACACCCGACGGCTTCCGCTACGAGGGCGGCTGGAAAGCCGGCGAAATCGACGGCGAGGGCACCGCCACCTATGCCAACGGCGACACCTATACCGGCAATTTCGTCGCCGGAAAGCGTCAGGGCACCGGCGTGATGCGCTATGCGACAGGACAGGTCGCCTCGGGCGAGTGGAGCGACAACCGCCTCTCCAAACCCGCGGAAGGCGCCGAAGCCATCGAGGGCGGGCAGCCCGCAACCCCCGACGGCACCGTTCCCGCCGAACCTGCGACGAACTGACCTCAAAGCTTTCTCCGGAATGAAAATACCCCCTTGGCCAGCGCCGCAGGGGGTATTTTCATTCCGAGAAAGCGTCGTCAGGCGGGCGCGGGGGCACCCTTTGCGCGGTCCCGTGTCAGATCACCTTGCTCAAGGCGCTTTCGGGCCAATGGGCGAAGGGCAGGACGCGGCCGTCGGCGCGGCTTTGTGCGACCTTGGCCAGATCGACCTCCGCCTTGATCCATTCGGGGCGGTCGAGCCTGCCCTCGGCGATAATCCCGCTTTCGGGCCAGAGCCCGTCCGGCGGGGCATAGATTGCCGCGATGCCGCGGTTCTCGTCGATGGCGGGGTTCCAGTCGACATTGCCCACGGTCGGGGATTGCACGACGACGCATTGCGATTCCAGCGCCCGCGCCATGGCCCCGATCCTGACGCGGTTGAATCCCGCGATCGTGTCGGTGCAAGAGGGCACAAGGATGATTTCCGCACCGGCCTCGGCAAGCGCGCGGCCCAAAAGCGGGAATTCGCCGTCATAGCAGATCAGAATACCGATCTTGCCGACGGCCGTGTCGAAAAGGCGCAGGCCGGGCGCGCCGACCACATCCCAATCCTCGCGCTCGAAACGGGTCATGACCTGTTTGTCCTGATGCCCGATCCTTCCTTGGGGGCCGAACAGCACCGCGCGGTTGACGGGGCGTTTCGCGGGATCGGGCAAGGCCGGACCGGAGGCCGCGAGGATATGGAGGTCGAAGCGCCGCGCGAGATCCGCGTGAAGGCGGTCGCGGGCTTCTTCGTGGCGGGCGACTTCGTGCAGGCTCGCCTCGAGGTCGGCGGCGATTGCGGTGCCGCCGAGCGAGGCCAGCTCCATCGCGCCATATTCCGGAAAGACCAGCAGGTCGCAATCGGATGCCGCCTCGACCCAGCGGGTGATCTTGGCCTCGTAATCGGAGAAACTGTCGAACCAGTCGAAATCATAGGCCGAGGTTGCGATTTTGACTTTGGTCACAGCGTTTTCATCCAGAATTGCAGGGGTTTGCGCGTGCAGTGATCCTCGCCGATGTCTTTCCAGTCGAATTCGGCGATCACGCCGGGCAGTTCGGCATAGCCGCGCTTTTGCCAAAAGCCATCAAGCGGGCGATAGTTTGCGGGGCGGGCAGGGTGGTCCTTGGGGCGCATCACGCTGCAAAAGGCCGAATAGCGGCGGCCAAGTGCGCGGGCCTGCGCCTCGCGGCCGTCGAAGAAGGCATGGCCCAGACCGTGGCCGCGATAATCGGGCAGCAGGACCGATTCCGCGCAGTAGAAGATCTGTTCCAGAGGCTCGGGCCGGATCGCGAAGGCTGCCGCGAAATCTTCGGCGTGGTCCTCCATCGGGGCGCCGGTCGAGGCGCCGATCATGCGCGCGCCGTCATAGGCCGCGACCACCACCGCCCCGGGGATTGATAGGCCTTGAGGTAGTCGCGTTCGTAATCGGGATCGCCGTCGTAGAGATAGGGCCAGTCGCGAAAGACCGTGATGCGCAGCCGTGCCAGATCATCCAGCACGGCGGCAACGGCCTCTCCGGTGAGGACCCGCGTCTCGATCATCCGACGACCTGTTTGGTCCAGTCGGCGAGGTTGTAATAGGTCGTGACGCGCGCGATCTTGCCGTCGCGGATCTCGAAGAACGTGCCGGCGGGCAGGCGGTAGGTCTGGCCGTTGGCCTCCGGCAGCCCTCGTCGGTCTTGAGATAGGTGCCGTTCACGATGAATTCGGCTGCCGCGCGGGTGCCGCTCTCATTGGCGAAGATCACCATATCGGTCAGGTTTTCGCGGTAGCTTTCCGTCATGTGGCGGTTGAATTCGGCGAAAAGCTCTTTGCCGCGACGGATGCCGCCCTCGTTGACGTGATGCTCGATCTCGTCATGCAGCATGGTCAGCATCTCGTCGGTGCGACCGGCGTTGAATGCGTCGTAATAGGCGGTGATGAGGGCTTTGGTATCCATTCGAAGGCTCCTGTCGGTTTGTCCGTGATGTACCCCGTCAAACCGCGGGCGTCACCCTAGCCCTTAGGTCTAAGGCCGCTTCGGGCGGAACCGCGGTGCAGGATCAGACCGGCGCATCCTCGTCGATATAGGCGGCGGGCAGGCTCATGAGCATCTCGTGATAGGCGATGCCCTCGTCGAGATCGTCGAAAATCGTCAGATTGCCGCGGTCGAGCACCGCCCCCATCGTGCACATCGCCCGCACCATCGCCATGGAGTGGGTGACGACGATCGCGCCCGACTGGCTCATGCGCTCGGCGAAAACCTGTTGGGATTTGGCGCGGAACGAGGCGTCGCCGACGCTGGTGACCTCGTCGACGAGATAGGTGTCGAATTTGATCCCCATGCTCGTGCCCATCGCCAGACGCGAGCGCATCCCTGAGGAATAGGTCCCGAAGGGGCGGTGAAAATGTTCGCCGAGTTCGGCAAAATCTGCAACATAGTCAATGAGTTGGTCGGTATCGACGCCGTAGATCCGCGCCACGAAGCGCACATTCTGCGCACCGGTTAGATCGGCGTGGAAACTGCCCGCGAAACCCACCGGCCAAGAGATCGTCCCGCTCGAGACCACCCGCCCGTAGGTTGGCGAAATCGTCCCCGCAATGATGCGCAGCAGGGTCGATTTGCCCGCACCATTGCGCCCCAGAAGGGCGACGGATTCGCCGGTCGGGAAAACCGCATTGATATTGTCGGCAACGACATGTCGCTGCCCCTTGCGGCGAAAGATCTTGGTCAGATTCTCGAGCTGGATCATCGCTTATTTGCGGTCACGGACGCTGTAGTAGATCAGGGTGAGAACGGACCAGCCGATCAGCAGAAGGCCGGCCACCAGCGCCAGAAGACGCTGGCGGTTGGGCTCTGTCGAGGCCTCGGCCACGCGCGGCGAGATGTGGGTCGCGAGATAGCGCGACTGGCGCTGCGCCTCGGCCATCGAGGTTTCGTAGGCGATCCGCGCCGAGCGATGCGCCCCTTCGGCAAATTCGCGATCGACGGCCAGTTTCTCGTATTCCGCGACAAGCTGGGCATAGCTTTCGCCGTTCGGGCCCTGACCCGCCTCGCCGAATTTGCTGCGCTCGCGGTCGATGAGATTGCGCAGAGCGTCGAGCTTTTTCTGCGACTGGATGACGCGGTTGTCCTTGGGGCTGGCGTTTTCGACCAACAGGTCGTGCTGGATCATCTGTTCGGCCAGCTGGCCCTGCAATCCGGTGATCACGCCCATCTGTCCGGCAAGATCGGCCTGCGGATCGACGATCTGGGTGCGCATGCGGAAAGCGGTCATGTCCTGACGGCTCTTGGTCAGCTCGACGCGGGTTTTCTCGAGCTCCTGCGTGGTCAGGCGCATCGCATCTTCGCGCGCGATCGAGGAGAGCTCGTTGATCTTGGCGGTGCTCGCGTCCAGAATCGTCTGCGCGACCCTCTGGGCGTCTTCGGGGTGAAGGCGCTGACATCGAGCGTGATCAGGCCGGAGGTCGAATCGTAGTAGATCTTGACCTGACGCTGCCAGTAATCGGTCAGATCCTCGATCGTGCCCGTCGGATTATAGGCAAAGACGAAATCGCGGGGCCAATCGCGCGAGAACATGGTGCGCAGATCGAGCTTTTGATCCGCTGTTTCAACCATGTCGTGGCTGCGGATATACTGGTAGAGGATATCGGTATCCGAGGCCCCGACCGTACCGCCGCTCAGCGCCGCGAGGCCGCCGAGAAAGTCGAAAGACGGCGCGGCGGAATCTTCCTTGCGGACCGAAAAACCCACCGTCGAGACATATTGGTCCGCCGCGCGGTTCCATAGATACCAGGCCGAAATGAGGGTCGGCACCACCACGATGATCAGGAAGGACAGCAGCAACATCCAGTGGCGCTTTTGCGGCTGGGCCGCGCTGACCGGCTGGCGCACGGCCTGCTGCGAGGGGGCAATCGGGCGGGCGACGGCCTGTCCCTGACCCTGACGGGCGGGAACTGCGGCACCGGGGCGTTTCTGCGCGGGTGGTTGCGGCTGGGCGGGACGCACCTGCAACGGTTGGCGCTGTGCGCCTTGTCCGGCAGCGGGCTGCTGCATGGCGCGGGCGGCCTGCTGGGGTTTGGCCTGCGCTTGCGCATTCGCCGGAGCGGCGGCTGCCGGTTGGGCTGCCTGACGCGGCGCTTGGGCCTGAGCCGCAGCCTGAGCTTGTGCGGGTTTGGGCGCTTGGGCCGTAGCGCCTTGGGCGGCGGCGGCGGGGGCAGGGCGCGGCGGGGCCGATTGGGCCGGAGCTGCCTGAGCCTGGGCGGCTTGTGCCGGCTGGGTCTGGTTCGGTTGAGCTGTCGCGGCTGCCTGCGGGGCTGCTGCCTGCGGGGTGGCCGGTTGGGGGCGGCAGCGCCTTTGGGGCTGGATGCGGCGGGCGTTTGATCGGTGGTCACGGGCATCTTCTGTGCTTGCGCGGCTGGGGGTGCCGCCCGTTCGGGCGTTGCCGCATCAGATTGAGGGCTTGCTTTTGGGCCACCGGCTGCGAGGTCCCGTCTGCCGTTCGCGAGGGGCCGGCTTGCGGATCTGGCTGCCCTCTTCCATGTTCGGAGTGTTGTGACATGACAGAGGAGCTTTCGCTGGTTTACCTTTTCCGAGCAGTTGTTACATACTGCAGACAGTCAATGCCAGCCTCCGCGTTCACATGACCGACATTCCCCGACACGACGATACGCCGCAAACGCCCTATTTCCGCTCGCATCGAACGCCGCGGCCGCGCTTTCAAATGGGGCGGATCGTTGTTGCGCTGATGTTGCGCGAAATGGCGACAACCTATGGAAAATCGGCGGGCGGCTATATCTGGGCCGTTCTCGAACCGGTGCTCGGCATCGCGCTTTTGTCCTTGATTTTCTCGCTTTCCGTGCATCGGCCGGGGCTCGGGACCAACTTTCCGTTGTTCTATGCGACGGGCTTTCTGCCCTTCGTGATGTACAACGACCTCTCAGGCAAAGTGGCCTCTTCGATCCGATTTTCGCGGCCGTTCATGGCCTATCCCAGCGTGACCTTCCTTGATGCGCTGGCCGCTCGCGCCATTTTGAACGCGCTGACGCATTGCGCGATCATCACATTGGTCATGACGGGGATCTACATGATCTTCGAGCTGCCGGTGGATGTGCGCATCGGTGCCGTAGTCGAATCACTCATTATGGTGACGGCGCTGGGTCTGGGGATCGGGACGCTCAACTGCTACCTGATCACCGCCTTCCCGATCTGGGAGCGGGCGTGGAGCATTCTGACGCGGCCGTTGTTCCTGATCTCGGGGCTGTTCTTCACCTATGACATGCTGCCGGCGGCGGGGCAGGCCATTCTGTGGTACAATCCGCTCATCCATTGCGTCGGCATGATGCGGCACGGATTCTACCCGACCTACGAGGCGGAATATGTCAGCATGGGCTATGTGTTGGGCCTGTCGCTGGTTCTGGCTTTCTTCGGTCTCCTGCTGCTGTTCCGCAAGTACCGCGACCTGATGGAAGGCTAAAGCAGCAGATCCGCGGCTCCGAATCCGGTGACGCCCTGCAGCCTTATCGTAAGATCAAAGCCTTTGTTGCCGTCGATATCGATCTGGAGAATGGTCATCCCCGATTGCTGGTCGGCGCGGATTTGCGGCCCGCCCGAAAAGCCCGTCTTGCCGATGTAGGCAAGTCCCAGACCGCGAAAGTCCAGCTTGTCCTGCCCGCGCGCGAAATCGGTGACGATATCGACCGAGCGGTCGAAATCGGCGCGCTCCTGAACAGGAATACGTCATGGCCGAACCCGCCGCACAGGGTGTCGGATCCGGGGCCGCCGTGAAGTGTGTCGTTGCCGAGCCCCCGTCAAGGCTGTCAGCCCCCGATCCTCCGCGCAGGAAATCGAAGCCCTGATCGCCAAAAGGGTGTCCGCACCGAAACCGCCCCAAAGCGAGTCGTTCCCGCCGCCGCCGTTGAGGAAATCGTTCCCTCCCCACCGTCCAGAAAATCGCCGTTCAGGCCGCCGAACAGCCGGTCGTGGCCCGCATCGCCATAAAGCCTGCTGCTGCCGTTGCCGCCGATCAGCGAGTCGTTTCCGGTCCCGCCCCGCAGCAGATCCAGCCCGTCGTTGCCGTTGAGGGTATCATTGCCGGTTCCGCCGTCGAGGGTGTCATTGCCCAACCCTCCCAGCAGCCGGTCGTTGCCGTCGCCACCGAAGATGACGTCGTTGCCCTGTTCGCCGCTCAGCCAATCGTTTCCGGCATCGCCGTAGAGCGTATCATTGCCTGTACCACCGGCGATGGCATCGTTGCCGCCTTGGCCGTGCAGACGGTCGTTTCCGGCATGGCCGTAGATAATGTCGTTGCCGGTCTCGCCGATAATGGTGTCGTTTCCGCCGTGTCCGGCAAGGAGATCGTTCCCGTCTCCGCCATAAAGCAGATCGTCGCCGTCCTCGCCGTTCAGCGTGTCGTTGCCGTTTTGGCCGCGCAAAACGTCGTTGCCCGATCCTCCGAACAACACGTCATTGCCGTCCTCTCCGTACAAGGTGTCATTGCCCGCATTCCCGGATAACCGGTCTTCACCCGTGCCGCCGTAAAGCTGGTCGTTGCCATCTTCGCCGTGAAGCGTGTCGTTGCCGGCCTGACCTGAGATCACGTCATTGCCCGCCCCTCCGAACAAAAGATCATTGCCCGGTTCGCCAAACAGCCGGTCGTTTCCCGCGCCCCCGCGCAATGTGTCGTCGCCCATCCCGCCAACGAGTGAATCCACGCCGCTTCCGCCAACGATCGATCGTTCCCGTTTCCGCCATTCAGGGTATTGGCACCCGACAGGGAAATCAGCGTGTCGTCGCCATCGCCGCCAAAAAGCAGGTCGTTTCCGATTCCGCCATCGAGATGATCATTCCCGCCATCGCCATAAAGCGTGTCGTTGCCCTCGCCGCCGAAGAGCGTGTCGTCGTCTTCCTCTCCCCAGAGCAGGTCGTTGCCCGTGTCGCCATAAAGGGTGTCGCTCCCGGTGCCGCCATAAAGCAGATCCTGCCCCGCACCGCCCCAAAGCCGGTCATTATCGCCATTGCCGCGCAGAAGATCGTTGCCCTCCTCGCCCATGAGCGTGTCGTGGCCCGCCCCGCCGCCCAGCGTGTCGTTGCCGGCGCCGCCGTTCAGAAAGTCGGCGCCGGCCGCGCCCAGCAGCACATCGTTGCCGCCCATCCCGAACAGGCGCGAGACCAGCGCGCTGACCATAAGCGTATCGTCCCAAGCCGAGCCGTAGACCGTGTTTCCGGTCGAGGGCGGCGCATAATGGGCATGGGGAAACATCGCATTGGTAAAAAGCCCCGCATCCAGCGGACGACCGTCATGCGAGCGGATATCGACGTACATGTCGTTGATGCGGAACCGCATGCCCCAGCTCGTCTCGATCATTTTGACCTGCATGGTGCTGCGGATCATCCCGAGATTGCTGAGATCGAGCCGGTCGATGCCGTATTCGAAATCGGTAATGGTTGTGCGCCCCTCGAGCGCGGCGACGACAAAGACGTCGGCTCCGGCGCCTCCGGTCATGGAAAGCGTGCCGCCGCCCGTGACCAGTATGTCGTTTCCGGCCCCTCCCGACAGATCGGTCGTATCGGGCCCCGCGACCAGCAGGTCGCCAAGGGCCGTGCCCGATTGGCGACCGGCACCGACCGCGGCGGTCAGGCCGATCTTGCCGGGGTCGAGGCTGAATTGGGTAATCCCCGCCTCGGTGGTTGAGCTGACGAAAAGGGCGATCTTGCCGCCGATGAAGGCTGCCGAGATTGCCGAGACATTCGCCATCGACCAGCCGTCCTGATCGGCCAGCGTCAGCAGGTGGAGCAGGGTGCCGTTCGGCATGACGGTAAAGACCGAAATGCCGCTGTCCTTGCCGCCGACAAAGACGAAGGCGCGCCCGTCCACCACGAGCGAGGTCATGGCCGTCACCCCGCTGAAACGGGTCGAGCGCTCGTCTATGATATGGTCGAGCGGCAGCAGATCGCCCGCAGCAGTTACGCGCATTGTGGTCAGCGACGAGCTCTGGGCCGATCCGACCACGAGATAGCTCACCCCGCGACCGTTACCGCTTCGAGCTGGGTCGGCTGGTTCAGCCCGATTCCTGTCTCGGCAGACAGGATCCTGACCGTGCCGAACGTGCCGTTGGCGTTTATCTCCTGCAGGGACAGGCTGTTGGCCAATGCCGATGCGCCGATCAGGAATTGCTTGCTCCCGACCTCCAGCACCACCAGCTTGTTGATCTCCGCATTCGCCGGCGCGCCGGAAAGGGCAGGGTGACTTGAGAGGCTTTCGCGATCCGGCCGTCGGAGAGCATCTGCCAGATGTCGTAACCCAGCTGGTTGTTGGCGACGGAGTAGAGGTAATCCTTGCCGCCCGCCGAGAATTGCCCCATCTCGACCAGCGCGTTGTTCTGCCCGAGAAAGCTCCCAACCCCCTGCGACATGCCGACGGACAGCGCCTGCGGCAGGCCTCGAGCCGCCCGTTCTGCGCGATCGCGTGACTGAAGCCGTTGGGGCTGAGCACTCCGATCCCCGCAATGACCGGCCGCCCGTCGATCGTCAGCAGCTCGACCCTTGGCCGGTCGAGATAGGTCGCGGACTGGCTATAGGCTGCGCCCGAGAGAAAGGTGATCGCCTGATCCGCCGAGGCAAGCGCGAAGGCCCCGATCCCCGCCGATATGCGTTGCACCATAGAGCCAGGCCCCGTGCTCCGAGGTGACGACCATCAGATCCGCGATATTGCGGGTGAAGGCCGCCTGAGGGGCGGTCAAGGTGATGATATGAGTGTAATCCACGACGAAACAACGCCTTCCTTTCGACAGGTCTGATGTGGGGAGCCCTGTCAGAAGAAAGCCAAGGAGGCGGCCAAGGCCAGTCCTTTCCATCTTGTTGATTAATATGGAGGAGCCTTGTTTTTTACGATTTGCTAAGCCATAGCAGAGGCGTCTTTGCGGTGAATGTGGGTAGGCTGACGATGCTGGTCGAGACGACGAAACTTCCGGGCGTTCTGATCCTGACGCCCAAACGCCACGGCGACGCCCGCGGCTTCTTTTCCGAAAGCTGGAATCGCCGGACCTTGGCCGAAGCCGGAGTAGACTTGCCGGAATTCGTGCAGGACAACCACTCTTTTTCGACTGCGATCAATACTTTGCGCGGCCTGCACTTCCAGTCGCCGCCCAATGCGCAGGGCAAGCTGGTGCGCTGCGGCCGCGGGCTTTGTTCGATGTCGCCGTCGACGTGCGCAAAGGCAGCCCGACCTATGGCGATTGGGTGGGGGTCGATCTGACCTTCGATAACGGCCGCCAGCTCTGGATCCCTGCCGGTTTCCTGCATGGATTCGTGACCCGCGCCGCCGATACCGAAATCGTCTATAAATGTAGCGATTATTACGCCCCCGAAAGCGATGGCGGCGTGGCTTGGGACAGTGTCGGCATCGATTGGCAACTCACCGCAGAACCGATCCTGTCGGGCAAGGATGCCGCGGCCCAGACCCTCGCAGACTTCGACAGCCCCTTTACATACGAGCCCCAGGCATGAAGATTCTCGTCACCGGCGGTGCCGGATTCATCGGTTCCGCAGTCGTCCGCCTTGCCGTTGCGCGCGGCCATTCTGTCGTGAACCTAGATGCCATGACCTATGCCGCCAATGCCGCGAATGTGGCGGCGGTCGGCAACAGTCCGCTTTACGCTTTCGAACAGGCCGATATCCGCGACCGCGCCGCGCTCGACCGTATTTTCGCCGCGCATCAGCCTGATGCCGTCATGCATCTGGCGGCCGAAAGCCATGTCGACCGCTCGATCGACGGGCCGGGGCGTTCATCGAAACCAATATCACCGGCACCTACAACATGCTCGAGGCGGCGCGCGGCTATTGGGCCGCGCAGGGCAAGCCCGAGGGTTTCCGCTTCCACCATATCTCGACCGACGAGGTTTTCGGTTCGCTGGGCGAGGACGGTCAGTTCACCGAGGAAACCCCTATGATCCGCGCAGCCCCTATTCGGCCTCGAAAGCGGCCTCGGACCATCTGGTGCGCGCCTGGCACGAGACCTATGGCCTGCCGGTCATCCTGACCAATTGCTCGAACAATTACGGCCCCTACCATTTCCCCGAAAAGCTGGTGCCGGTCGTGATCCTGCGCGCGCTGTCGGGCCAGCCGATTCCGGTTTACGGCGATGGCGGCAATGTCCGCGACTGGCTCTATGTCGAGGATCATGCCGATGCCCTGCTGCTCGCGCTCGAAAAGGGCGAGACGGGGCGCAGCTACAATATCGGTGGCGAGAACGAGGCGAAAAACATCGATCTCGTGCGCACGATCTGCGCCGAGATGGATCGTCTGCGCCCGCAAAACGCCCCGCATGACCGTTTGATCATCTTCGTGACCGACCGTCCCGGCCACGACCGCCGTTATGCGATCGACCCGCGCGGATCCGCGACGAGCTGGGCTGGCGCCCCTCGGTCACGGTCGAAGAGGGCTGCGCCGCACCGTCGAATGGTACCTCGACAACGAGGAGTGGTGGCGCCCGCTGCTCGATCGTCAAGGCGTCGGCGAAAGGCTGGGCAAAGCATGACCGCGCTTCTGGTCTTCGGCCGGACGGGGCAGGTTGCGACCGAACTGGCGCGGCTTGCGCCCGATGCCGTTTTCCTCGGCCGCGATCAGGCCGATCTGTCCGATCCTGCCGCCTGCGCAGCCGCGATCCGCGCCTCGGGCGCGCGCGCCGTCATCAATGCCGCGGCTTATACCGCCGTCGACCGCGCCGAATCCGAACCCGAGCTTGCGCGACTGGTCAATGCAGATGCCCCCGCCGCCATGGCGAGCGCCGCGGCCGGTCTCGGCCTGCCTTTCGTCCATATCTCGACCGATTACGTCTTTGCCGGTGACGGCGAGCGCCCTTGGATCGAAACCGATCCGACCGGACCTTTGGGCGTTTACGGCGCAACCAAACTTGCCGGCGAGCAGGCGATCCTTGCCAGCGGCGCACAAGCCGCGATCCTGCGGACCTCGTGGGTCTTTTCCGCCCATGGCGCGAATTTCGTGAAAACCATGCTGCGGCTGGGCGCCGAGCGGCCGGAGCTGCGCGTTGTGGCCGACCAGCACGGTGGCCCGACGCCCGCGCGTGCAATTGCCCAAGCCTGCCTGACCATGGCCGAAGCCATGCTCGACGACCGCTCGAAGGGCGGCATTTACCATTTCTCGGGCGCTCCCGATACGAACTGGGCCGATTTCGCGCGGGCGATCATGGCGCAGGCGGGGCTGTCCTGTGCGATCACCGACATCACCACCGCCGATTACCCGACGCCGGCGGCGCGGCCCGCGAATTCGCGGCTTGATTGCTCGGCTATCGCGCGCGATTTCGGAATCCTCCGGCCCGATTGGCAGGCCGGTTTGGTGGATGTGCTTACGGAGTTGAAGCAATGACCGAGGCAAACGCGCTGGCGCGCAAAGGGATCATTCTGGCGGGCGGTTCGGGCACACGGCTCTACCCGATCACGATGGGCGTCTCGAAGCAGCTTCTGCCGATCTACGACAAGCCCATGATTTATTACCCGATTTCGGTGATGATGCTGGCGGGGATCCGCGAGATCGCCGTGATCACCACCCCGAGGATCAGGCTCAATTCCAGCGGCTTCTGGGCGACGGCAGCCAATGGGGGCTGCGCTTCGAATGGATCATCCAGCCCTCTCCGGACGGGCTCGCGCAAGCCTATATCCTCGCCGAGGATTTCCTTGCAGGCGCACCCTCGGCAATGGTTCTGGGCGACAATATCTTCTTCGGTCAGGGCCTTCCCGACCTTCTGACTTCGGCCGACCAGCGCAAGCAGGGCGGTACGGTTTTCGGCTACCGCGTCGCCGATCCCGAGCGTTACGGCGTGGTTGCCTTCGATGGCGACGGTCAGGTCAATGCGATCATCGAAAAGCCGGAAAATCCGCCGTCGGATTACGCGGTGACGGGGCTTTATTTCCTTGACGAAACCGCGCCTGCACGCGCGCGCGAGGTCAAGCCTTCGGCGCGGGGCGAGCTGGAAATCACCACTCTGCTCGAGACCTATCTTCATGACGGCAGTCTCACGGTCGAGCGGATGGGTCGCGGTTACGCCTGGCTGGATACCGGCACCCATGCCAGCTTGCTTGACGCGGGCAACTTCGTGCGCACGCTGGAGCGTCGTCAGGGGCTCCAGACAGGCTGCCCGAGGAAATCGCCTTTGAGCAGGGCTGGATCGATGCCGACCAGCTGCGCGAGCGGGCCAAGCTTTTCTCCAAGAACGATTATGGCCGCTATCTGATGCGCCTGATCGGCTGACCAGAATGGCCCCGTCCGAAATGCGGGGCCTTGGGTGCTTTGAGGCGACTTAGACGGCCGCTTGACGGGGGCCAACCGGCCTGCGCTCGCCGCCGCCAAAACCGCCAGCGTCCCCAGCCGCGTCTGGCGATAAAGTCCCATCGCAAGAAAATCCTTGGCGGTCGCGGCGCCGGATTTGTCACGCGCTTTGCGGAAACGCGCCAAAAGCGCGCGGTTCTCCGCAGTCATCAAATGCGCAACCGGCTCGAGCGCGGCCTGATTGGCATCAAGCCATTCCGCGAAAGTTCCGTTCCCCAAGAGCGAAAGCCGCGCGGCTTTGGCGCGGGGGTGTCGTTGCGCCCCATCAGGTTCCGGCCATGCTGGCGATAAAGAAGAACCTGCGCGCGGTCGCGTTTGATCGCCGCTCCCGCAGCCGACAGAAGCTGGAAGGCCCACCAATCATGCGACACGACGCCCGCCGCCGCCGCCGCGGGCGCGGCCTCTTGCAAAAGGCGCAATGCGGGCGCATTCGCGACGATTGTATTGCCGGGCAAGCAGGCCTGAATCAGGGCATTGCGGAAGGTCAGCGGGCGGGTAAAAGCAGGAGCCGGAGCAAGGATATTCAGCTCCTCGTCGCAGATCGTCGTCCGCGCCGCATAGATTGCGGGACCGGTTTTATCGGCAAGAAACGCGCGCGCGCGACCGAGTTTTTCGGGCAGCCATTTGTCGTCCTGATCGCTATAAGCCAACCAGTGCTCGGGATCAGCCGCCGCCGTCAGATGAAGAAAATTCCGCGTCGAGCCGGCCTTTGGTCCTTCGATAAGACGCCCCCTGCCGACGGGCAGACCGGCAATGAACCCTTCCAGTTGGTCTCGGGTCGCATCGTTTGATCCGTCATCCGAGACCAGCAGATTCCAGTCCGCCTCGCTTTGCGCGCGAAAACTTTCGAGCTGCGTCGGCAGGTAGGCCGCGCCATTGTAACTGGCCAAGGCGATCGTGATTGGAGGAGGCAAGGCGGGATCCCGAATAACTTGCGTCAACCTAGCGCGCATGACGGGGTCGGGCCAGCCCTGTTGAGCGCCCGAGCCTACGGGCGCTTCGCTGTTCGTCATCCGGTAGAAGACCGCGCGGCTATTGCAGTTGCCGCGCGATATCCTCGACAAGGATACCCGTTACATCCGGCCCCGCCGTATCGGTCGCGGCCTTCAGCAGCGAGGCGCGCAGCCGGTCCATTTGCTGGTCCGACGTGTAGTTTCCTGAAAAACCGCCGGTATTGGCGTGGATCATCAATGCACGCAACAAAGCGTCGCGCAGACGATGCTCGTTGGCCAGAACCTTTTCCTCCGAAGGTTTCGGCATCTCCAGCGTCAGGGCCACGATCATGGTCGCGAAAGTATCGCCGTTCTGCATGATCGGGACGAAGAACTGCGTCGGGAAACGGAAATAGGCATTCTCGCCTTTGTCGTGATCGCCTTCGCCAGCCCTGGAGGCCTCGTCTTCGCCATCTTCGCCCGAGGCTTGCGCGGAAGCATCTATCTCGGGCTTGCCTTTGAGGATCTCGCCCCCGACCGCGCCTCCGATAAGGGCGAGTACGGGCAGAAGCAGCATGAGGATTTTCTTGAGCATCATGTCCTCAATAGGGCAAAAGGATATCGGCGATCTGCTGGCCGTAGCGCGGCTGCTGCACATCGGTGATGTTGCCCCGCCCGCCATAGGAAATCCGTGCGCCTGCAATACGGTCATAGGCAATTTCGTTGCGCCGGCCGATGTCGGCGGGGCGGACAAAGCCGCTGACGGTCAGCTCGCGGACTTCATTGTTGACGCGGACCTCTTGCGAGCCTTGGACGCGCAGCACGCCATTGGGCAGAATGTCGATGATTGTCGCCGCGACCCGCAGGGTCAGCTTTTCGCGCCGCGAGATATTGCCGCTGCCCTTATAAGAGGAATTCGCGCTGGCATCCGCCAGATCCTCCATCGAGGCACCGTCGGGCAACATCTTGTCGATGCGTTGCGGAATTCCCATGAGATTGGGAATGCCGACTTTATCGGTCGCCGAGCGGCTGCGCCCGAGGTGTTCTGGAACTCGGCCTTGTCGTCGATCTCGATGACGACGGTCAGGATGTCGCCGCGTTCGGTGGCGCGCTTGTCGCTGACCAGCGACATGGGACTTGTTGTCCAAAGCGAGCCCAGACTGGGGGATTCGATGGTCGCTCCGGGGAAATGGGGCGCGCTATAGGCGGCCGCCGACATGGCATGGAACTCGGGCCCGTCGACGGAATCCGTCAGTTCGGGCTGCTGTCCCACCTCCTTGATGCGGCCGCAGGCACCCAGAGCGGTGAGCGTGACAAGGCAGGCCCCTGTCAGGAGCGGAAGGGTTTTGCTCATGATGTTTCAGTGCTTTCTGGCTTAACGGTTGCGGATCACGACGCTGCCGTTCGCGGCAACCTCTCCGGAGACGGTCGCGCGCGATCCCATATTCATGACCCGAACCACATCACCCAGCCGGCCGGACGAGAGCGCGCGCCCTTCGGTGTCGATCTGGAGGCTGTTGCTGACATAGGAGAGCGTGACCATCTGGTTGCGTTCGACGAGGGTGGGCGTGGCAAGCTGGGACGGCGTGACTGGCTTGCCCTCGTAGATCATCACGCGGGTTTCCATGCCGATCAGCGCATCCAGCGCTGCGGGGTCGGCTTGTTCGCCAAAGGCGAGATCGCCTTGGGACAGGATCGTGCCGGTGGGCAAGGTGCGGGCCGCAGTAACGGGGTTTGCCGCGACCAAGGCGGGCAGGGCGATGAGACAGAGCGCAAGTTTGAGCATTTCCGCACCTGTACCGTTGCGTTGAGCATTTGGTCGGCAGCGGTGATGACCTTGGAGTTCAGCTCGTAGCCGCGCTGCGCCTTGATCAGCTCGGTGATCTCGCGCACCGGATCGACGGCGCTTTCCTCGAGATAGCCCGCCCGCAGGGTGCCCAGCCCTGTTCGCCCGGGTTGGCGACCTGTGCCGGACCCGAGGCGGGCGTTTCGAGGAACATGTTCCCGCCCGTCGCCTCGAGGCCCTTTTCGTTGATGAAGGTCGCCAGAGTGAACTGGCCGAGGTTTTCGGGTTCGACCTGATCCTCGAAATAGGCGAAAACCTCGCCGTTTGCGTTGATTGCAACGCTGGTGGCATCTGCGGGGATCGTGAGGCCCGGCACGACCGGATAGCCCTCGGAGGTAACGATCAGCCCGTCGGCCGAGCGCTTGAGGCTGCCGTCGCGGGTATAGGCCGATGTGCCCGAGGGCAGCTCGATCTCGAGATAGCCGTTGCCGTCGATTGCGACATCGAGATCGCCGTTCGTATTGGTCAGCGTACCCTGCGCCAACATCACCGTAACCGCCGTCGGACGCACGCCGAGGCCGAGCTGGACGCCGGTCGGAACCATCGAACCCTCGGTCGAGGTCAAAGTCCCCGGACGCAGTGCCTGCTGATAATAAAGATCGGCGAATTCGGCGCGGCGCGGGTTGTAGCCGGTGGTCGACATATTGGCGAGGTTGTTCGAGATTACCTCGACGCGCATTTGCTGCGCGCTCATGCCGGTGGCTGCGATCTGCAGGGCTCTCATCTCGGTTCCTTTATCGGGTGAGTGAAATCATGACGTTGCGAATGCGTTGGTCCTCGGCATCGAGAAAGGACTGCCCGAGTTCATAGGCGCGCTGCACCTCGATCATTCGCGAGATCTCGTGGATGGGCTCGACGTTGGATTCCTCGAGAAAGCCCTGGCGCACACGCGGGTTTTCGAGCGGCTCGGGGTTCGCGCCCGGCGTGAAAAGCGTGCCTTCCTGATGCAGCATCTCGGAAGGGTCGGGCGCCGCGAAAACGCCCACGCGACCGATCGGCTGGTCATCGGCAGAGACCGTGCCGTCGGCACCAATGCCGATATGGCGCGCGCCGTCGGGGATGGCGATCGGGGCCTGCCCTCGTCGAGCAAGCGGTTGCCCGACATGTCGACGATCTCGCCTTCGGGCGTGAGCGCAAAGGCACCGGCGCGGGTCAGGCGTTTGCCCTGCAGGGTCTCGACCATGAAAATCCCTCGCCCTCGAGCGCGAGATCAAGCTGGCCGTTGGTCATGGTCAGGCCGCCTTGACGCAGGTCGACATGACGGCCGCGGGCGTTGGCCATGGCCAGCGTCTCGCCGCTGCGGTCGAGAGAGACCATATATTCCGAGAAAATCACGCCCTCGCGGCGAAAGCCGACCGTATTCGAGTTGGCAATGTTGTTGGCAACCGAACGCATCTCGTTCATCAGGCCGGATTGGCGCGTCAGGGTGGCATAGATGCTGTTGTCCATCACTCAGGCTCCGATGATCAGCGACAAGATGCGCTCGTTGAAGAAATCGGCGAGGGTGGCGGTCATGAAGCTCATGGTGACCCAGAAGATGACGAGCATCAGGCCGATTTTCGGCACGAAGGTCAGCGTCATCTCTTGAATCGAGGTGAGCGCCTGAAAAAGGCCGATCACGACACCGACAATCAGAGCCGCCGCCAGAAGCGGTGCCGACATGCGGACCGCGATCCAAAGCGCCTGGCGCGTCACGTCGAAGATGAGGTTCTCGTCCATCATCGGCTTAGACCGGCATTCGCATGATTTCCTGATAGGCCTCGACGACTTTGTCGCGAATGGCTACGACGGTATCCATCGCCATCTCGGCGCGGGCGATCGACTGCACCAGCTCGTGGGTCTCGGTCGTGCCTTTCATCGCGCCGGTGGCGGCGGTATCGACCTGCTCCATGACGCGGGCAAAGTCGGAAATGCCGTTGACCACACCCTGCGGCAGCTCTTCGGAAGGTGCGACCGAGGCGCGGGCGTTATTATAGGCACTGGCGGCGGAAATCGGGGAGATCATGTCTCAATCCTTTCAGCGGCGAATGAGGTCAAGGAGCGAGGAGCCCATCTGGCGCGACTGTTCGAAGACACGCAGATTGGCTTCGTAGCTGCGGCTCGCTTCACGTGAATCGGCGATTTCGATCACCAGATCGACGTTGGATCCGCGGTAGTAGCCGTTGGCGTCGGCCATCGGATGACCGGGGTTGTAGATTTGCGGCAATTCGCGGCGGTCATAGCGGGTCGGGCTGGCCGCCACCCGCCCCGTCTCGCGGCCGAAATCGACATCCTCTTGAAAGCTGACCAATTTGCGGTGGTAGCCGGGCGTGTCGGCATTGGCGATGTTTTCCGAGACATGGCGCAGCCGGACGGCTTGGGCCTTCATGCCCGAGCTGGCGATTTTGACGGCGGAAAGAAGATCGGACATGGCGGGCCTCAATATCTGCGGCCGATGCTGGAGCGCATCAGCGAGAGCGATGTTTTGGTGATCGTCAGCGCAAGGTCGAATTCGCGGCGGGCATCGGCGATGCGGAACACTTCGTCCTCGAGCGAGACGGTATTGCCGTTGGGTGCGGGTTCGCCGCCGGCGCTGATGGTCCGCGGCGCGCCCATCCCCCAGCTGCCGCCCGCGATGTGGCGCGGATTGCTGGCGCGCAGCTCTGTCGCAGGCGCATGGCCATAGCTTTGCGCAAACCCCGCGAGATCATTGGCCTTGAAGCCGGGCGTATCGGCATTGGCGACATTGGCCGCGATGAGCTTTTGGCGCTGGGTGCCGTGGGCGATCAGCTTTTCCGCCATTCTCAGGGTTTCGATTTTGTCAAACACCGGCTTCTCCGCTTGGTCGATAACCAGGTTTTAACCCCAATTGGTTTAGAAACCGTTTCGACGACGGAACTTTCTGGAGAGACAGCCGAGATGGATGGATTAACCTCCTTTGCCGCCCGCATCGGGCAGCAGATCTCCGAGCAAAAGATGATCCGCCATTTCGGCCTTGTGCATGCGATTCAGGCAGGTGTGGTGTTGGTCAGCGGGTTGAACAACCACGCGGCGCTTGGCGACCGGATCTCTTTTGCGATGCCGGGCGGAGCGCTGCTGTTCGGCGAGGTCATCGCCTTGCAGGCGCGATCGCGGCGATCCTGCCCGAGGGGCCGAGCGAGGGGCTGCGGATCGGCGCGCGGGCCGAGCTGCTGTTCGCGCCGCGTCTGACGCCGACGGATGCGTGGATCGGGCGGGTGATCGATCCTCTGGGGCAGCCTCTGGACGGGCGGCATCTGGCGCAGGGGCCGACACCGATGCGCTACCGCGCACCGCCGCCGCCTGCTGCCGGCCGCAAACGGCTCGGGGCGCGGCTCGATACCGGCTTGGCGGTCTTCGATACGATCCTGCCCATCGCGCGCGGCCAGCGACTGGGGCTTTTCGCGGGATCGGGCGTCGGGAAATCGACGCTGCTCTCGGCCTTGGCGCGCGGGGTCACGGCGGATGTCGTGGTGATCGCGCTGATCGGCGAGCGCGGGCGCGAGTTGCGCGAATTCGTCGAAACGGTCCTTGGCCCCGAGGATGGCGCGGGCCGTCGTGGTCGCCGCGACCTCGGACCAGTCGCCGATGATGCGGCGACGCTGCGCCTGGGCGGGGATGACGATCGCCGAATATTTCCGCGATCAAGGTAAACATGTGCTCTTCCTTGCCGATTCGATCACCCGATCGCCGAAGCCCATCGCGAGATCGCCCTCGCGGCCGGAGAAAGTCCCAGCTACCGCGGCTTTCCGGCCTCGGTCTCGAACCTGATCATGGCGCTGGCCGAGCGCTCGGGGCCGGGGCCCGAAGGGCAGGGCGATATCACCGGCATCTTCTCGGTTCTGGTGGCCGGATCGGATATGGAGGAGCCGGTCGCCGATATCCTGCGCGGGGTACTGGACGGCCATGTCGTGCTTGACCGCGCCATCGCCGAGCGGGGCCGATTTCCCGCGATCGATGTGCTGCGCTCGGTGTCGCGGTCGCTGCCGCAGGCGGCCAATGATGCGGAGAATGCGCTGATCGCGCGGGCGCGGGCGATGCTCGGGGCCTATGCGGAATCCGAGCTGATGATCCGTGCGGGCCTTTATGCGCAGGGCTCGGACCCCGTGCTTGACGAGGCGGTCCGCGTTTATCCCTCGCTCGATCATTTTGTCACGCTGCGCTCGGGGATGCGGCCGAAAGCTTCGTGCTTTTGAGCGAGGCCTTGGCGCGTCAGACCGCTTTGGCCGCGTCGAATTCCGCACCTTCGGGTTTGCGGACATAAACTGCTAAAAGACAAATTGGCAAAATGCCATTTGTTCCCAGCGGTTGAGTGTTTCGGGCGCGGTCAGCGGCTTGGCGATCAACTTATGTTAGCTTGACGTAGCGTGATATTCGGCCCCTCATTGATAAATTGTAAGTTTAAAAGGTTTTTTTAGGGGCGGTTATGGCGATTAGCGACTATTTCATCCGCTATCTTCAGGGCAAATCCGAGGTGGGCCCTGCCGATATTGCACGGCTCCGGTCGATCCGGACGACAACGACCAGTTTCCAACCGGGCGCCGTGATCATTCCGCAAGGCGAGACGCTGACGCGCAGCTCCATGATGGTGCGGGAATGTCGGCCCATGCCCATAAGGTGCAAGGGCGCTCGGATGTGCAGGTCATCACGGCCATCCATATCATCGGGGATTTTACCGATCTGCACGGGTTCATGACCAAGCGGCTCGAACATGACGTGATCTCGATGGGGCAATCGAGCGTCGAGTTCATCGCACATGACGAGCTGTCGCGCATCACGCAGGAATTTCCGCATCTGACGCGGCTGCTGTGGCTGGCGACGACCTTTGATGCGGCGGTGCACCGGCGCTGGCTGGTCGCGGCGGCCTCGTTGCGCTCGAGCGCGCATCTTGCCCATCTCGTCTGCGAGCTTTACACGCGCCAGCGCAGCATCGGGGCGACGCAGGGGTTGCGCTTCACTCTGCCGATTCTTCAGCGTGAACTTGCTGAAATTCTTGGATATTCGCCCATTCATATCAACCGTGCGGTGCGTGATCTCAAGGATCGCGGGCTGGTGCGCTGGGTCGGATCCGAGGTGCAGATCCTCGATTGGGACGAGCTCTGCCGGCTGGCGAAATTCGATCCCGATTATCTCAGCATGGAGCGACTGGTCCACTAGGGCGCGCGGGGGGCGCTGCCTATTGGCAGATGCGGAAGCCGCCCTTGCGGGCCTTGATGTCGAGGTGGAGGTGGTTGTCATGGGCGGCATTCGTGCCGGGCCCGAGCACCGTCGTGAAATAGAGGCAAGCGCCCCCTGATCGCGGCCAGAAAGGCCTCGGCCATATCGCCGTCGTCCTGACGCGGCGCGACCTCGTAGCTTTCGCCGTTGTCGAAGGTGAAGGCGGCGATGTCGAAAGCATTCCCAAAGCATGTTCCGAGACATTGGCGCTGCTTTGCGTGCCGATGACGCCGCGGCATTGGTAGGTCGAGCCGGGGGCAATCGCGGCAAGGCGCGGCGCGCCGTCAAGAAAGCGCGTCGCAGGAAGGACAGTGCCGTTCAGCCAGAATGCGAGCTGGCGGGCGGTCTCGCAGCGCATGACCGGATCGCCGTCCAAAGTGACGCCCGGCAGAATCTGGGAGACGGATATCGGGCGGGCAATGCCGCAATCGGGGTTTTCCTCGGTGATTGCCGGCTCCTCGCTATAGCGCGCGCCCATGAGATAGAGCGTGAGCAGGCAGGCGGAATGGCCGAGGTCGCTGCCGCGCAGGCCATCGGGCAGGGGGCGCATCGGCTTTGGCCGCGGGACCGGCAGGGGCGGAGCGGCGCCTGTCTCTGCCTGCGCTTCGGGCTTGGCGGCTTCCGGTAGAGCGGATTCGGGAGCCGCCTCTGATGCGGCCTCTGATGCGGCCTTGGGGGCGGTCTCCGGTGCGGCGGGTTTTGGAGGTGGCGGTTTCGAGGATTGCGGCGCGATGGCAGGTGCTTCCTGCCCTTGGGCAGGCGCTGGTTGCGTCAAAGCCGTCAGGGGGATGGCAGCGGAAAAAGGGCCGCCAGTACGCTTGTCTGCAAGGCGGCCCGCATTTCCCTATTGCCCCGTTGTGGTCTGGGTGGTCAGCGGTGCGATCGTGCTGGCGGCCGTGGCCGCATCGAGCGCGGCGGGCGGCGTTGCCGGATCGCTCCGGCCCGGGCTGCGGCGCGGCGGCAGCGTCGGCGCCAAGGAGGGCACGGCCGCAGCCGGCGGGGTGGATGCCGCCGGACCGCTTTGCGGGGCATCGGGCAGGGTCGTGCTCGTGACCGGCGGGTTGGAGGTCACCGCCTGCGAGATCGCCTCGGAGAGCAGGTCGCTGCCGGAAACGGTGGGTGCGCCATCAGGAGGGGTGCCAGCGACAGGCGCGGTGCTTGTCGCAGGGCTTGCCGCCTGCTGGGCGGCAGGGGCGGTAACGGTTGCGGCGGGAAGCGTGGCCGCGGTCGGGGCGGTTGCCGCATTCGTGGCCGCGCCGGTGGCGGCCGTTGTCGTGGCGCCCGCGCCGGCAGCCGTGACGGTTTCGGCCGGCAGATAAGGCCGCGCGAGGGGGCGCTTGCCGGTGATGGTGGCGGCAACCGAGGTTGCGCCCGCAGCTCCTGCGGCACCCGAGGTCACATCGGCAATGCTGACCCCGGATCGAGGAATTCGACCACGGTGACGCGCGCCTTGACCATATGGGCCAGCTCGCGCGCATCCCAGTTGGTCAGACGCACGCAGCCATAGGATTGGTTGACGAAAAGCCGCGAGGGCGTTGCGGTGCCGTGAATGCCGTAGGTCGGCTCGGACAGGTCGATCCAGACATCGCCCACCGGCCCGTTCGGTCCGGGCGGGACCAGCAGAACGCGGTCGTTGTCGCCCTGTTTGAAGTTCTTGGCGGGGTTGTAGGTGTAGGTCGGATTGAGCGCGACCGCATCGACGGTATGGGTTCCGTGCGGCGAAGGCGTCGTGGTCGAGCCGACGGTTGCGGGATAATCCGCGACCATATTGCCCTTGGCATCATAGGCCGCGACCCGCCGCGTCGCCTTGTCGACGATGATGCGCGTCACGGTCGCGCGATCGGCTTGGCCGGAACCGTCGCCTTGATGGTGGCGCCCGGCTCGAAGGTGATGCCGGGGTTCAGCTTCTGGAGGAATTTCTCGTCCATGTGGAAGCGCTCGGCCAGCTTTTCGAGAATGCTGGTATAGCCTTGCGAGGTCATCGCCGCCTTTTCGGCGTAATCGCTCGGGATCTTGTCGACCAGCCCATGCGCATCGTCTTCGGTGATGGTGTATTCCATCGTCAGGGGCTCTGCCGCGAAGGGCTGGAGAAGCTGCCACACGACGGGGCTCATGCGGCCGTTCATCGGCAGATTGGCACGGCGCTGGAACGCGCGGATCGCGCTTTCGCTCATCCCGCCGCGCCAGCCGTCGACCACCCCCGGCGAAATGCCCGAACGATCGAGCAGGATCTGCACTTTGGCGGTCAGGGCCGATTGGCCGGCAGGCAGATCGCCGCTGGTGTAATCGGCAGCCTCGATATCGGCGGCAGAGAATTTGCGGGCGTTGTTTTCCGGCGCGGTTGCACTTTGTGCAAGAGCGGGAAGGGGCGCGAATGCGGCCTGGGTAACAAACAGGAAAGTCCCGGCCAACATGAGGCTTGCGAGACGACGGGTTTGTGGAAGCAGGCGGGACATGCGGGCTCCGGGCAGGTGCGGGAAGGATAAGATCACAAAGGGACCCTGATCACATGAACGCTCTGCACGGGTGTTGCAAGCGCTCCCGAATCAAGTTGCCTTGATAGGGGGCGCTGCATGGCGAATTGCTCAGAAAAGGGCGCTGAGCGAGTGGCCTTCGGGGAAATACTGGCGCGACACCGAAACGGCGGCCGCATCAGCCCAGGTCGTGCGCTCGATCACCAGAACGGGTGCTCCGCGCTGGATGCTCAATGCATTGCCGACGAATTCCGACTTCACCGAAGTGGCCGAAACCGCGAGGTTGCCGTGGTTGAGCGCGACATTCTCGATCAGCCACTCATAGGCCGAGGCGGAGGTGAGGTCGGCACCGTCGATGGCCGGAACGGCCTCGAGATTGACCCAGAGTTCCTCGCCGCAATAGGGGCTGTCGTCGGCCGAGAATTCGGCGCGGACTTCAAGGACTTCCTGACCCGGCTTCAGCATCAGAAGCTGGGCGACATCGGCCGGCGGCACGATGCGGTTGACCGAAATCAGGTGGTAGCCATAGGCCGCGCCCTTGCTTTCTATTTCGCCGCGCAGGACGTTTTTCGGCAAGGTCGAGCTTTGCGGCGGGTGTTTGGCGATTCGGGTGCCGACTTTGCGGCGGCGCTCGAGAAGGCCGCTTGCGGCCAAAGAGGTCAGGGCGCGGTTGACGGTCGCACGGGCGCAGCCGAATTCGACTGCAAGCTCGCTTTCGGTCGGGATCAGTTGCCCCGGGCGCCAGTAACCGTTACGGATACGCGTCAGCACCTCGGACTGAACCGCCTGCCACGTCATCATGCGTTGCGGACTACGCACGGGATCTCCTGTCGTCAGTGCTTGCCCGACTTGTTTCGGGAGTGTGGAAAAAGCGTTCATTGTCATCTCAGGGTTGTAAGTATTTTCTCATTATTCACCCATAACGGTAACATGTACAAGGATATGTTGTGCTAATCGGACAAGTTAAGGAATTTTTTATCGCTTCGTGATGAACTTTTCGGACTTCCGCGCATTGACTTCCTCTTTCTGCGGCACAATGCCTCACCCTAGTGTTCCGGATCTCACGGAAAATCCATTACTCGGGAGGGGAGCAGATGTCGGATGCGACAATGTCCCGCGGCTCAGCACAGGTGGGCACAGCTTGGGCAGTTCTGATTGCAATCAGTGCCTGCCATATGATCAACGACGTGATGCAATCCATGCTGTCGGCGATCTATCCGCTATTGCAAGAAGAATTTACCCTCAGCTACGGCCAGATCGGCCTGATGACCTTCGCGTTTCAGGTAACTGCATCTCTTTTGCAGCCGGTCGTGGGGATCGTCACCGACAAGCATCCGATGCCGCGTTCGCTGTCTTTCGGCATGGGCTCGACCGTGGTCGGCGTGCTGCTGTTGGCGCTGGCGCATAACTATTCGCTTCTTCTGGTCGGCGCGATGCTGATCGGCGTCGGCTCGTCGATTTTCCACCCCGAGAGCTCGCGCGTGGCGCGGATCGCGTCGGGCGGCAAATTCGGAACGGCGCAATCCCTCTTCCAGCTTGGCGGCAATTTCGGCCAGGCGCTCGGGCCTTTGCTCGCCGCCTTCATCGTGGTCCCGCTCGGCCGGCCCTCGATCGCGATCTTCTCGGCCTTTGCCATGGCCGGTTCGGCGATCTTGTGGCGCATCGGCACCTGGGCCGAGGGCAAGCGCAAGGCAAGCCCTGCGCGCCAAGCGGTCGCAAGCCGCCTGCCGCGCGAAAAGATCGTCGTGGCGATCGTGGTGCTGGCGCTGCTGACCTTCACCAAGAACATCTACACCGCCAGCCTCTCGAGCTATTACACCTTCTTCCTGATGGAAAAATTCGGGATCGAGACCCAGTCGGCGCAGGTCATGCTGTTCCTCTTTCTCGCCGGCATGGCTGCGGGCGTGATGCTGGGCGGGATCGTCGGCGACCGCGTCGGGCCGCTCAAGGTCATCTGGTTCTCGATTCTGGGCGTGCTGCCCTTCACCCTCGCCTTGCCCCATGTCGGGCTGGAGATGACCGGCGTGCTCAGCGTCATCATCGGCCTGATCCTTGCTTCGGCCTTTCCGGCCATCGTCGTCTTCGCGCAGGAACTGGTGCCGGGGCGGACGGGTATGATCGCGGGGATCTTCTTCGGCTTTGCCTTCGGCATGGGCGGGATTGCAGCCGCCGTGCTGGGTTGGGTCGCCGACCAGAAGGGGATCGAATTCGTCTATTGGGTCTGCTCTTTCCTGCCGCTGATGGGGCTGCTGACGATTTTCCTTCCCCGTATGCATCGGGTATAGGCTCCGCTAGAGTTGGGCGGCCATTTTGCCGCCCGACTGTCTGGAGGAGACCGACATGACTGACGCAATCCGCGCTGTTGCCCTTACAGCCGAAGCCTTTGCCCCTTTCGGCGATGTTCTTTCGGCGCGCGAAGTCCCCACCAAGATGATCAACGCCGGTCGCTGCGAGCGTCACAATGCCCTTGCGACCGTCGAGCGCAACGGCGGCGAGGCGATCATCTCGATTTTCCGCTCCGAGCCGATCAGCTTCCCCTATGACTGCACCCTGCTCGAGCGTCACCCGCTTGGCTCGCAAGCCTTTTTCCCGATCACCGACGGCGAGTGGCTGTCGGTCGTGGCCCCCGACGAGGGCGGCAAGCCCGGCGCGCCGATCGCCTTCATCGTGCCGGCCGGAACGGGCGTGAACCTGCATGCCGGCGTTTGGCACGGCGTGCTGACCCCGATCGACAATGCGGCCGATTTTCTGGTCGTCGATCGCGAGGGCGAGGGCGTGAACCTCGAGGAAGTCACCATTGCAGCCGTGACGATCACCCGATGAGCCAGCCGGACCTGCATTTCGAGGAAGAGGCCGCAGCACGGGGCGCCCGCGTGATCGTGGGCGTCGACGAGGTCGGGCGCGGGCCTTTGGCCGGTCCTGTGACGGCGGCCGCGGTGATTCTCTGCGACGATCCTCCGGCAGGTCTGAACGATTCCAAGAAGCTCTCCGCCAAGCGCCGCGATGCCTTGGCGGAAGAGATCATGGCGCGTTGCGATTGGGCCTATTCCCATGTCTGGATCGAGGAAATCGACGCGCTCAATATCTATCACGCCTCGCATCTCGCCATGTGCCGCGCGGTCGAGGCTTTGCCGCGCCGTCCCGATTTCGCCCTGATCGACGGCAATGTCGTTCCGCGTGATCTCGCGATTCCCGCGCAGGCGATCATCAAGGGCGATGCGCTGTCGATGTCGATTGCCGCAGCGTCGATTGTGGCCAAAGTGCTGCGCGACAGGCTCATGGTGGATTTGGCGCAACAGCATCCGGGATATGGCTGGGAAAGAAACGCCGGATATCCGACTAAGTCCCATTTGCAGGCGCTGCTAGATTTGGGCGTGACCCCATATCATAGGCGTAGCTTCGCACCCGTCCACAACATCTTGTGTAAACCCTCAAACCCAACCGTTTGATTTAAAATAGAATTTGACGCCGAATCGCTTCTGAATCATTTTGGACCCATACCAGATCGGCAAAAATGCCGGCGTTATGAGGCAGTAAAATGAAAACAGAATCGACTCGGCGTGCCGAGCCGCGTGGTCTCGCATCACGTGAGCTTCCATTGAATCAGATTTTGGCGGGCGATTGCATCGAGGTGATGAATTCGCTCCCGGAATCGAGTGTGGACCTGATTTTCGCGGATCCGCCCTATAATCTGCAGCTCAAGGGTGATTTGCACCGCCCCGACAATTCCAAAGTCGATGCGGTCGATGACCATTGGGACCAGTTCACGGGTTTCGCCGCATATGACCAATTCACCCGCGAATGGCTGGCTGCAGCGCGCCGCATTCTCAAGCCCAACGGCGCGATTTGGGTGATCGGCTCCTATCACAACATTTTCCGCGTCGGCGCCTCGCTTCAGGATGCCGGTTACTGGATCCTCAACGACGTGATCTGGCGCAAATCCAATCCGATGCCGAATTTCCGCGGCAAGCGCCTGACCAATGCGCACGAGACCATGATCTGGGCCTCGAAATCGGAAAACTCGAAATATACCTTCAACTACGAAGCGCTCAAATCGCTGAACGAGGGCATCCAGATGCGCTCGGACTGGGTTTTGCCGATCTGCACCGGCGGCGAGCGTCTTAAAGACGACAAGGGCGACAAGGCCCATCCGACGCAAAAGCCCGAGAGCCTTCTGCACCGCATCCTGATCGGCTCGACCAATCCCGGTGATGTCGTGCTCGACCTGTTCTTCGGCACCGGTACGACCGGCGCGGTGGCCAAGATGCTTGGCCGCGATTTCATCGGCATCGAGCGCGAGGAAGCCTACCGCGAGATCGCGACCAAGCGGCTCGAGCGGGTCCGTCGTCTTGATGCGGGCGCACTTGCGACCACCACCGGCAAACGCGCCGAACCGCGCGTGCCCTTCGGTCAGGTCGTCGAGCGCGGCATGCTGCGTCCGGGCGAGGAGCTTTACTCGCTCGACAGCCGCCACAAGGCCAAGGTCCGCGCCGACGGCAGCCTGATCGGCAATGACGTGAAGGGCTCGATCCATCAGGTCGGGGCCGCGCTGCAACGCGCGCCGTCCTGCAACGGTTGGACCTATTGGCATTTCCGCCGCGAGGGCCGCATGGTGCCGATCGACACGTTGCGCCAGCAGATCCGCGCCGAGATGCAGGCCGAGGACACCCCGCGCCCCAACTGACACCCGTTTCGCCACGCCCCCATGACGCCGCGAGTTCCGCGCGGTGGGGGCGACCTTGCCCCGTTCGCGCGGTCGATCCGTCGCGGCGGGGCCTTTGATCGCATTTTACGCAATATGCCCGCTCTGCCGCGATTTTCGGGGGGCGGATTTGCGAAATCTTCAGCTCTCTGTGGAAAAAGGGGGCATGGTTCATCCTTATTCGGAACTTCCCCTCAGGCTTTCTGGCGCAGCGGCGTCGCGAAAAGCAATCCTGCGCGGATCACTGCGGTCTTCGAGCCGAAGTTTTCCGTGGGTATGGATGATGCCATCGCGACGGCAGGCAGCTGCTTTGCCCAATATATCGGGCGCAGGCTGCGGCGGGCGGGGCTGAATGTGCTGGATGCCGAACCCGCCCCGCGGGCCGCCGCCGAAGCTGTCGCGCGCGACTTCGGTTACGGCATTTATTCGGCGCGATACGGCAATATCTATTCCGCGCGCCATTTCGTGCAGCTTCTGCGCGATGCTTTGACGGATTTCGTCGATCCCGCCTATGTCTGGGACCGTCACGGCCGCTATTTCGACGCTTTGCGTCCCGTGATCGAGCCGGATGGTTTCGTTTCGGTCGATGAAGCTCTGGCGATGCGGCGGATCCATCTGGCGGCGGTGCGCAGCGTCTTTACCCGTGCGACTTGTGTCTTTTTTACCTTGGGGCTGACCGAATGCTGGGTGGAGCGGCGCACGGGCAGGGTCTTTCCGACCTGCCCCGGCGTGGTGGCCGGCCATTTCGATCCGGCGCTCTACGAATTTGTTTCGCTCGGTCACGACGACGTTCTGGCGGATCTGGCCGAGCTGCGCGACACCCTCAAAGCCCTTCATCCCGCGGGCAGGCTGATCCTGTCGGTCTCGCCGGTGCCTCTGACCGCAACGGTGTCGGGCCAGCATGTTCTGGTCGCGACCAACCAGTCCAAGGCGGTTCTACGCGTCGCTGCCGGTGCTTTTGCGGCCGGCCATGCCGATGTCGACTATTTCCCCAGCTATGAAATCGTCAACAATCCCGCCGCTATGGGCAGTTTTTTCGCCCCAATCTGCGTGATGTCTCTGACCGCGGGGTGGATTCGGTCATGGCGGCTTTCTTTGCGGCGCAGGGGCTGCGTGATCCGGACGGCGCGCCGGCGCCGTGGCTGGGCGGCGAAGAGATCGACGGCGATCCGCCCGATTGCGAGGAAATCCTCAAAGAGGCTTTCGCGCGATGAGTTTCGGGCGGGTGCTTCTGATCGGGAACTCCCATCTCGCCGCGCCGCGCAATGCCCTGCGCGACTGGCCGGAGCGTTGGCCCGATTTCCGCCCCGATATATTCGGCCTGCCCGGACGCGGCATAGGCGAGCTCGAGCTTCGCGACGGCGTGCTCCTGTCCGATGATCCCGAAATCCGGCGCCAGATCAATTTCTACAACGAGGTGCCCGCGCTCGCGGTGACGGGTTATGACGCTTTCGTTGTGGTCGGCGGGTCCAGCTTTGCACAGCTCTGCTCGGTCCAGACCAGCCACCGCAGCCTCGGCTTTCCCTCTGTCGCGGCAGGTATCCCCTGCGAGCTGTGCTCGGAGGGGTTCATGGATGCGATGGTGCGCCGCCGCATTCTGGCCTCGACCGCGATGCGGCTGATCCGGCGGCTGGCGCGGCTCGGGATCGCGCCGATCCTGTTTCTGCCCGCGCCTTTGCCCTCGGTCGAGTGTCGCGACGATCCGCAGCAGGAACAGGCGTTGCTCCAGCTTTTCCGGCGGGGCGACGGGGCGAGCTTTCACCAGCGCTATCTTCATCATCTGCACGAACTGATGTCCGATCTGGCGGTGGTGATCGAGCAGCCGCCCGATACGATGGTCCACGAGGTTTTTACCCGAAGCGAATGGATGCGCGGCTCGCTGCGGCTCAACAGCCGTCAGGATGTCCAGCACGGACGGGCCGAATATTCCCACGGCAACACCCGCTTCGGCGCGCGCCGGATCGACCAGATACTCGCGGGATTGCAGGCCCTATAGCGCGCCGCGCGGCATCGGGGTTTCGGCGCAGCTATAGGGCCCCCAATCGTCGATCTCGGGGTAGAACTGACGCCGCCAGGCGCGGACGCGCGGGTTCATCCGCCTGCGCCAAAGCGGCGGGATCATGGCGATGAAGGTCATGCCGGGATAGCCGAAGGGCAGTTGCGGGGCCTCGTCCGCACCATAGGTCTGCAGCAGCGGAAAGCGGCGGTCGGGTTTGTAATGGTGGTCCGAATGGCGCTGGAGGTTGATCAGCAGCCAGTTCGAGGCCTTGTGCGCGGCATTCCACGAATGGCGCGGCAGGACATGTTCGTAGCGGCCTTCCCCCAGATGTTTGCGCGTCAGCCCGTAATGCTCGACGTAATTCGTCAGCTCCAGCTGCCAGATCGCGACGAAAGCCTGCCAGAGAAATAGGAAAAGCCCTTGCCAGCCGCCAAGGGCCAACGCGAGGGCAAGCATCCCCAGTTGCAGCGCGCCATAGCGCCAGAACGGGTTGCGCAGGTCCCAGACGCGGTTGCCGCGCCGCGCCAGCCGTTTGGCCTCGACCTGCCAGGCGCTGGCCGGACAATCGCGCAGAACCCGCAGGAAATAGCGGAAGAACCCCTCGTTATAGCGGGCGGAAACCGCATCGCGCGGGGTGGCGACCCATGAGTGATGGACCAGAAGATGCTCGGTGCGGAAATGCGAATAGAGCGTCGAGGCGAGCAGCAGATCGCCCAGCCAGCGCTCGAGATTGTTGCGCTGGTGCAAGAGCTCGTGGGCATAGACCATGCCGATCGTGCCCGAAGCCACGCCGATCCCGAAGAAAATCCCGAGCTTTTCCAGCCCGCCCAGATGGGGCGCGCGGGTGACGTAAAGGATCGCTCCGAAAATCAGCGCGGCCTGAAGCGGGAACCAGACCAGCGTGATCGCGCGGTACCAGTAAAGCTGCGCTTCGGGCGTCTGGGGATCGGGGTTTTCCTCGTTCCGGCCGAGTATCAGGTCCATGAACGTCACGAGATACCACGCATAGGCCGGCAGGCAGAGAAACCACCAGCCGCCGCGCGCCGCCGCCAGCACGACCAAAGGCACCATCCCGAGCGAGAGCCAGAAGGGCAAAGCGTCGATCAGGCGGTGGCGGAAACCGGCGGGGCGGGGCGGCATGCTCATCGGGTCTATCCCTGCTTTTTGGTGCGGGCCCGGCTTGCCGTGACTGGCGGGGCGGATGGGTCTTTCGGGGCGGCGATGTCCCAGACCTTGCGCATCAGGCCGGGCAGGGCTTTGGGATCGAATTCGTCCAAAGCCACAAGATTGCCGCGATCGGGTTTTTGCGCAAGCGGCGCGGTGGCCACCACCAGATCCAGCGTGAAATGGGTAAAAACATGGCGCACGGTCCCGATCTCGCGCCAGGGCGCGTCGGCGGGCGGTGCCAGATCGGAGCCGTCCCAGCCGCTCGAGGGGAAGGCCAGCGTGCCGCCCAGCAGGCCCTTTTCGGCGCGCCGCTCGAGCAGGACGCCGGCATTGCTGAAGCCGACCCAAGCGATGCCCTGCCGCATGGGTTTGGGCTTTTCGGCTCTTTGCGGGGCAGCTCCGCCGCAATTCCGCGCTTTTGCGCCGCGCATTCGCCGATCAGCGGGCAGATCGCGCAGGCGGGGTTGCGCGGCGTGCAGATCGTCGCCCCGAGATCCATCATTGCCTGTGCGAAATCGCCCGGACGTTCGGTCGGGGTCAGCCGGTCCGCCAGCTCGCGCAGCAGCGGTTTGGCGCGCGGAATCGGGGTTTCGACCGCGAAGAGCCGCGAGACCACGCGCTCGACATTGCCGTCGACCACGGTTTCGCAGCGGTCGAAGGCGATCGCGGCAATCGCGGCCGATGTATAGGCGCCGATGCCGGGCAGCGCCTCGAGCCCCTCGCGCGTGTCGGGAAACGCGCCGCGTTCGGCAACCGCGCGGGCGCAGGCCACCAGATTGCGGGCACGCGCGTAATAGCCGAGGCCCGCCCATTCCGCCATGACCGCCTCGTCGGGTGCGGCGGCCAGATCCTCGACACTGGGCCAAAGACTGGTGAAGCGCTCGAAATAGGATTTCACCGCCGCAACAGTGGTTTGTTGCAGCATGACTTCGGACAGCCAGACGCGATAGGGGTCGCCGGTCCCCCTTTCGGCGGTACTCGCCAAGGGAGAACGCGCGCATGGCGGTCGTACCAATCAAGAAGAAGCGGGGCGATCACTGTTCTTTCACGCAATTTTCAGACTCTGGTATCTGGCATCCCGAAGCGGTCCGGTCCAGACTGCATTGGATTTTAATGGTGCGACGGGACAAGGTGCCGCGAGCTATGGCGCAGTCGAAAGACCAGCAGAAGACCCAAAGGCGCAGGATGCGCGGCTTCGAGGTCGCCTCGTCGCTGGTTGCCCAAAGGGTTCGCACGGTGGGCGAGACCCGCGGCTTTGCCGTTGCGCGCCTCCTGACCAATTGGGCCGAGGTGGTCGGCCCCGAAACCGCCGCCCGCACGCGTCCGGTCCGGATCGCGCATGGTCGCGGCTTCGGCGCGACGCTGACGCTTTTGGTGCAGGGCGCCCATGCGCCGCTGGTCGAGATGGATCTGCCGCGCATTCGCGAAAAGGTGAATGCCTGCTACGGGTTCAATGCGGTTTCCAAAGTGCTTTTGACCCAGACCGCGCCGACCGGCTTTGCGGAGGGGCAGGCGCAGTTCGCGCCCGCGCCGCGCAAGGCTGCGGCGCAACCTCCGACTCCCGAACAGCTTCATCAGGCCGAAGCGGTTGCCAAGGGTTTACCGACCCTGCCTTGGCGGCGGCGATGCGCCAGCTGACCCTCAATAACCTGTCCCGTCGGGACAACAACGACCGAAAGGCTCATAAATGACCCTCACCCGTTCCCTGTTCGCGACGGCTGTCGCCGCGGCGATGTCGGCGATGATGCTGGTGCCGGCCTCCGCACAAGAGGCCACGGCTCCCGCACAGGCGGAAACCGCGGCACCCGAAGCCGCGGCTGCGGCCGACCAGATGCCCGAGGGCAAAGTTCTTGACGATATCGTTCTGGGGCAGGAAAGCGCTCCGGTCACGATGGTCGAATATGCGAGCTTCACCTGCAGCCATTGCCGCGATTTCCACAACAACAACTTCGCCAAGCTGAAGGCGGAATATATCGACACCGGCAAGGTCAAATTCATCCAGCGCGACGTCTATTTCGACGCGGTCGGCCTCTGGGCGGGCGTTCTGGCGCGTTGCGGTGGCGACGACAAATATTACGCGGTCGCGGATATTCTGTTTGCGGACCAGACGACCTGGCTCGCCGCGCAATCGGGTGACGAGATCGCCGCCAACCTGCGCAAAGTCGGCGCGAAAGCCGGCATGTCGACCGAGCAGATGGATGCGTGCTGGGCCGACCAGCAGCAGGTCGCCAATCTTGTCGCGACCTTCCAGAAACATGCAGGCGACGACAAGATCGAAGGCACTCCCACCTTCATGATCAACGGCGAGATGGTCCAGAACCAGCCGTGGGACGATCTGAAGAAAGTCCTCGACGACAAGATCGCGGCGGCTGGCTGATCGTGACGACACCGCTCGATGGGCTGAAGGTTGTCGAGCTCGCGCGGATTTTGGCCGGACCTTGGTCCGGCCAGATTCTGCCGATCTTGGCGCGGAGGTGATCAAGGTCGAAGCCCCCGAGGGTGACGATACGCGGCGTTGGGGCCCTCCTTTCATCAAACGCGACGGCGATGAAAGCGCGGCCTATTTCCACGCCGCCAACCGCGGCAAGAAATCCGTCATCGCCGATTTCCGCACCCCCGAGGGCCGGGAAAAGGTCCGCGCTCTGATCGCGGATGCCGATGTCGTGATCGAGAATTTCAAGCTCGGCGGTCTCGAAAAATACGGGCTGGATTACGCCAGTCTTCGCGCGCTGAACCCGCGTCTGGTCTATTGTTCGATCACGGGTTTCGGTCAGGACGGCCCCTATGCGCACCGCGCGGGCTATGATTTCATCATTCAGGGCATGTCCGGCCTGATGAGCGTGACCGGCGAGCCCGAACACCAGCCGCAAAAAGTCGGCGTGGCCGTGGTCGACATCTTTACCGGCATCTATGCCACCGTAGGCATTCTCGCGGCGCTCCAGCAACGCGAGCGGACCGGCAGGGGCCAGCAGGTCGATATGGCGCTTCTCGATGTGGGCACCGCCGTCATGGCCAATCAGGCGATGAATTATCTTGCTACCGGCACTGCGCCCAAGCGGCTCGGGAATGCCCATCCCAACCTCGTGCCCTATGCGGTTTTTGATTGCTCGGACGGCTGGATCATCATCGCGACCGGCAATGACGGTCAATATCGCAGGCTTTGCACGGTTCTGGGCCTGCCGGCGCTGGCCGAGGCGCCCGATTACCGCAGCAATGCCGACCGGATCGCCAACCGCGAGGCGTTGACCGTGACGCTGAGCGCGGTCACGCGGACTTGGACGCGCGACGGTCTTCTTGCGGCGCTCGAGGCCGAGGGCGTGCCTGCCGGTCCGATCAACGATATGGCGGATGTATTCGCCGATCCCCAGATCGTGGCGCGCGGCATGAAAATCACGCCCGAGGGCATTCCGGGCGTCCGCCTGCCGATCCGCTTTTCGGATGCCGAGCTTGCGCTCGACCGCGCGTCGCCGCGTCTTGGTCAGGACGATTAGGGCGCTATAACCCGAGCGCCGCGAGGCGCTCGGCAAGCGGGGCGGGGTCGTCCAGCTCCAGCCGGACCGGCAGCGCCATGACCTTCATGCGGAAACTGCGCGGCAGCCGCACGGCATCCTTTTCGGTCGTGACCAATTGCGCCCCCGACAGCCGCGATTCGGCCTCGAGCCGCGTCAGCATGGCGCGGGTGAAGGGCTGGTGATCCTCGAGCGCCTCGGCACGGACGATCTCGGCTCCGAGATCGCGCAATGTCGCAAAGAATTTTTCGGGATGGCCGATGCCCGCAAAGGCCAGCACACGGTGGCCCTCCCAGTCGAAACCCATCTGCAAAGGCTTGAGCGCGCCGCTGATGCGCGGGGTCGTGGCGGTTTTCGCGCCCCAATCGGCGTCAAACCGGCTTTGGGCGGCCGCATCGCCGATCGTCAGCAGAAGATCGGCGCGCTTCAATCCGGCGGCAACCGGCTCGCGCAGCGGGCCGGCGGGCAGGCATAGCCCGTTGCCGAAGCCGCGCGCCGCATCGACCACGACCAAGGACATGTCATGGGCGAGGGCGGGGTCCTGAAATCCGTCGTCAAGCAGGACCACCTGTGCCCCCGCAGCCGCTGCGGCCTTCGCCCCGGCAACGCGGTCGTCCGAGACCCAGACCGGCGCGAAAGCCGCCATGAGCAGCGGCTCGTCTCCGGTCGCCGAGGTTTTGTGGTTGCGCTCGTCGACCAGAAGCGGCCCTTTTTCGGTGCCGCCATAGCCGCGCGAGACGACATGGACCGCAACGCCGCGCGCCTGCAAAAGCTGGATCAGCATGATCGTGGTCGGGGTCTTGCCGGTGCCGCCGGCATTGATGTTGCCGACACAAATCACCGGAACGCCGACCTTTTCGCGCGCGCCTTTGGCCAGACGCCGCGCCGTGGCCGCAGCGTAAAGCGCGCCGAGCGGCTGCAGCAGCCGAGCGCGGGGGCCGGGTTTCTCGAACCAGAAGCGCGGGGCATGGAGGCTCATGCTTTTCCTCCATCGCGGTCAGGATGTCCGAGAGGATCCGGCGCACGACGGCCGCGCCGCCGGTGCTGACGGTCCATGCGTTTTGCGCCAGTATCGCCGCCTGTTCGGCCGAAGCCAGATCCGAGACCGCCTGTTTGAGCCCTTGCACATCCGCGACCTTGCGCGCGGCATGGGCGCCTTCGAGCTGTGCCCAGGCGGCATCATAGCGGCCGGGGATCGGGCCGTGGATAATCGCCGAACCGAGGGCTGCGGGCTCGAAGGGATGACGCGCGGGAAAGGCATTGCCGCCGATCAGCGTGCCGCCGACGAAGGTCACGGACGCGAGGCGGTACCACAGGCCCATCTCGTCGTCCTCCTCGGCGATCAGGACATGGTCGTCGGGCTGGGGATCATCGTCGTCGGTACGCAGGATCGGCGCGAGCCCGTGCGCGTCGCAGGAGGCGAGGATCTCGGCGAGAGTGCCTTCGGGCGGGGCCGCAAGGATCAGCAAGGCGCGGTGGTTGTATTGCAGAAGATCGTGATGGGCCTCGATCGCGGCCAAAGCCTCGGGCAGGGTCGGCGAGGCGGCAAACCAGATATGGCGCCCGCTCAGGACTTGCGCCAAGGCCTGACGTTCCGCCTCGTTGCCGCGCAAAAGCGCCTGTGTGTCGGTCACGGGGCCGATCATCTCGATCTTGCCCCCGTCCGCGCCGAGCTTGCGCAGCAGGGCTTCGGTCTGGAGGTCGGGCACGAGAATGCGGTCGATGCGTGCCAGAAGGCCGCGGGTAATCGTATCACGCCAAAGCCCGCGCGCGAGCTTTCCCTCGAGGCGGGCTTCGGCCATCAGGATCGGGATGCCGGCATCGGCTGCGCCGGTGATCAGGGCGGCGGGCAGGTCGGCCCCGAAAAGCAGCAGTGCTTTGGGGGCGAGGGCCTTGAGCGCCGCCTCGACCGCAGCCGGACTATCCAGCGCCGCCAGATTGACCGAATGCGAGCCGCCCTGCGCCGAGGGTGCGGTTCCCGCCGCTGAAGACCAGCCGCAGATCCTTGCGCGTCGATAAAAGCGCGCCCACGACGGCGGTCAGGGCGGCGGGGTCCTCTTCGCCCGGCGGCAGGTGGATCAGCAAAAGCGGGCCCTCGCCATCGGGTGCGACGACTGCGGGGCGGGACGTGCCGACAAGCCCGTCCTTGCGCCGCAGATGCAGCCAGAGTGCCAGATTGCCCGCGCTGCCGCCTAGACCTGCCATGAAATCGCGCAGATCAGCTGTTGGTCAGCGCATCGGTGATGCTCGCCTCGGTCTCTTCGTCGCGCAGGCGGTGGAGATGGGCGATGAAATAGCGGGTATGGGCGCTGTCGACGGTGCGCTGCGCCTCGGCTTTCCACGCGGCATGCGCCGAGGCGTAATCGGGGAAGATGCCGACAACATGGATGTTTTTGACATCTTTGAACTCGGTCCGCGCGGGATCGACAAGCTCGCCACCGAAAACCAGATGAAGACGTTGTGCCATCCGAAACTCCTTAGACTCGATGCGGCGCAACCTAAACGAGGGGCAGGGGAACCAAGCCCAATCGCCTAAAATGCCGCGCAGTTCGGATTTGCGCCGCAGGGTCATCCGCGCTTAGCTGAAGGCGGGATCGGATACCTGTCGGGTGGCGTGGTGGCGCCGGACAGGCGGCCTCGGCGAAAGCCGGGGCCATTTGGTTGCGGCTCGGGTAAAGGACGGGCGGGGCGCGGTTGCGGTTGTTTGTCGCGGTTTTGCCAAGATGGTGCGGGCGGCGGGACTTGAACCCGCACGGGCTTACGCCCCAGGGAGTTTAAGTCCCATGCGTCTACCATTCCGCCACGCCCGCAGCCGAGAAATTCCTAGCCTGCCGCTTGGCAGGAGGCAAGCAGAGTCAAGCGCTTCGCCCCTTTTGGCCGAGGGGCGGGGCGGCTGCGCTGGGACGTCTCAATAACTCCGCGTCGGGCGGTCAAAGACCTTGCGGCCCATGAGGCTGCCCAAAAGATCGACCATCAGCTTGGCGGTTCTGCCGCGATCATCGAGGAAAGGGTTCAGCTCGACCAGATCGAGCGAGGTCACCAGCTGGCTCTCGTGCAGAAGCTCCATCACCAGATGCGCCTCGCGGAAGGTTGCGCCTCCGGGAACGGTGGTTCCGACCGCAGGCGCGATGGCGGGATCAAGGAAATCCACGTCGAGGCTCACATGCAACATCCCGTTCTCCGCCCGAACGCGGTCAAGGAATTCGCGCAGGGGGCGCTGATCCCGCGCTCGTCGAGCACACGCATGTCGTTGACGATGACATCGGTGCTTTTCAGCGCGGCATATTCCTTGGGATCGACCGAGCGGATGCCGAACATGCAGATATTGGCCTCGGGGACAGGCGCGGGAAAGGGCGGCAGCGGCGCAAAGCCCGCGCGACCGGCGGCATAGGCCATGGGTGTGCCGTGGAGATTGCCCGACGTCGTGGTCTCGAAGGTGTGGAAATCGCTATGGGCATCGAGCCAGATCACGAATTGCGGTCGTCCCGCCGCTTTGGCATGGGCGGTGACCCCCGCGACGGTTCCCAGCGACAGCGAATGGTCGCCCCATGAAAACCGGCATCCCGTCGGCCATTGCGGTGGTCGCGGCGGCCGCCAGCGCTTCGGTCCAGGCGAGCACTTCGGGGAGGTGGTGGACGGCCGGATTGGCGTGGGTTTCGCCGCGCGGCGGAGGCGGGACGACATCGCCGCGATCCTCGACACTATGGCCAAGCTCGGTCAGGGTGCGCGCGATCCCCGCGACACGGTAGGCCATCGGCCCCATCAGGCAGCCGGCGCGGCGTTGGCCTTCGTCGACGGGCGCGCCGATCAGGATGCAATGTGTCATGGGTTTCTCCGGTTGGGATAACCCCTGATGATGCGCTCCCGCGGGGAAAAGTCCACCGTCGCGCGGATGAATTCCGCGTCAATGCAAACGGGCCACCCAAGGGCAGCCCGTCCGTTGTCATGTGATGTCCGCAATGCGCGCGACTTAGAACGAGGTCGTCAGACCCAGCCAGAAGGCGCGGCCTTCGACGACGGTATTGGCGTCGCTCGGAGCGAGCTCCTTGTCGAAAACGTTGTAGATCGCGGCGCTGACGGTGGCATTGTCGTTCACGCGGTAATTCGCGCCCAGATCGACCGTGACATAGCCCGAGTATTCATAGGCGATCGCATTGCCGTCCGCGTCATAGCGGTAGGGTTTGCCGTTGGTGCCGATACGGGCGCCCGAGTTGATCTCTTTGCCGTGGTAGTTGACCGAGCCCCAGCTATCGAGACCTTCGACCGGCGTCATCCATTCGGCGCGGACATTGGCCATATGCTTGGGCGTGCGCGACAGCGGCAGGCCTTCGTAATCGCCGGTGCGCTGCTCGGATCGGTCAGCGTGTAATTGGCGCGCAGCAGCAGGTCGTCGCGGACATCCCATTCTGCGGTCAGCTCCAGACCCTGAATGCGGGCCTCGCCGACGTTGTAATATTCCCAACGGTTGTAGCTGGTGCCGTTGACGTCGATCGGCGTGCCGGTGTTGAAGTTCTCGATCTTGTTCTTGAAATCGGTGCGGAAGACCGTCGCGCCCAGCTGGTAGTTGCTGCCGCTGTACAAAGCGGCCAGCTCGTAGCTGGTGCTCTCTTCGGGCTTGAGGTCGGGGTTCGAGACGATGACGCCCGCGCCGCGCTGGGTGGTGTAGTAATAGCCCGGCACGACCGAGCGCAGATCCGGCGCGCGATAGCCGGTCGAGACGCCGCCCTTGATCGTCAGCGCATCGGTCGCATTCCAGACGCCGTAGATGCGCGGCGTGATATGGCTGCCGAATTCCTCGTGATCGTTGTAGCGCGCGCCGAGCGTCAAAGCGAAATCGTCGCGGATCTGCCATTCGTCTTCGGCAAAGAGTGCCCATTGATAGGCCGAGAAGGTCTCGATGACCGAATCGCTGACGCCGGGGTTGATGTCGCGCAGCTTGGCTTTGAAATACTGCCCGCCATAGGTCAGGCGGTGCTCGCCGTTCCATTCGAGCGGGGTGTTCAGCTTCACGTCGAGCACGTCGTTGGTGATCTTGGGCTTGCGCACATTGGTGATCGCGCTGGCCGCGCTGGTCGTCAGCTGGCGCTCGCCGGTCTCGCGCGAGAACGAGATATCGGCGGTCGTCGTGCCCCAGGTGCCGTTATAGGACAGCGCCGCAAAGCCGCGCTCGTTGTCCTGGAAGGAATCGTTGTTGGGCGTGCCGTTCGAGGCCAGCGGCGCGATCGTGCGGCCGACGCGGCCGGTGTCGTCGATCGTGGTGCGGCTGCCTTCGAGCGAGAAGGTATGGTCGGTGGTCGGAGCCCAGGTCAGGCGGCCGCCGAGGCTGGAGAGGTCGCGGTCGCGCAGACCGTCCTCGATCCGCGCTTCCGAGCGGTTTTCCTGACGACCCCAGACCTGCAGGCCGAGCTGGTCGGCCAGTAGCGGGCCGCTCAGATAGAAGGAGGCCTGGCGGTCCGAGCTGTACTTGCCGTCCTGCGGGGTCTTGGCTTCCAGCGTCAGCGAGCCGGACCATTGGTCGGAAACCGGCTTGGTGATGATGTTGATGACGCCGCCCATCGCATCCGAGCCGTAAAGCGAGGACATCGGGCCGCGCACGACTTCGATGCGCTCGATGGCGGAAACCGGCGGCATGTAGCTTTGCTCGAAGCCCGAAGCGCCGTTGGTGCGCGATCGCGGGTACCTTGGCGTTTGCCGTCGACGAGGATCAGCGTGTACTGGCCGGGCAGGCCGCGAATGGTGATGTCTTCTTCGTTGGCGATGCCGGTGGTGGCGACGCCCTGCACCGATTTCAGCGCATCCGACAGGCTGGTGACATTGCCTTTGGCCAGCTCTTCGCCCGAAATCACGGTGACGCTGGCGGGAGCCGCCTCGACGGTCTGCTCAAAGCCGCCTGCGGTGATCACGACGGTGTCCAGCTGGACCGGCGCAGTGCCGGCATCCTGCGCGATGGCGACAGCAGGTAGGCTCAGCGCGGACAGTCCAAGCAGCAAGGCGCGGGTGGTGCGGCGGGCGAATGGCTGGCGTTGCAACGGCAGGAATTGGTGTGGCACGGGTCATCTCCGGAGGTTGGTGGGGCTTTGATCTGCCTGGGTGTCACCGCCACGAGAGAGAAAACGGATTGCCTGAGTGAATCGATAAGGCTTTAGGGGGATTCGACGGAAATGACAAGATGGTGACGTCAAATTACCCGAGTAAAATTGTCGCATGTGGGAATTTGGCCAGAAAATCCCGCAAATGCAGCACGAAAGTCGGACAGGATTGCGGTGGAAGCGACGAAAAAACCCGCCGGCGACAATCGCGGCGGGTTTGGTCTTCGGGCGCCAAGCGCTAATTCGCGCGGTTCTACGGCCGCGCTAAAGGGGCAGGGGTCAGTCGCGATCCTTTGAAGCGCTCTTGCCATTCCTCGCGCTGCTCGTCGCTGATCTTGGCGAAAAGCACCTCGGGGGTGGTGAAGGCATGGCCTGCATCCAGCGCGGCCAGTGCGGCGGGCACATCCTCGGGCCAGTCGCGGTTGTCGGACTGCATCGCCTCCAGCATCGCATCCGAGGCGAAGGGGATGAAAGGCGCGGAAAGCACCGCATAGAAGCGGATCAGGTTCAGACCCAGACGCACCTGCGCGGCGGCCTTTTCGGGGTCGGTCTTGAAGGTCGACCACGGCGCTGCCGATTGCAGGTATTCGTTGCCCAAGACCCAGATCGCACGCAACTCGGCCGAGGCCTTGCGGATCTCGGTATGGTCCATGAAGCCTTCATAGGCGCGCACGCGTGCGGTCAGATCGGCGATGAGCTTCTCTTCCTCGGGGCCGTATGCGCCGCCTTCGGGCACGACTTCGCCGAATTTCGAGCGGCAGAATTTCGTGATGCGGCTGACGAAATTGCCCAGAACGTCGGCGAGATCCTTGTTCACCGATTGCTGGAAATTGTCCCAGGTGAACTCGCTGTCGCCCGATTCGGGCGCGTGGGACAAAGCCACCAGCGCCAGTAATCGGCGGGCAGGATCGACAAGGCCTGATCCATAAAGACGCCGCGGCCTTGGCTGGTCGAGAACTGGCCGCCGTCATAGGTCAGGTAGTTGAAGGATTTGATGTAGTCGACCAGCTTCCACGGCTCGTTCGAGCCGATGATCGTCGCGGGGAAGGACAGGGTGTGGAAGGGGACGTTATCCTTGCCCATGAACTGGGTATAGGTCACGTCTTCCGCGCCCTCGTCCAGACGCCACCAGCGGCGCCATTCGCTGTCGGGCTGGCCTTTGGCATCGGTGCCCTCGGCGGTGGCCGCGATATATTCGATCGGCGCGTCGAACCAGACATAGAAGACCTTGCCTTCCATCCCCGGCCAAGGCTGGTCGCCCTTTTTGACCGGAATGCCCCAGTCGAGATCGCGGGTGATGCCGCGATCCTGCAGCCCGTCGCCGTCGTTGAGCCACTTTTTCGCGATCGAGGTCGTCAGGATCGGCCAGTCATCCTTGCTGTCGATCCAGGTCTCGATCTGGTCGCGCATGGCGCGCTGCTTGAGATAAAGGTGCTTGGTCGCGCGCACTTCCAGATTTGTCGAGCCCGAGATCGCCGAGCGCGGATTGATCAGATCGGTCGGGTCAAGCTGCTTGGTGCAGTTTTCGCATTGATCGCCGCGCGCCTTGTCATAGCCGCAGTTGGGGCAGGTGCCCTCGATATAGCGGTCGGGCAGGAAGCGGCCGTCGTCGATCGAATAGACCTGCTTTTCCTCGACTTCGCGGATATGGCCGTTCTCGTCCAGTTTACCCGCGAAATGCTGGGTCAGGACGTGGTTGCGCTCGCTGGAGGAGCGGCCGAAATGGTCGAAGGACAGCCCGAAACGGCGCGCGATGTCGGCCTGGACCTCGTGCATCTCGGCGCAGAAAACCGCGACCGGCTGGCCCGCTTTCTTGGCGGCAAGCTCGGCAGGGGTGCCGTGCTCGTCGGTCGCGCAGATGAACATGACCTCGTGGCCGCGTCCCCGATTGTAGCGGGCATAAAGATCCGCCGGCAGCTGGCTTCCGACCAGATTGCCCAGATGCTTGATGCCGTTGATATAGGGGATCGCCGAGGTGATGAGATGCCGGGCCATTTACGCGTCCTTTGGATAACGCAACGGGTTTATCGCTGCGGCGGTAAAATTGAAAGTGTCTGGAAGGATCAGGGTTGATCGCGGGGCGGATCCTTCTCGCGTTGTGCATTTCTGCACTGACACATGTGCGCCAGAGCCGCCTGAAACGCGGCGCGGCGCGTTGATCCCGCCGGAAAGGTGATTAGCTAGGTAATGGTTTTGTGACGGTTTCGCAAAGTCCGCTTTTCATTGCCAATTATATAAGATCGATTCCTTGAAACGACAGTCCCCCTCCTTTTATCTCGCCTTGTCGACCTCTTTGGTCCTCGTCCTGGTGTTTCGCGACGTCATGGCGCTGATCCCGATCGAGGCGTTTTACCGCGAGGGGCGCAGCATCGAGCTGTCCTCGGCCCTGCTGCTGTTCATGGGGGCGTTTTTGTGGTTCGGGCTGAGGCCGGACGGGGCCGAGCGCAGCAATTGGCACATTCCGGTCATCCTGATCCTGATGGCGCTGCGCGAGCTCGATTTCGACAAAAGCCTGACCGCCGAGGGGATTTTGCAGCTGCGCCTGTATACGGGCGACGCGCCGCTAGGCCACAAGCTGATCGGGGTGGCGGTGATTGCGCTGATTGTGACCTGTGCGGTCCGGTTGATGCGCCATAACGTCAAGCCTTGGTTGCTCGGGTTGCGGCAGGGCCGGCCCACGAGCTGGCTGGTGCTTTTGGCGGGCGGATTTCTGGTCGTCGCCAAGTCGATGGACGGCTTCGACCGCAAACTGGCCGGTTTCGGCCTGAGCTTCGAGCCCGAGCTGGTGCAGGCGCTTGGCCGCAGCGAGGAACTGCTCGAACTGGTCATGTGCATGGCGATCATTCAGGCGGTGGCCTATTACCGCAGGCCCGCGGAGATGATCGCGCAAGCGCAGGCCTGCGCGAAAGCCGCGGCATTTGCGGATGGCCGTCGGGGCCGCGAGCAGGTCTGAGGCCGGCGCGCCGATCCCGCACCTTCCTTTACCGGCATAGAAAAAGGGCCACCCTCGGGCGGCCCTTTTGATTGCTCCGGACTGTACTCGCGGCTTAGCGGCGACGGTCGCGGCGCGAGCTCATCGGCTGGAAAGCCACGCCGACATGGGCCTCGCAATAGGGTTTTCCCGCCTGGCTCGGCATGCCGCAGAACCAGAATTTGTCGGTTGCGGGATCGCCGATCGGCCATTTGCAGGTCCGCTCGGTCAGCTCCATCAGCGAGAGTTTGCGCGATTTCTTTTCGACTTCGCGCACCGAAGCCAGAGCCTCGGGGCTGATTTCATTGGCCGAGGGCTGCGGCGGCAGCGGCTGGCCGGCCGGAATGATGTTGCGGCGCGGGTTGAAGGCGACGGGAGCGGGCTCGGGCGTTTGCTCGGCGCTGTCGGCTTCTTTGGGCTCCGGCTCGGGGCTGCGGGCCTGAGCGGCGGGGGCCGGTTCGGGCTGGGCTGCCGGTTGCGGGGCAGGTGCTGCTTTGGGCGCTGCCGCTTTGGCGGCGGGCTGCGGCGATGCGGGCGCGGCGGCCGGAGCGGCTGCTGCCGCCGGAGCGGCCTCGGCTGCATCTTCGGTCCGGTTCGACAGGCCGAGACGGTGGACCTTGCCGATCACGGCGTTGCGAGTGACGCCGCCCAGCTCTTTTGCGATCTGGCTGGCCGACTGGCCTTCAGCCCACATCCGTTTCAGCGTTTCGACGCGTTCGTCGGTCCAGGACATGATTTGCCTTTCCATTCGGGGCGTGCCGACCCGAGGTCGATCAAGGTTGCGGCTTCAATTCTTCAAAGCCCGGTTCTAAACGGGATGTATTGAAATACCCGCCCGCCCCCGAAAATTCAAGGAGCGCAGATGCAAGAGAGCTTCAATAACCGCGAATATTCCGAGGAATATTCCGATCGCGGTATCCGGCGCTTCGGTCGGGTCAACTGGATCGGCCTTTACACGCTGTGCCGGCGCGAGACCATGCGCTTCATGTCGGTCTGGCAGCAGACGATTTTCGCGCCGCTGATGACGGCAGCCTTGTTCGTCATCGTCTTCGCTCTGGCGCTCGGGAAGGGGCGCGGCGATGTGATGGGGCTGCCCTATCTGGTCTTTCTCGGGCCGGGGATCCTGATGATGTCGGTGATCCAGAACGCTTTCGCCAATAGCTCGTCCTCGATCATTTCCGCGAAAATGCAGGGCAATATCGTCGATACGCTGATGCCGCCGCTTTCCGCCGGAGAGATCCTGACCGGCTATCTCGTCGGCTCGCTGGTGCGCTCGATCATCGTGTCGCTGGCGATCGGCACCGGCATGGCCTTGGTGATCGGGCAGGGGTCGCGCATCCGCTCTGGGCGCTGACCTTCGTGGTTCTTGCCGCGCTTTTGATGGGCGGTCTGGGGCTTTTGGGCGGAATCGTCGCGCAGAAATTCGACCAGATGGCGGTGATCTCGAACTTCATCGTGACGCCTTTGTCCTTCCTGTCGGGGACGTTCTACTCGGTGCAGGCCCTGCCGCAGCCCTTCCGCGCGCTTGCCCATTGGAACCCGATTTTCTACCTGATCGACGGCGCGCGTTACGGCTTTGTCGGCGTCAGCGACGCGCCGGTCTGGCGCGGCTTCGCGATCTGCCTGATTTCGGTCGCGGTGGTTTTGTTCGTGGCATGGCGCTGGCTCAAGACCGGCTACCGCATGAAGCCCTGAGGACACGCAGATGCGGCCAGATCCGGAAAAGGTGAAAACTCCGCTTGCACGGCGCGCCGTTCTCGCGCAATTTCCGCGCCATGAGCGCATGGACCATGAACACTCTCCGTCCCCGACGTTGATTTTCAACGATCGATCACGCTTGTCTTCCACAAATTACTGTTTTGCCGTGACCGCGGCTCTTGCCTGCAAAGGATATCGCTATGATTCCGCATGTTCTTCCGACGTATAACCGCGCCGATCTTGCCTTTGAAAAGGGCGAGGGCTCTTGGGCCATCGCGACGGACGGGACGCGATATCTGGATCTGGGCGCGGGGATCGCGGTCAATGTGCTCGGCCATGCCAACCCCGATCTGGTCGCCGCTTTGACCACGCAAGCGCAGAAGATCTGGCATGTCTCGAACCTCTACCACATCCCCGAGCAGGAAAAGCTGGCCGATCTTCTGGTCGAAAAGACCTTTGCCGATACGGTGTTCTTCACCAATTCCGGCACCGAGGCCGCCGAGCTGGCCATCAAGATGGTGCGCAAGTTCTGGGACAGCGAAGGCCAGCCCGAGCGGATCGAGATCCTGACCTTCGAGGGCGCCTTCCACGGCCGCTCGACCGGCGCGATCGCGGCTTCGGGTTCGGAAAAGATGACCAAGGGCTTCGGTCCGCTGATGCCCGGCTTCCGCACGCTGCCCTGGGGCGATATGGCGGCGCTGAAAGCGGCCGTCTCGGACAAGACCGCCGCCATCATGCTGGAGCCCATTCAGGGCGAAGGCGGCATCCGCCCGCTGCCCGATGCCGATCTCAAATTCATCCGCGAGCTTTGCGACGAGACCGGCGCGCTGCTGGTTCTCGACGAGGTGCAATCGGGTATGGGCCGGACCGGCAAGCTCTTCGCGCATGAATATGCGGGGATCGCGCCCGATATCATGATGGTCGCGAAAGGCATCGGCGGCGGCTTCCCGCTGGGTGCGGTTCTGGCAAGCGAGCGCGCCGCGAAAGGCATGGTTGCGGGCACGCATGGCTCGACCTATGGCGGCAACCCGCTTGGCGCGGCCGTCGGCCTGCGCGTCATGGAAATCGTCGCGACCCCCGACTTCCTCGCCGAAGTGAACCGCAAGGCGGGTCTCTTCCGTCAAAAGCTCGAGGCTCTGGTCGCTGCCCATCCCGACGTGCTCGAAGGGGTGCGCGGGCAGGGTCTGATGCTGGGTCTTCGGACCAAGATCGCGCCGGTCGATCTGGTCAAAGCGGGTTACGACCAGCAAATCCTGACGGTGCCGGCCGCCGACAACACCCTGCGGCTGCTGCCGCCCCTCAATATCTCGGACGAGGATATTGCCGAGGCGGTCGCCCGTCTCGATCGTGCCGCGGCGAGCTGCCATGCCTGAATGCGGCCTCAGCCCCGCACCGCTTGCCGCTCTGCCCCTTGGGGCGGGCGGCTCGCGGGCGGCTGAAGCCATGCGCCGCGCCTTGCCGCGCGGCCTGCAACTGCGGGACGGCGTGACGCGCCTCCCGCCCAAATCCCGACTTTCCGTCATCCGCCCGCGCCGCAATGCCTGCGTCGCCGCCATGGGGTTCTGTGTGGCGCAAGATGCCGCCGCCGCCGCGATTCTGACGCGCCTCCGATGAAGCGCGCGCAGCAGATCGCGCTTTTGCGTTCCCCCTCTTGACCTGCCCCCGCATCCCTGATTGGCTCGCGGGGTTAAGCCGAAAGTTTCAAAAGCATGAACAGTTTCCTCGACATCCACACCACCGGTAAGGCCGATCTGCGGGCCATGATCGATAGCGCGCGCCGGATGAAGGATGCCCGCAACGGCCGCCCAAAAGGTGCGCCCGACGACGATCTGCCGCTGAAGAACCGCATGGTGGCGCTGATCTTCGAAAAGCCCTCGACCCGGACGCGTGTGAGCTTCGATGTCGGCGTGCGCCAGCTTGGCGGCCAGACCATGATCCTCTCGGGGCCGATCTGCAGCTGGGCCATGGCGAGACGATCGCCGATACCGCCCGCGTGCTCTCGCGTTTCGTCGACATGATCATGATCCGCACCTTCGAGGAAGCGACGCTTCAGGAAATGGCCGAACATGCCAGCGTGCCGGTGATCAACGGGCTGACCAACCGCACCCATCCCTGCCAGATCATGGCCGACATCCTCACCTACGAGGAGCATCGCGGTTCGATCGCGGGCAAGAAAGTGGTCTGGTCGGGCGACGGCAACAATGTCTGCGCCAGCCTCATGCAGGCGGCGGGCCAGTTCGGCTTCGATTTCACCTTCACCGGCCCGCCGACGCTTGACCCCGAGCAGGTCTGGGTCGACTTCGCCCGCGGCCAAGGCGTCAAGGTCGAGATCGAGCGTGACCCCGTCAAGGCGGTCGAAGGCGCCGATCTGGTCGTGACCGATACCTGGGTTTCGATGCATGATCCGCAATCGGCCAAAGAGCGTCGCCACAACCAGCTGCGCGCCTATCAGGTCAACGAGGCCCTGATGGTCCATGCCAAACCCGATGCCCTGTTCATGCATTGCCTGCCCGCCCATCGCGACGAAGAGGTCACGAGCGCGGTCATGGACGGCCCGAATTCGGTTGTCTTCGACGAGGCCGAGAACCGCCTCCATGCCCAGAAAGCCGTGATGCGCTGGTGCCTTGGCGTCTGATCGGGACTGATGACGGATCGAAACTGGCGGCATCGGCCGCCTTTTTCATGCGCGCTTGGCCAGCCAAACGGTCGCGCCGCCGCAAGCCGGATCCTCGGCGCGGTGGTCCAGAACGACGAAGCCGTGCGCGGACAAAAGCGCGCGGTATTCTTCGGGATCAAGGCTCGCGTGATAAAGTGCCTCGCCCTGAAAGCGGCCGATCGCCTCGCCCCCGGCCGGCCCGCTGGTAAAGATCAGGGCCGCGCGCGGGGCGGCAAGGCGGGCGAAGGTCCCGAACATCCCGCGTTGGTCATCGGGGGGCAGGTGGAAAAAACTGTGCCAGGCGATGATGCCGTCGAAGGGCCCATGCAAGGCGGGCACACGCATGTCGCCGACCCGCCATTCCTGCGCAGGAAACCGCGCCCGCGCCGATGCGACTATGGCAGGCGCGGCATCGAGGCCGGTAATCCTGTGCCCCCGCACGATCATTTCGGCAGCAACCGGCAGGCCGGAGCCGCAACCGAGATCAAGGATCCGCGCCGCGCCTTCCACCGGCAGCGCCGCGCGGAAAGCGTCGAGCCAAGGCCGTTCGAACAGGCTGGTGTCGCGCAGCTCGTGCCAGACAGCGGCATGTTCGTGATAAAGCCGCGCGATCTGTTGCGCGGCCGGATGGACCGAAGGCTTGCCCGTCCCGCTCACCCGCCACGCCTGACGGCGGCGGCAATCATCCGCGGCACTTCGGGCGCAAGCCCCAAGGGCGGCAGGACGCGCCCCGCGAAACCCGCCGCTTCCATGGCTTGGGGCAAATCCTCGGTGACATGTCCGGCCTCGGTCGCGAAAAAGGGCAGGCAGATCGCGCGCGTCCCAAGCCCCGCGCTTGATCGGCCAGTAACGGCGCCTCCTCGATAAAGCCGCAGCGGATGCTGCCGAGATGGGCCGCAAGCTTTTGCGCCAGATCACAAGCCGCTTGCGAGGGCGCGCGCGAACGCCCCGATCCATGCGCCGCGATCAGGACCGCAACCTCGGAGAGGGCCAACCCTCGGAACCGGCACAGGCCGCTAGCTGCTCGCGCGCCAGTGCCGGCAGGCCGGGATCGGCCCCAAAGGGCGGCAAAACCACGAGACCGCGCGCCCCAAGGAGCCCGAGCCTGCGCGGCAGTTCGACCCGCGTGAACCAACCGCCCGCCATGAACAGCGGATAGACCAAGGCCTCGTCGCGGATGCCCCGCGCCAAGGCCCCTCGGCGGCAAGCGTCGCGCCGCAGACCTCATGCGCGGGCAAAGCGCGCTGACACGGGCGGCCATCGCCTCGATCGCGGCCTGCTGGGGGCGGGATCGCCCGGTTGGCCATGGGCCACAATCAGAACCGGCCGCGCCATCCGCTCAGCCCCGATCTTTCATGCCCAAATATCCCGCCGGAGGCAAAGAGCGCGGCTCATTCGCGAAAGGCTGCGGCGAAGGGCTCGGGGATGTCGAAGTCGCGCAGCGCCCGTTCCCGAGCCGTCGCGGACATTTTGCGCGCGGTTTTGGCGACGATCCGCTCCATTTCCTCGGGCGAGCGGGTGCCCGCGAAGGGGCCCATATACCAGCGGATGAAGGTGAAACAGGCGACGTCCTCGAGCGCCTGCACGTCGTCGTCGCGCTTGATCCCTGTTTGGTCAGCATTTTCTCGGCATGGGCGACCTCTTCGGCGCTGTAACCCGCCGCCTGCATGATCGCGGCCACGCGGTCGGCGTGACGACGGCCCTGTTCGGTGCGCCAGGCAAGATAGCCCGCGCGATCCATCGGGAAATCGGCGCGCGGCAGGGTCCAGCGCTCGATATGCTGGCCGCGACAGGCGATGCGCAAGGGCTCGGAGGCCGCGGGATACAAAAGCTCCTGCTCGGCGCTCATGCGCTGGCCGTAAAGCAGGGCGTCGGGCGCGCCTTCGGAGGTCGTGGGGTCGGCGGCATTGGCCTGATCGATTGCATCGAAAGCTGTCTGAAGGCGGGACATGCAAGGGCTCCTCTTTGCGCCATCTTGCCCCAGACGGTCCCCGCGTCAATCGCATTGCCCTGCCGCGAGGCGCAGGCTAGCGTCGCGCCATGATGGCTTGGTCGGAATTCCTGCTGGCAGGCGCGGCCTTTCTGGGTGCCCATATCCTGCCGATGCGCTTTCGCGGTGCACTGGTCGCGCGCTTGGGGCGCGGGGCCTATCTCGTGCTTTACAGCCTGCTGTCGCTTGGCCTGCTGTACTGGCTGGTCACGGCTGCGGGCCGCGCGCCCTTCGTGCCGCTTTGGGCGCAAACGGGGTCGATGCGCTGGCTCGTCAATCTGGCGATGCCTTTGGCGCTTTTTCTCGGGGCGACCGGCGGCCTTTCGGGCGTGCTATGCGGCTTTGCACTTTGGGCCACCGCCCACCTCGTCGCGAACGGAGATCTCGCGCATTTGCTGCTTTTCGGCCTGCTTCTGGCCTATGCGCTCGGTGGTCTGGTGCGGGCGGGTCTGCCGCGCAAACTGGCGCCAACGCCGCGCCGCCTCGTGATCTGGCTGGTGCTTTGGGGCGGGCTCTATGCGCTGCATGCACCGTTGATCGGGGTCTCGCCACTGCCCTGAAGGGCTCAGCTGTGAAAGCCCTCGGGGATGGTGTCGCGGCCCTCGAGGACGAGATCGGCGACCATCCGCGCCACGGCCGGCGCCATGCCGAAGCCGATCTTGAAGCCGCCGTTGGCCACGAAATGCCCCTCGCGTCCGGGCCAGGGTCCGATCAGCGGTGCGCGGGATTTGGCGCGGGGGCGGATGCCTGCCCAACGATCGACGACCGGCGCAGAGGCAAGGGCGGGGCAGATCGCCACGGCCTTGTCGCACAAGGCATCAAGCTGGGCATCGGTTTCCAAAGACGCGACCTCGCGTTCCGAGGTCGAGCCGATCCCGACGGACCCGTCGACATGCGGCACGATATGGAGCGCATCGGCAAGACCTGCGGCGCATCGGGGCGGCAAAAGCCAAAAGCGCCGACTGGCCCTTGACGCCATTGCCGCCGAAAGCCGCGAGCCCTGCCGCGCCGGTGGCCCACACCACGGGCTGTTCGGATGCGGCACCGTCAAGCGCGGTGCCCGTCACGATCTCGCCGCCTTTGGCGGTGACCGCCGCGGCCAGCGCGGCCAGCGCGAGCCTTGGGTGCAGCCGCGCGGTCAGATTGTCGTAAAGCCACAGCCCGTCTGGGCTTTCGGGGACCAGAGCCGCGCCGGATCTGCGCAAGATCTCCATCCGCGCCCAAGCGGGCCAATGCTTGCCCGCGCCCGCGATGCGCTCGGCGATGCGGGGCAGGCTGGCGGCGGCGACCGGCTGGAGCCGTCCCGTGCGGCCATAGCCCGATGCCCGTCCGCCGGCATCCTCGATCTCGTGCCACCAGCTTTCGGCGCCGACCAGCGCCTCCAGCTGGACCTGTTTCTTTCGTTCCAGTTCTCGGGGGCATGGGGCGCAAGCGCGCCGACCGTGCCCCCGCTGGAGCCCGCGCCGATCCGTTCGGCCTCGACGACCCTGACCGCGCCGCCGCGCCGCAAGATCTCCCATGCGCAGGAGAGGCCGAAAATGCCCGCTCCGGCCAACGTCACGATCTTGGCTCTTGTCATTTCCCCGTCTCCGCCGCATCTGCCGAGTAAAGCGGAGTAAACCCAATGAGCGACGGCGACCAGAGAGGTCTGTCATGGAAGGACGGGATCATCCCCGTTTCAAACCAGTTCGACGACCCCTATTTCAGCTTGAACGGCGGTCTCGACGAGACGCGCCATGTCTTTCTCGCCGGAAACGATCTGCCGGCGCGGCTGGTCGAAGGCTTCCATCTCGCCGAGCTGGGTTTCGGCACCGGCCTCAACCTGATTGCCTTGGCCGAGATCGCGACCGTGCCGGTGCGCTTCACCTCGTTCGAGGGCTTCCCGATGACGCGCGAGGAATTGGCGCGCGCCCATCAGGCCTTCACGGGGATCGGGGCATTGTCGCAAGAACTCTGCGCCGCATGGCCTGCGGTGGAGTTCCAACTCGGCCATGTCCACGCCCGCGTGATCATCGGCGATGTCCGCGAGACCCTTCCGGCTTGGGACGAGAAGGCCGATGCCTGGTTTCTTGACGGCTTCTCTCCGGCCAAAAATCCCGAGATGTGGGGCGAGGAGCTGATGTTCGAGGTCGGGCACCATACCGCCCCGAATGGCACATTCGCGACTTATACCGCGGCTGGCCATGTGCGGCGTGCGCTGCAGTCGGCGGGATTCGCGGTCGAGCGCGCAGCAGGCTTTGCCGGCAAGCGCCATATGTCGCGCGGCATCAAGGCCGCTTGAGCGCTGGCGGAGCAGGCAGCCGGGGGCGGGCTTAACGGCGCACCGTCGGCACGCGGCTTTGCTGGTAGTCGATCGGGGCATGGGGCGGGCGGCCGCGGTTCTCGCGCCAAAAGGCCGTGCCGCCGAGGCGCAGGAACAGCGGGAAGGCCAGCACCAGACCGGCGACAAAGCCGCCGTTATGCGCCCAATAGGCGACGCCGTCCCCGCCCGTGGCGAGCACACCCATCACCAGCTGAAGCCCGAGCCAGACCGTCAGCATGACCCATGCCGGAATGGTGAAGATGCGGATGAAGACGATGATCAGCGCGAGAACATCGACGCGCGCTTTGGGGAACAGCAGCAGATAGCCCCCATCACCCCCGCGATCGCCCCCGAGGCCCCGACCATCGGCACATCCGACCACGGATCGACCGCGATCTGCGCTGCGGCCGCAACCAGCCCGCAGGCGAGATAGAAGAGCAGGAAGGGCAGGTGCCCCATCTGGTCCTCGAGATTATCCCCGAAAATCCACAAAAACAGCATATTGCCCGCGATATGCATGATGCCCGCATGCAGGAACATATGCGTAATGAGGCCCCACAGATACGAGCCCTGCATGATCGCGATCGGGTAAAGCGCCCATTCGACCCAAAGCCCCACCATCCCGCCCGCCCAAGGCTCGGTCAGCAGGAAGATCACGATATTGGCAAACACCAGCGTTCGGGTGACATAGGGCGTCGTGAGGGAGGGGTTGTGGTCGCGGATGGGGAACATGGGGGCCTCTCTCGGAATGCGGTCAACCTGCCCGAGGCGGCGGGACGGCGCAAGTCGTCTATCAGACATAAGGGGTATGGGCGGAACCCCGCAAGCGGGGCCTCGCGTTTGGGCAGTGGCGCGGGAAAACGTGGGGAGGCAAGTGCTGCATCCGCTTGTTGGCGGACGCTCCTGTCCTGCGGAGCTGCCCTGTTCCCGCGCCCCATTTTGTCGAGGAGTTTTTATCATGGTTACTTTGAGTGATGCCCGCCGCGTGATTGCCGCAGCCGAAGCCAAGGCCGCAGAGATCGGCCAACCCTGCAATATCGCGGTGGTCGACGAGGGCGGAAATCTTGTCAGCCACATCCGCATGGACGGCGCTTGGCTGGGCAGTATCGACATCTCGATCAACAAGGCCTTCACGGCGCGGGCCTTCGACATCACGACCAAGGATCTGGGCGACAACAGCCAGCCCGGCCAGCAGTTCTACGGCATCCACAACTCGAACGACGGCCGCATCATGATCTTTGCTGGCGGTATTCCCTTGCGCCAGAAGGGCCGCGTGGTGGGGGCGGTCGGGGTCAGCGGCGGCTCGGGCGAGCAGGATCAAAGCGTGGCCGAGGCCGGTGCCGCGGCCTTTGATCCCCGCAGCGCGCAAAGAAAACGTCACCCGAAAGGCCTCGGGTGACGTCGAAAAGGCAAGGTTCGGGCCGGTAAGGCCGCGAGCGCTCCGGCCTAGCCCGCGAGGGCCTTGGAGCCCATGTTGAGGAATTTCTGACGGCGATCCTTGATCAGCTCGGCAGGTTTCATCTCGGCCATTTCCGCCAGCATCGCGGTGATTTCGCGGCCGACGGCAGCAATCGCATCTGCGGGGCGCGCTGTGCGCCACCCACCGGCTCGGAAATGATGCGGTCGATCACGCCCAGCTTTTTGAGGTCCTGTGCAGTCAGACGAAGGGCCTCGGCGGCCTCTTTCATCTTGTTGGAATCCTTCCACAGGATCGAGGCGCAGCCCTCGGGCGAGATCACCGAATAGATCGAATGCTCCAGCATCGCGACGCGGTTTGCCGCGGCAAAGGCCACAGCCCCGCCCGAGCCGCCTTCACCGATGACGACGGTCACCAAAGGTACGCCGATCTGGAGGCATTTTTCCGTCGAACGCGCAATCGCCTCGGACTGGCCGCGCTCTTCCGCGCCCTTGCCCGGATAGGCGCCGGCGGTATCGACCAGCGTGATGACGGGCAGGCGGAACCGGTCGGCCAGATCCATGAGGCGCACGGCTTTGCGGTAGCCTTCGGGGCGGGCCATGCCGAAATTGCGGAAGATCCGCGACTTGGTGTCATTGCCCTTTTCGTGGCCGATCACGACGCAGGGCGCATCGTTGAAACGCGCCAGACCGCCCAGAACCGCGTGATCCTCGCCAAAGGCGCGGTCGCCTGCGAGGGGCGTATATTCGTTGAAGAGCTGCGCGATGTAATCCGAGCAATGGGGGCGGTCCGGGTGACGCGCCACCAGCGTTTTGCGCCAGGGATCGAGATTCTTGTAAAGGTCCCGCAACATATCGCCGGCCTTCTTGTCCAAGGCGGCTGCTTCTTTTTCCAGATCAACGCCTTCGCCTTTGCGGGCCAGGCTGCGAAGCTCCTCGGCCTTGCCTTCGATATCGGCGAGGGGTTTTTCGAAATCCAGATAGGTCATATGCGCTCCGCGCTCTCGGTCAGTCAGGGGTCTATATGAGGCTCGGGGCCGCTGATTGCAACTTTCCTGTGCTACCAGCGGCTCAGGGCGGCCTCGTCGGTGTCCTTGGCATCGACCCATTCGCCGGGGCCGTCGGCGGTGATTTCGCGCTTCCAGAACGGGGCGCGCGATTTCAGCCAGTCCATCAGATACATGGCGCCGTCGAAAGCATCGGCGCGGTGGCGCGCGGCGCAGGCCACCATCATGATCGTCTCGCCGACGGCGAGGGTGCCGTAGCGGTGGATGATGCGCCAGTCGCTCAGCCCGAAACGGGCGGCGGCTTCCTCGCCGAAGCGGGTCAACGCCTTTTCGGTCATGCCGGGGTAGTGTTCGAGTTCGAGCGCGGTCAGCCGGCCGTCCTCGCTGCGCACGAGGCCCTGAAAAGTCACGACCGCACCGGCATCCGCGCCGAAGCCCGCCAGTTCTGCGGCAAGATCGAAGCTTTCGGTCTGAACGCGCGCCGACATCTCAGCCGCCCGTCATCGGGGAAAGAAGGCAACCTCGCGCACGCCCGCGATCGGGCTGTCGAGATCGGAAAGCTCCTGATCCAGCGCCACGCGTACCGCCGAGAGATCGGCCAGAGCGGCGGCATGCCAGTCGTCCATCGCGCGCAACTGCTCGATCAGGTCGCGGATGGTGGCGGCCTGCGTCTCGATCCGTTCGCGCGGTACGCCGATCCGTTCGCGGATCCAGGCGAAGTAGAGGAGATCAAGCTGCATCGCGGTCACGCAGATAGGGCATGGCCTTGATGAAGTAATCCGCGCCGGTGATCGCCGTCAGAACGGCTGCGATCCAGATCAGCACAAGTCCGGCCTGCGTGGCGAGATCCGACCAATTGTCCGACCAGGGCAGCGAGGCTTCGCCAACCAGCGGCGGATGGCCGGTTTCGTAATAGTTGAGGCCGGTACCCAGAAAGAGGACCGAGATCGCAACCATCTGGAAGGTCGTCTTCCATTTGGCGATCTTGGTGACCTTGAGCTTGCTGGCATTGGCGCCCAGAAATTCGCGCAGCCCCGAGACAAAAACCTCGCGGAAGAGAATCACGGTTGCGGGCAGGATGAGCCAGGGGTTCATGCCGGAATAGCCGGTGATGACCACCAGCGCGATCACCACCATCGCCTTGTCGGCAATCGGGTCCATCGCGGCGCCGAAGCGGCTTTCCTGCTTCCAGGCGCGTGCGAGATAGCCGTCGAACCAATCGGTCACGGCGGCGATCAGAAACAGCGCGAGCGCTGCGAAATCCGCAAAGGGCCGGCTGAAGCAGAAAAACATCAGCGGCACGAGCGGCGCTGCGATCAGACGCAGCAGGGTCAGGGTATTGGGCAAGGTCCAGCGCATGGCGTAAAGCTAGTCCGATTGGCGGGCGGGGAAAGGGGCCCGCACCGCTCATGGCGCGGCTGTGAAGGGACGGGCGGAATTGGCGCGTCCTGCCGCCGGATGCGCCTGTTGCTGTGCCGGCTCCTGAGCCGGTTTTGGAAGGCGCAGGGATCATCGCCTTGCCCAGATGGGCCTCGGCGCGCAGGACGACCATCGCGGCGGCACGGGCATCCTCGCCCGCGTCATGGTGATCGAAGGACAGATCGAGCACCTGTTTGAGATTGCCCAGACCGTGACCGCCATTGCCTTTCAGCTCGGGCCAGGCGCGGCGCGCGATGGTGACGCTGTCGGTCCAGTCGAGCGCGGGCGCGGCAAGGCCGTGATGGGCGCAGGCCGCCAGAATGGCGCGGCGGTCGAAGCTGCTGTGCTGGACCAGCGGATGGCGCGCCAGAAGCGGCAGGATCGCGGGGAAAAGCTGCCCGAAAAGCGGTGCGCCGCGCACGGTCGCGGCTTTGATCCCGTGGATGCGGGTATTGAAGCTGCTGAAGGGCATTTCGGGGTCGAGATAGCTCGAAAGCGTCACGATCGAGGCGTCGAAGCGCACGCAGGCCAGTCCGATCTGGCAGATGCTGGCCGAATCGCTGCACGAGGTCTCGACGTCGAGCGCGATGAAACGGAAGGTCTCCTCGGGCAGGGCGGCGGTCAGGGGCAGGCTCGCGGAGCGGCCTGAGGATGGGCCTGCGAACAGGTCGGGGAATTGCGCCATCTCAGTCTCCGTTGAAATGGTCATGGATCTTCTGCGCCAGCGATCTGCTGATGCCGTCGACGGCCATGAGATCGGGCAGACCCGCGCGGCTCACCGCTTTGGCGCTGCCGAAATGCGCCAGTAGCGCGCGTTTGCGCGAGGCGCCGACGCCCGCGATTTCGTCCAGAGGATTGGCCATTGTCGATTTGGCGCGTTTGGCACGATGGGTACCGATGGCCCAACGATGGGCCTCGTCGCGCATGCGCTGGACGAAGTAGAGCACCGGATCGTTCATCGCGAGCGCAAAGGGCCGCTCGCCGAAACGGTGGAATTCCTCTTTGCCGTGATCGCGGTCGACGCCTTTGGCGACGCCGACCATCGGCACATCCTCGACCCCCAATTCGGCGAGGATCTCGTGCACCGCAGAGACCTGACCCGCACCGCCGTCGATCAGCAGAAGGTCGGGCCATGCCTCGCTCTGACGGTCGGGATCTTCCTTGAGCAGACGGGCAAAGCGCCGCGTCAGAACCTCTTTCATCATGCCGAAATCGTCGCCTGGCGTGATCTCGGTGCCTTTGATGTTGAACTTGCGGTACTGGCTCTTCATCCAGCCGTCCGGCCCCGCCACGACCATGCCGCCGACCGCATTGGTGCCCTGAATATGGCTGTTGTCGTAGATCTCGATCCGGCGCGGCGGGCCGGGCAGATCGAACTTCTCGGCCAGACCTTCGAGCAGGCGCAGTTGCGTCGCGCTTTCCGACATCCGCCGCGCAAGGGATCGCGCGCGTTGCGCAGGGCATTCTCGACCAGCTCGGCCTTTTCGCCACGCAGGGGTACGCCGATGACGACGCGGCGACCGGCCTTTTCGGTCAGGATCTGGGACATGAGGTCGGGGTCCTCGATCCCGTGGCTAAGCAGGATCATGCGCGGAGGCACTTTGCCGTCGTAGAACTGTGCGAGAAAAGCCTGCATCACCTCGTCGGCGGATCTGACGCCGTTCAGCTTGGGATAGAAATCGCGGTTGCCCCAGGATTGGTTGCCGCGGATGAAGAAGACCTGAACGCAGGCCTGACCGCCATCCATGTATAGCGCGATCACATCCGCCTCGGAGACCCCGCGCGGGTTGATCGCCTGCACCGATTGCACCGTGGTCAGCGCCTTGATGCGGTCGCGCAGGGCCGCCGCGCGCTCGTACTCCATCGCCTCCGACGCGAGGTTCATCTCGGTCGCGAGATCGGCCTGGATGCGGGTCGATTTTCCCTGAAGGAAGCGCTCGGCATCCGAGACCAGCCCTTGGTAATCCTCGAGCCCGATCCGCCCGACGCAGGGGCCCGAGCAGCGCTTGATCTGGAACAGCAGGCACGGCCGCGTGCGCGACTGGAAGGTCGCATCGGTGCACGAGCGCAGCTGGAACACCCGCTGCAGCTGGTTGAGCGTGCGGTTCACCGCGCCCGCGCTGGCGAAGGGGCCGTAATAGTCGCCCTTTTCCGATTTCGCGCCGCGATGCTTCTTGATCTGCGCGAAGGGGTGGGATTTCGCGACAAGGATATTGGGAAAGCTTTTGTCGTCGCGCAGCAGAACGTTGTAGCGCGGCTTGAGCTGCTTGATGAGGTTTTGTTCGAGAAGCAGCGCCTCGGTTTCGGTGCGCGTCGTCAGGAACATCATCGAGGCGGTCTCGCTGATCATCCGCGCGATCCGCGCCGAATGGCCGGTCAGACGGGCATAATTCGAGACCCGCATTTTGAGATTGCGGGCTTTTCCGACATAAAGAATCGCACCCTGATGATCGAGCATCCGGTAGACGCCGGGCGAAGAGTCCAGCGTTTTCAAATAGTCATAGATCAACTCATGGCCGGTTTTGGCCGGCGCTGGCGAGGGGGCAAATTGGTCATTTCGCGTTAAAGGTGATTCTCATCGGGGCTGCCTGTTCCGGACCATAAGATCAACCTGAATCCTATCCACGGTTTCTGTGGATAAGTTGGTGGAGAATCTGTTGGCTTCGGCTCGATTCATAGGATTCATGGGACTTCTCGCGATTTGCTTAAAATTTAGGCATTAAAATAAGCTATTGAAAACGATAGATATTTTATCTGCCTCTCCCAGTCTGCTGAATCCAAATAAAAAACAGTGAATGTTGTGTTAAGGCCTCAGCGCCAGTGTACAACTTGCCGCAGGGGTAAAGCGTCCGCGGCAAGGCGCACCTATTCCACGCCAAGGATATCGGGGTTTTCCAGCCCAGATGCTGGCCGCCATCGACGCAAATCAGCTGCCCCGTGACCGCGCGCGCATCCAGAAGATAGCCCACCGCCGCGACGATGTCGGAGGCATCCGCGCCGCGCTCGAGGATGGTGGCGGCGCGCTGGCGGGCGAAATGCTCGGCCGATTGGCGCGTGCCCTGAACCGTCGGGCCGGGGCCGATCGCATTGACGCGGATCGCCGGGGCCAAAGCCTGCGCCGCGGTCTTGGTCAGGGCCCACAGACCGGCTTTGGCAAGCGAATAGGTCATGAACTCCGGCGTCGGCTTGAGCACGCGCTGATCGACCATATTGATGATCAACCCCTGCGCCAACGGCTCGCCCTCCTCGAACGCGGCTTCGGGGGCCTGGGCGGCGAAAGCCTGCGTCAGGATGAAGGGCGCGCGCAGGTTGGAGCCCATATGGCGGTCCCAATTGCGGCGCGTCGCGCTGTGGATGTTGTCGTATTCGAAGACCGAGGCATTGTTGACCAGAACCGAGACCTGCCCCAGCGCGGCATTCACCGCAGGCATCAGCGCCTCGCATTGGTCGAGATCGATCAGATCGGCCTGAAAGATCTTGGCCCGCACGCCAAGGGCACGGGCCTCGGCGGCGGTTGCCTCGGCCTCGTCGCGCGCGCCGTTGAAATGGATCGCGACATCATGGCCGCGCCCTGCAAGATAAAGCGCGATCGCCTTGCCAAGCCGTTTTCCGGCGCCCGTCACCAATGCCGTCATATCGTCCTCTTGCTGTCAGCGGGGCCAGCGCAGGCCCAGAATTTTGGCGATCGCGCGCCGCACGCCCGGTCCCGCGATCAGTGCCATCGCAACCATGATCAGCAGGAAGGTCAAAACAATCTTGAGCATCAGCCGCCGATCCCGAATTGCGTGGTCAGGGTGCGCCGCTCGGCCGCCTCGATGAAATCATCGGCCGAAAGGCCGAAACGGCGCAGCATCGACACTTTTTGGCCGTAGTTCAGGAAACGGACGTCCTTGCCGTAAAGCGCCTGCATTCTGGGGATCAGATGGCCGATCCCGTCGGCCAGCCCCAGATCGACCGCCTGCTGGCCGACCCAGATCTCTCCGGTGAAGAGATCGCGCCCTTCGGGCAGCTTGCTGCCGCGACGCTTGCGGATCTGGGCCTTGAAGGCCTCGTGGATCGGCTCGAGCAACTGGTTGACGCGCGCGACATCCTCGGGGGTTTCGGGACGGAAGGGATCCATCATCGACTTGGAGCGGCCGGCGGTATGGACGCGGCGCTCGATCCCGTAGCGCCCGATCAGTTCGGAAAAACCGAAGCCGGCCGAGATCACCCCGATCGAACCCAGAACCGAGCTTTCATCGGCCCAGATCTCGTCGGCGGCGCTGGCAAGCCAATAGCCGCCCGAGGCCGCCATATCCTCGACGAAAGCATAGACCGGAACCTTGGTTTCCTCGGAGAGGCGGCGGATGCGCGCGCCGATCAGGCTCGACTGCACCGGAGAGCCGCCGGGCGAATTGATCGCAAGCGCCACGGCAAGCGGTTTGCGGCGGCGGAAGGCGCGTTCGAGGACGGGGCCGATACCCGCATCCGAGAGCGAGGGGCCGCCGCGCGAGCCCATGCCGATCGTGCCCTGAAGGCGGACGATGGCGATGGCGGGTTTTTTCTTGGAAAGAAACGGAATCTTCATGGTTCAAGACATAGGATTGCCGGAGGCGGGGAACAAGTCGCAGGGCCGCTCAGTCGCCCCGCAATCATGATTGCGCCTGCAGGAAGGCCATGACCTCGCCGCGCTCGGGCATGGCATCGCCCGCGCCTTTGCGCGTGACCTGAACCGCGGCGGCCGCAGCTGCATGGCGCAGTGCGGTCGGGTAATCTTCGCCGCGGTCAAGCCCTGCGGCGAACCAGCCGGCGAAGCAATCGCCCGCGCCGGTGGTATCCACCGCCACGACCTTGAAGGCGCTTTGGCGGTAGGTCTTGCCCGCGCGCAGATCGCGGTACTCGGCACCCTCGGCGCCATGGGTGATCAGCAGGCCCTCGACCGGAAGATCCTCGCCCAGTTTCTCGAAGAGATCGCGCGCCTCGATCGTATTGAGCGCGATGATCGAGACCTGTGCGATCACCGCCTCGAGCGCCTCGATCGAAAAGGGGCGGCGGAATAGATGACCTTCGCGCCCGCCTCGTGCGCGCGGCGCGCGGCCTCGTATTGCAGGGCGGTTTCGTTCTGCATCAGCAAGATGTCGTCGGAAGTGATGGTCGAAAGCGTGCGGTCGAGCTGGCTTCGCTCGATCGCGTGGTTCGCGCCGCCATGCAGGATGATCGAATTCTCGCCATCCTCGTCGACGAGGATGATGGCATGGCCGGTCGGCACCTCCGCCATCCGCGCGATCCCGGAGGTATCGACGCCCGCGCCGCGCAGCCGCTCGATCACCCAGTCGTCGCCTTGCGACATCGCGCCGAGATGGACCGTCCTGCTGCCGGCACGGGCTGCCGCGACCGATTGGTTCGCGCCCTTGCCGCCGAGCCCGAGCCCGTAGTTGCGCGAGGCCAGCGTCTCTCCGGCGCGGGGCAGGTGATCGAGGCGATAGATGTGGTCGATATTGATCGAGCCGAGATTGTAAATCGTCATGTCAGGTCCCTGCCTTTTGTCCGGCGTCGCTATCTGGCTTGCACTGGTCTGATTTGTCCAGTTGCCGAAATGCGGAACGCGCCCCGGAGGGCGCGTTCCAATCAGTCGTCGCGTATTGCGTTACTGTTGCTTTTCGTCGCGGTGCTTGACCGACCACCACAGGCGCTTGTTGGTCAGGTAAAGCAGGACCGTCAGCACGAGCAGCATCAGGACCGAGACGAAACCGACCTGTTTGCGGTCCATGAGCTTGGGCTCTGCGGTCCACATCAGGAAGGCGGCAACGTCCTGTGCCATCTGGTCGACAGTCGCTTCGGTGCCGTCTTCATAGGTCACGGAACCTTCGCTCAGCGGCGAGGGCATCGCGATCCAATTCCCCGCGAAAGCCGAGTTGTGATAGAAGGTGCTGCCGGCCTCATCCTTGGTCTCGCCGTTATAGCCGGTGAGAACCGCATGGATGTATTCCGGTCCGCCGATGCCGTTGAACAGCTGCGACAGGCCGGTGCCGTAGGGGCCGTGGAAGCCCGCGCGTGCCTTGGCCATCAGCGACAGGTCCGGACCCATGCCGTCGGCGTGGGGCACGGTCGGGAAGTGGTCGGTCGGGATGCGCGGACGCTCCTCGCCGGTTTCCGCATCGATGATGGTCAGGTTGGCGGCATAGGCGCGCACCTGGTCTTCGGGCAGGCCGAGACCGTTGGCGTCATGCAGCGTGCGCAGCGGCACATAGGTCAGACCGTGGCAGGCCGAGCAGACCTCGGTGTAGACCTGAAGACCGCGCTGCAGCTGGTGCTGGTCGAAGGTGCCGAACGGACCTTCGAAGCTGAAAGCGATGTCTTCGATATGGGCGGCTTCGTGCGAAGCGGCGGGTGCCTCTTCTGCCGCTGCCGCTGCAGGTGCCTCGGCTGCAGCTTCGGCCGGAGCCTCTGCTGCGGGCTCTGCCGGTGCTGCTTCAGCGGGTGCTGCCTCAGCCGGTGCTGCTTCAGCGGGTGCTGCCTCAGCCGGAGCCGGCTCGGCGGGTGCTGCTTCGGCCGGAGTCGCCTCGGCGGGTGCCTCGGCTGCGGGGCTTCCGCTTCGGCAGGGGCTGCCTCTGCCGGAGCTTCTGCCGCAGGCTCTGCTGCTTCTGCCGGTGCGGTCGTGGCCGGAGCCTCGACAGCGGGAGCCTCTGCAGCAGGTGCCTCTGCAGCCGGTGCCTCTGCCGGAGCTTCCGGAGCGGCAGCCTCAGGCGCCGCGGCTTCGGCCGGAGCCTCTGCCGGTGCTTCAGTTGCTTGCGCAGCGGTGCAGCTTCGGCCGGAGCCGCCTCTGCCGGGGCTTCGGTGGTTGCCGCGGCAGGGGCCTCGGCTGCCGGAGCAGCCGTCTGGGCATTATGGTAGCTGGAGCCGGCCGGAGCGGAAGTGCCCGCTGCCGTGCTGTTGTCCTGCGCCATCGCGCCACCGGCCAAAGCAACGGACAGGGCTGCAACCGCCGTGAGCGAAACGTTTCTCATGGTCATTGTCGCCTCTCCTTACTCGGCAGGATGGGTTTTGGCGCCGTAATGCGCGTCGAAATCTTCCTCGATCGTCTGCGGCATCGGCAGCGGCTTTTCGATCACGCCGAGGATCGGCAGGATCACGAGGAAATAGGCGAACCAGTAAGCTGCACCGGCGAGCGAGATATAGGGGTAGATGCCTTCGGTCGGCATTGCGCCCACCCAGGTCAGCACCACGAAGTCGATCGCGAGCAGCCAGAACCACCATTTGAACTGCGGACGGAAGCGGCCCGAACGGACGCGCGACGTATCCAGCCACGGCACCAGCGCCATGACGATGATCGCACCAAACATCGCCAGAACGCCGAAGAATTTCGCGTCGATGATGCGGAAGGATGCCCAGTTGACCAGCTGCACCAGCCAGACGTCGGCCGTGAAGGCGCGCAGGATGGCGTAGAAGGGCAGGAAGTACCATTCCGGAACGATATGCGCGGGCGTCGAGAGCGGGTTCGCCTCGATGTAGTTGTCGGGGTGGCCGAGGTAGTTCGGCATGAAGCCGACGATCGCGAAGAAGACGACCAGAACGACTGCCAGACCAACGAGGTCCTTGATCACGAAATAGGGCCAGAAGGGCAGGGTGTCTTTCTGGGCTTCCTCTTTCGAGGTGCGGCGGACTTCGACGCCGGTCGGGTTGTTGTTGCCGGTGGTGTGGAAGGCCCACATGTGGACGATCACAAGCGCGGCAATCACGAAGGGCAGCAGATAGTGCAGCGAGAAGAAGCGGTTCAGCGTGGCGTTGTCCACGGCCGGACCACCCAGAAGCCAGGTCTGGATCGGCTCGCCGATGCCCGGGATCGCGCCGAAGAGGCCGGTGATCACGGTCGCGCCCCAGAAGGACATTTGGCCCCAGGGCAGAACATAGCCCATGAATGCGGTCGCCATCATCAGCAGATAGATGATCATGCCGACGATCCAGGTGATCTCGCGCGGGGCTTTGTAGCTGCCGTAATAGAGGCCGCGGAAGATGTGGATATAGACCGCGAAGAAGAACAGCGACGCGCCGTTTGCATGCATGTAACGCAGCATATAGCCGCCGTTCACGTCGCGCATGATGTGCTCGACCGACGAGAAGGCCAGGTCGACATGCGGGGTGTAGTGCATCACCAAAACGATGCCGGTCGCGATCTGCAACACGAGGCAGAATGCAAGAACAATGCCCCAGATCCACCACCAGTTCAGGTTTTTCGGGGTGGGGATCATCAGGGTGTCATACAACAGGCCGACGACGGGAAGGCGGCGGTTAAGCCAGCGTTCGAAACCCGTCTTGGGCTCGTAATGGTCGTGGGGAATTCCAGCCATGTGCGCCTCCTCAGCCCAGCTTGATGGTGGTATCGTTGACGAAAGCGGCGACCGGAATATGCAGGTTCTGCGGCGCAGGACCTTTCCGGATGCGGCCCGCCGTGTCGTAATGCGAGCCGTGGCACGGGCAGAACCAGCCACCGAAATCGCCGGCGCCGTTGCCGATCGGCACGCAGCCGAGATGGGTGCAAACGCCGATCATGACCAGCCATTCACCGGCCTCGTCGAGCGAGCGGTTCTGGTCGGTTGCAGGTTCGCCGGGCTTGTTGGCGTTCTCGGCATCCGAGTCGATCAGCTGGTTGAGTTCGACCTCGCGGCCGGCCTTGATCTCGTCTTCGGTCCGGCGGCGGATGAACACGGGCTTGCCCAGCCATTTGACGGTCAGCTGGGTGCCGGTTTCGACCCCGCTGATATCGACTTGGATCGAGCTGAGCGCCTGCACATCGGCCGAAGGGTTCATCTGGTTGATCAGGGTCCAAGCGGCCGCACCGGTAGCGACAGCGCCGGCACCGGCCGTCGCGTAGTAAAGAAAATCTCTCCGGGTGGCGCCGTGATCGCCTGCGTGTTCGTCTGCGTGGGACACGATCAGATCTCCAATTCTGCCCCCTGGGGCTATGCGGCTATACGACTGTGGGCCGCACAAGACGCAGCCCTCGCGGGGCGGTTGTAGCGATCAAAACAGTGTCAGTCCAGCCGCGCTCGGCCCTTGGGGCGGTCTATTGGGCGCAGGTGTGGGATTTTCGCTGCGCCTTTTGGATGAGGCTAGCGCTATCAGTTTCCGATTTCGCGCTATGGCTGTGAGCGGCGGGTAAAGAGCTACCATGACGCGGCTTTCACGATCCCGTGCCGGGGCGGTGCCGCGCGAGGGGATCGGGCAAAACGACTCGATGGCGCGCGCAGGTCGCGACGACGGGACGGCGGTCAGAGCAACCCCTCGCTCCGGAAGCTGATTTCGCGCGATTTTCCGATGATGATATGGTCATGGACCACGAGGCCCATGGTTTCGGCAGCCGTCACGATGCGGCGCGTCATGGTGATATCGGCCTCTGAGGGCGAGGGATCGCCCGAGGGTGGTTGTGCACGAGGATCAGTGCGCTTGCATTGATGTCGAGGGCGCGGCGTATTATCTCGCGCGGATAGACCGGCACATGGTCGATCGTACCGCGTGATTGCTGCTCGTCCGCGATCAGGATGTTCTTACGGTCGAGATAAAGCACGCGGAATTGCTCGATCTCGGCATGGGCCATCGTGGTGTGGCAATAGTCGAGCAGCGCATCCCAACCGCTCAGCGCCGGACGGTTGATGACCCGCGACCGCGCCAGCCTTTGTGCCGCCGCTTCGACGATTTTCAGTTCTTGGATGACCGCGGGTCCGACACCGGAAATCTCGGTCAACCGGGCGGGATTGGCCGAAAGCACGCGGTTGAAATCCCCGAAGACCTCGAGCAGTTTGCGCGCCAGCGGTTTGACATCCTGACGCGGAATGGCGCGAAACAGCACCAGTTCGAGCATTTCGTAATCGGGCAAGGCATCCGCGCCGCCCTGCATGAAGCGCTCGCGTAGCCGCGCGCGGTGATCCGAGAGATAGCTGGGCTGCTTGCCACCATTGGCGCCATTGCCGACCGGCACGGCAGGCGCCACCTCGTCGCAATCATCGCGCGGCGCCGCGAAAAGCGGCAAAGGAGGTTCGGAGAGGGCGCGATTCTGGCTCATGCCCCCAAAGTCGCGCCAAAGCGTGAAGATCGCGTTAACGCACTGAGGTTCCGGAGATTGCGGCGTCTAAAGAAAAAGGCCCGGACGCACCGGGCCTTTCAACAGGTATGGGGAGAGTGGGGCTCAGCCCTTCATCTCGTCCCAGAAGCCTTTGATCTTTTGAAAGAATCCTGAGGTCTGCGGGTTGTTGTCCGCCTGGATCTCGTCGAATTCGCGCAGGAGTTCCTTTTGGCGCGCCGTCAGGTTGACCGGCGTTTCCACCGTCAGTTCGATCAGCATGTCGCCATGTTCGCCCTGCATGCCCGCGCCGTGACGCAAAGGCGGCATGCCCTTGCCGCGCAGACGCAGCTGTTTGCCCGATTGCGTGCCGGCCGGAACCTTCACGCGCGAGCGACCGCCGTCGATGGTCGGAACCTCGATCTCGCCGCCCAAAGCGGCGGTGCCGATGCTGACCGGCACCTGACAGGCGAGGATGCGGCCGTCGCGGACGAAGATCGGATGCTCTTTGACATCGATGAAAATATAGAGGTCGCCCGAGGGGCCGCCACGCATACCGGCCTCGCCTTCGCCGGCAAGACGGATGCGGGTGCCGGTTTCGACGCCGGCGGGAATGTTCACCGAAAGGCTGCGCTCTTTCTCGGTGCGGCCTGCGCCGTGGCATTCCTTGCAGGGGTTCTTGATGATCTGGCCCTGGCCGTTACAGGTCGGGCAGGTGCGCTCGACCGTGAAAAAGCCCTGGCTGGCGCGGACCTTGCCCATGCCCGAACAGGTCGGACAGGTCGCGGGATCGACGGCACCTTCGGCACCGGTGCCGTTGCAGGCATTACAGGCAACCGAAGTCGGAACCGTGATCGCCTTCTGGATGCCGGTAAAGGCTTCTTCCAGCGAAACCCGCAGGTTGTAGCGCAGATCCTGACCGCGGCTCTGGCGGGGACGGCCGCCCTGACCACCACGACCACCCATGAAATCGCCGAAGAGGTCTTCGAAGACATCGGCAAAGGCCGAGCCGAAATCGCCGCCCTGAGGACCACGTCCGCCGCCGAAACCACCCATGCCGCCATCGAAAGCCGCATGGCCGAAGCGGTCATAGGCCGCCTTGCGCTGGTCGTCCTTCAGGCATTCATAGGCTTCGTTGACCTCTTTGAAATCGGCCTCCGAAGTCTTGCTGTCGCGGTTGAGATCAGGATGCAGAGCCTTCGCTTTGGCGCGATAGGCCTTTTTGATTTCGTCTGAAGACGCGCCTTTCGCAATGCCGAGCACGTCGTAATAATCACGTTTAGCCATGTCGTCTTCGTCCCGGGCCTTTCATGAATGAACCGGCCCGCGCGGTTTCGCGCGACGGGCCGGCCTGACTGGTTGCGCGCGATCAGTTACGCTTTTTGTCTTCGCCGAGGTCTTCGAAATCGGCGTCGACGATATCGTCGTTGACGTCACGCGGCTCGGAGTCGCGGTCGGCATCGGCATTGCCGCCGGCTTCGGCTTCGCTCGCCTTGTAGATCGCCTCGCCAAGTTTCATCGACGCATCCATCAGGTTCTGGATGCCGCCTTTGATCTTGCCGGCGTCTTCCGACTTCAGCGTGTCTTCCAGCGCACCGATCGCCAGCTCGATCACTTCGACCGTCGAGCCGTCAACCTTGTCGCCATGCTCTTCCAGCGATTTCTTGGTCGAGTGGATCAGGCTTTCGGCCTGGTTTTTGGCTTCGACCAGCTCTTTGCGGGCCTTGTCGGCTTCGGCATTGGCTTCGGCGTCTTTCACCATCTGCTCGATATCGGCATCGGAGAGGCCGCCCGAGGCTTGGATCGTGATGTTTTGCGACTTGCCGGTGCCTTTGTCCTTGGCCGAAACCGAGACGATGCCGTTTGCGTCGATGTCGAAAGTGACTTCGATCTGCGGCAGGCCGCGGGGTGCCGGCGGGATGTCCTCGAGGTTGAACTGGCCGAGCATCTTGTTGTCGGCAGCCATCTCGCGTTCACCCTGGAAGACCCGGATGGTGACGGCGTTCTGGTTGTCTTCGGCGGTCGAGAAGACCTGGCTTTTCTTGGTCGGGATCGTCGTGTTGCGGTCGATCAGGCGGGTGAAGACACCACCCAGCGTTTCGATGCCCAAGGACAGCGGGGTCACGTCGAGCAGGACCACGTCTTTGACGTCGCCTTGCAGAACGCCGGCCTGAATGGCCGCGCCAAGCGCCACGACTTCGTCGGGGTTCACGCCTTTATGGGGCTCTTTCCCGAAGAAAGCGGTCACTTCCTCGATGACTTTCGGCATACGGGTCATACCGCCGACGAGAACGACCTCGTCGATGTCGGCTTTCGACATGCCGGCGTCCTTGAGTGCTTCCTGAAGCGGCTTGGTGGTGCGCTTGATCAGGTCGGCAACCAGGCTTTCCAGCTTCGCACGGGTCAGTTTCATGACCATGTGCAGCGGCGTGCCGGTGTTTTTGTCCATCGAGATGAACGGCTGGTTGATCTCGGTCTGCGACGAGGAGGACAGCTCGATCTTGGCTTTCTCGGCAGCTTCTTTCAGGCGCTGCAGCGCCATCTTGTCTTTGGTCAGATCGACGCCGTGTTCTTTTTGAACTCGTCGGCCAGATACTGGACGATGCGCATGTCGAAGTCTTCGCCACCCAGGAAGGTGTCGCCGTTGGTCGATTTCACTTCGAACAGGCCATCGTCGATTTCGAGGATGGTGATGTCGAAGGTACCGCCGCCAAGGTCATAGACCGCGATGGTTTTCAGATCTTTCTTGTCCAGACCATAGGCCAGAGCGGCGGCGGTCGGCTCGTTGATGATGCGCAGGACTTCGAGGCCGGCGATTTTGCCCGCGTCTTTGGTTGCCTGACGTTGGGCGTCGTTGAAGTAAGCCGGAACCGTGATGACGGCCTGCTCGACTTTCTCGCCCAGATAGCTTTCGGCGGTTTCCTTCATCTTCTGAAGGATCATCGCGCTGACCTGCGAGGGCGAATACTTCTCGCCATGGACTTCGACCCATGCGTCGCCATTGCCACCGTCAACGATGGAATAGGGCACGAGGTTCTTGTCCTTCTCGACTTCGGCGTCGGTAACGCGACGGCCGATCAGGCGTTTCACGGCGAAAACGGTGTTCGACGGGTTGGTGACGGCTTGGCGCTTTGCAGCCTGGCCGACCAGACGTTCGCTGTCGGTAAAGCCGACGATGGACGGCGTGGTGCGCGCGCCTTCCGAGTTCTCGATAACCTTGGGCTGGCTGCCGTCCATGATGGCGACGCAGCTGTTGGTGGTACCAAGGTCGATGCCGATGACTTTAGACATTCAAAATCCTCTCTTGCGGCGATGTTTCGGCTTCCAGAGCCGTAGCGGCCTCTGGGCGCCTATCCCTAATCTTGCCGGCCTGGTGATTTGGCCCCTGCCGGCTTCGAGTCTCTATATAGGGAGGGAAAGCGCGCTGCAAGCCGGTGTCGACCAGTGTTTTGCCTATTCTCGGCAGGCATCGGAATCTGTGGTTAATTGACGGTTAAATGCCGCCGATCCGGCGCTGATTCACGTGAAAAAGCGGTTTCGGGCCGAAAGGGGCTTTGTCCGAACTGTCCGGATCCGCACCCGACAAGGGCCCCGCCGCGGCCGGATCCGGGCGGGGTTAGCGCCCCGCGCTCCAGCTCAAGGATGCGGCGTTGCGGGTCACGAATTCGGCCATCAGCCCGATCATCATCACCGCGATGATGACATAGACCGGATAGGTCAGGCTGGTGTTGCGCGGCGCATAGTTGATGAAGGCAAAGCCGCGCGTCTGGTCGATGAGGTGGAACAGGGGTTCCAGCCGAACATGTGCAGCATGAAGGTGGGCAGGGTATTGGCCACGAACATCTTGCCCGAAGCGATCATGTTCACGCGCTGGTAAAGCGTCGTGATGACCTTGCCGCCCGGCGGCCACCACATGCGCACCGCAAGAAAGATCAGCCCGACGCAGATCCCGTAAAACCACGCCAGCAAAAGCATGCCGTAGCACGACAACGGGTCATCGATATGGATGGGCGCGATCAGGGTGTGATAGGCCCAGAGCATGACGAAGATCGAGATCGTCTGGCGGTAAAGCACCGCCAGCGACGCGCCGCAAATCAGTACCGCAGTGTTCATCGGCCCGTGTTTGACCATGCTGTCGAGCGCGTTCCCCGCCCGCGAGACCGCACCCGCCGTCTGGCTATGCGTCATGAAAAGGAAGATCCCGGTCATGATGAAGACGATGAAATCGCCGCGGATCGGCGAATGTTTCACGCCGATCAGCATATACATCCCGAGAAAGCCGACGACGAACAGCGAGGATTGCAGGATGGTCATCAGCAAGCCGACCACGGCGTTGCGGTGGTCTTTGCGCAGGTCGTAAACCGTAACGTGATAGATCAGCGCCAAGGTCGTCAGCGCGGCCTCGAACATGTTGCGGTTTCGGCGTTGCGTGAACATGACGGTTGTCCGGTCCTTCCTGCGGATGGCCGACGCTTGCCGAAAGCCATGGCTCGCACCATAAGTGAGGACAAACGCGGGTTCAATCTGGTGCAGACGCCTCGCGCTGCGGCAGGAAAGGAATAATTGATGCAATTTGAACCGATGATGGCCGAGATGCGCCGACTGGCGCTGCAGGCGGGCGAGAAGATCATGGAGATCTACGGCGCCGAAGACTTCGATGTCCGCTCCAAATCCGATTCTTCGCCGGTGACCGAGGCCGACGAGGCAGCCGATGCGCTGATCTCGGCCGGCCTGCGCGCCGCTTTCCCCGAGATTCCGCTGGTCACCGAAGAACAATCCGCGACCCATGGCCAAAGTGTCGGCACTTTCCTCATCGTCGACCCGCTCGACGGCACCAAGGAGTTCGTGCAGCGCCGCGGCGATTTCACGGTCAATATCGCCTATGTCGTTGACGGCGTGCCGGTTCTGGGCGTGGTCTATGCCCCCGCCAAGGGTCGTCTGTTCTACACGCTGCCCGAAGGTGGCGCGGTCGAAGAGAAGGGCCCTTCGGCGAAACGGCGGGCGAGACCGCTCCGATCGGCGTGACCTCGACCCCCGACAACCGTGCCTTGATGGTCGTCGCCTCGAAATCGCACCGCGATCAGGCGACCGACGACTATATCGCGCAATATAATGTGCGCGACATGACCTCTGCGGGCTCCTCGTTGAAATTCTGCCTTGTCGCGACCGGCGAGGCCGATCTTTATCCGCGTCTGGGCCGCACGATGGAATGGGATACGGCGGCGGGCGACGCGGTTTTGCGCGCGGCGGGCGGCAAGGTCGTACGCTTCGACGACCACAGCCCGCTGACCTATGGCAAAGCGGGATTCGAGAACCCTTCTTCATCGCCTTCGCTCCGGGCGTTCTGCTGGTGAAGGGTTAAACCATGTCGGTCGTCATCGTCATTCCCGCGCGCTACCAATCCTCGCGCTATCCGGGCAAGCCCTTGGTCGAGCTGACGGGCGCCTCGGGCGAAGCCAAAAGCCTGATCCGGCGCAGCTGGGAGGCGGGGATTTCGGTCAAAGGCGTCGACCGTGTCGTCGTCGCGACCGATGATGCGCGCATCAAGGACCATGCCGAGGCCTTCGGGGCCGAGGTCGTCATGACCTCGCCCGAGGCCCGCAACGGCACCGAGCGCTGCGCCGAGGCCGTGGCCGCGATGGGGATCTCGCCCGAGATCGTGGTGAACCTGCAGGGCGACGCTCCGCTGACCCCCGCCTGGTTCATCGAGGATCTGGTGACGGGACTTCGCGGCGATGCCGATGCCGATATCGCGACGCCGGTACTGCAATGTTCGGGGCAGATGCGCGCCGATCTGATCGCGGACCGCGTTGCGGGTCGCGTCGGCGGCACGACGGCGGTTTTCGGCCACGACATGCGGGCGATGTATTTCTCGAAAGAGGTCATCCCCTATGCCGGTGGCGATTTCGCCCCCGACGCGCCGACGCCGGTCTTCCACCATGTCGGCGTCTATGCTTACCGTCCCGCCGCTCTGGCCGACTATCCGGCATGGGGCGAGGGCCGCACCGAGGTTCTAGAAGGACTCGAGCAGCTGCGTTTCCTTGAACGCGGCCGCAAGGTTCTTTGCGTCGAGGTCGAAGCCCGCGGCCGCGAATTCTGGGAGCTGAACAACCCCTCGGATGTCGCGAAAATCGAGGAGATGATGCGCCGGATGGGCGCGGATTGATCAAAATGACGGCTGGCGCGCGTCCCGATTTGCCGCGCCGGCCGCTCGCGCGCCTGTCGATCATCATCGTCTCGCGCCACCGGCCCGCGCGTCTGGCAAGCTGCCTGACGGCGCTGTCCCAGCAAAACCATCCCGAATTCGAGATCATTCTGGTTGCCGATCCGGCCTCTCTGGCGGTGCGCCCCGATCTTGCGCTCAAGCGCATCCCCTTTGACGAGGCCAATATCTCGGCGGCGCGCAATGCGGGGATTGCGGCTGCCGCGGGCGAGGTGATCGCCTTTATCGACGACGACGCTTTGGCGGTGCCCTCTTGGGCGGGCAGGCTGGCTGCGGCCTTTGCCGATCCGGAGGTGGTCGCGGCCACGGGCACCACGCGCGGCCCCGACGGCTTTCGGTGGCAGGTTCGGGCCGAAAGGATCGGGCGCGACGGTCTGGCCTATCCGCTCGATGTCGCGGGGCCGGTATCGCTTGCCCCGAAAGCGGGGATCCGGTCAGCACGATCGGCACGAATTGCGCCTTTCGCGCGACGGCCCTGCGCGCGATCGGCGGCTTTGATCCGGCCTTTCGCTACCATCTCGACGAAAGCGACGTGAACCGCCGGATGGCCGCGCGTTTCCCGGAGGCTTTGACCGCGATCCTTCCGGCCGCCGAGGTCGTCCACGGCGCGGCGGCGGGCCCTCGCGGGCAAGTTCCGGCGTGCCGTCGGATCTGCGCCAGATCGGGCGTTCGACGGCGCTTTTCATCCGAAGATCCGGCGGCACCATGCCCGACCTCGTGGCGATCCAGCGCAAAAGGCTGCTGCGTTTGATGGTGGCGGGGCGGCTTGATCCTTTCGCGCTTGGCCCGCTCCTGGCAGGGTTGGAGCAGGGTCTGGCGGATGGTCAGGCCGAGGATTTGCCCCGCCCCTGCCGGTGCCTTGCCCGAAAACGGGACGCCATTCCTGCGCTTTGCGGGTGATTTTCCCCAGCCGATCCCGTGGTGCTCTCTGGCTGGCAGTGGCGCGCGGGCGCCTTGCGGCAAGAGGCGGCGCGCCATCTGGCCGGAGGGCGGGTCAGCTGCCTGATTCTCTGGAGCCCGACCGGCCTGCGTCCGCGATTGCGCCTTGCCTCGGGCGGCTGGTGGGAGCTTCAATGCGGGCGATGGGCCCTTGCCGGGCGCGCCTTTCGCGGGCAGGGCGATCTACCGCTTGCCCGATCGGCGCATCTCGCAATTTCCTGCCGATTGTCCAGTGGGTTGCGAGATTGAAATGAATTGTCGCATTCATTGTATTAAGTGCATTTGGAAACCAACTATTCACTGACATGTTGTGTACTCGGTGATAAAGACCTTGAAAATTTCCCCTCCGCGCCTTTGCGGAAGGGCTGAGGAGTGAAGTTCATGACGCGTAAAGTCACAAAAGCCATTTTCCCCGTCGCGGGGCTTGGCACGCGATTTCTTCCGGCAACAAAAAGTATTCCGAAAGAAATCATGACTTTGGTCGATCGACCGCTGATTCAATATGCGATCGACGAGGCCCGTGCTGCCGGAATTACCGAATTCATCTTTGTGACCTCGCGCGGCAAAGGCGCACTCGAGGATTATTTCGACCACGCGCACGAGCTGGAATCGAACCTCAAGAAAGCCGGCAAGACCGAGCTTCTTGAAACCCTGCGCTCGACCAATATGGAATCGGGGGCGATCGCCTACATCCGCCAGCACAAGGCCTTGGGTCTGGGCCATGCGGTCTGGTGCGCCCGCCGCCTCGTCGCCGACGAGCCTTTTGCCGTGATTCTCACCGATGACGTCATCATGGGCGAGCCGCCCTGCCTCCAGCAGATGATCGAGGCCTATAACGAGACCGGCGGCAGCATGGTTGCGACCATGGAAGTCCCGACCGAGAAGACCAAATCCTACGGCGTTCTGGATATTGCCGAGGATATGGGCGCGATCGTCCGTGCCAAAGGCATGGTCGAAAAGCCGCAATCAATCCTCCGTCGAACCTCGCGGTGATCGGGCGCTACATCCTTGCGCCGACCGTGATGCAGAACCTCAACAAGCTGCGTCAGGGTTCGGGCGGGGAAATCCAGCTGACGGACGCGATTGCCGACGAGATCGAGGAAGGTCGCGGCGTCTATGGCCTGCGCTTCCGTGGCCAGCGCTTCGATTGCGGCTCGAAAGCGGGCTTCCTGCAGGCGACGGTCGCTTTCGGCCTCGCGCGCGAGGAGCTCAAGGACGAGTTCGGCGATTACCTCAACGATCTCGCCGCGATCCGCAAAGCGGCAGAGTAAGGACAGCACGATGAGCGACCGGGTTCTGGTCACGGGCGGTGCGGGCTATATCGGCTCGCATGCCTGCAAGGCCTTGAAAGCGGCGGGTTTCACGCCCGTGACCTATGACAGCCTTGTTACGGGCTGGCAGGAGGCCGTGAAGTTCGGCCCCTTCGAGCAGGGCGATCTGATGGATCGCGCCCGCCTCGACGAGGTTCTGGCCAGGCACCGGCCGGTCGCCGTCATGCATTTCGCCGCGCTGAGCCAGGTTGGCGAGGCGATGCGCGAGCCGGGCAAATACTGGCGCGGCAATGTCGCGGCCTCGCTGACGCTGATCGAGGCGACGCTGGCTGTGGGGATCAAGGATTTCGTCTTCTCCTCGACCTGCGCCACCTATGGCGATCACGACGGGGTGGTGCTGGACGAGAACACGCCCCAGAACCCGCTGAATGCCTACGGCGCCAGCAAACGCGCGATCGAGGACATGCTGAAGGATTTCGGCGCCTCCGACGGTCTGCGCTCGGTGGTCTTCCGCTATTTCAACGTCGCGGGTGCCGATCCCGAGGGCGAGGTGGGCGAGTTCCACCAGCCCGAAACCCATCTCATTCCGCTTATTCTCGATGCGGTTGACGGCAAACGCGGTGCGCTGACGATTTTCGGCACCGATTACCCGACGCCGGACGGCACCTGCATCCGCGACTATGTCCATGTCATGGATCTGGTCGATGCCCATGTTCTCGGCCTCAAGCGGCTCAAGGAGGGCAAGGTCGGCGCGGGGATCGAGGTCTTCTGCCTCGGCACCGGCAACGGCTTTTCGGTGCGCGAAGTGATCAATGAATCGCGCCATGTCACCAACCGCCCCGTGCCGATCACCGAAGGCGCGCGCCGCGAAGGCGATGCGGTCAAACTGGTCTCGGGCAGCGAAAAGGCGGTTGCGGTGCTGGGCTGGGAGCCGCATCGCTCGACGATGGCACAGATGGTGACGGATGCCTGGCGCTGGCACCAGAACGGCGGATATGCACGCTGAGCAGGGCATCCTGCTTGATATCTCGCGTCTGATCGCGCGGCTGGACGGCCTGCCTCTGACCGGTATCGACCGGGTCGAACGGGAATGGCTGCTCCATCTTCAGGACCAACCGCATCTTTTGCTCTGCCGTGCTTTCGGCGCGCAGCTTTTGCTGCCGCCCGAAGCGGGAGCGGCAATCCTGCGCTGGATCGACGGCGCGCAGGGCGATCTGCCCGCACCGGGCTTTCTGGCGCGGCTGCGCGGCAGGACCAGCGTCAAGGATCGCGCATTGTCCGCCCTGCGCGGCATGGCGCTGGCATCGGAGCGGGGCACAACCCGCCGTTTGGGCCGCATGGCCAAGACGCGGCTCGGGGCGGGGCGGTCTACCTCAACCTCGGGCATGCGAATTGGCGGCGCGAAGTGTTCAACGGGCTCGCGGACTTGCAGCGGGTGGTTCTGATCCACGACATGATCCCGCTCGATCATCCCGAATATACCCGCGCGGGGCAGGACGTGAAATTCCGCGACCGGTTTATGATCGCGGCACAGGGGGCGGATCTGATCCTGACGATCTCGCAGGCCAGCGCCGAACGGATCGCGCTTTGGCGCAAGCGGCTTGTCGTCCATCGCAGCGCGCCCATCGTTGTGACGCCGATCGGCACGCGGCTGGCCGCGCCCGATGCCCGCGATCTGCCGGCAAGCCTCGACCTCTCGCGGCCGTTTTTCATCTGTCTCGGCACGATCGAGCCGCGCAAGAACCATGCGCTTTTGCTTGACGCCTGGGCGCGCATGGCGGCCGATCATCCGGATCAGCCCTTGCCGCAATTGTTCATCATCGGCCGGCGCGGCTGGGAGAACCACGAGACTTTCGCACGGCTCGACCGGCTGCCTGCAGGCGGCCCGATCGTCGAGCTGAACGGGCTCGACGACGGTGCGGTCGCGGCCTTGATGATGCGCTGCCACGGCCTTTTGATGCCGAGCCTTGCCGAGGGTTTCGGGATGCCTCTGGCCGAGGCCGCGCTGCGCGGCATACCCGTTCTCGCGACGCCTTTACCCTCGAGCAAGGAGCTCCTCGGAGACTGGGCGCGCTATCTCGAGTCCGATCGGCCGCAGCTTTGGGCCGACGAGATTTTTGCCATTTCCGCCAAACCTTTACAGCGTGTTCCTGCTTTGTCGGTTCCCGACTGGCCGATGCATTTCCGTTCGGTCACCGGCGCATTGCCGCACCTCTCCGAGTAGTTTATCAAACTAACGGAAAGGTTGAGACATTGCCCCGCATTATCCGCCAGTTGAAACGCAGAATCCGGCTTCGGGCGCGCAGGCAATGGCTGCTTGCCCGAGCGATACGGCGTCGGAAAAAGCTGCGCTCGCTGCTGGACCAGACGGCGAAAGTCCGGCCGGGCAACATTCTGCTTTTCGTGACGATGCGCAACGAGCGCGTCCGCTTGCCCTATTTTCTGGAATATTACCGGCAGATGGGCGTGCAGCATTTCTTTGTCGTCGACAATAACTCCGACGACGGCAGTCGCGAATTCATGATGGCCCAGCCCGATGTCTCGCTCTGGAGCACGCGGGCCAGCTACAAGGCCTCGCGTTTCGGGATGGACTGGCTCAACTGGCTGCTGCGGCGCTACGGCAGCGGGCATTGGTGCCTGACCGTCGATCCCGACGAGTTTCTGGTCTACCCCCATTGCGACACGCGGCCCTTGCGGGCGCTGACCGACTGGCTCGACGCTTCGGCGCTCCGGTCCTTTTCGGCCATGCTGCTGGACATGTATCCGCGCGGCGCGATTTCGGCCCAGCCCTATAGCGAGGGGCAGAACCCGTTCGAGATCGCGCGCTGGTTCGATCCGGCCAATTACGCGATCCGCAAGAACAACGAATACGGCAATCTGTGGATTCAGGGCGGTCCGCGCGCGCGGGTCTTTTCCCCGACGAGCCGGCCAAGGGCCCCGCGCTGAACAAGGTGCCGCTGGTGCGCTGGGAGAAATCCTATGTCTATGCCAGCTCGACCCATATGCTTTTGCCGCGCTCGCTGAACCTCGTTTACGACGAGGAGGGCGGCGAGAAGGCCTCTGGCTGCCTGCTTCATGCCAAGTTTCTCTCGACCTTTGTCGAGAAATCCGCCGAAGAGCTGGACCGCGGCCAACATTACGCCAACAGTCAGGAATACCGCGCCTATCATTCGGGCCTGCAGGACGAGGTCGACCTGTGGTGCGACTATTCGCGCGAGCTGCAGGATTGGCGCCAGCTCGAGGATCTGGGGCTGATTTCCAAGGGGAACTGGGCTTGAGCACACGCGTCAAACTGGGCGTGGTCATGCTGTGCCATGACGAGCTGCATTTGGCGGCGCGGATGGTGCGTGTCTGGGCCGAGGGCGGGGCGGCGGTCTCCATCCATATCGACTCGCGGGCCTCGCAGATCGAGGTCGACAAGATGCAGTCCGATCTCTCGGATCTGGGCGAGGTGGTCTTTTGCCGACGCAGGCCCTGCGAATGGGGAATGTATGGTCTGGTCGAGGCGACGCAGGACGCCGCGACCATGCTGCTCGAGCGTTTCGACAATGTCACCCATGTCATGCTGGTCTCGGGCTCTTGCCTGCCGTTGCGGCCGGTGGCGGATCTGGTCGCCTTTTTGTCGCGCCATCCGCGGCGTGACTTCATCGAAAGCGTCACAGCCGAGGATGTCGGCTGGACCGTCGGCGGGCTGAACGAAGAGCGTTTCAACTTCCGCTTTCCGTTCTCCTTTCGTCGCCACCGCACGCTTTTCGACAGCTATGTGGCCCTCCAGCGCAAGGTCAAATTCCAGCGCCGGATTCCGCCGGTCTGGTGCCGCATCTGGGCTCGCAATGGTGGTGCCTGACGCGGCAAACGATCGAGGCGATCCTGACCGATCCGCGCAGGCCGGAATTCGACCGCTATTTCTCGAAGGTCTGGGTGCCGGACGAGAGCTATTTCCAGACCTTGGCGCGGCGCCATTCGGTGCAGATCGAAAGCCGCTCGCTGACGCTTGCGAAATTCGACGGGCAGGGCAAGCCCTACATCTTCTATGACGATCACCGGCAGATGCTCGAGGAATCGGGCTGTTTCGTCGCCCGCAAGATCTGGCCGCGCGCGCGGCTTTATTCCTATTTCCCGCGACCGATCATCGTCTGGCCCTCGGCGGCAGAGCCGCAACCGGCGCGTCTGTCGCGGCTGATCAACCGTGCCGTCTCGCGGCGCGATCTGGGTCGGGCGGGGCTTTATATGCAGAGCCGCTTCCCGAGAAAGGACCGCGAGAACGGAAAGACCAGCACCACCTACGGGGTTTTGCAAGGTTTCAATGATCTCTTCGCGGATTTCGAGCCCTGGCTGGCCGAAAGGCTGCCCGCCGATGTGCACGGCCATCTCATGGCGCGCGAGCGGGTCGAATTTTCCGATCGCGGTACGGTCGGGCCGGGCGCTTTGTCCGATAGCGCGGCTTTGCGCGATCTCGATCCGCGCGGCTTTCTGGCCAATCTCGTGCGCGCCTCGCACCAGATGCAGGTCTTCCAGCACAGCCCGCGCGATTGTCAGGACCTGAGCTGGTTCATGGCGACCGATCCCAATGCGCGGATTTTCGTCATCACCGGCGCATGGGCCGTGCCTTTGCTCAACTCCGGAATGCCCTTCGACGACATCCGCCGCATCGCCGCAATCTTGCAGCGCGCCGAGCTGGAAGTGGTCGCGACGCTCAACTCGGTCTGGCTCAAGGCGCGGGTCCAGATCTGGGATCTGGCCGATTTCACCGCCCGCCCCGCCGGAGCGATGCAGTCGGTGATCGCGGCGCTTGGCGGTGATCCGTCGCAGATGGGCGATCTGCCTGCGACCCGCGAGCTGGCCGGTCTGGGCCGGTTTTTCCAGCGTCTGCGCAATGCCGGTCTGCGGCCGCAGATGATGGGTGATTTCTCGGTCGACGAGCCTGCAGGAAAGGCCCTGTTCAAGTGACAAAACCAAACGCATTCAAGAGTTTCGTGGTCTTCGCCGAGATGCGGACCGGCTCGAACCTGCTCGAGGCGACGCTGAACCAGATCAAGCGCGTCACCTGCTTCGGCGAGGCGTTCAACCCCTATATGATGGGTTGGCCCGACAAGGACGAGCTGAAGGGCGTAACCCGCGCCGAACGCGACGCGGATCCCTTGCGGCTGTTGTCGGTGCTGTTCGACAAGCCCAACCATCTGTCGGGCTTTCGCTATTTCCACGACCACGACCCGCGGGTTTTCGATGCGATCATGGATGACCGCAGTTGTGCCAAGATCATCCTGACGCGCAATCCGGTCGACAGCTACGTCTCGACGCTGCTGGCGCGCGAGACCAACCAATGGAAGCTGAACGCGACCGAGACGCCGATTCCGGCCTCGGTGCGCTTCGATGGCGGCGAGTTCCGCCGGACCATCGACGCGATCGAGGAGTTCCAGCTCAAGATCCAGAACCGCCTGCAGTGCAGCGGCCAGTCGGGTTTCTGGCTGGGCTACGACGATCTGCGCGACGGCGACATCATGACCGGCCTGCTGCACTGGATGGGCCGGACTGATCTGGAGCGGGTCGAGCCCGCCTCGGATCAGGTGCCGCAGAACCCGCGCGAGCTGTCGGAAAAGGTCGTGAACTTCGACGAGATGGAGGCCGAGCTTTCGCGGCTCGACCCGTTCATGCTGCGCAAAGTTCCGAATTTCGAACCCAAACGCGGCCCGAACGTGCCGGGCTTCGTCGGCTGCGAGGCGGGGGCGGGGCTGGTCTTCATGCCGGTGCGCGGCGGGCCGACCGGCGTGGTCGGGGATTGGCTGCGCGGTCTGGGTGCGCTGACACGCGACTTCAACCAGAACAGCCTGCGCCAGTGGAAACGCGCCCATCCCGGACACCGCAGCTTCACGGTTCTGCGCCATCCGCTCAAACGCGCCTGGATCGCCTTCGACGCGCTTTTGGCAGGCAATAACGCCGATCTGCGCCAGACGCTGCGCGATACCTATCGTGTCGGGATCCCCGCCGAGGCCGATATCGCGCATCTGCCCCATTCCGAACTGGTTGGTGTTTTCGCGGATTTCCTCGATTTCCTGCGCCGCAACCTGAACGGCCAGACCGCTTTGCCGGTTCATGCCGGCTGGGCCTGCCAGTCCGAGGTGATCGCGGGTTTCGCGCGGGTCTCGAGCCCTGATTTCATCCTGCGCGAGGAAGATCTCTCGCGCGAGCTCGACTGGCTCGGCGCTTCGGTCGGGATTGCGGATGCGGCCGGTGGCTATCGCGCGCGCGATCTGCCCGATTTCCTTGACGACAAGGCTTTGCACAAGGCGGCGCGCGCGGCCTATCTGCGCGATTATATGGCCTTCGGCTTCGACAAGTAGCGGCCGGTTTTCGGCAGGTTCTAGCCCTGCGGGGTCATCGCTTTGCGTTGGCGCGTGCGTTCGATCCCCAACTGGCGTTCGCGCAGGATGATCGCGATGCCCGCGCCGATCACGATGGCCGACCCGATCAGCATGGTCACGGTCGGATGCTCGCCAAAGCTGACATAGCCGATCCCGAGCGCCAGAATGACCGAGGCATATTCGAAGGGTGCGACCACCGATGCCGGCGCAAAGCGGTAGGAGGAGGTCAGAAGGATCTGTCCGATCCCGCCCAGAATGCCGGTGGAGATCATCAAAACCAGCGTCCAGCCCTGCGGCATGGTCCAGCCGAAGGGCAGGGTGGTCAGCGCCAGCAGCGACGAGGTGACAGAGAACCAGAAGACGATGACCGAGGTGCGCTCCTCCATCACCAGCTTGCGGATGAAGATTTGCGCCAGGGCCGAGCAGGCCGCCCCGCTGAGCGCGAGTACCGCACCAAGCGTCTGCGCCGTGCTCAGCCCTCGGAGGTGGTGTCGAAGCGCGGCAAAAGCACGATGACGACGCCGACAAGTCCGGTCAGCACCGCGATCAGGCGGAAGGCACGGACATCCTCGCCCAGAAACATGGCCGCGAAGATCACGGTCAGAAGCGGCGCGGCATAGCCGAGGGCGGTGACCTCGGGGAAGGGCAAAAGCCCCAGCGCGGCGAAGTTCAGCCCCATTGCGGTCGTGCCGATGAAGCCGCGGTAGAAATGGTTGATCGGACGCTTGGTGCGCAGGCCGGTCCCCAGCTCCCTGCGCCAGACAAGCCAGATCAGGATTACGGGGATCGCGAAAAACGAGCGGAAAAAGACCTGCTCGCCGGGTGGTGCCGCATCCGAGGTCAGCTTGATCAAGGCCGCCATCACGGTGAAGACGACGACGCTGAGGAGCTTCAACACGATGCCGGTGCTTGGGTTCATCTCAACCTGCTCAGGGCCCAACGGGCCGCATCAGAAACCGAAGGATCAGGGTCCGAGGTCAGGGGCTGCGCCAAGTTGCGCATGTCCTCGCGCCCCGAGTTCCCGATAGCATAGAGCACGTTCCGCACCAGCCTGTCACGACCTATCCGTTTGATCGGACTACCGGAAAAGCGCTCGCGGAAGGTCGGGTCGTCCAGCTGGACGAGATCGGCAAGATCGGGCGCGCGATGGGGACCGTGATAACGCAGCTCGCTGGCCTCTTGGGCGAATTTGTTCCACGGGCAGGCGGCCAGGCAGTCGTCGCAGCCATAGATGCGGTTGCCGAGCATCGGGCGCAGCTCTGGATCGACCGGACCTTTGTGCTCGATCGTGAGATAGGAAATGCAGCGCCGCGCATCGAGCTGGTAGGGCGCGGGAAAGGCCTTGGTCGGGCAGGCATCGAGACAGGCGCGGCAATTGCCGCAATGGCTGGATCGGGCGCGTCTTTGGGCAGGTCGATCGTGGTGAAGATCGCGCCGAGAAAGAACCAGCTTCCCAGACGGCGCGAGAGCAGATTGGTATGCTTGCCCTGCCAGCCCAGACCCGCCGCTTCGGCGAGGGGTTTCTCCATCACCGGCGCGGTATCGACGAAGACCTTGATTTGCGCGCCCTCGACCTGATCGATCAGCCAGCGCCCGACGCGCTTTAACCGTTTCTTGACGAGGTCGTGGTAATCCTTGCCCTGCGCATAAACGCTGATCGCGCCTTTGTCGGGCAATTGCGTCACGGCCAGCGGATCATGATCGGGGTGTAAAGTTCGGCCAACATGATGACGGAACGGGCCTCGGGCCACAAAGCGGCAGGATCGGCGCGCCAGTGGCTGCGCTCGGCCATCCATTCCATCTGGCCGTGGCGGTTCTCGCTCAGGAAATGGGCGAGACGTTCGGGTAGTTCGGGACGGCCGTCGGGGCGGCAGATCCCCATGTCGGAAAAGCCCTCGGCCAGCGCGGTCTGGCGCAGAAGGGCCTTGAGCGCGTCGGCCTTGGGGGTGTCGGGATCAGAAGTCGAGTTCGGCATAATGCGGTGCCGGCGGCACGCCCGGCAGGTGGTCGGCAAGCAGGCTGCGGAAGGCCGGACGCGATTTGATCGTCGCATACCATTCCTGCAACAGGCCCGAGCGGTCCCAATCCACATCCGAGATGTAATCGAGGCAGGAAAAATGTGCCGCTGCGGTGAAATCGGCCAGCGACATCGTATTGCCCGCCAGCCAGCGCCGCGTCTCGAGCAGGCTGGTCAGGTAATCCATATGGTCCTTGATCGCCTTGAGGCCGCTTTTGACGGTGCGCGAATCCGGATAGCCGGTCTTCATCACCTTCTTCCAGACCCGCTCGTTCATCACGGGCTGGGTGGCTTCGGTGTTGAATTTGTCGTCGAACCAGGCGCAAAGCCTGCGGACCTCGTAGCGCTCGATCGCCGAGGCGGGCATCAGCGACGGATTCGGGATGGTTTCGTCGAGATATTCGCAAATCGCCTGGCTTTCGGCCATCAGCCGCCCGTCCATGCGCAGAACCGGCAGCTTTCCGGCAGGGTTGCGGCGCAAGAGCTCGGTGCCGGGTTCCCAATAGCGGTCCTCGACCAGCTCGACCTCGATGCGCTTTTCGGCAAGCACCAGCCGCACCTTCCGGCAGAAGGGCGAAAGCGCGATGTGGTAAAGGCGGACGGTCGAGGAGGGGAGGGCGTGTTCATACGCGAAAGGCTCGGGTCTGGAGGAGATCACTGCGTGATACGCCGCGGGGCGCATGTTTCAACCGGCCGGAGCCTCCGGCGGGGATATTTGGGCATGAAAGAGATCAGCCGAGCGAAAGGCAGCTGTCGCGACCGTCGCGGGCAATGGTTGCGGCGCCGTCCTGAATGGCGCGGGCACGGCGCGAATTGGTCTGGGGGTGCGCGATTTCGGCGCGGGCAGGATCGCGGCCAAGGCGGCCGACTGGCGCGCGGTGAGCTTGTCGGGCGTGGTTTTGTAATAGTGCTGCGCCGCCGCATGGACGCCGAAGATGCCCGGCCCGAACTCGGCGACATTGAGATAGACCTCGACAATGCGGCGCTTGCTCCAAAGCGCTTCGATCATCGGAGTGTAAAGGGTCTCGAGCACTTTGCGCGGCCAGCTGCGGCCCTGCCAGAGAAAGACGTTCTTGGCGGTCTGCTGGCTGATGGTCGAGGCCCCGCGAGAGGAGCCGGAGGCCACGACTTTGCGGATCTCCTGCATGTCGAAGCCCCAATGGGAGCAGAAATTCGCGTCCTCGGCCGCGACGACCGAGCGCACCATCGCGGGCGAGATCTCGGACAGGCGGGTCCACTCGTGATCCGTGCCGGGATAGGTGCGGCTTTCGGTGAGGATCGTCCAGGTCGTCGGCGGATTGAAGAGGCTGAAGAGCAGAACGAGCAGGACCATCGCGGCAAGCAGCCGAAGTCCCAGCCAGCGGGCCCAGGACATTGCCCATGAAAACAGCCGTCCCAGCGGTTTGCGCTGGTGGCGGCTGGCGGGCTCAACGGGTGATCGGCTTTGACGCGGCATAGATGGCTCGTGTCATGTCCATGCCGCGCCCGTCAAGCCTTGAGTGCAGCTGCCGGCGCTTGGGGCCGGCAGCTCCGTCGCGATCAGCTTTGTGCTGCGGGGCTCGCGGGGGCCTCGCCTTCGGACGGCTGGACGAGATCGGCCAGCTTGCCGCCGTCAAAGGCTTCGCGCAGGCGCGCCTCGTCGGCATCCGAGAGCGAGCTTTGCAGCACGCGGCCGCTTTTGTGGAAGGCTTCGAGGCGGGCAAGCACCTTGTCCGCGGTCATTTTGCGCACGAGGATGAAGACTGCCGAGCCGCCCGGAACGATGGCTTTGCCGACATCTTTCATGAAGTCGTCATTGATGCCGACATCGGTGAATCGGCCCGCAATCGCGCCCGAGGCCGCGCCGACGGCTGCGCCAAGAAGCGGGTTGAGGAAGAGGACACCGACCAGGGTGCCCCAGAAGCCGCCGCCGACAGCACCGGCTGCGGTCATGTTCATGGCCTGATGCAGCTTGATGTCGTTTTCCGAGCTGCGCGTCGCCACGACGACATCTTCCAGCTCGAGCAGATATTCCTTCTGCATCTTCACGAGTTCGGCGCGCAGCTCAGATCCGGTGGCTTCATTGTCGAAGGCGACGACGATCAGATCTGACATGGCTTTTCCTTTGGATCAGGTTTCGCGGCATTAACGCTTCGTCAATCAGGCCTGTTCCCGTGACAGCCGCGTAAAGGCTGCGGCAATTTGACAGCAAAACGCGGCACCTGTCCTTGATCTGGATCTATTTGGCAAAATGTTGCCCATGAACGACAAAGGGCGGCCAAAAGCCGCCCTCCGCCTTGATGTTCCGCCCGTTTATTCGGCGGGGACTGCCTGAAGATCCTCGATATCGGCGATCGGGAACTTCAGATGCGGCAGCATCTCGCGCGGGCAGATCTGGAGGAAATTGCCCAGCTCCTCCTCCCAGTTCTGCAGGATGTCGGCCGCGCGGCGCGAACCGGTTTCCGCGAGATGACGCTCGATCAGGCCCTTCACCTCCGCCTCCCAATGGGGCTGGGTCACGGGGCACAGCACCAGCGATTCCGCATTGATATACTGCGGTGCCACCCCTTCGGGATCGTAGAGATAGGCCATGCCGCCGGTCATGCCCGCGCCGAAGTTCGCGCCGATCCGGCCAAGGATCACAGCCACACCGCCGGTCATATATTCGCAACCATTGGTGCCGCAGCCCTCGATCACGACATTGGCGCCCGAGTTGCGGACCGCGAAGCGCTCGCCCGCGCGGCCTGCCGCGAAGAGATGGCCCTTGGTCGCACCGTAAAGCACGGTATTGCCGATGATGGTGTTTTCGGCCGCAACCAGCGGGCTCGACATCTGCGGACGCACCACGATCGTGCCGCCCGAAAGGCCCTTGCCGACGTAATCGTTGGCATCGCCCGAGACTTCGATCTTGAGGCCGGGCGCCGCGAAAGCCCCCAGCGACTGGCCGGCCGAACCCGTCAGGCGGATCGTCAGATGGTCGGGTTGCAGAGCGTTGCGCATCCCGAATTTCTGCACGATCATCGAGGATGTCCGCGTGCCGACCGTGCGCTGGGTGTTGCGCACGGCATAGCTCAGCTGCATCTTTCGCCTTCGCTGAAGAAGCGTTCGGCGTCGCGCACGATCTCCGCGTCCAGCGTATCGGGCACGGCATTGCGCGGCTTCGAGCGGTCATAAACGATCTTGTCGGCGCCATCGACCGTGATCAGCAGCGGGTTCAGGTCGAGATCGTCCAAACCCTTGTCGCCACGGCTGACCTGCGTCAACAGATCGGCACGACCGATGACCTCATCAAGGCTGCGCGCCCCGATGCTGGCCAGAATCTCGCGGACTTCTGTCGCATAGAAGGTGATCAGGTTGACGACTTTATCGGCCGAGCCGGTGAACATCGCGCGCAGCTTTTCGTCCTGCGTACACACGCCGACGGGGCAGGTGTTCGACTGGCACTGGCGCACCATGATGCAGCCCATCGCGATCAGGGCGGCGGTGCCGATGCCGTATTCCTCGGCCCCCATCATCGCGGCCATGACGATGTCGCGGCCCGTGCGCAAACCGCCATCGGTGCGCAAAGTCACGCGCTCGCGCAGCTTGTTCATCGCCAGAACCTGATGCGCCTCGGTCAGGCCCATCTCCCACGGCAGCCCCGCGAATTTGATCGAGGTCGCGGGGCTCGCCCCGTGCCGCCGTTGTGGCCCGAGATCAGGATGATGTCGGCCTTGGCCTTGGCCACGCCTGCCGCAATCGTGCCGACGCCCGAGGACGCCACCAGTTTCACGGTAATCTTGGCGCGCGGGTTGATCTGTTTGAGGTCATAGATCAGCTGTGCCAGATCCTCGATCGAGTAGATATCGTGGTGCGGCGGCGGAGAGATCAGCGTCACGCCCTTGGTCGAATGGCGCAGACGCGCGATCAGATCGGTCACTTTCATGCCAGGAAGCTGGCCGCCTTCGCCCGGTTTGGCACCTTGGGCGACCTTGATTTCCAGCTCTTCGCAGGCGTTCAGATATTCCGCCGTCACGCCGAAACGACCCGAGGCCACCTGTTTGATCTTGGCGCAGGGGTTGTCGCCATTCGGCAAAGGCACCGAATGCGCCGGATCTTCGCCGCCCTCGCCGCTGTCGGATTTCGCGCCGATGCGGTTCATCGCGATATTCAGCGTCATATGCGCCTCGGGCGACAAAGCCCCCAAGGACATGCCCGGCGTCACGAAGCGTTTGCGGATCGAGGTGATCGATTCGACCTCGTCGATCGGGACAGGTTTGCCCAAGGGTTTGATGTCCAGCAGGTCGCGGATATGGATCGGCGGGTTGGCCCGAAGAGTTGCCGAGAACTGCTTCCAGACGTCATAGGACGCCTTTTCGCAGGCGACCTGCAGCAGCTTCATCGTATTGGCTTCCCAAGCGTGTTTCTCGCCCGAGCGGCGCGATTTGTAGAAGCCGCCGACCGGCAGAAGCTCGACCGCCTCGCCTTTGAAGGCGCGGTTATGGGCCTCGATCAGCTTGGCCTGCAGCCCGTGCAGCCCGATTCCCGAGATGCGCGAATGCATGCCGGGGAAATATTCGGCAACCATTGCCCGCGAAAGGCCGACCGCCTCGAAGTTCAGCCCGCCGCGATAGGAGGACAGGACCGAGATTCCCATTTTCGCCATGATCTTGAGCAGACCTTGGTCGATGGCCTCGCGGTAGCCCTCCATGATCTCGATGAGGTTTCCGGCCAGAAGGCCGCGCTCGATGCGGTCGGCCAAAGTGTCCTGCGCGAGATAGGGGTTCACCGTGGTCGCGCCGCAGCCCACCAGAACCGCGACATCATGGGGGTCGACGCAATCCGAGGCGCGCACATTGAGCGAGCAGAAGGTGCGCAGGCCCTTGCGCGTCAGCCAGCTATGGACTGCCGAAGTCGCGAGGATCATCGGCACACCGACACGGTTCTCCGAGATGCCCTGATCGGTGAGGATGATGTGGCCCGCACCCGAACGCACCGCATCCTCGGATCTGTTGCGGATGCGCGTCAGCGCCTCGCCAAGCGCATCCGGCCCGCCCGTCGCGCTGAAGGTGCAGTCGATCTGCGTCGCCTGATCGCTGAACATCCGCGTCAGCTCGGCAAATTCGCCATTCGCGAGGAACGGGCTTTCGAGCATGGTGATTTCGGTCTGGGCCGAGCTTTCGTCGAGCACGTTCTTGAGGTTGCCGAACCGCGTGCGCAGGCTCATGACGCGGCTTTCGCGCAGGCTGTCGATCGGCGGGTTGGTCACTTGGCTGAAGTTCTGGCGGAAGTAATGCGACAGCGGACGATACTGGCGCGACAGAACTGCAGGCGGCGTGTCGTCGCCCATCGAGGCCAAGGGCTCTTTGCCGTCCTCGGCCATCGGCGCGAGCACCTGTTCGATCGTCTCGATATTATAGCCCGCGGCCAGCTGGCGGCGGCGCAGGGCGTCGCCTTCGAATTCGGCGGTTTCGGGCAGTTTGGCCATCAGCTCGGAGGGCTGGACGACTTTCTCGACCCAATCGCCAAAGGGCTGGCTGCCGGCAAGACGGTCCTTGATCTCGCGGTCGTGGTAGAGCTTGCCGTTCACCATATCGACGGCGATCATCTGGCCCGGCCCGAGCGCGCCTTTCTCGGTCAGAACGGCCTCGTCGACCGGCACCATGCCGATTTCCGAACCCGCGATCAGCAGGCCGTCGCGCGTGACGACATAGCGCATCGGACGCAGCCCGTTACGGTCGAGCCCGCCGCAGACCCAGCGGCCGTCGGTCATGGCAAGAGCGGCCGGACCGTCCCACGGCTCCATCACCGAGTTGCAATAGGCATACATATCGGCCCAGGCCTTGGGCATGTCGGTCGTGGCTTTCGACCATGCTTCGGGCACCAGCATCGTCTTGGTCATCGGCGCCGAACGGCCCGAACGCACCAGAACCTCGAAGACCGCATCCAGCGCCGCCGAATCCGACGAACCCGCCGGAACGATCGGCTTGATCTCGTCGGCCATGGTGCCGAACGCATTCGAGGCCATGCGGATTTCGTGCGATTTCAGCCAGTTGAGGTTGCCTTTCAGCGTATTGATCTCGCCGTTATGGGCCAGCATGCGGAAGGGCTGGGCCAGCCACCATTGCGGGAAGGTGTTGGTCGAATAGCGCTGGTGATAGATCGCAAAGGCCGATTGAAACGCTCGTCCTTGAGGTCGGGATAGAATTCCGCGACCTGCTCGGCCAGCATCATGCCCTTGTAGATCACCGAGCGGCACGACAGCGAGCACAGGTAAAGCCCCGCGATCTGGGCCGCGACGGCCGCGCGCTCGATGCGGCGGCGGATGATGTAGAGGTCGCGCTCGAAGGCCTCCTGATCCATACCCTTTTCGTTGCGGATCAGGATCTGCTCGATCTCGGGGCGGGTGGCATTGGCCTTTTCGCCCAGAACGGAGGTGTTCACCGGCACATGGCGCCAGCCGTAGATGTAATGGCCCATGCGCAGGACCTCGGTCTCGACGATCGTGCGGCAGCGTTCCTGCGCCGAAAAATCGGTGCGCGGCAGGAAGATCTGGCCGACGGCGATCAGCTTGTCGGGATCGGGCTGGTGGCCGGTGCGGCGGACCTGATCGTAGAAGAAGGGGACGGGGATCTGGACATGGATACCCGCGCCGTCGCCGGTCTTGCCGTCGGCATCGACCGCACCGCGGTGCCAGATCGCCTTCAGCGCGGCGATGCCGTTTTCCACGACCTTGCGGCTCGCCTCGCCCTTGATCGAGACCACAAGGCCCACGCCGCAGGATGAATGCTCGTCATCGGCGCGGTAGAGGAATTCTCTGCCATCCATGCGCGGCGGGCTTCTTCGCGGGCTTCCCAGTTCTGTTCGAAATCGTTCATTTTTATTCCCTCGATGCTGAGGTGGGAAAGATCAGGACGGCGCGTTGATGCGCACGACCGGGATGGAATAGCCGCGCACCATCTGCAGATCGCAGTCATAGGCGGGCGTGGTTTCCGAGAAACCGGGCTGGCCGGGAAGGAGAAACGGACCGGACTGTCGTTGGTCTTGGTCGCATTGCCGGTCCAGTCCGACGAGGCTTCGACCCCTCCGTAGAAACGGCCCTGTGCGCGGCTGATATACTGGTTGCCCTGACGGTGGATCAGCTCGTCGCCGCTCTCGTTGAAGGTCTTGAGGTCGAACTGGGTCTCTTCTAGCGCGACGCCGCCGATGTTCTTCGTCACGCCGGTCAGCCGGTCATAGCCGATATGGCGCAGTTTCTCGCCGGTGCTCGACTCCGTCCAGAAGTCGAAATCGTCGCGGCCCGTCCCGATCAAGGTCGAGAAAGAGGCGGGGTCGCTTTCTTGCGAACCAAGCCGGTCGACGATCCCCGAGCGCAGATCGCGGCTTTCGAGCCAGCGGGTTTCCTTGTCGATGCGCGATTCGAAGGTCGGGCCCTCGCGGTCGAAATAGGTCACACGCTGGTCGCCCTGCGGATCGGCGCTGCAGCGGTAATGCTGCGAGACCGTGCAGGAGCGGTTCTGGATCGTGACCTCGAGCGTACAGCCCTCGGGCGGGGTGAAATTCGCGGCAAAGGCGGGCATCGCGGGCGAAAGCAGGGTGGCGGCGACCCAGAGCAGGTGCTTTTTCATCATGCTTTCTCCCTACTCCGCCGCGACCCGGGCGGCATTGCTCAGATATTCGGCGATGCTGTCGGCAGCCTCGCGGCCGTCGCGGATCGCCCAGACCACAAGGCTTGCGCCGCGCACGATGTCGCCGACGGCATAAACGCCGGTGAGGCTGGTGCGGTGGGTCTGGAAATCGGCCTTGATCGTGCCCCAGCGCGTGACCTCGAGCCCCTCGACCCCCAAAGGCGGGGCAGGTCTTCGGGCTCGAAGCCGAGCGCCTTGATCACCAGCTCGGCCGGCTCGTCGTAATCGGCGCCATGGATCAGCTCGGGCGACTGGCGGCCTGTAACATCCGCCGCGCCGAGACGCATTTTCTGCACGCGGACCGAGGCGATCTCGGTGATGCTGTCGACATCGCGTTCCTGTTCGGTCGCGGCATCGCCGGTGACATGGCCGCTGAAAGCGCCGGGCGCGGACAGCCAGACGAATTCGACGCCCTCTTCCTCGGCATTCTGCACCTCGCGCTGCGAGCCCGGCATATTGGCGCGGTCGCGGCGATAGAGACATTTCACCGATTGTGCGCCCTGCCGGATCGCGGTGCGCACGCAATCCATCGCGGTATCGCCGCCGCCGATCACGATGACGCGCTTGCCGTTGGCGTTCAGCTCGCCATCCTCGAAATCGGGGACATCATCGCCCAGCTCGACACGGTTCGAGGCGGTCAGGTAATCCAGCGCCCGCACCACGCCATGCGCATCGGCATTATCAAGGTCTAGGTCGCGCGTCTTGTAGACGCCGGTCGCGATCAGCACCGCGTCATGACGGCCGCGGATCGCGTCGAAGCTGATGTCCTCGCCGATATTGGTGTTGAGCACGAATTCGACGCCGCCGTCGGCCAGCAGCTTGTTTCGGCGCTCGACCACGTCCTTTTCCAACTTGAAGCCGGGGATGCCGTAGATCATCAGCCCGCCCGAGCGGTCGTGGCGGTCGTAGACGGTGACCTGAAAGCCCATGCGGCGCAGCCGGTCCGCAGCGGCAAGGCCGCCCGGACCCGCACCGATGATGCCGATCGATCGGCGCGTTCTTCGCTCGGGGCGATGGGGCGGACCCAGCCTTCCTCCCAAGCGGTATCGGTGATGTATTTCTCGATCGCGCCGATGGTGACGGTGCCGTGGCCCGATTGCTCGATGACGCAATTGCCTTCGCACAGGCGGTCCTGCGGGCAGATGCGGCCGCAGATCTCGGGGAAGGTGTTGGTCTCCTGCGAGCGCAGATACGCCTCTTCGGTGCGGCCTTCGGCAGTCAGACGCAGCCAGTCGGGGATGTTGTTGTGCAGCGGGCAATGCGACTGGCAATAGGGAACGCCACATTGGCTGCACCGGCTCGCCTGTTCGAGCGCTTTGGCCGAGGCGAATTCGCGATAGATCTCGTGGAAATCCTGTGACCGGTCGGCGGCGTCACGCTTTTCCGGCATCTGGCGGCCGATGGTGACGAATTTAAGCATCTTCTGCGTGGCCATAGCTGCGCAATCCTTCCGGCAGTGGGAACTGTCGAAAGGAATAAAACGCGCCGCGCGTGATAAAAAGTCAGCTAAGCTTACCTATTTTGCGTTTTCTTGCACGCGAAGGTTGAAAATGGCTGTTTGAGGTCAAGAATTAGGTCAGCTTTACTTACCAACCTATCGATAGAGCCAGTAGGGCAAGGCTTCCGACGATGATTCTCCACCATGCGAAGAAGGCGTAGCCATGCGCCGAGATATAGCCGAGCACCCATTTCACCACGATCAGCGCCGCAATGAAGGCGCAAATGAAGCCGACGACGATGTTCGACATCGCCGCGCTGTCCAGAATGTCGCGGTTCTTCATGAGGTCATAGGTGAAGGCCCCGACCATGGTCGGCATCGACAGAAAGAAGCTGAATTCGGCCGCGGAGCGTTTGTTCGCGCCAAGCGCCAGCGCCCCGACGATCGTCGCGCCCGAACGCGAGACACCGGGGATGAGGGCAAGGCATTGGACAAGGCCGATGGCCAGCGCCATGGGGATGGGGAAATCCTCGGCGCGTTCATATTTTGGGTTCTTGGCCAGCCGGTCTGCAGCCAGAAGGACGAAGCCGCCGATGATCAGCATCGAGGCGATCAGCTTGGGGGTCTCGAACAGGACGTCCTTGATCGTGCTATGGGCCAGAACGCCGACAAAGGCGGCCGGAAAAAGGCGATGACGACGGCGGCGATGAAATGGCGCGATTTGGGGTCGTGCGGGGCAGAAGAGAACAGCTGCCACAGCTTTCCGGCATAGACGCCGAGGATCGCGAGGATCGCGCCGAGCTGGATCATAACCTCGAAGGCGCGTCCGGGCGAAACGAAGCCGAGGAAATGACCGGCCAACAGGATATGGCCGGTCGACGAAACGGGGATGAACTCTGTCAGCCCTCGAGCAGCCCCAAAACGGCTGCGACAATCGTGTTGTGATCCATCAGCTCCGGCGCAGGTTTTTGGCGGTATCGGTGATCGCGTTGTATTGGCCTTCGGTGCGGAAGCGCCAAAGATATTCGGGGATGACCGCCAGAGCATTGGTCGGCTGGATGCCGAAATACTCGAGCCCGTTCGACCCTTCGCCGGCACGGTTGTGCAGGCGAAGGCTGCGGGCTTGGTCCTTGGTCAGGATGCGGTTGGTGATCAGCCCGCCGGTCAGGGTCTGGCCGAAATCGAGCGCGCCTCCCGCCAGCGAGGACAGGAAGTGGGGCAGGCCGACGACGGCGCGGCGGCGGCCGGTGACCGCGAGAACCTGATGCGCGACTTCGCGCATGGTCAGGACATCGGGGCCGGCGAGCTCGTAGATGCCCGGCTCGGCCTTGCCGTCGGCAGCCATTGCGGCGGCTTGGGCGACATCCATGACATAGACCGGCTGCACCTCGGTCTTGGCACCCGGCACGAAGAGGATCGGCCCGAAACGGGTCATTGCGCCGATGCGGTTGTAGAAGCTGTCGTCCGAGCCGAAGAGGATCGAGGGGCGCAGGATGACCGCATCGGGGCGATGTTCGAGCACGGCTTGCTCGCCTTGGCCTTTTGACGAGAGGTAATCGCTTTTCGCCTCGGATCGGCGCCGAGCGCCGAGATATGGACGAACTGCCTGGTGCCGAGCTCTGCCGCGATGCGTGCGACGCGGCCCGCGGCCTCGACATGGATCGCGTCGAAGGTGTTTTGCCTTCGCGCACCAGAATGCCCACGCAATTCACGACGGCATCGGCATCGGTCATGCTGGCGCGGACGGAAAGATCGTCGCGGACGTTGCACAGGACCGGATCGATTTGACCGGGGACGCCGTAGGTCCGGACGGCCAGAGCCTCGTTCGGGCGGCGGACGGCGACACGGACGCGCCAGCCTTGCGCGGCAAGGATGCGCGCGATCTGCCGGCCCAGGAACCCCGATCCGCCATAAATGGTGACAAGCTTAGCTGCAGACATGCGCCGCTCCTTCGGTAGGTGCTTGTTTGTTCAATAGCCAAGCCCGACGGCTGCGGCAAGCCGTGGTCGCAGATCCTCGGCCAGCCGTTCGGCGACGCGCAGCGCATTTGCCGCAATCGTCAGGCTGGGATTGACCCCGTTCGAAGTCGGCATGAACGAGGAATCCGCGACGTAAAGATTGTCCACGCCATGGAGTTTGCAGTCGCGGTCGAGCACGCTGGTTCTCGGGTCGTCGCCGAAACGCGCGGTGCCGCAGGGATGGGCGAAGTTCAGCTGCGGGGTGTTGCCCATGAACATGGTGCGGCTGCCGCGGAAGCTTTCGCGCATGGCCTTGCGGAAAGCGAGGCGGCGCTGCGTCAGTTCTTCGGAGATCGCGTAGCGGAAATGCAGCTTGTCGGTCAGGCTCGATCCGGAAGCAGGCGGTTCTCGGCATAGGGCAGATCCTCGAGCACGCCGACGAACAGCTTGGCCGGTCCCAAAAGCTTGGCGGCCATGCGCGCGGGAATGCGCAACCCGTGCCGTAGCGGGCGCAGGCGGCGCAAAGCCGAGCGGTCGAAGCGGCCCTGCATGGCGTAAAGCACCTCGCCATAGCCCGCGTTCAACCCCATCGACTGGATCAGGCCGATCGCGTGCCCTGCGCGTAATAGACGTCGCGCAGGCTGATCGAGCGGCTCTCGGCCGTGTCGCCCTTGTTGCCCTTGCCCGGCCAGAGGGCGATGATCTCGCTCAGGTGGAACATCAGGTTGCGCCCGACGAGATCTGAGCGGTTGCCCAGGCCCTCGGGCCAGTGCTCGCTGCGCGAGCGCAAAAGCAGGGCAGGGGTGCCCAGACCGCCGCCCGCCAGCACATAGGCCCGCGCGGTCAGGGTGAATTCCTCGCCGTCACGCTCGCAGCGGATGGCGGTGACGCTGTCGCCGGCCTCGATCGCGGTGACGGTGCAGCGGTCGAGCACGGTCGCGCGGCCGCTTTCGATGGCGGGCAGAACGCCCGCGCTGCGGCCGTCCATCTTGCAGCGCTTCGGGCAGCGGCGGCCGAAGCAGCCCTCGCAGCCCGGAATGAAGCGGGCGGCCATATGGGTCTGATAGGGGTGCAGCCTCGCGGCGCAGGCCGTCGATGATGTTCTGGTCGGTCTGCGATAGGGCGCGCGGCGGATAGGAAGCGGCGCGGCTTCCGGGTCGAGCGGGTCGGTTTCGCCGCTGATGTGGAAGTATTTCTCGGCCATTGCGAAGTAAGGCGCGAGTTCCTTGTGGCTCACCGGCCAGCCGCCGGTCGGATGGGGGCGCTCGTTCGAGTGGTCGATGTCGTGGCGCTCGGGCCGTTCCAGTGTAGCGGCATAATAAAGCGAGGTGCCGCCGACCGCCGCGCCGATCATGCCGTCGAGGGGAAAGGAAGTGCCGTCCAGCTCGGCCGTGATCGGCTGGGGCCATGCGCCCGCGCTCAGCCGTTCTTCGGGGCTGTTGGCCGAATTCATCGGCAGGCCGGACGGGGTGTCGCCCAGATCCGCGCCCTTTTCGAGCATCAGAACCGAAAGTCCCAGCTCGCTCAGGCGCCGCGCGGCCATGCCGCCCCGATTCCCGTGCCAATGACAATCACGTCCCAATCGGCCGTGCGGATATCCTCCGGCATTTCTTTCCTCGTAAACCTACTGTGTAAGCCCGCCAGAATCGGCAAGCTACACGACTATCGTTAAAGTTGTGTCATGATAGAGGCCTGGACTTGGTTAGGTTAAGTTGTCTCTTTGATAGGCTTCTTCAGCCTGAACCAACGGTTTGGGGGCTGTCGAGCTGCCGGATCCGATGTCGCATTGCCGATAAGCGCCCGCCGCTTTTATGCTCGCTGGGCCGGAGGAGGTCCGACGGCGATCCCAATTCCGAGGCTACGCCCGGCGCGGCCCATATCCCGAAGCGAGGCGCATCATGCTTGTCGATCCCGATCACCCCTTTTTCAAACGCCTCTGGGTGCGCATTCTTTGCGTGGTCTTCCCGCTGGTCTGGGCAGGGGTGGAGCTTTCCAACGACTCGCCGGGCTGGGCGGCGCTGTTTGGCGCTTCGGGGCTCTATTTGCTTTATTCGCTCTTTCTTTCGCGGCGCGGCGGAAAATAAAAATACGGGGGTGACTCGCATATTCATGCCTTTTGCCTGCGGAAAATTCTGTTTTATCGTAGCCATTGCAGGTGCGCTCCGTGATCGGCCCCAGAGGATGCCGGCGGCCCGCAAAAATAATTTCACCGCGCAAAATGGGGCGATCGCCTGCAATTGCTGGCATTCCCGAGAGGCGCGTCACGGCTTTGTCAAAGTTTCTTAATTTTTCTTTCCAAGGCGTGTTGACACTCCCCCGCGGCATCCGTAAATCACCGCTCACAGCACCTGAGCCCAGGTGGCGGAATTGGTAGACGCGCACGGTTCAGGTCCGTGTGCCGCAAGGCGTGGAGGTTCGAGTCCTCTTCTGGGCACCAAAAAACCCTGTGATCCCTTGGGATTACAGGGTTTTTCTATTCCGGCTCCTGCCGGTCGCGTTTGGTGCGTTGCGCATGGACAGTCCGCCTTTCCCTGCTTGTCAGACATTTCCCCGACCAAGCCCCGCTGTGGGCAATCCCGCCTATCCCGCAGTTGATCTTTGTTACCTTTGGTCAATCCGAGGGTCGACGAATTGGTAATTTACGCGATTGATCAAATGCGCTTAACTTGATTGTGAACGCTGCGCGCCGGCACAAGGATCGAGGAGGATCCGTGTCGGCGAAAGAGAAGCGGGGGACAAATCTGGGACCGCAACCGTCCGATCATCCCGAAAAGCCTGTGTTCGGCCGCTGTCGCGGTTGGGCGGACGGGTCGTTCGGGGCGGGGACGGCCATGCGGACCGTCACTTTTCTCCCGATCCGCTTTCGGCCGTCAGGCCTTTGCCCGACCACTTGCGGGCTTTGGCGGCTGGCGGTTTCGCGGCGATCGGACTTCGCCAATCTAGACCCATCGAGACGCGCCGCTTGCGGTGCATCGACCATGAATTGGCCAAGCGGGTCGGAAGAAGGGGCTCCGGCTCCGGTTTCGCGATCCTCCGGCGCGGGGCGGTTTTCCCGCAAGGCCGGAAAACCACAAAAACATGGAAAGGGAGCAAGGGACACCATGGTAACAGCAGCGCCAGAAAACGAGCGCGCCCGGCCAATGACCGGCGAGGAAAAGAAAGTCATCCTCGCCTCGTCTCTCGGGACAATATTCGAGTGGTACGATTTTTTCTTTACGGATCACTGGCGGCGATCATCGGCGCGCAGTTCTTTACGGCCTTCCCCGAGGCCACCCGCAACGTCTTTGCGCTTCTGCCTTTGCCGCGGGCTTTATCGTGCGGCCGCTCGGCGCGCTGGTCTTCGGCTCGCTGGGTGATCTGGTCGGACGCAAATACACCTTCCTGATGACCATCATGATCATGGGTCTGTCGACCTTCATCGTGGGTCTTCTGCCGGGCTACGAATCCTGGGGCGTTGCCGCTCCGGTCATCCTGACCCTTCTGCGCATGTTGCAGGGTCTGGCTCTTGGCGGAGAATATGGCGGGGCTGCGACCTATGTCGCCGAGCATGCGCCCAAGAACCGCCGCGGCTATTACACCAGCTGGATCCAGACCACCGCGACCTTGGGCCTGCTGCTCTCGCTCGCGATCATCTTGATGGTGCAGTCCTATGTGAACGGCGCTTACGATCCGGTGCCGCAATTCGCCAATGGCGCGCCACTGCTCGGGCCCGACGGCCAGCAGGTCATGCTGGACCCCTTCCGTGCATGGGGCTGGCGTGTGCCTTTCCTCGTCTCGATCGTGCTTTTGCTGGTCTCGCTCTATATCCGTCTGCAGATGGAAGAGAGCCCGGCCTTCAAGAAGATGAAGGAAGAGGGTGCGACCTCGAAAGCGCCGCTCCGCGAGGCTTTCGGCCAGTGGAAGAACATCAAGATCGGCCTGATCGCCTTGTTCGGTCTGACGGCCGGTCAGGCTGTGGTCTGGTATTCGGGCCAGTTCTACGCGCTCTTCTTCATCAACAACGTCGTGAAGGTCGACAGCTTCACCTCGAACGTGCTGATTGCCTGGGCGCTGATCCTCGGGACCTTCGGTTTCGTGTTCTTTGGCGGGCTTTCGGACCGGATCGGGCGCAAGCCGATCATTCTGGGCGGCTGTCTGCTGGCCGCGCTGACCTTCTTTCCGGTCTTCCACGAGATCACCAAAACCGCCAATCCGGCTCTGGCCAATGCGCAGGACAACCTCGCGGTCGTCGTGACGGCCGATCCCGCCACCTGCTCGTTCCAGTTCAACCCGACGGGCGCGTCGAAATTCACCTCTTCTTGCGACATCACCAAGGCGCTTCTGGCGAAAACCTCGGTGAACTATGTCTCGGAGGATGCGCCTGCTGGGACGGCCGCGACCGTGCGGATCGGCGATGTGCTGATCGATGCCTATGACGGCACCCTGACGGGGCCGGAACTGGCCGCGGCCCGCACCGCTTTCGAGGGCGAGGTCAACGCGGCCCTGACCGCGGGCGGCTATCCGGTCGTGGCGGCGGACAATACCACCGTCGCCAAGGCGGAGCACTTCTTCGATATCTTCACGGGCCAGAAGCTGAAGATCATCGGTTTGCTCTTCTTCCTGCTGATCATGGTCGGCATGGTCTATGGCCCGATGGCGGCGGCTTTGGTCGAGCTTTACCCAACCCGCATCCGCTATTCGGGGATGTCCTTGCCCTATCACATCGGCAACGGCTGGTTCGGGGGCTTCTGCCCGCGACGGCCTTCGCGATCTCGGCGCAGGAGGGCAATATCTACGCCGGTCTTTGGTATGCGGTGATCATCGCGGCGGCGACCGTCGTCATCGGCCTGATCTTCGTGCCCAATGACGGCCACAAGCGCAGCCTCTTCGACGAGGATGCCGCCTGATCGCCCGCTTCGGCCTCGTCGCAGGACAGGGGCCGGAGAACCACGGGACAATCTCCGGCAGGCCGCGCATCCTTTGCGCGGCCTGTTGCGTTGTGGCCCTGTGTCGGGGTTAGGGCAGGGCAGGCGGCCCCCTTCGGGCACGACTGTGCCGCATATCCGCCCATCGGGCGGCACGCAGGGGCTGCGGGCCGAACGGGGTAGCGAAAGCGGAGTGAAAAGGATTAGAGCATGAGCACGACCCATCACCTGCTACGGGGCATCATGAGCATTCATCTCTATCAAAACGATCTGCCCGATGATCTGGATCTGGGTCCGGTCGTCGCGATCGACACCGAGACCATGGGCCTCGACCCGCGCCGCGACCGGCTTTGTCTCGTGCAGCTGTCCTCGGGCGACGGCTCGGCCCATCTCGTCCAGATCGCCAAGGGCCAAACCGATGCCCCCAATCTGATGCGCCTTCTGACCGATCCCGAGGTGGTGAAGCTGTTCCATTACGGGCGTTTCGACATTGCCGCGCTCGAATCCGCTTTCGGAGTGGTGACCGCGCCGGTCTGGTGCACCAAGATCGCCTCGCGGATGGTGCGCACCTATACCGACCGCCACGGGCTGAAGTACCTGCTTTCGGAAATGGTCGGGGTTGATATTTCCAAGCAGCAGCAAACCAGCGATTGGGGTGCCGAAAACCTCAGCGACGCCCAGCTCGAATATGCCGCATCCGACGTTTTGCACCTGCATGCGCTAAAGGCCGCGCTCGAGCTCCGGCTGGAACGCGAGGGCCGTATGGGCCTTGCACAGGCCTGTTTCGACTTCCTTCCTGCCCGTGCCCATCTCGATTTATTGGGATGGTCGGGTGAAAAAGACATCTTCCAGCACTAGATTGCCGATATGAACGCTTATCTCGATACCGCCCGCCGCGTGATCCGCACCGAAGCCGAAGGTCTGGCTTTGCTGCTTGATAGCCTCGACGACAGTTTCTCGGCCGCGGTCGAGGTGATTTTGGCCGCGCGCGGTCGGGTCATCGTCTCGGGGATGGGGAAATCCGGCCATATCGGCCGCAAGATCGCGGCGACCTTTGCCTCGACCGGAACGCCCGCGCAATTCGTCCATCCCGCCGAGGCCAGCCACGGCGATCTCGGCATGGTCACGCGCGACGATGTGGCGCTGGTGCTGTCGAATTCCGGCGAGACCCCGAGATTGCCGATATCGTCGCCCATACGCGGCGCTTTTCGATCCCGCTCATCGGCGTGGCGAGCCGCCCCGATTCGACGCTGCTGCGCCAGTCGGATGTCGCTCTGGTCCTGCCGACCGCGCCCGAGGCCTGCGGCGAGGGGATCGTGCCCACGACCTCGACCACGATGACGCTGGCTTTGGGCGATGCTCTGGCCGTTGCCCTGATGGAGCACCGCCACTTTACGCCCGAGCATTTCCGCACCTTCCATCCCGGCGGCAAACTGGGCGCGCGGCTCGCGAAAGTGGGCGATCTCATGCATGCCGACATTCCGCTGGTGGCCGAGGATGCCCCCATGTCCGAGGCGCTTTTGACGATCAGCCAGAAGGGCTTCGGCGTGACCGGCGTCATCGGTGCCGACGGCGCGCTGGTGGGCATCATCACCGACGGCGATTTGCGGCGCAACATGGACGGGCTTTTGGCGCGCAAGGCGGCCGAGGTCATGACCAAGAACCCGCGCACCATCGCCCCCGACGCCCTCTCCGAGGCGGCCTTGGCCGAGATGCAGGGCCGCAAGATCACAAGCCTTTTCGTGGTCGAAGCGGGCAAGCCGGTCGGCTTCCTCCATATCCACGACTTCCTGCGCAGCGGGATGGTCTGATCATGTCCCGCACGCGCATCGTTCAAATGCTGCGCGTTTTGCTGCCGCTGGCGGCGCTCGTGCTGTTGTCGACGCTGTTTTTGTTCAGCGGCAACCGCGAGGACGGCGAAAGCCTGCTGCCCTATGCCGAGGTCACGCCGGAGACACTCGCCGAACGTCCCAGCGTCATCAACCCGACCTATGCAGGCGTCGCCCGCGACGGGACCGAGATTTCGATGAGTGCCGACAGCGCCAATCCGGCGACCGGCACGCGCGGCGGCAGCCTGACCAGCGCGGATGGCGCCAGCACGATCGACAATGTCTCCATGATGTTGCGCGATACGGCCGGCGTGGTTACGGATCTCGTCGCAGGCTCGGGCGAGCTGGCCGACGGCCGCGTCCATCTGCGCGAAGGGGTCAAGGTCACGACCTCTGCCGGTTGGGCCATGACCTCGAGCGCTTTGGAGGCCGAGCTGGCGACCGGCACCCTGAGCACCAAGGAGCAGGTCGACGTGCTTGCGCCTTTCGGAACCCTGACCGCCCAAGAGATGAAATTGCGCAGCCTGCCCGATGGTTCGGGCCAGCGCGTTCTTGATTTGAAAGGCGGAGTTCGGATGATATATCGACCATGAATCGCCCTCCTTTGGATGGCCGCGGTGATGACAAAGGACGCCCGATGCCACGATTGCTTCCTGCTGCTTGCGCCGCGTTGCTTTTGCTCTCTCCCTGGGCGGGGGCTTGCGCTGGCGCAAAGCGTCTCCTTCGGGCAGGCGGGCAACATCAAATCCTCGGTCGAGGTCAATGCCGACAATCTGACGGTCGACCAAAAGACCGGCCATGCGACCTTCAGCGGCCATGTCGTTGTCGGACAGGACGAGATGCGTCTGTCGGCTGATCGCGTCACGGTCATCTATGCGCAGGGCGACCAGCGCCGCATCGACAGGCTCGAGGCGCGCGGCAATGTCACTTTGGTCAACGGCCCCGACGCCGCCGAGGCAGGCGCGGCCGATTACAGCGTCGGCAGCGGCGTCATCATCCTGACCGGCGACGTGATTCTCACGCAGGGGCAAAGCGTGCTGGGCGGCGACAAGGTCGAGGTCAATCTCGAGACGGGTGCCGCAAATGTGTCGGGTCGGGTCCGCACGGTTTTGCAACCGGAGGGCAACTGATGGCCGCAGCCGCGACGAGCGAGCAGGCAGGGGCAAACCCCGCCCGCCAAAACCCGCTTGCGCCGCTGTCGGACACGGGACTTCAGGTGCGCGGTCTGCGCAAATCCTACAGCAACCGGCCGGTGATCCGCGATGTCGGCATGGATCTGGCACAGGGCGAGGTCGTGGCTTTGCTCGGCCCGAACGGCTCGGGCAAGACGACGTGCTTCTACTGTATCGCGGGGCTGATCTCGCCGGATCGGGACAGGTGCGCATCGACGGGCAGGATGCGACGACCCTGCCGATGTTTCGCCGCGCCCGCATGGGGATCGGCTATCTGCCGCAAGAGATGTCGATCTTCCGCGGGCTCTCGGTCGAGCAGAACATCGCCTCGGTTCTCGAGGTTGTGACACGCGATGCCCATGACCGCCGCGACCGTCTCGAAGAGCTGTTGGGCGACTTCTCGATCGGCCATATCCGCAAGGCACCGGCCATGGCGCTGTCGGGGGCGAGCGTCGCCGCGTCGAGATTGCGCGCTGTCTGGCCTCCAACCCGCGCTATCTGCTGCTCGACGAGCCTTTCGCCGGTGTCGATCCGATTGCCGTCGGAGAGATCGCGAGCTTGTCCAGAAGCTTAAGAGCCGCGGCATCGGTGTTCTGATCACCGATCACAATGTCCGCGAGACTTTGGGCATCGTCGATCGCGCCTATATCCTACATGACGGCCATGTGCTGCGCTCGGGCACGGCCGAGGAAATCGTCGAGGATCCGCAGGTCCGCCGCGTCTATCTTGGCGAAGGTTTCAAAATGGCCTGAGCGCCACCGGCGCGATTTGGCGACCCTGCGGGCCCGCCTCTGAACAGGCCCGTTGACAGATGCGATTTGCTGTCATGAAATGGTGGTATGACGCGGACGAATTGGCGTCACGCGTCACTCCCCGGACCGGCACCGACCGGAATGGCGTGACGGGTTGGGGCAACCGAAAGGACGGACCAGCATGCGCTATCAAATCAGCGGAAAGCAGATTGATGTGGGTGAAGCTCTGGCTTCACATGTCAAAACCGAACTTGGCACGACGATCGAGAAATACGCTCAACGTCCCACCGATGCCACGGTTACATTTTCCCGCAGCGCGCATGAATATCTCTGTGACACGGTCGTGCATTTGTCGACCGGACTGACGGCCCAGGCGCAGGGTCGCGCGACAGAGATTTATGCGGCGTTTGAACAATGCCGCGAGCGGATGGACAAGCAGCTCCGCCGTTACAAGCGCCGGTTGAAAGATCACTACAAGGACCGCACGGAACCCGTTGCCTTCGGCACGGCCGATCTATATGTGCTCGCCTCTGATGATGATCAGTGGGAAGCGCAGGGCGACGGCCAGCCGCAACCGATGATCATCGCCGAAATGGAAGCACGCGTGCCGACGCTCTCGGTGGGCGAGGCGGTCATGCAGATGGAGCTGGCCGGGAAACCGCTTCTGGTCTTCCGGAACGAAAAGCATGGGGGCGTGAACGTGGTCTATAGCCGTGACGATGGCAATGTAGGCTGGATCGACCCCCGCAGTTTGGGCTGACACGGCATCACGCCGCGTGCCGATCAATCGTCCCGGTTGCTTTTCGCAGCCGGGGCTAGGATAATTAGATATGCAAATTGCCGATATACTTTCGCCTGCGGCGGTCAAGACGCTGGCGCAGACCACGAGCAAAAAGCGGCTTTTTCAGGAAGTGTCCGAGCTGGCACGGTCGATCTACGGCGTAGATGCGGCCCAGACGCTTGATGCCCTGCAAGAGCGCGAAAGCCTCGGGCCGACCGGAGTGGGGCATGGTGTGGCACTGCCCCATGCGCGTCTGCATGGTCTCGACCGGGTTGTCGGTCTGTTTTTGCGCCTCGAGAAACCGCTGGATTTCGATGCGGTCGATCGTCAGCCGGTCGATCTCATCTTCGCCTTGCTCGCGCCCAAAAGCACGGGTGTCGATCACCTGAAGGCGCTGGCTCTGGTGTCGCGGACCCTGCGCGATCAGGACCTGCGCAACAAATTGCGCGCCAATGACGATCCGGTCGCGCTTCATGCCTTGCTGGCGGCAGCCCCCGGCATCAAAGCGGCATAAAAGCCTGCATTTTTCGCGCGGGCGGCTATAATGGTGGTCACCGGATCGTAACGAGGAAACCGATATGGCCGATCACTCCGAAAAGCGCGAGTTCGAGGCCGGCACCAGCCGGCTGCGCAACTTCCTGCAACACGAGCGCGAGAGCGGGCTCCATCCCGCCATCAAAGCCCTGCACGAGCGCCCGAACAGCCGCAGCGAAGAGAGCAACCGCCGCGCCGTCGAATATGCCCGCATCGCAAGGGGCCGCAGCGTCTGAGCAGGCCTGCCAAGCGGCCTGAGCCAAAGACAAAGTGAAAAGCCGACCGGAGCAATCCTCCGGTCGGCTTTCCTGTTTTCGGGATCAAGGGCGCTTATGCGCGCACCAAAGCCTCGTAGCGGTCCGAGATCTGGCGCGACAGCGGCCCGATTTCAAAGCGCCAATCGCCGATCTGGGCGACAGGGGTGACTTCGGCGGCGGTGCCGGTCAGCCAGCATTCCTCGAAGCCGTCCAGTTCTTCGGGGCGGATGCGGCGCTCGTGAACAGTGACGCCCGCTTCTTTCAGCAGGCCGATCACCGTCTGGCGCGTGATGCCGTTCAGGAAACGGTCGGCAAGCGGCGTATGGACTTCGCCGTCCTTGGTGAAAAAGATGTTCGCGCCGGTGGCTTCGGCGACGTAACCCTCGAAGTCCATGAACAGCGCATCCGAGAAGCCTTTGGCTTCGGCGGCATGTTTGGACATGGTACAGATCATGTAAAGACCGGCGGCCTTGGCCGAGGTCGGGATGGTCAGCGGATCGGGGCGGCGCCATTTGGCGACGTCGAGCTTGGCGCCCTCCCATTTCGCATCACCGTAATAGGCGCCCCATTCCCAGGCCGCGACCGCGAAGCGCACCGGATTGCCCTTGGCCGAGACACCCATCTCGGTGCCCGAACCGCGCCACATCAGTGCGCGGACATAGGCATTCTCGAAGCCGTTGGCTTTCAGCACGGCCTCTTTGGCGGCGTCGATTTCATCGGCGCTGAGCGGCGAGGGCATGTCGAGCAGGCGGGCGGATCTGATCAGGCGCAGCGAGTGTTCGTGGCCTTTGAAGATCTTGCCGTTATAGCAGCGTTCCCCTTCAAAGACCGAGCTGGCATAATGCAGGCCGTGGGTCAGGATGTGGACATTGGCATCGCGCCATTTCACCAGTTTTCCGTCCATCCAAATCTTGCCGTCCCGATCGTCGTATGCGCCTGCCATGCTTCACTCCGGCATTGTTTATTGCGATTCTTGCGAAATTTCCAAATTATTGCACTGAAAATTGCGCGATATCGCTAACCGCTAGCTATTCATGATTGGAAAGTCAATAACTCTGACGTAATGATCGGGTCAGAGGACGACAGCGAGAGGGATGGGGCGGGCATGCAGGACAAGCCGGGCGTGACGGGTATCAGCAGCGAGAGCCTGCTGTTTCTGACCGATGAACAGATCCGGCGCGGGATCGAGGCGATGTATTTCTCCTACCGCGCGTTCACCTCGGACCCCGACCAGATCCTTAGCGAGATCGACTATGGCCGCGCCCATCACCGCGCGCTCTATTTCATCAACCGCGAGCCGGGACTGACGGTCACGGCGTTGCTCGATGTGCTGCAGGTGACCAAGCAATCGCTGAACCGCGTGCTGCGCGGGCTGATCGAGGACGGGCTGGTCGAAAGCCGTGTCGGCCGCCGCGACCGGCGCGAACGCCAGCTCCATCTGACCGAAAAGGGCCTCGCGCTGGAGCGCCGCCTTTCCGAGCCCCAGCGCGTGCGCCTGCGCAATGCCTACCGCACGGCGGGGCCGCAGGCGGTCGCGGGCTTTCGTCAGGTGATGGAGGCGATGATGGACCGCGACACGCTTCGCCAGTATCGTACGCTCAAGCCGAACAACGAAGCGTGAGACCGTGATCGAAGCCCATATTCTTGTCGTCGATGATGACGAGCGCATCCGCTCGCTTTTGCGGCGCTTTCTGATGCGTAACGGCTATCTGGTAACCACCGCCGCCGATGCGGCGCAGGCGCGCAGGCTGTTGGCAGGGCTCGATTTCGATCTCATCGTGCTCGATGTGATGATGCCGGGCGAAGACGGGGTGACGCTGACGCGCGATCTGCGCCGCCGTATGAGCACGCCGATCATGCTGCTGACCGCCAAGGGCGAGACCGACGACCGCATCACCGGCCTTGAAAGCGGGGCGGACGACTATCTCGCGAAACCCTTCGAGCCGCGCGAATTGCTGTTGCGCATCGCCGCGATCCTGCGCCGGATGCCTACAGCACAGGTGCAGGGGCCGAAATACCTGTCGCTCGGGGCTTTGCGTTACGATGTCGAAAAGGGCGAGCTGTGGCAGGGCGACAATATCATCCGCCTGACCGGCACCGAGCAGGTTCTGATGCGCCGTCTGGCCGATACGCCGGGCGAGGCGGTCAGCCGCACCGATCTGATCGAAGAGCTGGGCCGCACCCCTCGGATGATGCCGGCGAGAATTTCGAACGCGCGATCGACGTCCAGATCACCCGCCTGCGCCGCAAGATCGAGGCCGATCCCAAAGAGCCGCGCTTCCTGCAAACCGCGCGGGGCGTGGGCTATATGCTGGTGGCGGATTAGGATGGCGGGGCTGGCCGATTGGCGCGCGCCGGAGCGTCCGGAGCGCCGCGTGATCGAGGGGCGCTACGCCCGCCTCGAACCCGTCGATCCCGCCTGCCATGCCGCCACGCTATACCAGGCGGCGCGGGCCGAAGGGACCGAGGCGCGGTTTCGCTATCTGTTTGACGCACCTCCCCAAGACGAGGCTGCGATGCGTGACTGGCTTGCGCGCGCTGCGGCTTCGGATGATCCGCTGCATGTCGCGGTGATCGACCGCCGCAGCGGGCGGGCCGAGGGGCGGCAGGCGCTGATGCGGATCACGCCGGAACATGGCGTGATCGAGATCGGCAGCATCATGTGGGGGCCGGCGATGACGCGCAGCCGCATCGCGACCGAGGCGCTCTTTCTCGCTGCCGATCAGGTTTTCGCGCAGGGCTATCGCCGGTTTGAGTGGAAATGCGACGACGGGAACCTGCCGTCGAAGAAGGCGGCACTGCGCTTTGGTTTCTCGCCCGAGGGCGTGTTCCGCCAGCATATGGTCGTCAAGGGCCGCAACCGCGATACCGCATGGTTCGCGATGACCGATGCCGATTGGCCGGATCTGCGCGGCGAATATCTGCGCTGGCTCGACCCCGCCAATTTCGACGCCGCGGGGCAGGAGCAAAGCAAGCTGCGATTTTGATCCCGACGCGCCGTGCGGGCGCGGGGCTGCGGCAGCAAACGGGCTGAAGTGCCGGAAAAGGAAAGGGCGGGTCGCCGGACCCGCCCTTTCGTTAATTTGCACGGGCAAAGCGATGCCTTGCCGCGCCGTTGTGCCGTCTTACGCCAGACGGCCGTGGCAATGTTTGAACTTCTCGCCCGAGCCGCAGGGGCAGGGGTCGTTGCGCGAGGGGCTGCCCCAGGTCGTCGTATCCTCGGGGTCGAAGCCCGGAACGCGACCGGCGGGGGCCACGACTTCGGCTTCCTCGTGCTCGGGCTGCATGGCGCGCTGCGCCTCGGCCTGCTGCTCGGCATAGTCGCGCATCATCTGCTCGCGCTCGGCCTCGCTCAGCGGGCGGATGCGAGAGAGCTGCTGCGTGACATCGGTCCGCATCCCGTCCAGAAGCGATCTGAAAAGCTGGAAGCTTTCGGTTTTATACTCGGACAGCGGATCGCGCTGCGCATAGCCGCGGAAGCCCACGACCGAACGCAGGTGCTCGAGCTTGATGAGATGTTCGCGCCATTTCGCGTCGATCTGCTGCAGCAGGATCTGCTTTTCGATCTGGTTCATGTTCTCGGCGCCGAACTGCTCGACCTTTTGGGCCATGTAGCCGGCGGTCGCCTCTTCGATGCGTTCGCGGATGACCTCTTGGTCAACGCCGTCTTCGGCAACCCATTCCTCGACCGGCAGGTCCATGTTGAGCTTCTCTACGACCGCAGCCTTGAGGCCCGCGACGTTCCACTGCTCGGCATAGGCCTTGGGCGGCAGATATTCGTCGACCAGATCGGCAATGACCTGCTCGCGCATGTCGGCGGTGATGTCGGCGACCTCCTGGGCCTCCATGATCTCGAGACGCTGCGCGAAGATCGCCTTGCGCTGGTCGTTCATCACATCGTCGAATTTCAGCAATTGCTTGCGGATGTCGAAGTTTCGTCCCTCGACCTTCGCCTGCGCGCGTTCGAGCGATTTGTTGACCCAAGGGTGAACGATCGCCTCGCCTTCCTTCATCCCGAGCGTCGAGAGCACCTTTTCGAGGCGCTCCGAGCCGAAGATGCGCATGAGGTCGTCCTCGAGCGAGAGGAAGAACAGCGAGCGGCCCGGATCGCCCTGACGGCCCGAGCGGCCGCGCAGCTGGTTGTCGATGCGGCGGCTTTCGTGGCGTTCGGTCGCGAGGACGAACAGACCGCCCGCTTCCTGAACCTGTTTCTTGGCGGCGGCGACTTCGGCCTCGACCGCGGCGCGGATCTCGTCCGGCTCGGCATCGGGGTATTTCGCGAGCTCTTCCATCACCTTCATGTCGACGTTGCCGCCGAGCTGGATATCGGTGCCGCGACCGGCCATGTTGGTTGCGATCGTGACTGCACCCATCTTGCCGGCCTCGGCCACGATGAAGGCTTCGCGCTCGTGTTCGCGCGCGTTCAGAACGTTATGCGGGATGCCGGCCTTGTCGAGCATCTGCGAGAGCATCTCGGACTTCTCGATCGAGGTGGTGCCGACAAGGATCGGCTGGCCCTTGGCATGGGCTTCCTTGATCGTCTCGAGCACGGCCGCGTATTTTTCGGTCGCGGTGCGGTAGACGCGGTCATGTTCGTCGACGCGCTGGACGGGACGGTTGGTCGGAACCTCGACCACGCCGAGCTTGTAGATCTCGGCGAATTCCTCGGCCTCGGTGGCTGCGGTACCGGTCATGCCGCCGATCTTGTCGTAGAGGCGGAAGTAGTTCTGGAAGGTGACCGAGGCGAGCGTGACGTTCTCGGGCTGGATCTGGACGCCTTCCTTGGCCTCGATCGCCTGATGCAGGCCGTCCGAAAGGCGGCGGCCCGCCATCATGCGGCCGGTGAATTCGTCGATCAGAACGACCTCGTCGTCGCGCACGATGTAATGCTGGTCGCGCTGGAACAGCGTATGCGCGCGCAAGGCCTGGTTGATGTGGTGGACGATCGTGGTCGATTCCGGATCGTAGAGCGTCTGGCCTTCGGGTAGGATGCCGGTCTCGCTCAGGCGACGCTCGATATATTCGTTGCCCTCTTCGGTGAAGGTGGCATTGCGGCTTTTCTCGTCGAGCTTGTAATGCTCGGGCGTCAGCTCGGGGATGTATTTGTCCAGAACACGGTAGAGCTCCGAGCGGTCCTGCGAGGGGCCCGAGATGATCAGCGGCGTGCGCGCCTCGTCGATGAGGATACTGTCGACCTCGTCCACGATGGCGTAGAAATGGCCGCGCTGCGCCATCTGGTCGATCGAGCCCTTCATGTTGTCGCGAAGGTAGTCGAAGCCCAATTCGTTATTGGTCGCATAGGTGACATCGGCGCGGTAGGCCTCGCGCTTTTCGTCATCGGCCTGGAAGGGGTAGACGACGCCCGTGGTCATGCCGAGCTGGCCGAAAACCTTGCTCATCCAGCCTGCGTCGCGTTTGGCGAGATAGTCGTTGACGGTGACGACATGGACGCCTTTGCCCGCAAGCGCGTTCAGATAGGCGGGGAAGGTCGCCATCAGCGTCTTGCCTTCGCCGGTCTTCATCTCGGCGATATTGCCCTGATGGAGGAAGATGCCCGCCATCAGCTGCACATCGAAAGCACGCAGGCCGAGCGCGCGTTTTGCCCCTTCGCGGCAGTTAGCGAATGCCTCCGGCAAAAGCTTGTCCAGCGACTCGCCCGATTGCGCGCGCCCCTGCAATTCGCGGGTCTTCCCGATCAGGTCTGCGTCAGACATCGCCTGGAACTGTGGTTCCAATGCGTTGATCTGCGCGACGATGGGACGGGTTGCCTTTACCTTGCGGTCGTTGGGCGTACCAAAGACCATTTTCGCCAGAGATCCGAAGCCGAGCATATGAGCCTTCAAAATTCGTGTATCGGGGAAGCGCACAGCCCTAACGGCCACTTGCCCGAACCATCCTCCTTGCCCTATTTAAGGGACCGGAATTACGGCGGCGGGCGCGCATTATCGGTTGTGCCGGATGTATGCCTCGACCGCCCTTCTGTCAACGCTTGCGCCGTTTTACCCTCGGGAATCGGCCTGTCCCGCAAAGGGGAAATAGATGCTGAAGCCCAGTTTGGCCCTTGTTTTGATGCTCGCAACGCCCGCTTTGGCGCAAACCGCGGATACGGTGGTCGCAACCGTGAACGGCGAAGAGATCACGCTTGGTCAGATGATCGCGATGAAGGACGGGATGGGTGACGAGGCGACCGGAAACCTGCCTGCGCCCGCGCTTTGGGACCTGATGCTCGACCAGATGATCCGCCAAACCGCCGTGGGTCAGGAAAAACCGACAAGTTGAACGCCCGCGACAAAGCGGTGCTCGAGCTTGACCGCCGCGCCTATCTGGCCGGTGCGGTGCTCGAAGGCATCGCGGCCACCGAACCCAGTGACGAAGAGTTGCGCGGCGTTTACGAGCGCGCCTTTGGCGGCGAGACCGCGCCGAAGACCGAATTCAACGCAGCTCATATTCTCGTGAAGACCGAGGACGAAGCCAAGGCCATCGAGGCCGAACTGGCCGGCGGCGCCGATTTCGGGACACTTGCGGCCGAGAAATCCACCGATACCGCCTCGGGCCCGAACAAGGGCGATCTGGGCTGGTTCCAGCCTGAGCAGATGGTTGCGCCCTTCGCCGAAGCCGTCAAAGGCATGAAGGCGGGTGAGGTCTCCAAACCTGTCGAGACCCAGTTCGGCTGGCATGTCATCAAGCTGAACGAGAGCCGTCAGGTTGCCGCGCCGAACTTCGACGAGGTCAAGGACCAGCTCGCCGTTCAGGTCCGTCGCGACCGCGTCGAGGCCGCCATCCAGACCCGCGTCGACGCGTCGAAGATCGAGAAAACCCCGATCTGAACGCCGACCTTCTGAACCGCACCGATCTTCTGGAGCAGTGATCCATGGCTAATTCCGACAAGAAAAACAAGAAACTGACCGATGCCGAAAAGGTCAAGCTTCTCAAGAAAAAGCTTAAAAAGCTGCGCAATCCGGGCGAGGCAAAGCCTACGCCACAGGTCGCGGAAAGCACTGCCGCTCCGGTGACGCCGACCGCGAAGGCCAAGATCATTTCGCCGCTCGCGCCCGTGACCTTCCCCGTCATGCCGCTGATCGAAGGCGTCGAATTCGCGGCGGGCGCGGCAGGTGTGAAGTACAAGGGCCGCACCGATGTCATGCTGGTCAAGCTGGCACCGGGCACGTCGATTGCGGGTGCTTTCACCAAATCCTCGACCCGTGCGGCCAGCATTCTGGACTGTCAGGCCAAGCTCGCGCTCAAGCAAGACACCACCGGCGGCGCGGCGATTGTCGTGAACTCGGGCAATGCCAACGCCTTCACCGGCGCGGCGGGACAGGCCTCGGTCGATGCGGTGACGGGAGCGGTCGCGCAAAAGCTCGGCGTGCCTCAGAACCGCGTCTTCTCCTCCTCGACCGGCGTGATCGGCGAGCCCCTGCCGCACGATCGCATCACCGCGATCATCGACCAGCTCTCGGGCGCGCTCAGCACCGAGGGGATCGAGGATGCGGCCGAAGCGATCATGACCACCGACACCTTCCCCAAAGGCTCCTCCATCGAGATCCCGGGCGAGGGCGGCGTGATCCAGATCGCGGGCATCGCAAAGGGCTCGGGGATGATCGCGCCGGATATGGCGACGATGCTGGTCTATATCTTCACCGATGCGAAGATCGCGCCCGATGCGCTGCAAAAGATCGTCTCGCGCATGCTGGACCAGACCTTCAACGCGATCACGGTCGATAGCGATACCTCGACCTCGGATGCGTTGATCGTGGCGGCGACCGGCAAGAGCAAGGCTGAAGCCATCACCGATATGCGCGGCAAGGTTGCCCGCGACTTCACGCGCGGCCTCAAGGTCGTGATGCAGGATCTGGCGCAGCAGGTCGTGCGCGACGGCGAGGGGGCGACGAAATTCATCGAGGTCCGCGTCACCGGCGCGGCCAACAAGGTCGATGCCCACCGTGTCGCCATGGCGATCGCCAATTCGCCCTTGGTCAAGACGGCTGTCGCCGGCGAAGATGCGAACTGGGGCCGCGTCGTCATGGCTGTCGGGAAATCCGGCGCACAGGCCGACCGCGATCTGCTGACCATCCGCTTCGGCGATATGGTTCTGGCCGAGAAAGGCTGGCGCTCGCCCAGCTATGACGAAGCCAAAGCCAGCGCCTATATGAAGCGCCCCGAACTGGTGATCGGCGTCGACCTCGGGCTCGGGCGTTCGGCCAAGACGGTTTGGACCTGCGATCTCACCCATCGCTACATCGACATCAACGCGGATTACCGCTCGTGAAGATCCTTCTGGTGGCGGCCGTCGCCCTGATCGATGCAGACGGCCGCGTGCTTTTGGCCCAAAGACCCGAGGGGAAATCCCTCGCCGGTCTTTGGGAGTTTCCAGGCGGCAAAGTCGATCCCGGCGAGACGCCGGAGCTCGCGCTGATCCGCGAGCTTCAGGAAGAGTTGGGGATCAACACCTGGTCCTCCTGCCTCGCGCCGCTGACTTTCGCGAGCCATACCTACGACGATTTCCACCTGCTGATGCCGCTTTATGCCTGCCGCCGCTGGGAGGGCATCCCCCAGCCCCGAGAGGGCCAGAAACTGGCTTGGGTGCGTGCCGGGGATCTGGGCAATTACGAGATGCCTCCTGCCGATGTTCCGCTGATTCCGATCCTGCGGCAGTGGCTTTGATGCAACAGCTTTCTTCCGATGAAGGTTTTTGAATCCCGTCCCGCGCGAGCGGAAAATGTAATTAACTTATTAACTTTTGTGTGAAGAAAATAAGATTACGCAAAGGGAGGAGACGGACATGATTCGCACGATTACCATCGGAAGCTGTATTTCGGTCCAAGGCATTTTCGAACGCCAGGTTTCCAACGGAAACATTGTCGTTCGCGTCGGTACGGCCACCTATGAGGGTAAACCGGTCGCATTGTCCTGAGTGGAGCGGGGCAAGTCCGAAGATAAAAAGGCGCAGGGTTTCCCTGCGCCTTTTTCTTTGGCGCTTACCTTGGGTCGAGGCGGTTCCGCACCGGAGCAGGGCATGGACGCAGCTGCACGCTGTGCCGGTCACACAGCAAAAGGGCGCCAGAAGGCGCCCTTTTTCATTCCTGTCGAGGTTCGGGGATCACAGCTTGCGCTGGACTTCCTCGCGCTCGAAGATCTCGATGACATCGCCCTTGCGGATGTCGTCGTAGTTCTCGAAGGCCATACCGCATTCCTGACCGGACTGGACCTCTTTGACTTCATCCTTGAAGCGCTTGAGCGTCTTGAGCGTGCCTTCGTGGATAACCACGTTGTCGCGCAGCAGGCGGACGCCGGCCGAACGACGGGCAACGCCCTCGGTGACGAGACAGCCGGCGACATTGCCGATGCCCGAGACGCGGAAGACTTCGCGGATTTCCGCATAGCCGATGAAATGCTCGCGCACTTCGGCCGACAGAAGGCCCGAGGCCGCCGCTTTGATGTCGTCCACCAGATCATAGATGATCGAGTAGTAACGGATCTCGACGCCCTTCTGGTTCGCGGATGCACGGGCAGGGCCGTTCGCACGAACGTTGAAGCCGATGACCGGTGCGCCCGAGGCTTCTGCCAGACCCACATCGGATTCGGTGATCGCACCGACGCCGTAATGCAGGACGCGGACGCGAACCTCGTCGTTGCCGATCTTTTCGAGCGCCTGAACGATCGCTTCAGCAGAGCCTTGCACGTCGGCTTTGATCAGAACCGGCAGTTCGGCGACGCTCTGGTCGGCTTTGGCTTTCGCCATCAGCTGGTCCAGGGTGATCGCGGCACCAGCAGCGGCGCGCTTGTCTTTGGATTGCTGGATACGGAATTCAGCGATCTCGCGTGCCTGTGCTTCGGTTTCGACGACGTTGAGCACGTCACCGGCTTCCGGCGTACCGTTCAGGCCCAGCACTTCGACCGGAACCGAGGGACCCGCTTCGTTGATGCGGTCGCCCTTGTCGTTGATCAGCGCGCGGACTTTGCCCCACTGCTCGCCCACGACGAAGATGTCGCCGCGCTTGAGCGTACCGTTCTGCACCAGAACCGTTGCGACCGGACCGCGACCGACGTCGAGCTGCGCCTCGATCACGGCACCAAGCGCCGGACGATCGGGGTTGGCTTTGAGTTCGAGGATCTCTGCCTGAAGCGCGATGGCCTCGAGCAGCTGGTCCAGACCCTGGCCGGTTTTGGCCGAGATCTCGACGGTCTGGACGTCGCCGCCCATTTCCTCGACGACAACCTCGTGCTGCAGAAGATCCGTGCGGACTTTCTGCGAGTTGGCTGCCGGCTTGTCGATCTTGTTGATCGCGACGATCATCGGCACTTTCGCCGCTTTGGCGTGGTTGATCGCTTCGACGGTCTGCGGCATGACCGCATCGTCGGCAGCAACCACCAGCACGACGATATCCGTCACCTGCGCACCACGGGCACGCATCGAGGTGAAGGCCGCGTGGCCGGGCGTGTCGAGGAAGGTCAGGATCGCGCCGTTTTTGGCTTTGACCTGATAGGCACCGATATGCTGCGTGATGCCGCCTGCTTCGCCCGAAACGACGTTCGCATTGCGGATCGCATCCAGCGTCGAGGTCTTGCCGTGGTCGACGTGACCCATGATCGTGATGACCGGCGGGCGCGACTGAAGGTCTTCAGCCTTGTCCTCGACCATGTCGATGACCTGTTCGACGTCCGAATCCGAGACGCGGACGGCTTTGTGGCCGAATTCCTCGATCACGATTTCGGCCGTGTCGGCGTCGATCGCCTGGTTCGCGGTGACCATCATACCCATGCGCATCAGCGATTTGATGACATCGGGGGTACGCTCGGCCATGCGGTTGGCGAGTTCGGAGACAACGATGCTCTCGGGAAGCTGGACGTCACGGACCTGCTTCTCGGGTTTCACCATGCCGCCCATGGCTTTCTGCCGGGCTTTTTCTGCTTGCGCTTCATCGCGGCCAGCGAACGCTGACGACCGCCTTCGCCGTCGCCGAGAGCCTGGGTTACGGAAAGCTTGCCCGTGGTGCGACGGTTGTCGTCACGCGCATTCTTGTTGCGGTTGTTGTCGTCCTGGCGCTGGTCGCGCTCGCGGTCGGTCTTGGCGCGCGGCGCGGAGGTCGAGACGCCTTTGGTCTCGGCGCGCGAAGCGGCAGCTTCGGCAGCGGCGCGATCGGCCGGCGACGGGGCGCGTGCTTCGGTCGCGGCGGGCTTGGCGCGGGTTTCCTCGCGCTTTTGCGCACGGACTTCGGCCTCGCGGGCGCGACGGGCGTCTTCTTCTTCTTTCAGGCGCAGAGCCTCGAGGCGCTCGCGCTCTTCGCGCTCTTTCGCCTCGATCTCGGCGCGGCGACGCTCGCGCTCTTCTTCGCGGGCTTTTTCTTCGGCCGCACGGGCTTCTGCCTCGGAGGCTTCGCGCGCTTTCGCAGCGGCCAAAGCCTTCAGGCGGCGCTCCATCTCGGCTTCGGAAATCCCGGCGGGACGTTTCGAAGGATCGCTGGCCAAAGCGGCCGGCGAGCCGGGGCGTGCGTTTGCACCCGCACCGGGTTTCGCCGGTACGACAACGCGCTTGCGTTTGGTTTCGACAACCACATTATGGGTCCGACCGTGGCTGAAGCTTTGCTTCACATGGCCCGAACGGCCAGCGCCACCACCAACGCCAAGGGGTTTTTTCCGTCAGTATCGCTCATTCCGATTTTCATTCCTTCCCGGCGGGAGTGCCGCCGTCATGCCCCCGCAGACCTTGCAGTCTGCTCGCGTCCCTGATCACGTTGCGGGTCAGGCCCCCAGGCGCAAGCGCGCTGTGTATGACATGATCACGACCAAAGGACAAACCCAATTCTGACGCGGTCAGGCAACCGAACCAGCGACCGCCTTCCGGCGTCCACAGCTTGCCTTTTCCACGATCCGACCCATCCGAGGCTTGCAGCAGGACTTTTGCTTTTCCCAGCGCAAGCCAGCCCTTCACCTTTTCGAACCCGGCGACCGCATTGCCCGTCTTTCTGCTGAGAGAGATCAGGTCCACGACACGACGTGCCAGACCGGCCTCGATCATATCAAGAAGGTCGTCGGGAGCGGTGACAGAGGCTTTCGCGCCACGCGAGAACAGGCCCTTCGCCATCGCTTTCGTCAATATACTACGATCGGCCGTAACCCAGAAGCCCCGGCCGGGCAATTTTTCTGCGAGATCCGGTACAACGACCGAGCCGTCGGGGCTGGCCACGAAGCGGATCAGCCCCTGCTTGGGCTGCACCTCTCCGGTGACGATGCAGCGCCGTTCGGGCGTCTCGCGGTCCTTGGTTTGGCCCCCGCGTGTCATGCTGTTCCCGGGGCGTTACACCCCGGCCTCCTGTTCGTCTTCGTCTTCGACATTTTGTTCGTCGCCTTCCAGTTCGGCGATATCGACCCAGCCCAGCATGACGCGTGCGGTCATGATGAACTTCTGCGCATCTTCCAGCGACACGCCGAAGCTCTCGAGCAGGCCGTCATCCTTGACGCGCTGACCGTCGACCGTGGTCCAGCCGCCGGCCAGTTCCCAGTCGGCGCAGGTCGCGAAATCTTCCAGCGTCTTGATGCCGTCTTTGGCCAAAGCCTCGACCATTTGCGGGGTCAGGCCCTCGAAGTCGATCAGGCTGTCTTCGGCACCAAGCGCGCGGGCATTGTCCAGAGCGGCCTTGTTCGCCGCTTCCAGATGCTCGCGGGCACGGGTCTGAAGCTCGTCCGCGGTCGAGGCATCGACGCCGTCGATCGCCAGCAGCTCGTCAAGATCGACATAGGCGACCTCTTCGAGGTTGGTGAAGCCTTCGGTAACCAGAAGCTGGGCGAAGAATTCGTCGAGATCGAGCGCATCCACAAACAGTTTGGTGCGGGCGTTGAACTCGGCCTGACGGCGCTTGGATTCTTCTTCCTCGGTGAGGATGTCGATGTCGAGGCCGGTCAGCTGGCTCGCCAGACGCACGTTCTGGCCGCGACGGCCGATCGCCAGCGAAAGCTGCTCGTCGGGAACCACGACTTCGATCTTGTTGGCTTCCTCGTCGAAGACGACTTTCGCGACTTCTGCCGGCTGGAGCGCGTTCACAAGGAAGGTCGCGTGATCGTCCGACCACGGGATGATGTCGATCTTCTCGCCCTGCAGCTCGCCGACGACGGCCTGCACGCGCGAGCCGCGCATCCCGACGCAAGCGCCGACCGGATCGATCGAGCTGTCGTAGGAGATCACGGCGATCTTGGCGCGCGACCCCGGATCGCGGGCGCAGGCCTTGATCTCGATCACGCCGTCATAGATTTCCGGCACTTCCATCTTGAACAGTTCCGCCATGAATTGCGGATCGGTGCGCGACAGGAAGATCTGCGGGCCGCGGGCCTCGCGGCGGACGTCTTTGACATAGGCGCGGATGCGGTCGTTCGGGCGATAGCTCTCGCGGCCGATTTTCTCGTTGCGGCGCAGGATCGCTTCGCCACGGCCCACGTCAACGATGATGTTGCCGTATTCCTCGCGCTTGACGACACCGTTGATGATGGTGCCGGCGCGGTCCTTGAATTCTTCGTACTGGCGGTCGCGCTCTGCTTCGCGGACGCGCTGCAAGATGACCTGCTTGGCCGATTGCGCGGCGATGCGGCCCAGTTCGACCGGCGGAACCTCGTCGACGATCTCGTCGCCGACCTGCGGATTGGCGAGATAGGGTTTCGCCTGCTCGACGGTCAGTTCCGCCTGATAGTTTTCCAGCGCCTCGTCTTCGACGACGGTGCGGACGCGGGTGAAGGTGGCATGGCCGTTCTTGCGGTCGATCTTGACGCGGATGTCCATTTCCGAGCCGTAACGCGACTTGGCGGCGCGGGCGAGGCTGTCTTCCATCGCTTCGATGACGAGCTCGGGCTCGATCATCTTTTCGCGGGCGACCGCTTCGGCCGTCTGCAGCAATTCAAGCTGGTTTGCAGAGGTGATTGCCATTGCTCACTCCTTCGAGTCGCCGGCTTCGCCGGGATCGGTTTCGATTTCGTCAAAAGCGGATTCGTCAAAGCCCTCGACGTCCATGCCGGCCTCTTTTTCTGGCGCAGCATTTCGGCGATCAGCTCGTCGGTCAGAACCAGCTTGGCATCGGAAAGCAGATCGAAGTTGAGACCGATGGTCCCTTCTTCGATATTGATCAGGATCTCGTCGCCCTCGACGCCGACCGAAACGCCCTTGAAGCGCTTGCGGCCGTCGATGGGCTGATTCGTCTCCACACGGATCTCGTAGCCTTCAAAGGTTGCGAAATCCTTGAGGCGCGTCAGCGGACGGTCGATGCCCGGGCTCGAAACTTCGAGGTGATAGGCATCCTCGAGCGGATCTTCGACGTCCAGCGTGGCGCTGACGGCGGTCGAAATCACGGCGCAATCGTCGACGTTGATGCCGCCCTCGGGGCGGTCCGCCATGATCTGGAGCGTCGCGGTCTTGCCGCCTTGAAGGCGGATGCGGACCAGCTCGAATCCCAGATCTTCGATTACCGGTCGCAGGATTTCGGCCAAACGCCGGTCGATGGCCGTCTTGGCAACGAGGTCGGTCATGAGGTCTCCAAATACAAAAAACGGGCCGTTGCGGCCCGTGCGTCTTACCGGTGGGCAGGTTTTGGACACCTGCGCCGCTGTTAAAAGTCCATATAGAGCAAGAAAGCCCCTTCCGCAAGGGTTTCGCACGATGGGACCCGATTGCCCGCCGCGAAATCGCGCATTTCCGCCTGCCCCAGAGGGCGCTTGCGGCGGGCCTTCGGTGCAGGCCACGCATGGCTCTAACGCAGCCCGTCCATGATTCGCACCAATTCGGCGCTGATGCGCGGCTCGGACATGGCATGGCCCGAGGCCGGAACCAGCCGCAGCTCGCAGCCCGGCCAGGCATGTGCCAGCTCGTAGGCGCTTTGCGGCGGGCAGACCATGTCGTAGCGGCCCTGAATGATGGTCGCGGGCAGGTGCTTGATCCGGTCGAGGTCGCGCAGGATCTGGCCCTCGTCCAGAAAGCAGTTGTTGAAGAAATAGTGGTTCTCGAGCCGTGCGAAGGCGCGGGCGTAGTCGGGGGCGCGTGGCTCACGCCCATGATCTCGAGGCCGGCCAAGGCGTTTTCCCAGGTGATCCAAGGGATGGCGAACCGCGTCTCGCGGGATCTGTCGCCGCAAAACAGCCGCTTGTGATAGGCCGCGATCATATCCTGCCGCTCGTCTTGCGGGATCGGCGCGACGAAGCTTTCCCAACGGTCGGGGAAAAACCGCGCGGCGCCACCGCCGTAGAACCAGTCCAGCTCGCGCCGCATTCCCAAAAGACGCCGCGCAGAACCAGATGGCGCACGGCCTCCGGATGGGCCTCGGCATAGGCGAGAGCCAAAGTCGCGCCCCAGCTGCCGCCAAACAGTACGGCCGGCCCGATGTCCAGCGAAGCGCGCAAAAGCTCGATATCGGCGATCAGATGGCGGGTTGTATTGGCGCGGATCTCCGCATGGGGGCGCGAGCGGCCGCAGCCGCGTTGGTCGAACAGGATCACGCGATAATGCTCGGGGTCGAAGAAGCGGCGCATATAGGGGCTGCTGCCGCCCCCGGGCCGCCATGTAGCACGATCACCGGCGGCCCCTCGGGATTGCCGCATTGCTCGACGTAAATTTCATGGCCGTCGCCCACGTCGATCATGCGCTGGTCGTAAGGTTCGACCTGCGGATGGAGTCTGCCATGCGACGGAGAGCCGCCGATTTGCCCTGCCAATCTATCCATGCTCTGACTATACAACGCCTTGTGCGATCCCGCCACAGCAAGGACGGCAAGATGACGAAGCCCGAGTATCAAAGCAGCATCGACCCTGCCGAGGTCGCCAAGTTTCAGGCCATGGCGCGGGACTGGTGGGATCCGAACGGCAAGTTCAAACCGCTGCATATGCTTAACCCGACGCGTCTCGATTATGTCGTGACCCAGATCGCGACCGAATTCGCGCTGGATCTCAAGGCGCCGCGTCCTTTCGAGGGGCTGCGCATTCTCGATATCGGTTCGGGCGGCGGCCTGATGTCCGAGCCTTTGGCGCGGCTTGGCGCGCAAGTCACCGGCGCGGATGCGGCCGAGGGCAATATCGCGGTCGCGTCGCTTCATGCCGAGGAGCAGGGGCTCGAGATCGAATATCTCAACGTCACGGCAGAAAGCCTTGCTGCCGAGGGTCGCGTCTTCGACGTCGTTATCGCGCTTGAAATCGTCGAACATGTCGCCGATCCGGCGGCTTTCATCGCCACCTGTCACGATCTGGTGCGCACCGGCGGGATGGTGGTGGTTTCGACCCTGAACCGCACCGCGAAAAGCTTTGGCGTGGCGATTGTCGGCGCGGAATGGGTGATGCGCTGGCTGCCGAAAGGCACGCATGACTGGCGCCGCTTCATCACGCCCGACGAGCTCGAGCAAATGGTCGAGGCCTCGGGGCTTCTGCCGGTCGACCGGATGGGGATGGTCTTCAACCCGCTCGGCTGGAGCTGGTCGCTGTCGCCGCGCGATCTGTCGGTGAATTACGCGATGACGGCCTTGCGCCGCAGCTGAGGCCTCAGCGGCTCGATTGCTCCGCGCTTTCGAGCCGTTTGCGCAGCATCCGCAACACCGGCAGCGTCGAGCGGATCTGCTCGGCACCGACATCGCGCACGACCTCGCCGATCTGCGGCATCAAAGAGGCCAGCGCCGCATCGCGCGCCGCGCGTCCGGCGGGGCTGATCGCCACGAATTTGCGCCGCGCATCGTCCCAATCAGGGCGGATATGGATGTGGCCGGCCCATTCGAGCTTCGACAAAGTATTGGTCATGGCCCCGCGCGTGACGTGGAAAGCCTCGGCCAGTTCGGCGGGGTGCGCTCGACATTGAGATGGGCAAGCAGGTTCAGCACCGAGAAATGCGAGATGCGCATGCCGTTGGGCAAAGCACGGCTAACCAACTCTCGGGCGAGTTGGTCTGCGATGAAAACTTCGGCGAACAGGCTGGCTGCAAGTGCATCGGTCGAAGCGGTCGAGGATGCCGCAGCGCGGGCCTGAGATTCGGTGGTGTCGGTCATGGGCCAGTAAAATCGCGGTCATGCGTCAGGGATGGGACGCGGGACCGTGCCCTATCAACCGCCCCGAGGTCAAGGGGTAGAACCGTTGCGTAGGGCTCCTCGCCGGCGTCCGCGAGGATTTCGCCCCAAGGCGCGACAGCCATGGAATGGCCCCAGCTGCGGCGCGCTCGCGCATTTGGGGTATGGGACGCGACATGCAGACCGCATTGCGCGGCGGCAAGGACGAAGCTGCCGTTCTCGATCGCGCGGGCGCGCAAAAGGACCTCCCAATGGGCGGCGCCGGTCGTGTCGTTGAAGGCGGCGGGAACCGCCAGAACCCGCGCGCCGGCCTTGGCGAGGCGGCGGTAAAGCGCGGGAAAGCGGATGTCGTAGCAAATCGTCATGCCGAGGGGCGCAAGGCCCCGCGCGGGATCCGTGACCACGACCGCCCGAGCGCCCGGCCGGTAGGAGGCGGATTCGCGGTAGGATTCGGTTTCCGAAATCGTGACGTCGAACATGTGGATCTTGTCGTAACGCGCCACGATCGCGCCATCGGGCCCGATCATCAGGCTGCGGTTGAGATCGCGCGGCTCTGCCGGATCATCTGGTCGCAGCAAAAGCGAGCCGAGATGCAGCCAGATCCCCAGCTCGCGCGCGAGATCGCGCAGGGCGGCAAGCGTCGGGTCCTGCGCCTCGGGATGCATGATCCGCGCTTTCCAGTCGCGGTCGGGGCTCAGGAAATTCGTGCATTCTGGCGTCAGGACATAGCGCGCGCCCTGCGCCGCTGCCTCGCGGATGAGGCTTGCGGTGACGGGCAGGTTCGCTTGGGGATCATCCCCGACCGAAAGCTGGACCAGCCCGACCTTCCATTCCTTCTCTGCCGCCATGCCCCGTCTCCCTCTTTAGCCTGCACGATCGCCCTCTGGCCGTTCGCGCAGCCGGTACGGGGCAGATTAACGAGCACGCCCGGCTCCAGGCAAGGCCGGAGCGGCTTCCTCGGGTCAGGAAGCTGGCCCACGGAAGGCGGCATCAGGGCAAGTGGGAGAGGTCCGTCCGGCAGACGCGCGCGGCAGGGACGGACCGTTCCGGTGTTCAGAGACCCAGAAGCGCGTCCAGTTCGCCGCGCATTTCCAGCGCCTGGATATTGTCGTTGCCCCCGATATGTTTGCCGTCGATGAAGATCTGCGGGACCGTGTGGCGGCCGTTCGCGCGCTCGGTCATATAGTCGCGCAGGTCCTGATCGCCGGTCACGTCGATCTCTTCGAAAGGGATTTCCTTGGATTGCAGCAACGCCTTGGCGCGTTTGCAGAACGGGCAGGTCTGGGTGAGATAGATTTCGACTTTTGCCATGACGGCTCCTTTTGCATTGCAGAACCGGCCGGATCCGGCAGGAGGTCCGGTCGGGGTTTGGATGGGTATTTATGTGTCCTTGACCGCGCGCGCCAGCACCGCGACCGAGATCGGTCCGGCACCGTGTCCGGCAAGACAATCGGCGCAGGCGGCCAAGGTCGCCCCCGAGGCCATGACGTCATCGACGAGCAACACCGGCCTGCCGCGCACCAGAGCGGCGTGACGCGCGGGCATGGCGATCGCGCCCTCCTGGTTTTCAAAGCGCGCCTCGAGGCTGCGCTGCTCCTGCGGCGGGCTGTTGCGGGTCCGGCGCAAGAGGTCGGGATAATGGGCAAGGCCATAGGCCCGCGCCACCCGGGCCGACAAAAGCGAGGCCTGGTTATATTTGCGCCGCATCAGGCGGCGCAGGGGCACCGGCACCGCCGTCACGATCATCTCCGGCCGGACCAGCGGTTCGGCGGCGCGCGCGACCCAATCGCCCAGATGCGGCGCGAGATCGATCCGGTCGCCGTGCTTGAGCATCATCGCCAGTTTGCGCCCCGTGCCGCGATAGACCACAGCCGCCCTTGCCCCGATCCATGGCCGCGCGCGGCAAGGCAGTCGTCGCAGGCGAAAGGGGCGTCCTCGTCATCCGCGCCTCCGCCATGGGGCAGGGGGCACCGCACTGGGAACAGCTTGCCCCCGAGATGAATTCGGCATCGCGCCAGCAGGCGGGGCACAGCCCGCCATCCTCGTCCACGGTTGCGGCGCAGGCCATGCATTGCGGCGGATAGATCAACCGCAATGCGCCTTTCATCAGCATCCGAAGCCCTTTAGGATATGCCGTCATGACCCCGCCCACGATCTCCCCCGCACATCCGCCGCACGGCCTGACGGACCGCCAGGCCCTCCTGCACCACCGCGCCCGCGCTGCCCGTCAGGGAGGCGTTGATTTCCTTCATCAGATCGCCCTCGACGAGATCGAGGATAGGCTGCAAGAGATTAACAGGCCCTTTACATCCCCTGCGATCGTCACGGGAAATGCCGCTTTCTGGCGCGAGGCGATGCCCCATGCCAAGGTCGTGGCCGATGATCCGACCCTTGATTTGCAGCCTGCCGAGCATGATCTGGTGATCCATGTCCTCTCGCTGCATTGGTCGGATGATCCGGTCGGCCAGCTCATCCAATCGGCGCGCGCGCTTCGGCCCGACGGGCTTTTCCTCGCGGTTTGTCTGGGCGGCGAAACCCTGTCCCAGCTGCGCGACAGCTTGACGCGCGCCGAGGTCGAGGTGAGCTCGGGCCTGTCGCCGCGCGTGCTGCCGATGGGCGAGATCCGCGATCTGGGCGCCCTGATCGGGCGGGCGGGGCTGGCTTTGCCGGTTGCCGACCAGATTTCGCAAAAGGTCAGCTACCGCGGCCTCTTCCATCTTGCAGCCGATCTGCGCGGCATGGGCGAGACCAATGCGCTGGCCGCACGGCTTCGTCATCCGACGCGGCGTGATGTCCTTTTGCGCGCCGCCGAGATCTACGCTAAAGACTATCCCGATCCGGCCAATCCGGAGCGGGTTCTGGCCACTTTCGATCTGATCTGCCTGACCGGATGGGCCCCCGCAGACAACCAGCAGCAGCCATTGAGGCCCGGCTCGGCGAAAATGTCGCTGGCCGAGGCGCTGGCCAGCAAGAGGAAAGATTCGTGAGCACTCGTCCCGCACATGCCCCCGCCGACCACCCCGTGATGGCGAAGCCGAAAATCGGCGTGCTGATCGCCAATCTCGGAACGCCGGATGCGACGGATTACTGGTCGATGCGGCGCTATCTGAACGAGTTCCTCTCGGACAAGCGGGTGATCGATTATCCGGCATGGAAATGGCAGCCGCTTTTGCAGGGGATCATCCTGACCAAACGGCCCTTTACCTCGGGGGCGAATTACCGCTCGATCTGGAACAACGAGGCCAATGAAAGCCCGTTGATGACGATCACCAAGGCGCAGGTTGCCGCGCTGCAGGATCAGGCGGCGGCGCTTTGGGGCGACCGCGTCATGGTCGATTTCTGCATGCGCTACGGCAATCCCTCGACCCCTGCGGTGGTCGAGCGCATGGTCAAGGCGGGCTGCGAGCGCATCGTTTTCCTGCCGCTCTATCCGCAATATGCGGGGGCGACGACTGCGACCGCGAACGACCAGTTCTTCCGCGCTTTGATGGCGCAGAAATGGCAGCCGGCCGCCCGCACGGTTCCGGCCTATTTCGACCGACCCGATTATATCGAGGCCCTCGCACAATCGGTCGAGCGCAAGCTCGGGGCAAAACACCGGCGAAGCTGGTCGTCAGCTATCACGGCATGCCCAAGCGCTACCTGCTCGAAGGCGACCCCTATTTCTGCCAGTGCCAGAAGACCTCGCGTCTGCTGCAGGAACGTCTGGGCTGGGCCGAGGGCATCATCGACACGACCTTCCAGTCGGTCTTCGGCCGCGAGGAATGGCTCAAGCCCTATACGGTCGAACATGTGGCCGAGCTGGCGAAACGCGGCATCACCGATATCGCGATCATGTCGCCCGCTTTCGCCGCCGATTGCGTCGAGACGCTGGAGGAAATCCAGGGCGAGATCCAGGAGGCCTTCGTCCATGCCGGCGGCAAGGTCTTTACCTATATTCCCTGCCTCAACGACGATGCCGCCCATATCGAGATGCTGACCGGGCTGATCAAGGAAAACCTTGCGGGCTGGATCTGATCCGTTCGGACATCGTCTGCGCCAATGAAAAGGCCCCGCATTGCGGGGCCTTTGCATTCCGGAGCGGGGCGATCTCAAATGATCATGACCTGCGTGCCGACTTTGGTCAGCGCATACATCTGTTTGATGTGCTCGTTATACATGCCGATGCAGCCGTTCGAGGATTTGCGGCCGATCTTGCGCGTGTCGTGGGTGCCGTGGATGCGGTAATACTGCCAGCTCAGCCACAAGGCATGGGTACCCATCGGGTTCAGCGGGTCGCCGGCCGGCACGAAATCGGGCCATTCGGGGTTCGATTTCTTCATCGAGGGCGTCGGCGCCCAGGTCGGGCCTTCGACCTTCTTGATGATCTCGGTGCGGCCGGTGCGGGTCAGCTCGGGGCTGACGGGAACCGAGGTCGGGAAAAGCTTGTAGGTCTGGCCGTCCTCGCCCCAGAAATGCAGCGCGCGCGAGTTCAGGTCGACGAGAACCGCGCCATTGGTCAGGTTCGAGAAATAGGGCTGCCAGTCCTGCATGTGGAAGCTGGAGACGTTGCGGCGCAGATCCTGATTGGCGTCATATTGCACCATGCCCGCATCCGGCGTCGCGCCGGTCGGGCCGACGGCCTGCAGCGGCTGGCCGGTAATCGGGTCGAAGTTCTGCGCCAGTGCCGGTGCGGCAAGGCTGGTTGCCGCGCCGACGGCGACGGCGGAAGTGATGAAATTCCGACGCGACAGCGTCGGCCGGTTCGAGGTTGCCATGGTTCGCTCCTGCTAACTTCGGGCCTTGTTGGAGGGCCTTCTTGCGCGATGGGATTCTTAAAGGACTTGGATCGCACTTATGCTTCCTGCGCGAGTCCTTCAATTCAAACTGGCGTCATTGCAACATGCTTGTTGCGCTGTGTGTCCTTCACGCAATCTTTGGTTTGAATGGCGCCCTGCGCTTCGTTATGGCTCGGGCAAACAAATCAGGGACAGTTTCCATGCTGAATCTTCGAACTCTGGCGGTCTTTGCTGCATTGGCGCTCAGCGCCTGTATGCCCGCCAACCAACCCCAGCTTGGCCCCGACGGCCAGCCGTTGCCGGTCGCCTATAGGATCACCCCGCGCGAGGCGAATGCGATCCCGGGCCGCGTGCTGACCCAGATCAACACGCTGCGCAGCGGTCAGGGCGGCATCCCCTGACGATCAACCCGCAGCTGAACGCCGCGGCGGTTGCCCATGCCCGCGACATGTCGGCGCAAAACCGTGCCTGGCACTTCGGCTCGGACGGCTCCTCGCCGCTCGACCGGATCCAGCGTCAGGGCTACATGGGCCAGCTGGTCGGCGAGAACATCAGCGAGACCTATGAAAACGAGATCGCAACGCTGGGCGCATGGATGCAGACCCGCGACACCCGCGACGTGATCATGGATCCGCAGGCAAGCCAGCTCGGCCTCGGCTGGTTCCAGGAGCCGAGCGGCAAGATCTGGTGGGTGCTGCTGACCGCGCGCTGATCGCCGTCGGACGCATTGCCGGTGTGCGCGCCCCGCGCGCCTATCCATTCCGGCCCGCCGTTGTCGCGCAACGGCGGGTCTTTCGTGACGGGGGCATCCGGTGGCGGAGCAGCCGATTTTCCGACAGGCGGTTCGCGCCATTCTTCTGACGCCGCAGGACGAGGTTTTGCTGATGCGCCTCAGGGCCGACGGCAAGATCTTCTGGATCACGCCGGGCGGGGGATCGAGGCCGGAGAAACCGCGCTCGAGGCGCTTCACCGCGAATTGGGCGAAGAGGTCGGTCTGCTCGATGCGCGGATCGGTCCTCTGGTCTGGCGGCGCCGGCAGACCACGACCTATTACAAAAAGCTCTGGCAGCAATCCGAGGACTATTTTCTCGTCGAGACCGAGCGCTTCGTGCCCCATATGCGCGACGAGGCCGAAGCGCGTCTGGTCACCGAGTTCCGCTGGTGGCACCTCGACGAGCTGGCCGAAGCCGACGAGGTGATCACCCCGCTGTCCTTGGGCAAGATCGTTTCGGATTATCTTGATCACGGAGCGCCCGACCCGTTGCCGCCGACCGAGATCGTGGTCGATTAGGCGCGCCAATCGGTGCACCGGGCGGGTGTCGGGCAGGGTGCGGGGCGGGTGGCATCGGGCATCGGGCAGCAAAAAGCCCCGACGCGATGCGCGGGGCTTTGGCATTTTCGGCGATAGGCGCAGGCCTCAGGGGTAGATGAAGACCGGAACGCCGGTGGTGCCATGGCCGTTGCGGGCGAGCATGGCGTAGATTTCCTCGATCTCATCGTCGTTGACCGCGATGCAGCCTGCCGTCCAGTCGGCACGGTTGATGGCGCGCCCCTCCGGCCCGAGGCCGTGGATCATGATGTCGCCACCCGGACGCAGACCCATCATCTGGGCGCGCTCGCGGTCCTGATTGTTGGGATAGGAAATCCCGACCGAAAGGTGATAGCGGCTTCTGGGGTTGAAGCGGTCGATGAAATACATGCCCTCGGGCGTCTTGCCGTCGCCTTCGAACTGCTTGTGGCCGAGCGGCTGGTTGCCAAGGTTGATCTTGTAGCTGCGCAGCACTTGCTGGCCGCTGACCAGATACATCTGGCGCTCGCCTTTTTTCACGACGATCTGCGTGATCGGCGGCCCGTCATAGGAGCGGAAACGAGATTGCGGTTGTTCTTGCTTGCCGCCGCAGCTCGCGACCAAGCCAACAAGAAGGAGCGCCGAAATGGCGCGTAGAATTCTGTTCATCACTGCCCCGAGCCCGCACTAGCGTTTTTTCTGGTTGCCCCAGCAAATAGCATAAAGGTGAAAACTTCGCTAGCTTCGGCGGAATTCCGCGACCGTTTCGACATGCGGCGACCAGCGGAATTGGTCGACCACCGAGAGGCGGGACAGCATATAGCCCGCGTCGGCCAAAATCCGCGCATCCCTAGCGAAAGTCACGGGGTCGCAGCTGACCCAGGCGATCACCGGCACCTTGGAGGCGGCAATCTCGCGGGCCTGTGCTTCGGCTCCGGCGCGTGGCGGATCGATCACAATGGCGTGAAATTTTTCAAGCTCGTCAGGCTGTAACGGCCGTTTTGCAAGGTCGCGCACATGGGTCGCGATTCGCTTGAGGCCCGCGGTATTGCGCCACGCCGAATCAAGTGCCTTCAGCGGATCGCCCAAGCCTTCGAAGGCTTCGACCTGCGCGGTTTCGGCCAAAGACAGCGAAAACGTCCCGCAACCGGCGAAAAGATCGGCAACCTGTTCGGCTCCGCCGATGATGGCGCGCACGGCGGCGACCAGCGCTGCCTCGCCCTCGGCCGTGGCTTGCAGGAAGCTGCCGGGCGGAGGGGTGACTTTGGCGCGGCCCATCGTCAGGACCGGCGCATGGCGGGTAATCGGCTGGCCGTCCCAGTCGATGCGCGCCAGCTTTCCGCGCTCGGCCAGCGCGGCCAATGCGCCAAAAGCGCGGGCTCTAGGGGCTTGCCGCCCTTGACCGCAAGATCGAGGCCGGTCGGCGTCTCGATGACCGCGATGCTCAGCTCGCCCTGACGCGAGGCGCCAAGCGTGACCATCTCGCGCAGCAGGGAAGGGCGGCGGTGATTGCCGGACGCAGGACGCGGCAATCGGCGAGATCGACGATCACATCCGAGGCGCGGGCGTGAAAGCCGACCAACGCGCCTTTCTTGGAGCGCCGCCCCGACAGAACCGCGCGCCGGCGCGAGCGCTCGGGCGAGAGATGCTGGTCGGAGACCGCGACCTCGAGACCCTGCGCGCGCAGGGCGGAGCGCACCAGATCGGCCTTCCATTCCGCGACGAATGCATCGCTGGCATGCATCAGGGAGCAGCCGCCGCAGAGGCGGTAATGGCCGCAGGCGGGTTTGACCCGCTCGGGCGATGGTGTCGCGATCTTCGGCGCGATGACCTTGCCGTCCTCGGCCTCGCCGGTCACGATTTCGCCGGGCAGGGTCAGCGCGGCCAGAGCCCGCTCCCCGCCGCGTTGAAGGCCACGCCGTCGCCACGACGGCCCAGCCGTTCGACCTGCCAGCTTGCTGCGGCCTCGCTCACTCTGCTGCCTCTTCGGCTTCGGGATCTTCGGTGCCGAGGAAGCCGCCCGACTGGCGGTTCCAGTAGCGCGCATAGGTGCCCTCGGCGGCCAGCAGCTCGGCATGCGAACCCTGTTCGACGATATGGCCGGCCTCGAGCACGATGATGCGGTCGAGTTCGGCGATGGTCGACAGACGGTGCGCGATGGCGAGCACGGTTTTGCCGCGCATCACACGCAAGAGCGCGTCCTGAACCTGAGCCTCGACTTCGCTATCGAGCGCCGATGTCGCCTCGTCCAGCACGAGAATCGGCGCATCCTTGAGGAAAGCCCGCGCCAAAGCGACCCGCTGGCGCTGGCCGCCCGACAGCTTGACGCCGCGCTCGCCCAGATGGGCGTCATAGCCCTTGCGGCCCATGTGATCCTCGAGCCCGAGTATGAAATCATGTGCCTCGGCGGCTTTGGCGGCGGCGATCATCTCGTCTTCGGAGGCGTCGGGGCGACCGTAAAGGATGTTCTCGCGCGCCGAGCGGTTGAACATCGCGGTCTCCTGCGTGACCATGGCGATATTGCGGCGCAGGCTTTCCTGCGTGACCGCGCGCAGGTCCTTGCCGTCGATCAGGATCGCGCCTTTCTCGACGTCGTAAAGGCGCAAGAGCAGCGCGACCAACGTGGATTTCCCCGCACCCGAGGCACCGACGATCCCGATTTTCTCGCCCGGCGCGATGTGGAGATCGACCGCGTCGATCCCGCCCGCGGCGCGGCCGTAGGCAAAGCTCACCTGATCGAAGTCGACCCGACCGGCAACGCGGCCCAGCACTTCGGCATCGGGCGCATCGGTCAGCGAATGGGCGGGCGAAAGCGTCGCCATCCCGTCCTCGACCTCGCCGATCGAGCCCCAGACCCCCATCAGCGCCATGCTGACCCAGCCGGTCATCTGGCTCAGACGCATGGCGATCGCGCCGGCGGCAGCGATATCGCCCGCCGTGGCCTGACCCTCGCGCCAGAGCATGAAGGTGCCGCCGATCAGCACCACCGGCAGCGCGCCCGCGACAAACATCAGCGAGAAACGGAACCATGTGCTGATGCGGCCGAAATCGAGCGCGCGCTCGCGAAAGCCCATCATCGCGCCAAGCGCGGCGCGGTCTTCGTATTCGCTATGGGCAAAGAGTTTGACGGTTTTGATATTGGTGATCGTATCGACGACCTGACCCGTCACCGTCGCCCGCGCCGAGGCGCGTTTGGCGGAATAGGCGCGGATCTTGGGCAGGAAGAAGCGGATCAGGAAGAAATAGGAGACCAGCCACAGCAGCATCGCCACCGCGCCCCAGCCGTCGATGCCGACCAAAAACGCAGCCGAACCGAGGATCGAGGCCAGCGCGAAGGCCACCACGTTCACGAATTCGGTCGCGACATCGGTGACGGCGCGTGCGGTCTGGGTCTGCTTTTGCGCGATGCGGCCCGCGAAATCGTTGTCGAAGAAGGTCACCGAATGGCCCATGGTCCAGCGGTGCAGGCGCGACAGCACTAGCGGGAAGAGGTTCGGCCCGATGATCACGCTCGACGAGGCGGTCGACAGGCCGAAGATCGCGGGGCGGATGACCAGAAGAAGATCACGAAGCCGAGAATCAGCGGCAGATGCTCGCCCATGATCGTCTCGGGAGAGCTCCCGACCACGGCGTCGATGACATAGCCCAGAAGCACCGCCGAGACGATATCGGCGATCCCGCCGAGCGCGGAGGCCACGGCGGCAATCGCCAGCCCGCCCCAAGCGCCCGACAGACACCAGCGGAAAAAGGCAAAAAGCGTGGCCGGAGGCGGTCCCTCGGCCGGGCGGAATGCATCGATCATCCGCGCGAAAAACTTGTGCATTATCTCGTACCCTTGGTTCAGCGGGCTTGCGCCTCGGCCGATTTAAATCGTCGCCTGCCTGGCAAGCCGGATCAGATCGGCTTTGGGTATCGCGAACCCGCTGTCTATCCATGCCTGTTCGGCAGCTTTCAACCCCTGGCCAAGCTGCGACCCGCTAAGATCGGGCATGAGATCGGCTGCGGAGAGCGGAAATTTCTGTTCTGTCGCCCCTTGGACGAGCATGCGCCAATTGTCGGGGCAGTCCAACCCCTGCGCTTGGCGCAAAGGGCATGATCCAGCGCAACCTCCGCGCCCATCCGGTAGGCGAGTTCCGCAAGCGGCATGGCCCCTGTTCCGGCAAGGGCCAGCCGTTCGAGATGGCGCGCCTCCTTTTGCGAAAGGCGCAGCTCCTGCGCCGGATCGCGGATCTGCAGCAGCGCCATGCGGCGGGGCCAGTCCGGCGCGATCCCCGCCTGCGCCTCGGCGCGGATCAGGGCGGCCATGAGGGGCAGGGCGTCGCTGTCTGCTGCCGTATCGGCTTCGGGCAGGATCGCGGCCAGAACTCCGGTTCGGGCCATCAGGGTCAAAGCCGGAACCGGATCCGCGGCCGAGAGCAGCTTCTTGAGCTCGGCGCCCACACGCTCGCGAGAGATTTGCGCCAGACCGGAGGCAAGGGCCTTGCAGGCGGCCAGCGCCTCGGGGTCGGCCTCTTCGGCCTTGCCGTACCAGGCGAGGAAACGGAAGAAGCGCAGAATGCGCAGGTAATCTTCGCGGATGCGCTGCTCGGGCGGGCCGACAAAGCGCAGGCGCCGCGCCGCGAGATCGGCGAGCCCGCCGACCGGATCGATCACCCGACCGTCGGCACGGGCATAAAGCGCGTTCATGGTGAAGTCGCGGCGCATCGCGTCGTCGCGCAGATCCCGCGAGAAGGCCACCACGGCGTGCCGTCCGTCGGTCTCGACATCATGACGGAAGGTCGTGACCTCGAAGGGCGGCCGCCCGCGACCAGCGTGACCGTGCCGTGTTCGATGCCGGTCGGAACCGCCTTGAGGCCCGCCGCGCGTCCCAGCTCGGTCGTACGCTCGGGCACCGCATCGGTCGAGATGTCCCAATCGGCGACCGGCGCGCCCAACAGTCCGTTTCGCACCGCGCCGCCCACGACATAGGCCTGCTGCCCGCCTGCGCCCAGTGCCGCCAAGACGCGCTGGAGATCGGGATCGTCGGTCGTGATCCGTGCATCGGTCAGCAGCAGGTCGGGATTGTGCAGCGTCTCGTTCGTCATGCGTTCAACCTGCGCGCCAAGGATTGCAGCACGCGCGCCGTCGCGCCCCAGATGTAATAGGGGCCGAAGGGCACGGTCTGATAGGCGCGCCAATCGCCGCGCCACAGCCTGCGCTCGATCCGGTAGCGGGCGGGATCGGCGATATGGGTGAAAGGGACGGTAAAGACTTCGGCAACCTCGCCCGCCTCGGGGACGGGGGTGAAGGGGCCGTGGATCAGCCCCAGAACCGGCGTCATGGCAAAGCCGGTAACCGTGCGGTGCGGGGGCAGGGCGCCCAGAACCTCGACCTGTTCGGGGGCGAGGCCCACTTCCTCATGCGCCTCGCGCAGGGCCGCGGCGGTTTCGTCGGCATCACCGGGATCGACCTTGCCGCCCGGCAGGGCGATCTGGCCGGGGTGGTGGCGCAGGCTGCTCGAGCGTTTCGTCAGCACGAGATCGCCGCTTGTCGCGGAAAAGGCCATCAGTACCCCCGCCGCGCGCCAGTCCATCTCGGGTGGCGAGACCCCGGGCATCAGCTCGAAATCCGAGGATTCGCCGCTCGGGACGGCCAGTGCCGCCAAAAGCCGATCGCGCAGCGGAAATCCCGCTGCGCGTTGGTTGATCATGGCTTTTGGTGCAGGCATTTGCCCTCCCGTCGCTTCGGTCATCTTATCCGGCCGCCTGCGCGTCCGGCTGTTGCCCGCCCGCGTGCTGCGCGCCCGACGGCTGCCCGACGGGAGCGGCCGAGGCTGCATCCTCGTCCTTGGCAAGCGGGTTGCCCTCGGCGTCGATCGTCGCCTCGAAGCCGAGGCTCTGCGGATGCAGCTCGTAATGCGCGCCGCAGAACTGGCAATCGGCCGTGACCATGCCGTCGGCATTGGTCATATGGGTGATGTCCTTGGCCGAATAGATCGACAGCGTATTGCGCACCTTGTCCGCATTGCACGAGCAACCGAAGGCGACCTTCTGGGTGTCGTAGATACGGGGCTCTTCCTCGTGGAAAAGGCGCACCAGCAGATCCGAAGGCGTCACGCTCGGCCCGATCAACTCGATATCCTCGACGGTATCGAGCAGGAAGTTCGCGCGGTTCCAGTTTTCCGATTCCGTGCCCTGCAGGATGTCAGAGGACTGGATAAGCCCGTCTTCGCCCGAAGCCGAGATCTCGGGCATGGCGCCCGCCGGAAGTGTCTGCAGCATCACGCCGCCCGCGCGCCAACGCTCGGTATCGCCCGCCATTTGCGAACGGCCGTGCGAGAGCGAGAACCGCGTCGGAAGCTGCTCCGATTGTGCAAAATAGGTCTCGGCGCAGGACGCGAGCGAGCCGCCGGCAAGCGGGTCAGCCCCTGATAGGGGTCGTGCCCTCGCCTTGGTCGATGAGCACGGCGAAATAGCCCTCGCCGATCTGGTCGAAGGTCGGGAGGCTTGCATCCAGACGTTCGGCATCGAAAGAGGCCCATGCGCGGATGCGGGCCGCGCCGCCCTCGGTCTCGGGGGCGTAGTAATCGGTCGCGATGGTGCGGATCGCGCCATTGCCGCGCACCTGCAGGCTCAGCTTCCAACGCAGCTTGATGCTTTCGCCGATCAGCGCCGTCAGAAGCGCCAGCTCGGCAACAAGGTCGCCGACCTGCGCCGGATAGTCGTGGCGCGACAGGATATGTTCAAGCGCACCGTCTAGGCGCGCGATACGGCCACGTACGCCCGAGCGGTCCAGTTGAAACGGCAGGATCGTATCGTCCCAGGTGATCTGGTTGATCGTTGTCATTGATCTGTCCTTCGGAAATTCCAGGGCACCATCCCTCGGGATGATGCGTGTCGGATGCAATATAGGGCGATTGTCGCAAAGCCCAAGAGGTTAGCGCCAGACAGCCATGCGTCCGCGACATGGGAACGGGGGCGGATCGCGGCCTTTCTGCATGGCGGGGCAAGACGTTTATCGCAGAGGGTGGACGCGGCCTTTCCGCGGGTGGAAGTCGCAGCGTTCAATTGGGCAGGAAGCTTCCCTGAAGCGAGACGATATAGTCGTGGATGCGGGTGGTTGCAGGGGTGATCTGGGCATCCTCGCGGCGCAGCAGATACCAGCTGCGCTGGATCGGCAGGCCGATCGCCTGAAGCGCGATCAAGCGGCCCCAGCGCAGTTCCTCGGTGACGGTATGCTGCGAGATGAGCGCGATCCCCAGCCCCGCGATCACAGCCTGTTTGATGGTTTCATTGGTGCCCATCTCGATCATCCGCCACGGCTGGCCGTCTCCGATCCGGTCGAGAAACCGCGACATCAGGATGCGCGTGCCCGAGCCCTCCTCGCGCGCAAGAAACGTCTCGGACAGCAGCTCGTCGGGCATGGCGGGATCCGCCTCGGCCAGCCTGTGCTGGGGCGAGGCGATGATGATGTGGGGATGGGGGCCCAGAGGCTCGGCATGGACCGGCGGGTTGCGCGGCGGCCGGCCCATGATCGCGAGATCAAGCGAGCGCCCGTTCAGCGCGGCGATAATCGCGTCGCGGTTGCCCACGCGGAGCGTCACCTCGATATCGGGAAAAGCCTCGCCCAGAAGCGCGACCAGACCAGGCGCGAAGTATTTTCCCGTAGAGACAACGCCCAGCACCACCGAACCGCTTTGCCCGTTCTGCAGCGCCGAGACGCGGCGCGCGCAGGTTTCCAGCGCCACGGCGATCTGCGCCTCGGCATCGAGAACGGCCTGCCCCTCGGCGGTGGTAACGAAAGCGCCATGTTCGCCTTTTTGCACCAAAGGCCCGCCCATCAGATCCTCCAGCGTGCGGATCTGGCCGTGAATGGCGGGGGCGAAAGGCCCAGATCATGGGCGGCGGCGGTCAGGGTTCCCTTGGCGACCACGGCGCGCAGGGCGCGCAGTTGCCGCAGCGTCAAGGCGTCGATGCGTGACATTCGGATTTCCTGAATAATGCTTCCGGTTTTTTAAATGTCTCTGAAAACCCCCGCATGTCAACGTTCATCCACAGCATTCGCTTTGGGAGGAGCAGATGACCGGCAGCGCGATCTTCACGACCCGCATTCCCGCCCCACTTCACTGTGTGATGGAGGGGATCGCAGAGGCTGCCGTCGCCCTGTCCCGCGTCATCCGTCAGGGCGAAAAGGGCGGCAAGGCGCTGGGCGCCGAGGTCGGGACCAATGCCGACGGCGACGGCCAGAAGGCGCTGGACGTGCAGGCCGACGGGTTGTTTCTCGAAGCTCTGCGCCGGGCCGGCGTGCGCTGGTACGCCTCGGAAGAGCAGGACGAGGCCGTCGCGCTGAACCCTTCGGGCTGCCTTGCGGTGGCGCTCGATCCGCTGGACGGGTCCAGCAATATCGACACCAATGTTTCGATCGGGACGATTTTTCGGTCTTCAAGGCGCGCGAGACGGCGGAGGCCTCGTTCCTGCGCCCGCGACCGAGCAGATCGCGGGCGGCTATATCATCTACGGTCCGCGCACCATGGCGGTGACCTTCGGGAACGGCGTCCAGATGTACACGCTCAACCCCGACAGCGGCCGGTTCGAGCTCGATCGCGACAACCTGACCCTGCCGCGCGAGTCGCGTGAATTCGCGATCAACGCTTCGAATTACCGCCACTGGCCGCAGCCCGTGCGCGCCTATATCGACGATTGCCTCGCCGGAACCGACGGCCCGCGCGAAGCCAATTTCAACATGCGCTGGATCGCGAGCCTTGTCGCGGAAACCCACCGCATCCTGATGCGCGGCGGCATTTTCCTTTACCCCGCGGACGGCCGCAAAGGCTACGAGCACGGCCGTCTGCGCATGCTTTACGAATGCGCCCCCATCGCCTTCCTGATCGAGCAGGCGGGCGGGCGCGCCACCGACGGCTGCGAGCCGATCATGGGCACGAGCCCGGGCCAGTTGCACCAGCGCACGCCCTTTGTCTTCGGCTCGACCGATATGGTCGCCCGCGTTGCCACCTACCACGACCTGCCGGAGACCGAAGTGTCGGCCCTCTTCGGCAACCGCGGCCTGTTTCGGGCCTGAGAGGACGTCATGAGCAAGAAGCATCCCATCATTTCGGTCACGGGTTCCTCGGGGCGGGGACCACGACGATCAAGAACACGTTCGACCAGATTTTCCGCCGCGAGGGGATTACCTCGGTCGCGATCGAGGGCGACGCCTTCCACCGTTTCGACCGCGCCGGCATGAAGGCCGAGGTCGCGCGCCGCATTGCCGCAGGCGACCAGACCTTCAGCCATTTCAGCCTTGATGCCAACGAACTCAAGCGCCTCGAAGAGGTCTTCCGCAGCTATGGCGCGACCGGCACCGGAAAAAGCGCCACTATGTCCATGACGACAAAGAGGCCGAAATCTGGGGCGCGGCCCCCGGCACCTTCACCGACTGGTCCGATCTGGCCGCGGGCTCGGACCTGCTGTTCTACGAGGGCCTGCACGGCGCGGTGAAAACCGACGATATCGACATTGCGGGTCAGGCCGATCTCAAGATCGGGGTGGTGCCGGTCATCAACCTCGAATGGACGCAGAAGATCCACCGCGACCGCGCCAGCCGCGGCTATTCGACCGAAGCCGTGACCGACACGATCCTGCGGAGGATGCACGACTATGTGCATGTGATCTGCCCGCAATTCACGGAAACCGACATCAACTTCCAGCGCGTGCCGGTGGTCGATACCTCGAACCCGTTCATTGCGCGCTGGATCCCCACGCCCGACGAAAGCCTTGTCGTCATCCGCTTCAAAAGCCCGCGCGGGATCGATTTCCCCTATCTCACCCAGATGATCGAGGGCTCGTGGATGAGCCGCGCCAATTCGATCGTCATCCCCGGTCCGAAGATGGATCTCGCCATGCAGTTGATCCTGACCCCGCTGGTTGCGCGGATGGTCAGCAGATCCAAGCGCGCCTGAGGAGGATGTGATGAACCAGATGTCCCGTATCGACACCGAGGCCGAACAGAAGATGGCGACCGCCATCCGCGTTCTGGCGATGGATGCGGTCGAGGCCGCGAAATCCGGCCATCCCGGCGCGCCGATGGGGCTCGCGGATGTTGCGGCGGTGCTGTTCAACCGCTTCATCAAGATCGACCCTTCGGACGACACATGGCCCGACCGCGACCGCTTCGTGATGTCGGCGGGACATGGCTCGATGCTGGTCTATGCGGTCAACCATCTGCTGGGCTACGACGATATGGGCATCGACCAGCTGCGCGCCTTCCGCCAGCTCGGCTCGCGTACCGCCGGCCACCCCGAATACGGCCATGCCAAAGGGATCGAGACAACGACCGGCCCGCTTGGGCAGGGGATCACCACAGCGGTCGGCATGGCTTTGGCCGAACGCATGGCGAATGCGCGCTTCGGTGACGATCTGGTCGACCACTTCACCTATGTGCTGGCCGGAGACGGCTGCCTGATGGAGGGCATCAGCCATGAGGCGATCGACTTTGCCGGCCACCAGAAGCTCGGCCGTCTGATCGTCGTCTGGGACGACAACAGCATCACCATCGACGGCGGCACCGGCCTGTCGACCTCGACCGATCAAAGGCGCGGTTCGCGGCCTCGGGCTGGCATGTGCAGGCGGTGGACGGTCACGACCGCGAGGCGATTGCGGCGGCGATCACGGCCGCGCAGGCCGATCCGCGGCCCTCGATGATCGCGGCCAAGACCGTGATCGGCTTTGGCGCGCCCAACAAACAGGGCAGCCATGATGTGCATGGCGCACCTTTGGGCGCTGATGAAATCGCTGCGGCGCGCGACGCCTTGGGCTGGGCCTATGCGCCCTTCGAGCTGCCCCAAGATGTCGTGGACTCTGGCGTGCTGTGGCGGCGCGCGGGGCAGAGGCGCGGGCAAACTGGCAAGAGCGGCTGAAAGGCTCCCCCTCGAGGGCCGCTTTCCTTGCCGGATTGTCCGCGCCCGATACTGCCGCTTTGCGCAAGGCTTTTGCGGGCTATATCGACAGCCTGGTCGAGGCGAAGCCCAAAGTCGCGACGCGCAAAGCCTCGGAAATGGTGCTGGAAATCGCCAATGCCACGCTGGCCAATACGATCGGCGGCTCGGCCGATCTGACCGGCTCGAACCTGACGCGGACCAAGGGGATGGACTCGGTCACGCCCGATGACCGCTCGGGCAGCTATATCCACTACGGCATCCGCGAACATGGCATGGCCGCGATCATGAACGGGATCGCGCTGCATGGCGGCTTTATTCCCTACGGCGGCACCTTCCTTGCTTTTGCCGATTATTCGCGGCCCGCGATCCGTCTGGGCGCGCTGATGGGGGTGCCGGTCATCCATGTCATGACCCATGACAGCATCGGTCTGGGCGAGGACGGCCCGACCCATCAGCCGGTCGAACAGGTGGCCTCGCTGCGGGCGATCCCGAACCTCGACGTGTACCGCCCCGCCGATGCTGTCGAAACCGCCAGATCCTGGGAGCTGGCTTTGACGCGCAGCGACGGGCCGTCGCTTCTTTGCTTGTCGCGCCAGAACCTGCCGACCGTGCGGCTGGAAAAAACACGCGAGAACCTGACGCGGCAGGGGCTTACGTCCTGCGCCCGACCGACGGGCCGCGCGATGTGACGCTGATCGCGACGGGCTCCGAGGTCGAGATCGCCTTGGCCGCCGCCGATCTTCTGGCCGCCCAAGGTCTGCGCGCCGCCGTGGTTTCGGCCCCCAGTTTCGAGCTGTTCGCCCAGCAAGACAAAGCCGCCCGCGCCGCTGTTCTGGGCGATGCCCCCGTATCGGGATCGAGGCTTTGATCCGGCAGGGCTGGGACGGGCTGATGCTGCGCCCCGAGGACGGATTCATCGGCATGACGGGCTATGGCGCATCCGCGCCGGCCCCGCGCTTTACGCCCATTTCGGCATCACGGCCCAAGCTGCGGTCGATCTTGCCAAGTCATTGGTAAAAGGAGGAAAATGATGGCGCTGATTACGTTGAGACAGCTTCTCGACCATGCCGCCGAATATAGCTACGGCGTGCCTGCCTTCAATATCAACAATATGGAGCAGGGGCTGGCCATCATGGAGGCCGCCCGCGCCGTCGATGCGCCGGTCATCATGCAGGCCAGCCGCGGGGCCCGCAGCTATGCCAACGACATCATGCTGGCCAAGATGATCGAGGCTTTGGCCGCGATCTATCCGGAAATCCCGCTTTGCATGCATCAGGACCACGGCAATAGCGAAGCGACCTGCATGACCGCGATCCGTCACGGCTTTACCAGCGTGATGATGGACGGCAGCCTGAAAGCCGATGCCAAGACCCCCGCCGATTACGACTATAACGTCGAAATCACCGAGCGCGTCAGCCGCATGGCCCATTGGGTCGGTGCCTCGGTCGAGGGCGAGTTGGGCATCCTCGGAAGCCTCGAAACCGGCGAGGCCGAGGCCGAGGACGGACACGGCGCGACCGGCAAGCTGGACCATAGCCAGCTGCTGACCGATCCCGATCAGGCAGTGGATTTCGTGGCCCGTACCAAGGTCGATGCTTTGGCGATTGCCTGCGGCACCAGCCACGGCGCCTACAAGTTCAGCCGCAAACCCGACGGCGATATCCTTGCGATGAACATCATCGAGGAAATCCACCAGAAGCTGCCCAATACCCATCTGGTGATGCATGGCTCGTCCTCGGTTCCGCAGGAGTTGCAGGACATCATCAACGAATATGGCGGCGAGATGCCCCAGACCTTCGGGGTTCCGGTCGAGGAAATCGTGCGCGGCATCCGTCACGGTGTGCGCAAGGTCAATATCGACACCGATTGCCGCATGGCGATGACCGGCCAGTTCCGCAAGATCGCGACGACGACGCCTGCGGAATTCGATCCGCGCAAATTCCTCAAACCCGCGATGGACGCCATGCGCGACCTTTGCCGCAACCGCTTCGAGGCCTTCGGCACCGCCGGACAGGCCCACAAGATCAAAGCCATCCCGATGGACGAGATGGCCAAACGCTACGCCTCCGGAAAACTTGATCCAGCCATTGCCGCTGCAAAAGCCGCTTGAAAGGAAGGACTGCCATGAACGAGATGAGCAAAACCGAGATCCGCGATACCAAGAAGCGCTATGCTGCGGGCGTGTTGAAATATGCCCAGATGGGTTATTGGGACGGCGATTACCAACCCAAGGACACCGATGTCCTGGCGCTTTTCCGCATCACGCCCCAAGCCGGCGTCGATCCGATCGAGGCAGCCGCGGCTGTGGCGGGCGAGAGCTCGACCGCGACCTGGACCGTGGTCTGGACCGACCGTCTGACGGCTGCCGACCAGTACCGCGCCAAGGCCTATAAGGTCGAGCCGGTGCCCAACCAGCCGGGGCAGTATTTCTGCTATGTCGCCTATGATCTGATCTTGTTCGAAGAGGGCTCGATCGCCAACGTCACAGCCTCGATCATCGGCAACGTCTTCAGCTTCAAGCCGCTGAGCGCGGCGCGCCTCGAAGATATGCGTTTCCCCGTCGCCTATCTGAAAACCTTCAAGGGCGCACCCACCGGCATCGTCGTCGAGCGCGAGCGTCTGGACAAATTCGGCCGCCCGCTTCTGGGGGCGACGACCAAGCCGAAGCTGGGCCTGTCGGGCAAGAACTATGGCCGTGTGGTCTATGAAGGCCTCAAGGGCGGTCTGGATTTCATGAAGGATGACGAGAACATCAACTCGCAGCCCTTCATGCATTGGCGCGACCGCTTCCTGTACTGCATGGAGGCCGTGAACAAGGCATCTGCGGCAACCGGTGAGGTCAAGGGCCACTATCTCAACATCACTGCCGCCACCATGGAAGAGATGTATGCCCGCGCCGAATTCGCCAAGCAGCTTGGCTCGGTCATCGTCATGGTCGACCTGATCGTGGGTTGGACCGCGATCCAGTCGATCAGCAACTGGTGCCGCGACAATGACATGATCCTGCACATGCACCGCGCAGGCCACGGCACCTATACCCGCCAGAAAAACCACGGCATCAGCTTCCGTGTCATCGCGAAATGGCTGCGTATGGCGGGGGTCGACCACCTTCACTGCGGCACGGCCGTCGGCAAGCTGGAAGGCGATCCGATGACGGTGCAGGGCTATTACAACGTCTGTCGCGAGATCCATAACGAGGTTGACCTGCAGCGCGGGATCTTCTTCGAGCAGGACTGGGCCGATCTGAAAAAGGTCATGCCGGTTGCCTCGGGCGGCATCCATGCGGGCCAGATGCACCAGCTGATCGATTTGTTCGGCGATGATGTCGTCTTGCAGTTCGGCGGCGGCACCATCGGCCACCCGATGGGCATTCAGGCCGGTGCGCAAGCCAACCGTGTCGCTTTGGAGGCGATGGTTCTGGCCCGCAACGAAGGCGTCGATATCCGCAACGAGGGTCCCGAGGTTCTGCGCAAGGCCGCGAAATGGTGCAAGCCGCTGGAGGCTGCCTTGGATACCTGGGGCAATATCACCTTCAACTATACCTCGACCGATACTTCGGACTTCGTGCCGACGCCGGGCGTCAGCTGATCGCCTCATTCAGAGAAAGGAAGATACAGAATGCGTATTACCCAAGGTTGCTTTTCCTTCCTGCCCGATCTGGATGATGCCCAGATCACCGCGCAGATCGAGTACATCCTGTCGAAGGATTGGGCCGTCAGCATCGAATATACCGACGAGCCCCATGCACGGAACACCTATTGGGAGATGTGGGGCCATCCCATGTTCGACCTGAGCGACGCCAAAGGCGTGATGATGGATCTGGACGAATGCCGCAAGGCGAATGCCGACGCCTATATCCGCATCAACGCCTTCGACAACCATCGCGGCTGGGAGACGGTGATGATGTCCTTCATCGTCCAACGCCCGAAAAACGAGCCGAGCTTCCGCACATGGCGGCAAGAGGTCGACGGCCGCTCGATGCGCTACACCCATGAAATGGTGAGCTGAGCGCAGATCAAAAGCCGGGGGCTTTCCGCCCCGGACCCCGAGGGTATTTTCATGACGAAGAAAGGGCGAGGCCATGGACGGCGATGTGAAGACGGTTCCGACAGTGGTCGATCTCAAGCAGGAATATGAAAGCTCGGGCGTGCGCGAGGTCCTCGACGAGCTGGACCGCGAGCTGATCGGGCTGGCGCCGGTCAAGGAGCGCATCCGCGAGACCGCCGCGCTTTTGCTGGTCGACAAGGCGCGCCGCGATCTGGGCCTGGCTTTCGAGACACCGACCCTGCACATGAGTTTCACCGGCAACCCCGGCACCGGCAAGACCACGGTTGCGCTGAAAATGGCGGGTTTGCTGCACCGTTTGGGCTATGTGCGCAAAGGTCATCTGGTTTCGGTCACGCGCGACGATCTGGTCGGGCAATACATCGGCCATACCGCGCCCAAGACCAAAGAGGTGTTGAAAAAGGCCATGGGTGGCGTCTTGTTCATCGACGAGGCCTACTATCTCTACCGTCCCGACAACGAGCGCGACTACGGGCAGGAGGCGATCGAGATCCTTTTGCAGGTCATGGAAAACAACCGCGACGATCTTGTCGTGATCATGGCGGGCTATGCCGACCGGATGGACCGCTTCTTTTCGGCGAACCCCGGTTTCCGCTCGCGGATCGCGCATCACATTGAATTCCCCGACTATAGCGATCAGGAGCTGGAGCGCATCGCTGCGACCATGCTGGAAAATCAGGGCTATGTTCTGGATGAAGGGGCCAAGGCCGCAATGGCGGAATATGTGCGTTTGCGGCGCGGGCAACCCCATTTTGCCAATGCGCGCTCCATCCGCAATGCGCTGGATCGGGCGCGTCTGCGTCAGGCCAATCGGCTGTTTATGAGCGGGGTGCCGGTTGACGCCGCCGCGCTTTCGACCATATCGGAGCCAGACATTCGTGCGAGCCGCGTTTTCGACGGCGGACTCGACATCGACGGCAGCCGAAGAAAGGACCAGCCATGACATTCGACCGCGCGATAAAGATCGCCCCTTCCATCCTGTCAGCGGATTTCGCGAATTTCGGTCAGGAATGCCAAGCGATCGAAGCGCAGGGGGCGGATTGGGTCCATGTGGATGTGATGGACGGGCATTTCGTGCCCAATATCACCTTCGGTCCCGCGACCTGCAAAGCGATCCGGCCCCATATCAAAGGGGTGATGGACGTCCATCTCATGATCTCTCCGGTCGACAGCTATATCGAGGCATTCGCCGCGGCAGGCAGCGACTTCATCACCGCCCATGTCGAGGCAGGCCCCCATATCCACCGCACGCTTCAGGCGATCCGCGGGGCAGGGGCCAAGGCGGGGCTTGCGCTTAACCCTGGCACGCCTGCGGAAGCGGCGGCGATGTTGCTCGATGATGTCGATCTGATCTGCGTCATGACCGTGAACCCCGGTTTCGGCGGGCAGAAGTTCATTCATAGCCAGGTCGAAAAGGTCCGCACCCTGCGCGCCATGATCGGCGACCGTCCGATACATATCGAGATCGACGGCGGCGTCGATCCGGTGACCGCGCCTTTGGTGGCTGCGGCGGGTGCGGATGTGCTGGTGGCGGGCTCGGCGGTTTTCCGTGGCGGTTCGGTCTCGGATCCCGCGCCTTACGGCGAGAACATCCGCGCGATCCGTGCGGCGGCCGAGGCTGCGGTCTAAGGCTGATCCCGCCTGTTGCTGTGACGAAAAAGGCAGCCCGAGGGCTGCCTTTTGCGTTCCGGCTTGTGGCCGGCCGGAAGTTAGCTCCGGCCGGAGAGGCTTAGAGGAAGAAATCGCGTGCGCCGAGATTGGCCAGCCCGCTGACGCCGATTTCCATATCCGCCACGCAGTCGCCGTTGACGTCGACGCGGACGACGGTGCCGGTGAGGGTCCAGACCGACCACGCGCCGTTGGCCACAGCGCGGCTGCCGCCCCAAGTGAAGGCCTGGTCGCCGTCGAGGCCGGTGTTGGCGTCGATAGCCGAGAGGTCGATGTTGTCGATACCGGCTTCGAAGTCGTAGATCGTGTCACGGTTGTAACCGACGGCGCTATCCTGAACCGATTTGAAGACAAAGAGGTCCGTCGAGCAATCCCAGAAGCCGGCATACATCTTGTCGCTGCCCAGATCGCCGATGATGGTATCGCCACCCGAACCGCCACGCAGAATGTCGTTGCCGTTCCAGCCGGTCAGTACGTCGTCTCCTGTGCCGCCGTCCAGCGTGTCGTTGCCTTCACCCGCGAGCAGCGTGTCGTTGCCGCGACCGCCCGAGATGTAGTCGTTGCCTGCACCGCCGTCGATCTGGTTGTCGTAGTTGTCGCCCTCAAGGCAGTCGTTGAACGCCGAACCATAGAGGTTTTCGATGCTGATATAGGTATCGCCCGCCGCATCGCCGGTGTTGAAGAAGGTGAAGCCGAGATCGACGGTCACACCACGGCTCGCGGTCGAATAATCGGCATAGTCGCGACCCGCGCCGCCGTTGAGCACGTCCGCGCCCGCGCCGCCGATCAGGCGGTCGTTGCCGTCGCCGCCGTAGAGGTAGTCATTGTCCGCGCCGCCATCGATGCGGTCGTCGCCGTCGCCGCCATAAAGCGTGTCGCGGCCGGCTTCGCCCCAGATATTGTCGTTGCCGATACCGCCATAAACGAGGTCGCTGCCCGCGCCGGCGAAGACCTGATCGTTGCCCGCGCCGGCATCAATCGTGTCGTTCCCGCCAAAGCCGTGGATCTGGTTGTCCTCGTCGCCGCCGACCAGCAGGTTCGCCCAGTCATCGCCGTAAATAATCGTCATAGTTCACACTCCACAAGTCAGAACGAGTTAAAATGAGCAGTGACATACCCCTCGCTGCGCTTATGCGCGATTTGTTTGGGTCTGGGCAATCATTTGCTGCATTAATCTGTGCAGTTGGTTAATTTTTCATCAAATGCGACGGAGTTTGCGGCTTTGCGGTCGCAGTTCCCGTTTATCCGGTGCGCCGCGGCGGGAAATCCGCTTGGGGTATTGCGATTTTTGATCGCCTCGAGGGCGCGCGACCGAGATGAAGCGGCGCGGAATTCGGGTCGCGAACAGGTGCGGCAGGAGCCCAAGGCAGGGCGTGGATCGGGAGGTGCGAATGGGCATGGCAGGGGGACTTGCAGGATGATCTGCCCGAAAGGCCCGTTGCGACTGTGCGGACTTTGGCTGTGTTTTGGATCCGGATTATACGGATAAGCTGCTGTTTCAGCGACGCGAATCAATTTCATCCGAGCATGCGGCCCGATCGGGCTGGGCAAACTGCGCCGGTCCGGACCGGAAGCCGCCGTCGTGTCCGATTGCCGATCGGCTGGCAGGGCGGGAGGGCGTCCTTTGCTGCCGCGAAAGGGGGCTCGCGAGAGACCCGCGAGTTGGGCACCGGCTACGCGTGAAGCCAGGCCGGAACGGCTGTGGAAAACGTTCCGTTTTGGCTATGTGAGGACCAATGCGCTTTGAAACCTTCGTCGGGTTATTAAAAATTTTTAGCGAACCTATCCAAATGGACAGATAGGTTTTGGGGCCGATCACGCGGCTGTTATGGGCGCTTCTTATCGAAAGGTGCGCGCGCAATTGTAACCGGAAGATGAGTTCTCTCGAGTTCTCTAATCCGGAAGGTTAATCGCACTGCCCACCGGTTCCTTGATTCGCGAGGCCTGTTTTACATAACACCGCCCGCTGGCGGGCGGAGCGGTTTCCTTGGCGACGCGCTCCGGCTATCTTGCGCGAAATTGCGGAAAGTAAGCGGATGCCGGATCAATACGCGCCAGTCAGTTTGCGGGGCCGCCTCGGCGCTGCGCTTTATCGCGGCCTGAGCGTGGCGGGGGCGCTTTGTTGCGGCCGGTGGCGGTGCTCGGCAAGGACGATCTGGCCGAAAGGCTGGCGTTGACGCCGCCGGACGGGGCGGATCAGGAAAATGTGCCCGCGCAACCGGTCTGGCTTCATGGCGCGAGTGTCGGAGAGCTGAATTCGGCACGTCTGCTCGTCGATGCCTTGGCGCGCGAATGGCCGCTTTATCTGACCGCGAACAGCCTGACCGGACGGGCCGCCGCGCGGGCTGGGGGCAGCGCGCAAGCCTTGCGCCTTTGGATGTGCCTGCGGCGATCACGCGCTTTCTGGCGCAGGTGCGGCCTCTGGTTTCGGTCACGGTCGAGAATGAAATCTGGCCCAATCGCGCCCGCATTCTGGACCGGCAGGGCATTCCGCGCGTCATAGTGGGGGCGCGGATGTCGGTTCGCTCCGCGGAGCGTTGGGCCAAAATGCCGGCGCTGATCGGGCCGGTTCTGGGCGGGATCTCGGTTCTGTCCGCGCAGGACGGCGCGACCGAGGAGCGTCTTTTGCGGTTGGGCCTTCCCGAGGCGGCGCTGACCGGCAAACTCAACCTCAAGTTGCTTGCGCCCGCGAGAATCGTCGCGCGACCTTCGGGCCCGCTGCGCGATGTCACCATTCTCGCGGCCTCGACACATGAGGGCGAAGAAGCGGTCGTACTTGACGCCTATCTCTCGGCGCGGGTGGCGCATCCCGATCTGAGGCTGATCCTCGCGCCGCGCCATCCCGAACGCGGCAACGAGGTTGCGGCGCTGATCGCCGCGCGCGGCCTGAGCTTTGCCCGCCGCACGCAGGGAGCCGGGCCCGGAGATCATCCGGTGTTTCTGGCCGATACTCTGGGCGAGATGGCGCGCTGGTATGATGCGGCGGCGGTCTGTGTGACCGGCGGCTCCTTTACCGATCGCGGCGGCCATACGCCGTGGGAGCCCGCGGCCCATCTTTGCGCGACGCTCCACGGTCCGCATGTCGCGAATTTCGCCGATGATTACGGTGCGCTCGATCAAGCGGAGGCGTCTTTGGCGGTCTCGGCCGAGACCCTCGGTGCGGCTTTGGACGCGCTTGCCGGCGATCGCGCGCGGGTTGCGCGGATGGGGGAGGCGGCGCATGCGCTTCTGCATCACCGCGCCGGAAATCCCGATCCGCTTTTGGCGCGCATTGCCGATCTGGCCCTGCAGCGCACTTGCACCAGCGCCCGATAGTTCCGATATTGGGAACAGAGGTGTTCCCATGATCCGTTACAATCTGCGCTGTGAGCAAGGCCATGATTTTGATGGTTGGTTCCGCTCGTCCGAAGGCTATGACAGCCAGCGTGCGGCGGGGCAGGTGACCTGTACGATCTGTGGTTCGAGCAAAGTCGAAAAGGCGCTGATGGCGCCGGGGTGGCGACCGCCCATGCCGCCGCGCCCGACCTGCAAAGCCCGCGCAACGAGCGCGAGAAACTCGTCGAAAAGTTGCGCGAGCATGTCGAGAAGAACTCGGACTATGTCGGCATGTCCTTTGCCGCCGAGGCGCGCGCCATGCACGAGGGCCTCAAACCCGAACGCGCGATCCACGGCGAGGCCAAGCCGGAAGAGGCGCGCCAGCTTCTCGCCGAAGGCATTCAGGTCGCGCCCTTGCCCTTCCTGCCGCGCCAAAAGGCGAACTGAGGCAGTCCACGCCACGGAGGACCGCATTCCGCGGGCCCTGTCGGTATGGGGTTTCCCGGATACGGATCGGGAACGGGCGGCGCCGCAGCATGGCGCATAGACGCAAGAACGCGATCACGATTGTGATCCAAGTTGCGCATTTTCAGGGGAATTCGGTTTGCCGAGGCGCTCTGGAGGTGGGTACCGCCGCCGATGGTGTGTCGTATGGTGTCGCAATGCGCTCCATATAAAATAATATTATCAAATATTTGCATGGGTTTTTAATTCTGATCGGTCGCGATATGTTGCAAGGTGTCGCAACCGATGGTAGCGTTTTTGGTGGGTTGAATGACGGGTTGATACTGCCATGCCAAAGCGCGCCAAAGAACTTTCTGCTATCGAGGTGAAACGCCTTGCCGAGGGTGTTCACCCTGTCGGCGGCGTCGCCGGTTTGTACTTGCAGGTTGTAGGGCAGGGGAAATCTTGGCTCTTGCGCGCGACTGTGGGCGCAAAGCGGCGTGAGATAGGGTTGGGAGCCTATCCCGAGGTTACGCTCGCCAACGCTCGTGAGAAAGCCGCCCACACGCGCGAGATGATCCGGCAGGGAGTTGATCCAGTCGAGCAACGCAAGGCCCTTCGCGCGGAACTGGTAGCGGCGCAAAAGCGCGGGTTGCTGTTTGCTGATGCGGTCGACCTGTTTGCGCCCATCAAGGCGAAGAAACTATCTGCCGGAAAATACCGCGAACAATGGCGTGATAGCCTTGATAAGTATGCTGTGCCCGAACTCGGGAAGATGTTGGTTGGTGACATTTCTCGCGACGATCTGCTGCGGGTCTTGCGTCCGCTGTGGGATGCAAAGACCGTGACCGCTGACAAGCTACGCCGAAAAATTCACGAAGTTTTGGAACATGCTGCTGCCAACGGGCATCGGAGTGGGGACAACCCCGCCCGCTGGGAGGGCAATCTCAAATCTGAGTTTTCAGAAGTGAGTGCTGCCACCGAGAACTATCCGGCATTGCAATTGAAGGACTTGCCGAGGTGGTGGGAAGCTCTCTCTCGCCGCGACGGGATGGGGGCCGCTGCGTTGCGCTTTCAGACGATGACCGCAACTCGGGCGGGTGCGGTCCGCTATATGTCATGGTCCGAGGTTGATTTGCCGGGTCGTGTCTGGACGGTTCAGCCGGGCCGTCAGTCATCAAAGATCAGCCGCCGCGATGGTCCGAGGCGAGTTCCCTGACAGATGAAATGATCGCGCTACTGGAAGCCTTGCCGAGGCAGGAGCGCAGCGATCTGGTTTTCTGGGCACCACGGGGCGGAGCGCTGTCGGATGCTACATTGGGGAAGGTGATGCGGACGCTGCACGACGCTGACGTGAAGGCTGGGGGCGCTGGTTTCGTGGATGCCAAGACTGGCGAAGCTGCCGTGCCGCACGGGAACCGCAGCGCGTTCAAGGTCTGGGCATCAGAAAAGGCCGGATATGACTGGAATTTGTCGGAGGCCGCGCTCTGGCACAAGCTGGGGAACAAAGTCGAGCAAGCCTATGCTCGGACAGATATGCTGGATCGGCGCAAGGCCATGATGAGTGACTGGTGCCGCTGCTTGCGGGGTGATGTCGCGCCCAAGCTGGTCGCACTGCTCGGTGGCGCGGCGTAATGGGGAGGCGTGGGCACCGCCCTGTCTTGATGCGGGCGACGGATGCAGCCGTTGCTGCCCGGTGGCTTCGCGACGCCGCCATTCCGGCCCTGCGCGCCATGCCGGGCACGATCTTGGGTGGGGGCTATGGCGAAACCATCGTTCGGCTTGAGCAACTGGCCGGGTCGCTGGCCGACACATCGGGCCGCAAGCGCGGCTCGCCAGAGTTTTCGACTCTAATTGAAGTCGCAGACGCTGCTGCTTTCGTACGCGCGGTTTCAGCGTGTCGCCCAGCATGGCCGTTGCGACATTCCCCGGCAATCGTGCGGTTGGCCGTGGCAATGCAGAATGGTGGGAAGGCGAAGCGGCGGGGGCGGCATTCGCTTACCAAGGATGAAGTCGCGTTGCGTGTGGCTGGTGGTATCGCTCTAGATGATCGGCATCGCAAACGTCTCGTCGCAAGGAGACGGCGCGACGCTGCAGGCAGGATATGGGTCACCGAATCATTGGCGCGCGGCGAAACGATTTTGACCTCAACCGTGCCCTTCCCGAAAATCTGACCAAATTAACGCCACTGCCCGTGTGCGGCTGGACGCGGCACCTTGCGATTATCAAATCAAGGGGTGAACCGATGCACTATCTTTCCGTTAAAAAAGTCGCCGAACGCTATGGCGAGAACCCCGCTACGACGTGGCGGCGCGTTCAGAACGATCCCAAATTCCCACGTCCGGTCAAATTGTCGCCGGGCTGTACGCGCTGGAAACTGGCTGATCTTGAAGCGTGGGAACAGACGCTTTCCGCAGCCTGATCCGCCCAATCTGTCGGGATGCAAACGCCCGGCGATCCGAAGACCCCGGGCGGCGCAGATGATAAAGCAGCGTTATGCTATCACACTGCGCTCGCCCCGCAAGCCGTAAGGCAAACAATGAAAATCACAAATCTCGCTGCGCCGTTCATGCGAGCATTCGCGCATCCCGATGTCAGCCGCGTCGCGACCGGCCTGCACGACATCTACTCCGACCACCGCGAGTTCATGACGGATGACGAGCAGAACCGCGCGGTTTGGTCTGCGTCCAGTCTGGAAACGCTGGCGACGAGCTACTGGGCCGATCTAAACGCCCTCGCGGGCCAGCCGTTGCCCGATCCGGGCATCCGCCCGCCGTCGAGCCAAATTCACCCATATTCCAAACGTACACCCGATCTGGACGACATGCTGGGCTTTTACCACAGGTGCCGGGAGTTTCTGGATCGCCTCGAGGTCGCAGTGGAGAAGCGCCGCGCCCGCCGCGCGCTGATCGGGGGCAGGGATGATGATTGACCTGACCCCGCCCGCGTGGATGCGCCAAGACGGCGATCCCGGCCCCGTGCCAGATGATCGCGACTACGGCTTCGATCCGACCACACCATCAAACGTGGTGGCGATGCGGCCTGCTGGGAATGAACCGACAATAGCCCGGGTCGATGCCATTTTGCGTGATGGCCTGCCTGTCGCGCGTGATGCCGCTGGACGTCCGATCCTTGACCCGCGCGATCCCATGCCGACCGCGCGCATGTTGCTGGCCGATAGTTTCACCGCTAGCGGCATGGCGACTATGCGCCACTATCGCGGAACATTCTGGCGCTGGAACGGGGCCAGCTATCGAGATGCGGACGGCGACAGTGTTCAGGCGCGCGTTTGGGACTACCTTGACGGGGCGAAGCGTTTTGGGAAGGAAGGGGAGGAACTGCCATTTCAGCCCACCCGCACCACCGTTGAAAACGTCATCTCGGCGTTCAGGGCGGTTTGCAACCTTCCGGGCGACGTGGAGGCTCCGGCGTGGCTCGATGGTGCGCAGTGTTTGCCCGCCAACGAACTGCTGCCGGTTCAGAATGGTCTGCTCCACCTGCCCAGCGGGCGGCTTTCTGATCCGTCACCCGCATTCTTCACGTTTAGCGCTTCGGGGGTCGCCTTCAACTCGGAAGCGCCTGTGCCGAAGGAATGGTTGCAGTTTCTCAAAATGATCTGGCCGCACGATCCGCAGGCCATTGAAGCCCTGCAAGACATCTTCGGTTATCTGCTGTCGCCTGATACATCGCAGCAGAAAATCCCGCTGATCGTCGGCCCGAAGCGATCCGGCAAAGGCACGATTGCCCGCATCCTGACGGCGCTGCTGGGGCAGAACAGCGTGACCGCGCCGACACTGGCTAGTCTCGCGACGAACTTCGGCCTTGCTCCGTTGATCGGGAAATCAGTCGCAATTATCGGTGATGCACGGCTATCGGGTAAAGCTGATCAATCCGCCATTGCCGAGCGGCTGCTTTCGATCTCTGGCGAAGACAGCATAACCGTTGATCGGAAGTTTCAGGCCGCGTGGACCGGGCGGCTGGGCGTCCGCTTCATCATCATGTCGAACGAGTTGCCCCGCCTCTCTGATGCTTCCGGTGCGCTGGCTTCGCGCTTCCTTGTCCTGACCATGACAAATTCGTTCTATGGAAAAGAGGATCGCGGCCTTGGCAATCGGCTGATGACAGAACTGCCGGGCATCCTGAATTGGGCACGGGCAGGCTATCTGCGCCTTCGGGAACGCGGGTATTTTGTACCACCGGCCAGCGCGCAGGAAGCGGTTGAGGAACTGGAAGCCCTCGGGTCGCCGGTCGCAGCCTTCGTCAAGGATCGGTGCATTGTCGCTGCCGGAGCGCGCGTCTCTTGCGATGACCTCTATGCCGCGTGGCAGGGCTGGTGCGCAGACAATGGGCGGCGTGAAGCTGGCACGGCCCAGAGTTTCGGGCGTGATGTGAGGGCTGCCGTGAATGGGCTGACCGTCACGCGGCCCGGAACCGGAACCGCCAGAACCCGGCATTATGAGGGCATTGCCTTGCAGGGAACCGCGCAAGCCACGTTGCTGGATGAATGGTGATGCGGTGGACATGCCGACGACAAAGGGGCTGGCGCTTACGCATCGGCCCTTTTTCATGCCTGATTACGTCCGCACGTCCGCGTAAGTCCGCGACCTTTCATATATACGCACGCAGGAAGAGGGTAATTTGATGGGTAACACACTGGCGCGGTCGCGGACGTGCGCGGACGTAGATCATGTTTAGCCTCGTTTCATCCTGCGCGGTCGATAATCCTCTTTCTTATCTTGGAGACGCCCGCCCTGATTGCCCTGAAAATCCTGACAATTCGCACCCCGAAGAGAACAATCGCTTCCTCTGCTGCGCCGCCGATCCTCCCTCTGCCGCGCCATATTGCCCAAACCATCGCGCCAGATGCAGCAAGCATCGCCACCGGCACCCAATACCGCCCCGGGGTTGGTGGTGGGCTTGGATCGCGCATCCACTCTCTCAATCGTGAGGGTGGGATAATTTCACTCTGCTTCTCCCTTTCCTTTTGGATTGCCTCTATCTCGCGACGAAGCTTTTCTCTCGATGCATCGCGAGCAGCATCCTCAGCGGCTTGTTTGTTTCGAACCTGCCTCAAGACATCTTGCCAGTCGGTTTCCTGCGCTGTTGCAGGGAGGTGTGCAAAGAAAGAAAACGCTACCGCAGCCGCTATCGATCTAAAGCAAAACTGTTTCATCAAACCCCTCACTGGCAGAATGGCAATCAGCCTCCTGTGATGCACTCACGGCCTGCCGCGTGGGTCAATCCGTTTCGGAAACCTTCAGCCCGATTGATCTGCCGGTTATCCTGACTGCACCGCTCGCGACCACACCCTGATACTTAGCCGCGCAGCCACGCAATCGGCCTCCCGGAGCATTCACCTCATCGACCACCAATCCCCATCAGCGGGCCGCGCAGCGCCCTGCGCTACTAGCGGGCGTGTTGACGATTTATCAACAGTATCAAATTGTTGACATAGATTAGTTATAGTATAACATAACTTGAATATTAGCGGGATGTATTCAAGTGAGCGATCAAGAGAACGGGCATGGTGGGGCGAGAGAAGGCGCTGGGCGAAAGCCGGGCCGTCCATCTTTGCGCCGCGCTGCGCAAGCAATTGTCGAGGTTGAGGAAGCATTTCCCGGCTGGTCGCCGGTTCTCCATCTTGCCGCCGTCGCAAATGATGAGACGCTGCCAGCCGAGGTGCGGCTCGATGCAGCAAAAGCCGCCGCTCCATTCCTTCATTCCCGCCCAAAGCCGGTCGAGATGGAACCCGATGCGCTGGTTGATCTGGAACGCCGGTTGATGGCTGCAAAGATCGAAGAAACCGCAAAGGCGATCAAAGCTGATGATGGCCTAGCGGTCAGGCTCGCACGCGCCAAGTCCAGATTGCTGGCTGAGGATGTCGCCGAAGTCTTCGACGCTCTAGCCGAGGCTGCGGTAACCGTCGCACCTGCCGGAACGAGTTTCGCCGAGGAAGTCGCAGCAGCCAAGCGCCCCGCGCCATCCGCACCGCGCCGCCCGATCGCCCTGCCTGCGCCCGAACCGGTCGAACCCGCTGCCCCGGCACTGCCGATCCTGCCGCGCCCGGAACCGCGCCAATTTTCGGGTGACTGGTCCGCCCCGCACAATGATTGGCCGGAACGTCAGGCGTTCGTGGATGGGGGCAGTTTTGAAAATGATCCATATGACCGTGACCCGCTCGGGTTTCTGGCTAACCGTTGAAAGGACAAGACGTGAAACCAACCTCCCAGATAATCGACGGCCAGATTGCCGTTGTTGACCTCAACCTCAATTCCCTGCGCGGCCATGCCGAAGCGTTGTCACTGGACGCCGTGACCGGCAAAAAGGCCGCTGCTGAAGAACTGGCCCGCATCAAGTCAGAAATCGCGGGCCTTGTCGCTGACCGCGAGGTACTTGAAGCGGCCCGCCGTCGCGCGCTGATCTTGGAAGCGGATGCTGTCGAAGATGACCAAATTGAAGCCCGCCGCGCGGCCCGTGCCGAAGCCAGCGCCGCCGTGATGCGCCTTCTTGATGCAGCCCGCCGAGCGGATACTCTTGCCGCCGAATGGCAGGCGGTCGCGCGCGAGATGGCCGAAGCCGAAGCCGAAGCTCGTGATGCAGCCCGCCGCGCAGGTGGCATCCTTGTGGATACCCGCGTTGGGCAACGCGGGGTAGTCGCCCATGCGTCTGACCGACTTACCCGGACGGCGCACGGGGGCATAAAGGCCAATCCGATGCGGTCGGCATCTGAGTTTGTGGCCGTTGGCTGGCGCGAACTGCTTCAGGAGGACGTTGAAAATGTCTGATATCGCCAGCCTGTTGTTCCCTTCGGAAAGCCCAATCAAGCCCGCACCGCCCGCCCAACAGGGCCAGCAGGACGATAAGGCCGACGCCGCCGCGCTGCTGTTCGCGACCGACGATCCCGCCCTAGCGCCCACCCTGCGCCCCGAAGCTGCCCGTGACGGGTTCACCACCGAAGCCGCACCCGACCCCGCTGCCGCCGTCGCTGACATTCTCACACCGTGGGCGGACGGCTTGCAAGCCGAAGGCGCAACCGAACGCGCCGATGAAATGCGTGATGTCTCCGAAGCCTTGGCGGCAGATTTCCGGGAAAGCGGCCTGTCCCCGAGGATACCGGCGAAATCATGGGACTGGCTCGCGAAGCGCTGGGGAACATCATCATGCCGGGGGTGCCTGTATCCGATGAACGGCTGGCAGACATGCGCGCCGACGCTGAGGTCTATATTGCCGAAAACCAGATCAGCCCCGACGACATCGGGTTGGCCCAGCGTCTTGTTCGCGATCTCGACGCCAAGACGGGCGGTAAGGTGTCTACCTATCTGATCGACACCGGCATGGGAAATGACCCACGCGCAATTCAGCGCGCCGTGGAAATTGCCAAGCGGCGGTATCACTGATGCTGGATGCAGGCAATGGCCTGCGCTGCCCTTGCTGCTCGGGTGGCACTGCCGATCTGGCGGCGCTGGATACCATGATTTGGGATTTGATCCAGTGGCGAGGGCTGTCCGAGAACGCGGAAAGCGTCCTGCGCGCCGCTTGGGCAGGCGCAGGCCGTCCTGTGACCGCCGCAGCAATTTTCGATGAGATTTATCGGTTCGATATCGACGGTGGGCCGACGCTGGCGGCAATGTATGCCGCGCTCCGAGCAGCCATCGCCGAGTTGACCGAGAAGCTGGATGGCACCGGCATTTCGGTGATCCGTCAGGGCCAGCGCGATGGCTGGCGGGTGGTCATGTCGCCAGGTGATGGGGCTTTTGTGGAGGTGCGCCACCTCATTGTTTAGCCGTGCGGGGCGGGCGGCGGCTTGATGTCGTCGCACTTTGTCGCGATCAAGCGCTTTTGAGATGGTGGGATGTTTGGCGGGTTGATTGCAAGTAGCTGATATTTTCTTGGCTAAATCAGTCACTTACGCCAGCAATTGGAGGTGGGTACCGGAATCGAACCGGTCTTCACGGATTTGCAATCCGGTGCGTAACCTCTCCGCCAACCCACCGCCTTGCCGGTTTGCTAGGGGTTTCCCGCAGCGGGGTCAAGGGGTTCTCGGTCCGGTCGTCACTTTCGCGGCGAGGCCGGTTTCCCTTCCTTGGCGTGACGGGCATGAACGTGATTGGTCCAAGCAAGTCCGAACAGGCCGGTCGAGGAAACGACACGGCCTGCCTGTCTTCCTGCTGTCTTTGCGTTACCGTCTGCTCAACTCCGCAGGGGTGTCGGGCAGGCGGCGGCGAGAGGGACGGGAAGGGCGCTCGAGCGCTTCTGTTACTGGACCTTGACCATCATGAGATCGGTGCTGTCCGGATTCTCTCCAAGCGCGCGGATATGCGTGTCGGTGATGAAGAGCAGCTTGTCCTGATCGGTCACACGGGCTTGCAGGGCGTAGCTATGGCCCTCGGTGATCTTCGACGGGTCGTAGGAGAGCGTGTAGGGGATGGGGACGCTGCCCGACGGGGTGAACTCGGTTTCGGCGATCGTGGTCGAGGGGGCGTCGGCCAGCGACACATCGACGAGGAAACCTTGACCTTGGCGCTCGGCGGAAGGGCGATCCTTTCGCGATAGGCGACGGTGCCGCTGATCGTTTTCAAATCGCTTTCCTTTGTCGCGGAATCCTCGCATGCGGCCAGCGTGAAAACGGCAGCCGCCGCGAGCGTGGAATAGGCGAGGCGTCGAAGCATGGTGGTCTGTCTTTCTGTTGCAGGTCTGTGTGACGGGCGGTCTGTGGCATGACCGCTCTTTGGCCACGTCCCGAGCCTAACGCCGGAACGCGAATAAACCATCCGATATCAAGCGAAAGTTATCATCTTTGACGGGATGCGCGCGGGGCGCAGACTGCGCATGGCGGGGCGCGCGCGGCGCATTTTTCTGGCCGCGACACATGCCTGATCGCGGCCTTTGCGACACGGGTCCCGCAAGCCGCGCAAGTTCCTTTCGTGGCCAAGTCGATGTCCCCTTGCGGTTTCGCCATGCGGCCCCTAGAACGCTGGCCGTAAATCATGGGCTACTGGGGGCAAGGAATGCCGCTTCTGGTGATGAAATTCGGTGGCACTTCGGTCGCCGATCTGGACCGCATCAAAAACGCCGCGCAAAAAGTGCAGCGTGAAGTCGAACGCGGTTACGACGTCATCGTCATCGTCAGCGCAATGTCGGGCAAGACCAACGAGTTGGTCGGCTGGGTCGAACAGACTTCGCCTATGTTCGATGCGCGCGAATATGACGCTGTCGTTGCTTCGGGTGAAAACGTGACGGCGGGGCTGATGGCCCTTCGCTTGCAGGAAATGGGGATCCCCGCGCGCAGCTGGCAAGGCTGGCAGGTGCCGATCCACACGACCGCACAGCATTCGTCGGCGCGTTTCGTCGATATTCCGCGCACCAATCTGGATGCGAAATTCGCCGAAGGCATGCGTGTCGCGGTGGTTGCAGGCTTCCAGGGTCTGTCGCCCGAGGGCCGCATCACGACGCTTGGCCGCGGTGGCTCGGACACGACTGCCGTGGCTTTTGCCGCCGCATTCGATGCCGAACGCTGCGATATCTATACCGATGTCGACGGGATCTATACGACCGATCCCCGCATCACCTCCAAGGCGCGCAAACTCGAAAAGATCGCCTTCGAGGAAATGCTCGAACTTGCCAGCCTCGGCGCGAAGGTCCTCCAGACCCGCTCGGTCGAACTGGCCATGCGCAATAAAGTTCGCCTGCGCGTGCTATCCTCTTTCGAGGAAACCGACGAGAATTCGGGCACGCTGGTCTGCGATGAGGATGAAATCATGGAATCGAAAGTCATCAACGGTGTTGCCTATTCGCGCGAAGAGGCCAAGCTGACGCTGGTCACCGTCGAGGATAAACCGGGCATTTCGGCCGCGATCTTCGCGCCTCTGGCCGAGGCCGGCGTCAACGTCGACATGATTGTCCAGAACATCTCGGAAAAGGATTACGAGGATCACCCCGGTTCGGTGACCGACATGACCTTCTCCTGCCCGGTCAATCAGGTCGCGCGCGCCCGTCAGGCCATGGAAGAGGCGAAAGCCGCCGGCCATATCGCCTATGACGAGCTGATCGTCGACAGCGAAGTCGCCAAGGTTTCGGTCGTCGGCATCGGGATGCGCAGCCATACCGGCGTTGCCGCGCGCATGTTCAAGGCACTTGCCGACGAGAACGTCAACATCAAGGTCATCTCGACATCCGAGATCAAGATTTCGGTGCTGATCGAGCGCAAGTATATGGAACTTGCCGTGCAGGCGCTGCATGATGCATTCGAACTCGACAAGGCCTGATCTGCGGGCCTGATCTACAGGCGAGGTAGTATGGCCGGACGCAATGACAGCGACTCGCGCAAACTGCTCAAGCGGTTGCGCGAGACACTTGCAGCACCGGGTGGTGGTCAGGATCGTCTTGACAACATCACCCACCACATTGCGGATTCGATGGGGACCGAGGTCTGCTCGATCTATCTCTTCCGTGATGCCGAAACGCTGGAGCTTTGTGCGACCGAGGGCCTCAAGCCGGATCGGTCCACAAGACCCGCCTGCGTCTGGGCGAGGGGCTGGTCGGGCGTGTCGCCCGTAACGCCCGCCCGATCAATACCGCCAATGCCCCTGCCGAACCCGGTTTCCGCTATATGCCCGAGACCGGCGAAGAGGTTTTCCCCAGTTTCCTCGGCGTGCCGATCCAGCGCGTCGGCGAGAAGCTTGGCGTTCTGGTCGTCCAGTCGCGCGAGGCGCAGCCCTTTACCGAAGACGACATCTACGGTCTCGAAGTCGTCGCGATGGTTCTGGCCGAGATGGCCGAGCTGGGCGCCTTCCTCGACCAGCAATCCGACAACCCGCAGATGCAGCACCGCTTCCCGATCGTCATTCGCGGCACTTCGGGGCAGGAAGGCGCGGCCGAGGGCGGGTCTGGCTGCACGAGCCGCGCGTCGTCATCACCAATCCGGTAGGCGATGATCCGCAAAAGGAGCGCGCCCGCCTGATCGAGGCCGTGGCCATGCTGCGCAGCAATGTCGATGCCATGCTTTCGGCGACCGATGCGGCGGGCAAGGAATATACCGAGGTCATGGAGGCCTACCGCATGTTCGCCCATTCGCGCAGCTGGCTGCGCCGGATGGAGGAGGACATCGATCTCGGCCTGTCCGCCGAGGCCGCGGTGGAGAAAGAGCAATCCCTCGCGCGCGCGGCTCGAAAGCGCGGCCGATGCCTATCTGCGCGAGCGGCTCCATGATCTGGACGACCTCTCGAACCGCCTTTTGCGCATTCTGACGGGGCAGGGGCGCGATACCGGCGCGGAGATGCCGGAAAATCCGATCCTGATCGCGCGCAATATCGGGCCTGCCGAACTGCTCGATTACGGCCGCAAGCTCAAGGGCGTGGTGCTCGAGGAAGGCTCTGTCGGCAGCCATGCCGCGATTGTCGCGCGCTCGCTGGCCATTCCGCTGATCATCCATGCCGGACGCATCACCTCCGAGGCACTCAACGGCGATCCGATCCTGATCGACGGCGATATGGGCATCGTCCATCTGCGCCCCGAGGAAACCATCGCTGCCGCTTTCCGCGACAAGATCGCCATGCAGGCCGAGGCGCAGAAGCGCTATGCCGGCCTGCGCGATCTGCCGGCGGAATCGCTCTGCGGTGCGCGCATCCAGCTTTACATGAATGCCGGTCTGATGGCGGACCTGCCGAGCATGCAAAGCTCGGGTGCTGAAGGCGTCGGCCTTTTCCGCACCGAGCTGCAGTTCCTGACCCGCACCCATTTCCCGCGCCGGAGCGAGCTTGCGACGCTGTATTCGCATGTCCTCGACAGCGCTTTGGGCAAGCCGGTGATGTTCCGCACGCTCGATATCGGCTCGGACAAGGTGCTTCCCTATATGAAGCCCAATGACGAGCCCAACCCAGCGATGGGCTGGCGTGCGATCCGTGTCGGGCTCGACAAGCGCGGCGTGCTCAAGATGCAGTTGCAGGCGCTGATCCGCGCTGCTGCCGACCGTCCGCTCTACGTCATGTTCCCCTTCGTGACCGAAATGCCGGAATTTGAAGAGGCCCATCGCGTCTTGATGGAATCTATCGCGCGCGAGCAGCGTCTGGGCCATCCCATGCCGAGCGACATCCGCGTCGGCGCGATGATCGAGACGCCCTCGATGGCCTATGCGCCCAAGAAGTTCTTCGAGATGTGCGATTTCATCTCGATCGGAGGCAACGACCTCAAACAGTTCTTCTTTGCCGCCGACCGCGAGAACGAACGCGTGCGCCGCCGCTACGACACGCTCAGCGCCTCCTATCTCACGCTTCTGGACCTGATCCGGCAGCGGTGCGACGAGGCGCGCGTGCCTGTGTCCTTCTGTGGCGAGGATGCGGGCCGGCCGATCGAAGCGGTGACTTTCGCGGCCTTGGGCTTTCGCCGGCTCTCGATGCGTCCGGCCTCGATCGGGCCGGTCAAGCATCTGATCCGGCGCGTCAATCTGGCCGAGCTGCGCAAGGTCATCGACGAGGCCTGCGAGCAGGGCGTGACCAATCTGCGCCGACCGATCACGGAATGGATCGCGCGCCAGTAAGCGTGCCATAAGCCTGCCGTGAGCGGGGCTTTGCCGTGGCGACCCGCCTGCGGCAATGGTCCTCTTGTCGCCGTCCCGACCGGCCTTATCTTTCAGAGATATCCGAGGAGAGGTCATGACCGGATCCGACAGGCGACTCGATTTGTCAGGCAAGCGGCTTGTGGTCATTGTGAACCGCAAGTCCGGCAAGCGTGACGGCCCCTCTGCCGAGCAGGTTCTGCGCGAAAAGCTGGCGCCGAAAGTCGGCTCCTTCGATCTGCGCATCATCGACAAGGGACGCGACATCACCCGCACCGCCCAAGCCGCCGTGCGGGACGGGGCCGATATCGTCGCGGTTCTGGGCGGCGACGGCACGCAAACCGCGGTGGCGGGCGTGCTTGCCGGTACCGATGTCGCCATGGCGGTCCTGCCGACCGGCACGTTCAACTATTTCGCGCGCGAGATCGGCGTGGGCGAGAGCTGGGGCGAGGCGCTCGAGGCTTTGCTGGACGGCGAGCTTGCCAAAGTATCGGTGGGCGAGGTCAACGGGCGGGTTTTCTCAACAACACCAGTTTCGGCGCCTATCCCGAGATCCTCGAAAAGCGCGAGAGCCATTACAAACGCTGGGGCCGCTCGCGGATCAGGGCCTATTGGGCGGTTCTGGTCGCGATCAAGGATCTGCGACGGCCGATGCATCTCGAGGTGACCGTTGATGGCGAAAGCCGCAGCTACGATACCGCTTTGGCCTTTGTCGCGAAAAATGCGCTCCAGCTTGAGACGCTTGGCCTCGACGGGGGCGAGGCGGTCCGTGCCGGTCACTTCGCGCTCTTTGTCGCCCATGCGCAAAAGCCCCTCGCGCTGGTCGGCGCGGCCTTGCGGCTGGCCCTGGGGCGGGTGGCCCACGGGCGCGATTTCGACATGGTGATCTCTGACGAGATCGAGATCGCCCCGCGCCCCTCCCGCCGCCTCGTTGCCTATGACGGGGAAAAGGCGCGGATGCGCGGCCCGTTCCATCTGCGCGTCCGGCCCGAGAGCCTGCTGGTCGTCGTCCCGCGCAAGGTTGGCGCTGCGGAGGGCAGGTCATCGTGAGGACGCGGCTGGCCTGTCTGTCGGATCTGCATTTCGGACAAGAGCGCAAGGATCTGGTCGAACCCCTGTTTCGCGCGATCCAAAGCGCGGGAGCCGATATGGTCGTCGTGGCGGGCGATCTCGTCCAGCGCGCGCGGCGTGACCAGTTCGAGGCGGCTTTGGCCTTTCTCGACCGGCTGAATGCGCCGTGGATGGCGGTTCCGGGCAATCACGACATTCCGCTGCTCGATCCGGTGGCGCGGCTCTTTCATCCGTTCAACGCCTTTCGCCGCCATGTCGCCTCGGATCTCGGGCCCGAGCGCCGCATCGGGGATTTGCGCCTGCTCGGGGCCAACAGCGTCGACCCCCTGCGCTGGCGTCGCGGCGTCGCCCGCCCCGAAGAGGTCGCGCGGATTGCTGCCTTGCTGCGCGAGGGCCGGCGGGGCTGACCAATCTGATGGTCTTCCACCATCCGTTTTCCGAGCCCGAGGGCTTTTCCAAAGGCGAGACCCGCGGTGCGGATCAGGCGCTGGAACAGCTCGGCGCGGCGGGGCTGGATCTGATCGTGTCGGGGCATCTCCATCACTGGAATCCGGGGCCGGGGATTTCGGCGGAAGCGGGGCGGAAAATCCTCCAGCTCCAGCTCGGCACGGCACTCAGCGGGCGCGCGGGCGAGACAGGCCATATGTTCGCGACGCTTGATTTCGAGGATACGGATTTCGACGAATGCGCGCTGACCGTCACGCCGTGGTTCGCCGATGACGGCCTGCTGGAATATCTGGCCGCCCCCGCTTTGCGCTACGGGCGGCGCGAGGGCTTTGGTATCTGCTCTAGGGGCGCGTGAACGACAAAGGCCGGAGGGCGCAATGCCTCCGGCCCGTGCAATGTTTCATGTCCGTTGCGAGCGCTCGGGGCGGAAAGCCCGCGAGATCAGGCGCTTTTGAGCAGCTTGATCACCGCTTCCGCCGTCACGCCGGCCGAGACCTGCTGCTGGCCGGTGACGAGATTGCCGTCCACCACCGCATGCGGGGTCCAGGGGCCAGCGCGATATAGTCGGCACCGGCAAGGCGCAGACGATCCTCGAGCAGCCAGGGCGCGTCAGCACATCAGCCGCCGCCAATGTGCTTCTTTGGAGAAGATGAATGACCAAAGTTCTAATGATTCTGACTGGCGCGGATACCTGGACCATGAAAAGCGGCACGCGGCACCCCACGGGGTACTGGGCCGAAGAATTCATGCGCCCACATCAGGCCTTCCTCGCCGAGGGCTACCAAGTCGATATCGCTACCCCGCAGGGTCGCCAGCCGGTCGTCGACGAGCTGAGCCTGTCTCTGGGCTATAACGACAATGACCAGAAGTCGGTCGACGACCAGCGCGCCTATATCGCAGGCGTTGCCGCGCTCAAGGCACCGCTGGTTCTGGGCAAGGTCAATGCTGCCGATTACGACGCGGTTTTCGTCGTCGGCGGGCACGGCCCGATGCAGGATCTCGCGGTCGATCCCGATATCGGCAATCTCGCCAATGCGATCCTGAGCAATCCGAAAAAGGTCTTCTCGGCGGTTTGCCACGGTCCGGCCAGCCTGCTGTCGATCTTCGACAAGGACGGCAACTGGCTGTTCAAAGGCCGCAAGCTGACCGGCTTCAGCAATGCCGAGGAAACCCAGGCAACCTTTGCCGGTGAGCGTGTCGCCGAGCCGGATGCGACCGGCGTACCAGACCGTATTTAGCACTCATAATAGGCAAATGAGTAAAAACGATGTGAGGTAATGGAGCTAATTGCTTTTTTAAGAGATGCACGCTGGGTGATGTATCCACAGGAAAGACACTTTTCCCGACGGAAAAAATGCGGCCTGCGCGGCAAGGTCGCGCGGCAAGGGATCGCTGCCCAATCGCAGATCGGGCTGGCGCGGGCGCAGGTGCAAAGCGCGCGCGATCCGGCAAGGGGCGGAAAAGCGGAGCCGGTCATCCGGACCTGTTACGCAGTCTCCGGCAGGAAAACCGTCGCCTCCATGAAGGTCACGGCATTGCCGGCCAGCAGCACGCGCGTCTCGGTCAGCGTGCAGTCAAGCCAGCCGCCGCGCGGCGAAGCCTGAAAGGCCATCAGCCGGTTGCGCCCCAGCTTTTCGGCCCAATAGGGTACGAGCGTCGCGTGGATGGACCCCGTGACCGGATCTTCGGGAATGCCTGCGCCGGGGGCAAAGTAGCGCGACACGAAATCCGCCCGCGCGTCCTCGGTATCGCGCCCCGTGACCACAAGGCCGATATGGCCAAGCTTCGCGATCGCCGCGAGATCGGGCTCGAAGGCGCGAACGGCTTCGGCGCTGCCGAGGTCCGCGAAGACATTCTCGAAGTTGCGAAAGATCCGAACGGGGGTGACGGAAAGATACCCGCGATCTCGCGAGGCAGGCTCTCTACGGCTTCGGGGGCAGGCGGGGAATGTCGAGCCGGTAGCCGCGATCCTCCTTCGACACGCGCAGTTCTCCGACGCGTGTGTGGAAGGTCAGTTCGGATCGGCCCCTTTTTGGGTGAACAGGATATGCGCCGTTGCAAGCGTGGCATGCCCGCAGAAGTCCACCTCATACGCGGGGGCAAACCAGCGCAGATCCCACGCGCCATCCGGTCGCGGTTTGACAAAGGCCGTCTCGGCGAGGTTGTTTTCGCGTGTGATCGCCAGCATCAGCGCGTCGGGAAGCCAGTCCTCGAGCACGAGAACGGCAGCCGGATTGCCCGCGAAGAGCTGATCGGCAAAGGCATCGACCTGATACATGCGCATGGGGTGATCTCGTGTTGGGGACGGTTGGCCGGACTATAGCGGAAGCAATGGGCCTGCGCCACGCGTGCCGTTGGTCCGCCCTCGACCGGCGCGCGATACGCGTCGAAAACCTGCCCGAAAACGGGAGTAATCTGGCACAGATGGAAAAGGAGGAAGTGGCGGACCCAGAGCGATTCGAACGCCCGACCCCCAGATTCGTAGTCTGGTGCTCTATCCAGCTGAGCTATGGGTCCACTGTGAGCGGGTGTTTAGTGCGAGTTGACGGGAGGGGCAAGAGCGTTTTTCCATGAATCGCATCGCGACGCGATTGTTTTTGCGCGGGGGCGGGTGGTCTGCAATCTTGAGGCCGATTGTGCGGCGTGACGCGAAAGGGTGCGGCTGATGCGGCGAAGATCCGTGATAGCGGCATGCCGGACAACTCGAACGGCTTGGGGTCTGCCTGCGGTCGTTGAGCGATGGTTATGACTGCGCGCCGGATCGAAGATTCGTGAACGGCGCCTCGCAGAACGGCTGGCCACGATTGTCGGGAGCAGATGCCCCATACCGACCGTCAGCGGGCTGCGTCAGGGCGACGGAGGTTGCGCGTTCAGGAAGCAGATGGCGTTTGCGTCGGGCAGAATCTCAGTACGCCTGCCAATTCGTCCTTTTCGCGGGTGTCGGCCGAATGCCGCGTTCCGTCCCAAACCGGAACCTCGCGAAAATCAAACGGGCTGACGTTTTCGAGGCAGGCAACATTGATCCCGTAATGTGCCGGATTGGATCGGCGCCGATGATGCGTATAGATGCCGCATGTTTTGCAGAAATAGTGCTTCGCCGTTCTCGTATGGAATTGGTACAGCCCGAGGTTTCCTTCGCCTGTCAGGAATGTCAGATCCTCGATCTTGGCAGAGGCGGTGACGGCGCCTCTCATGCTGCAAAGCGAGCATGAGCATCGGCTCACCTCGGCGGGATTTCCGATCAGCCGCACGGTAAACGTCACGGCCCTGCAATGACAGGCGGCATTGTGGAGGCCATGCATATGCGTCACCGGAGCTACCTCATGATGCCGAAGCTGAGATGATCTTAGCCAAGAGACCTCTGCCCGCAATGGCCAAGGGGATCTTGGCCCTGGCTTGGCGCTCGCCGTCGGAGCGGTGGAGTGCTGCGCATAGTCTTCCCCGCTACTTCAGCCTGAAAAGGGTTTCGCGCTCTCCCGAAATATTGAGATCGTCCGAAAAGCCGATTTCGTGGGCGCCGCAGCGTTGCAGCAAGGCCCGCATCGCAAGGTTGGAGCTTTCGGTGGAGGCGTAAAGACGCAGCCACCGAGGGCAGGACTTTGCCCCTCCACCAGCGCCCGGCCAACGCCCTGCCTTCGTGACGAGGGGGCCACGCACAGGATCGAAAGAAGCGGCCAACCCATAAATTCTGAGGGCGCTACTTTGACATAGCCAATGACCGCATCGTCGAGCGCGGCAACCAGGAGGCTGCCCTGCTGCATGTCGATGCGGCGATCGCCCATGAACTCGTCGAAGCTTTTGAGCGCGGGATAATCGCGTATTTCGCAAGATCTGATGATGGTCTCCGGTCGCATGGGCCCTCCCCAAGCCAGCATCGTGCTTGGCGGAGGGCGATGCAATGGAGGCTGCGCTCGAAACATCGATAAGCCGCCTCGGGCCGAACGGCCAACGGGGGCTGGCTGGTAAGACTTCGTGGCCCGCGCGCCTTGAGCGTGATGAGTCTGATGAGCGGATTGCTGGGCGGACGAAACTATCATTCCCCCGCTTGTCGTTCCCGATACCCCAGAAGTCGTTTGTCGCGGCATTTGCATAAAAGCCTTCGAAGAAGGCCTCTGGCCGGGCCTTGGAAAGCGATCCAGCAGTTTGGCAGACGAGCCAATAGTGGTAATCCGTGTAGATCGCAGCGTAGAAGGAACCGTCCAATGCGGCGAACTCCGAGAATTCGTTGATCTGTTCGGGATCAGCGAGATTCGGGATCGGTAGTTGCTCTCGCCTCGCCGGATGGCCGTCTCCAGCGAGGACGGTATGTTGGCCGGCAGCGGTGGCAAAATCGCTGAAAAAGCACTCGAACGGGGAGGATGGCCGCCCCTCATCGGGCGGATACAGATGACCCTCTCGACAATGTTTCAGCAGCAGCTCGGTGCTCTTCACCGAGGCATATTCGGGTGCGATACGCTTCGAGCCGGTTAGGCGGAGCGCCTGATTGACGACCGCAATTGTTTCGAACCCGCACAGCGTTGCGACCTCCGCCCAAGTGACTGCGCATTCTTTCCCGCTTCTTTTGGCCCGAGCCACGATTTCGGGCGGTGTCCAATTGCTGTTCCGGAACGGTTCCCCGCCATGAATTTTGATGAAAGGGTTCAAGGCGACGAAAACCGATTGGAAATGCGGGCCGAACCAGTCGAGATAAGGCACCTCATCGCGCGGCGGGTATGAGTAGGAAGGTATGGGCATCGCGGCTCCTTTGGAAGCAGGCTGACCTGCGACGTTCGTCCGGTCAATGATCGCGACGGATCTGCGCGGCAATGGAATGACCACCGATGCCAATGGGGCTGGGAGAAAATGCCGACAAAAGCCGGCACTCTCGGGCTGGCGATGGGGGCGTCGGATTTCGGAGATTCCGAGAGGCGAAGCGAAGATTTTCTGCGCCTGACGGACGGCAGGGGCAGTGACCTCCACCCCAATCGTCGAGCAAAGCTGCTTTACAGAGCCGCAGGTGAAGCGTCTGCATTGTGGGACAAAGCTGCCGTTAGCACTTTCGGCATGACCGGTTATCATTCACCCTGTCGTCGCTTGATCGAGGAATTACCGCTATATGAAACCGGCTATCCAAGGATCAAAACCTTTGTTTGAACTGCGCGGCGCCAGAGAAGAGGAACGCGACCAGATTGCAAAAATCTGGCATACAAGCGCTAGCTTGCCCGATGTCGGGCCGCCCCAGATGCCGTCCTATGAAGTCCTCCGAGCGCGTGTAGACGAAGAGCTGGCCTCGGGCTGGTCGGTGACGGTGGCGGTTGCCGGAGGCGAAATAGCTGGGTTCGTTGCCCTGAGGCCCGCGGAAAATTATCTTGCTGAGCTTTTCGTCAGTCCGTCACATTTGGGGTGCGGATTGGGGAAGCGGTTGCTGGACCATGCCAAGAGCGTCATGCAGGACGGGTTCACATTGTTCACCACCACCAAGAATGCGCGGGCGCGGCGTTTCTACGAACGCGAGGGGCTTACTCTGGAGCGCGAGAGCCTGCATCCACGTGCAGGCCATCCAATTACATACTATTGCTGGAACGGCGGCTAAGCAAACGAAGCGGTCGTTGAGACTAGCAACATGACGATTGTTGGGCGATACAGGGATAATGAGCAACATCCTGTTCGTTTGTGGCAAAGCCCGTAAAGAAGCCCAACTGCGGCAGCAGTCGCGGCAGAGCTTCTTGGTCACTCAACTGACTTTGCGGGGTTGAGTGCTGATGCTGACGAACGCATTTCTGCTGAGCATTTGCACTGGGCCGACATGATCGTGGTCATGGAGAAGGCTCATCTTTCGCGCCTCACACGCCAAATGAAAACACATCTCAAAGCGAAGCGGTTGGTTTGCCTGGATATACCGGACAACTTTGAGTTCATGCAGCTAGAGTTGGTCGAACTTCTGACCGCACGATTGGCGCGAATTGTCCGCTAACGACTCAAAGCATTCATGACCTAGGACCGACCAAAAGCCGGAAACATCCATCACGCGATATGAAGGGGAAAGTGGCGGACCCAGAGCGATTCGAACGCCCGACCCCCAGATTCGTAGTCTGGTGCTCTATCCAGCTGAGCTATGGGTCCGTGTGAGGGTGATCTAGAGAGAGTTGCGGGGGCCCGCAAGGGTGAAAGCGACGCTATGTGGCTTTTCTTGACGATCAATCGGCAAGCTCGGCCTCGGGGCGCGGATTCCGGCCAGTTCGCGGGGCAGGGTCAGGCGGAACTCGGTGCCCTCGTCGTCGCTGCGCACCAGCACCAGCGCGCCGCCGTGGTTGCGCACAAGATCGGCGGCAATCGCGAGGCCAAGTCCCGTACCGCCCTTGCGCGAGGCGCCGCTGAAAGGCTGGAACAGGAATTCGCGGGTCTTTTGCGGCAGACCGGGGCCGGTGTCGCCGATCCTGAGCCACCAGTCGTGGTCGTCCTCGCCACCCGAAATCTCGATCGTGCCCGGCCGGCCGGTGCCCTCAAGCGCCTGACGGGCGTTGCGCACCAGATTGCCCAGCACGCGGTAGATCTGGTCGCGGTCGGCGCGATCATGAGATTGCCCGGCACTTCGGCGAGAAACTCGACCGAGGGTTTGCCGTCGATCTGGGCAAGGGTCAGCGATTCGGCCTCGATCACCTCGGCCACGAGAGAGGCGAGGTTGAAGCGTGACAGGATGGGGCGGGCTCTTCGGATTTGCCGAAGGCCAAAGTGGTCTCGCACAGGTTCACCGCGCGGGTGATCGAATTCACCAGCTTGGGCGCGGCGCGGCGCACGCCGGGATCGGCGCTGCTTTCCAGACGGTCGGCGAAAAGCTGGGCGGTGGTGAGCATGTTGCGCAGATCGTGACTGATTCGCGCCACGGCCTGGCCAAGCTGCGCCAGCCGCGCCTTTTGTTTGAGCGCCGAGGTCACGGTGCGCTGCATCGCGGCAAGCGCCACCTCGGCTTCGTTCAGCTCCTTGAGGCGGGCGGTGGGGGTGATGATGGCGCGGACATCCTCGGGGGCGCTCGCATAGGCCGTCATGTGCCGGATCACGCGGCGGATCGGCACCAGCAGCATCCTTTGGGCCACAAGGTTGAGCAAAATCGCCGTCATGACCGAGAAAGCGGCCGAGATCAGAAGCATCCTGAGCCCGTAATCAATCATCTCGCGGCGAAGTCCGGCCGTATCCATCGTGATCTCGATCAGCTGGCCCGCCTGCTTCACCGGCGCGCCGATAACGCGGATGACGCGATTCTCGGGGGTGGCGACCTGCACCACTGCATCATGGATTGCGGTCCAGAAGGGCTGCTCGCGCAGGTCATAGGTCTCGGCGATCGGGCCGGGGATGGGCGAGGACAGCACCAGCTGCCGGATATCGTTGCGGCGCAAGACGACGTTGAAGACGCCCGCGTTCTGCAACAGCTCGGATTCGAGGTCGCTCGCCAGCAGATCGTCGGTCGCGAGCAGGGCGAGGCTGGCGATCTGCGCCCGCTCGAGCCGCGATTCCAGTGCATTGAGACGATAGTTCGAAATCGACGGAAAAATAATGAGCAGTTCGGCCAAAAGCACGAAAACGCCCGTAAGGAGCGCAAATCGACCCGAGAGGGAGTTCAGCGACATTGCTACCTATTGTTCTTTTGCCGCAACTTCCGGCGACGCTCCAAGGACATAAGCCCTCATCGCGTGCAGTTCAAACAAGCGTGAGCGCTTTCGGGTTCCATGACAGGCGGTCTCTTGCCATAAAGAGGGGCGGTTTTGTCGGGATTGACGCGAAATACCACGAGAAAGTCGGGTATTCGGGGCGGAGTCAGGTTGACTCGGGTAAATCCGCCGACTATCCAGCGAGCCTCGAATAGACCGGCGCATGCTCGTGGGAGTCCCATTATGTCTCGCGCCCCGACCCCGGAGTTTGAACGATGTCGAAACGCACCTTCCAGCCGTCGAACCTGGTTCGCGCCCGTCGTCACGGCTTCCGCGCGCATGGCAACCAAAGGTGGCCGTCGCGTGCTGAACGCACGTCGCGCCAAAGGCCGCAAGAGCCTGTCGGCATAAGATTGCGCCTTCGGGCGTAAGAAAGGCCAATGCCAATGCCGTCGTTGCCGCCTGACGCAAACCGCGAGGTTCCGCCGAAGGCTATGGCTGCGGCGGCATTCGCTATTGCGGATGATGCCCCGCGCACCAGCCGCGAGCCGCAGATCGAAACGCTGCGCAACCGTCCCGATTTCCTGCGGGCCGCTTCGGCACGCCGGCAGGGGACGGCGGGCTTTCTGCTTCAGGCGCGCAGGCGTGCCGAGGCCGAGGCCGCGCCCGATTTGATCCGCGTCGGCTATACCTGCTCGAAAAAGATCGGCAATGCGGTGGTCCGCAACCGTGCCAAGCGCCGTCTGCGTGCCTTGGTCCGCGAGATCATGCCCGCTTTGGGCCGTCAGGGCTGGGATTACGTTCTGGTCGGTCGTCCCAATGCGACGGTCAGCCGCGATTTCACCGCGCTGAAACAGGATCTGGCCGAGGCGATTGCCCGCGTCCATGCTCCCAAAGCGCCCTCGGGCAAGCCTGCCGCGCCCAAGTCCGATGTGCCCAAACCCGAAGCGGCCGCCGGACCGCAGCAGGGCACAAAGCCATGACGCCTCTGGCCCGTGTGCTGGCTCTGCCTGTGCGGGCCTATCGTCTGGTTGCAAGCCCTTGGGTCGGCCATGGTTGCCGCTTCCAGCCGACCTGTTCGGCCTATGCGCTCGGCGCGCTCGAGCATCACGGCGGGCTGCGTGGCGGCTGGCTGACGGCGCGTCGGATCTGCCGCTGCCATCCTTGGGGCGGGCAGGGCTATGATCCGGTGCCGGGCACCGATCCCGAGGCCCGCGCCCCTTCCGATCCGACCTGACCCGCCAATTCGAACCGCCATCTGGATTGCTGCCCGAACCTCCGAGGGATTGCCATGAACGCTCCTGACCCGATCAAAACCGCACAGATCCTCGACGACGAGGCGCTGGAAGCGGCCGAGCTTGACGGTCCCGATCTTCCCGAGGGCGAGGGCGAGATCCATCCGCTTTTCGAGGGCGCGCCGCATTCGACCGAGTTCCGCAAGCTACGCAAACGCCTTGTGCGCGAGGTCCGCGCCGCGATCGAAACCTATGACATGGTGCGTCCAGGCGACAAATGGCTGGTCTGCCTTTCGGGCGGCAAGGACAGCTATACGATGCTCGCGGTGCTCCACGAGCTGAAGTGGCGCGGCCTTCTGCCGGTCGAGCTGCTGGCCTGCAACCTCGATCAGGGCCAGCCGAACTTCCCCGCGACGGTTCTGCCGAAGTTTCTGTCGGAGCGCGGCGTCCCGCACCGGATCGAATATCAGGACACCTATTCCATCGTGAAGGAAAAGGTGCCTGCGGGGCGGACCTATTGCGCGCTCTGCTCGCGCCTGCGTCGCGGCAATCTCTACCGCATCGCGCGCGAAGAGGGCTGTTCGGCCGTGGTTTTGGGCCATCACCGCGACGACATTCTGGAAACCTTCTTCATGAACATGTTCCACGGCGGTCGCCTTGCGGCCATGCCGCCGAAGCTGCTGAATGAAGAGGGCGATCTGAACGTGTTGCGTCCGCTGGCCTTCGTCGCCGAGGCAGATTGCGAGAAATTCACCCGCGCCATGGCTTATCCGGTGATCCCCTGCGATCTCTGCGGCAGTCAGGAGGGGCTCCAGCGCGTGCAGGTCAAGAAGCTGCTCGACGAATGGGAGAGCCGCGCGCCGGGGCGCCGTCAGGTGATGTTCCGCGCGCTGATGAATGTGCGTCCCTCGCATCTGCCCGACCCCAATCTCTTCGATTTTTCGGCACTCGATCCGAGGCCTGCCGAAGAAAAGGCGGATTCGGTTCCGAAACTGCGCGAACATTAACCGAACGCCAACCTGTCTGCGGCAGGATCGCCTTGTACGGGACGATTCGGGTGACGGGATGGAATGGATGTTCATCGCCAGTGCGGCGGTCATGGCTGCCGTGGCGATCATGGCGACAATGTTGCGTTCCGGACGGGAGCGAACGGCTCTGGTTCTGCGGATCGAGAATGCGGCCGAATTGCGGCGAAGCCTCGGCATGGCCGGCATGGCCGAGCTGATGGGCCGGATCATGCAGCTGAGTTCGCAGATCCTCGGCAGCGAACCGGGCTCCGCGCCCGATGTGAGGGCCGACGGGGCGGGGATCTGTGCCTTTTCCTGCCCGACGTCTCGCTGCCCCGCTTGCGGCGCAGGGTGCTGCGGCTTCAGGCGTCGCTGCATTCCGGCCTCCGGATCCGCAGCGGCCGTGTTGTGCCCGCAGTCACGGCGATCCTCGTGCGCGACCCCGCGCAAGGCGCCTCCGTCGAGCAGCTCCACGCTTTCGCAAGCAAACTCGGTGGAAGCGGCGCGGGCGGGCTCGTGATCGGAACCTATCACGCAAGCGGGGCCGAGCATGCGGCCATTCTGGCACCGGTCTTTACGCCGGACCGCGTCGAAACGTGGTTTTTGCCGCAATTATGCACCGATACCGGCACCGTGATCGGGGTCGAACTGGAGCCGAGGCTGCGGCACCCCGAACTCGGCCTGCTGACCGCTGCGGAGTTCGCATCCCTCCTCGATCCCGATGAACGGGTGGTTCTGGTCAAGGCGGCTCTGGCACAGGGGCTCGCGGCCCTGCGCCAATGGGACCGGCGCGCGATCGGGGTTGATCACCTGACGCTCCGCCTCGAGGCCGAGCATTTGCGTCAGGGCGAGCTGGCCGATTTCCTGCTGTGGGAGCTCGACCGTCAGGATGTCCCGCCCCTGCGGCTGGTCATCGCCGTCGCGAAGGCGCTCGATCTGGCGGCAGGACCCAGCAATGCGGCCCATAATCTCGACCGGCTTGCTGCTGCGGGCTGCGTGATCGAGCTGATCGATCTGGGTCGACGGGCCGTCGCTTGCCGGATTGCGCCGCTTCAGCCCGACGAGACTCCGTTTGGGAGAGGCCTTCGTCGTCGATTGCGACCGCTCGCCCGAGCAGCAGCGGATGATTCTGGCGATCATGGCGCTGGCCGAGCATCTTGGCTTGTCGGCAGTCGCCGAGCAGGTCTCGACACAGGGCGAGCACGCCTATCTCGCGCAGATCGGTGTCGCCGAAGTTCAGGGCCGCGCCGTTGCGCGCGCTTTGCCGGCCGATCTCATGCCGGGTTATCTCGAGGAATGCGACCGCAAAGCAGTCCTCGCAAGCCCGCTGCGCCGCGCGGGCTAAGCGCGCACAGGGCGGGCACGGTGTCTGGTCCTTGGCTTGTGTCCGCATCAGCGCCTCGGGATCGTGCGCGGGGCTGGAGCGGGGCCGGCGCTCGTCATGACGAACAAAGGGGCGCAAGCAGGTGCAGACCAGACGGGCTTTCGGAGGCTCCCGCAACACGCGGAACACGAAGCCGGCAATGCTGTCCTGCAGCGCGGATCCTTCGTACCGCGTCGCGCTGTCGTCGTCCTCGATCAATCGCCGGTTATACGCGAAATTGCGGGCTCGCGGGCGTCATTTGGGCAAATTCCCTTGACCTTTGCCGGTCGGTTCTGTTGAAGCGGCGCGGTACGCGACGGAAGTTGATCGGTGAAGGACGCGATTGCATGAATGACAACAACCGCAACATGATCCTGGCGATGGTGCTTTCCGCACTTGTCATGATCGGCTGGGCGATCTTTTCCCATCACAGCCCGCCCCGAAACTCCGGCCGCGGTTAGCCAGACCGAAGGCATGCCGGCCGCTCCGGCGCTGCCGAATGCGGCAGGCGGGGCTACGGCCGGCGCAGCCCCGAATTGGCGGCAGGCGCTGCGCAGGCGTCGAACGATCCTTCCGCAAGCGCGGCGCGGGTCGGCATTTCCTCGCCCGCACTCAAGGGCTCGATCTCGTTGGCCGGCGGTCGCGTCGACGATCTCGAGCTGATCGGCTACCGCGAGACGCTCGACGAGAATTCGCCCTTCGTACGGCTGCTTTCGCCGACGGCAGGGCTTGATCTCGCGGCTGTCGGTTCGCCGGCTGCTCCCGGTGCCAATTCCGGCCTGACGATCCAGAAGCCCTATTACGCCGTCTACGGCTGGATGGCTGCTGCGGGTACCGATCCGGCGCTGGTGCCGAGCCCCGCCACCATCTGGCAGCTCGAAAGCGGCGAGACGCTTTCGCCGGGCAATCCGGTTACGCTGGTTTGGGACAACGGCGCAGGCCAGACCTTCCGCCGCATTTTCGAACTCGATGACAAGTTCCTGTTCACGGTCACCCAATCGATCGAGAACAAGGGCGATGCGGCATTCTCTGCCGCGCCCTACGGCATTCTGGCCCGTCACGGCAAACCCGATACCCAGAACTACTTCGTGCTGCATGAAGGCGCGGTCGGCATGACCGACGGCTCGCTGCTCGAGCTGAAGTACAACAAGATCACCGAGCTGTCGCCGATCAACGGCGAAGGTCCGGCCGAGGTCATCAATGTGACCGAAAACGGCTGGATCGGCTTTACCGACAAATACTGGATGACCACGCTGGCCCCCGCGCCGGGCACCGCCTTTACCGCGGTCGTGAAATACGCGCCGGGCGCCGATATCTACCAGACCGAAGCCCGCATGCCGATGGTTACCGTTGCTCCGGGCGCGAATGCCAGCAGCTCGAGCTATCTCTTTGCCGGTGCAAAAGTCTGGGAAACCATCAACGGCTATCAGGACACCCCCGGCATTCAGGGCTTCGTCGATTCGATCGACTGGGGTTGGTTCTACTTCCTGACCAAGCCGATCTTCCGCCTGCTCCATTGGCTGCACGGCATGATCGGCAACATGGGCTGGTCGATCATCGCGCTGACCGTCATCCTCAAGATGATCGTCTTCCCGCTGGCCCGCAAATCCTACATCTCCATGGCGAAGATGAAGGAACTGCAGCCGGAGATGGAGGCCATCAAGGCGCGGACCGGCGACGACCGCATGAAATACCAAAAAGAGATCATGGAGCTTTACAAGACCCAGAAGGTGAACCCCGCTGCGGGCTGTCTTCCGGTTCTGTTGCAGATCCCGATCTTCTTCTCGCTCTACAAGGTGATCTTCGTCACGATCGAACTGCGTCACGCACCGTGGCTCGGCTGGATCCACGACCTTTCGGCACCCGATCCGACCAGCCTGTGGAACATCTTCGGCCTGCTGCCCTGGGCGGCTCCGGGGCAGGGCTCGATGCTGCATTCCTTCTCGCTGCCGGTCCTTGCGATCGTGCTCGGGATCTCGATGTGGATGCAGCAAAAGCTCAATCCGGCACCCGCCGATCCGGCGCAGAAGATGATCTTCGCCTGGATGCCGTGGATCTTCATGCTGATGCTCGGCGGCTTTGCCTCGGGTCTCGTGCTCTACTGGATCGCGAACAACACGATCACGATCATCCAGCAGTACACGATCATGTCGATGCACGGCCATCGCCCCGACATTTTCGGCAACATCAAGGCAGGCATGTCGAAACGCCCGTCCAAAGCCGAGAGCAAGCCGGGCAAAGGCAAGGAAAATGACGGCAACCCTCTCTTTGATCCGCCGCCACCCGATCAAGTCGATCGGGGGCGAGCGGATCGCGGAGGTCACGCTTCAGGCGTCGCGCCCTTTGCCGGGAGACCGGCTTTGGGCGCTTCTTCATGAAGGTGGCGAGCGTCACGCCGCCGTCGATCCGGCGCGTTGGCTGCCCAAATCGTGCTTCCTTCAAGGCGCCAAGGCCGCGCCGCTTCAAGCGGTTTCCGGTGGCTGGGGCACGCCCGAGCCGGGGCGGATGATCACGCTGAGCCATCCCGAACTGTCCGATCTGCACATCGATCCCGAAACCCAAGGCGACGCGCTTGCCGAATGGGTCCGCCCGCTTTGGCCAGCGAACTTCCCCGCGCCGACGCGGCTGGTGCGCGCGACCACGGCCTGGGCGGATGTGAGCCAGCCCTATGTCTCGATCCTGTCGCGCGCCACGCTTGATGTCGTCGAGCGCGAGACCGGCCTTGCCATCGGCACCGACCGCTGGCGCGGCAACCTGTGGATCGACGGTTGGAAGCCCGAGGCCGAGCGCGGCATCATCGGCCGCATCCTGACCATCGGCGGTGCCGAGTTGCGTGTGGTCGAGCCGATCACGCGCTGCCCTGCCACCTCCGCGAATACCGAGACCGGCAAACTCGACCTCGACATGCCCGCGACGCTGCAAAAGCTGTTCGGCCATCGCGATTTCGGGGTCTATGCTCAAGTTGTAACCGGCGGCACCGTCCGCATTGGCGATGAGGTGGTGCTGTGAAAGTCTCCTTCCCCTGGCTCCCGAACCCGAACACGAAGCCTCCGAAAAGGGGCGTTTGCTCTTTGCCGGACCGGTCGATTTCGTCAAAGGCGTGGTCGCGATGAACGGTCTGCCGCCGGCGGACCGCCCCGAGGTCTGCTTTGCCGGCCGCTCGAATGTCGGCAAATCGAGCCTGATCAACGCGCTGACCGGCCGCAACGGTCTGGCCCGCGCCTCGAACACGCCCGGCCGCACGCAGGAGATCAACTATTTCGCGCTTGGCGAGCATTCCTATATGGTCGACCTTCCGGGCTATGGTTTCGCCAAGGCACCGGTTGCGGTCGTCGCGAAATGGCAGGCGCTGCTGAAGAACTACCTCGCCGGTCGTCCGACCTTGCGCCGCGCCTTCGCGCTGATCGATCGCGCCACGGCGTCAAAGAGGTCGACCACGAGATCATGAAGCTGCTCGACCGTTCGGCAGTGCCGTTTCAGGTCGTGCTGACCAAGACCGACAAGATTAGCTCCCAGGCCCTGACGCAGGTCATCGCGCAGGTCGAGGAAGCCTTGCAAAAGCACCCCGCCGCCTATCCCGAGCTGGTCGCGACCTCCTCGGACAAAGGCCACGGCATCGCCACGTTGCGGGCGATCATTGCCGGCCTGAGCTAAGGGCCGGTCTGGACGGGGAAACTCTGGTCTTAGGGTTTGCCCCGACGCGCAGGGACACGAGAATGAGAAAGCAAGATATGAACCGAGACTGGTCCGCCACAGCCCGCACCTTGTCCGAAGCACTGCCCTATATGCAGCGCTATTCGGGTGCGGTTGTCGTGGTGAAATTCGGCGGCAATGCGATGGGCGACGACGAGGCAATGGCCGAATTCGCGCGCGACATCGTGCTGATGAAGCAGGTCGGCATCAATCCGGTCGTGGTTCACGGCGGCGGTCCGATGATCAACGAGATGCTCGACAAGCTCGGGATCGAATCGCATTTCGTGCGCGGCAAGCGCGTCACCACCAAGGAGACGGTTCAGGTCGTCGAAATGGTTCTGTCGGGTCTGGTGAACAAGCGCATCGTCCAGGCGATCAACGACGCCGGCGGCCGCGCGGTCGGGATCTCGGGCAAAGACGACGACCTGTTGGTCTGCGAGGCCGATGATCCGGAGCTGGGCTTCGTCGGCAAGCCGGTCGAGATGAACGTCCAGATCATCCGCGATCTCTATAATGCCAATCTCATTCCGGTCATCGCGCCGGTCGCGACAGGCATGGCAGACAACGAGACCTTCAACGTCAACGGCGATACCGCTGCCGGTGCGATCGCGGGCGCCCTGCGCGCCGACCGCCTGCTGCTTTTGACCGATGTTGCCGGCGTCAAGGATGCCAATGGCGAGGTTCTGACGGCGATGCATCCCGACCAGGTCCGCGACATGATCGCCGACGGCACGATCGCGGGCGGGATGATCCCCAAGACCGAAACCGCGCTGAAGGCCCTGCAGGAGGGCGTGCGCGCCGTCGTCATTCTTGACGGCCGCGTGCCCAATGCCTCTCTGCTCGAGCTTTTCACCGAACATGGGGCGGGCAGCCTGATCCGCAGCTCGACGCCGCGTGTCAAACCGCGCGGTTTGCGTCAGGGCGACAGCGGGCTGTAAGGCCGGCAAAGATTCTCCATCCAGTTGAGACAGGGCTTGCCGCAGCGCCAAATGCTGTGGCAGGCTTCAGTTTATATTATTTGAGCGGGTAAGGGGTATCATGACTCCCATTGGATACCGTCGGCTGATCCTGACGCGTCACGCAAAATCTTCCTGGGACGATCCGGCGCAAGAGGATCACGACCGCCCCCTGAACGACCGCGGCCGCCGCTCGGCGCGCGAGCTTGGCGATTGGCTGGCAAGCCGCGGCTACGAGCCCGAAGAGGTGCTTTGCTCGACCGCGATGCGCACCCGCGAAACCTGGGATACCGTCTTTGCCGCCCCGCTCGAGGTACGCCCGAACGTGCGTCACGAACGCGGCCTTTATCACGCGAGCCCCGAGCAGATGCTTGGCGTTTTGCGCACGGCCTCGGCCCCGACCGTGATGCTGGTCGGCCATAATCCGGGCATTGCCGAGCTGGCAGAGATGCTGCCGGCGCGCGCGATGCTCGATCCCGAATTCCGCCGCTACCCGACGGCGGCGACTTTGGTCATCGATTTCCAGATCGGCAGCTGGGCCGATGTGCAGCCGAAAACCGGCGGCGTTCTGGATTTCGTGCGCTTCGACGGCCGCTCTTAAACGCGGCCTCCGGGCATTACGGTCAACGAAAAGGGCGCGGATTTCCGCGCCCTTTTCCATTGCGGTTGCCCGCTTTTGCTGACGCTTATTCCCACCAGCGGTCGATGGTCGCAATATCCTCGTCCGACCAGCCGAAGTGATGGGCGAATTCGTGGACGACCACATTCGAGACCAGCGCGCCGAGTGTCACATCTCCGCGACTGGCCCATTCGTCCAGAATCGCGCGGCGAAACAGCCAGACGCGGTCGGGGAAGGACTGCGGCTCGCTGGCCGATTTCTCGGTCATCGGGATGCCGTCATAAAGGCCGGTCAGCTCGAGCGGGTCATGGATCTCCAATTCCTCAAGAAATTCGTCCGATGCAAGCTCTTCGACGCGCAGAACCACCATCTCGGCATGGCCGGAAAGCTCTGGCGGAAAGCCTGCGATGACCTCGCGGGCGAGGGTTTCGATCGCGGCCAGATCCGGCGCTGTCGATGTTGTCCAATCAGTCATGCTTTTCTCCCGCAATTTGCCCTAGATATGGACAAAATGGCCCCATTGTGAAAGAGCGAAGCAGACAGGAGACCGCCATGACAACCACCCGTTTCGCCCCTTCGCCCACCGGCCACATCCACGTCGGCAACCTGCGCACCGCTTTGATGAACTATCTCATCGCGCGCAAGTCGGGCGGAACCTTCATCCTGCGACTGGATGACACCGACCGCGAGCGGTCGAAAGAAGAATATGCCGACGGCATCAAGCGCGACCTCGAATGGCTCGGGCTGACCTGGGACCGGCTCGAGCGCCAGTCCGACCGCTTCGACCGCTATGCCGAAGTCGCCGACCAGCTTCGCGCCTCGAACCGCCTTTACGAGGTCTTCGAATCGCCGACCGAGCTGGACCTCAAGCGCAAGAAGCAGCTCAATATGGGCAAGCCGCCGGTCTATGACCGCGCCGGTCTGCATTTGTCGGCCGAGGACAAGGAAAAGCTGCGCGCCGAGGGCCGCAACGGTTACTGGCGCTTCCAGCTCGATCACGAGCGCATCGAATGGCATGACGGCATTCTGGGCGACATCTCGATCGATGCGGCCAGCGTGTCCGATCCGGTGCTGATCCGCGCCGACGGGCAGGTGCTTTACACCTTCGCCTCGGTCGTCGACGACGTCGATATGGGCGTGACCGATATCGTGCGCGGTGCCGACCACGTCACCAATACCGCGACCCAGATCCAGATCATCCGCGCGATCGGCGGCACGCCTCCCAGTTTTGCCCACCACAGCCTGCTGACCGGTGCGCATGGCGAAGAACTGTCGAAACGCCTTGGCGCGCTGTCGATCCGCGAAATGCGCGAGAACGGCATCGCCCCCGAGGCCCTGCTGTCGATGATGGCGCGTCTGGGCTCGTCGAAGCCGATGGAACTGCGCATGTCGCTCGAGGAGATCGCGGAGGGCTTCGATCTGGCGCAATTCGGGGCCTCGCCCACGAAATTCGACCCCGAGGAGCTTCTGCCGCTGACCCGCGAAGCCAACCAGGCGCGTCCCTTCACCGAGGTGCAGGACCGCATCGCGGCACTTGGTGTGCCGGCGGATCTGGCCGAGCGCTTCTGGCGCGTCGCCTCGCAAAACATCACCAAGCTCGAGGATCTCGGCGGCTGGTGGACGATCTTCCACGAGGGCGCCGAGCCCGAGATCGACCCCGAGGATGCCGAATTCATCGCGCAGGCCATGACGCTCCTGCCGCCGCCGCCCTATGACGAGACGAGCTGGTCGAGCTTTACCAGCGCCGTCAAGGAGGCGACGGGCCGCAAGGGCAAGGGGCTGTTCATGCCTTTGCGCAAGGCGCTGACCGGACAGGCCCACGGGCCGGACATGTCCGATGTCATGCCGCTGCTGCAAGTCATCAAAGCCAAGGCATAAGTTGCGGAAGGGGTGCGGAAGCACCCTTTTTCTTTGATAAAACAAGGATGTGGGCGTTTGTTTTCTGCAATCGCGAAAATTCTTCGATTATCCGCTTGACGCCCCCGCTCCTCGTTTTAAACCGCGCTCACTCTGTGGCGGAGTAGCTCAGTTGGTTAGAGCAGAGGAATCATAATCCTTGTGTCGGGGTTCAAATCCCTCCTCCGCTACCATCGTCCCCCCGATGTCTTTCTGGACATCCGTGGGGCGTCGATCAGGGCCCTTAGTCGGCCGGTTACAACGACTTCCATTTGTCCTGTCTCTCTTTCGGTCACCGTTACGGATTCGATAAGCTTTCGCAGAGTTTCTGCAAAGTTTGCTGATCCGCCGCTATGGTCTGCGCCCATGATTGGCGCGAGTGCCATGAGGTCCTTGCGATAGCCGTCCACGGCCATGGGATGCAGTGACACGGCATTGAGCGGCGAAGGCTCAAGCGACAGCTCAAGCTTTGCGTCAGCTAGTTCGGCGCATCGCGCTTCGTATTCTTTCGCAATCCTGTCGGTATCGCCGATCCCGCGGGTCACAAATTGGACAAGGCGAGAAATTTCGGAATCAAGCTGCTGGACACGGCGCTCGAGCTTGCTTCTGCGCTGGCCATTTGCCGCTGCGAACTCCGCACGCGCGCGATTGTATTCGGTGACGTAAAGCTTCAGCAGGTCGGGCTTGTCCAGCTCCTTGCGCAGCAGGCCGATGACGGCTTCCTCTACAAGATCCAGATACCATGTGCGCGGGGCAGGGCAGCTCCGGCTTAGGGAATGGCGGGTGCACTCAATACGGGTGCGCCCGCTTTTGTCTTTTCCCTTTGCCGACATGCCGCCGCCGCACGAACCACACCGCAGAAGGCCCGACAGCGGCCTGACTGGGCGGCGCATCTTCGCGCGATCAGACTGGGTCGCGCCTTGCCGTGGTTCAACCATGACCTGAACCCGCTCCCATAGATCCTGATCGATGATGCGCAGGTCGGGGGCTTCCTTGGTTTGCCAGTCGCTCGGCGGATTCGGTCGCGAAACCCTTCTGCCGGTTTCGGGGTCTTTGACCATCTTGGACTTGTTCCAGACGATTTTGCCTGCATAGAGGTCATTGCGCAGGATGCCCGACCTGCGCTCGGCCCAGCCGTAGATCGTGCTCGATTGCCATGCTTTGGCTGATCTGGGCATTGGACAGCCGTCCCGCGTCAGGTTGATGGCGATGTCGATCGGCGATCGGCCCTCGGAAAACTCTCGGAAGATCCTGCGAATGATCTCGGCCTCGTCGTCCTGAATGATCAGGCGCCCCTTTCACTTGGTGGGGCGGTAACCGAACGCGCGGCCACCGGCCGAAAGGCCTTGGCTCACGCGACCGCTTAAGCCGCGGCGGATCTTGCGTGCGTTGTCTTCCCGAAAAAGCTGGCCGACCAATCCGCGCAGGCCGACCGTGACGGTCGAAGCAACGCCTTCATGCACGGCCATGATCTCGACGCCAGCAAATGACAGGCGCTTGTGGATGCCCGCAAGGTCCTCCATGTCGCGCGAAAGGCGGTCGAGCTCCTCGACAATCACCACGTCGAACGCGCCGGTCTTCGCATCGGCCAAGAGCTGAAGCAGGCTGTCACGGCCAAGGATAGATGCCCCTGATTGTGCAGCATCAGAGTAGAGCCGATCGAGCGCCAAGTCATTGATGGAGGCGTATTTGCGGATAAGCGCCTCTTGGTCCTCGATCGACCTTTCGTTCTGAAGGTCGGTCGAATAGCGGCTATAGCCGACGGCTTTGCGGATCACTGGGTTAGTTCCTTCGCGTCTCGAGTGCAGAGACATGGTCCTCCCATGCGCGGCGGCGGGCAAGCTTGATGATCAGCTCGCGAAAGCTCTGATCGATAATCTCGCGATCTTCAGGGCTAACGGTGGCTGCCTTTTGCATTCCCATCACCCAACCCTCCTCTTGTCCTCGTCCACCGGATCCTCCGGAAAGCAGACCGAGCAAGGTACGATCCCCAGGCAGGCCCAGTCTTCCGTTTCATGCCCGCGACACAGCGCGCATGCCGGATCCGGCCCCAAGAAGCGGCTGATCTGCCGGATCACCTCTTCGTGGGTGTGGGCGATGCCGCCCGATCCGCTCTCCTCATGTGCCCAGGTGCGCGCGCCGCTCGGATGGTCGCTTTCCACGATGGTGATGCCGCGATGGGTGCTGATGGTCATGCCTTGGCCTCTGCAGCCATGAATTCAGCGTGGATCTGGCGGATAAAGCCGATCACCTGATCGGTCCGGTTCGGGTGCTCGGTCGGCGGTGTGCGCACCAAGGAGAATCGCGGCTCGGTTTCGTGGCGCGGGGCAGGGTGCAGGTCCTCCCAGCTTGCTCTAGGCAGGCCGATCGCTTGCTTGGCGGGCGCGAGCTCGCGGCCGACCGCGCCGGCACCGCGAACGGTAGTGGGGCTGATGTTCAGCGCGGTCGCGATCTGGCGCGTGGAATAGCCAGCGGAAGCTTGCGCTGCGATCCACTTCGCGCGCTCCAGCTTGAGGTCGTCAGGTGCATCGTTTGGCATCGGCCCAAAGATGTGCGCAGGCGGGGCAAGCTTTTTCATGAGGTGTCCTTTCTTGGCGCTCGGGATGCCGGCCCGCGCGGGGCCGGACACCAGAGGGTCGTTTGGGAATCAGGCGAAGCGCCCCATGTAGAACGGAAGGCCGGTTTCCTCGGCTGCCGTGGCGGCGATCTGAAGGAAGTGTGCGCGGCGCTGGTATTCGACGCGGTGCCACTGGAAGCCGAGGCCGACCGCGCCGCCGCCCATGGCGCGCCAGCGGAACAAGCAGCTCAGCTCTTCCGGCTGTTCGCCGTTGTAGATCGGGATGGAGAGCGTGAACTTCTCGGGGATCACGACGCCGTTCTGGACCTTAGTATCGGTCTCGAAGACCAGCTTGCGGTCACCGTTGTCCAGGCGCAGGGCGGATTTGTAGGTTTGTCCGACCGTGGCCTCAAAGTCGCGGCTGATCTCGATCATGGTTGCCGCTTCGGGATGGCCGATGTCGACGCTGTTCTCTTCGAGGAAGCGGGCGAACTCGTCTTGCGGGTGGATCTTGCCTTCCATCGCATCCCACCGGGCGAACTCTTCCGAGGGGCGCAGTTTCAACGTGGCGGCGTGGGTGTTGTGGCCAGAGGCGGGAAAGGCCGCGCCGAGGTTGTGCTCGTGCCAGTCGAGGCGGGCCGAGACAGTGAGCGCGTCGAAATCCGCGATGATGACCGAACGGTCGGATTTGAAGCGGTTGGCATAGGCGGAGAGCGACGCGCGATCATCGACCGTCACCGCTTGCTGGACGCGCGAGGGGAGCCGGTTCGGGTCGGAAATGTCGCGCAGCGTGAAGCTGTTCGGCAGAGCAGCGTACTCTCGGCCGTCCTGGCCGACGATCGTAGGCGATGCGACGCGCGCGGCCTCGAGAACGGTTTCGAACGTGCTGCGCGGATCCGCGGCAAGGGCGGCGACTTGGCCGAATTGTTCGGTGCTTTGAGGCATGGTTGGTCCTTTCGGGTTGAGGAAGGGTTAGGCGTCGATCGCGCGGCGGCGCTCGAGCTCGTCTTCGAAGTCCATTTGGTTGGGATCGCGACGGGTGAGGCGGCCGTCATCGGTGGCGAAGTAAATGCCGGTGCCCATGCTGCGGGTCGGCTTCTTGATCGAGATGTCGGGTACGACCTCGAGCTGGCCGGCTTTGTTGACCTTGATGCCGACCTTCATGGTCAGGCTGCCGCCATTACCGGTTTCGCGGATTGCCTCGATCAGCTCGGAGAGCTTGTGGTCTCCGGTCTCCAGAAGTTCGCCACGGCGAAAGCTCTGAATGAATTCGAGGAAGTTGAGTTCGTTGCGCGCCATGGCGGTTGCCTCTGTTCAGGTTGTGAAAGGTGGAGGGATGCCGGCCCGCGCGGGGCCGGTCACCGGAGCGTCACTGCATCAGTTGGTTGCTATTGGTCGTGAGGTCGCCAAGATCACCGCGAAAATCGATGTCCGGGATGATTGCTTGCGGCTTGAAGGTGACGCGGTAGTGGTAGGCGCTGACCTTGGCAGCATCGAGCTGCTCGACGAATGCGCTGGTATTGTCGGACAGGACCAGACTGTGGCGCTTGTATTCGCTCGGTCCCGTTTTGCAGATCACGTTGAAAGCGTTTCCGGCTGCATTCAGGTCCATCGAGCAGAACCCCTCTACCGTCAGGATGTATTTGTCGGTGATGCCGTTGAAGAACACGACGCGGCGACTGATCTCAAAGTTGTCGGCGGCCTTGCTCACGTTGCGAGCCGCGATAGTGGCGTCGTCTTCACAGGAGCCAGCCATGAGGGGCAGGCAGAGGGCGGGTATCAAAAGCAGGCGCTTCATGGTTCTGTCCTAGCGAATGTCCGGTGCCGCCGGACGCGGATCTGGGTGAGGGTGCCCCCGAGGCCACCCATCCTCGGGGCTGCCCGCTGCACTGATGGAGGAGCGCGCAGCGGGTCTTTGCGCCGCCGGAGGCTGCCACTCCGGCGGCTCTGCCGCGCTCAGTTTGACGCGGGAGCGCGGCAGATACGTTGCGGGTGGTCAAGCATGGCCTGAACCTCGGCGGTCAGAGGCTCTGGGCGATCCGCTGCGAACAGCGTGACGGGCTTGGACCAGTCCTGCGGATTGCGATTGTCAAAAAACCGCGCGAACTCCGCTTCGCTCAACATCAGCGCGCGGTTCGACCCGTGCGGAATAACGAGGTGGAAGCGGACCGACTTCACCGCGCGCCCCCGACCAGCTGTTCGATAGAGCGTGACTGGCTTTCCAGCGTGGTCGGTGCGGCAAAACTGAGAATGTTGTCGGCAAGGCCTGCTGTCTGCATAGCGCCTATCGTCAGGGCGATGATCGCACCGATGATCATGCAGGCCGCAATTGTCCCGACGATCAAGGAAATCCTCACTATGAGGCGCAGGCAGCGAGCACGACCTTCCCGCGCCTCTAGATCGGCCCACGGGCTGTTGAGCTCTGCATAGTCTGCGGCCATCGCGCGGTCGCTTGTGCGGAACAGATCGCTGCCGGACTGCGGGCTGCGCAGAGTCTCGGCGCGGGAAAGGTCGCGGATGTCAGCACGCGCATAAAAGCGCGGTGCGGGACGCCGATCGTCCGCGTCTTTGACGGAAAGGACTGTGGGAATGTGCATGGGCGGGCTCCATCCGGAAAGGTCGGGATGGAGCATTTATGCGCTTCACGTATATACGGGTCAAGCATAAATATGCGGATGGGGTATTCTTGGCGCTAGGTGGAGCCAGTTCGGAGTAGAAGTAATCAGAGGGCGGCACCGATTCTCGCCCTCAAATCGGGTCTAAGCGATCAAGGGAATTTTGTGGAAAGGGTCGGTTGTGGAGGTCTTGCCCCTGTGTGCGCAGCGCGACCTTGGGTTGACTGCCGCCTCCCGCCCGTATCGGGCGGGTTGCATGTTCATGCAATGTTTCCATTATGGGCGGGCGCGTAGTGTGGTGGAGAAGGTAATGTCGAGTGAAGCAGACCGTGAGTTTAGTGAAATTCTTACTTCTCTTTCGCGTGACGATCTGGATCGCTTGCTTGATTTGCTGCTTGAGCTTCAGCTTGTACAAGGCGCGCCATCTCAACCCAGCCCGCCTGACGATTCTCTGGAAGGCTGCGAAAGGCGTCTAGTACAGCCTGCTCGATATGCGACCTTGCGTCAGAGAAAAGAGCTGCGAGCGGCACGTTAAGGGCGTCTGCAATCGTACGGAAAAGCGACAGAGGGGGCCTTCGTCACCCCTTCTATCCGTGAAATATGCGGCTGGCTGATGCCAACCATCTCAGCCAGATCGCCTTGGCGGAGGCCCCTGGCCTTTCTGATGCGCGCGATATTGTTCATCCGCATATCATTCAACATGTCCGCCGCGCAGTCGAATACGGGTGGTGAATATTTATGCTTGACCCGTATATACCTGACACGTATTTATGGGACATGTTGACCCTCCGCGATTACATTCAAACTAACCATGTACGCCAGAAAGATTTGGCTGCTCGACTGGGTGTGACACAGGCAACTGTGTCGCGACTGGTGACGGGCGCAGCAAAGCCAAGTGTCGAGCTCGCGGCTGCAATTAAACGCGAAACTGATGGAGCTGTCGGCTTCGAGGTTTGGGTCACCTCACTATCTTCCCCGCCGCACCTGCGGCCCCAACCCAAGAGCATCCCCATGAAACAATCTCTTCTTAAAAGCGAGTTTGTGCATCTTCGCATCCCTCGGGCTCAAACGTCTCGCCTCAATCCCTTTGACGGCAGGGGGCGGTCGGTTACTGATCGGCGCCGCAATCATGGTGCTGTTGGCCGACTCGAGCCCGAAGATTTCCGCCGTCGCTGGTCCATGTTGCTGATCTCGAACTTCGGGTCGCGTGAGCTTTGCGCAGTTCACTTCGGCGTCACGTTCCAGACGTCATGCAACTGGTTCGATGGTCTGTGCACCCCGACAGGCGATGTGGTCGATTTCGCGGCGCAGTCCTTGCCGAATTATGCCGCAGTGATGTGGGGCAAATGAATGTCCGGTTTTCAGGGTCCACCGGGCGGGGAGAATGCGGGGCGGCAACGCCTGGCTGAAACCTTGCCGGGGACGCGCCGCCCTGGTGGCGATCAAATCATCGCGGTCCCCGGAACCTGCGGCTTGCCCATCCGAGAGGCGGCTGAAAGCCGTCGGGGCAACCATTCACCCGCCGCATCCTCCTCCTGCTAGGCGGCGCGGTGACTCTGCGGGGCGGTCGCTGCTCGATCGCCCCGCATTTTTAGAAACAGCGCGAATGCGCAAGGGACAGGTGATGGCGATGAATACGCCCGTTTCCTCGGCTCAATGCCAGACATCCGGACCTACATCAGGGCCGCGCGCTGCTCCCGGCCCGCGAGCTGGTGTCTATGTTTGGCGCGACAAGGAGTATCGCGGCATGCGCGCTGTAGCACGGGCGGCCGGCGTGAGTGCATCGACGGTAATGGCCCATCTCGACCGGCACGGTAACCTCGACCGACTCGGCTGCGGACGTATCAGCAATTGGGACCCACGGGCCACCATGCGGCGCATCACTTTCGGGGCACGCAGTTGGGACAGCCTAGCAGCATTTGCTGCCGTGATGCAGGTCCATCGCAGCACGGCTTGGGCATGGCTCAAAAACGGTGAGGTCGAACGGATCATGGCGCGCGTTATTCAGGCCGATGGCCGCAAGGCCAAGGCAGGTGCGGCATGAGCGCTCAGACACGCACTCTCCAGCCGGTGCCGATCGACGATCTGCCGGACTATCCGCTTACGGTCGAGGATCGGCTCGATAGCCATTATTTCGTACCTTGGGAGCGGCGGCGCTGGCTCAACTCCGATATGCGCCTGCGAGGCACGCCGGAATGCCGCGCGCTGTTCTTCGATCTGATCAACATCTCCTATGATCAGGCACCGGTGGGCACCTTGCCAAATGATCACGAGCTGCTTGCCAAGCTCTTGATGGTCGATGCCGGTCATTTCTCGCAGTTATGCCGCCTCGAGTTCGGGCCGCTGCACAAATGGCATCTGGTGCGTTGCGGCGAGGAAATCCGCCTCGCGCATCCGATGGTGCTGCGCACGCTGCAAGAGGCTATCGCGCGCCGCGAGGATAACCGTGCCAAGAACGACGCCGCCAATGTCGCCAAGCGGATCCAGCGCCTGCGCATCACCCTGACCGCCTACAACAAAGACATCGGCGCCAATGATGCGGCGGTGCGCTGGATCGACGAATGGATGGTCCATGAGGGCTGCGAATACCGTTCGGCGACTTGGGTCGAGCGCGGCATGGGCGCGTGGATGAACCATAGCTTTTCTTTGTCCCGGAGTGCCGGACGCTCTGTCTGACACTGTCCAACTTTGTCCGAAGGACAGTTCAAGACAGTCTCGGACACTCTCGGACTGTCCGGCACGACAGGGACAGAGACAAAGAAAATGAAAAGAGAAAGACAAAGGCCAATCCCGCGACACGGCAGCGGGAACGCCTGTGGATAAGTCGGAAGGGCTGAGAAAACGGGGATGGTGATGGAGGGGACCAGATCAGAACGGGAAGGGCGCGTTGACGCCTTGCTGCTGGAACCTCTGGCGGGGTTGAAGCGGGGCAAGGACAAAGACGGGCGTCGGCTCGGGGCCGAGGCGCATGAGAAAATGGTCGCGCGGCTGCGGAGCTGGCTCGGCTATCTCGATGACGATCAGCTGTCGGGATTGCTCAACCAGATCGTGGTGATGTCGGTCTCGGGCGAATGGCCGACCGAATTCCATATCCGGCAGGTGGCGATGCGCATGGCACCGCCGCCGCCGGAGGTCTCGCCCTATCCGCGCAGCATGATGGTGTCTGCCCTCGGGCGGCGCGCCGTCGCCGAGGGTTGGGCGGTCGAGATGTATCACGAGGTGCTGCACCACGGCCCGCCGCCGTTTCAGGACGGTGGATGGAAGGAAAAGCTGTTGCGCAAAGAAGCAGCTGAGAATGAGGAAACGGCGATCCGCGTGCGCGAGCGGGTTGCAGCGGGTCAGGCTAGCGACCGCGATATTCGGTGGCTTGCAGCGCGCGAGCGCGACTTGGCGGCCGTTTTGGAAATGCAGGCAGAAAAGAGGCAGCAACATGGATAACGGGGCCTATCGGGACAAGGCTGCGGCGCGGGCGCATGACGAACGGGCCCGCCTTGATGCGGTGATCGCACGGGCCACGCCGATCGAGGGTTGCGGCCCGTTGATCCCGATCGCGCCGGCGCGCGGGCCGCAGGTCGTGGTGACGCCGCGGCGCATGGTGCCGGATGCCAAGGATGCCACCGGCTGGAAGGTCGAAGAGATGGGCTGGCGCGGGTTCAACGCGGTACGCGCGGCGGACATCTTCGACGATCTGGCGCGTCGGGCCGCAAAGCGGAAGGCCGCACCGCCGTTCACGGTTGGACAGGTTCAGGTCGGCAGGCTCTATCGCGACCTGGTCGAGCGCCATGATGCCGGCGGGATGCGTTGCGCCGGCCTCGAGGCCGGTCGCGGCTGCGGGCCGAGCGCGGGTGGAGAATTCATCGACGCCTTCATCGAAGAGGGCAGGGTAATCGAGCTTCTGCGCCGCCGGATCGGAAGTGGTGTTGCAATGGCGGTGCGGCGGGTGCGGCCATCCGCGCGAGGCGGCGCGGGCGCGCGTATCATTCATGACCGTGTGCTGGTCGATGATATTTGCCTGCACGGGCGCTCGTTCCGTGACGTGCTGGAGCGGCATGGCTGGGCTTGCGACGGCAGGCGGGTACAGGAGTTGGTCGTCACACTGGCGGGCATCCTGTCACGGATGCAAGGCTATGACTGTCAGCCCTCGCACAAAAGATCTTGACTGCTTAACCCACACCGCCCTATCAATCTTTCTATCATCTACACGTGCGCCCGCAGGAAACCTCCTCGCGGGCGCCGTGCGTTTCAGGATCAGCCATGTCGCGTCACAGTCTTTACAAGACCGCGCGGTGGAAGGCAGCGCGCCTTGCGCATCTGCGGCAAGAGCCGCTCTGCCGGATGTGCCAGCTGCGCGGCATCCTCAATGACGGATCCCTGACCGTTGCAGGTGCATGGCAGCCGCGGAAGAAGCGGCGGTTCCTCGCCGTTGATCACGTCATTCCGCATCGCGGTGATCTGGTCCTCTTCTGGGACCAGTCGAACTGGCAGACTCTCTGCCCGGACCATCATGATATCGTCAAGCAGCGCGAAGAGGTTCGCGGCTTCTCCAATGCGCGCGGGTTGGACGGCTGGCCGCTCGATCCGCAGCATCCGGCGAACCGATAGGTGGTTTCGCCCGATTTGAGGCGAAAACACCGCATTTTGGCCGATAGAGAGGGGGAGGGCAAAGTTCCGGGCTTTCGGGCTGGGGACCGGCGTCCACCCTTTCTCTGCGCAAAGTCGAAATTGGATACAAAAAGCCCAAGGTTAGGAAGAGGTTATGGCAAGGGGACGCAAGCCTGCCGAGTCTGTTGTCGTTCCGATGAAGGAAGACGGGGACGGCGGCCACAATCAGCAGGCCCGCGCCATTGCCCGCGCCGCGCAACTGCGCCCCGAAGGGCTGCTCGACAAAGAGCGCTGGGTCTATGACCGGCTCGCGCCGCCACTGTGCCATCCGACGAAGGATCGCCTCAACGAGGTCAGCATCTTCATGTTTGTCCAGCTCTGCCGGTCGGTGGTGCGCTATGAGGATTATCAGCTGCTGCTCGCGGAACTGGGAGAGACTTATACCGCCAAAACCCGCAACGGCGATCAGATCAAAACGCGTCCCGAAGTCGCGCAGCTCAACGAGACCTGGCGCCAGATCCGCACCCTGGCCAGCGACTTCGGCATGACGCCCGCAGCCGAGCGTTCACTCGGCGGGGCGGGACAGCTCGGCTTCAGGTTCCCGGACCATGACGACGACTTCACCTGACCGCGACACGGTCCGCTATCAGCGCGATCCGATCACGGCATGGGCGGAGGATGTGGTCGCGGGCGAGATCGTGGCCGGTCCGCATGTCCGCAATGCGGCGGCGCGCCACCTGCGCGATCTGCGCGAAGGGCCGGCGCGCGGGTTGTTGTGGGATCTGGCAGCCGCCAAGCATGTGATCGCATGGTTCGCCCGCAACTTGCGGCTGAATGGCGGCCAGTTCGAGGGCAAGCCCTTCGTGCTGCATCCGAGCCAGGCATTCCGTGTCGGTTCGCTCTTCGGTTGGAAGATCAAGGCGACCGGCCTGCGCCGCTTCCGGCGCTTCTACGATGAAGAGGGCAAGGGCAACGGCAAGAGCCCGATGCTCGGAGGATCGGGCTCTTTCTACTGGTAGGGGACGGCGAGGCGCGCGCGGAGATCTATTCGGCAGCGGCCAAGAAGGATCAGGCACGGATCCTCTTCAATGATGCGGTCGCGATGGTGGACCAGTCGCCGCGGCTCTCTTCCAAGATCGACCGGCACGGGATCGATCCGGTCTGGCAGCTGAGCTATCGCGGCAAGGACGGCGGCAAGCGCTTCTTCAAGCCGATCGCCAACGAGGCCAAATCGGGCGGGCAGTCGGGGCCGCGCCCGCACGCGGCGCTCTGCGACGAGGTCCACGAGCACCCGAGCCGCGACACCATCGATATGTTGGAGCGCGGCTTCAAGTTCCGCGAGCAGCCGATGCTCTGCATGGCGACCAATAGCGGATCAGACCGCAAGTCGATCTGCTGGGAGGAGCATCAGCACGCGGTACAGGTCGCGGCGGGCATCAAGAACGATGACCGGACCTTCGCGTTTGTCTGCGCTCTCGACGAGGGCGATGATTGGGAGAATGATCCCGGCTGCTGGATCAAGGCCAACCCGCTTTTGGGGGCAACGATCACGGCGGAATGGCTGGCCGAGCAGGTCAATCAGGCCAAGATGATGCCAGGCAAGCGCAACGGGATCGCACGGCTGCACTTTTGCGAATGGACGCAAGCCCAGACGGCGGCGATCCGGCGTGAGGCATGGGTGGCCTGCGTCGGGGATGTCGATGAAGACGAGATGATCGCGCGGGGCTATCCCTGTTTTGGTGGCCTCGACCTCAGCCAGACCCGCGACTTCACCGCGTTGACGCTGGTCTGGCTGATCGACGGCACCCGCGATGCAGAGCGTTTCGTGGCAAAGACATGGTTCTGGTCGCCCAAGGATACGCTTGCCGACCGCGCGGCACGGGACCAGACGCCCTATGATGAATGGGAGCAGCAGGGTTTCCTCGAGGCGGTGCCGGGAGACCGGCTTAAATATGCCTGGCTGGCGGATGCGATTGCCGCGCTCAATGCCAGGTTCGCGCCGATCAGCATTGGTTGCGACCAATACGGCCTCGAACGCTTGCAGGAGAACCTGAACGACATCGGTGCGGTGATCCCGGCCGAGATCCATCCTCAGGGTTTCCAGAAGCGGATCCTCGAAAAGGACACGTCGCTGCCGGAGGGCCAGCAGGAGATCTATCTGTGGATGCCCGACAGCATCAACAAGCTGGAGGCGGGGCTCTACGAGCAGCGCTTCCTGATCGACCGCAACCCGCTCCTCGACAGCATGGCGGCCAGCGTCGTCTACGCCGAGAACCGGACAGGACACCGGATGTTCGACAAGCCGAACGCCTATGGCCGCATCGACGGCATGGTCTCGCTGGCCATGGCGACCGGCGTCGCGCTTTGCCGCTCGCCGAAGGAAGAACAGCAGAAGCGACAGGACGATTATTTCCGGAGTATGGTGAACGCATGAATGTGCTGAGAAAGATGTTCGGCAGATTCGGCGACAGCGCGCGCCCGATGGATCTGCGCAACCAGACCATGGATCGCGCCGACGGCGCAGGTGTGGCGGTCAACGCCAGTTCGAGCCTCAGCCTTTCCGCCGTTTGGGGGTGCGTCGGCTTGTTGGCTGGGACGATTTCGTCCCTGCCGTTCGAAGTCTATGCCGTCGCCAAGAGCGGTGATCGCAGCAAGCGCCGCGATCATTCACTCTATCGCGTCCTGCATGACAGTCCGAACGCGGATCAAACTGCGCTCGACTTTTGGGACTTCATCACGACCTCCATCGAGCTCTGGGGCAATGCCTATGCGCGGATCGAGCGTTTGGGCGGCGCTGTTGTCGCTCTTGTTCCGATCCGGCCGGATGCGGTTTCCGTGCGTCGTCGTGCCGATGGCAGCCTCGGCTATCGCTGGTCCGAGAAGGGGCAAAGCTTTGATCGCGGCGAAGGCGATGTGTTTCATGTTCGTGGCCCTGGTGGGGATCCGCTCGGCGGCATGTCGACCTTGGCTTTCGCGCGGCAGACCTTCTCGCTCGCCCTCGCGGCGAACGAGGCAGCGGCAGGAATGTTTCGCAACGGGCTGAAGCCCTCGGGTGTGCTCAAGTTCAAGGACTGGCTATCCAAAGAGAATCGCGAACTTGCGCGAACGGAAATGGTCGAGCGCTTCGCGGGTTCGGCCAATGCCGGTCGTCCGTTCATTGCTGAAGGCGGGGTCGAGTGGGCGCCGATCACGATCACGCCCGAGGATGCCCAGATGCTCGAGTCGCGGGGCTTCTCGATCGAGGAGATCTGCCGCTTCTTCGGGGTGCCGCCCGTGATGATCCAGCACAGCTCGGCAACGACCAGCTGGCCGACCGGGGTCGAGCAGCAGGTGCTGCTGTTCCAGAAGTTCACCCTGCGCCGCCGGCTGAAGCGGATCGAGCAGGCGGTGGCGAAACAGTTGCTGAGCGAGGCCGAACGTCAGGCAGGGCTTCAGGTCGAGTTCAACCTCGAGGGTCTGTTGCGCGGTGACAGTGCGGGCCGCGCATCGTTCTACGGCTCGGGGCTGAAGGACGGATGGCTTACGATCAACGAGGTGCGCGGCAAGGAAAATCTGCCGCCGGTTGCTGGTGGCGATGTCCCCCGCATCCAGAAGCAAAACGTGCCGATCACCGATCTGGAGGCGCTGATCAATGGGGAATGACATGAAGGTCAAACAGGGTGCGGCGCTGCTCGACATCAAGGCGCTGGAGGAAAAAGGACAGTTCGAAGGCTATGCCAGCACCTTTGGTGGCGAGCCCGACAGCTACGGCGACATCATCGCGCCAGGTGCTTTCGCCGACAGCCTTTCCGGCCATGCCGGCAAAGGAACCATGCCCAAGATGTTCTGGCAGCATGATGCGCGCGAGCCCATCGGGAAATGGCTCTCCGCCAGCGAGGACGGAAAGGGCCTTCTGGTCAAAGGTCAGCTGAACATGGGCGTCCAGCGGGCGCGCGAGGCCTACGAGCTTCTCAAGGCCGGCGACATCGACGGGCTTTCGATCGGCTACCGGATCCGCGGCTATGAGGTCGATGAAGAACGCGGGATCTGGACCTTGACCAAGCTGGATCTGCACGAGGTCTCGATCGTGAGCATCGGGGCCAACGAGCACGCAACCGTCGACGGGGTCAAAGCGGAGCGTCGATCGCAAGAGATATTGGAAAAGCTGCGGGCCGGGGACCGGCTGACGGAGCGGGAGTTCGAGCATCTGTTGAAGGGGGCCTTCGACTTCTCGAACTCGCAGGCGGAGCGCGCCGCACGCCTCCACCTGAAAGGTCAGGGGAACCTGACAAAGCGGCGAGCGGGCAGGCTTTCCTGCGCGCGCTTGTGGGCTAACGCCCGATTTCCATCATTACGGAGGTTCCCCATGTCGGGAGATAAAACGGCCGACCAATTGGCGGCCGAGTTCAAGGCTGCGAACGATCGCGCCATCGATGCCGTCAAGGCCATTGCCGAGGATGCCCTCGGCAAGGCCAAATCCGGCGAGAAGCTGAGCGAACAGCTCAAGGCTGACGCCGATGCGGCTATGATCAAGATGAACGAGCTGAGCGGTCAAGTCGTCGAGATCGCGCAGAAAATGGCCCGTGCGCCTCTGGGCGAGAACGCAGCGGAGACTTCGCTCGGCCAGCAGTTCATCGACAGCGAAGGCTTCAAGGGATGGGCCGATGGGCGCCCGCGGCAGGGCAAATCCGATCTCGCGATCAAGGCGACGATCACAACCGCGACGACCGATGCAGCCGGTTCGGTGGGGGCCGCGACCGAACGCACCCGTCTTCCGGGCATTCAGGGGCTGCCCCAACGCCGTCTCGTCGTGCGCGATCTGATTACGCAGGGCCGCATCGATCAGGCTGCGCTGGAATATATCCGCGAGAAGGGCTTCACCAACAATGCGGCTCCGGTCGCCGAGGGGGCAAAGAAGCCGGAATCGGATATCCAGCTGGAGTTGATCTCGACCTCGGCCAAAGTCATGGCGCATTGGATGAAGGTGTCGAAACAGGCGCTCAGCGACGTCTCGCAGCTGCGCTCGCATATCGACAACCGCTTGCTCTTCGGCCTTGCGCTGAAGGAAGATGGCCAGCTTCTCCATGGTGACGGCACCGGCCAGAACCTGCACGGTATCGTGCCGCAGGCCACGGCCTATGCGGTCCCCGCTGGTATCGATACGGCCGGTCTGACCGTGATCGACACGTTGCGCATCGCGGCGCTTCAGGCGGTGCTCGCCGAGCTTCCCGCAACGGGCCATGTGCTCAACCCGATCGATTGGGCTGCGATCGAGCTGGTCAAGGACGATGTTGGTCGCCACATCATCGGCCAGCCGCAAGGCAATGCTTCTGCCAGCCTTTGGCGCTTGCCGGTGGTGGAAACCGTGGCGATTGCACAGGGCAAGTTCCTGACCGGTGCGTTCCAGATGGGTGCCGAGGTCTTCGATCTGTGGGATCGCGTGTCGAGGTCGGCTTCGAGAATGACGACTTCACCAAGAACCTTGTGACGATCCTGGCCGAAGAGCGTATCGCGCTTGCGGTCTACCGTCCGGAGGCCTTCGTCTACGGCGATCTCGCCCCGCCGGTCACCCCGTAAGGGCTGACTGCGCAAGCGAACCGGGGTGGCTATGGCCGCCCCTTTTCTATTCAGGGGGAAGTTATGAAATACCATGTTCATCGCGAGCATTATGGCGACCGGTTCTTTCGGAAGGGTGACAAGCGCGAGGCCGAGGCGTCGGATGTAGCGCATTTGGTGCGCGCCGGTATTTTGTCGCCGGCGGATGATTCGCAGGCCAAGCCGGGCGCGAAATCCAAGGAGAAAACGGCGGCAAAGCCGGACAACAAAGCCGCGCCTGTCAGTGACAACAAGAGCGACGCATGATCCCGCGCCGCATCGTCCCGCCGGTCGATCAGCTGGTCATGCTCGAGGATGCCAAGGCGCATTGTCGGGTTGATGGTGACGACAGCAACGCGCTGATGCAGGGCTATATCGACGCCGCGACGGCTTATCTCGACGGCTATCGCGGCGTGCTTGGCCGGTGCATCATGGCGCAGGATTGGGAAATCGACCTGGCTTGCGCGGGTCGTCATCGCTTGCCGCTGCCCGATGCAATCTCCGCCAGCGCGCGCGATGCCGCGGGTGATCCGGTCGCGGTCGAGCTGCATCACGATGCGCGCGGCAGCAGCGTCACGATTGCAGGTCCGGCCATCGTCAGCTTCAAGGCGGCGCTTCCGGAGGAATTGCTGCCGAGCCTGCGCGTCGCAGCCCTGCTGCTGATCGGGCATTGGTTCGAAAACCGCGAGGCGGTCTCGGAGCGGTCTATGGCCAGCCTTCCGATGGCGGTCGATGCCCTGATCGCCCCGATCCGATGGTATGCACTATGACCGCCGGAATGCTCTCGAAGCGCGCCATCTTCCAGCGGCCGCACAAAGCCAAAGATGCCGACGGTAAGGTTATCCATACCTACCCCGAAGAATTTACGGCTTGGGTCAATCTCAAGCCGCTCCGAGGTGGCGAAAGTGTCATGGCGTCGCGGATGCAATCACGGGCGCCCGCGATCGTGACCTTCCGCACCTCGACGCAGGCGCGCGCAGTCAACTCCGAATGGCGGGTGGTGATCGACGGGCGGATTTATGAGGCCAAGGAGGACCCGCGCGAGACGCAGGATCGGGCCCTGTTCGAGATGCTGGTCGAGGGTGGTGGCAATGCGGGCAGGTAGAGCGATCCGTCAGGCGGTTATCGCGCGCCTCGAGGCCGAGGTTCCGGCGCTGACCGGTGTCTATGACAGGGCCACCGAAAGCGAGGTCTATCCCTATGTCTCGCTCGGGCCGAGCTTCTGGAACGATGAAAGCGTCGAGTGCATCGAGGCCCGCAGCTACACGCTTCAGATCGATGTTTGGTGCACCGACGGGAAGGGGGAAGCCGAGGATGTCGTGGACGATGTCTCGACCGCGCTCAACGGCTGGATGGATCAGGACGCGGTGACGGCGCATCCCGCGCGCGTCACGCTGGTTCGCGTCATGGATGATCCGTCGGGATGTGTTCACGGAGTGGTGCAGGTCGAGATCGAGGTCGAGGGGTAGATGGTATTGCGGACCGGGCCTTCGCCGCGATTCACGGAAACAGTGCTGCCCTGAGGGTTAGTCGGTAGATACCAGTGCGATAAACTCTGCTTCGCCGATAATCCTGATGGCGTGACCTTCGGCAGCCAGCTCTTCGGCTTTTCGATGCTTCGAGCTTTTCTCGTGCCCTGCCAGCAAGGAAAGATCTTGGTCGCCGACGACAAGCAGGGTGACCTTCTTACTGACTGATGTTGTAACGCGTATCCCGGCAGCAGCGGCGAGGTCGGCCGCTTGTGTCCGGCTGATCGTTAGCGCGCCGGTGAAAACCGCACAGCTACCTGCGAGCGGGCCCAGAGGGTTTGCCTCGCGGGACACCGCTGGTGGAACCGATGCCCGGCTCCTCGGCAGGGTGAGGTTACCAGAGCCTTGACTGTGAGGCCGGTTGCTTGACGCGCCAGAATTACGGTCTGCGCGCAGGCCCTCGCGTCCTCTCCGGCGTCGTGGTGTGAGAACTCGATCCCTAATGTGTCTGCAATGTTGCGTAGGCCGAAGCCACCGGAGGATTTGAGCTCTGGCCAAGCCTGCTTGGCTGCATTGATGCTATCGCCCCAAATGGCGGTTAGTCGGGGTAGGTTGCTGCGATCGCAGGCGCCTGCAATGGCAACCCGATCGAAATTGCTGTGCTGGACCAGCAAGTGTTGATCCAGGAGGGGGCGAAGCGCAGTGATGGCCTCAGAGAAGGTCGGCATGCCTGCCAGGTCGTCGTCATCGAGCTGATGAACGGCGTAATTGCGACTTTCGACCGGGGTTTGCGGGTCAATCAATGTGACAAAGGTTTGTATGTTGTCGCCTTGGACGCAGGCGATGCCAATCTGACAGATGGTTGCTGAATCTCTGGTCGCGGTTTCAACGTCGATCGCGATGAACTCGAATGTCCCAACGGGCACGGCGGAAAGAGGGTCGTTGCGCCGATCAAATATCGCCGACACGAATGCTTCGGCCAATTCTTCGGACAGGCCTTCATCGTCTTCGTCGTCGCTGCCTTTTAGCTTGTCAAACTCCTCGCCGGTGAGGTCGAAGCCTGCTTGCCGCATCAGGGCCAAATCCCTCTCGCGGTAACGGGCGACAATGGCATTTGCTTCATCAATGATCTCTTGAGCGGAAGGCTCTCGCTCACGTTTCCCAAGCAGCGTTTTAATGAACGAAAACATGGAATCCCCCTCTTTGCCTGATGCTAGGCGGGGCGCGGTCGATTCTGGGAGTCTAAAATGGCAGAACTCAACCCCGCATCGTCGCAAAACTCAAGCAAATTCCTGCCGTTGCTGTTGATGCCGCTCGTTTGGCAATGGAAGAAGGCGCCGAAGAGATCTGCGAATACATGCGCAACCTGATCCGGTCCAACTTTAAGCCGGGCGATGGTGACCTGCTCAGGTCCGTCGGCTGGACATGGGGCGAGGTGCCGGCAGGCTCATTCATGATCGACGAAATCCGCAGCGGAAAAACCAAGGGCGACCAGTACGCCACCCTGCGCATCAAGATCTACGCCGGTAACCGCGATGCATTCTATGCCCGCTTTCACGAATTCGGCACGAAAACCGGCCTTCCGGCTCGGCCGTTCTTCTTCCCCGCATGGAAGGCGAAGCGCGCCGATTTCCGCAAGAAGATCCGCAACCGCGTTCGCGCGGCAATCAGGGAGGCTTGGCGCAATGGCTAAGGCGATTTTTCACGGTGAATTTCATTATACCAGCCGCAAGCGCAATGCGGGCTGGTCGGTACGGCCTTCGCCGGAACCTCAGTATTTCCCGCGCGAGCTGATCGACGCCGCCGTTGCGGCCGGTCGCGCGACAGAAGTTTTGCCGAACGCGGCAAAGACGGCCGGCAAGGGCCGAAAATCGGGCGACTGAGTTTCAGGCCCTTCCCACCAGTCAGCCGCCCCTTGAGGGCGGCTTTTTCATGGAGCGCCACAGATGGCAAAACCGATTACCGAAAAGTTCGAGCAGATGGTCCTCGAGACCAGCGAAAACGGTACGACCTGGACGCGGATTTGCGGCCTTGTCGGCGTGACGATCACCCGTACCGCGCAGTTCGACAGCACCGAAGTGCCGGGCGATTGCGACGATGAAAGCCTGCCGCTCGATGTCGAGCGCTCGATCCGTACAATCGAGGTCAATGTCTCGGCCGATGGTGTTTGGGCACAGCAATCGCATGGCGAAATGCTTGACTGGTTCTATTCCGGCGCGCCGAAGCAGATCCGCGTCGGTCACCTGAATGCCGCGGCGGGCGATACCGAATATGAGCAGGGTCCGGCCCTTCTTTCGACGCTCACTAACCAGCGTACCAAGGGCCAGAAGGTCACCGCCGCGATCGAGATCCAGTTCGACGGCACGCCGACCCGCGTGGCGAAAGCCTGATGGAGGCGCTGGTTCTGGCATGGCCGGGCGGGGAGCATGCTTTCCGCCTGCCGCTCGCGCAGCTCGAATTGCTGCAGGGTGCAACCGGATGCGGGCCCGAGTTTCTGCTCAATAAGCTCAACCTCGGCCAATGGGCCGCGACCGAACCGTTCGAGATCATCCGCGCCGGGCTGATGGGCGGTGGCATGGATGCGGCAGGGGCAAAGGATGTCGTCAGCCGCGCGTTCGACCGCCACCCCTGATCGAGTTCAAGGTTCCCGCGCAGGCTATTCTTGGCCACGCCCTCTACGGCCCGCCGGATGATCCGGTGGGGAGCTTGGGCCGGTGACCCCGACACCGGCGGTGAACAGCGAAAAACGGACAGTGGAAGTTCAGCGCCCTCCACGGCTTAGCGGCGGCTATCGGCATGCCGCATAACGACATGGCGCAGCTCAGCCTCTGGGAGTTCACGGCTCGGGTCGATGGATACGGCAGGGCGAATGGTTGGAAAACGCGCGGCGCGGGCGGCGATCTGTCCGAGTCGGAACTGGCGGAAATGGGTATTGAGGGCTTCTGATGGCTGAAGATCCGGATCTTGTCGTATCGGCGGGCTTCTCTGACGCGCAACTCGTCAAGGAAGCGAATAAAGTCGTCGCCTTCTACAAGAAGCGCGGCGAAGAGGCTCAGAAGGCGTTTCTTGATGCGCAAGGGAAGGTCACGAACACTCAAGCCGCGAACGCGCATAAGCGTGAAATGGACAAGCTCGCTCGGGCATATGACCCAGCCTATCGCGCCGCCAAAGGCTATGAAAAGCAGGTGGAAGAGCTCAGCCGTGCAATGAAGGGCGGCGCGATCACCCAGCAGCAGTATGTTGTTGCTGTCGAGCGGGCTGCGCGTCAGCTGAAGCAGGCGGGGAGGTCGGTGAGACTGCTGGCCGAAAGCTGGCGGGCGGCGGGAACTCCATGCAGCAGTTCGGTTGGCAGATCGGTGATTTCGCGGTTCAGGTTGGCGCGGGCACGTCGATTGCCCAAGCCGCCGGCCAGCAGCTGCCGCAGCTTCTCGGGGCATTTGGCGCGGTGGGTGCTGTGGCTGGCGCTGCCACCGCGATTCTCATTCCACTCGGTGCGGCGCTGCTGAAAGCCAGCGATGTCTCAGCGCAGTTCGACGACAAGCTCAAGCTGGTGACAGAGGCCACAGATCTGATGACGGCGGCCGTGGAAGCCGCGGCAACGCCGATCTCGGTGCTCAGCGCGCGCTATGGCGAGGCAGCGGGGGCTGCGCAGGCGTTCTATCAGCAGCAGGCAGCAATCTCGCAGGCCGTTGCCTCGGCTGCTCTGGCCGATCTCGGGAAATCGATTGGCGGTGTCGGCGGACAACTTGGAGACAACAGTCGCAAGGCGGGCTGGCTTCCCTCACTGATTGGCGGATTCTCTGGCGTCGAAGTTAAAACGCTCAGCGACACCAACCGCAAAGTCCAGGAGCTGATGGACACATATCGCCTCGGCAGGTCGCATGCCGAGCGGCTGGCTGTCGCAATGCAAAAGGCGATGGACGCTGGTACTGACGCGACCTTGGCGGTAGCGGCTGCAGAAGAATTGAACGCTGCGATGATCGAGATCGCCGGAGGCGTTGACAAGGTCGGCGCGAAGTTCGGGGGCGAAGATGGCTTGTGGGGCAAGGTCGACGCCTATTTCAAGCAGGCAACGGCGCAGGTGCAGGCAATGCGCACCGAACAGGATCGGGTTGTTTCCCAATACCAGACCGACACCGAGAAAATGGCCAAGCTGTCCAACGACCGCAAGGTAGCAGAGGGCTTGCTGAAAGAGGCAATTATCGCCGGCGCGACGGCGGTGAATGCGAAAGCGGTCGAGACTGCACGCCTCGCGCGCGAGCGCCTCGACCTGATTGATGACGAAATCACCAAGACCAAAGCGCTTGCCCTCGCCAACGATGAGGCGTTCATCGCCCTGCAAAAGCGCATCAAATCCGGTGCGGGCGGCTTCCTCGACGGCCTGGTCGAAAGCGTGACCGGCAGCAGCCTGACGCAATGGGGCAAGGACGGCGCGGCTGCGCAGAAGGGGATCCTCGACCTCATCGCGCAGCGCGAGAGTGGTGGCGACTATAATGCGACGCTCGATAATGGTCGCTGGACTGGCGGCGCGCGCAATCTCGTCAACATGACCTTGAAAGAGATTCTGGCGCTTCAATCCACAATGCGCACGCCAGAGAACCGCGCCCTTTACGGCGACGGAAAAGGGTCGTCAGCCCTCGGTCGCTACCAGATTGTCGGCAGCACTTTGGAGGGTCTGATCAAAGACCTCGGTCTCTCTGGTGACGAGCTGTTTTCGCCAGAGATGCAGGACCGCTTGGCCATGCAGTTGCTCCGCCAGATCAAACCGGGGATGTTGCAGGCATTCGCGGCGTGTGGGCCGGATTGAAAAATGTTCCTGCGCCCGTGATCCAGAGCGCATGGGGTCAGCAGTCGATTGAGCAGGTCGACCCAGAGATCCAGAAGGAACTGGACAAGCAGATTAAGGACCGCGAGCGTCTCGCCGAACAGGTCAAGAAATACGGGGAAACTCTGGCGCAGAACTTACTGACGGAACAGGAATCCTCTCGCCTCGCCGCCAAGCAAGCCAATCAGATCAGTGAGATCAAGGCGCAGGGTCTTTCGCCAGAGGCGGAGGCGCGGGCGATTGCCCACGTCACGGCCGAGATTGAAAAGCAAAAGACGGTCATGACGCTGATGGCGGATGCCAAGCGGCGAAACGTCGATCTCGATACGCTGATGACCGGCAGCACCATGACTTATCGCCAGGCGATCGAGGCGCTGGGAGAGGTCAAGCGGGCCGACATCATCGCAACCAATGATCGTGCGATTGCAGAGGGCAAGGCCGCCGAGGCGCAAAAGCTGATGGCGGATGCACAGGCTCAGGTCAAATCCGGCCTGATCGATTCCATCGTCGCTGGCGAAAGCTTTGCCGACGTGCTGGCGAATGTTGCCCAGATGTTTGCCAAAGCCGCGTTGCAGGCGGCCCTCTTCAACGAGGGGCCTTGGGCGAGCGGCGGCGGAGGCGGAGGGCTACTGGGTGGTCTTCTCGGCGGCCTGCTTGGCGGCGGTGACGCGCTTTCCGGCGCACTGCGCGGCGCAGGCCTTCCCGCGCGCTGGCGGCGGCAGCGTGCGCGCTGGTCAGGCTTATCTGGTCAACGAGAACACTGCGAACAGCGAGGTCTTCGTGCCGTCGATGAGCGGGGCGATCCTCAACGTGCCGCAGGCGCAAGCCGCTCTGCGGGGCGCGCGCGGTGGCGGCGGCACGACCTTTGCGCCGCAAACCAGTATCGTTGTGCAGGGCGATCTTAGTCGGGACCGTATCGCGGAACTCGAGGACCGCCTCAATAAGCGCGATCAGCAAGCCTTCTCCCAGTGGCTCCAGTTCAACAAGGAACACGGTCAGCGGATGGGCTGAATACAGGCCATCAACATAGAGAGACCACATGCCGGAAATTATTGATTGGCCGTGTGATCTCGGCGTCCGCGATACCGACTTCTTCCTGAAGTGGACCACGCGAAGCGCCGGAAGATCACTCGCGGGCCACGAACAGATCGTCGGCGTCAACGCGGCGGTCTGGGAGGTCTCGCTCACCTTCGCGCGGACCTTCAACGGGGATCGCTTGCGTCTGTTCGAGGCGCTGGTCGCACGCATGCGCGGGCGCCAGAATGTCGCGGCCCTCTGCGTCTGCGATCCCTATCGCTATGGCCCGCGTGTCGCGCCTCTTCAGTGGCCTCATAATGACGGGACATGGTTCTCGGACGGGACAGGCTATGCAGACGGCTCGACCGGTGCGATGCAGCCGCTTCTCGCGAGTGCACCCGCCGCAGTCGGCGCGACCTCGGTTTCGGTCGGGTTGACCAATCCGGTGCGCCCGAACCTGCGGATCGGCGACATGTTTTCGCGCAGCGGCTTTCTTTACCGCACGGTCGGGGTCGCGGGCAGTGTGGTGCAGTTCGAGCCGCCTTTGCGCCGTGCGATCGCGGTCGATGACGCGCTCACGACCAACCCGCCCAAGTTCTTCGGACGCTTTGCGACGGATGACGAAGGGCGGCGTGTCCGCGAGAACCTCAAATGGGGCGCGCAGGTCACCGTCAATTTCGTCGAAGCTTTCGATCGGTAGGGGTGATCCGCCGCGCAGGCGATGGCGCTAAGCTTTGGCCGGGAACGCTTCTGCAGTTGCGGATTGCAGCGTGAGCCTGAGGTTTGAGAGGGCGTCGGCCCGGTAGGGATGATCCTCGATCGTGATGCGGGCGATCTCGTCGACCAAGGTGATGGCATGAAGAATTGCTGCGTGAATCTTGTCGTCACATGACGCCATGAGCTTATCCGTTCGTTGTTGGTGTGAGGCCAAATAGGCGCTGAACATCGGAAAAGTCCAGAAAAAGGAGCCTGTGTGCATGGCTTTTACTTTGGCGCAGGTCGAGCTGCTCGATGCCAATCGCGAGCTGGTCGAGTGCCGGCGGCTCTTTACGTCAGCTTCACCAGCCAGACCTATCGGCTGATCGAGGGCAATGTTCCCGAAGCCCTCGGCGGTTTCACCTGGCTGCCGGCGCATGATTGGGTGCAAGCGGCAGCGCTGCAATCGGGCGGCCCGCTCGAGGCGGTTCCCGCCGTCTACCGCATCACAAAGAACCCACTGACTCTCTTGCTGGCCGCGCTCGACAACCGCGCCGAATGGTGGGGGCGACCGATCCAGCAGTTTCTGCAGCTATATTCGAACGGCGTTGCCGTCGGGCCGATGGTGTCGATGCATCGCGGCAAGATCCGCGATGTCAAAAGGTGCAGACCGCCACGGCCGAATACCTCGAAATCAGGGCCGAAAGCCCGCTCGACATGCGCAACATGACCCCGCTCGGGGAATATACCGATCGCGATCAGCAGCGCCGCAGTGCCGGTGACCGCGGCTGCGCGTTCGCGCCGTCCCAAGTCGGCAAGGTGATCACGGGTTGGCTGCGCAGCTAGGCGACTACATCCTGCGGACCTGGCATCTGCCTTGGTCGTGGGGATCGGTCGATTGCACGATCTGGGTTGCGGACTGGTGCGTCGCGCATTGGGGGATCGATCCGGCTGACGGCTGGCGCGGGACCTACTCCAGCGAGGCGGAAATGCGCGGTCTGACCGGCGGCGATCTGGTCGGGTTTCTGGACCGGGAATGTTGCCTGCCGGTTCGCGGCGCTGCCCGTGACGGGGATGTCGGGGTGATCGCGATTGCCGGACACCGCGTCGCCGCGATCCGGCATGGCGGGAAATGGGCTTTTCGCAAGCCGCACGGCGTCGGGATCGTCCGCGCTAGAGCTTTGAGAATCTGGGGATAGAGGATGCCACAAGTCGGGGCGTGGCTCGCCGCTGTTTGGACAGCGGGCGGGGCGGGAGCGTTTGTGCTCAAAACGGCGGCGAGCATCGCTTTGAACGCCGCCATCGCCAAGGTTACGGCCCCCAAAGGGCCGAAGCCGCGCGATATCCAGACCGAAGCCCGCGAAAGCGCGGCACAGCGCGTCCGGCATCTGGGGCGGGTGCGTGCCTCCGGCACGGTGATGTTTTGGGATTGGACACGGGTCGGTGGCCAGCGCCGTCTCTTCAAGCTGCTTGCGGTCGGGCAGGGCGGCATCACGGGGGTCGAGAAAGTCTGGCTCAACGACACGCTGGTCAGCCGATCGGGCGAAGCGGTCACGACCAGCCCCTACAATGGCAGGGTCTCGGTCCGCTGGCGCAGCGGCTTTGGCGATGAGCTCTCCGGCGGTGCCTTTGCAACGCTGCAGGCAGGCTTCGGTGTCTGGACGGCGCAGCATCGTCTCGACGGTGTCGGTACCATTCTCGGCGAATTCGACGCGGTCAAAGGCGAGGATGTGGCCGAGGTCTATAGCGGCGGCGATCCCGATATCACGGCCCTGATCCGTGGCGATCGTTGCTATCGACCCGCTGACGGCACTTATGCCTGGTCCGATAACCTCGCGATCCAGTTGCGCGATGTCTTCACGCATCCGCTTTACGGCCCGCTCGCGCTTGACGATATCGACAATACCTCCTTCATCCAGGCGCAGCTTGATTGCGACGACGAATTGCCCAAGCGCGGTGGCGGGACGGTCAAACGCTATAGCGGCGGCGGCAGCTATTCGTTGTCCGAGCCCGTGGTCGATGTCGCGCGCCGGATCTCGGATGCCTCGGCCGGTCAGATCTACATTACGACCGAAGGCAAGATCGGGTTTCGGGTCGGTAAATGGCGCGCGCCGAACCACACCATCCGCGAGGAGCATATCGTGGCGCTCGATATCGGTCCGGGTTCCGGCGAGTTCGAGCGCGTCACGACCCTGATCCCGAAATACGTCGCGCCCGAGATCGACTGGCAGGAAACCACCGCCGATGCCTGGGAGGATGCTGCCGCGATCGCGCTCTATGGCGAGAGTGCCGAAAAGGAACTGGACGTGCCGTGGGTGCAGCACCACGGGCAAGGGCGCCGCTTGGCCAAGATCAAGCTGGCCAAGCTCAACCCGTCCTGGCGCGCTACTATCAAGCTCCGCTTCTGGGGCCTGCTCCTGCTCGAGGAGGAAACGGTCAGGCTGCATCTGCCGGAACTCGGCCTGAGCAACGCCCCCGCATGGGTCGACAGCTTCGCCTTCGACGCCGATGGTGATGAGGGCGTGGTGACGGTGAACCTCATCGCCGCCGACCCGGCCAGCTTCAACTGGACTGCCGCCGAGGAGGGGATCCTCCAAGCACACCGCCGGCCATCAGCCATGAAGCCCCCTTCTGGCCGCGCCGGTGATCTCTTCGCTCGTTGTCACGACCAATGACGGCCCGCCCTATATGGTGCTCGCGGTCGACGACACCACCGGTCCCTACTATCTCGGGGGCCAGTATTGGCGCGAGGGCAGCACGCAGCGCTTTGATCTGGAGGTGCAGCAGACCCCCAGTGACGGGAAGATCGTTGCGCGCTCGCTGCCGAATGCCGATCGTGGCCAGTACAATGTGCAGGTTGCCTGGTACACGACGCGCCTCACGGGGCCGGCAACGATCGGCTTGGGCAAGCGCGCATCGGAATATGCGACGGTGACCGGCATCGAGGTCTTTGCCAATACCACCCCGCCCGATGCGCCGGCCGTCATCAGCCAAAGCGGCACGGCCGGCGGCAGCTTCACCATTATCTTCGCCCCGGATCTCGGAGCGAACTATCACCGTACCGCCCTCTGGCGTGGCGTGCCCGGCTCCACCTTTGCCGACGCGACCTTACTGCGCTGGAACTACGACACCTCCTCCGAGGTGGCGATCACCGGCAGCGTGCCGGCAGACGGTGCGCGCTACTGGCTCCAGTCGGAGAACGGCAGCGGCAAGACATCGGCCGCGGTGCTGGTTGGACAATACATCCCTTAATTATCGAGGTCAGACATGGTCAATCCGACCAATCCCCCGGGTACGATTTACCCGACCGGCAGCCCCGTGGCCAAAGCCGATATCCGCCAGTGGATGAGCGAGATGATCGCGCAGGTAAATGCCGAGTTCGCTTTCTCCGGCAAGCAGTTCTCATCTCGCGCGCAGGCCGCCTCTGCCGGCCAGGCGGCACTGCCGACGGCGCTGGGGATGATCGTCACCATGGAAGGCGGGGTGATCACCTACCGCGTTCCCAACAACAACGTCGATGATCCGCTGTTTCCGGGCACGACTGCCCCTATTGGGGCGTCTCGCACCGCGTCAACGTGGCTGATGTCCCTGTCACCGTGACCAATGTCCGCGGCGATGCCAATGCCATTCTGGCCGATCTCCCCTTCGGTCCGATCGCGAATGGCGCCACCGTGATCCTGACGCCGACCGCAACCAATACCGGCCCCGCCACCGCGACGATTGGCGGGGTAGTCTATGCCATCCATTCCGGAACCTCGTTTCTCGCCGGCGGCGAGCTGATCGCGGGAGCGCCGGTGATGCTGCGCCGAATCTCTGGTAGTGCCTTGCGGTTGATCGGGGCCAGCACCGGACAAGCCAATGCGCTGGCCGCCCGCGTTGCGGCCGTCGAACCGGTCCTGCGCACAGTTATTAATACCGACGGCACGCCCGCGCGGACCCTGACGCTTTACACGACGCCGGGCTTCGACATCACCCTGAACCCCAATGGCGAAGGCGGCATCATTTCCGGCGTTCCGCCCTCGGGTGGCAACGGTGCGCCGGTCAATACCCGCGTCACTACGCGTCGTCGCGGCGATACGGTGGTGATGACCTGGTACGATGCGACGGGGCGGATCTATGAACGGGTCTACGCCGGCGGCGCTTGGGGGCGTGGGTCGAGCTGACACGCTGGAACAACGCCCAGTATCAGACCATCAACCTCTCTGGGCAGGGTCTCGCGGCCCGCGATCTTAATCTCTGCATCACGCCCGGCATCACCTGGACCGGCGACGGCTCGTCTCTGGTCTATAACTGCCCGCTAGAGATCGACGATCAGGGCGGGGCCGTCGACGGCACGGCGCTGTTCAATGGCACTCTACAAGCGGTCCCGATGGGGGCGAAGATCGCTCAGTACTATTGGGATGCGCGCAAAGGGCAGGATAGCCCCTTCATCCGCTGGTATGATGTCGCGGGCGGCACATTCACGCGCTGGCGCTACCTGCTCCGGCCGGCGGTCGTAGGACCGACGTTGGTCGATTTCGGCGACAGCATTCAGGCCGGCGTCGGCCCCGGAGCGGCCAACAGCGTGCCGGCGCAAGCGGCGGCATTGGTCGGCGGCACCCTTACCAATCTGGGCGTATCCGGCCGCATGATGTGTGGCACGACGGCGGGTGATTTCATCCCGCAGATCGATGCACCGGCAAATGCCGCCGCCATCGCGGCCGCCAAGATCATCACCATCGCATACGGCACCAACGACTGGAACAGCTCCGTCCCGATCGGGGCTGAGACCGATACCGCCAACGGCACCTTCTACGGAGCTATGGCGGAGGGCCTGTCCAAGATCCGCGCGCTCAATCCGACTGCCAAGATCGCTTTCGCCGTGCCGATCTATCGCGGCAAGGCATATTCCAATCCGAAGGACTGGACCGAGGCGGGTGCGCATAGCGGCTCCGGATTGCTGGTCGAGGACTACCGGCGCGCTATTCGTCGGTTCTCCGCGATCCATGGGCTTCCGGTTCTGGAGATGTCGCATAACTTCGCGATCAATGCCGTCAGCGCCCCAACCTATCTGCCCGATTGTTTGCATCCCGATATCGCTGGGGCAGCGCTGATGGCGGAATGGCGGGTTGCTCAATGGATCGCGTGGAAATGGGCGGTGCGTGTGTGATGCGGCTCCATCTGGGTCGGTGAAGAAGCCGCGGGAGGCGTCCTCAGCCGGACAAGCCTCCCGCGTAAGTTTGGATCGGGGGACGAGTGTGATCCAGCCGCACCAAGCAGAGACAGCGGCAGGCGGACCCTATCGCTGCAACAGAGTTAAGCAATCGCGACTTTATGCGCAGGAGGCGCAATGACAGATCCATCCTCTTTCCGCTCGCCCGAGTTCTGGGTAGCGGTCGCGATCGCGCTGATCGTGAAGATCAAAACCACCGCGCAGCTCGGGCCGGTCAAGGTGATCACCACGATCGTCGTCGCCGTTGGTGCGGCTTGGGTTGCGACCGATTACACGGCCGAGGTTCTGGGTGTGCCCGAGCCGGTCGCGGCCGCAATCGTCACGCTGACGGCAGAGGGCGCGATGCGCTGGCTGCTGATGGCAGTCGATAACCCGAAGAATGCGATCGATCTCTGGAAGCACTGGCGGCGCTGAAATCTCTGCCAGAGGTGACCGGCCCTGCCAGGCTAGGTCTGATAGCGTCAGCAGGGCCAGTCTGCTCGTCAAAACTGCCAGCATCGCAAGCAAAGTAAGCATATCACATCACGCCCCGCCGTCCAGCGGGGCTTTTTCATATCCGGAGACATCATGGACGGAATCATCCTGCACTGGACGGCGGGTGCCGACGGTGTGACGCCGCATGAGGCGGACAGCTACAACTTCCTGATCGGCCGCGACGGGACCATCACCCCGGGGAAGCATGCACCCGAAGCGCAGATCCCGCCGCTTAGGAAGGGATCCTATGCCGCCCATACCCTGAACGCCAATGGTAACCGCATTGGCGTCGCCCTCGATGCCATGGGCGATGCCAACGAGCGCCCGTTCCGCGCCGGCCGTTTCCCGATCACCGAGCTGCAGCTCGATGTGCTGGTGACCTTTGTTGCCGATCTCTGCCTGAAATACCGCATCCCCGTGACGCGCCGCACGGTGCTGAGCCATGCCGAGGTCGAGCCGACGCTCGGGATCAAGCAGAACGGGAAATGGGACATCAGCTGGTTGCCCGGCATGGACGCCCCCGGCGATCCGGTTGCAGTGGGCGACCAGCTCCGCGCGCGGATCCTCGCGGCCATGGGGCAGCCCGCGATCGGGGCGGCCGCTTTCACGCCGGTGCTGCGGCGCGGGTCCAAGGGCGAAGCGGTCCGCCACCTGCAAGAACTGCTGACGGGGCAGGGGCATGTCCTCGGCAAGGTCGACGGTGATTTCGGCGAGCGCACCGATGCCGCGGTGCGGATCCTTCAAAAGCTCGAGCAGCTGAAGCCTGACGGAATCGTCGGGAAGCAGACTTGGGCAGCACTCAACAAGGGACAGTGATCATGGACATCATCAAAGCGGCGCTGATTCCGCATCTTCTGGAAATCATCGGGATCCTGCTCGCCTCGCTGATTGGCTGGGCCGCCAATACCGCGCGGCGCAAATGGGGCATCGACATCGAAGCCCGCCACCGTGAGGCGCTGCACTCGGCACTGCTCAACGGCGCGCGGCTGGCGCTCGAGCGCGGGCTCGGCGGGCAGGCGGCGGTGGCCGAGATCCTCAAGCATGTGCAGATCAGCGTGCCCGATGCGGTGATCGGGCTGGATGCGCGGGCGGAGGTGCTGGGCAATCTGGCGCAGGCGAAGCTGCGGGAGGTATGTGAAAGCGCTTAATAAGGAAAGATTCAGGCGCGGTTCAAGCAAGTTGTCTGATCTCTCCTAACGCTCCGCCACCTCTCAGGCGGTGATTAGTTCACCGCTAGATGCATAGTAATGGCTATTGCGGTGGCGAGGGATTATCTTCGCCGTCCATATTTGGGGCGGGAGCGGAGGAGAGCTGTTGACGGACGCAGTCCTCGATCATTCTGGCTACAGGATTCAGGTCGAGTTGACCAAGTTGCGCGCTAGCATCGGCATGTTTGAGGGACGAGTTGTAGTTCGGGTGATTTTTCATCAACGTGGTCATGTTTTCCGTTCCTGGGAGCCACCCACCAGTCTTCACGCATATTGTGAAGTAGGCAGCTGCCCGCGCAGTTCGGCCATTGCCGTTGATGAACGGATGGATGGCGCAAAGTCTCCATAGCACATAGGCCGCAAGAACAATGGGATCTGTCCCGCCCCACAGAGCGTTCGTGTGGTTGATGAAGTGATCCATCAACGCTGTCACGCGATAATGTTCCGGAGCAACATAGTTCTGCGACGGGTCGGGATACGCAACATGCACGGGACAAGGTCGGTACTCACCGGCATTGGTGTGTAAGCACGCAATCGCATGATAGTTCAGAGATTTCATGATTGCCTGCGACAGAAATCCCTGTTGGGTCTGGATCGCTGCGCTTACTACAGATTGCAGAAAGCTAAACTGACGATCTCCGTTGGAGATCGCCAGAGCTTGGTATGCAGGGTGAGCCTCGGAATTGCTCAGGTCATACAGGATCATATCGTATCAGTTAAGCCGGTTCCCCATGGAGCTTCTTCAGCTCGTTCTCGACCATCTGCGGAGTGATCTTGGTTTTTCGTCGCTCACTGCAGAGACGATAAAGGAAACCTTCTGTGCATGAAGTTCGGCCGCTGTCACACCTCGGCGAGTTGCCTCGCTGAGACGACGCAGCAGGCCCACGTCTGTGTTATGGGTCGTATTCAGGAACATTTGATCTACACCTCTGCTTCAAAAGTTGGAGCTGGCTTGCCCAGCTTCCTTATTCTCTAAGGGCCAACAAGCATGCTGAAGGCTGATTTGGCTAGCTGTAAAAGGACAGGTTTCGTAGGGTTTGTGCAAATAAAGTTTTGCAAGTTGTCTGTTTTGTCAGCTTTGAGCATGGCTTCTTCAGCTTTAGGTATAACTCTTGTTGTGGGTGAGGGTTCCCACCGCGCGGCGCTGAGGTCGTTGCTCGTCTGCCATCTTGGGCGGTGTCGCCGCTGGAGCGATCGCCTCGACGCGCTAGCGTCGGTGCATGTGCAACCTCTACCAGACCGCGAAATCGGCCGATCTCGTCGCGCAGCTCTTTCGCGAGCCGCTGCGTGATCTGACCGGCAATGAGCCTTGGCCGGAGGATGTTTATCCCGACCGCACCGCGCCGATCATCCGGCATGACGACGACGGGTTGGCGGTTGCGCGCGCCCGATGGGGCATGCCGACGCCGCCGATGTACCTCAAGACGGCCCGCGATCCGGGCGTGACCAATATCCGCAACACCAGTAGCCCGCATTGGCGGCGCTGGCTCGGGCCGGACCATCGTTGTCTCGTGCCGGTGGTCCGCTTCTCCGAACCTGGGGCCGATCACAAGCCCGTCTGGTTCGAGCCGGTTGATGACCGGCCGATGTTCTTCGTAGGCATCCAGACGCAGGGCTGGACCTCGGTGCGCAAGGTCAAGGACGGCGAGACGACCGACGACCTGTTCGGCTTCCTGACCTGCCCGCCGAATGCCGAGGTCGGCGCCGTTCACCCAAAGGCGATGCCGGTGATCCTGACCGAGCCGGACGAATGGGCGGCATGGCTCAATTTGCCATGGGTTCAGGCGAGGACATTGCAGCGGCCTCTGCGGGACGGGACGCTTCTGATCGTCTCGCAGGGTCGCGAAGATACGATAGCGGACACTGAGGCCAGCGGTTAGCGTTGCTATGTCAGCAAAATTCCTCACGCCTATGGCGCGCGGTCCGTGTAATATTGTTGAATAAGAAACAAAACAAAACGACGGGTGCATAGTGCTGAATTTGGGGAAAGATATCATTGATCGGGTAGTTCAGCTCGTAGAAACGCTTGATCATGAACTTCAGGCCGAAATTCTTAAGGATACATTGAATGCTCTAGTTGATGATGAGATTGTGACATTTGGAGAAAAGGTACGCATTCTATCCTTGGACATATCGCGGCAAATAGAAAGGGGTCACTCTGACATCCGCGCTTTAGTGCAAAATGAATGGAGTTCTTCACTCGACCTTCTCACGCTTCAATGGGCTATTTCTCAAGAACTAATCGAAGAGCACGCTGCGCCAGATAATGCGGATCAGCGCGACTTGTTTTTCACTTTGCGTGGACTAGTTGCCAAAGGACTGCTGATTTCAAGCGAGATTAAATGTCTCCTGGCGGGAGGATATCCGGACGGTGCTCTGGCAAGATGGAGGGCGCTCTACGAAGTGACTTTAGTTGCAGCCTTCGTCCGAAAGCATGGGCCGGGGTGGCCGAGCGCTACAGGTTTAACCAAAGCTTTGTTCTGAAGCGCGAAGCGGATAATTACAATAAGTATCATGACAAGCTTGGCTTTGAACCGATAGGCCGAGAGGAAATGAAAGAGATTGAAGCGGACTACACGCTAGCTAAGGACAGGGTTGGCAGAGTCTTCAACGGCGACCTAGGATGGGCAGCGGAGGCTTTGGGGTTTGAAAATAAAGTAAAAGTCGGCCTCCAACACCTCGAGCAAGACCTGAAGATGGAACATTGGAGGCCGCTTTACAAATGGTCGTGCCAGCATAATCACGCAGGTTATCGCGGTTTTGGAAACATGCTTGCAGATATTGGAAGGCAAGGTGCTGGTTATAGCGTTGGACCAAGCCACTATGGTTTTAGTGATCCGCTTCAATTTTGCTCCATTACGCTCCTCCAACTAACCGGTACATACATAGGTTACCCGAGTTCGACTGACGGGGAGCTTGTTTCAATGCGGCTACTGTCCGAGATTTCGACCAGACTGAGGGATATTCTTGTGGATAAGTAATTAGCGTCGGCGAGATTGCGACTGGGGCTAGCAGCAGCTTTGTCCTCATCGCCGCCGCTGGAAAACTCGATGTGTTCTCTATAAGTTCCTTACCATGGCGGGCATAACGATTCGAGATTTGATAGCGGAAGGGGTGGCGTTGCAGATCCGCTGCACCGGCTGCGGCAAGACCTATGTCTATCAGGGCGATTTCCGGCTTCGGACGGTCGCGACGCCAAACATGCGCATCCGCGACCTGCAGTTTGCCTTGCGGTGTAAGGTCTGTCGCGCGCGAGGCGAGGTCGTGATGACCATCCCCTAAACTGTCATCGATGATTTTGCGCGCACGCCCAATCCGGTGATCCCGCTTTCGAAGGCTGGCCCGCGGTTGTGGCGCTGGTGGGCCGATCAGCTGCGGCCGCGAAGATCTTCCGTCGCTACCGGATCGAATGCGAGTGCGGCCATGTGGGATGCGCGCCGGTCGGTAGGCCGCTCATGCCGCGCGATCAGTTCTTGGCGCGCTGTCTTTGCGCTTGGTGCGGTAGGAAGGGCGCAAAGAGCTTGATCGTTGAGGTGGACGACACGACGCCCGGTTGGATCAAGGACTAGGGGCGTTCCCGGTCCGCCACCTGCCCATATGCGAAGTCGATATGCTCCTCGACCTTGTCCCAAGCGTCTTGAATCGCGGACGTGCCCTCGGTTGCTGTGGCATGGTCTGGAAACGTCAGTAGAAGCTTGACTCCTCTGGTTGCGTGGATAGCCTTGAGTGCGGTCGCATACAGGCATTCGGTTCTAAGTGCACAGTTCCTTGATTTTGATGGGTAGCCTCGGGCCGAAATTTCCTCACTAAAATGGAGAGTGCCTATGCCTACGAATGTGACGCTAGATGCTTGGCTGTTCGACCCTGCCTTTCAGTATAACTCCGATATTAAACCAGCCGACTGGACGGGGGTATCGCATGGAGGCCCAAACAATGATGAGAAATATGCAGAATCTGGATCGCCAATAGATCTTAGTTCAACGATCGTCAGTTTGACAATATCAGACGAAAATGAAGACGATTTTGTTACCGGAGGCGGCGCTTCTGATTATTTCTCGATCAATGGTGTGCGATACAATATCGATTACGTTTACAACGGTGACGAGATCATTTCTAGCGAAGGCCGCTTTGTTGTCGTAACTTTCTATGGGTCAACGCCCGACACGAATGAACAGGTTGCAGTTTCCTTGCCTCTAATCGATGGGCAACTAAGGCAAGCTTTTGCTACCTCTATTACAGGCACGGACTGGATTGTCTCACCGAATGACCTGGCACTCCCAATCTCCGAAATTCCTTGCTTCACGCGGGGAACGCTCATCACAACAGAATTCGGTGATGTAACAATCGAGAATCTGACTGCTGGCACTAACGTTTATACCCGTGACAACGGCCTCCAACCAATTCGGTGGATTGGATCAAGGAAGATCGACGCTCGGGTCCTTTCACAGCATGAAAGTCTTCGACCCATCCGGATTTCGGCGAGGGCACTCGGCCGTGGAACGCCAGAGGTTGATTTGCTGGTTTCTCCGCAGCATCGTATTCTTGTGCGCTCAAAAATTGCACAAAAGATGTTCGGCACGGATGAGGTTCTGGTCGCGGCCAAGCAGCTTCTGCAGATCGACGGCATCGACGTTGTCGAAGATCTGCGAGAAGTCGAATACTTTCATATTCTCTTCGATCAACATGAGGTCGTGCGCTCGAACGGTGCGGAATCGGAGTCGCTATATACGGGTAAGCAGGCGCTCAAATCTCTCGGCGCAGCTGTTCGCGAGGAAATTTTTGCTATCTTCCCTGAGTTGAAGGACACCGACGAAATGATGGCCGGGGCAAGAATGCTGCTTTCAGGGCGTCAAGCTCGTAGGCTTGCTGTCCGGCACGCTCAGAACCGACGCGACCTCGTGCTGTAAGGAAATAGCGATTTATGATCGGGTCAGGAAAGGGCCCGATCTCTCCGCCGCCTGCCCATAGGCGAAGTCGATATGCTCCTCGACCCGATCCCATGCGTCTTGGATCGCGGGCGTGCCCTCGGCCGCTATGGCGCGGCGAAGGGCGTTGATCTCGGCGTACATCTTCGGCACGCGCCGGTTGCCGTAGCGGGCGGGCGCGGTCGGAATTCCGACCTCGGTCATGTGCGAGGCTCTCTGACCGTCGGCACATCTATCCAAACCTGAGATCCGGCAGCGGTATAGAACAATTGCTGCAGAACCGGCGTGAGCGACCTGATTTCGGGGAGTTCCTTGTCGGGCACCCAGCGTTCGAGGATCCGCAGCGTGCATGTCGGTGCCAGCGCCTCGCTCACCGCCCTCCTCCCCAGCAAGGGCGCGCAGGGCGGGATGGATTTCGACCCAATGCGTGACGTGAGGCTTTTCGGCGTCGTCAAACATAGTCCACTCGCCATTGACCACGCATGCGGTGACCGGTCCGAAATATCCGGGATAGAGCAATGCCCACGTTCCGTCCTCGGGCACATCTGACATGAGGCGTGCCTCCTCGACGCTCACCATGCCCGCGCTGGACGGGGTGGCGTAGAGGGAGTTTCCTTGAACTCTTTCGGGTCACGATGAACCCCAGTTCCTCGCCTTTCGAGGATCAGAGCTGATGATCTGGCGTATGGCGACAAGTCATCGTAACGCCACGCCACCGGCTTCGGCTCTGGGTCGGGCTGGATCGCGGCGAGGATGCGGGCCCTGTAATCGGACTGCGCTGCGGCTTTGGCTGCTTCACTGTCCGCAGCATCAAACCATTCACCCATATACCGAGATTGCCACCGCGCCCCAGAACCATCTGGCAGCAGCATAATGGTGTATGTTGTGTTGAAACCTAATGCTGTCGCATGACGCAGACCGTTAGCCTTCCATTCCAGCGCCTTTATCGTGCCGCTTACCCGTGCGGCGGGGGTCGGGGTGGTGGTCATGGGCGCGCCCCCGCAATATGAGCAATCGGCGATGTGTTCCCGCGTCTCGCTGTGGGTTAGGATATACTCGGCCTCGTGGCCGATGGTCGCAGTGATGGCTCCTTCAAAGGAGTGACTTGTCGGGTATGGGGTGGTGATGCGCACCGTATCAGATGCGAGGGTGTGCGCATTTCTGGCAGATCGGAACTGGCTTCGGCATCACACGCCCTCCTTGCGCTGGTCGAGGCGGGCGAGGATGGCGGCACGAGCTTTCGACGGATGCCTAACGTCGTCGTCAAAGCACCAAGCACACGCCTTTGTTTCTTCGTCCCGCACCCTCCGCCGGTCGGCCTCAAGAGCGGCGGTCGCGTCAGGGGCGAGGGCGCGTATTTCCTCTGCGATCAACAGGCTATCCGTCTGGCCATCGAAGGACTTGAGATAGCACTCTGCCCATTTCATTGCTGCGTCGTGCTTGTCTTGGGCCACCTTCGCTGCTGTCTCATACGCCAGCCCCAGCGCAGCTTTCGTCTCGGCAAGTTCTTTGGTCAGGCGGGCGATCTCTGCCTTGGCGTCCCGATCTATGGCGCGGGCGTATTCCTTGCCCTTCTTGGTCAGGTCAGCGTTGTAGCCCTTGCCCTTGGTAATCAGGCCGTGTTCGCGCAGGATGCACTGCTGTGTGTGTCCGCCGCTGTAGCCAATCGCGTATTTACGCACGCCATCATTGACGACTTCGCGCGGCGTCATGTCGCCGAAATTGGCATTGGCGTGGACTGCGATGATTTCCGCATCGCTGATGATTTCGGAGGCGCTGCGCATCACATTTCCCCTTGAGTTTCGCGTGGGCGGCGAGGGACGCTCCAAGTCGTGTGATAGCTGGAGATACATGCCCATACCAATCGCGGGCATCATCTTCGACCAGAGAATAACCATCGACTCCGGCAAGACGGTCTACAAGAAACTGTGCGTCTGTCCGCAGTTCATCCCGCTCCCGCTCTGCCTTCTCGGCGCGGGCGGTGGCGTCTTCGAGGTTCGCGGTTGCGCCATCCAGCAGATCAGTGAGGCGTCGGACCTCGGCGTGATTGGTCAGCCGCTTGTTCTCGGCTTGCAGCGCGGTCAGGGCGGTGGCGGCTTCCTCGCGCGTCATAGCGAGGTGTTCGTCACGCAGCCGCCCCACCAACCCTCGACCTCGGCAGGCGCAGAGGTTCCTCCGCCCCGTGCCAGCCAGTCGCCCATATCGGCATAATCGGTGGTGTCCCAGATTGCGCCGATGCCGCCACACTCTCGGCATCCGCCGCCCAGATCGCACCGGAGGGCTGCTGAATACGGGTAGTTCCCGAAGGGTTGCCCGTCGCAGGTCTCGTAGCAGCCAGTGCAGGTGCGCCAGATGCCGGCCTGACCCTCCATAGCCTCGGCCACGGCGTGCGCGTCGATGACCTCGGCAGGCGCAGAGGGGCGGCGAGATCGGCGCGGATGTATTCCGGCCAGCCGTCTGTGCGATGGTGCTCAGGGTGCGCGAAACCAACGGCCCCATTGAAGCTCGGCAAGTCCAGCCAGATGCGCTCCGGCGCTGCCTGATCGGTCGGGACGTGTTGACGGTCGCCCGAGGGGGCGTGGTGGCTAGAGTGGCCTTCATTGCGCTCTCCATCTCTGTTTACGCGGCGTGACGGAGAATGAAGATAGGATCTGGGGCGCGGTGGGTTCGGCTGAAACCCTCCTCCGCTACCATTCCCCCTCGATCGATCGCAATCGCATCAGGGTGGAAAGGTGACCCCAAGGTCGCCGCAATTCCAATCCGTCAGAACGCAGATGCACGCAGGCCGTAACGGCTGCGGTCCCTCCGATTGGCGCTTTGTCGCGCGATCTCGCGGAGCTCGCGATCATGCGCGCGTTTGCGGCATTGCCTTGCTACCTCCCGCCCGACATTTCCTCGTGCCGGAACGAAAAGCCCGCCGGAACTGGTCCGGCGGGGTCTATCGATCCCAAATGGGCTTGATGCGGGGTTATACCCGTGCGCCGCGAACCCAGGTCTCGCGCAGCACCGGCGTCTCGTCGAGCATGCGGAAGCGGATCAGATCGGCGCGCAGGCCCGTCTCGATCCGGCCGCGGTCCTTCAGGCCGGTCGCGCGGGCCGGATTGGCCGAGACCGTGGCGATGGCGCGGGGCAGGTCGTTCCAGATCCGCGCAAGGATCATCGCGCCCGGCAGCAGGCCCGCCGGCACATAATCCGACGAGAGCACATCGAGGAAGCCGTTCCGCGCCAGATCCGCCGCCGAGACGTTGCCCGAATGGGAGCCGCCGCGAATGAGGTTCGGCGCGCCCATCATCACCATGATGCCGTGATCGTGGCAGGCGGCGGCAGCCTCGAGCGTGGTCGGGAATTCCGCCAGCTCGATGCCGTAGCCCGCCGAGGTCACGACATGCTCGCTCAACGTGTCGTCATGGCTGGCCAGAACCGCGCCGAGCGCCTTGGCCTTGGCCACCGCATGGGCCTCGTGCTTGTCGCCGAATTCCGCGCGAAGCGCCTTGAGATTGGCGACATGGGCCTCGAAACCGGCATCGTCGAGGCCGTGCTTGCCCTTCACATATTGCGCGAGTTTCGAGACATCGCGGAACTGGCGCTGGCCCGGCGTGTGATCCATCAGGCTGATGATGCCGACACGGTCGTCGGGGCCGAATTCGTCGATCTCCTCGATCAGGGTCTCCGAGCAGACCTCGGCGCGCAGATGCAGGAAATGGCTGATCCGCAGCGCGTTCTTGGCGCGGATGTCCATCAGCTCGGTGGCGAGGGCGCGGGCGTATTTGGCGTAATCGGTCTGGCCTTCGGACAGGATCGAGCCGACCCGCATCGCATCGAAGACCGTCGTGATGCCGCAGCCCGCAAGCTCCGCGTCATGGGCGAGGATCGCGCTTGCATGGGGCCAGTTCACGCCGGGACGCGGCTGGAGATGGCCCTCGAGATTGTCGGTATGCAGCTCGACCATGCCGGGGGCGAGATAGTCGCCCTGAAAGTCGATTGCACCTTCGGGAACCGCATCTCCGGTGAAGATCTCGGCGATCTGGCCGTTTTCGATGATGATGCCGCCGGTCTCGACGGTCGTGGGCAGGATCAGGCGGGCATTGGCGAGGATGGTGCGTGTCATTGTCTTGCCTTGCGGATGGCGGTCAAAAACTGGTCGAGGGCGGGCTCGAGCCCGTCCGAATTGTCGATTGTGGTTACCGGCAGGGGCAGGCCCTCGGCCCATTGTCCGGCGCGGATGATGCGGGCGGCGATATCCTCGGCCGTCTCGCGGCCACGCGCGCCGAGGCGTGCGGCCAGTATCTCGGGGCGGGCGTGGATGTAAAGCGGCAGGAAGCGCGGAAAAAGCGCGGCCGCCTGCAAAAGCGCGCCACGCGAGAGGTTCATCATCACGATCCCGCCGGCAGCCACCGCATCGCAGGCCGAACGCGGAATGGCATAGCGCAACCCGTGCGCCTGCCAGTCCAGCGCGAATTCGCCCGCCGCGCGGCGGCGCTTGAACTCCGCCTCGGTGACGGGCTCGAAATCCTCGCCCCCGCATCGGCGGCGCGGGTGATGACGCGGCGCACGGGCTGCAATTGCGGCTCGCGGGCAAGGGCCGCGCTCATCAGCGTGTCCTTGCCCGCGCCCGAAGGCCCGACAACCGCAATGGCAAGCCCGCCGCTCATGCCGCGCGCCTCGGGGTGAAGCCCGAGACATCGACCACGCGGTCGCACACGCGGTCGCGCGCGGGCTCGTCGTGGAAGATCCCGAGGATCGCCGCTCCGCGCGCCTTGGCCTCTTCGATCAGGCTCAGGACGGTTTCGCGATTGGCGGCATCAAGGCTCGCGGTCGGCTCGTCGAGCAGCAGGACCGGATAGGGATGGGCAAAGCCGCGCGCGATATTGACGCGCTGCTGCTCGCCGCCCGAGAAGGTCGTGGGCGAAAGCGACCAGAGCCTCTCGGGGATGTTGAGCCGCGCGAGCAGGGTGGCGGCGCGGGCCCGCGCCTCGTCCTCGTCGATCCCGAGGTTCAGGAGCGGCTCGGCCACGACCTCGATCGTCGGCACGCGCGGCACGACGCGCAAGAACTGGCTGACATAGCCGAGCGTCTCGCGGCGCAAGGCGATGATCTCGCGCGGCTCGGCCTGTGCCAGATCAAGATCGCCGACGACAACCGCGCCCTGATCGGTGCGGTAATTGCCCCAGACCATGCGCATCAGCGTCGATTTGCCCGAGCCCGAGGCCCCCATCAGCCCGACGCATTCGCCGGAGCCGACCGAAAGATCGGCACCGCTGAGAACCGGCAGAACGACACCGCCTTGATTGTGCAGGACGAATTCCTTGCCTGCTTTGGAAATACGGATCATGTCACACCTGCAGGACTGAAGAGACAAGGAGCTGAGTATAGGCATGGCGCGGATCGTCAAGGACCTGATCGGTCAGACCCGCCTCGACGACATTGCCGCCTTTCATCACCATGAGACGGTCGGCCAAAAGCCGGACGACGGCAAGGTCATGGGTAACGATCACAGCCGAAAGCCCCATGCGCCGCACCAGACCGCGCAACAGATCGAGAAGCCGCGCCTGAACGCTGACATCCAGCCCGCCGGTCGGCTCGTCCATGAAGACAAGCTTCGGGCCGGTAACCAGATTGCGCGCGATCTGGAGCCGCTGCTGCATCCCCCGAAAACTGGCGCGGACGGTCGTCGATACGGGCGGGGTCGATCTCGACACGGCCGAGCCAATCCTCGGCCGTCTCGCGGATCGCGCCGTAATGGCGTGCCCCCACCGCCATGAGGCGCTCGCCGACATTGCCGCCCGCGCTTACCCCCATGCGCAAACCGTCGCGCGGGTTCTGGTGGACAAAGGCCCAATCGGTCCGTCCCAGATGGCGCCGCTCGGATTCCGCCATCGCCACCGTGTCGCGCCCGCCGTACATCACGCGACCCTGATCGGGCGCGAGATGGCCGGCAAGGCAGGACAGCAAGGTCGATTTGCCCGAGCCGCTCTCTCCGACGATCCCCATGACCTCGCCGGGCCAGAGATCGAAGCTCACATTGCGGCACCCGACGCGGCCGCCATAAAGCTTGGTGACGTTCTCGACCCGCAAAAGCGGTGCGGCAGCTGCATCTTTCATGCCTGAAATATCCCCGCCGGAGGCTCCGGTCATTGCCATGTTCATTGCCGTTCCTCCGCTTGTGCCACATGGCCGTGCTCGACCCGCGTGGCGCAGTAATCCGTGTCCGAACACATGAACATGCGCCCGCCCTGATCATCGGTGATGACCTCGTCGAGATAGCTCTCTTCCGAGCCGCAAAGGGCGCAGGCGTGATCGGCCTTGCTGGCCTCGAAAGGGTAGTCGTCGAAATCGAGGCTCTCGACCTTGGTAAAGGGCGGCAAAGCATAGATGCGCTGCTCGCGCCCCGCGCCGAACAGCTGGACGGCAGGGTTCATCGACAGTTTCGGGTTGTCGAATTTCGGAATGGGCGAAGGGTCCATGACATAGCGGTCCGCGACTTTCACCGGATAGGCGTAAGCCGTGGCGATCGCGCCGTGACGGGCGATATCCTCGTAAAGGCGCACATGCATCAGCCCGTAATCTTCCAGCGCATGCATCCGCCGCGTCTCGGTCTCGCGCGGCTCGAGAAAGCGCAGAGGCTCGGGGATCGGGACCTGATAGACGAGGATCTGGTCTTCGGTCAGCGGCTGTTCGGGGATGCGGTGGCGGGTCTGGATGACGGTTGCCTCGCCCGTGCGCTCGGTCGTGGCGACGCCGGCCGTGCGGGCGAAAAAGCCGCGGATCGAGACGGCGTTCGTCGTGTCGTCCGCCCCTTGGTCGATCACCTTCAGAACATCCTCGGGCATCAGGCAGGCGGCGGTCACCTGCACGCCGCCCGTGCCCCAGCCGTAGGGCATCGGCATTTCGCGGCTGGCGAAAGGCACCTGATAGCCCGGCACGGCAATCCCTTTCAGGATCGCACGGCGGATCATCCGTTTCGTATCTTCGTCCAGATAGGCGAAATTGTAGGCATCATCACGCATCGAGGGCCTCTTGCGCTTCGCGCCGCAGGCGACGGATCAGCTCCAGCTCGGACTGGAAATCGACGTAATGCGGCAGTTTGATATGTTCGAGGAAACCCGTCGCCTGCACGTTGTCACAATGCGACAGCACGAATTCCTCGTCTTGAGCGGGGGCGCCGGCGAAATCCTCGCCGAGTTCCTCCCAGCGCAAAGCCCGGTCGACCAGCGCGATCGAGATCGCCTTGCGCTCGGTCTGGCCGAGGCTGAGCCCGTAGCCGCGCGTGAATTGCGGCGGTTCCTTTTTCGAGCCGCCGAACTGGTTCACCGTCTCGCATTCCGTGACCTCGATCACGCCGAAGTCGATGGCGAAACCCAGCTCGGGAATATCGAGCGAGACCTCGACGGTGCCGATGCGCAATTCGCCGACGAAAGCGTGGTTGCGCGCATAGCCGCGCTGGGTCGAATAGGCGAGGCCGAGCAGGAAGCCCTCGTCGGCGCGGGCCAGTGCCTGAAGCCGCAAGGCGCGGTTCGCGGGCAATTCCAGCGGCGCGCGGGTCAGGTCGGGCGGCGTGGTTTCCTCGCGCGGTTCGTCCTGGATGATGCCGTCCTTGTTGAGGAAATCGAGCACATGGGGCACAGCGGCGGGCGCGGCCTCTTCGCGGGCGGCGGGGGCACATCGCCATTGGCCATCGCCGCGAAGTCAAGCAGGCGGTGGATGTAGTCAAAGGTCGGGCCAAGGATCTGGCCGCCCGGCACATCCTTGAACGTGGCCGAAATCCGGCGGCTGACCGCCATCGCGGCCGTATCGACGGGGCGCGAATTGCCGAAACGCGGCAGCGTGGTGCGATAGGCGCGGATCAGGAAAATCGCCTCGATCAGATCGCCGCGCGATTGGGCAATGGCCAAGGCGGCCAGTTCGGGGTCGTAAAGCGAGCCCTCGGCCATGACGCGGGCGGTTCCCAGCGCAAGCTGGCCCGCGATCTGGTTGGTGCTCAGGCGCGGCTCGTCGCGCGCGCCACGGGTTTCATCGGCAAGCCAGCGATGGGCGGCGGCAATCGCCTTTTCGCCGCCTTTGACTGCGACATACATCAGCGCACCTCGATCCGGGTCGAGCGGGGCAATCCGGTGACCGCCGCGCCTTGGGTGAAGAAGAAATCAAGCCCGAGCGGAAACTGCCGCGCATTTTCGGCAAAAAGCTGCGGCTCGGGCAGGGTGAAGGGCAAGGGTTCAGCAAGGCCGGGGCCGTCCAGCGTCACCGGATGGCCGGAGGTCGCGCCGTCGATGATCACCGTCGTCGCGCGGTCGGGATATTCCGCCGTGCCGGTCGGGAAAGCGGGCAGAAGCGGCGCGAGCGCGGCCCAATCGCCAAGAGCGAAGACCGCCTCGGCCGGATCGGCGGTGACCGTGATGCCGGTGTGGAAGGTCAGCCAGTCGCGCAGCGCGGCGCTGTCGTAGGCGCCTGCCAGCAGAACCGGCGTCGTGCGGTCGAAAAGAACCAGCGCCAGCGTGCCGCCTGCGGGCGAGAGCGGAGCGGGCGGGGCCGTGCCTTCAAGCGCGCGCGGCTGGCCGGGACGCGAGAGGGCCTGCAGCACCTCGCGGAAGGCGCGGGCGGATTGCTCGGCGGGGTTGGTGAAACCGCCGCTCAGGGCGGATGCGTGCAGGCTCATGCGTCTTCTCCGCGAACCAGAGTGAAGAAATCGACGCGGGTGGCGGCGGCTTTCTCGGCCAGCGCCTGACGGGCCTCGAGCTCGTCGCGGGCGAGCGCGTCGAGCACGTCGCGTTGAAGCGCGGAGCCCTCGGGGCCTTGCAGGAGCGCGTCGATGGCAGCGGCGCGGGTGGCATGGGCCTTGTCGCGGCCCTGCACATAGGCATGCCCCGTGCGTCCGTCACCCAGACGCAGGGTGCAGCGCGTTACCGTGACTTCGCCCAGATTGAAGGGCGCGCCGGTGCCGCCTGCGCGGCCCTGCACCATGACGGTGCCGATTTCGGGGCGCGGGTCATGCTGTGATCGGGGATCTGCGGAAAAAGGGCGGCGAGGCGTGCGGGTCGGGCACGGGCCAAAAGCCCCATCCAGCCCTGCCGGTCCCGGCTTTCGCGAGGGTTTTCTGCGGGAGTGTCTGTCGTGAAGGTAGACATCTTGCGAGTCTGTCCAATCTGCTATACAACTAGACAAGCAATAGCCCGTACCCGCCGATCTCTCAACAAAAGAGTTGTGAATTTTCAATGACAGCGACCCGATCCGCGCTTTGGCAGTCCATTCGCAATGCCTTGCACAGCGATATTACCGAGGGTTCGTTACAGCCCGGTGACCAATTGCCGACCGAGGCGGAATTATCGGCGCGTTTCGGCGTGAACCGCCATACCGTGCGTCGCGCTTTGGCCGATCTGGCCGAGAGCGGGATGGTGCGCGGCGCGGGGCGGGGTGTTCGTCGCGATGCGGCCGGTGGAGTACCCATTGGGCGCACGGGTGCGCTTTCACCAGAACCTCGCGCTCGCCGGGCGCTTGCCGGGGCGCCAGCTCGATTTCGTGCGCGCCCAGCCGGCGACCAAGATCGAGGCCGAGGCGCTCCAGCTTCCGGTGGGCGCGTCGATCTATGTCGCCGAGGGGTCTCGACCGCCGATGACCAGCCGATCGCGCTGTTCCGCTCGGTCTTTCCCGCCGAGCGTTTCGAGGGATTTGATGCCGTCCTGCGGCGGCTTTCTTCGGTGACGCAGGCTTTGCGCGAGATGGGCGTGCCCGACTACATCCGCCTCGAGACCCGCATCGATGCCGAGGCGGCTTTGCCGCTTCAGGCAGTGCGCCTCCATATCCGCGAGGGCGCACCCCTGATCGTGACGCGTGCGATCAATGCCGATCCCGCCGGAAAGCCGGTCGAGTACGGAATCACGAGTTTCGTCGCGGAAAGGGTGTCGCTGGTCATGCGGCCGGAGGGCGGGGGCGCGCGCTAACGCTGCTGTGCCGCAATCAGGCTCCCGACCCAATCAGGCACGATCCGGCTGGCCGGACCTTCATGCCTCTCGTCAAAATCGCGGCTGACGGCGGAGGTGGCGAGGTTCAGCTCGATCGTGCGTGCGCCGCAGCGGCCGGCATGTTGGGCGAGGCCCGCTGCCGGATAGACCTGACCCGAGGTGCCGATGGCCGCGAAAACATCGGCCTTGGCAACCGCCTCCCAGATCTCCTCCATCCGGTAGGGCATTTCGTTGAACCAGACGATATCGGGGCGCGTCGCTTGCTTGGTGCAGGCGGGGCAGGGATCTCCGGTGGTCATGACCATCGGCGCGGGCCAGCGATGCCCGCAAGCTGCGCAAAGCGCGCCGGTCAGCGCGCCATGCATATGGATAAGCCTATCCGAACCACCACGCTCGTGAAGATCATCGACGTTTTGCGTGATCAGCGTCAGATCGACATGGCGCGCCAGTTCGGCAAGGGCGCGATGGGCGTCATTGGGCAGAGCTGCTGCCGCATCCTTGCGGCGCTGGTTGTAGAAACGGTGGACAAGATCGGGATCGCGGGCAAAGCCCTCGGGCGTTGCCACTTCTTCGATCCGGTGATCCTCCCACAACCCGTCGCTGGCGCGAAATGTGCGCAGCCCGCTTTCGGCCGAAATTCCGGCCCCTGTCAGAACGGCAACCCGCATGGGCTCAGTTCGAGCAGTAGACTTCGGCAGTGGAGGCGAAGTTCTTGTAGCGCGCCCAGAAAGCGTTCTCGGCATCGCTTTTGGCCATGCGCGCGTCCTGCGCCTGCTGCGCATCGACAAAGAAGCGCGCGGCGCGTCGTTGGTCGGAGCGCGACAAGGTCATGTCGGCAACCTGCTGGATGCAACCGCAAAGCGGCGCGTTGCGCGCTCCACGGTCGGATTTGACGCAGGCGGAATCGATCGGTCCAGCCACGGCCAAAGGCGTGGTCAGGACCACCGCAATCGCGGCAATCGTCAGGCGGTTGATCATCTCTGTCTCCTCGGACTGGCCCCGGCGGGCGGGGCTTTGCGCCCTCTGTGCTCCGCCACAGTAACCCGGGAAAGATAACAGAAGCCTTAACGCCGCTCAATCTGCGCGCGCTTGTCGCAGCGCGTGGCACAAGTCGTTGAACCTAGACGAGTCAACCCCAAGATTTATGGCTCAGGCAGGAACCGGCGAATATCCGGCGGAGCGAATCACCTCTTCGGCTTTCGCCTGATCAAGGCCTTCGATCGCAACCTCGTGGCGCGAAAGATCGATTGTGGCGGTGCCGCCGGCCTCGCTGACCGCCTCAGAGATGGCTGCGCGGCAATGACCGCAGGTCATGTCGTTCACGATGAACTTCATTGGTCGTCCTTTCCTATCCGGTCCCTTGACGGGGCTTGCGCATATCGTCACAGCAAGCATGACAAAGTGCAATTCCTTCTCCCTCCGGATTTCGGGCGATACCATGGTCAGCGAGAATTTCCGCGGCGCGATTTTGATGGTCATTTCGATGATCCTCTTCGCGATCGAGGACATGTTCATCAAACTGCTTTCTGAAGGGCTTCCCTATGCGGAGGTTCTGACGATCATCGGGGTCTTGGGCTTCCTGTCCTTTGCCGCGATGCTCAAGCTCAAGGGCGGCAGGCTCTGGACGCGCGATCTCGTGCGGCAGATCGTGGTTTTGCGCAATGTGGGCGAAATGGTCGGCTCGATCGGCATCGTCGTCGCATTGGCCCTGACCGAGCTGTCGACCACCTCGGCGATCATGCAGGCGCTGCCTCTGGCCATCGTCGCAGGTGCCGCGCTGATGGGGAACCCGTCGGCTGGCGGCGCTGGAGCGCGATCATCGTCGGTTTCATCGGGGTTTTGCTGGTGGTCCGGCCGGGGATGGAGGGGTTCCAACCCGTCTCGCTCTTCGCGCTTCTGGCGGTTCTGGGGCTGGCGATCCGTGATCTCGCGACGCGCCATGTGCCCAAAGCCATCCATTCCGACCAGCTGGCGGCCTCGGCCTTTGCCGCGATCACCTTTGCCGCGCTCGCGCTCGGCGCGGTGCTGGGGCAGAAATTCGTCATGCCCTCGGCGATGCAATGGCTGCAATTCGCCGGCTGTATGGCGGTGGGTGTCGGCGGCTACGCGCTTTTGGTCGCGGCGACGCGGGTCGGCGAGGCCTCGGCCCTTGCGCCCTACCGCTATGCCCGTCTGGTTTTCGCGCTGATTCTCGCGATCATCATCTTCGGCGAGCGTCCCGACTGGCTGACCCTGACCGGCGCGCTGGTGATCGTCGGATCGGGGGCCTATGCGATGTGGCGCGAAACCCAGCTGCGCCACCGGAAATTGCAGGATGCGGGCTTTCGGAGCGCCCGCGATTAGCGTCCTTGACCGGCGGTCGGGATCCGCCCGTTTCCATCCCGTTGAAAACCTCTTTCCGCAACGCCTCGCGCCCTGTATAGGCTGGCCATGACCGACCTTGATCTCATCCGCAATTTCTCGATCGTGGCTCACATCGACCACGGCAAATCCACCCTAGCCGACCGTCTGATCCAGATGACGGGGACGGTCGCCGAACGCGACATGAAGTCCCAGATGCTGGACAGCATGGATATCGAGCGCGAACGCGGCATCACCATCAAAGCCAACACCGTGCGGATCGAGTATCCCGCCAAGGACGGCAAGAAATATATCCTGAACCTGATCGACACCCCCGGCCACGTCGACTTCGCCTATGAAGTTTCGCGGTCGATGCGCGCGGTCGAGGGCTCGCTTCTGGTCGTCGATGCGACGCAGGGCGTCGAGGCGCAGACCTTGGCCAACGTCTATCAGGCGATCGATGCCGGTCACGACATCGTGCCGGTTCTGAACAAGATCGACCTTCCGGCGGCCGAACCCGAGCGCGTGAAGGAGCAGATCGAGGATGTCATCGGCATCGATGCCTCGGATGCGGTCGAGATTTCGGCCAAGACGGGCCTCGGTATCCCCGATGTTCTCGAAGCGATCGTGACCCGTCTGCCCGCACCCAAAGGCGACCGCGACGCGCCGCTCAAGGCGATGCTGGTCGACAGCTGGTATGACGCCTATCTCGGCGTTGTCGTCATGATCCGCGTCATGGACGGCGTCGTCAAAAAGGGCGAGCGCATCAAAATGATGCAGACGGGCGCCGTCTACGGCATCGACAAGCTGGCGGTCCTGCGTCCGCAGATGCAGGATATCGCGGAGCTCGGGCCGGGCGAGATCGGCGTTTTCACCGCTTCGATCAAACAGGTTCGCGACACCCGTGTCGGCGATACCATCACCCATGAACGCAAGGGTGCGACCGAGCCGCTTCCGGGCTTCAAACCCGCGCAGCCGGTTGTTTTCTGTGGTCTTTTTCCCGTCGATGCCGCCGATTTCGACGATCTGCGCGACGCGATCGAGAAATTGGCCCTGAACGACGCGAGCTTCTCCTACGAGATGGAGACCTCGGCCGCGCTTGGTTTCGGTTTCCGCTGCGGCTTCCTCGGCCTGCTGCATCTCGAGGTGATCCGCGACCGTCTGGAGCGTGAATACGACCTCGATCTGATCACCACCGCGCCGTCGGTCGTGTTCAAACTGCATATGAAGGACGGCGAGGTGCGCGATCTGCACAACCCCGCCGACATGCCCGACCTGACCTATGTCGACCATATCGAAGAGCCGCGCATCAAGGCCACGATCATGGTGCCGGACGAATATCTGGGCGATGTCTTGAAACTGTGCCAGGACCGTCGCGGCATCCAGCTGGATCTGACCTATGCCGGTTCGCGTGCCATGGCGGTCTATGACCTGCCGCTGGCCGAGGTGGTTTTCGACTTCTACGACCGCCTGAAATCGGTGACCAAGGGCTATGCAAGCTTCGACTACCAGATCTCGGAATACCGTGAGGACCATCTGGTCAAGATGTCGATCCTTGTGAACGACGAGCCGGTCGATGCGCTGTCGATCATGGTCCACCGCGACCGCGCCGAGGCGCGTGGCCGCGTCATGGTCGAAAAGCTCAAGGATCTGATCCCGCGCCACATGTTCAAGATCCCGATTCAGGCCGCGATCGGCGGCCGCGTCATCGCCCGCGAAACCCTTGCCGCGATGCGCAAGGACGTGACCGCGAAATGCTACGGCGGCGACGCCACGCGGAAAAAGAAGCTGCTGGAAAAGCAGAAGGCCGGCAAGAAGAAGATGCGCCAGTTCGGGAAAGTCGAAATCCCGCAGACGGCCTTCATTCAGGCCCTCAAGATGGACAACTGATCAGGGGCGCTTCGGCGCCCTTTTTCATTCCGGCTTCATTTCTGTGGCGCGGGCCTGTCTCGTGCCGGTCGCCGCGTCAAAGCGGATAGGGGGCCGGCGCATAGGGCGCGGCATTGTAGGACCCGCCGTCATAGGGTTGCGGATCGATCATGATCTGTGCGGGTGCGCCGCCGCCGGTAGGGTCGATCCCGTAGGCATCGTTATAAGGCTTCGTGACGAACTGCCCCGCCGTTTCGATATCGCGCCCCGCGCCTTTCATCGTCTCGCAGGCAGAGACCGCCATCAAGGCGAGAAGAGGAAGCAAAGAGATCAAGCGCGGCATGGGCGGTCCTTTCATGGCGATTCGTCCCCGATTTTACCCTCTTGATCCTTAACGTCAGGTTCACGGTGCCGAGATAAGCGCCGATATCGGCCGATCGGCGAAAGCTTGCGCGGGTTTGGTGAAAAAGCGGCGGGATTAACCCTTGTTTAAACAATCCCTGCCAATTTGGGCCCATGCCGATCATTCTCGCCCTGCTTCTCTTGCTTTCCGCCTGCGCCTCGCCCGCGCCGGATTTCTTTGGCGCCGCGCGCCATGATACGGTGATCGACGGGATCCGGTTCTCGGTCTTTCACAAAGGCAACGAGGCGGAGGTGGTCCGGCTCGGCTATCTCGGCCGCAATGCGCACGCGGCGGTGCCGGCCCTGATGGTGCGCGCGGCGGAAGAAACGACGGGCTGCGCTGCCGCTCCCGATAGCCTGCGCAGCCGGATTCCGGTGATACGGGCGAAGCGCGGATCGCGCTTCGCTGTTGATGCGCCTTGGGCGGCTTCGGGGTCGAATGCAAGCTGCGCAGGAAAGTCCTCAGGATAGGAAGGCGTAAAGGCGCTCCGAGACTTCTTCGGGTCGTTCGGCGTGAAGCCAATGGCCGGTCCCTTCGAGAAACTCGACCAGAGCCTGCGGAAAATAGCGATGGATCGCGGCAACAGCATCGGCGCCGCAATAATCGGATTGCCGTCCCGCCAAGGCCAGGACCGGACCCGTGAAACGGCCGGGTTCTAGCCCATCCGGCCAGCCGACCACCGCGTCCATATTCGCGCGGAGCGCTTCGAGGTTCATCTTCCAATGTGCGGGTTCGGTCTTGAGGTCCAGCGATTGCAGCAAAAACGCTCGAACGCCGGGGTTTTGATACGCGCCGACAGACGCCTGTCCGCCTCGGAGCGGAGCTTCAGCCCGTTCAGGTCCAGTGATTCCATTGCATCGATCAGCCCGAGCTGGTCGTGCGGATAGGCGATCGGTGCGATATCGAGAACGACGAGCCGGCGCACCAGCTCGGGGCGGCGTAAAGCAGCGACCATCGCGGTTTTACCGCCCATCGAATGGCCGACGACATCCATCGGCGCGCGCTGCGCGGCAATGACCTCGGCCAGATCATCGGCGAGCGACAGATAGCCGTGGTCGTCACTGTGAAAGCTGTCGCCATGGTTGCGCATATCGACCGAGACGACCAGCCGGTCCTGTGCCAATCGGCGCGCGACCCCGCCAAGGTTTTTGCCCGAGCCGAATAGCCCGTGGGCGAGCAGGACCGGAGGGTGCTCCGAAGCCTCGCCCATCGTCGAAAAATGCAGCATGTCGCTTTCCTTTTTCTTTCAATCTAGCGGCACTGGCGCGGCGCGGCCAGTACCGCTATTTTGTCTGCGTTAAGGGAAGGCAAGCATGGCGATCGAAACTATCCGCAGCATGGCCGACGAGGTCGCAGGGCTGATGGCCTCGCGTTTCGGCGGGGCAAAGCGCGGTCAGAGCACTGATCTGACGACGATGCTGCGCAGGCGGGGCGGGGCTTTGCCGCGCAATATACGGCGAAAAGCGCATTATCTGGCCGAGGCCGACCGCATGGTCGATATGCCCAAGCTGGGCAAACAGATCGATCTCGACAGGGCGGATCGCTCCTACCGCAAGCTGGTCGCCTATCTCAAGCCGGTGGGCAAGGGCGCACGCTGGCAGAATCGCGCGATCAACCTCGGCGCGTCGCTGGCGCTGGCTTTGCTGGTGATCGGGGGGATTGCCCTGTGGATGCATCTGCGTCGGGGCGCTTTGTAAGGCCGGCAGGGCGACATTTCGCAAGGGCTGGTCCGGCGTGCGGGCCGGACGAAACCCCGGGGCAGGACGGACCTGCCACGGGGTATATTCGCTGGCTTACATGCCTTTATAAAGCGGGAAGCGCTGGCACAGAGCTTCGACTTCGGCACGGACCTTGGCTTCGACCGAAGCATTGCCCGCATCGCCGTTGGCGGCAAGGCCGTCGACAACTTCGACGATCCAGCGTGCGATCTGGCGGAATTCTTCTTCCTTGAAGCCGCGCGTGGTGCCTGCGGGCGAACCCAGACGGATGCCCGAGGTCACAAAGGGCTTTTCGGGGTCAAACGGCACGCCGTTCTTGTTGCAGGTGATATGCGCACGCCCCAGAGCCTCTTCGGTCGCCTTGCCGGTCACGCCTTTGGGGCGCAGGTCGGCGAGGCAGAGGTGGTTGTCGGTGCCGCCCGAAACGATGTCGATCCCGCCCTTCATCAGCTCGTCCGCCATGGATTGGGCGTTTTTGACGACCTGAGCCGCGTAATCCTTGAAGTCGGGACGCAGAGCTTCGCCGAAAGCGACGGCTTTCGCGGCGATGACATGCATCAGGGGACCGCCCTGCAGGCCGGGGAAGACCGCCGAGTTGATCTTTTTCGCGATCGTCTCGTCATTGGTCAGGACCATGCCGCCGCGCGGGCCGCGCAGCGATTTGTGGGTGGTGGTGGTCACGACATGGGCGTGCGGCAGCGGCGAGGGATGCTGGCCGCCTGCAACCAGACCCGCGATATGGGCCATGTCGACCATGAGGTAAGCGCCGACCTCGTCCGCGATCTTGCGGAATTCGGCCCAGTCCCAGACGCGCGAATAGGCGGTTCCGCCTGCGAGGATCAGTTTCGGCTTGGTGGCCAGAGCTTTCTCGCGGACTTCGGCCATATCCAGAAGCTGGTCCTGCTGGCGCACGCCGTAGGAAACGACGTTGAACCATTTGCCCGACATGTTGACCGGCGAGCCGTGGGTGAGGTGGCCGCCCGAGTTCAGGTCGAGGCCCATGAACGTGTCGCCCGGCTGCAGCAGCGCGAGGAAGACGGCCTGGTTCATCTGGCTGCCGGAGTTCGGCTGGACGTTGGCGAATTGGCAGCCGAACAGCTCTTTGGCGCGCTCGATGGCCAGCGTTTCGACGATATCGACATATTGGCAGCCGCCGTAGTAGCGCTTGCCCGGATAACCCTCGGCATATTTGTTGGTCAGGACCGAGCCTTGTGCTTCAAGCACGGCGCGGCTGACGATGTTTTCCGATGCGATCAGTTCGATCTCGTCGCGCTGGCGGCCGAGTTCCTGGCCGATTGCGGTGAAGATTGCATTGTCGCGGGTCTCAAGTGCCTCGGTGAAAAATCCGGTATCGGTCATCGCGCCCCTCATATCCTCTCGTGATGCGGTTGCGGTTTCGCTCGTCGAGGTTCTATCGGCTTTCGGCCATGTTTGCTAGGACGGTTGCGACGGCTAAGCTGTAGATCCTAGGCGCGGGCGCGCAAAGGCGGCAAAGCTGCGGGAAGACGAGGGGCCTGAATGAAGCTGCATTTCATCTCGAGCGGGACGGAAAGTGCCGAGGCGGCGCTGTATCTGCTGACCAAACGCTATGGTCAGGCCGCGCAGGAGACGGCGGATGTCGTGGTCGCTTTGGGCGGAGACGGCCTGATGCTGAGCGTGATGCACCAAAACGACGGCCTGCCGGTCTATGGCATGAACCGAGGTACGGTCGGCTTTTTGATGAACGAATACGAGGTCGATGATCTGCCCAAACGCATCGCGGATGCTGAGGAAACGGTGATCAATCCGCTCGCGATGACCGCAGAGACCGTCAAGGGAGAGATCTACCGCGGCCTTGCCATCAACGAGGTCGGGCTGTTGCGCGCGGGATCGCAAGCGGCACGTCTCGCCATCACCATCGACGGGCGCGAGCGTCTGGCAGAGCTGGTCTGCGACGGCGCGATCCTGTCGACGCCGGCCGGATCGACGGCCTACAACTATTCGGCCAATGGTCCGATCCTGCCGATCGGTTCGGATGTTCTCGCGCTCACCCCGATCGCGGCCTTTCGTCCGCGTCGTTGGCGCGGCGCGATTCTGCCCAAAACCGCCAAGGTGCGTTTCGACGTCCTCGACCCGCAAAAGCGCCCCGTGATGGCCGATGCGGATTCGCGCGGCGTGAGCTCGGTTCTCTGGGTCGAGGTTTCTTCCGACGACAGCGTCCAGCACCGTTTGCTCTTTGACCCGGGCCACGGGCTCGAGGAACGTCTCATTCGCGAACAATTTGTTTGAGGCCGGACGCGCGGCAGGCTAAAGGGCAGCATGGAAAACCGTGCCTCGCTCCCGCCCGAAATCGCCCGCCGCCGGACCTTCGCGATCATCGCGCATCCGGACGCCGGTAAAACCACCCTGACCGAGAAGTTTCTGCTTTTCGGCGGCGCCATCCAGATGGCTGGACAGGTCCGCGCAAAGGCGAGGCGCGCCGGACGCGTTCGGACTTCATGAAAATGGAGCAGGATCGCGGGATTTCGGTCTCGGCCTCGGCGATGAGCTTCGAATACGGGCAGTTCCGCTTCAATCTGGTCGACACCCCCGGCCACAGCGACTTTTCCGAAGATACCTACCGCACGCTCACGGCGGTCGATGCCGCGATCATGGTGATCGACGGGGCGAAGGGCGTCGAATCCCAGACCCGCAAACTGTTCGAGGTTTGCCGGATGCGCGATCTGCCGATCCTGACCTTCTGTAACAAGATGGACCGCGAGGCGCGCGAGACTTTCGAGATCATCGACGAGATCCAGGAAAACCTTGCGATCGACGTGGCCCCCGCAAGCTGGCCGATCGGCTCGGGGCGCGATTTCATCGGCTGCTACGACATGCTGAACGACCGGCTCGAGCTGATGGACCGCGCCGACCGCAACAAGGTCGCGGAATCGATCAAGATCGAGGGGCTGGACGATCCGCAGCTGGCCGAACATGTTCCTGCCGATATGCTGGAAAAGCTGCGCGAAGAGGTCGAGATGGCGCGCGAGCTCTTGCCCGCCTTCGACCGCGCGCTTCCTTGAAGGCTCGATGACCCCGATCTGGTTCGGCTCGGCGATCAACAGCTTCGGCGTGCGCGAGCTGATGAACGGGATCGGCGCTTTCGGTCCCGAGCCGCAGCCGCAAAAGGCCGCCGAGCGTCCGGTCGAGCCCGAAGAGAACCGCGTCACCGGTTTCGTCTTCAAGGTTCAGGCCAACATGGACCCCAAACACCGCGACCGCGTCGCTTTCGTGCGCGTCGCCTCGGGTCATTTCGAGCGCGGCATGAAGCTTTTGCATGTGCGCAGCAAGAAGCCGATGGCGGTATCGAACCCCGTGCTTTTCCTTGCCGCCGACCGCGAGCTTGCCGACGAGGCATGGGCGGGCGACATCATCGGCATTCCCAACCACGGCCAGCTCCGCATCGGCGATGCCTTGACCGAGGGCGAGACCCTGCGTTTCACCGGCATCCCGAGCTTTGCGCCGGAACTGCTGCAAAACGTGCGCTCGACCGATCCGATGAAGGCCAAGCATCTCGAAAAGGCGCTGATGCAATTCGCCGAAGAGGGTGCCGCGAAAGTCTTCAAGCCGTTGATCGGCTCCGGCTATATCGTCGGCGTCGTGGGCGCGCTGCAGTTCGACGTGCTCGCCAGCCGGATCGAGATCGAATACGGCATTCCGGTGCGTTTCGAGCCTTCGCAATTCACCTCGGCACGCTGGCTTTCCGGCCCGAAGGACAAGGTCGAGGCCTTTGCCAACATCAACAAGCAGCACATCTCGACCGATCATGACGGCGATCTGGTCTATCTGACGCGCCTGCAATGGGACATCGACCGCGTGCAGCGCGACTATCCCGACCTGCACCTGACGGCGACCAAGGAAATGATGGTCTGAGCGGGCCATTGGCCAAATAAAAAGGACCGGCCTCGCGCCGGTCCTTTTGTTTTCCGCGAACGGGCAGGGGATCAGACGACGGTCGCGTCCATCGTGACCTCGGCATTGAGCACGCGCGAGACGGGGCAATTGGCCTTGGCCTCCTGCGCGATTTCCAGAATGTCCGCCGGATCGGCATCGGCCGAGATCTGGGTGGTCAGATGCGCCTTGGTGATCGAAAAGCCCGCATCGTCGCGGTCGAGCGAGATTGCCGAGGTGCTGTTGATCTTGACGCCGGTAATCCCCGCGCCCGCCAGCATATTGGCCAGCGCCATCGAGAAACAGGCCGCATGGGCCGCGCCGATCAGCTCTTCGGGATTGGAGCCTGCCTTGCCCTCGAAACGGGTGGCAAAGCCGTAGGCCACATCCTTGAGGGCGCCGGACTGGCTGGAAATCGTGCCCGAGCCGGATTTCAGATCGCCTTCCCAATGGGCGGTGCCGGTTTTCGTGATCATGATGGTCTCCTTGATGGGCGCGCGGATCAAAATCGCGGCGGGCGGCTTGGGGGCCATGCGCCGTGCAAGATCCCGCAGAGGGGCTTCGCGGGGACAACGCGGGGCGGTCCGATAGGTTCACTTGCCAATCGCGCGAACACGGCATAACGCGGCATATCGCCTCGCGCGAAGGGGACCACCATGCCGTTACACGAACTCGCCGCGCTGGCCGCGGCTTTTTGCTGGGCCATTACCGGCATGTTGTCGAAGGATTCCGCCGATGCTCTGGGGCCTTTCGGCTTCAACCGTCTGCGCGAGGGCATGGTGACGGCGATGCTGGCCGTGATCGTTGTGGCAACCGGCCGCTGGCATGGCGTCGGCTATGACGATTTCTCGCGCCTCGCGCTGTCGGGGATCATCGGCATCTTCATCGGCGATACGATGCTTTACGTCGCGCTGGTGCGGATGGGGCCGCGCCGCTCGGGGGCGCTGTTTTCGCTCAATGCACCGATTGCCGCGCTGCTGGGCTGGGTGGTTCTGGGCGAGGATCTGAGCATCCGCGCGCTGGCGGGCGTTTTCCTGACCACCTGCGGCGTTGCGATGGCGGTGCTCGGGCGGACGGGCCGCGCCGGCGGCCACCGGTTCGAGGCGGTGCACGGCCCGATCTGGGCTGCGGTGGGCTTCGGCCTGGTCGCGGCGACAGGGCAGGCGGCAGGCTCGCTGATCGCGCGGCCGGTGATGGCGACGGGGTTCGACCCCTATGTCGCCTCGCTGATCCGCGTGGGCGTTGCCGTGACCTGCATCACCGCGCTCATGGCCTTGCCGATCCCCGCGATCCAGCAACGCGGACGCATCACGGCGCGCCTTTTGGGGATGACCGCGCTTTCGGGCTTTATCGCCATGGTCGTCGGCATGACGCTTTTGATGTTCGCCTTGCAGGGCGGCTATGTCGGGATCGTCTCGACGCTTTCGGCGCTCTCGCCCATCCTGATCCTGCCCGCGATCTGGGCCGTGACCGGCGAGCGCCCTTCGGCGGTGAGCTGGCTCGGCGCGCTTTTGCGGTGCTGGGGATGGGGCTGATCTTTCTTTAGGGCGGCGTGAAAAAGCCGCCCCACCGCATACGGGGCGGCTTAACCCAACAGCCGCTCGGCTTCCTGAATGGCGAAGCGGTCGGTCATGCCCGCGACATAATCGAGCACGATCCGAGCCAGTTCGGTCTCGTCCTGCGCCGCATCCGCAAAGACATGCCAATCGTCGGGCAGCTTGCCCGGATCGGCGAGATAGAGCGGGAACAGCCCGTTGAGCATTTCCGTCACGCGCTTGCGTTCGACCACCACCGAAGGTGCGCGATACATATGCGTGAAGAGAAAGCTCTTGAGCGCCTTGAGGTTCTGGTAGAGCGGCTTTGAAAAGCGGATGATCGGACCGTCCATCGCGCGGATGTCGTGGACATTTTGCGGCTGAAGCGCCAGCAGCCGGTTCTGCGCCACCGCGATCACATCCTCGACCATGACGCCGAAGACGCGCCGCAGGGCCTCGTGACGGCGCCGCATCGGCTCGAGACCGGGGTGGCGGGCATCGACCTGCGCGAAAGCCTCGCCGATGATCGGAAGCTCGGCCAGCTCGTCCTCGGTGAAAAGTCCCGCGCGCAACCCGTCGTGAAGGTCGTGGTGGTTATAGGCGACATCATCGGCCACGGCCGCGACCTGCGCCTCGGCGCTGGCATTGGTGTGCAGCTCCAGATCCCATTCGGCATTCACATCGGCCAAAGCATAGGGCAGGGGGCCGGTGATCGGGCCATTGTGCTTGGCGATGCCCTCAAGACTTTCCCAAGTCAGGTTCAGCCCGTCGAAATCGGCGTAATGGCGTTCGAGCTTGGTCACGATGCGGAGCGCCTGCGCATTGTGGTCGAAACCGCCGTAAGGCTCCATCAGGATGGCCAGTGCATCCTCGCCGGTATGGCCGAAGGGCGGGTGGCCGAGGTCATGGGCCAAAGCCACCGTCTCGGCCAGATCCTGATTGAGACCCAATGCCCCCGCGATGGTGCGCGCGACCTGCGCCACCTCGATCGTATGGGTCAGGCGGGTGCGGTAGTAATCGCCCTCGTGCTCGACGAAGACCTGCGTTTTGTGCTTGAGGCGGCGGAAGGCGCTCGAATGGATGATGCGGTCGCGGTCGCGCTGCCAGGGGCTGCGGAAGGTCGACATGGTTTCGGGCCAGCGACGGCCGCGGCTTTGGTCCGGTTGGCATGCGAATGGTGCAGACATGGCTTTCCTTGCGGCGGTACAAAGCAAAGCCTATATTCGAGTCTTCAAGACGGAAATGGGAACGCCTCATGAACGTGGCACTGAACCTGCCCCAAAGGTCACCGAACGGGCATTCGCCCGTCTCGCCGAGATCAATGACGCCGGAGAGATCCGCCCCCTGCGCGTAGCCGTGCTGGGCGGGGGATGCTCGGGTTTTCAATATGATATCCGCCTCGACAACAAGGCGGAGGATGATCTGGTGCTCGAGCAGCTGGGTCAGGCCGTGGTGATCGATCCCGTCTCGCTGCCGTTTCTGGCAGGCGCCGTGATCGATTTCGCCGACGAGCTGATCGGTGCGCGATTCACGATCGAGAACCCGAATGCGACCTCTTCTTGTGGCTGCGGCACATCGTTCTCCATCTGATGTGGATTGAAATCGGCGTCATCCTTGTTCTGACAGTCGTGAACGGTCTGCTCGCTATGGCCGAGTTGGCGGTTGTGTCCTCGCGGCCCGTGCGTCTTGCGACCATGGCCGAAAAAGGCAGCCGCGGGGCGCGGATCGCACAGGAGTTGCGTGAAGAGCCCGGCCGCTTTCTGTCGGCGGTGCAGGTCGGCATTACGCTGGTCGGCATCCTGAACGGCGCCGTCTCCGGCGCGACGCTGGGCTTGCGCGCGACCAATGCGCTGGTTGCCTCGGGCATGCCGCTGAGCGTGGCGGGGCCTTTGGGCGTCGGTGCCGTCGTCGCCATCATCACCTATCTGTCGCTGGTCGCGGGCGAGCTTGTGCCCAAACAGATCGCCATGGCCCGCCCCGAAGAGATCGCGGCGCGCGTGGCCCCCGCCATGAGCGTGATCGCCAAAGTCGCGACACCGCTCGTCTGGCTGCTCAACGGCTCGACCAAGCTGATGCTGCGCCTGATCGGCGTCAAAGCCAGCAGCGACGGCGACATCACCGACGAAGACGTGCGCATGACCATCGCCGAGGCGACGCGGGCCGGCGTGATTTTGCCCGACGAACGTGGCATGATCGCGGGCGTGATGCGCGTGGCCGACCGCACCGCGCGCGCCATGATGACGCCGCGCCGCGATGTCGAAACCATCGACCTGCAAGACAGCCCCGAGGTCATTCTGGAACATGCCCGCAATGCGCGCTCGTCGCGCGTGCCGGTCTGTGACGGGAGCGAGGACAATATCGTCGGCGTGGTCGCGATCAAGGATCTGATCGGCGACGAACATCCCGATCTGCGCAAGCTGATCCGCGACGCGCCGATGGTGCTTGATACCGCCAAGGCGATGTCGGTCGTGGAAATCATGCGCAAAACGCCCGAGCGCATGGTCTTCGTCTATGACGAGTTCGGCCACTTCCAGGGCGTCATCACCACGATGGACCTGCTCGAGGCGATTGCCGGCGATTTCGAGGATGGTGCGGGCGACGATCCCGATATCGTCCGGCGCGCCGACGGCAGCTGGCTGGTCGCGGGCTCGGAAAGCGCCGACGAGTTTGCGGGCGAGACCGGTTTCCCGCTGCCCCTGCCCGAGGGCGATTACTCGACAGTTGCAGGTCTGGTGCTGAACCTTCTGGGCCAGATCCCCGCACGGGAGAGACCTTCACCTATCAGGGCTGGACCTTCGAGGTCGCCGATATGGATGCGATGCGGATCGACAAGCTGATCGTGACCGCGCCAAGTGAAAACGCGACAGAGGTTTGAAAGCGGGGCGTTCAGCCCCGTTTTCCGTTTCGGCCGGCTCTTCGCCCTCGGGCAGATCCTCGTTGAAGCGCAAGGTATTCATGAACGGATCGATCACCGTCATGCTGCGCCCCCAAGGCATGGTCTCGATCCCCGGCCGGAAATAGCGATAGCGGTGCGCGCTGATCTCGCGGTGGAAATCGTCGATCCCCTTCATGCGCACGAAAACCGTCGAGCCGGGCGTCGATCGCCGTGATGCTCGCTCAGGTGCAGCACCAGCCCCGCGCGGCTGATCTGCGCATAAAGCGGCGCATCGGGGTGGAAGCGATGCTCCCAATCCCAGCTCATCCCCAGAAAACCGCAGTAGAAATCCCGCGCTTTCCCGATGTCGAAGATGCGCATGATCGGCGCGGTCTCGGTGAAGTTCATTTGCCTCTCCCAGCCGTTCCGGCATATGGTCGCCACTATGAAGATTGCAAGTTTCAACATCAACGGCGTTCGCGCCCGTATTTCGCAACTGACCGATTGGCTGGCCAGCGCCGCGCCCGATGTGGTCGTGCTGCAGGAAATCAAAACGCAGGACGAAAGCTTCCCGCGCGAGGTGCTCGAAGACCTCGGCTGGCGGGTCGAGACTTTCGGCCAAAAGGGCTTCAACGGGGTTGCAATCCTGTCGAAACTCCCGCTCGAGGACATATCGCGCGGCCTGCCCGGTGACGACAGCGACGAGCAGTCGCGCTGGATCGAGGCCACGGTGATCGGGACCCGCGCCGTGCGGATCGCGGGGCTTTACCTGCCCAACGGCAACCCCGCGCCGGGGCCGAAATACGATTACAAACTGGCCTGGATGGAGCGTCTGCACCGCCATGCCGCACGCTTCCTCGAAAGCGAGATGCCGGTGGTGATGCTTGGCGATTACAACGTGATCCCGCAGCCCGCCGATGTGGCTTTCCCGAAAAGTGGACGACCGACGCGCTCTTTCTGCCCGAAAGCCGCGCGAGCCTGCGCCGCATCGAATATCAGGGCTGGACCGATGCCCTGCGCATCCGCGATCCCGATGCCGAAAAAGGCCCATTCACCTTCTGGGACTATCAGGCCGGCGCGTGGGAGAAGAACAACGGCATCCGCATCGACCATCTTCTGCTCAGCCCCGAGGCGGCCGATCTGATGGTGGATGCCGGCGTCGACCGCGACCAGCGCGCCGCCGAAAAGCCGAGCGATCATGTCCCCGTCTGGGTCGAACTCGCTGCCTGAGGCCTGCGCCCTGCGGTGACGCAATCGCGATCTTTCATGTCCCAATATCCCCGGGGAGGAGAGGCATTCGTCCCTAGAGGACGAAATGCCTCGCCGGGGCGGAAGCCCCGACCTTCGATCCGCCTGACCCGCGCATGGCGCAGCGGCCCAGGCGCGTGCTCAGTCGTTGTCTTCGTTGTCGTAATCGTCGTCGCCGAACAAAGCGTCGTCATCGCTTTCGTCTTCGCCCTCGGGGACGAACTTCGACGAAAAGGCCATCGAACGGTCGTTATGGCTCGGGTCCATGACGACATCCGAGGAATCTCCCCGAGAGCCATTCGCGGATCTCGTCGCGGGCCTCGCGTGGGTCTTGTTCGGTGACTTCGGCGATATAGGCGATGAAGGCGCGCTGGTCGCCGTCGATTTCCTCAAGCTCGTTCTCGTCGACATCGGGCCACTTTTCCGAAATCGCGTCGAAGAAGGCGGACCAATTGTCCTGAACCTGCTGCCATTTCATCAGTAGCCTCCTCCCGAGACACCCCTTGGACCAGACGCGAAGCGCCGGTGATATCCTCTCCGACACCAGCAACCGTATTGCAGCCGGACAGTGTGAGCGTCGCCAAAATTGCGGCGGTGAACAGACGTTTCATTCCTTCTCCTCTTGCCACCAGAGTTCCGGCAGGAACCCCGGCCAATCGCCGTAAAGCGGTATGCGTTCAGGATAATGCAGGTCCGATAGATGGGCCAAGCGCGAAATCCTAGAGTAACTGACAGGCACAACGTAACGACCGGCGGTTAAGATCCGGTCAAGCGCACGCACCGCGGCACGGTAGTTTTCAGGCGATCCGTGGTCAGCATCTCGGTAATCATGGCTTCGGCGGCGGGCGAATCCATCCCCATCCAGTTCTTCGTCCCCGGCTGCGTCACGCCATCGTGACCCCAGTAAAGCCGCTGCTCGTTGCCCGGAGAGAGCGAAAGCGCCCGTTCGTACCATGTCATGTCGAATTGGTAGTTGTTCGTGCGCTCGATGAACTGGGCCGAATCGAGCAGGGTGATCCGCGCCTCCATCCCGAGATTGCGCAGGGATTGGGTGTAGATATCGACGATCTGGCGGGTCTCGGAGCTGGTGCGCATCGCCGAGCCCGACTGGTTGAGAAGGATCTCGAAGCGGAACGGCTGGTCCTCGCCGTTGCGCAAAATGCCGTCTTCGTGGACCGTCCATCCGGCCTCCGCCAACAGCGCCACCGCGCGCCGGATGCCCGCACGGTCGAGAACGCGGGGGCCGCCTTCGGGCAGGCTGTAGCCCTCGATCGTGCCATAGGGCAGCTCGGCCGCGAAGGGGCAAGAAGTTCGGCCTCGCGGCCCGAGGCGGGGCCGTGGTCCATGGCGAGATCCGAATTCGCGAAATAGCTGGTGACGCGCGGATCGGTGCCGCCGGTCAGGGTCTGGTTGATGAATTCGAAGTTGAAGGCTTCGATCATGGCCTGCCGCACGCGCCAATCTCCGAACAGCGGATTGCGGGTGTTCATCACCAGCCCCATGATCCCCGAAGGCCGGTGATGCGGGATCTCGCTTTTGGTCACACTGCCGTCGCTCACGGCGGGAAAGGTGAAATCGCGGTCCCATTTCGCGGCCACCAGCTCGCGCCAGACGTCGATCTCGCCGGCCTTGAAGGCCTCGAACATGGCCGAGGCATCGCCGAAATAATCGTAGCGGATCTCGTCGAGGTTGTTGAGGCCGCGCATGACCGGCAGGTCCTTGCCCCAGTAATCGGGATTGCGGCGGAAGGTGATGCGGCGGCCCGGATCGACGCTGTCGACGACATAGGGGCCGGTGCCGATGGGCACATCGAGGCTGGATTGGCTGAAATCCTTGCCCTCCCATTGCGCCTTTTTCAGGATCGGGCGCATGCCCATCAGCAAGGGCAGTTCGCGGTCGATCTCGGTAAAGGAAAAGCGGACCGAGCGCGGGCCGGTCTGGGCCATTTCGGCGACTTTCGACCAGACGCCGCGATAGCGCGGGTGGCCCTGCGTTCCGAGGGTCTCGTAGGACCACATCACATCTTCGACAGTCACGGGGCTGCCGTCGGAAAAACGGGCCTCGGGGCGCAAGGTGAACTCGACCCAGGACCCGTCCGGCGCCGTCTCGGCGCTTTCCGCAAGCAGTCCGTAGAGGGTGAAGGGCTCGTCGATCGAGCGGTACATCAGGCTCTCGGTGACGTGAACGCCAACCGACCAGACGGGGTTTCCCATCAAAACCCAAGGTTTCAGCGAGTTGAAATTCCCTGCCTCGCCGAACCGATCGAGCCGCCCTTGGGCGCATCGGCCCGCGCATAGGGCAGGGATTCGAAATCGGCGGAAAGGGCCGGTTCTCCATAGATTGCAAGGGCATGGGACGGTTCGGCAAGGCTTGCCAGCGGCATCCCTGCAACACCAAGAAAAACCGCCACAATTCGCAGAATCGCGGATTCGTTAGAAATTTTGAAGAATCGCATACGAGTCCCGCCCGGTTTTTCTTATTTGTCTTGCCTCGGGATGCAGATTACCGCGCGCTTAACCGAGTGGCAAACTTCCTCCTTGGACTCAGAGGGGAAAAAGCATATAGATAAGGCACTGCTCGATAGGTTTCTTGCCTGTATGAAACCTGCCTCATGACTTAGCGCCCGCCTTGTGCGGGCGTTTTTTTATGCGGAACTTGTCCCCGCAGCATAGGGTTCATGCTGCATATGCAAACGAAATTGGGGATCGTCATGTTCGAGAAGTTCCTGGCCGGAAAGACGGCTGTCGTGACCGGGTCGAATTCGGGGATTGGCTTGGGTGTCGCGCACGAGCTTGCCCGTGCCGGTGCGGATCTTGTCATCAACAGCTTCACCGATGCGCCCGAGGATCACGCTCTGGCCGAGGCTCTGGCCAAAGAGCATGGCGTCAAGGTTCGCTATATCCAGGCCGATATGTCGAAAGGCGCGGAATGCCGTGCCCTGATCGAAAAGGCGGGGGTTTGCGATATTCTGGTGAATAACGCGGGCATCCAATATGTCGCGCCGATCGACGAGTTTCCGGTCGAGAAATGGGATGCGATCATCGCGATCAACCTGTCCTCGGCCTTCCACACCACAGCCGTCGCGCTGCCGATGATGCGCAAGGCCGGCTGGGGCCGCATCGTCAACATCGCCTCGGCCCATGGTTTGCGTGCCTCGGAGTTCAAATCGGCCTATGTCGCGGCGAAGCACGGCGTGGTCGGGCTGACCAAGACGACCGCGCTCGAGACCGCGCGCGAGCCGATCACCGCCAATGCGATCTGTCCGGGCTATGTTCTGACGCCGATCGTCGAGAAGCAGATCCCCGACCAGATGAAGGCCCACAACATGAGCCGCGAGGATGTGATCGCGAAGGTGATGTTGCAGCGCCAACCCTCGGGCGAGTTCGCGACGACGGCGCAGATGGGGGGACGGCGGTGTTTTTGTGCTCGCCGGCCGCCGACCAGATCACCGGCACGACGATTTCCGTTGATGGCGGCTGGACCGCGATGTGATCGCCGGAAAACGGGTATTTATGTGATGAAGAAAGCGGGCAGGGGGAACTCTGCCCGCTTTCTTCTGTGCGTGACGGGCCGTGGATCAGCCCCAGACCGCTTCGAATTCGCGCCACTCGCCTTTGCTGAGGCCCGAGTTCTCGAAGGTCACCGTTTCGCCTGCGAGGCGGCGTTTGATGATCTCGATCCCTTTGCCCGAAAGCTGCGTGCCGCCGAGGCGGTAATCCTCGAAGGCGCCATAGGCGAAGGGCACCCAATCCTTGACGATCTGGCCCATGGTTTCGGCATAGACGCGGATTTCGTATTGGGCATGGGGGTCGGCGCGCAGGCGCAGGAAGTGGAAGAGGTTGTGCAGATCCACCTTCCAATACCATTGCGTATAGATATTGGCGGGCAGGTTCATGCGGGCCAGTTCGCGCGCGAGGCCCTGCTGGCCGTCCTGGCTGAGCATGGATTCGTAGCTGTCGTAGCTGCGCATCGCGTCTTCGCGCAAAGGTCGAGGACGCGGGCGGCCTCTTCGCCTTGCAGCGTCTGGCCGCGGCCCTGATTGTTCACCGTCGATTGCGCGGCGAGCTGTTCGGGGGCGGGGATGTAGAATTCGCGGTCGAGGATCGAGTAGCGCGCCGAATATTCGTTCACATTGGCGGTGCGGTGGCGGATCCATTGGCGGGCGACGAAGACCGGCAATTTGACGTGGAATTTGACTTCGCACATCTCGAACGGGGTCGAGTGCCAGTGGCGCATGAGATAGCGGATCAGGCCTTCGTCATTGCTGACCGATTTGGTGCCGCGGCCGTAGCTGACGCGGGCGGCCTGCGTGATCGCGCTGTCGTCGCCCATATAGTCGATGACGCGGACAAGGCCGTGATCAAGGACCGGATGGGCGGTATAGAGATGCTTTTCCATCCCCGGGAAACCGCGCGCAGGGTCGGCTGCGGATGGGCACGCTGCTCGTCGATTTCGGCTTGCTGTTCGGGGGTCAGGGGCATCGCAGAATCCTCGTCTTTGTAGGTTCTGTTTCTGGCACCCAGGCGCTCTTCTTGCAACGTGCAACTGCCGTGACGTGAGGTGGGGGGAATTGTGTAATTTATGGCCGCGTGCCAGTCTTCGGTCAAAGTCCTCGGGAGGAAAGTGATGAATATTCGCTATTTGCACACGATGGTGCGCGTTGCCGATCTGGAAAAGACCATGGCGTTCTTCGGCCTTCTCGGGCTGGTGGAAACGCGCAGGATCGACAACGACAAGGGCCGCTTCACGTTGGTCTTCATGGCGCCACCCGGTCAGCCGGATACGCCGGTCGAGCTGACCTATAACTGGGACGGGGACGAGGGCCTGCCTTCGGACAGCCGCCATTTCGGCCATCTCGCCTACCGTGTCGAGAATATCTATGACCTGTGCCAGAAGCTGATGGACGCGGGTGTGGTGATCAACCGCCCGCCGCGCGACGGCCATATGGCCTTTGTGAGGAGCCCCGACAATGTTTCGATCGAGCTGCTGCAGGAGGGGGACCATCTGCCGCCGCAGGAGCCTTGGTCGAGCATGGCCAATACCGGCCATTGGTGAGCCCGTATGCAAGGGACAGGCAGCCGGATTATGCGGCTGCCTGTCGGAAATGCGGAACCGGATGTCTCCGCGGTGATCGGCCCTGATGCGGGGGATGCGGTTCCGTTGCACCGGAAAATTCCGGCGCGTTCAAAGCTTTGTGGTCAGTAGATGTAGCGGATTTGTTCGGACCAGAAGCGTTCGATCCGGCGCCATTGCAGGTTGACCTGTTCGATCGCCGGATCGTCGAGAATGCCCGATGCTTCCAGCCCGTCGGCATGGGTCGCGAAAAGGGAGGCGACGGTATCGCGGACCAATTGTCCCGAATCGGTCAGGCGCACGCGGACCGAGCGGCGGTCCGCCTCGCTGCGTTCGTGGCTAACGAAGCCCATCTGCACCAGCTTCTTGAGATTATAGGACACGTTCGAGCCCTGATAGATCCCGCGCGAACGCAATTCGCCCGCCGACACTTCGGAAGAGCCGAGATTATACAGGATCAGCGCCTGCACCGGCGTCAGGTCGTCGCGGCCCAGACGCTCGAATTCGTCTTTGACCAGATCCAGCAAAAGCCGGTGCAGACGTTCGAGAATCTGCAGGCTTTCAAGATAGGAGCCGGTCCGGTCGCGCGCCAAGGTCGGGCGCATGGCAGAAGCAATATTCGGGGGCATGAACAAATCCGTGAGTGACCAATCGCCGATCACTTTGCCCGAACTTCCCCAATCTTCGGTTAATGGCGCGCCGGAATTCGCGGATCAGCGCCGCAGGCGATCAAGCGAGAAAGCCGCAATTCGGTTCAAAAGAGCCTCGAATTCCTGAGGACCCGGGGTTTCGCCACGCGAACGTGCTGTAATCCAAGGATAAAGGTCCTGATCATTTTCATTCAAAAGCTGCTCATATTCATCCAGCTCGGCCGGCGAGAGCGTCTTCAATTCGCTGTCCGAGAAGGGGCCGAGGATCAGGTCCATCTCTTTGGTGCCCCGCCGCCAGCTGCGCATCGACAGCCGTTTCAATCTTGCTTCTTCTTCGGTCACGCTTTTGCCCCGGTTGCTTGCCCGCCCCGAGAGGCCTAAGAAAAGGCCGCATCAGTTGCAGGATTGTCCGATGAGCTTTTGTCCCAGACGCTCGCCCGCGTCAAACCCTCGCCGACCATTGCCATCACCAACCGCGCGCGCGAACTCGCCGCGGAAGGTCGTGACATCATCAGCCTTTCGGCCGGAGAGCCGGATTTCGACACCCCCGCGCATATCCGCGAGGCTGCCAAGGCTGCGATCGACGCAGGTCACACCCGCTATACCGCCGTTGACGGCATTCCCGAGTTGAAAAAGGCGATCTGCGCCAAGTTCAAGCGCGAGAACGGCCTCGACTACACCCCCGCCCAGATCACTGTCGGCACCGGCGGCAAGCAGATCCTTTACAATGCGCTGATGGCGACGCTGAACCCCGGCGACGAGGTCATCATTCCCGCGCCTTACTGGGTCAGCTATCCCGACATGGTCCTGCTCGCGGGCGGCACGCCGGTCGCGATCGAGGCCGAGATGCAGCACGGCTACCGCATCTCGCCCGAGCAGCTGGAGGCGGCGATCACCGACAAGACCAAATGGGTGATCCTGAACTCGCCCTCGAATCCGACAGGTGCGGGCTATGGCGCCGATCACCTGCGCGCTCTGGCCGATGTCCTGCTGCGCCACCCCGATGTCTGGGTGCTGGCCGACGACATCTACGAGCATCTGGTCTTTGACGACTTCAAATTCTCGACCATTGCCGAGATCGAGCCGAAGCTCAAAGACCGCACGCTGACCATGAACGGCGTGTCGAAAGCCTATGCGATGACCGGCTGGCGCATCGGCTATGGTGCGGCGCCCGAGATCCTCATCAAGGCGATGAGCAAGCTGCAGTCGCAATCGACCTCGAACCCCAGCTCGATCAGCCAATATGCGGCTTTGGCCGCTTTGGAAGGGCCGCAGGATTACATCGCCGAAAGCCGCGCGGTCTTCGAGCGTCGCCGCGATCTGGTGGTGGCCGCGCTGAACGAAGCGCCCGGCATCGTTTGCCCCAAGCCCGAGGGGCGTTCTACGTCTATCCCTCGATCCGCGATCTGATCGGCAAAACCTCGGCCGGTGGTGCGGTGATTGCCGATGACGAGGCTTTCGCCACCGCGTTGTTGAACGAGACCGGTGTTGCCGTGGTCTTTGGTGCGGCTTTCGGCCTCTCGCCGCATTTCCGCATCTCTTATGCGACCTCGGACGAGGTGCTCGCGGATGCCTGCGCGCGGATCAAAGCTTCTGCGAAGGGCTGAAATAAGCCGCGAGCCCGAGCCGGAATGCTCTTTCGGGCCGCCCCTCCGGGGCGGCCTTTTTCATGGGCGCGGATCGCGGGTTCTTGTCGCGGGCCAAGAGCCGCGTTCCGCGAAAGGCCCGATTTCGAGGCGGAAATTCCGCCATGCTCGCCCTGTGGTTGATCAATCTTCCTTTGCGTTCCGCGAGGTGAAATGCGCGCTGGACAAAAGCCCCATTGCTCGGGCAAGTCACATTCCAGTCAGATCAGGCAGGAGGAGAGCCCGATGGATGTGATGATCGACGACGCCTTGGCGCGCGCCGGGGCGGGACGGTTCCAGAGGCGCCTGCTGGGGATTTTCGGCCTCGTCTGGACGGCGGATGCGATGCAGGTCATCGCGATCGGCTTTACTGCGGCCTCGATTGCGAAGAGCTTTGATCTGACCGTGCCGCAGGCGCTCCAGACCGGCACCCTGTTCTTTCTGGGCATGTTTGTCGGCGCCTCGCTGTTCGGGCGCGTCGCCGACCGTATCGGCCGACGCAAGGTGTTGTTGCTGACGGTCGCCTGCGAGGCGATCTTCGGCGTGCTGTCGGTGTTCGCGCCGAGCTTTACCGTGCTTTTGGTTTTGCGCTTCCTGACCGGCGTCGGGGTGGGCGGCACTTTGCCCGTCGATTACGCGATGATGGCGGAGTTTCTTCCGCCCAAGAACCGCGGGCGCTGGCTGGTCTGGCTGGAGGGGTTCTGGGCGATCGGCACGATCATCGTCGCGGTGACGGCCTGGCTCGCCTCGCTTTATATCGAGGCCGACCAATGGCGCTGGATTATGGCGGTTGCGACCGTTCCGGCGGTAATCGGGGTCGGGCTGCGGCTCTGGGTGCCGGAATCGCCGATGTATCTCATCAAATCGGGCCGCGATGCCGAGGCGCGCGCCGTGATTGCGCGCGTGCTCGCGGTCAATGGTGCCGAGCCCTTCTCCGATGCGGTCCGCATCGTGCCGACGCCGACCGAATCCGATCCGAACGGGCTCTTTGGTCCCGCTTTGCGCCGCCGCACCCTGTCGATTCTGGCGGTGTGGTTTCTGGTGTCGCTGTCCTATTACGGCGTCTTTGTCTGGCTGCCGCCGCAGCTAGCGGGCGGTGGTTTCGGCTTTGTGCGTGGCTACGGCTTCCTTGTGCTGATGGCTCTGGCCCAGATCCCCGGCTATGCTTTGGCCGCCCATGGGGTCGAGACCTGGGGCCGCCGTCCGACGCTGCAGCTCTTTCTCGTGCTTTCGGCGCTCGGCTGCCTGCTGTTCACCATCGCGAGCGGGCCGGTCATGATCGCGGCCTCGCTGCTTCTGATGAGCTTTGCGCTTCTGGGGACATGGGGCGCGCTTTACGCCTATACGCCCGAGCTATACCCGACCGGCCTGCGCGGCTCCGGCATGGGGACGGCGGGCGCGGTGGCGCGCGTTGGCGGGCTGCTTGCCCCCTCGCTTCTCGGCTCGATCATCGCACAGGGCTTTGGCGTGGCGATCGGCCTTTTCGCGGGGCTCTTGCTGCTCGCGGCGGTGCTGACCCTTCTGATCGGCGTCGAGACGCGCAACCGCTCGATCGGTTAGGACCTAGCGCATCAACAGGCGCATCAGATTGCGGAAACGGTGACGATAGGGCGGGGCGAGCAGTCCCGCCCCGTTCATTTTGGCCTGCTCGAAGACCGGCATCAGATGCGAGAGGCGCTCGAACCCCGCCTTGCCGTGATAGGCCCCCATACCGCTTGCGCCGATCCCGCCAAAGGGCAGGCCGGGTTGGGCGATGTGGAACAAGGTGTCGTTGACGCTGACGCCTCCCGCCGTGACGTGCGCGAGCAAAAGCGCGCGGGTCTCGGGGTCGCGGGTGAAGGGGTAGAAGGCCAGAGGGCGCGGGCGTGCCGTGATATGGGCGACGGCCTCGCGCAGGTGGTCATAGGGGACCAGCGGCAGGATCGGGCCGAAGATCTCCTCCTCGGCGAGCGGTCCTTGCGCATCGAGCACGATCAGCGGCGGCATCAGGCGGCGCGCGGCATCGGGCGCGGCATCGCTGAGCGCATGGGCCGAGGCCCCCTTGGCGAGCGCGGCCTGCAGCGCCCGGTCGAGGCGGGCGAATTGCGCGGGATTGATGATATGGCTGTAATCGGGATTGCCCGCGAGGGCGGGATAATGGCGCGCGACCCATGCCTTCGCGGCAACGATGAAATCGTCCTGTCGCGCACGCGGCACGAGGACGTAATCGGGTGCGATACAGGTCTGGCCCGCGTTCAGCAGCTTGCCGCGCATGATGGCCGCAACCGCCTGATCGAGATCGGCGTCGGGCGCGACCAGCGCGGGCGATTTGCCGCCAAGTTCGAGCGTGAGGGGCGTCAGGTTTGCTGCCGCTGCCGCCATGACATGATGCCCGATCGCGGTCGAGCCGGTGAAGACCAGATGATCGAAGGGCAGCGCCGTGAAAGGCGCGGCCACTTCGGGCCCGCCGGTGACGACCGCGAGTGTCTGCGCGTCGAAATGCGCGGTTGCGGCGGTGGCGAAGGCTTCGGCAAAGGCAGGCGCATGTTCGGAGAGCTTCACCATGGCGCGATTGCCCGCGACAAAGGCAGAGACCAGCGGGCCGATGGCGAGGAACAGCGGGTAATTCCACGGCGCGACAATCCCCACAAGCCCGACCGGACGGGGATGGATCGCGGCGCGTGCTGGTAAAAAGGGCAGGCTGACACCCGCTTTCCTGCGCCGCATCCAGCCTTTGCCGTGGCGCAGGGCGTGGCGGATTTCCTGAAGCGAGGGGAAAATCTCGGCCATATCGGTCTCGGCCTGCGGGCGTTGGCCGAAATCGCGCGCAATGGCCGCGCCGAAGACTGTGCGGTTCCGCCTGATCATGGTCTTGAGCGCCAAAAGCCGCGCGCGGCGTCGGGGCCAATCCGGCAAAGGATCGGCGCGGCTCGCCTGAAACAGCGCATCAAAGGCGGCACGAAGGGCTGTGTCGGATGACGCGGCACCTGTCGCGGCTTGCCCCTGGGCGGTCGCGGGCGGGCTGTCTTCGTGCATGTTCGGGGCGGGATCTGGCATCGGGACCTCCGGTTTGGGGACAGGCTAGGCGTGCGGAATTTCGGACGCAAGCGCCGCGCCCTCTTGCAGTCGGGCAGGCTTCTTGGCAGGGGTGGGCCATGACAAGCGTGACCCAAGCATATGAGGCCCGCGTTGCCGCCGGCGCTCTGGAATCCGATCCCGCGCAACGCGCGGTCCTGCCGGCTTTGGATGCGCTGGTGGCGCGTCTCGGGGACGGCACGCCCGCGCCCGTGAAATCGGGCTGGCTGTCGCTTTTGTCGCGCAGCCCCAAGCCCGATCCGGTCGCGGCCAAGGGGCTTTACCTTTGGGGCGGGGTCGGTCGCGGCAAGTCGATGCTGATGGACCTGATCATGGACGCTGCGCCTTTCGAGGCCAAGCGCCGCGTCCATTTCCACGAATTCATGCAGGAAATACAGGCCGGTTTGCAGCGGATGCGCGCCAAGGGCGTGGCCGATGCTGTCGCTCCGGTCGCGCATGAGGTCGCCGACAAGGTGCGGCTTTTGTGCTTCGACGAGATGCAGATCACCGATATTGCCGATGCGATGATCGTGGGGCGGTTGTTTCAGGTGCTGCTTGCGCGCGGCGTTGTGATCGTCACCACCTCGAACCGCGTGCCCGAGGATCTCTACAAGAACGGCCTCAACCGCCAGCTTTTCCTGCCCTTCATCGCGCTGATCCGCGAGAAGATGGACGTGGTCGAGCTGGTCTCGGCGCAGGACCACCGTCAGGGCCGGCTCGAGGGCGGGAAGATCTGGTTTTCGCCCGCCGGCAAAGAGGCGCGGGCCGAGCTGGACGCGATCTGGGCGGATCTCGCGGGCGGCGCGGAGGCCTCGCCCCTGGTGCTCGAGGTCATGGGCCGCAAGCTGGAGCTGCCGCAGCATGTCGGGCGCATGGCGCGGGCGGGGTTTTGGGACCTCTGCGGCAAGCCCTTGGGTCCAGCCGATTATCTGGCTTTGGCCGAAGCGGTGGACGTTCTGTTCATCGACGGGGTTCCGCTGCTGAGCGCCTCGAATTTCAACGAGGCCAAGCGCTTCGTGACGCTGATCGACGCGCTTTACGAGGCCAAGGTCAAGCTGTTCGCCAGCGCCGCCGACGAGCCCGACCGCCTTTACGCGGAGGGCGAAGGGGCCTTTGAATTCGAGCGCACCGCCAGCCGTCTGCACGAGATGCGCGACGAGCATTGGGGCAAGCCCGCCTGATCCGCCCGCTTTAGGTATCGTCGCCGCCGGTCGCGCAAAAGCGAGCCGATGTGAGCGATTTGGCGGAACAAGCGTGCGGGGTTTCGGGTTTCGCTGTCGGGTCCGTCGCGATCGGGCCGGACAGAAGGAAGCTCTCCATGAATTTTCAATCAAAGGTCAGACCGGATATGGAAATCGTGGGCGCAGATGGCGTCCATGTCGGCATCGTCGATCATATCGACGAAAACCGCATCAAGCTGAAGCGGCATGATCCCGAGCATGGGGTCGAACTGACGCATCACCGCTATATCCATGTCAACAACATCGCCTCGACCGAGGGCAACAAGCTGTGGCTTTCGGCCAATGCGGCATTGGTGGAGATCCTCGAAGAGGAAGACCGCGACGGCAAGCCGATCAAATACTGAGACTGCTCGTCGAAGACGAGGCAGGGCCGGCACGCCTTGGGCGGCGCCGGCTTTGTTGCTTTCGGGGAGAGGGCTGCGCGGCGTGGAATGGCGCGGTCACGGCAGCGGCGCGGTTTTGGGGTATTTCCGTGATGAAGAAAGGGCCGCGCTTTGAGCTGCGGCCCTGTTTTCTTGTGCGAGTGGGCGGGCTCTATGCGTTTTGCTTGAGGACCTGTCCGGCGAGATAAAGCGAGCCGCAGATGAGCAGGCGCGCACCGGATGGGCCTTGGCAAGGCTGCGGACGGCTTCGAGCGTGTCGGGGGCCGTGGTTGCGGCAAAGCCTGCCTCGGTGGCGGCTGCGGCTGTTTCCTCGGCGCTGAGCGTTGCCGCCTCGCCGGGAATGGCGACCGCCGTCAGGCTGAGGGCCACGGCGGTCAGGGCTGCATATAGCCCACGACATCCTTGGTGTTGAGCATGCCGCACACCAGATGGGTCGGGCGTTTGGGCAAAGCCGCCAGCGTGGCCGCAATCGCGATGCCGCCTGCGGGATTGTGGCCGCCGTCAAGCCAGAGCTCGCAATCGCCCGCCGCTTCGACCAGGGGGCCGGATTTGAGGCGCTGCATCCGTGCCGGCCATTCGACCTCGGTCACGGCGGCGCGGGCCTCGACGCGGCCGAAGCCCAATTCGCGCAGGGCGGCAATCGCGGTTCCGGCATTGTCGATCTGGTGGGGGCCGGGCAAAGCGGGCAGGGGCAGATCCATCAGCCCGTTGTCGTCCTGATAGACCAGAGCGTCGCCTTCGCGCAGCGAGACCCAATCCTGACCCGCGATGCGCAGGGGCGCGTGGAGCCTTTCGGCGCGGGCCTCGATCACCTCGCGGGCGGCGGGCAGTTGGCGGCCGACGATGCAGGGCACGCGGCGCTTGAGGATGCCGGCTTTCTCGCCCGCGATCGCCTCGAGCGTGTCGCCGAGATATTGGGTGTGGTCGATCGAGATCGGGGTGATCACCGTCAGGCGCGGATCCTCGATCACATTGGTCGCGTCGAGCCTGCCGCCAAGCCCGACCTCGAGCAGGGTGTAATCGGCATCGATGCGCGAGAAGGCGAGGAAGGCCGCCGCGGTGGTGATCTCGAAGAAGGTGATCGGCTCGCCTGCATTCGCGGCCTCGCATTCGGCCAGCATTTCGGCCAGCATCGGCTCGGAGATCAGCTCGCCCGCGACGCGGATGCGCTCGTGGAAATGCGCGAGATGGGGCGAGGTATAGGCATGGACCTTGAGCCCCGCCGATTCCAGACCCGCGCGGATCATGGCCTGGGTCGAGCCCTTGCCGTTGGTGCCCGCGACATGGATCACCGGCGGGATCTTTTCTCGGGATTGCCGAGCGCGTCGAGGATGCGGTGCATCCGGTCGAGCGACAGGTCGATGACCTTGGGGTGAAGCGACATCAGCCGCGCAAGAATGGCATCGGAGCCGGACATGGCAACACCCTGGCTAAAGACGGTCTGGATTATGGGGCAGGAAAGGCCGGTTTCAACCGGCCTTGGCATCTGCTTCGGCTTCGGCATGGGCTGCCGCGATCGTGCCGGGCGCAGGCAGATCGGCCGCGATCGGTGCGGGCTGGCGCATCATCATGCGCAGGATCGAGATCAGCTCTCCGCGCAGTTCCTTGCGGTGCGTCACGCGGTCGAGCATCCCGTGCTCGAGCAGATATTCCGCGCGCTGGAAGCCTTCGGGCAGTTTCTCGCGGATGGTTTGCTCGATCACGCGCGGACCGGCAAAGCAGATCAGCGCATTGGGTTCGGCGATCTGGACATCGCCCAGCATGGCATAGGATGCGGTGACGCCGCCGGTCGTCGGATGGGTCAGCACGACGATATAGGGCAGGCGCGCTTCCTTGAGCATCTGGACCGCGACCGTGGTGCGCGGCATCTGCATCAGCGACAGGATGCCTTCCTGCATGCGCGCGCCGCCTGCGGCCGAGAACAGCACCAGAGGGCGCTTGAGTTTGACGGCGCGTTCGGCGGCAGCCACGATGGCATTGCCGACATACATGCCCATCGAGCCCGCCATGAAGGCGAAGTCCTGCGCGGCGGCGACGACCGGCGTGCGGCCGATTTCGCCCTCGGCGACCAGCATCGCCTCTTTTTCGCCGGTGGATTTCTGTGCCGCCTTCATGCGGTCGGGATATTTTTCTGGTCGCGGAAATGCAGCGGGTCGGCGACCGGCTCGGGCACTTTCACGTCGACGAAGACGCCGCCGTCAAAAAGCGCCGCAAAACGGTCGCGCGGCGAAATGGCGAGATGGTGCTGGCACGTCGTGCAGACATTGAGATTGTCGGCCAGTTCGCGGTGGAACAGCATCGTGCCGCATTCGGGGCACTTCGTCCAAAGGTTCTCGGGCACTTCGCGACGCGAGAAAGCGAATTGATGCGCGGACGGACGTAGTTGGTGATCCAGTTCATCGGAAGCCTTTTTCTCTGCACTCGGGCAATGAGATAGGCCGAGAAGCGGGGAATTGCAATTCCGCTGTGCCGGAGTCTTAATGCCCATATGTGGACAGAAACAATCGCCATCCTTCACTATGCCCTCGCGCTGGCGGTTTCGATCCGCGTGCTTTTGCGCCCGCGGCTCGAACCGACGGTGCGGCTGTCGTGGATCCTCGTGATCGAGCTGGTGCCGCTGGTCGGCATCATCGCCTATATCCTCTTCGGCGAAGTGCGGATGCGCGGTGCCGAGGTCCAGAAGATGGCCGACGTGCGCGACCACCTGACCGGCGGCTGGGAGAGCAGCCCCTATCACATCGACACGCCCGAGGGTGATAACGGACCGGTTCTGGCGACCAACAAGGCGATCGGTGGTTTGCAGGCCGTTGCGGGCAATCGCGTCACGCTTTTGTCCGAGGACGATGATGCGATCGACGATCTTGTCGCGGCGATCGATGCCGCGCGCCATCATGTCCATATCCTGTTCTACATCTGGCTCGACGACGTGTCGGGGCGCAAGGTCGCGGATGCGGTCATCCGCGCGGCCCGTCGCGGCGTTCATGTACGCTCGATCATCGATGCGATCGGCTCGCGGGCTTTCTCGCGCTCGTCCTCGTGGCAGCAGATGAAGCAGGCCGGCGTCGAATGCGTCGAGGCCTTTCCGCTCGGCCTGCCGATCATCGGCGCGCTTTTCCAGCGCATGGACCTGCGCAACCACCGCAAAATCGTGGTGATCGACAATTCCGTTGGCTTCACCGGCAGCCGCAACTGTTCGGACAAGGCCTTTGCGGTCAAACCGAAATTCGCGCCATGGGTCGATGTCTTCCTGCGCATCGAGGGGCCGGTCGTGCGCCAGATGCAGGTGATCTTCCTGCAGGACTGGATCAGCTATACCGGCGAGGATCTGGGCGACATGCTGGTATTCGTGCCGCCCGCAGAAGAGCCGGGCGTGGTGGCGCAGGTCGTGGCGACGGGTCCGGACCTGCGGCAGGGCACGATGGCCGACAGCATGGTCGCGATGCTTCATGCCGCGCGCGAAAGCGTGGTGATCACGACGCCCTATTATGTGCCCGACGGCACGCTTGATGCCGCGATCCGCGCGGCGGCGCGGCGCGGTGTCCATGTCTGGATGATCGTCCCCGAGCGCAACGATTCTCTGGTTGTGGGCGCCACCAGCGAGGGCTTTTACTACGGTCTGGTTCAGGCGGGCGTGCGGCTTTTCCTGTTCAAGCCGGGCCTTCTGCACGCCAAGATCATGACGGTCGACGGCGAAGTGGCGATGTTCGGCAGCGCCAATATGGACCGCCGCAGCTTCGAGCTGAATTACGAGATGAACATCTTCACGCTCAGCACCGAGGTGACGATGGATCTTTTCGAGCGCCAGATGAGCTATGTCGAGCGCTCGGTCGAGATCACCCGCGAGGATATCAAGGCATGGTCGGTGTGGCGGCGCCTGCGCAACAATCTCTTGGCGCTGGCTGCGCCTTTGCTCTGAGCTGTGGCAGGAGGAAAGCATGACTGCGAAGATGACGGGTTCCGCCTCTGATTTCGCGCCGGAGAATGGCGTTTTCTCGGTACCGGCCCTGGCTGCTGGCCGGATCGTCGATGGTGCGCCTCTTTTGGCGCAGGAGACGCTGGCGGGGGCTTGCCGCGCTCGAAGGCTGGAGCCTGATCGAAGAGGGCCGCGCGATCGGACGGCGGCTGGACACCAAGAGCTTTCTGCGCGCGCAGGCTTTGGCCATGGTCGCGGGCGGGATCGCCGATCTGGCCAATCACCACCCCGATATCAGCTATGGCTGGGGCTATTGCAGCCTGCGTTTCACCACCCATTCGGCGGGCGGCGTGACGATGAACGACCTGATCTGCGCGGCGCGGGTGAATGCGGCCATCGGCTAGGCCAATCGGCTTGCCTGCGGGAAGCTTCCTGCTCTTTTTGTTTGATTCCGGTAATTTGCGCGTTTCTTTGCGGCGACAGGCAGCAAGGAATTTCTCTGTTGGGCGCAAGTATGACTGGCAGCCGCCCCACCAGTCGGCATAAGGATGCGCTATTACAACCGAATTTCATGCCCGATCCCCGCGCCGCTGCGCAACGCGGCTGCAAAGCCCGGAAATTTCTGGTCCGGTGGGGGGAGCGGGCGACGACCGAAGATGAAGATGAGGACAGAGCATGGCGATCCGGCCCCGCAAATGGCTTGACCGAAAACTGCGCGAGGCGGCCTACCGCCGCTGGTCCCATGTGGCCGAGATTGCCGCCGGTCTGGGAACCGTGCGCAAACGCAGCCTGCGCGAAGAGGCCTTGGTGCTGCGCCGCAAGCTCGATCTCGTGCTGATCCGCACCGACCGCCGGATCGAGCTGGGCCGCGAGGCCCTCAGCGCGCTGCATCTGCCGATCGGGACCGACTGGCGCTGGCGTCCGGGCTTGATGTCGACTCCGATCCGCCCGACCGGCATCGCCTCGCCCGAGAGCGGCGACCGTCTGGGCGAAGAGGCCGCCGTCTGGCACGATTGCCGCGACAGCGCGCTGATCCTCAAGCAGATCTCCAACCTGCGCGAGACCGACCTTGCGCCCTTCGGTCTCGAAATGGAGGTTTTCGCCTTTTCGGGCAGCTTCCTGTCGCTCTCGATCGACTTGCCCAAGGATGCGCTTTCGGGGCTGACGCGCAGCCATATCCTGCGCCTCGAAACCGGCCTTTCGGCCGAGCGCGCCATGAATGTCTATGCGCGGCTGAACGTGCTGAGCGGGCCCAATACCGATCAGGTCACGCATCATCTCGCCGAGCTCGGCACCAACAGCGTCGGCCATCAGGTCACGGAATTCGACCTCGCCTATACCGAGATCAACGAAAAGCGGCTGGAGAAGATCTGGATCGACCTGATTTTCGAAAGCCCCTTCATGAATGCGCTGCAACTGCGCGAACTCTTCGTCTCGCGCCATTTGCGCGCCGAGTTCTGAGCCGCCCGAGAGGATGACCGATATGGACAGATTTGAATCGCTTGGCCTCAAAGGTGGCGTTTGGCAGGGCGTCGTGCGTCGCGAGCAGCCCTTCGGCCGCGTGGTCCTGACCCATCTGGGCGAGGTGATTGCCGTGGCGACGGTCTCGCCCGATGGCGAGAAAAGCTGGCGGATTTCGGTGACGATCCCCTCCGAGCGGCTTTTCGACGGGGTCCAGACCTTCCTGCTGTTCGAGGATGGCGGCGAGGGGCTCGAGCCTTTGGGTGCGGATGCCCTGCGTCTGGCCAGCCTGCCGATGATCGCGGGCGGGGCGCTGGACGAGGATTTGCTGGCCGAGCTGGGCCTGTTGCGCAGCGAGCTGGATATGCTCAAGCGCGAATTCCGCCGCATGGCGGCCGGATTGGCGCAAGCGGGCAATAGGCCCCGCGCGCCGTTTTGCGCGACCTGCACTTGAGGTCGGGCCCTTTGGGTCAGGCCTTTGCGGGGAGGTGCTCCCAATAGCGGTAGCTTGCCGCCTTTTCGAAACCGAGCTTGCCGTAAAGCCCAGCCGCCGGGGCATTGCTGGCGGTCATGGCCAGCGCCAGACGGCGCGCGCCTTGTGCCGCGCCCCAGATCGCCGCTTGCCGCACCAGCCATTCCGCCATGCCGCGGCGGCGCATTTTCGGCGCGACCTCGACGGCATGGATCATCGCGACATCGCCGTCCACCGCCACGAAAGCCGCGCCTGAAGCGTGATCGTCGAGTCGGCCGAGCAAGGCCGTGCGGGGCAGGGTGACGCGCTCCATCGCGGCTTGGCGCGGTGCCGAGATATTACCCTCGGCCCAGATCTCGCGCTGGATCGCAAGCGGCGGCCAGATTTCGAAAGCGGTGAGCGGCGGCGGCACGCGGTCGGTCAGGCGCGAGATCTCCACGACATGGAGCTCGGTCGGACGCAACCCGCCATAGCCATGCCGCGCGAGGGCCTCGGTCAGGCGCGTGTCGTCTTCCCAGACGCGGAATTGCGCGATCTGGTCCCAGTCTTTCTGGATACGTGCGACGGCGGGAATGGCGTCTTCCTGCCAATCGGGGCCCAAGGCCAGCGCCGAGCTGATCCGCCCGCCACCGCCCAATCCCCGCCCGATGCGGAAGCCGCCCAGATCGCGGTACTCCGCAGCGGGCCAGGTCGTCTCGAAGGCGCGTGCGAGGGTTTGGTCGATCGCCATGGGCGGCTCAGCCGAAATGGTTGCGCAAAGCGGTCATAGCCGCCGCGACCCGTGCGCCGTCGAGGCCGCGGATCACCAAATTCGTGCCGTAGCTTTCGCCGCGCTTGAAAGGATAGGAGCCGAGCGAGAGGTCGCTGAATTCTTCGGCCACGGCGCGCAGAGGCCCCGCGACTTCGGATCGGGGCGCATGACCTCGAGCGCCTCGCTGATCGAGGGGCGGCCTTTGGTCAGCTCGGGCAGAACCGCCTCGACCATGGCGGTGAAGACATTGGGAACGCCCGCCATCACGAAAGTATTGCCGATGTGGAATCCGGGCGCGGCCGAGACCTTGTTCTCGATCAGCCGCGCGCCATGCGGAATGCGGGCCATGCGCAGGCGCGCTTCGGTAATCTCGACGCCGCGGCTTTCCCAATTCGCGGTCAGGATGCGGCGGGCCTCGTCGTTATGCGAGATGCCGGTATCAAAAGCGCGCGCCACGGCATCGGCGGTGATGTCGTCATGGGTCGGCCCGATCCCGCCCGAAGTGAACAGCATGTCGCAGCTGCCGCCGAGGCTTTTGTCCAGCGCGCGGATCGCGCCGACGATCTGGTCCTCGTCATCGGCCACGATGCGGACTTCGCGCAGGTCGATCCCGATGCTGTTGAGAACCTGCGACAGGTAATGGGCGTTGCCTTCGCGGGTGCGGCCCGAAAGGATCTCGTCGCCAATGACCAGAATGGCGGCTGTGGGGTTGTCCGATTGCATCATTCGTCCCTCTTCTCAGGCAGGCTGGCATGCATTCAGGGTATAGGTGGTCGCACAGGGTGGAACAAGGCCCGCGCGAGGTCTATCTGTTCAGGCAACAGAATGTGAGGAAGTGATGAGCGAAGTTCGGACCAAAGAGGGGATCCTGATCCACAACCCTGAAGACTTCAAGGGAATGCATGCTGCCGGCCAGATCACGGCGCAAATTCTCGACGAGGTCGGCGCGCTGGTCAAACCGGGTGCAACCACGGGCGAAATCGACGCCTTCATCACCCGCCGCGTCGTCGAGCTGGGCACGGTCAGCGCGACCATCGGCTATCGCGGCTACCAGCATGCAAGCTGCATCAGCGTGAACCATGTCGTCTGCCACGGCATTCCGGGCGAGAAAGTGCTCCATGACGGCGATATCCTCAATATCGACGTGACGGTGATCCTCGACGGCTGGTTCGGCGATTCGAGCCGGATGTATGTCGCGGGCAAAGCGAGCCGCAAGGCCGAGCGCCTGATCAAGGTCACCCACGACAGCCTGATGAAGGGCATCGAGGCCGTCCGTCCGGGCGCGACCTTCGGCGATATCGGCCATGCGATCCAGTCCTATGCCGAAAGCTTCAACATGTCGGTGGTGCGCGATTTCTGCGGCCACGGCATCGGGCGGGTGTTCCACTCGGCACCGAACGTGCTCCATTACGGCCATCCGGGCAAAGGTCCGGTGCTGGAAGAGGGCATGTTCTTCACCATCGAACCGATGATCAACCTCGGCCGTCCCGAGACCAAGACGCTTGCCGACGAATGGACCGCCGTGACGCGCGACAAATCGCTCTCGGCGCAGTTCGAACATGCGATCGGCGTGACCGCGACGGGTTGCGAGATCTTCACGCTTTCGCCTTCGGGCAAATTCTACCCCGATTTGGGCGCCTGAGCGCGGCGCTTTCGCAGGGATCGAAACGAAAAGGCGCGGCTTCGGCCGCGCCTTTTTCATGTCCCGTTTGGTGCCGCCTATTTGCCGCGCTGGCGGATCGTATCGCCCGGCAGGAAGGTCGGCGTCAGCGCAATGGTTCCGTCCTCTGGGGCCGGCTCTTTGCCTGCGACGATCCGCGCCGCCCGCTTGCCGATATCGACGCGCCGCGCATCGGTGGTGGCCAGACGCATCGGCAAACCGTCGAGCAGCTCGACCCCGTTGAAGCCGGCGAGGCCGAGCTTTCCGGGAATGTCGTACCCTTGCTCCATGCTCCAAAGCAGGCCGCCCGCGCCGATCATGTCGTTGGAATAGTAAAGGAAATCGAGATCCGGCTCGCGCGCCAGAATGCGCTGGGTCAGCTCGCGGCCCTTTTGAAGCGAGGAACCACCCTGATAATACTCGCGCGCGGCCAGCGAGACACCGGCCTCGGCCAGGCGCTCCTCGAAACCGGCAAGGCGTTTGCGGGCACGGTGGTCCTCGGGCATATGGGTGCCGATAAAGCCGATGCGGCGGTAACCGGCGGCAAGGATTTCCTCGGCCATGTCGCGACCGGCGCGGCGATGCGAGATGCCCACCGCCGTGTCGATCGGATCACCGTCGACATCCATGATCTCGACCACCGGAATGGCCGCATTGTCGAGCATCGCCCGCGCCGCCTTGCTGTGTTCGAGCCCCGCCAGAATGACGCCGGTCGGGCGCCAGGAGAGCATGTCGTAAAGAACCTGATCCTCGCGCGAGGGCGAGTAATTCGTTACGCCCACCACCGGCTGAAGATCGGTATCGTCCAGCTCGGCCGAGATCCCGCCCAGCACCTCGGGGAAGACCATGTTCGAGAGCGAAGGGATGATCACCGCGACAAGGTTCACCCGCTGGCTGGCGAGGCCGCCCGCGATCTTGTTGGGCACATAGCCGAGCGTGCGCGCTGCCGTCAGCACTTTCTCGCGCGTGGCGGCGGAAACATCCCCGCGGTTGCGCAGAACGCGGCTCACGGTCATTTCCGAGACACCGGCGGCCTCGGACACGTCGCGGAGCGTCAGGGGACGGGGCGGGCGCTTGGGGGACATGGGAATTCCGCTTTGAAATAATGTTATCGTTACCAAACCACCGGATGCGCGGCAAGCTTGCCATTCCATCCGCCGCCGTGCAAAAAGATCGCGGCGGTCCCGTGGCTCAACTGGATAGAGCAGCCCCCTCCTAAGGGGCAGGTTACAGGTTCAAATCCTGTCGGGATCACCAGTTCTAAATTTAATCATTATATTTCAACCTCTTGCGGTCCGGTTTCCATTCTGGGTGGGGGCGGTTTCCAAATTCTGTTCCGGTTCTGCCCCCGAGAGGATGCGTCTGCGGTCCGCGGCCTTGGAGTATCGCTGCACTTCGGTCAGTGATTCATGACCTGTCCAAGCGGCGATTTGGTGCGCCGTCGCGCCTGTTTCGGCGATCGCCATTGCCCGTGATTTGCGTAGGCCATGTGCGGACTTTCCGATGATTCCGCGGCTGCGGCGGCCCCCGCGAACCAGCTGCTGAACGCCTTGTCTGACCGAGCCTTCCCGTTCTGGGTCACAAGCCATGTCATGTGGCGCGGCGCGGCCGAAATCGCAGCCTTCAGAAAATCCAGATCACCCTGCATGCTGAGGGCAAACGGGGTAGGGCGCGATTGAAGGGGATCGAGACTTCGCCGCCGGTTTTCTTTTGCCGAAAGGTGAGCCAACCGTCACGCTGTACCATGCCAGGGCCAATTCTAACTGCATCTGATGCGCGCGCGGCCGTCCAGTAGATCAACTCCAATGCCAGCCGTTGGGCTGTGCCGATCGACCAGTGTTTTCGGAAGGTCTCGATTTCGGACGGAAGCCATGGCGTGAATCCGTCCGTCTTTACTGTCGCGACTTTGTCGACCTCGAGCGAAGGGTCCAAGGCTATCTGTTGGGTCGCTTTTGCCCAGGCGCAAAAGCCGCGCCAAACCTTCCGACGGTTATTTGCGGGGTGGGGTGCAAGCGTGAAGATGTCGGCTTGGATGTGTTTGGTTCGCAGGTCGGAAAGGCGAGCATCGCCCCACCGATCGACGATCTTGCTGAGATGGCCGCGCCTTTGGGTCTGTGTGTTCGGCGCGAGTGTCTTAAACGCCGCGCTCGTTTGGTAAGCCTTGACTGCTGCTGCGATGCTGCCGGTGGCAAGCTTGCGGCCTCGTTCGGCCGGTTCTGCGGTTGCCATGGCTGTGGCGTAGGCCAGCAGAAACTCCGGGCTATCCCTTGGTCCGTCGGGAAGGCGGACCAGCTTTTGCCCCGGCACGGCGAGGTAGGTGAACGTGGCGCCAGAAGGCTTGGTCACCGTCTTGACGTGCTTCAGCTTCACTGCATTCCTCGCAAGACTTCGTCGCACGAATTCACCTCTTCCGATTCTCGCCCTTCAGAGGGCAGGTCGGAGGCATATTCGTCCAGCATCATGCGATCGTATAGACGCTTGCCACGCAGGACTTTACGCGGCAGTGCAAGCGTCCGGAGCGTAGTTTCGCTGACGCCAAGGTAGTAGGCGGCCTCTGGTGCGGGCAGCAGTCGTGGCAAGAATGAAATCGACCGGTCCCTAGCCATCAATCAACTCTCCTGTACTCGACGCATTCGGAAAAGGTTGTCGGGACCATGACTTTACCCGCCGGCATGAGCATCATCGTCATCCGCGTGTCGCTGCATTCCCAGTTGTTCTTGGGCAGGGTGAAGGTCCCGGATCTAGCATCCTTGACCGCGACTGCGATCACACCGACGATAATCAGAGCGCAGAATGGGCGGCGGCATTCTTCTCGGTGCCGGTCTCGCTGAAGTTTTTATAGAGCCAAGGCGGGTCGGCCATGATCATGTCGAAGCCGCCGGCGGGACGAATGTTGACGAATGATTGCAGGATGCTGGTCATGTCTCTCGGACTCGTGGGCGTTATTGGCGCGAGTTTCTGGGGCCGATCTGGGGAATGGTGCCCCCGAGGCCACCCATCCTCGGGGCTGCCCGCTGCGCTGAAGGAGGATCGCGCAGCGGATCTTGCGCCGCCGGAGGCTGCCACTCCGGCGGCTCTGCCACGCTCAGTTTGACGCGGGAGCGGGGCAGATCTCGATTTCAGGATTGGTCGGTCCGAACTCCGTATGAAGTGCGCCGATGAAAGCCGACATGACGCGCTGCGACGTGTCGAGGTTATGGTCCTCGATCGCAACGCGGCAGATCGAGCGTCCGGTCATGCGGTCGATGATCCAGCCGCCGCGCGTTTCAAAGAAGCGGGGTTTCATCACCGCGCGCCCTCGACCAACTGCTCGATAGAGCGGGACTGGCTTTCCAGCGAAGTCGGTGCTGCGAATGCGCGGATGCTCTCGGGAGTGATCGTGCTGCTCGCGATGTGCCAAACTGCTGCAGCGATGATGACGGTCGCGATCGCGGCGGCACCGATCGCGGCAGCGCGCAGTGCGCCAGATACCGCTCCGCGCAGCTGCGGCGATGGGGCGGCCGTGGGCTTTGCGGGGCGGGCGAGAGCGGTGCTCATGCGGCACCGCCATTTGCCTGCGCGGCGTCGTCATACAGGTCATGCGAAATGAACGCGACGCTGCCGATGTCGATGAAGCCCATCTGCGCGCGGCGCTTTCCATAAGGCACGACGAATGTGCCGTCGCCGCTTTTCAGGGCATTGAACAGATCAGGACAGATCGCACCCTCGACGTGATGCAGGGTCTCGATCGCGCCGGATTTCAAGACGATGCGCAAGAAGCCGAGGCAGGGCAGATCCGTAACCGCGCTGATCGCGCTGCTATCGTGTTCCGCTATAACCGGCTCGGCGTTTTGGGCCGTGGGGAAGGTGGGAATGTGCATGGGCGGGCTCCATCCGGAAGATCGGGATGGAGTTAAAATGCCTAACAGGAATAATTCTGTCAATGAGGAATATTCACAATGGGAATTTTCAACTTAAAGTGGCACTCTGCGTTGTGGTGGCCTTGCCATGCTCGCTTTCATTGCGGCATGTTGTTCTGGTAATGTTCTTGAGGTGGTTGCTTTGGACGTTGATGCTCGATTCTCGAAGGTTATCGCAGGCATGAGCGATCGGCAGTTTGCCGATTTTATGCGCTGGCTTCAGGATTCGGGCGAGCTATCGCTTGAGCCATCTCAAGCCATCCTTGCTGCCTCTCTGCGGGAAGTGAGCGAAAAGCTTGGATAAGCGCCGCCTCTGCTGGTCCGCGACTATCAGCAAACAGTTCCGACAGGTCTACCTCTAGAGCATCGGCGATCTTGTAAAGAGAGCGGAGGGTGACGCCGTCATAGCCCCTCTCGATCTTCGAGATGGTTGATTGTTTAAGCCCGGACATGTCGGCAAGGTCGCCCTGCGTCAGCCCTCTCTCAGATCTGATCTTCTCTAAGTTCATGGGCATATAGTTGCCAAGTTCGTGGCGACTAGCAAACGACCAGCAAGAATATGATGCTTGACAGGAATATTCCTGACAATCATATTGCCGTCTATGCAAACGCTCAAATCATACCTCCAGTCTTCAAAAGTAACGCAAGCGGAGTTTGCCGCATCTGTTGCTGTGAAGCAGGGCACCGTCTCGAAGCTGATTAGCGGGCGGATTCTGCCGAGCTTGAAGCTGGCTCAAAGAATTGACGCTGCAACTGGCGGTAGGGTCCCTGTTGGCTCGTGGGTTATCGGGGCGCCTGCCACCTCTATTTTTATGTCCTCCCCGCCGCACCTGCGGCCCCAACCCAAGAGCAGCCCCATGAAACAATCTCTTCTTAAAAGCGAGCATTCGCATCATCGCATCCCTCGGGCTCAAACGTCCCGCCTCAATCCCTTTGATGGCAGGGGTCGGTCGGTCGCTGATCGGCGCCGTAATCACGGCGCCGTCGGCCGACTTGAGCCTGAGGATTTTCGCCGTCGATGGTCGCTGTTGCTGATCTCGAACTTCGCGACGCGTGAACTTTGCGCCGTCCATTTCGGGGTGACTTTCCAGACCTCGTGCAACTGGTTCGATGGCCTCCGCACACCGACGGGCGATGTCGTCGACTTCGCCGCGCACTCCTTGCCGAATTATGCCGCAGTGATGTGGGGAAAATGAATGTCCGGTTTTCAGGGTCCACCGGGCGGGGCAAATGCGGGGCGGCAACGCCTGGCTGAAACCTTGCCGGGGACGCGCCGCCCTGGTGGCGATCAATTCATCGCGGTCCCCGGAACCTGCGGCCGGCCCATCCGAGAGGCGGCTGAAAGCCGTCGGGGCAAAATTCACCGAAGCCTGCTTCGTGCCGGTGAGACCTGCGGGGCGGTCTCTGCTCAGATCGCCCCGCTTTTTCTAGAAATCGCAGAACGCGAGAGGGACAGGAAATGCAGCATCATTGCCCGTACCATGTCAGGATCGGCGCGCGGATGGCGGCTTTGACGGTCGCATTCCAAGCCAAGGCAAAAGCCGTCGATCCGCGCTCGCTGTGCTGTGCCGTTCGCGATGTCGATGCGGCCTATGGCTGCGAGCATCCACTTGCGGTAGAGCTTGCAGCCTTTGCTTCCTGTTATCCCGAGTTGCGGTATGCGCCGGACGCGCTGAGTGGTGCGGGCGATCGCCTGATGTCCTCGGTTGTCCGTGCCTGCTGGCCCGAGCGCGTCCAGCGTGCCGATATCGATGGGTGAGGTCATGAAGCTTTCTCTTGCTGATCATCTCGTCATCCATGCCTTGGGCCTGATTTCTCGGCCCACCTCTGTGCGCATCGATCCTCATGAGCTTTCGCTCGAAGTCGATATCCTGCGCTCTGTCTTGCCGACCGCTTCGCGCGGGCTTCTGCCGCTCCAGCCGCTGATCTCGCTCGCCGAGCGCATCGCCTCCATGTCGCCACGGATTGCCGGTTGTTACGGCTCGCTGCACGATGAGGCGGCGCAGGTCATGAATCGTTGGGACCGCTATCGCATGGCCGAAGCATGGGACCGCATCAATTCCGGCGGGCGTGCATGATGCGTGACGATCACCGCCTTTCAGATGCGCATGCAATGCCGATCGCCGATGTCGCGGCGCGCCTCGAAATCACCAACCTTGTGCCTGCTGGTGGTGAGCTTGTCGGACCTTGCCCGAACTGCGGTGGCAAAGACCGCTTCGGCATCAACCTGCAGAAAAACATCTTCCAGTGCCGCAAGGACTGTTCGCCCCATGCCAAAGGCGACCAGCTCGCCCTGGTCCAATTGACGCTCGGCATGGATTTCCGCGCGGCACTTGAATGGCTTTGCGGTCCCGCGCAGGGCCTAAGCGATGCAGAGCGGGAAGATCGCCAGCGCAAGGCTGCCGCCGCCCGCGAAAAGCAGGAGCGTATCGGCGCGCGCGAGCGGGAAAAGACCATCAAGGCGGCGCGCGATATCTGGTTCGCGTCCAAGGATGCCGAAGGATCGCCGGTGCGTGACTATCTCGCGCGGCGCGGACTTGCGGCCGAGTTGTTGCAGGATCTGCCCAATGCCATGCGCTTCGATCCCGCTGCCAAATATGTGCATCCGGTCAAGGGCGAGCGCGGCAAGTGGCAGACCCTACATGTCGGACCCGCGATGATCTGCGCGGTGGTCGACGCCGCCAATCGCGTGACGGCGATTCATCGGACGTGGATCGACCTCGATCAGCCCAAAGGCAAGCTGCTCTTGCGCGATCCCGATGATGCCGAAGTCTTCCTGCCATCTAGAAAAGTTCTCGGGTCCAAGAAAGGCGCGGTCATCCGCCTCACGACCCCGAAGGATGCCACGACCATGATCATGGCCGAGGGGTGGAAACCACCCTTTCCGCCCTGATCGCGGAGCGCCAGCCGCGCCAAGCGGCCTATTGGTGCGGCGTTGATCTGGGCAATATGTCCGGCCTGCGCGAGCGCGGTCCAGGCAAGAAATACGCCGGCTTGCCAGACATGAGCGATCGCGAGGCCTTTGTCCCGCCGCCATGGGTGAAACGGCTGATCTTTGTGCAGGACGGGGACAGTGAGCCCCGCCTGACCCGAGCGCAACTCGAGGCGGCCTGCGGCGCGCGATGATCAAGAACCCCGGTTTGAAGGGGCAGATCGTGCATGCCGGTGAAGGCCGAGACCTCAACGATATCCTGATGGGGCAGCATCAATGACTTTTGACGATGACGAGTTTGACCGAGTGGATGCCGTTCGCGACGTTATGGGCGCGGCCGAAGATGTGTCCTTGCCCGACGGCCTGGCCGGCGAGGGTGATCACGTCGATTATCCCGACAACTATATGCCCCCGCCGCCCCTCCGGAAGCAGACGCGGATCAGGCTCATGAGCCCGAGGGTCCGGTCGAAAAGGCCTCGCGGGAGCCGCTGAACGATCTGGGCAACGGCAAGCGTTTCGTGATCCATTTCGGCGACGACATCCTGTTCGTCTCGCAGGTCGGTTGGTTCGTCTGGGACGGCGCGCGCTGGCGCAAGGATGATGAAATCAGCCGCGATGTCTCGCCGCTGATCCGTGGCCGCGCACAACAGATGTCCGCGCTGATCGAGCAGGAAATCGATTGGCTCCAGCCTTCGCCCCGTGATCGGCAGCTGATCAACGAGGAACGCGACCTGCGCAAGCGGCGGGCCGAGATCGAGGGGATCGCGGGTTACGCCGATGACGAAAGCCTCATGACCGAGCTGTCAAATCTCGCGAGCCGTCTGCGCAGTATCGATGCCGCGCTCAAGTCCCACAAGGCGCTGATCGGTCGGCGTCTGACTCATGCCAAGAACGCGGGGAACTCGGGGCCGATGTCCAATCTGATCTCCGAGGCGCGCGTCATGCTCGCGCGCTCGGTCGATCAGATGGACAAGGGGGATCTCGACGTTAACACCCTGACCGGCGTGCTGCGCTTCGAGCGGATCACGGGGATGGCTTCTCGCCGATGTCCGATGTGAAGCTGATCCCGCATGATCGCGGCCAGCTGCTGACCAAGGTCATGCCCGTCGAGTATGACCCCGATGCGAAATGCCCGCGGTTTGACGCCTTCCTCGAGCAGATCCAGCCTAACATCGCGATGCGGCAATTCATTCAGCGCTGGTTCGGCCTGTCGATGAGCGGCCTCGATGTCCAGAAGCTGGCATTCTTCCATGGTGGCGGCGCGAACGGTAAATCGGTCCTGGTCGATCTCATGGGGCGCATGATGGGCGATTACTCCGCCTCGGCCCGTATCGAATCCCTGACCGGCAAGAACAAGAAAGGCGGCTCGGATCTGCAGCCGGACCTGATGCCGCTGATCGCGGCGCGGATGGTGCGGACTTCGGAGCCCGAAGAGGGCGAGCGCCTGCAAGAGGGCTTGATCAAGGCGCTGACTGGTGGCGAGCCGATGATGATCCGCGCGCTTTATGCCGATTTCATCACCTTCCGGCCGATCTTCAAGCTGACCATCTCGGGCAACCACCTTCCCGATATCAGGGGCGGTGACGACGGGATCTGGCGGCGCCTGATGCTGGTCAACTTCCCCGTCCAGATCCCCGAGGAAAAGCGGATCCCGAAAAAGGAGCTGGACGATATCTTGTGGTCCGAGCGATCGGGCATTCTCAACTGGCTGGTCCAAGGGCTGCTGTCCTATCTCGAACGCGGCCTTGCCGAACCGGCCGAGGTCCTCGAGGCGACGGGCAGCTACCGCAAGGACAGCGATCCGATCGGCACCTTCCTCGCCGATGCCGCGATGGTCACCGGCTATGAAGGCGACTTCATGACCGCGCGCGAGTTGGGTGATGCCTTCAATTACTGGATCGAAGAGCGGGGCGAGCAGCGATGGGGCCCGCGCACGGTTTCCTTGAAGCTCAAGGCCAAAGCCGGTGTCTGGCGTCATCCCGAAAACAACAAGACGTTCGCATCAGGCAAGAGCGGCGTCACGGGATATCGCGGCATTCGCCTTGATCCGATCTTCGCACAGCGCATGCGCGAGGCGCAGTCGCGCGACACTGGTAACGCATGGGGGCCGCGATGACCCCGCACCCCACCTTCACACCTATCGACTGGGCGGGCCTGCGGGCCCGTCGCGCATTTCTGGGGTTAGGCCACGAATTTGGGCCAGACGGGCGCGAGTCCGGAAGCGGGTGGGCCGGAGACTTTCGCGGGGTCAGGGGGTGGCGGTCTAGGAAATTCAAACGCTTACGCCGCGTTTTTGGGCTTGAGGGCCAGATGGGCCGGAAAAATCGACATGTATGCGCGCGTATTCCCCAAGGGGTTAGGGGAAAGCAATCCCCGTAAAGGTTCAAATCTCTCGCCCTTCAAGCCCTCAAGCCCAAAAAAGCAATCTAACCCCTTGAAAAGAAACAAACGAGAAAAGCCGGAAGGCCTGATTTTCAAACCCACCTTTCCAAATCTCCAGCCCGTCAAGCCCAACCTAGAAAACCAGACCACAACAGGTAGTAGAATGAATAAGAGGGACCGCAAAATGATGATCGAAAACGGCCAAGGCGTGGTGTTCTCTGTCGATAGCAATGGCGTTGCCGCGCAAATGGATTTGACCGCAAGCCGCGAGATCGTCCGGCAACATGCCAAGGCACAGGCTGCCCGCGTTAACTCGGAACGGTCCCGCCTTGATGCCGTGCTCGATGCTGCTGCTATCCCGGCTGAGTGCGGCCCCGACATTATCGCGGCTCCGGCACGCGGTGGGTTCCGCGTCGATCGCCAGTTCACCATGGTGCCGAACGGCGTCGATGAGAATGGATTGGAAAAGTGGGCAGTTGCGCCGACCGGTTACGGTCACCGCTCGGCCATCCGCGCCGCCGATATCTTCGACCGCATGCAGGCGCAGGCCCTGCGCGCCAAGCGCCCGATGCAGCTGACACCGGGGCAGGTGGCGATTGGTCGTCGTTACCGCAGCCTTGTTGAGATGCTGAACGCGGACGGCTGCAAGCTATCAAGCCTCGATGGTTCCAGCGGATCAGCGGACGGTGGCAACTGGATGGATCGCCGCCTAGAGATCTCGGGCGAGCTGGCAGCCTTGCGCCGCCGGATCGGCGGGCAGGATGCGCTGATGGTGCGGCGGGTGCGCCCGTCGTTGCGTGCGGTTCGCGATGCGGGCGAAGACCCGCGCTGCAAGTTCTCGAACCTCGATGTCGTCGAGCGTGTCTGTGTCGATGACTTCTCGGTCGGCGATGTGCTGCGGCATTACCGGTGGCAGTACAACAGTCGCAACATGAAAGCCGTGCTGGAGGCGCTGAGAGCGGCGCTGGTTAGGATGGAGGGATATTGACCTCAAAAACGATGCTTGACGCTTATGGCACTCTATGAGAGATATTTGGATAGTATCTGGAATTGCGCCCGCAGGGATAACCCCTAGCGGGCGCAATTCGTTTCGGGTTAGAGGGGCGCGCCGGTTGTCATGATCGTTGCGCCTTCCATGCCCGCTTCCGCGATTATGACCTCAATCCTGAAATCTTCGTAGCTGAGGACCGGGTTATCCGACCGCCCGAATATCGCCATGGCGTCACGTGTGGAGAAGTAGCCCTTTCCTGACATCTGTCCTTGGGTGGCAGCATACCGGATATCCACCTGGCCATTGGCCGTTGTGCCATCCGCGAAGCTAAGTGTGGCTGCGCCCTTGTAGTTCTTCATGATCGGTTCCTTCGCTTTGGTGAGCAAGGAACGTGATAACGATCAGGCCCTTCACGACAAGGTTAGATTTAATGGACCGGTTTCTCGTGCAGAGATCTCGTTGGATACCGATTGCAATCTTTGTGCGCGGTGAAAGCCAACGCGGTTGGAAGACGTGGTGCAAGCTATGTGATGTGCCAGGTGGGCGCTGGCTCGCTGCGCGGTTGCATTCGAGTTGAGCAGCGCAAGGGCCGGAATGTAATGGCAAGGCTCAAGCAATTGACCCCTCGGGTTGGTGCGTTGCAGCAGCGCGTGCGGCAGCCACAAGGGCAAGCTCGCGTGCGCGATCAGGTTTATGCTTGGCGCAGGTGGTACAAGACCGGCGCATGGCAGCGGCTGCGGTGGCAGTGCATCTCGGCTGCGCTCTTCACCTGCGCCCGCTGCGCGCGAGTCGCCGACAGCCCCGATCTCGTTGCCGACCATTTCCAGCCGCATCGCGGGGATGAGCGGCTGTTCTGGGATCCGGCCAACCTGCAATGCCTGTGTAAGTCCTGCCACGACGGGGCGAAGCAGCGGGAGGAAAGAGCGGGCCATGCCTCCGATCATCGCACCGCCTTCGGTCATGGCGTTCGGGCCTAGGTCGTGTTGACAAAAGGGATTCCCCTCGGGCGTAGGGTATGATTCAAGCTGGCATCTGCGATGGAGACCAGCTTGGCACGAGACCTTATGTCGGACGAGGAATGGGCGTTCTTTGAGCGCTTCATCCTCGCCGTCCGCGCCCCGAACGGACGCAAAGCAACCAACCACCGCCTCGTCCTTGATGGGATTTTCTGGATTGCCCGAACCGGGGCGCCATGGCGGGACCTACCTGGCGAGTTCGGCAAATGGTCAAGCGTTTACCGACAGTTCCGGCGCTGGACACTGGCGGGCCTCTGGGAGGACATCATGGATGCTCTGAACCAGAGCGGAGCCGTGCCAAGCGCCCTGCAAATGATCGACAGCACCGTGATCCGCGCCCACCATCAGGCAGCGGGCGCTAAAGGGGACTCCACGACAGGGTTTCGGCCGTTCTCGAGGTGGCTTTACGACCAAGATCCACCTTCTCGTCAACGCACACGGGCTTCCCATGAGGACAGAGATCACACCTGGCCAGACGTCGGACTATCTCGGCTTCGATCTGGTGATGGCGGATAATCTGCCCAGCCCGAGCGTGCTGCTCGCGGATCGCGGCTACGATGCAGACAAGATCAGAGAAGGCATGGAGGCGCGCAACGTCCTGCCCGTGATACCGATGCGCAAGTCCCGCAAGAAGCGGATTGGTGTCGATCGCTCGCTGTATCGCCTGCGGAATCTGATCGAACGTTGCTTCAACAAGCTCAAGAACGCCAGGCGTGTCGCGACCCGCTACGACAAGACGGCGGAAAGCTTCCTCGGCTTCATTGACATCACGTCGATCCGTCTCTGGATCCGCCATTTGTCAACATGACCTAGTGAAATTCATCCAGGGCGCGGTCTGACCCGATCGTCGCTTTCTGGCGGAACGATGGCGGTGCTTTCCTGAGGGAAAGTGCCGCCTTTTCTTTTGGGTTGGAAGAGCTTTGCGGATGGAACCTCGGCCGGTGATGCCGTATTGTCTGGGCGAACCCGAAAGAAGATGGAGACAGCCATGGCAGTGAACCTGAAAGGCCTGACCGACAATGCCCGCAAGACCGCGATTGCCGAGCTGAACGCGCGGCTTGCCGACGCGGTGGCGCTTTCGGCGGCGATCAAGCAAGCGCATTGGAACGTGAAGGGCCGGAATTTCATCGCCGTCCATGAGCTTTTCGACACGACCTTCGCCAACCTGCAGGTGCATGTCGACGAAATGGCCGAGCGCGTGCAGCAGCTTGACGGCGTCGCCGTGGGCACGGTCGAGAAGGTCGCCAAGGCCAGCACGATCAAGGAATATCCGACCGACCTGACCAAGGCCGAGGATCATATCAAGGCCATTTGCGAGCGGATGCGCGACTATGGCGCGAAGGTCCGGGCGGCGATCGACACGACCGACGAGGCGGGCGACGCGGATACGGCCGACCTGCTCACCGGGGCTTCGCGGACGGCGGACAAGGATCTGTGGTTCCTCGAAAGCCATCTGGAATAAATCCGGGCGGGCAATGAAAAAACCGGGGCAATGCCCCGGTTTTCGTTTGTCTGGCGGGCTGGATTACTTGGGCATGGGCGCGGTGATGCCCTCGACATAGAAGTTCATGCCCGAGAGTTCCTCGTCCGTGGCCTTCTGCCCTTCGGCCAGCCAGTCGCTGCCGTCTCTGACAGAACCGGACTATGAAGTCTTTGTGTTCAGGGAAATATCTAGGTCGTGTTGACAAAAGGATTCCCTCGGGCGTAGGGTATGATTCAAGCTGGCATCTGCGATGGAGACCAGCTTGGCACGAGACCTTATGTCGGACGAGGAATGGGCGTTCTTTGAGCGCTTCATCCTCGCCGTCCGCGCCCCGAACGGACGCAAAGCAACCAACCACCGCCTCGTCCTTGATGGGATTTTCTGGATTGCCCGAACCGGGGCGCCATGGCGGGACCTACCTGGCGAGTTCGGCAAATGGTCAAGCGTTTACCGACAGTTCCGGCGCTGGACACTGGCGGGCCTCTGGGAGGACATCATGGATGCTCTGAACCAGAGCGGAGCCGTGCCAAGCGCCCTGCAAATGATCGACAGCACCGTGATCCGCGCCCACCATCAGGCAGCGGGCGCTAAAGGGAGACTCCACGACAGGGTTTCGGCCGTTCTCGAGGTGGCTTTACGACCAAGATCCACCTTCTCGTCAACGCACACGGGCTTCCCATGAGGACAGAGATCACACCTGGCCAGACGTCGGACTATCTCGGCTTCGATCTGGTGATGGCGGATAATCTGCCCAGCCCGAGCGTGCTGCTCGCGGATCGCGGCTACGATGCAGACAAGATCAGAGAAGGCATGGAGGCGCGCAACGTCCTGCCCGTGATACCGATGCGCAAGTCCCGCAAGAAGCGGATTGGTGTCGATCGCTCGCTGTATCGCCTGCGGAATCTGATCGAACGTTGCTTCAACAAGCTCAAGAACGCCAGGCGTGTCGCGACCCGCTACGACAAGACGGCGGAAAGCTTCCTCGGCTTCATTGACATCACGTCGATCCGTCTCTGGATCCGCCATTTGTCAACATGACCTAGGCAACCCGTGCGCCGCGACGTTCCAATCGGTCGTCGCGACCTTGGCTGCGCCTATTGCGGTAGCGGCGTGACCGGGCATCGCTGCCAATCCTGCGGCGCTCCGGTGCAGGTGGAAGCAGAGCGCGTTTTCGAGGGTGTCGATGTCGCTGATTGCGATGATCCCTCCCTCCCGCGTTGGTGGTCGCGCCACTGACCCGGATTTCGCCGCGATCTGGCCGCGAAGCCGCCGATTTCGGGCGATTTCGGCCATTTTCGCGACATTTTGGCAACAGGGAGGGTGGGTCGAAAGTTCGGAGGGTTTTCGGCCCTAGACCCGCGTCCCCCTCATCTGGAGATTTTTCTGGTGGATGTGAATTTTGACCTCTTCGGCAACCCCGTTCGGGCCGGGCACGGCAAGCGTGGTCGTCCGACGTTCGAGGTCACGCCGGAAAAGTCCAACAAAATCAGGCTTGGTCTCGCCTTGGGGTGGTCGAATGAGCGCATCGCCAATGCGATTGCCTGCTCGCCTGCGACCCTGAAGCGCTATTTTAGAGCCGAGCTGCAAGAGCGGTTGATGGCGCGCGACCAGTTGGAGCTGCGCCGCTTCGAGCTCGTCATGGAACAGGCCAATGCCGGCAATGTCGGAGCGATCAAGGAACTGGGGCGGATGATGGAACGCAATGACAGCGTCCTCGCTGGTCGTCGTTTCGACGATGCCCAGTCACGGCCGACAGAGCCAAAGGGCAAGCCGATCGGCAAGAAGGAAGCGGCCCAGCTCGCGGCCGAAACTGCGGGCGGTGAGGATTCACTTTGGGGCGATGACCTGACGCCCGTCTTTACGCGTCCGAACTGATGACCGCGCCCATTCGTCCTGAAAGCTGGTCGACGGCGGTTCTGGATTGGGAAGACCGGATCAAGGCGCGGCGCAGCCTCGTACCGGATCTGCCGCTGTTTGATGCGGTTGCGGAAAAGGCGCTACGCATCTTCAAGCGCCTGCGCGTACCGGACATTATCGGAACCCCGACCTACGGCGAGGTCTGCGGGGACTGGGTGTTCGACTTCGTCCGTGCCGTGTTCGGCAGCTACGATCCGGAAACGAAGCGGCGGATGATCCGCGAGTTCTTCCTTCTGGTCCCGAAGAAGAACGGCAAGTCCTCGATCGCCGCCGCGATCATGGTCACGGCGATCATCCTGAACGAGCGTCCGCTCTGCGAGCTGTTGCTGATCGCTCCGACCATCGCTGTCGCGGGGATCAGCTACGATCAGGCTTTGGGGATTATCGCGCTCGATGAGGATCTGCTGAAGGTTCTTCATCCGCAGCCGCATTTGAAGACGATCACGCATCGGATCACCGGCGCGGTCCTGGCGATCAAATCGGCCGACCCGAAAGTCGTGACGGGGACCAAAGCGGCCTATGTGCTGATCGACGAACTGCACGAGTTTGCAGAGATGTCCCGTGCGGCGGCCGTGATGCGCGAGATCAAGGGCGGGCTCGCCGCCCGTCCCGACGGGTTCTTGCTGACGATCACGACCCAGTCGAAGAAGCCGCCCGCAGGCGTCTTCAAGTCGGAGCTGTCGAAGGCTCGGGCGGTGCGGGATGGTGACATCGTTTTGCCTCTGTTGGCGGTGCTGTACGAGCTGCCGCAATCCTTGGCCAAGGACGGTGGTTGGAAGGATCCGAAGACCTGGGCCATGGTCAATCCGGCACTCGGTGCATCGGTTCAGCCCGAGTTCTTGGCCGACGAATTGATTGCGGCCGAGGCCGACGGGATCGAGGCGCTGGTTCTTCTGGCGAGCCAGCACTTCAACGTGCAGATCGGCATGGGGCTACGCGCGGACCGTTGGCCCGGCGCGATCCATTGGGAAAAGTGCGGAGATCCCGATCTGACCTTGGACGAACTGATCCGGCGCTCGGAGGTTTGCGTTGTCGGGGTTGATGGCGGCGGGCTCGACGATCTTTTCGCTCTGGCCGTCATCGGTCGCGACAAGGAGACGCGCGATTGGCTGCATTGGGCACATGCCTGGGCCTATCCGGACGTGTTTGAGTATCGCAAAGAGATCGCGCCCCGCCTTCGGGACTTCGAGGCGGCAGGTGATCTGACGCTTTGCGAAACTGTTGGCGACGATGTGCGCGGGGCTGTGGATGTCATCGAGCAGCTCGAGGAAGCGGGATTGCTGCCGATGGATACACCCGCGATCGGGCTCGATGCTCACGGTATCGCCGAGCTTCTGGACGAGCTCGAGGCCCGCGGCTTCGGCGATGATCGCCTGATCAGCGTCGGGCAGGGATGGAAGCTCCAGCAAGCCGTTGTGACATTGCCGCGCCGCCTGAAGAACCGGCAGCTTGTTCACGGTGCCAGCGACATGATGGCGTGGAACGTCGGCAACGCCAAAGCGGAGCTGAAGGGCAGCAATTACATCGTGACCAAGCAGGTTGCCGGCAGCGCCAAGATCGATGCGCTGATGGCCACCTTCAACGCGGCGATGCTGATGTTTGGCAATCCGGTGGCCTCTGGTCGCTCGGTTTACGAAGAACGCGGGATTTTGGTGATCTGATGGGATATTTTAACCGCCTTGGCGCGGCGCTGCTCGGTCAAGGCGGGGTAAAAGCTGCGGTGTCCGACAGCCCGCCCAGCTATGAGCTGACCGATCCACGCATCGTCGAATTGATGACGGCGCTCGGCCGGATCGAGAGCGGGCACAGGTCTCGGTCGCCAGCGCCCTGCGCAACACGACCGTCTTTCGCTGTGTCAGCCTGATCAGCTTTGCGATGGGGATGCTGCCTTTGCAGCTGCACCACAGCAAGGACCGCAGCAAGGCGCGCGAGCATCCGCTTTATGCTTTGCTCGCGGTCCAACCGAACGATTGGCAGTCGGCCTTCGACTTCAAGTCGTGGATGCAGTTGCAGGCGCTGGTGCGGGGCGATGCTTTCGCGTTGATCGTGCGCAGTATGGGCCGCCCGATCCGGCTCGTGCCGCTAAAGCCGGGCACGGTGACGGTAATACAGCGTGCAGATTGGGCCGTCGAATACCACTACCAAGCCTCGCGCGGCGGCAAACGGATCTTTGGTGCAAGCGAGATTCTGCATCTGCGCGGTCTGTCGGAAGACGGGTTGCGCGGCATGTCGTTGGTCAAACAGGCGGCAGAGGCGATCGGGCTGGCCGCTCAGGCCCAAAAGGCAGCGGGGCGGCTGTTCAAACAGGGCATGATCGTCGGCGGCATCCTGAAGCATCCAAACAAGCTCAGCCCGGAGGCATTCGAGCGCCTGAAGGCCAGCCTCGAGGCGCGGCGCGGGGCCGAGGGTGCCTATAAAGAGATGATCCTCGAAGAGGGGATGTCCTGGGATACGCCCGCTTCGACCAGTCGCGACAGCCAGCATCTGGAAATGCGGGGCATGCAGATCGAGGAGATCGCGCGGGTCTTTGGCGTCCCGCGCCCGCTGCTGATGCTTGACGACACCTCATGGGGCTCGGGGATCGATGTGCTTGGCCAGTTCTTCGTGCGCTATGGCCTCGCGCCATGGTTCACGGCTTGGGAGCAGGCGATCCGCCGTTCGGTTCTGACCGGCGCGGAAAAGGAAGATCTTTACGCCAAGTTCAACGACGGTGCGCTCCTGCGCGGTTCGATGAAAGACCAGTCCGATTTCTTCGCCAAAGCGCTCGGCGCCGGCGGCCACCATCCTTGGATGACCACCAAAGAGGTCCGCGACCTGCAGGACCTGGGCGAGATCGATCCCAAAGACTTGCCGCCCGCTTTGGGCCAGCGAAAGGAGAAGGGCGATGAGCCTTCGCAAACTGCCTGAGATTTCTGCGGCGCGGCTACCGACGGTTTGCGCCTTCGAGCCGGACGCCGATGCGGTCGAGCGCTGGAGCCCAGGGGTGACGGCCGCTGTCTCGGGCGAAACGACGATCAGCATCCTCGATGTCATCGGTGAGGATTACTGGAGCGGTGGCGGCGTGACTTCGAAACGGGTTGCAGCTGCTTTGCGCGCGATCGGCGAACAGGATGTTGTGGTCGACATCAACTCGCCCGGTGGGGACTTTTTCGAGGGCGTGGCGATCTATAACGCTCTGCGCGCTCACCCGCGCAAGGTCACGGTGCGCATCATTGGTCTCGCAGCTTCCGCCGCCTCGGTCATTGCGATGGCTGGCGACGAGATCCAGATCGGAAAGGCGGGCTTTCTCATGATCCACAACTCTTGGGTCATGGCGATCGGCAACCGCCACGATCTCGCCGATGCGGCGCGGACGATGGAGCCCTTCGACGATGCCATGGCCACGGTATACAGTGATCGGGCAGGTGTCGAGAAAGCCAAAGCCGCCGAATGGATGGACGGCGAGACATGGTTCAACGGCGCGCAGGCTTTGCAGGAAGGCTTGGCCGATAGCTTCCTCTCTGCCGATGCTGTCGCCGAAGACAAGGCCAAGGCCGAGGCTGTACGCGGGGTGAATGCCACGCGCCGGATCGATGCCCGCCTCGCCAAAACTGGAATGCCTCGGACGGAACGCCGCGCGCTTCTGGCCGAGCTGAAAGGGGCATGCACGGCGCTGTCCCGCCCGCTACGCATGACGCTGGCGCACTGGTCGCAGCCCTCGCTGCGGCATCCCTGACAATCCGGTCATAACGGAGGTATCCCATGACCAAACACTTTCCTCCCGCGAAAGCTCGCGGGATTGTCGCCGTGCGCGCCGATGGTGATGCGCTGACAATGATCCGGGCGCTGAATTCTGACTGGCAGGCGCATAAGGACGCGCAGGCGGAAAAGGACAAGCAGCTCGCCGCCCGCTTCGACGACGTGGTCACGACCGACAAGCTCGCCAAGATCGAGGCTTCGGTCGGCGCGCTCACCGGCGCGCTCGACGATGCCAATGCCAGGCTCGCAGCACTGACGCTGAACGGGACCGGCGCACAGGACGAGCGCAGCGAGGAAGAGCGCGACTATTCCGCCAAGTTCGACGCGTGGTTTCGCTCGGGCGAGGGCGAGCGCGACTTGAAGGCGCTGGCCAAGGCCGGCGGGATCAAGGCGGCCTATTCGGTCGGCTCCGACCCCGATGGCGGATATACCGCGCCGGTGGAATGGGATCGCACCATTACCGACAGGCGCGTGGAAGTTTCGCCGATGCGGCAATATGCGGGCGTCCAGTCGGTTTCGGGGCAGGGCTTCAAAAAGCTCTACAACGTCCACGGCACGGCGGCGGCGTGGGTTGGTGAAACCGATGCGCGCGCGCAGACTGACGGATCGAAACTGGTCGAGTATGAATTTGCCTTTGGCGAGATCTATGCCAATCCGGCAGCGACCGAGCGGATCCTCGAGGACAGCGAGATCGACATCGCCAACTGGCTCGCCGGTGAGGTCAATACCGAGTTCGCGCGTCAGGAAGGCCTTGCCTTCATCAACGGCGACGGCGTCAACAAGCCCAAGGGTCTGTTGCGCTATGATGCCGCGACCGAGACCGCGCTTCCGGCTGCGCAGCGTCACCCTCGGGCCGGTTGGCGAGGTTGTCAGCGGTGATGCGGCCGCACTGACCCCCGACGGTTTGATCGACCTGATTTACGATCTTCCCGAGGACCGTTCGACCGGTGCGGCGCTTTACGCAAACCGCAAGACCCATGCGGTCATCCGCAAGATGAAAGACGGCGACGGCAATTTCCTGTGGTCGCCGCCCTTCCAGGCGGGACAGCCCGCTCAGGTTTTGGGGCAGGCGATCCGCGAATTGTCGGGCCTTCCGGACGTCGCTGCCAATGCCGTGCCGATCGTCTTCGGCAATATGGCGGAGGGTTACCGGATCTTCGATCGCGTCGGCATTTCGGTGCTGCGCGATCCCTACACCAACAAGCCTTTTGTCATGTTCTACACCCGCAAACGCGTCGGCGGCGGGCTGTGGAACCCTGAATGGCTGCGTTACCACCGCGTCGCAGCCTGATCCGGCGCGGTGCGTTGAACCGGAGGGCGGCATTGCCGCCCCTTTCTTTCGGCAACAGGAGGCCAATCATGGCAAAGCTGACCAAGGCCATCACCGGCGTGCCGGATGGTGAAATCTACCCGCAAGAGATTCCGGCAGGGGCCGAATGCCCGCCCGCCCTGCATGATTATGCCGCCAGCATCGGCGCCTTTGAAGAAGTGACGGACGGCGATGTGATGGTGTCCGTCGAATTCGATCCGCACTCGAATGCCGCCTATCAGGAGGCGCTGGCCGAGCTGCAGCGTATGGCGGGAGATCTCGATGCACGCTCGGAAGCGCTCGATGCCCGCGAAGCCGATCTTGTTGCTCGTGCGCAAGATTTGGACCTCCGCCACGCCGATCTGGAGACGTGCGACGCGGATCTGGCGGTGCGTGTTGCAGCTTTCGAAGCGAGCCAAGCCGCGATCCGGCGGATGCGGGCCAAGCTGTGGAAGACGCAGATCTCGACAAGGCGGATGCCCCGAAGGCAAAGCGGGTGCCAAGACTGACGCGGGCGAGCCGTCGGCATGATCCCGCGCCGCATCGTCCCGCCGGTCGATCAGTTGGTCATGCTCGAGGATGCCAAGGCGCATTGTCGGGTTGATGGTGACGACAGCAACGTGCTGATGCAGGGCTATATCGACGCCGCGATGGCTTATCTCGACGGCTATCGCGGCGTGCTTGGCCGGTGCATCATGGCGCAGGATTGGGAAATCGACCTGGCTTGCGCGGGTCGTCATCGCTTGCCGCTGCCCGATGCAATCTCGGCCAGCGCGCGCGATGCCGCGGGTGATCCGGTCGCGGTCGAGCTCCACCACGATGCGCGCGGCAGCAGCGTCACGATTGCAGGTCCAGCCACCGTCAGCTTCAAGGCGGCGCTACCGGAAGAATTGCTGCCGAGCCTGCGCGTCGCAGCCCTGCTGCTGATCGGGCATTGGTTCGAGAACCGCGAGGCGGTCTCGGAGCGGTCTATGGCCAGCCTGCCGATGTCGGTCGATGCCCTGATCGCCCCGATCCGGTGGTATGCGCCATGACGGCGGGAATGCTCTCGAAGCTCGCCACCTTTCAGCGGCCGCACAAAGCCAAAGATGCCGACGGTAAGGTTATCCATACCTACCCTGAAGCCTTCAAGGCTTGGGTCAATCTCAAGCCGCTGCGCGGTGGCGAAAGCGTCATGGCATCGCGGATGCAATCGCGGGCGCCCGCGATCGTGACCTTTCGGACCTCGACGCAGGCGCGCGAGGTCACCTCTGAATGGCGGGTGGTGATCGACGGGCGGATCTATGAGACCAAAGAGGATCCGCGCGAGACACAGGACCGGGCCTTGTTTGAGATGCTGGTCGAGGGTGGTGGCAATGCGGGCAGGTAGAGCGATCCGTCAGGCGGTCATCGCGCGCCTCGAGGCCGAGGTTCCGGCGCTGACCGGTGTTTATGACAGAGCCACCGAAAGTGAGGCCTATCCGTATGTCTCGCTCGGGCCGAGCTTCTGGAATGATGAGAGCGTCGAGTGCATCGAGGCCCGCAGCTACACGCTTCAGGTCGATGTTTGGTGCACCGACGGAAAGGGGGCGGCCGAGGATGTCGTGGACGATGTCTCGACCGCGCTCAACGGCTGGATGGATCAGGACGCGGTAACGGCGCATCCTGCGCGCGTCACGCTGGTTCGCGTCATGGATGATCCGACAGGATGTGTGCATGGGGTCGTGCAGGTCGAGGTGGAGGTGGAAGGGTAGGTTACCTTCGCACCTTTCCGGGATCTGACCTTATACGACGAATGGGTGATTGCTGCTGTTTCAACCTCCGTACAGGCTCTCAGTATCGAAATCGCTTAGGGAGTGAGCCAATGGATTGGAACGCTAATAGAAGCCACCTGATGGGAGGTGTCGGCAAGCTTGCTCAACTGTCCCCGGACACGGTGCAGGGATATCTGACTGCGAGTGGCGCTGGAAAGAAGACCGGACATCTCGACGAAAAGACGCGCCAACTGATTTCGTTGGCAGTTGCTGTGACCACCCGTTGCGATGGCTGTCTCTCGGTTCATTCGAATGAGGCTCTGAAGGCTGGAGCCACTCGCGAAGAGGTCGCAGAAGCATTGGGAGTTGCCGTTGCAATGAATGCCGGCGCGGCCTTGGTATACTCGACGCGCGCACTTGAGGCTTTTGACAACGCCGACAAGAGCTGATCAACGACATTTTCCGGGCGTGATGTGCCCTTCATAAAGCTTTTAAAAGCCCCTTACGAGGGGCTTTTTCATGTCGCGTAGCAGGATGGATCAGGACGCGGTGACGGCGCATCCCGCGCGTCACGCTGGTTCGCGTCATGGACGATCCCTCGGGGTGCATTCATTGCGTTGTGCAGGTCGAGATCGGTGTGGAGGCTTAAACTTTTTGCGAGCAAACGCGCGGGCAACAATGTCGTCGGCTTTGAGCGCCCCAACTATCGGGGGCTCAGCAGTTCAAGAATACGCTAGAATTGACGCCTCGATAGCCCCTACATGTTGATAGAGGTCCGACGGCGATGACACGCGGATCTTGGTTTCATTCTTCTCCGTGTCAAAAACGCCCAGGTTTTTTGTCGTCGTCGAGTTGAAGTATAGGCGGCAGATTGGCCTTCGGTTGTTGTCGTCCATCAAGATGGCGCAATAGCTTTTAGCATCTCGCAAGGTGACGCGATCGATTGGAACATGCTTCGCTGCAATAGCTCGAACGATCATAAAAGCTTCGCGTTCTTCATCGGTTGTAACGATCTCCCCGTCACCTTCTTGAGCATCGTCGTCCGCTTGAGATTGGGTGCTTGAGATCTCCGGGCGTAGTGTGATGCTCAGCTTGTCTTGGATTCTGTCTCTAATGATTTCGTCCAATGCCGATTGGATCGCGGGTCTCAGCACTTCTGTCACGCCCTTAGTGATAGCTCCGTCATGGATTTGCCTGCCGATAAGTCGCACAAAGTCGTCGTCTGGGTCGTCCAGTTGCTTCTTTAGGTAGGCCGCAGCTTGTTGGGTGTACTTCAGATTGGATGCCGCCTCGATAATGGATTCGATCGCAAAACTGCCCTTCTGAAAGCGCGCCAACTCGTCAATGTCCGCCTTGTCGTACTTCTGGAAATTGAACGTAAAAAACGGCTTCTTGTCCATTTTGTTTGGTTCGTCTGTGTCGGAAAAGAACCACGCTTCCCTTCCGTTTGTCAGGATCGCCAGTCTGGCTTCAGTCACCGAAAAATAGCGGAAAAGCTGGCTGAACTGTGCCTCTCCTAGGCGAGTGCTGACCGGCTTCGCCTCTATGAGCATAGCAATTTTTCCATCGATTTTTACGACAAAGTCGACCTTTTCGCCTTTTTTGACACCCACATCGGCAATGAACTCCGGCGTGACTTCGTCCAGATTAAAAACGTCAAATCCAAGCGCTTGGATAAATGGCAGAATAACAGATGTTTTCGTAGCCTCTTCAGTTAAGGCCTGGCGCTCAGCTGTTTTTGACCTGGTGGCAAGGGCATCTATACGTTCTGAAAAAATGGACACTGATCCCTCCATTGATGCGATTTTACTCAACCGTAAGCGGATCGTTGCCGATTCTGGGAGTCTTATTAATGGTCAACGGAATTCCACAGATGCAGGCGATGTTTCGACGCAAGGCCAAGGCGGTGATCGCAGCGGCTCGGACATCGGCAAAGCAGGGCGGTGATGAGGTCGCCGATGCAGTCCGTTACCTGGCGCCACGCGATCAGGGCGAACTGGTGGCGTCGGTGCGCGTTGAGCAGGCCGATACAGTCAAAACCCGAAAGGGAGACCGCGAGTTTATCGGTGTTATTGTCAAAGCGGGTGATGCGAGCACGACCATTAGTAATGACGCCGGTGAGATCTTCCAGAACGCGCGCATTCAGGAGTTTGGCACGAAAAACATGCCGGCCAACCCATTCTTTTTCCCGGCTTGGCGGCTAAATCGCGCGCGCATTCGCAGCCGCATCAGCGGTAGCGTATCCAAAGCATGGAAGAACGGTTGATATGCGCAAAAGAAAGCAATGGCTGGTCGTTCTATACTTCGAATGGTCGCCGAGCAGGAATGTCGTGATGACCTTTCCGGTCGGGCAAATCCTGTCCGGCCTGACGCGCGCCTGTATCCGGCACGCGGGGACTGCATCCAAGAGATCAGGGCAGAATAGCCCTGCCGCCCATTCAGCTGCCCTTGGGCAAGGCGCTGCAACTAAATAGGAGCCAGTCATGGCTAAACCGACCACCTACGTTGGGTCGAGCGTTGCCTTGTTTCTGCAGGGTACGCCGATCACGACCTGGACGCGCCCCTGCGGCTTGACCAACCATACGATCACTTTCTCCAAGAACACCCAAGATACTACCGTTCCCGATTGCGATGACCTTGAAGCGGCAGCGTGGGTCGAGCGTGGCGTGGAAAGCCTCGATATGAATGGGTCCGGCTCTGGCGTTCTGGCTGCCGAGTCGGTTGAGCGTTGGTGGGAAGCATTCAATTCAAACGAGAGCATCCCGGCTCGCCTCTACGTCGGCGCTCCGACCGATACCGCCAACGGTCACTATTGGGCAGGAAACATCCACCTCACCCAGTTCGAGGTAACCGGCGAGCGCGGCGGAAAAGCGCAGGTGAACATCTCCTTCGTTTCGGACGGCGAGGTCACCTATAACGATGTGACGGCACCCTGATGGATCCCGCCGTTCTGAACTGGCCTTGCGGAGAGGATCCGTTTCTTCTCCGCATAGGCGAGCTTGAAGCGCTTGACGATCTTACCGCCGAAGGTGTTCTCGACCTGCGGTGGCGGTTGGCTCAGGGCGCGCACCGAGGGAGTTTGGCCTATGCGCCCGTAAAGGTTCGCGAGGTCATTGCCTGCCTCCGCTTGGGGTTGATTGGTGCAGGGATGGACCGCGCCACGGCAGAACGCAAATCGCGCCAAGCGTTCGAGGAAGGCGATATCGGCGCCTTGAACCTCATTGCCTTCACGATTTTGAGCAATGCGTTCGCAGGCAAGGAGCATGATCCCGTGGGGAGGCGCAAGCGGGGAGGTGACGGCGAAGGTCAGCGTATCCGCTTCTCCCGCCTCTACGGCAATGGCGTCGCACTCGGGTTCACGCCGGCCCAAGTCAAAGAAATGAGCATGTGGGAGCTGACGGCCTGCCTTGACGGTTGGAACCGGGCTCAAGGGGCGGGCATCGCCATAACGGCGATCCGTTCACTGACCAAGAGTATGACGCGCTTGTTGCGCTAGGAGAGAGCTGGAATGGCTGAATCTGACGGTGGGCTCGAACTTCCGATCGGTCTGACCGAGAAAAAGTTCGCCCAGCAGCTGGCGCGCATCGAAGCAATGGCAATCAAAACCTCGCGACGCGCTGAAGAGGCCTTCAAGAAATCGAACGCCGCGTCGGCCCGGTCATTTGCGGCCCTCGAGCAGTCAGCAGGTCAATCGTTCCGCGGGCTGCAACAGGCCCTGAAAATCGGTGGCGGGCTGCTTGCAGGTGGTTTTGTCGCCAATCAGGTCAGGCAATTTCTGCGCCTATCGGATGCGGCAACCAAGATGCGCAACTCGCTTCGCGTGGCAGGTTTGAACGGCGAAGAGCTTTCCAGCGTTTACGGAAAGCTGTTCCAGTCGGCTCAGCGCAACTCGGCTCCCATCAGCTCGCTTGTCGATCTCTATTCAAAGCTGTCTTTGACGCAAAAGGAGCTCGGCGTCAGTAGCGATGAGCTGATCCGCTTCACAGACGGGATTGCTGTTGCGCTGCGTGTAGGGGCACCGATGCCCAGGCGGCCAGCGGCTCGCTCTTGCAGCTGTCGCAGGCGCTTGGCGGTGGCGTCGTGCGTGCCGAGGAATTCAACTCGATCCTTGAGGGCACGCCGACGATCGCGCAGGCGGTTGCGCGCGGGCTGAAAGAGGCGGGTGGTTCGGTCGCCGAGCTGCGCAGGCTGGTGGTCGACGGTAAGGTTTCCAGCAGCGCTTGGTTCCGCGCGTTTCAAGTCGGATCGGAGGAATTGCGACGGCAGGCCGAAACCTCGCAAACCACGGTGGGCCAAGCCTTCACCAAGCTCGGCAACAGCATCCTTGATGTGGTCGGCGAGTTCGACAAGGCGTCGGGCGCTTCGGCATCCTTCGCGCGCGCGATCGGGTCGCTCGGCGACGGGCTCGACAGCTTCGACGCTGAGGGCTTTATCGCGCGCATTCGCAGCATCGCGCAGGCCTTTTCCGAGGCGGAGGCCGCGGGGACCGTGTGGCTCAACAATATCGGGAACGCCGATATCTGGAGCAGGCTGAACGAGGCCACAGGCACCACCGTCAACGGCCAATTCGTCAACCCCGATTTCAATGACGCTCAAGCCAAGATCGGGGTGATGGAGGGCGAGATTGAAAAGCTTCAGGCTCAGATCGAACACCAGACGACTTTGGGTTTCGATCCGAGCGAAGCCATTGCACGACTGGCCCAGCTCCGCAGCGAACTTGCCGCGTTCAAGGCCGAGGCATCGGGCATCGCGCAGTTTGTGACCGACCTTAAAACCCGCACACCGGTCGAGGCGCCGGCGGCTGTCACTACCGGAGAATTCTATGATGGCACGGGGTATAAGCCCCGACGCCAGCTCCTGTTTCCGCCCCAGTCAGCATCGCAGACTTTCCGACAGCTCCCACGAAACCAAAGGGTGGATCGGGTGGCGGCGGACGGAAGAAAACTGGCGGTGGCGGCTCCAAGCGCGATAAGAGCCCCGCGGACATTCTTGGCATTGGCGCGGATGAGGTTCGCGATATCGAGAGGTCGATTCAACTCATCGGTTTGACCACGAAAGAGGCCGCGACTCTCGAGGCGCAATGGGAAATGCTCGACGCGGCGAAAAAGCAGGCGTTCCGGTCAATGATAAGCTCAATGCTCAAATTGCGGCCCAGGCCGAACAGGTCGGTAATTTGGCAGCCGAGCTTGAGGCTGCCGAGGTGAAGCAGCAGCAATTCGATGATGCGATTGACGGGATCGCAGATCCTTTGCCGGTGCGCTATTGGCAGGCGAAAGCCTACGCGATGGATTGGCGCAGGTGCTCAAACAGATCGCGAGCGATATTCTCGGCAGCGGGATCCGTGATGCGCTGCGTTCGCAGTTTGCGGGCACGGGCGGCGGCGGGTTTCTCTCCAGCCTGCTTGGCGGCTTCTTCGGCGGCGGGGACGCCCTGTCAGGCGCCCTTCGCGGCGCAGGCCTCCCGCGCGCGCCAATGGCGGCAGCGTCCGATCGGGACAGGCTTATCTGGTCAACGAGAACACCGCGAACAGCGAGGTCTTCGTGCCGTCGATGAGCGGGGCGATCCTCAACGTGCCGCAGGCGCAGGCAGCGCTGCGGGGCGGGCAGGGCGGAGGCAACGCAACCTTCGCCCCTCAAATCCATATTGCCGGCGACGCCAGCGAAAAGACGATCCAGATCATGGAGGCCATGCTGGCGCGCGAGAACGACAAATTCGTCTCGCGATGGCGGCTGGCGCAGAAAGAAGTCGGTCAGAGGACATAATGCCGGAAATTATTGATTGGCCGTGTGATCTCGGCGTCCGCGATACCGACTTCTTCCTGAAGTGGACCACGCGAAGCGCCGGAAGATCACTCGCGGGCCACGAACAGATCGTCGGCGTCAATGCGGCGGTCTGGGAGGTCTCGCTCACCTTTGCGCGGACCTTCGACGGGGATCGCCTGCGTCGGTTCGAGGCGCTGGTCGCGCGTATGCGTGGGCGCCAGAACGTCGCGGCCCTCTGCGTCTGCGACCCCTATCGCTATGGCCCGCGCGTCGCGCCCAGCAGTGGCCGCATGATGACGGGACGTGGTTCTCGGACGGGACGGGCTATGCAGACGGCCCGACCGGTGCGATGCAGCCGCTTCTCGCGAGTGCACCCGCCGCCGTCGGCGCGACCTCGGTTTCGGTCGGGTTGACCAATCCGGTGCGGCCGAACCTGCGGATCGGCGACATGTTTTCGCGCAGCGGCTTTCTTTACCGCACGGTCGGGGTCGCAGGCAATGTCGTGCAGTTCGAGCCGCCTTTGCGCCGCGCGATTGCGGTTGATGACTCACTTACGACCAACCCGCCCAAGTTCTTCGGACGCTTTGCGACGGATGACGAAGGTCGGCGTGTCCGCGAGAACCTCAAATGGGGCGCGCAGGTCACCGTCAATTTCGTCGAAGCTTTCGATCGGTAGGGGGATCGGCCGCGCGGGCGATGGCGCTAAGCTTTGGCCGGGAACGCTTCCGCAGTTGCGGATTGCAGCGTGAGCCTGAGGTTTGAGAGGGCGTCGGCCCGGTAGGGATGATCCTCGATCGTGATGCGGGCGATCTCGTCGACCAAGGTGATGGCATGAAGAATTGCTGCGTGAATCTTGTCGTCACATGACGCCATGAGCTTATCCGTTCGTTGTTGGTGTGAGGCCAAATAGGCGCTGAACATCGGAAAAGTCCAGAAAAGGAGCCTGTGTGCATGGCTTTTACTTTGGCGCAGGTCGAGCTGCTCGATGCCAATCGCGAGCTGGTCGAGTGCCGGCGGCTCTTTTACGTCAGCTTCACCAGCCAGACCTATCGGCTGATCGAGGGTAATGTTCCCGAAGCCCTCGGCGGTTTCACCTGGCTGCCGGCGCATGATTGGGTGCAAGCGGCAGCGCTGCAATCGGGCGGTCCGCTCGAGGCGGTTCCTGCCGTCTACCGCATCACAAAGAACCCGCTGACTCTCTTGCTGGCCGCGCTCGACAACCGCGCCGAATGGTGGGGGCGACCGATCCAGCAGTTTCTGCAGCTTTATTCGAACGGTGCTGCCGTCGGGCCGATGGTGTCGATGCATCGCGGCAAGATCCGAGATGTCAAAAAGGTGCAGACCGCCACGGCCGAATACCTCGAAATCAGGGCCGAAAGCCCGCTCGACATGCGCAACATGACCCCGCTCGGGGAATATACCGATCGCGATCAGCAGCGCCGCAGTGCCGGTGACCGCGGCTGCGCGTTCGCGCCGTCCCAAGTCGGCAAGGTGATCACGGGTTGGCTGCGCAGCTAGGCGACTACATCCTGCGGACCTGGCATCTGCCTTGGTCGTGGGGATCGGTCGATTGCACGATCTGGGTTGCGGACTGGTGCGTCGCGCATTGGGGGATCGATCCGGCTGACGGCTGGCGCGGGACCTACTCCAGCGAGGCGGAAATGCGCGGTCTGACCGGCGGCGATCTGGTCGGGTTTCTGGACCGGGAATGTTGCCTGCCGGTTCGCGGCGCCGCCCGTGACGGGGATGTCGGGGTGATCGCGGTTGCCGGACACCGCGTCGCCGCGATCCGGCATGGCGGGAAATGGGCTTTTCGCAAGCCGCATGGCGTCGGGATCGTCCGCGCTAGAGCTTTGAGAATCTGGGGATAGAGGATGCCACAAGTCGGGGCGTGGCTCGCCGCTGTTTGGACAGCGGGCGGGGCGGGAGCGTTTGCGCTCAAAACGGCGGCCAGCATCGCCTTGAATGCGGCCATCGCCAAGGTGACGGCCCCAAAGGGCCGAAGCCGCGCGATATCCAGACCGAAGCCCGCGAAAGCGCGGCACAGCGCGTCCGGCATCTGGGGCGGGTGCGTGCCTCCGGCACGGTGATGTTTTGGGATTGGACACGGGTCGGTGGACAGCGCCGTCTCTTCAAGCTGCTTGCGGTCGGGCAGGGCGGCATCACGGGGTCGAGAAAGTCTGGCTCAACGACACGCTGGTCAGCCGATCGGGTGAGGCGGTCACGACCAGCCCCTACAATGGCAGGGTCTCGGTCCGCTGGCGCAGCGGCTTTGGCGATGAGCTCTCCGGCGGTGCCTTTGCAACGCTGCAGGCAGGCTTCGGTGCCTGGACGGCGCAGCATCGTCTCGACGGTGTCGGTACCATTCTCGGCGAATTCGACGCGGTCAAAGGCGAGGATGTGGCCGAGGTCTATAGCGGTGGCGATCCCGATATCACGGCCCTGATCCGTGGCGATCGCTGCTATCGACCCGCTGACGGTACTTATGCCTGGTCCGACAACCTCGCGATCCAGTTGCGCGATGTCTTCACGCATCCGCTTTACGGCCCGCTCACGCTTGACGATATCGACAATGCCTCCTTCATTCAGGCTCAGCTTGATTGCGATGACGACTTGCCCAAGCGCGGTGGCGGGACGATCAAACGCTATAGCGGCGGCGGCAGCTATTCGTTGTCCGAGCCAGTGGTCGATGTCGCGCGCCGGATCTCGGATGCCTCGGCCGGTCAGATCTACATTACGACCGAAGGCAAGATCGGGTTTCGGGTCGGTAAATGGCGCGCGCCGAACCATACCATCCGAGGCGAGCATATCGTGGCGCTCGATATCGGTCCGGGCTCCGGCGAGTTCGAGCGCGTCACGACCCTGATCCCGAAATATGTCGCGCCCGAGATCGACTGGCAGGAAACCACCGCCGATGCCTGGGAGGATGCTGCCGCGATCGCACTCTATGGCGAAAGCGCGGAAAAGGAACTGGACGTGCCGTGGGTGCAGCACCACGGGCAAGGGCGCCGCTTGGCCAAGATCAAGCTGGCAAAGCTCAACCCGTCCTGGCGCGCGACCATCAAGCTCCGCTTCTGGGGCCTGCTCCTGCTCGAGGAGGAAACGGTCAGGCTGCATCTGCCCGAACTCGGCCTGAGCAACGCCCCCGCATGGGTCGACAGCTTCGCCTTCGATGCCGATGGTGACGAGGGCGTGGTGACGGTGAACCTCATCGCCGCCGATCCGGCCAGCTTCAATTGGACTGCCGCCGAGGAGGGGATCCTCCAAGCACACCGCCGGCCATCAGCCATGAAGCCCCCTTCTGGCCGCGCCGGTGATTTCCTCGCTCGTCGTCATGACCAATGACGGCCCGCCCTATATGGTGCTCGCGGTCGACGACACCACCGGTCCCTACTATCTCGGGGGCCAGTATTGGCGCGAGGGCAGCACGCAGCGCTTTGATCTGGAGGTGCAGCAGACCCCAGTGACGGGAAGATCGTTGCGCGCTCACTGCCGAATGCCGATCGCGGCCAGTACAATGTGCAGGTTGCCTGGTACACGACGCGCCTCACGGGGCCGGCTACGATCGGCTTGGGCAAGCGCGCATCAGAATATGCGACGGTGACCGGCATCGAGGTCTTTGCCAATACCACCCCGCCCGATGCGCCGGCCGTCATCAGCCAAAGCGGCACGGCCGGCGGCAGCTTCACCATTATCTTCGCCCCGGATCTCGGAGCGAACTACTATCGCACCTCGCTCTGGCGTGGCGCGCCCGGCTCCACCTTTGCCGACGCGACCTTCATGCGCTGGAGCTATGACACCTCCTCCGAGGTGGCGATCACCGGCAGCGTGCCGGCAGGCGGTGCGCGCTACTGGCTCCAGTCGGAGAACGGCAGCGGCAAGACATCGGCCGCGGTGCTGGTCGGACAATACATCCCTTAATTATTGAGGTCAGACATGGTCAATCCGACCAATTCCCGGGTACGATTTACCCGACCGGCAGCCCCGTGGCCAAAGGCGATATCCGCCAGTGGATGAGCGAGATGATCGCGCAGGTAAATTCCGAGTTCGCCTTCTCCGGCAAGCAGTTCGGATCACGCGCACAGGCCGCCTCCGTCGGTCAAGCGGGTTTGCCTTCTACCTTGGGCATGATCGTCACCATGGAAAGCGGCGTGCTGACCTATCGCCTCTCCCATCTTGACGCCGACGACCCGCTGTTTCCGGGCGCCGCGCCCTATTGGGGCGTGGTGCGCCGCGTGGATACGATGACCCTCGCACGCGATGCCGGCCTGATGTCGCTGGCCAATATCGGCGGGACGGCCGACGCACTGACGGCGGAACTTCCCTCGGCCGCCAAGCGCAACGGGGTTGCCGCGATCTCGGGGACTTCGACCGTACTGATTTATGTCGCGGGCACGAATACGGTGGAACCAACCCTGTCGATCGATGGCGGCACGGCCATGGTCATCAAAAGCGAGGCCGGTGCCGCCTTTGCTGCAGGCCAATTCGGCGGCGGGCGCTATTACCAGCTCACCCGCCACGGCTCGGGCTGGCGCGTCATGGCGGGCTCGGTCGGGATTGCCGATCTCGCCAATGCCGTTGCGGCCGAGGCGGTCGCGCGCGCGCAGGCACTCGCCGGAACCAATGCCATGATCACCGGCGTCAGCGCTGAACTTTCCCAGCCGATGGAAACCGCAGACCACGACGGTGTTCATTGGGGGTTCTGGGATGGTGCGGGAAACGGCCTGCTTGGCTGGTCGGAAACGGGTATGCGCGTCATCCTCGATGATGCCACGCTGGCGAATGCCGGTCCGCGCCTGCTCTCGGATCCCGGTCTCGATGTCGCACTGAGCACGGCGGAAACCCTCGATGCGCGGGTGCTCGAGCGCGATGCGGCGGGCAATGCGGTCGTGCTCTGGCGCGAAGATGGGTTTGACGCGCATATGTCGCAAGACTTTTGGGATCGCGGTCGCGCCAAGCTTCAGATCGAGGGCGGGCTGCTATCGACGACTGCCGTGCAGATCTGCGGCGTCGACGGGCAGTCCCTGTCGGTCGGCGGCGCGTTCACAGCGGCCCTGACGCGCGCGATGCTCGAGGCTTTGGGCGGTGATCACTGCCTCCAGCTTGCCGGCATGCAATTCTCGGATGCGGTGCCGATCACGGATACGCTCGGGCCGCGTGTGAAAGGCTACAACCTGACCAAGGCCGCCACCGGCTTCGAGCGGGCGCAGACGGGTAGCGGTGCCAGCGGCATGGCCTTTCCGGCCTTCGCTCTGCTCAATGCCCATCGCCGCGATCTCGGCTTGGCGCAGGTGCCGATTGTCACCAGCTGCCACGGCATCCCCGGCATTGCGATCGAGGATATGGATGCTGATCCGGCGACCGGCTCGGGGCAGGTAACGGTCTGGAGCAATTTCAGCTACTGGAACGCGCAGGCGAAAGCGGTGGCGGAAGCCGCCGGCAAGGCGATCTTGCCCGGCTGGCATCTTTGGGATCACGGCACCTCGGCCAAGACCAGCCCGCGCGGCGACTATCTGGAAAAGTGGTGGAAGTTGCAGGCCGAGAGCCTCGCCTATTGGCGCGGGCAGGGTTTGCCCGCCCCGCGCTACATCCTGACCCAACCGAGCGGCGATGCCGACACCACCAACGACGGGGCTACGGGCTGGGCGGTCTGCGACGACATGCTCGATCTTGTCGAGCAGGGCGGGGCGATCCTCGGCACCTGCCAGCATTGGTACGAGATTGCCGACAACAACGTCCATCCCGACGCGGAGGCGACGGCACTTGCCTCGGAGACCTGTGCTTGGGCCATGGCCGAGGTCGAGGCCGGTCACCGCTGGTCGATCCTGCGCCCGCACCTGCTCTCGCATGAAGGCGGCGTCCTGGTGCTGCAGTTCGCCAGCCTGCGCGAGGATGAGGCACTCGCTCTTGAGGATGCGGCCAAATACGGCGGGCAAGGGATCGACGCCTTTGCGGGCTTCGAGCTGGTCGGGGGCGCGATCACCGCCCTGACCCTGCGCGGCAACACCGCCCGCATCACCTACACCGGCGCGCCGACGGCCCTGCGCTACGCCATGCAGGTCCAGAACGTCACCGGCATTGCGGGCAACCGCTTCACCGCCCATCGCGGACTGCTGCGCACTACGTTGCAAAAGCCCTCCAAGATCCTGCCGGCGCGCAAACTCCAGCGCCCGGTTCCTTCCTTCACCTTGAACCTCGGAGCATAACCGTGCGTATCAACTTCGATTTCACCGCCGCGCCCGGCGCCCATTTCGGCCCCAAGCAGACCATCGACGAGTTGCTGGCCGAGATCCCGAACCCGATCGACTTCTGGGAGGCTCGTCCCGAGAACCTGACCATCACCGACGGCAAGGTCTCGGCATGGACCGGCAAGCTCGGCCGCCAGTTCGTTCAGGCCAATGCCGCGCGCCGCCCGACCTATACCGCCGACGGCTTGCGCATGGGCAATGCGGCGGGCGATGGGCCCGAGGCCTTCCTGAGCCTGGCCGGTGCCCAGATCGGCCCCGCTCCCGCGCTGGCGATCGCGACCAGGATCCGCCTGCCACCCGCGGCCCTGACGCAGGATCTGCACTACCTCTGGGCGGGCAGCGTGCCGATCCTGCGCCTGACCTATCGCTACACCAACAGCAACAACTATCTGCGCGCCAATATCCTCGGGGCCGCGAACAGCCTTGATGTGGATCTGCCGGCGGGGCAGGAGACCATCGGCGCGGTTCTGGTCGCGGACGGGCCGGCCGTCAGCCTCCATTTGCCGGGCGGGGCGACGGCCAGCTTCGCTGCGGCTGGCGATGCCGATTTTGCCAACCTGTTTATCGGATCGGGCACGGGGGCAGCCGCTGCGCTGAACGGCTGGCAACAGCGCTTCGGGATGTGGCGGCATGTCCCCGACGCGGAACAGCTGGCAACGCTGCTGAAATGGGTGGGGTGATGACGCGGCAGAAAGCCGCGGGAGACCGCGCCAGCCAGGCAATGTCTCCCGCGCAGGTATGGATCGCGGGACGTGTGCGATCCAGCCGCGCCAAGCACAGGCGGCAGACGGGGCGTAAGTTCATCTTTGTCGGGAAGCAAGTAATTCTTTGGAATCGAGTTTTTCCTGTGCGGACGCGACAGCGTCGAGCAACGTGTCACGCCCGCATAGGAATGGCTGCCGTGCTCGCCGTTCGATTTAGAACTGCGTCAGCCAGCCCGGGAGGGCGGGATGACGAATAACGAAACAACCTGTGATTGCAATACCGATCGCCGGACGCCGGGGAGACACAATGACGGAAATCCGAGAATTCTGGGCCATGATCCTCGCCGCGATTGGCTTCGTTGCTTGGCTGGTCCGGCTGGAAGCCCGCGTGAACGCAAACGCCAAGGAGGTGTTGCGGCACGAGGAACGATTGCGTGGCCTTGAAGCGGCGCAGCATCAGCAGGCGATTGGTGCCGCCGAGACCCGCGAGGCAATCAAGAGCATCAAGCTCACGGTTGATAGGATCTATGCGCAGATCTCCGCACAAGGCCGCGTCACCCACTGGGACGACAAGACCAGCCCGCCGAGGTGACCGGCCCCCGAAAACCGCGAAGAACTGGGGGCCGATCCGCTCGCGGGAGTTCCACAAAGAAACGCGAGCAATACCATCATATCACGCCGCCCTGTGAACGTCACGGGGACAGCTGAATGCACGACTTATTACCTTCCGATGGTTGTCGTCGGCTGTGTCGTGGTTGCTGCGAACACGTTTCACTAACTGGCCAACAGTAGATCGGGCGTTTAAAAGAAAGCGTCGATCAGATTGATGACTGCGAGAATCTTACGTGTATCGCGGTCGATCCGGTAAACCCTTTCGTCATCGCGGTAATAATCCCACCCGCGGCGATAATCGAGATCGTAGCGATCACGGTCGCGGATCAGTCGATAGTCGCCAATACGCAAGGTGTCGCCGATTCTGGTGCCATAACGCTTTCCGACCTGACCGGGAGGAATGCAGGGCGGGTCCTTCTTGGCCAGCCCAGGTGGGCAATCAGCAACATAGCGCGCGCGGTTGCGGTGATCGCGTTCCGGGCCCCTGTCGTGGCTATGACGCGCACCGTTTCCTTTGCCGTTTCCACGACCATTGCCCGGGTCGGCAAAGGAAGGTGCGGAGGATACTGCCCCCAAAGCTGCGGCTAGGATCAAGCTGGCTGTCCGGTTCATCTCGAGTTCTCCTGAGATACTTCGCATTCGGTCATACCCTGAAGGCTCGGTTCAGTTGCATCACGAAATTTGGATGCGGCGAAAGTTGGCTCAAAGCAGCCGGCGCGAAGATGTGCGCATGACGGGCAATGACAGATCCACCCTCTTTCCGTTCGCCCGAGTTCTGGGTGGCGGTCGCAATCGCGCTGATCGTGAAAAATTAAGACCACCGCGCAGCTCGGGCCGGTCAAGGTGATCACCACGATCGTCGTCGCCGTTGGTGCGGCTTGGGTCGCGACCGATTACACGGCCGAGGTTCTGGGTGTGCCCGAGCCGGTCGCGGCCGCAATCGTCACGCTGACGGCAGAGGGCGCGATGCGCTGGCTGCTGATGGCGGTCGATAACCCGAAGAATGCGATCTCGATCTCTGGAAGCACTGGCGGCGCTGAAATCTCTGCCAGAGGTGACCGGCCCTGCCGGGCTGGGTGGCAGCGTCGGCAGGGCCAGTCTGCTCGCTGAGACTGTCATCAGAACGAGCAGATCAACCATACCACAACGCCCCGCCATCGCGCGGGGTTTTTTCATGGAGAAACCATGGCCGTCAATCTCACGCTGGGGCACACCCAGCGGATCATTCAGGCTGCGCGGGCCGCGGGCCTCTCAACGCCCCAAACAGCCTATGTTCTGGCAACCGCGCTCTGGGAAGTTGTGTCGTGATTGCCGTCGCAGCTTTGCGGTAACCGGCCCCCACAGGTTTGCGCACCAGGATGTGGGGGCCAGAGTTCGCTCGCGGCTCTCCGTTCCGAAAGCGTCCCGAAAGGACCCTAGCACGTCCTGCCGCCTTTTGGCGGGCTTTTCATATCCGGAGATATCACCAATGGAATCATCGTTCGCCGGAAGCGGAGTGCGGCTCCTATCGGACCAGTCGCCGCGCTGCTTCTCGAATTTTCTGGAGGCTTAGTCGGCCCTCACCCCGCGCCGTGGAGTGAGGGCCGTGACTCGGCCAAACTTCCAGGAAAGGCCAGTCATGCGAACTTTATCACAACTCCAGGCAAATGGACGAATTTTGTCCGGGTGAAGCAGTAACCGGCCCCGAACCTGGCAATGACGAGCCGATCCGGAGCCGGGGCTCAATCAAGCAGATCTGTTCGGATTCGCGAGAGCCTGAACTGATCTTAGCATAACTTCTTCCTAAGGGGGCCGCATTTACGCGTTCTGCCGGAACCCCGAGCTAAATCTTCGCCTAGGGGCGATGGGCTCGGGCGTAAGGGCCGGCCCCCAATCAATTTGCGCAACAGGAGTCTGGGGGCCGGTGGGAACCATCTGGGTATCATCAGGTGTCCCGCAAGCACTTTAGCACGACTCGCCGCCTTTCGGCGGCCTTTTCATATCCGGAGACATCATGGACGGAATCATCCTGCACTGGACGGCGGGCGCCGACGGTGTGACGCATCATGAGGCGGACAGCTACAACTTCCTGATTGGCCGCGACGGGACCATCACTCCGGGGAAGCATGCACCCGAAGCGCAGATCCCGCCGCTTAGGAAGGGATCCTATGCCGCCCATACCCTGAACGCCAACGGCAACCGCATTGGCGTCGCCCTCGATGCCATGGGCGATGCCAACGAGCGCCCGTTCCGCGCCGGCCGCTTCCCGATCACCGAACTGCAGCTGGATGTGCTGGTGACCTTTGTTGCCGATCTCTGCCTGAAATACCGCATCCCCGTGACGCGGCGCACGGTGCTGAGCCATGCCGAGGTCCAGCCGACGCTCGGGATCCGGCAGAACGGGAAATGGGACATCAGCTGGTTGCCCGGCATGGCCGCCCCGGCGATCCGGTCGCGGTGGGCGACCAGCTCCGCGCGCGGATCCTCGCGGCCATGGGCCAGCCCGCGATCGAGCCGGTCGCCTTTACGCCGGTGCTGCGGCGCGGATCCAAGGGCGATGCCGTCCGCCGCCTGCAAGAGCTTCTGACGGGGCAGGGGCATGTTCTCGGCAAGGTCGACGGTGATTTCGGCGAGCGCACCGATGCCGCGGTGCGGATCTTTCAAAAGCTCGAGCAGCTGAAGCCCGACGGGATCGTCGGTGCGCAGACCTGGGCAAAACTCAACAAGGGACAGTGATCATGGACATCATCAAAGCGGCGCTTCTGCCGCATCTTCAGGAAATCATCGGGATCCTGCTGGCCTCGTTGATAGGCTGGGCCGCGAATACCGCCCGCCGCAAATGGGGCATCGATATCGAGGCCAAGCACCTCTCCGCTTTGCAATCTGCCCTCATGACCGGCGCCCGCCTCGCGCTCGACCGCAATCTGGACGGCAAGGCCGCGCTCGCGGTGATCATGGGCCACGTTCAATTGAGCGTCCCTGACGCGGTGATCGGCCTCAAGGCGGACCAAGAGGTTCTAACCAACCTTGCGCAGGCATCCCTTTCCAAAGTCACCAAAGAGGCCGCCAGCGCAGTGCAGGGAGCTGGTGCGGCGATTTCCGCAATGGTACAGGCCGAGGTTGCTAAAGCGCTTCCTGCTGCCGCTCAGGTCACAATGAGCCAAGGTAGCAAGCTGAACGCTCCCCGCCGATAATCAGAACCGCCCTCGGCTCACGCTGGGGGCGGTTTTTTGCGTTTCGGGGACGGGGTGGATCAGGCTATTTCCTACGATAGAGCTCTTCGAGCTCACCAATCTCGCGTAGGATCGCGACCACGTCTCGGACCAGCTTCACTGAGCGCCCCGTTTCCAAAGCTATATCTTCGACGCCATAGCCTTTGCGTAAAAGCTTCTCGATCATCCTACCGGCCCCCCATGCAACCCTAAGATGTTCGCTTTATGTTCGGGTGACTGCAAGCTGATTTCTGGTAGTTGTGGATAACCCTTCCCCGCCTTACCTGATCCACTTCACCACCCTTTCCGCCCGTTCTTATCGTCTAAGTTGCTTCCCAAGCCGAGAGGCGCTGCAATCGGCACTGCTCAACGGCGCGCGTCTGGCGCTCGAGCGCGGCTTGCTGCGCGCGAGCGACGAAACCGCTAGGGCGCGCGGCATGACCCGTTCGTCCTTCTTGGCGTCGTCGGCTCGTCGGGAGCTGGTGGGAGCTGCCTAAGAGAAAGCTCCGCGCGGCGTGAACCGGCGGGGCGTCAGTGACCAGCTTGGCCGCGCATCATTGATGAGGCGGGCATTTGACTCATGTCCGATCAAGGCACATGCTCTGGCATTCCGGATCTAAAAGGAATTGCCCGTGACAGATCTCAGAGACTGGATGAGGGCGAAAGCTCAGGATGAGGCGGGCAGCAAAGCCAGCACAGCAACCGAGCAAAGTGTGCCTGATGAAGTGATCGAGCGACTGGACCGACTGGAGGCGAAAGTGGATCGCATCTTGCTTATGCTTGGTCGCCCATAATTAAAGGCCCCGCCTGCATTGCTGCGGACGGGGCCAATCCAGATGCTTGCGGTGATCAACCCGCGCGGGGCGGTTGGTTTCTTTGCCATATCGGCCTCAGCTATCCTCGCCGGTCCAGTAGCACTGCGGACAGGTGCGCGCGTCGCTGGCGAACCGGAAGCACGGGCGGTCCTTCTTGGACGGGAAACGGATTTCACGGCACCCTTCCCGTCGCATTTCTTGCAGATCGCCATGTCGGGGCCTCGGCGGGGGCAATATGAAGAAACCTTATACTGCTCTGGTGATTTCGGAGGGGGCCGCGCCGATTGGAGCGGGGCCACGCCCTCCCCGCTCGGGAGGCGAGCGGATGGGCTGCGGGTTTGACGCTGAGAGCGCACGACCTCATTCTGAGATGAATTATCGATAGGGGCAGGAAGTGTCAGAGCAACCAACGGATGGTGTCTACGGGGTAATAGTTGACGACAGACACATTGCCGAACTGATGATCACGTTCTTCCCCACATACGACGGTCAAATTGTGGCAAAGCTTCCAGGAAGGCACATTGATCGGCTGCGGGATTGCTACTCAATCACCCTGCGGCCCAAGAGAGTGGGCAGAGACCTGACAGCACATCTCTATGACTGGGATGTGAACAATGACGGGCATGCTGTGGTGGCCGTTGTGTGACCCCCTGAAACTCAAAGCGCCCGCGACGATCTCTCGTCCGGGCGCAATAATCCTTCTGGCAACAATGCAAGATCTGTTGTGGGGTGTCAACGGCGCACAACTGAACCTGCGAGGACTGCTCTAATTTCGTGCCACGCTTAGCTAGTTTCGCCTCACCTGTCTTTACGTTCCTCTCGGACGTGACTTAGCATGACTGCGAAACGATCAGGAAGGCGGCGCGATGCTGATCCGGGTGGGCGACGAACGCACCAAGTCGATTGATCTGGCGTTAGCGGGTATCATGTCATCAGTTGCCGGGGCGCTGAATGCGGTGGGCTTTCTTGCCGCTGGATCCTTCACAGCTAACATGACTGGAAATGTCTCGGCATTTGCCGACCATCTCGCCAATGGCCAGCTGACCTTGGCCCTCTCGTTTTTGGGACTGCTCGGCGCGTTCGTCTCGGGTGCATTTCTGGCAGGCCTGGCGGTTCAGCATGCAGAAAAACGCCGCTTGCGGTCCATTTACGGCCTTCTCGTCGCCGTCGAGGCAGTGCTGCTAATGGCAATTTCCCTCACCATCCCGCCCCGCCCATATTCCGAGCAGGAGGTCGCACTCGTCTTTGGCCTGAGCTTCATTATGGGCTTGCAGAATGCGACCACCACATTGATCTCGCGGGCACGTGTGCGCACCACCCATGTCTCGGGGATGGCAACGGATATCGGGATCGAACTTGCCGCCTTGATCGGTGGTCCTGAAATTCAGCAAGAGGCTCGACCCAAACTCAAACTTCACAGCCTGACACTGTTTTGCTTCGCGGGAGGTGGAATTCTCGGTGCCGTGCTATTTGGGCTGATTGGTCACGGACTGTTTCTGATAACCGCCGCACTGCTCTTGCTGATCGCGTTGCCCGAACTGATCCGCGCTCATCGACCCTGAAGTAACCGTGACGCGGATCTCGACCGAGAATTGGCCAGCCGCCACAATTGGCGCACATACCTTGAAACGGCTGGCCACGCTCGAAGTGTAGGGAACTTGCGAGCTGCGGCGCTTATGCAGGACAGGTTCGGGGATGAAAAGGCTTTGGCTGACCAGCCCGCGTCAACTATGCGCGGGCCGGTCAGATTGGTTGATCGTTACTCAAAAACTCGGCAAAAACACAAACTTAGCACTACGCCTTTTCTCTACTGCACAAGGATAGGTTTTGTCATCTGTCGAAATGGTTAAGTGCGTTTCTACCTAGGTAGTTTTGCCTATATGGCTGGGGCCGCGCTCCCGCTCCGCCACCTGCCCGTAGACGAAGTCTATATGCCCCTCGACGCGATCCCATGCGTCTTGGATCGCGGGCGTGCCCTCGGCCACGCTGGCGCGGCAAAGGGCGTTGGTCTCGGCGTGCCTTTTCGTGACGCGCCGGTTGCCGTAGCGGGTGGGCGATATGGGTTTCCCATATCGCTCATGCCTAAACCTCCACCAGATCAGGGCCGTGGCCTTAGCGCTCGAGCTTGTCGCCCAAGCCTTTGATCATCGCCACGTGTCATTTATCCGCCCTGCATGCGGGCTGGGCCAATGACCCGGAAGCCGACCCTGCTGCGCATGCAAACTGCAGCTAGGTCTCGCATTGCCTCCCTGGATAGTCCCCTCCGAGCATTGGATGGTTTCTTGATGGGAATTTTTTTACAAAGGTTGCGCGGAGAGGAAAGATGTCCCTATCCTTGGAGGGCCCTTCATTGCTGGGAGGAAGTGAAGGGAACAGGGCGACTTGAGCGGTCAGTGCCTGCGCGCCGATCGCCATGGCGTCCCCAGAAAGGTATGTGACAAAGGGAGGGACACGAGGATGCAGCTTACCCAGCTGAGTACGACGGTTACTTTGACGCTTTTGTTTCTGTTTTTCGGTTTGACGTTTCTTGTCTCGCTATCGATTGGGCGGAAACAGGAGAACGCCGATGCCTATATGACGGCCGGCAATCAGGTGGGCTTCGGGATATCGGCTGGATCCATGACCGCGACCTGGATCTGGGCGGCCTCGCTCTATGCGGCGGCAACCTCGGGTTACACATATGGCGTATCTGGTCCGATCCATTACGGGCTTTGGGGCGCCTTGATGATCCTTTTCATCTATCCGTTCGGAAAACGCATCCGTTCTTTGGCCCCCGAGGCACATTCGCTGGCCGAGATCCTGCAAGCCCGCCACGGCAGTTCCAGCCAGCTCTTGTTGGCAGGATCGAACATTCTGGGCAGCCTGCTCAGCATCACCTCGAACTTCATTGCGGGCGGTGCGCTGATCACGATGCTGACCCCGCTCAGTTTCAGTACGGGCATCCTGATAATCGGCGGCGGCATCCTGCTCTATTCTCTCTGGTCGGGCATCCGCACCTCGATCTTGACGGACTTTATTCAGGTCTGCGCCATGTTGGCCGCTGTCATCATCATCGTGCCCGCGATTTTCTTTGCTGCGGGCGGGCCCGCGATGTTCACCGAAGGAGCGGTCAATCTGACTGCACAGCAACAGAGCTTTTTCTCGAGCGACGCCTTCTTCAATCAAGGTGCCCCTATATCGCCGCAGTTCTGGCCTATGCGATCGGCAACCAGACAATCGCACAGCGCCTGTTCGCGGTGCGCGAAGACAAGATCCGCGCAACCTTCGTCACGGCCACTTTCGGCTATGGTGCCACAGTGATCGGCATCGGCATGCTGGGCGTTCTGGCCCTTTATGCAGGCGTCACGCCGCTTGACGGCAATGCGAACAATCTCGTGCCGCAGATGGCCGCGACCTATCTTGGTCCGGCAATGCTGTGCCTGTTCTTCATTCTGATCATCGGCTCGCTCGCTTCGACAGCGGATTCCGATCTGGCGGCGCTGTCTTCGATCGTCATGACGGATATCTACGGCCGAAATCTTGCGAAACCGGGTGAGGTCAAGCCGCATCTCATGCTGCTTGTGGGTCGCCTGACCATGATCGCCGCGACCATTATCGGGCTTTATCTGGCGGGAAAGCAGTTCAACATCCTGGAGTTGCTGGTTCTTGTCGGAGCAATCTGGGGCGCATTGGTGTTTCCTGTCATTGCTAGTTTTTATTGGAGCAAGGTCACGAACCGGGCCTTCTCTGCTGGCGTTCTCGGGGCGCTGATCGTGTTCTTTCCGGTCCGCTTCGGCTGGATCGCACTGGATGGCGTGATAGGCCTCGTCACCGACGCCATGGCCTGTATCGGAATCAGGTTATCGCCGGTCTGATGGCTTTCGGCTTCTTCGGTCGCAGAACTGGGATCTTAGTTGGCATCGCGGCTGTCTTGGCCTCCTTGCCCTTCGGCATAGGGTTCTTGTCACAGTATCCCGTGCTTACCGCATCGCTGCTGGCTTATGCTGTCAGTACGATTCTGTGCGTGGCATTGTCGTGGAACAGTGACGAAGATTTTGACTTCTCAACAATCGCCGAGAAAACCCGCCATTTCGATGATGTCGACCCAATGCCTGTCACCAAGGAGGCAATCGCATGAGCACGACCCTTTTAACGATCTATGTCCTGATCTGGCCGGCAATTGTCGCGATTGTCTTATGGGTGTTGGTCAGTGCCTTCTTCAAGGAATGGCGTGAAGCTCGCCGTGACGGACGGCCGTTGATTTAGAAGACAGAGCTGAATCGCGTTCGGGCGGGTTCCTTGAAGGTTAGGGGCCCGCCTAATGTATTATCGCCATATCTCCCAAGAAAAGCGGTAAGCTGGTCGACCGAAAGTTTTACACCTAAGTGGGCGAGCCTAACAATCCTTCACTTAAAAGCGCTATGCGGCCAAGCAGTAAAGCGATGCTGCGCGCAACTCACGACTGCGATACGGCTTGGTCGAGAGCCTGTTGGACTGCCGCCAACACGGGGCTCGGGTTGCGGCCTGCGTTCGTTTCCTTTTGGGGCTGGCCTCAAGGATAAATGTCGTTTTGTTTGTTTTTCCATTCCATTTTCGTAAACCTGCGATATTGATTTGATTGAATATTAAGACGTTTAGCATGATTTTTTGAAAGGGGCGGGCATGTGCCAGACCTGTTTTGAGACGATCACCGAGGGCGGGCGACAGTACTTTTGTCACTGCAGCAGTCCCATGACGCTAGCTGCGATGCGTCGGATCGAGGCGGATATTTCCCGGCGGCAAATGTTGGGAGGGATGTCGGCGGTGGTCGGCATGTTCGCAGGGTTTGGGCTGGCTCCGAATGAGGCGCGGGCACAAGGTGCCGACCGACCGATCCTGCTAACCAATCTCAACTACTTTGACGGCCACACGCTTAGCCTTCATCGGGGCGCAGACATCTTGATAGAAGATGGGCGCATTTCCGCTTTTCTCTCGACGGGGCAGGGTCCTGAAGATGTCGAGCATATTGATTGTGGCGGGCGCACCGTCATTCCGGGTCTGATCGACACCCATTGGCACACGACTTTGGCGGCAATCAGCCAGATTGCGGCAATGACGCAGGATATTGGCTTCGTCCATCTCATGGCTGGCAAAGAGGCGGGTGCGACGTTGATGCGCGGTTTTACCACGGTACGCGATGTCGGTGGCCCCGCCTTCGGTTTGCAAGCTGCTATCGATCGCGGCGTTACTGTCGGGCCGCGTATTTTTCCGGCAGGCGCAATCATCTCGCAGACCTCGGGTCACGGCGATTTCCGCCTGCAGAACAGCCTTCCTATGATGCCGGTCGATCAAGCTGACTATGCCACCAAGGCGGGTGTCTCGACGATTGCCGATGGCGTGCCTGATGTGTTGCGCCGCACGCGTGAGCAGCTGATGAAGGGGGCAAGCCAGATCAAGATAACGGCGGGGGCGGGGTCGCCTCTCAATATGACCCGCTGGAATCGCTGCAGTTCACCGAAGACGAGATGCGTGCTGCGGTCGATGCGGCGAGTGATTGGGGAACTTACGTTTGCGCCCACGTCTATACCTCGCCCGGTATTCGCCGTTGCATTGCGGCAGGCGTGAAGTCGATCGAGCATGGGCAACTGGCTGACGAGGATACCGTGCGGATGATGGCCGACACGGGGACCTGGTGGTCGATCCAGCCCTTCCTCGCTGACGAAGATGCCAACCGCTATAGCGACCCCAAGGCGATTGCAGCACAAAAGGAAGTCGCGGAGGGCACCAAACGCGCATTTGACTGGGCCGATAAGCATCAGGTGAACTGGGCGTTCGGTACGGATATTCTTTATGGCGGCGGTGAAAGTCAGGGGCGCCAATTAGTCAAGCTTGCGCATTTCATGTCACCTCTGGCTGCACTTCATCGCTCAACCGGTGCGGCGGGGATCTACTGGCACTATCGGGCGGGCGTGCGCCCTACGAAGGGCGCCTTGGTGTCATTGCTGAGGGGGCCTTGGCTGATCTTCTGGTGATCGATGGCGACCCCGAGACTAGTCTCGATTGGCTTTCGGACACCGGCAACCTGCGGCTCATCATGAAGGGCGGCCGCATCTTCAAGAACAACCTGTGAGGAACAGCCATGATGCGTAAACTTTTTGCGGGCGCGGCCCTGTTTGTGGCCTCGGGGCTTGCGGTCAGCGCCGGAGAGTGGACGGGGCAGGTCACCCCGTATGTCTGGGCTGCCGGCGTCGGGGGTGACATCACTCCCTTCACCGGCGCGCCCAGTCTGTCCTTCGATAAATCTGCAAGCGAGATTCTCGAGGACGTGGACGGTGCGTTTTTCCTGTCGGGATATGCGCGCCGCGACCGCCTGGTTCTGATGGGGGATCTGAGCTGGTCATCCAGCTCGAAAGCCGGAGCGATCCCGCCCGGTTTGCCCGCCGAGGCCAAGCTAAAGCAGCGGTCGCTGACCTTGCTTGCCGGTTGGCGCGCGGTCACCAATGAAGAGATGTCGCTTGACCTTCTGGCCGGTCTTCGGGCGTGGAAGATCAAGGGCAGTGTCGATATCGCCGGAGGCATGCTTTCGGCCTCGCCCAACAAGGATTTCGTCGATCCTCTCGTCGCAATTCGGGCAAATTTTAAATTGGCTGATAAATGGTCGTCGATTTTCTATGTCGACTATGGCGGGTTCGGTTCGGGTTCGGACAGCACTAGCCAGATCCTCGCTACGGTGAATTATCAGGCGAACGACAACCTTTGGCTTTCGGCTGGCTATCGCCAGCTCAATGTCGATTACCGCAGCGGCGGTACCAAGTTCGACGTGAGCATGGCTGGCCCGTTGCTGGGTGCGACCTGGCGCTTTTGAGGATAGAGACATGATCCGTAAGCTCGCTTTCGCGTTTTCCGTGGCCCTGACGGCAGCAGCCCCTGTTGCCGAAGCCTGCACCCGCGTCATTTATCACGGCCCCGACGGCCGCAATTTGACCGCGCGCTCGATGGATTGGAGCCTGCCGATGGTTTCCAACCTTTGGGTCTTTCCGCGCGGTATGGCCCGAAGCGGCGAGGCCGGCGAGGGTTCGCTCGAATGGACGTCGAAATACGGCAGCCTCATCGTCTCGGGCTATGATATCGCGACAGTGGACGGCATGAACGAGAAAGGTCTAGTCGCGAATATGCTCTGGCTGACCAGTTCGGTTTACCCCGAGCCTGAGGACAAGACGCCGCAGCTCTCGCTGTCGCTCTGGGCGCAGTATTTCATGGACAACTACGCCAGCGTCGCCGAGGCGGTTGCCGATATGAAGACAAATCCCTTCAATGTCGTCAGTGCCGATGTGCCGATGCAGCCCGGAAGGCTGACGACCGTTCATCTGTCGTTGTCCGATGCCAGCGGCGATAGCGCGATCCTTGAATGGATCGATGGCGAGTTGCAGGTCCACCACGGTGCCGAATACAACGTCATGACCAATGACCCGCCCTATCCCGACATGCTGGCGCTCTCGTCCTATTGGAGCGGGGTCAATCCGCGCGAGATGCTGCCCGGCACGACACGAGCGGCCGACCGTTTCGTGCGGGCTAAGACTTATATCGATATGGTGGTGCAATCGGACGACCGCCGCATTGCGGCCGCCGCAGCCTTTAGCGTGATCCGCAATGCCTCTGTTCCTTATGGCATCAGTACTGAGGATGCGCCTAACCTTTCCACCACGCGTTGGCGCACAGTGGCCGATCAGAAGGACCGCATCTTCTACGTGGAATCCGCGATCTCGCCAAACGTGTTTTGGATTGATCTTGAAAAGCTGGATTTCTCCGAGGCGAGCGGTGTGCGCAAGCTCGATCTCGGCGAGGACATGGTTAACCTGCATTCGGGGGAGGTCTCGGCCGAATTTGTTAAGTCAGAGCCTTTCCGGTTCGAGGCCGTGCCGTAATTCGTCGACTATCACGTTTTCACGAGCCGTTGGCGAATGGGTGTTGGGGGCGGCCCCAGCACCTTGGTTACGACCGAATGCGTTTGCCAGGATTGCAGCCCCGTGGCTGGCTAAGGTTGCGGAAGAGTTGGTGCTCTCCTGTGGGCAGGGGCAGGGAGGGTTTCTAGGTCATCCTGTAAGCCTTTGTTTTTTCATGCATGCCTTCCCTGTCGGTTGTGCGGGCAAGTTGTTGTTTTAAATCTTAAAGGCCCGTTCTGTCGGGATCACCATGAAATCAAGCATTTGCGTCTCATTTAGGGGTTTTCACTTTGTTTCGTTGAACCGGAGCGAGACGACGGAACTCCAGCGCGCCCGCGACCCTCTTCAGGTGATCGGGGAGAATCGGGCATAAGTCGAGCGGGAAACCTTCGAATTGCAGTGACTGAAATACTGCGCCACTTCCTCCGTCGTTACGCCAGCCTTGGCCATAAAGCGGCGCGCGGCAGGTCGTGCGGAGTGCCGTGGTCGGGCCGGAGACTAGCCGCCCGCTTCGGGAAGGATTTCGATCTCCCATGCGCCTGTCGCATTGACCTGCACGCTATAGGTGCCGGCGCGCTCGATCAGGAAGGTGCCGTCTCCGGCTCCGGCGCGGTGGAGATTCTGGACGACCGAGCCTGCTTCGTCGAGCAGATAGATCACCATGACGACATCTTTGCTGGTGAAATTCAGCCTGCTCGGGGCGGCGATCTCGAAGCGCGGGGTAATGCTGCCGCCTTTGCCGGAAAAGCGCGCTATCGCATCGGGAGCGGCGAGGCTGTCAAAGCAGGCAAGCCGGACCTGATCTTGCGCGATAGCCTGACAAAGGGCCATGCCTTCGGCAAGATCGCGGGCGGTGGCGGGCAGGGTGGCCAGCAGCAGTACCGAAAGGGCCAGCGTGGCGCGCCAATGCCGCACGGAAGGAAAGCGGCGGGCGGGCTCGGACCGTCCGCCGCAAGGGGATTTACCAGTCGACGGGGCATCCGGTGCAGTTCTCCATGTGGACGCCCTCCCAGATCGCATAGGGGATGCGGTTGCCCTCCATCTTCGCATTGGCGAAATCGGCATTGTAGAACTTGGTTTCCATCAGATTGGTCGCGACCAGCGTCGCGCCCACGAATTTCGACTTGGGTGCCATTGCGGCCTCAAGCGAGGCCGCGGTCAGATTGGCCCCGAGAAATCCGCACCCGATAGGCGCGTGTAATCGAGATTTGCGCCGGTCAGATCTGCGTCGCGAAAGCTCGCGCCCTGCAGCTGGCCGACCTCGAGAATGGCGCCGGTCAGGTTGGCGCCGCTCAGATCCGCGCCCTTCATGTCGACGCCGAACAGATTGGCGCGCATCAGGTTCGCCCCTTTGAGGTCGATGCCGTTCAGCTTCATGCCGCGCAGATCGGCATGGCGCAGATCCGCGCCGGGGCAGGCCGCGCCGGGGCCGATTTCGCAGCCGCCGATGACCAGAGGCCCTTCTCGCGGAGTGGGCTCGTCCACGATCACCGGAAAGCCGGCCTGCGACAGCGGCTCGTTGGCGGCTGCCAAGCCTGTCGTCACCACCAGCGCGGCGACGATAGAGACGAATTTGATCATGATATGCTCCGTTGGGAAAAGCGGGGCCGGAAACCGGCCCCGCAGCCATCTGCGATGCTTAGTTGCTGGCGGTCAGGAGCTCGTCGGGGATCTCGAAGACCCAGAAGGAGCCGCCCTGGCTGACCTGCGTGGTCAGCGTCGCCATATCGCCGCCCCAAAGCGGAACCGCGCCGCCGTAGCCCGAGGCGATGCCGAGATATTGCTTGCCGTCCAGCTCCCATGTCACGGGCTGCGAGACGATGCCCGAGCCGGTGTTGAAGGTCCAAAGCTGCTCGCCGGTCTCGGCATGGAAGGCTTTCACGAAACCGTCCGAAGTGCCGGTGAAGACCAGATCGCCTGCAGTGGCAAGCGCGCCTGCCCACAGCGGGAATTCCTCCTTGTGCTCCCACTTCTTCTCGCCGGTGGCCGGATCGAAGGCGCGCAGGACGCCGATATGGTCATCAAACAGCTTCTTGATGCGGAAGCCTTGGCCCAGATAGGCGGCGCCTGCCTGATAGGTGACGTTCTCGGTCCAGTAATCCTCGCTCCAGTGGTTGGCGGGGACATAGAACAGGCCGGTCTTCTGGCTATAGGCCATCGGGTTCCAGTTCTTGCCGCCGAGGAACGGGGGCGAGACCTGAATGGTCGGTCCTTTGTCCTCGCCCTCGGCCGGAAGCGGCGGGCGCTGGCCTTCGTTCTCGATCGGGCGGCCCGTTTCCAGATCAATGCCCTTGGCCCAAGTGATGCCGTCCACGAAGGGGAAGGCGTTCAGAAGCGCGGTCGGTTTGTTGATTTCGGTCCCGCGCTGCGAAAGCGCATCGGTATCGGTCACATAGAAGAAGCCGTTGCGGTCGGCGTGGGCACCGGCGCGGTGCTTGTTTCCGTCCTTGTCGGTGTAGTCGAACAGGATGATCTCGTTGTTGCCCGAGAAGTCCCAAGCATCGTTCGGCGTGTGCTGGTAGAAGCCCACGACCTCGCCATCCGTCGGATTCACATAGGCCTGACCCGAGGTGTAAAGGCTGTCGCCCGGCGTGCGTGCCCAGGTGTTCCACGGCGCGGGGTTGCCGGTGCCGACAACAATCGTGTTGGTTTGCGGATCATAGCTGGCCGATTGCCAAGGGCACCGCCGCCGTGGCTCCAGGCTTCGACCTTGGTGCCGTCCGCGTTGTTGGGCCAGCTCGGCGCGGCCGGATCGCCGGTGATCGTGCCTTCCGCACCTGCGAGATTGCCTTTGTGGCCTTCGACGAAGGGGCGCATCCAGATCTCTTCTCCGGTTTCCACATCGCGGGCATAGAGCTTGCCGACGACGCCGAATTCGTCACCCGAGCTGCCGTGGATCAGCATGACGCGGCCGGTGTCCTTGTCCTTCACGATGGTCGGCGCGCCGGTCATCGTATAGCCGATCTTGTGATCCTCGAACTTCACGCGCCATTCGACTTTGCCGGTATCTTTGTTGAGCGCATAGATCGAGGCATCCAGCGCGCCGAAGAAGACCTTGTTGCCGTAGATTGCGGCGCCGCGGTTCACCACGTCGCAGCAGGGGCGGATGTCTTCGGGCAGACGGGCTTCGAATTTCCACAACCGCTTGCCGGTCTTGGCATCGAGCGCCCACATCCGCGAATAGGATCCGGTGACATAGATCACGCCGTCATGAACCAGCGCCTGTGTTTCCTGACCGCGCTGCTTTTCGTCGCCGAAGGAAAAGGCCCATGCCGGTCGCATATGGGCGACGTTTTGCGCGTTGATCTGGGTCAGGGTCGAGTAGCGCTGGGCGTTGTTGCCCATGCCGTACATCAAGACGTCATTGGTCGTCTCGCTGTCGGCCATGATGTCTTCCCAGGTGACATCTTTGGCCATCGCCGGTGCGGTCAACGCGCCGGCACAGGCAAAAGCGATGGCGCTTGCCGCCGTCAGCTTGAGAAAGGCGTTCATCTTGCAGTCTCCTCCGTTGCGGCCGGCGCTGTGCCATGCCCATGCTTTTGACCGGTAGTGGACCTGCCCCGTATCGGGACGGGCCCTTGTTGGATCGCGCGGCCTTGCCCCGCGACCGTCCGCTCCTCCGCCGACGGTCGCGGGGGCTGCACCCGTTTACTGGCGCAGCAGACCCGAGATCAGTTCGCTTGCCATCGGCGCGTGATTGGCGCCGCTACGCAAAAGGAAAGCCGCCTGCTGCAGCGCGCTGACCGAGCGCGGCGCACCCGAGAGCGCCTCGAATTCCGCGCCGGTCGCGTCGAGCTCGGCGGCAATGGTTTCGACCTCTTCGGGCGTGGCGGTGGCGGGCAGAGCCTGCACCTTGTCGCGCAAAGCGCTGATGTCGGTGCCGCGCGCGGTCAGCTCGTCGGCGTCGGGGCGGGTCTCGATATAGGTGCGGATCGCCCAGATCGCCTCGGGGGTGAGGATGTCGGCGAAGGGCGGCATCTTGACCGCGCCGTTCTGCTCGTAACCGTGCATCACACGGTCGAGATACCATTCGTCGCCGAAGTCGTTGGCCTCGAGATAGCGCAGATCTGGGGCCAGACCGCCCGAGATGGCCTCCAGGCCGTGGCAGCGGGCACAGTTGCTGTTGAAGCCCTTGCCGCCGATATCGACGGCTTTGAACAGCACCTCGCCCTCGGCCTCGCGCCAGGGGTTCACGGTGCCGACCTCGTCGGGCAGATCGGGCAGGCCGGTGGTATCGACCGAGCGGGGCGCGGTATCGCCATGCGCAAAAGCCATGGCCGCGGCAAAAATCACAGGTGCGGCGAGCGCTGCGGGCTTGCGAAGCATTGTTTCGTCCTTGGTTGCTGGGCTTTGGAAGTGATGCGGAATTGGCCTTCATTTCGGCACAAAGTTTCTCGCGATAAATTGTCCATTGGTCGAATAGGCAATCGCCATGCAATCGGCATGTCCAAAAATTATCTCTTTGAAACAGGTGGTTGGGTTGAGGACCGGCACGTCCCGAAGGCTCGCGAAAAGCGTGATTTCACCCTGCATGATCGGAGGTGAGGTCTTCGGGCGGGATGTTTTCCCGCGCCCGACAGGGAAATTTCCCCGCCTGAATCCATCCCCTGGGCAAGGCAGCCGGACATGTCGCAAGGCGCGCCGCGAAGGGCGCGCTGCGGAAACACGCGGGGATTCGGGCAGGGGGATTTTGCCGGTTTCGGGGCCGTTTAGCCCTGCGAAACCAGCGGCAAGGCGGCAGCTTCCTGATCGGGCCAACGGCGCACGACCGAGCGCATATACTCCTCGGGATTGGCGCCGAGACGGGCGAATTCGGGCACGGGTCCGGCGGACATTGCCTCGATCGCGTCAGGCCAAGATCTGCTGCCAGCGCGAGTCTGGCGCGGGTTTTCTCCAGATAGGCGCGGGTCATCAGCAGCGCGGCATCATCGCGGTGATAGGGGCCGTGACCGGGGATGGTGCCCGAGGGCCTGACCGCGCCCGCTATCCGGTCAAGTGATTGGAGCCAAAGCGAAAAATCTGCATCCGGCAGGCTGGGCGCACGTTCGAGGAAAAGCATGTCCCCCGCAATGAGCGTGCCGGTCCGGCTATCCGCAATCACGAGATCGGCCGCGGTATGGCCCGCGAGTTCGGTCAGGTGGAGCTCCCGCCCTCCGATCTCGAGCGGGCCGTTTTGTGTCGCCGTACCGGCCGGATGGGGCTTGGTCCCCGACATCCACGGCCCGAGAATCGCGTAAAGCGCCGCCGCGAAATCGCTGCCGAATTGCGTGCAGGCGGCGATGGTCGCGGCGGGGGCGATCTGGGGAATATCCGCGAATGCGGCATTGCCGAACCAATGGTCGGGGTGGTGGTGGGTGTTGATCACCAGTGCCGTGCCGCCAAGGCGATCGTCGGCAAAGCTGCGGATCGCGGCCCCCATCGCGCCGGTCGAACCGGTGTCGATCACCACCGCTCCGGCCTCTGTCTCGAGCAGCGCGATATTGACGATTGCCCCGCCGTTTTCGCGCGAAAAGACCTCGCGCAGACCTTCGATCATCCAGACGCCCGAGGCGACCTCGCGCGGATCGAGCGCATAGCTGCGCGATTGCGCGCGGGCGGGGCGCGGGCGCATCGCCAGCGGCAAAAGCCCCGCCGCCGCCGCCGCGCCGCCGAGTGCTGCCCTGCGGGTGATTTTGGGGCTTTTCTCCATCGGAGCCTCCTGAGCGTTGCGCCTTCAGCGATCGGGCTGGACGGTGGCGGTGAAGCGGTCGGCGAGATTGTCGCGTGCGCGGATCGTGACCGGCCGCGCCGCGAGATCGGACGGCAGGATGAAGGTCAGGGTCGGGTTTTCCTCGAGCGGCTCGAACAGCTCGAGCGCGGCGATCATCCCGCCTTCGCTGTCGAAAAGCTCCAGCTCGGTCAGGTGATGGGCGGGAATGTCCAGCGCGAGGCCGGTATCCTGCGGGTGGCGGATATTGACCTGAAGCCTGCCGCTGTGGGGCCAAAGCCGCGCGCGCATCTCGCCGAAACCGGCCTGCCAGTCGGGCTTGGCATGGACGGTCGCGGGCGCGCTGCAACCGCCGCCAAGCGCGCTGACCCATGCCGCGCCGACATGCCAGCGCGGCCCGACACGCGCCGAGGCCCGCAAGGCTCCCGCGACCTCGTATTTCACGCCGAAGCCCAGAAAGGGAAGGGCGCGGACGGGACGGAAGGTCATGGCATGGGGAAAGGGGCTGTAATCGATGGTCACGATGATGGTCTCTGGCGGAGCGGCAAGGCCGGTCGCATCGATCACAAAGGGGACATGGCCCGAATCCTCTGCCGCGCGTGGCGCGAGCACCACCATCGCGGGATCGTTGATCCAGTCGAGCGGATCGCGCAGAATCTCGGCGAGATGGATCGGCCACATTCCCTCCGCGAAATCGTCGCCGCCCACCGCGTCGCGCCCCAGACGCGGGCGGATGAGCGCGGCGTCTCCGCCCGGCAGAAGATCGGCAATCAAGGCGGCCATGGCGTTTCCCGGTAGGTGAACTTCAGTCGAATTGGCGGGCGGGCGCGGGTCGGTTAGCGTGACCATGCGACGAAAGGCCCCGCGCTCAGGTTTCTTGGAAAAGACGAGGTGATAAATTGTCCAAAGGTCCTATTCCGGCGATCTGCACGGCGCTGGCTCTGGCCGGTGCGCCGCTTTTCGTCCCGCTTTCTCATGCCGAGGCCCTGCGGTTCGACACCACCGGTTACCGCATCGCGGATTACCGCGCGCCGGTTCCCGACCAAGCGCCCGCGGGAAGGATCGTCGGTGCGGAGGAGGTCGAGGCCCTGCACGGACGCGGGGCGCTTTTGCTTGACGTGGTGGGGCTGCGCCATTTCCGGATCACGGATGACGGCGGCTGGCTTGTCCCCGAGCCGCATCTGAGCCTTCCGGGTGCGGTCTGGCTGCCCGTAGTCGGCTGGGGCCAGCTCGAAGGGTGGCAGCAGGATTATCTGGACGAAAGCCTCGCGCAGCTGACCGGCACCGACATGTCGAAGTCGGTGGTGGTCTTTTGCTTGATGGATTGCTGGCTGAGCTGGAACACCGTCAAACGCCTCGACGCGGCCGGATATTCCGAAATCTACTGGTTTTCCGGCGGGGTCGAGGCCTGGGCGGATGCCGGCCATGATCTGGTTGCGCTGGAGCCTTATCCACTCGGCCGGAGCCGTCCCGAATAGTCCTATGCGGATCTGATTTTATCGTGAATCCATGCGGTTAGTGGTGGAAACTGAAACTTTCCTTTTTCCACCCCTAGAGTCGTCAAAACATAACTCTGGTGTTATGAAGTGGGCGCGGCAGTTGCCCGTCGCTCAGGACGGTCGTGGCTCGTTCGGGACCAGATTGCGGTTGTTGTTGATGTGGCGACGCACCAGCGCGCGCGCCTCGCGACCGGTCAGAAGACGCCGCGCCGGTTGCGGCAGGAATGCGGGGTCTTCGAGCTCGGGGAAGAGCGTGAGGATCTCCTCGCGCGCGGCGGGGCCGACCGAACGCAAGGCCTCGGGGCCGGTATAGAGCGATTCCGTCTCGACATCATTCGACCGCACGATCTCGTGCTGGTCGAAGAGGATGTGGACATAGGTGACCTCTGCGAGGTCCTCGGCAATTTCGACCCCGTCCAGCGCCAGCAATTGCTTGGCGGCGACAAGAACCTGATCGGTCCCGAAAAGCTTTTGTGCGGTGCGCGAGTGCAAAAGGACGCGGTGCTGGGGCGAGACCAACAGGTCGGTCGAGGGCGTTTGCGGCGCCAAGGCATGGGCGCGGATGCGGATCGGCTTGAGCTTGGCCGCGCGGTTCAGGGCCATCGCGTCAAGATGGCGCGCGCCGATCCAGCGGATGGGCTGCAATCCGTTGTCGCGCGTCCAGACGCAATCGCCCGCAACCAGGGTTTCGACCGGACGAGAACCGAATTCGGTCGCGATCAGCGTGCCGGCCACGAAACACGGAACAAAGGTGCCTTGATTGAAGAAAATCGGGTTGAAACTGGCCGCGGCGTTCAACCCGCCGGTTGCGGCATCGGTCGCAGTCGACCCGCTGCTTGTGTCGATTGCGCCGATTGTGATCCCCGTCACGCCCCAATTGCGCAGAGTGTCGTTCCACTGCGCAGTATCGGTATAAAAGGGCCGCATGAAGAAATCGCCATTCTCCATCTGGATGATGACGCCGCGCAGATTGATCGTATCGCGGATGACCGCCCCGGGGTTGTTTGCATCGGCACGCGCGACAGAGACCGCGGTATTGACCACGACATGGCTGGTATAGACGCTGGTATAGCTGCTCGTGCCCGTGCCGTTTTCGTCGGCCAGCGAATAGGTGAGCTCATCAATGCCGCGTGCGAAGTTCGTTTCATTGCTGTTGGTCGGATTGCCCGAGACCATCACGCCCTGCATATCACTGCCCGAAAAACTTTTACCGACGACGCCTTGCGCTTGCGCCAATGTCGTACCTGTGACCCCGCCGCTCGGATTGATCTGGGTGCTGTCGTTTCCGAGGTAAATCCAGGTCGGGGTGGTGGGCATCGGAGTCTCCATCAGAGTTTTCGCACAAGCGCGCAAAGCGCCGCGGCCCCGAAAGGGCGGGCGGCGCAATTGACGAATGTATCAGCTTGGCGCGCATAAAACCGAGCCTGGCTCTTTAATCAACTTATACTTGTGCCAATTCGCATGCCGCAAACAAATTGGCGTGATGCGTGATAAAATCATCAATATGCAGCATTATCTTCGGGGTTAGGGTTGATTTGCTGCGCGGCGGCTTTGCCCGTCGGCGGCTTCGGGTTTGCCTCGGCATATGTCTCATATATCATCGCGGGGGGCCTGTCGCGCGGGCCGCGAGGAAGAAAGCAAGACCGATGCAGACCAACGAGAGTGCCGCTCCGGCGCGGGCAAGGATCATTCGGAAGACCGAGATCGTCGTGATCGGGGCGGGGCAGGCGGGGCTGTCTTCGGCCTATTGGCTCAAGCGGCTGGGGCTGGAGGCGGGGACGGGCTTCGCCGTTCTCGATGCCAATCCCCAGGCGGGCGGCGCGTGGCAGCACCGCTGGCCGACGCTCACGCTCAGCACCGTGAATGCGGTCCACGACCTGCCCGGTCTGGCCTTTGCCGATGTGGTCGATCAGGGCCAGCGCGAGGTCAAAGCCGCCGAAGCGGTGCCGCGCTATTTCGCCCGCTACGAGGCGCTTTACGCCTTGCCGGTGCTGCGCCCGCAGCGCGTGCGCGTGGTCTGTCCGCGTGGCGAGCGTTTTCGGGTGGAGACCGATGGTCCGGCCTTTTCGGCGCGCGGCATCATCAATGCGACCGGCACATGGGAGAACCCCAATATCCCCGAGATTCCCGGTGCGGACCGCTTTGGGGGCGCATCATGCACAGCCATGACTATCGCGGCCCCGAGGAATTTGCGGGCCTGCGGGTTGCGATCATCGGGGCGGGTATCTCGGCGGTGCAGCATCTCACCGAGATCTCGCGGCTGGCCCAGACTTTCTGGATCACCCGCCGTCCGCCGGTGTTCCGCGAGGACAAATTCACCGCCGATGCAGGCCGCGAGGCCGTGGCCATGGTGGAAAAGCGCGTCCGGGAAGGGCTGGTCCCCGGTTCGGTCGTCTCGGTGACGGGTCTGCCCTGGACGCCTGCTCTGCGCGAAGCCGAAGGGCGGGGGTGCTGGACCGGCTGCCGATGTTCGACGAAATCACCGAGACCGGCGTCAAATGGGCGGATGGCCGCGAGCAGGCGGTCGACGTCATTCTGTGGGCGACGGGGTTTCGCAGCGCGCTCGACCATCTTGCGCCGCTCGATCTGCGCGAGCCGAACGGCGGCATCATCATGGGCGGGCGGCTCGCGACCGAAGTGGCAAAAGAGCCGCGCGTGCATCTGGTGGGTTACGGGCCCTCGGCCTCGACCATCGGGGCCAATCGCGCAGGGCGGGCGGCGGCGGCCGAGCTGTTGGCGACTTTGGGGATCGCGCCCAGCATGAAGGATCCCGCAGAAAGCAGTGCCGCGGCCGCGCAATAGGATCGCGGGGCCCCGACTCCCAAGGAACCCCGTGCAGGGGCGGGGTTGGTTGCGAAACACAAAGACGACCTGCCGGATCTCCGGTCGATGGTTGATCAAGGAGATCAGGATGGAACTCGGCGTTTACAGCTTTGGCGATGTGCAAATCGATCCGGCGACGGGCGGGCTTGGCTCGACCGCGCAGGCGACGCGCAACCTGCTCGAGGCGATCCAGCTCGCCGACGAGGTGGGTCTGGATTATTTCGGCATCGGAGAGCACCACACCCACGAGATGCCCGCCTCGGCCGCGACGGTCATTCTGGGGGCGGCGGCCTCGACCACCAAGCGGATCAAACTCGGCAGTGCGGTGACGGTCCTGAGCACCGATGATCCCGTGCGCGTCTACCAGCAATTCGCCACGCTCGATGCTCTGTCCAACGGGCGCGCCGAGATTACGGCAGGGCGCGGCTCCTCGACGGAATCTTTTCCGCTTTTCGGCCATAGCCTGCGCGATTACGACGAGCTTTATGCCGAAAAGCTCGACTTGCTGCTGCAGATCAACGACGCGCCCCGCATCACTTGGGAGGGCAAATTCCGCGCCGCGCTCAACGAGGCTCTTGTCGTGCCGCGCCCCGACAGCGGCCGCTTGACGATCTGGCTGGCGACCGGAGGCAATCCGCAATCCTCGATCCGCGCGGGCATGTCGGCCCTGCCGATTTCCTATGCGATCATCGGCGGTATGGCCGACCGTTTCGCGCCTCTGGCCGATCTCTACCGCAAGGCGGGCGCGCATAGCGGCATTCCCGCCGAGGTGCTCAAAGTCTCGGTCGCCTGTCCGGGTTATATCGGCGAGGACAGCAAGACGGCCAAAGATTTCTTCTGGAAGCACTGGCATGCGACGATGGAGCAGTTGGGCAAGATCCGCGGTTTCGCGCCGCCGCCGCGCTCGAATTTCGACCGCGAGACCGAGGGGATGGGCGCGCTGATGGTCGGTGCGCCCGAAGAGGTCGCGGAGCGGATCGTGATGCAGCAGAAGGTGCTGGGTCATATGCGCCATTTCATCCAGATGGATGTCGGACAGATGCCGCACAAAGACTTCCTGCGCTCGATCGAGCTTTTGGGCACCAAGGTCAAACCGCTGGTCGATGCGGCGCTGAAGGGCGGCAAGGCCGCGGCGACCGATGGCTGATCCGGTCATCGGCATTCTCGGCGCGGGGCGGATCGGAACCGCTCTTGCGCGGCTCGCGGTCAAGGCGGGCTATGATGTCGGCGTGGCGACCGCCAAACCGCCTGCCGAGATCGCGCTGCTGCTCGAATTCACCGCCCCCGGCGCACGGGCCGAAACCGCAGCCGATCTCGTGGCGGGCAGCGACATGGTGATCCTCGCGCTGCCGCTCGGCAAATACCGCATGCTCGATCCAGCGGCATTCGCGGGCAAGATCACCGTCGATGCGATGAATTACTGGCCCCAGACCGAGGGTAATCTGCCCGAATTCGACAGCCCGCTATCGAGCAGCGAGATCATTCAGGCCTATCTGCCGCAGGCGCGCGTCGTGCGCGGCTTCAACCATATGGGCTATCACGAATTCGAACAGGACGCCCGCCCTGCAGGCGATGTCGGGCGTCGGGCGATGGCTTTGGCGGGCAATGACGATGCAGCCAATGCGGTCGTGGCGGAGCTGGTCTCGCGCATCGGTTTCGATCCGGTCGTGGCGGGGATTTGCGGGCCAGCCGTTGTTTCGGCATCGGCACGCCGATCTTCGGTGCGGGTGCGAATGCGTCGGAACTTGCGGCCCTGCTTGCCCGCCGTATAGAGGCGATCTTGCCGAAAGACTAACGGCCTTCAGTTTTGGGCTTCGTGATTGACCACGAAATCCTCGGGCAGATCGGGTCCCCAGAGATAAAGCGAATCCTCGGGCGGGTAATCGCCCGATTCCCAGTCGCAGGTCGCGGGGATGTAGTCGATATCGGCCGAGTATTCCGAATAGCTGCCCCAGGGATCGCGCACATAGTGGAAGTAGTTCGAACCGAGCACATGGCGTCCGAGCCCCCAGCCTTTCTGGAAGCCCTTTTCGGCCATTTGCATCGCGCCTTTGCCGATCTCGTTGATCGAACCGACATCCCAGCTGCAATGATGCAGCCCCGGAGCCGATGATTTTGCAAATGCGATCAGATGGTGGTCCGAGCCGTGGATGCCGTGCATGAAGCAGATCCCGTCACCCGAACGGTCCGACAGCCGCGGCCCCAGAACGCGGCTGTAAAAGGCGATCGCTTGCGGCACATCGGCTGTGAAGACCAGCACATGAGCCAGACGCAGGGGCCGGACCTTGCCGGCTTGCGATCTTTGCGGAGCGCCCGCCACCCCGCCCGGCACGCTTGTCATGTCGAAGGCGGATTTCACATTGGGCGAGGTTTTCTCGGAGATCTTCAGCTCGATCAGCACGCCGTTGTGGTCGTAAAACCAGATCCCTCCGATTCCAATCCGCGCGGCGCATCGAGCAAACGGATGCCCTCGGCTTCGACGCGACGCTTGATCGGTTCGAAATCCTCCTCGAAAACCGCGAATGTCAGATAGTTCAGCTTTTTGCGCAGCCCCTCGCCGATCGAGCCCCAGCGGTGCCCGCTACCGAAGGTGTAAAGGCCGAGGTTGTTGCCCTCTTCGCGCACATCCAGTCCGAAGGTCTTGTAGAAGGTTTCGGCCTGCTGCAGGTCCGGCACCACCATGTTGAACGTATCCATCGAATGGATGCCGAGCTCGCCCGGGCGCTTCACAATCTCGACTTTGCCGGTAATCGCGGTCATGTCGGGCTCCTCCTGCGGACATGGGGCGAAACGGGGCGGGCCGCCCCTCGCTGATTGAGCTGGTCAGCGGTCGCGGACGGGGTTGGACAACAGGCCGATCTTGTCGATTTCGACCTCGACCGTATCGCCGTCACGCATCCAGAGCGGCGGCTTGCGGGCCAGACCCACGCCAGCCGGCGTGCCAGTCACCACAACATCGCCGGGCTTGAGCGTCATGAAGGACGACAGGATCGAGACCAGCTGCGCGACGGAAAAACCATGTCGCTGATCGAGGCCTCCTGCACGACCGCCCCGTTCAGCCGCGTGCGCAGCATCAGCCCATCGCAGCCGGCGGGCAGGGCATCTGCGGTGATGAAATGCGGCCCGAAAGCGCCGGTATCATCGAAATTCTTGCCCGGCGTCCATTGCGGCGATTTGAACTGGTAGTCGCGGATCGAGGCATCGTTGAAGATCGAATAGCCCGCGACATGCTCGAGCGCCTCGGCTTCCGACACCTCGAAGGCGGGCTTGCCGATGACGGCCGCCAACTCGCCCTCGTAATCGAGCTGCTCGGAGAAGGCGGGTCGCAAGATCGGCGCGCCGTGGGCGATCAGGCTCGAGTTGAAGCGGCCGAAGACGGTCGGGTAATCGGGCTGCTGAAAGCCGCTTTCGGCGGAGTGGTCGTGATAGTTCAGCCCGATGCAGATAATTTTTCGGGATGGGACAGCGGCGGCAACAGCCGCATGCGTGCCAGATCGATTTCGGGCGCGGAGGCGAGCGCCTTGCCGGCCTTCGCCAAGGCATCGCCGCCGGTTTCGATCAGCGATTGCAGCGTTCCGGGCCAGCCGACATTGCCCTCGCGCAGGCCCTTCCACGGGCCGTTTGCCGCGCCGTCCGTGGCCACGGCAATGCCGTTCCGCCCGCCATCCTCGTAGGAAACAAACCGCATCGCAGATCCCCTCTTGGTTGCTCAAGGCTAGAATCGGCTGCTCCGGCCTGTCAAGAAATAATATATTTTTAATGGTTTCGTGCTTTATTATGCGGATAACCTTGAATTGAGCGGTAAAAAGCGTTCAACCTGAAGGTTGCAATTCCCCAGATGCTTCGGAGCGACGCATGCCCAAACCCCAAAGCGGGAGCCTGACCGCCGAAGCTTATCACCGCATTCAGGCCGAGATCATGGCCTGCCGCCTTTTGCCGGGCCAAAAGCTGATCATCGCCGATCTTTGCGCGGGCTTCGGCTTCAGCCTCGGCGCGGTGCGCGAGGCTCTGTCGCGGCTGACCGCCGAGGGTCTGGTCGCCGCCGAGCCGCGCAAAGGCTTTCGCGTCGCCGCGATTGCCGAGGCCGAACTTGAAGACATCACCGCCGTGCGCGCCACGATCGAGGGGCTCTGCCTTGCCGATGCGATGGCGCATGGCGATCTCAAATGGGAAGCGGCGATTGTCGCGACCCTGTTCGAGCTGAACCGCCTGCCGCTGCACGATCCGGCCGATCCCGACAGCCTCGACCCCACATGGGCCGAGACCCACAAGCGCTTTCACGAGGCGCTGGTCGCCAGTTGCACCAGCCCTTGGCTCTTGAAGCTGCGCGGGACGCTTTACCAGCAATCGGAGCGCTACCGCCGCATTTCCGTCCCTCTCGATCTCGAAAAGAACCGCGATCTTTGCGGCGAACATCAGGCGCTGGCCGATGCGGTGATCGCCCGCGACAATCCGCGCGCCTTGGCGCTGATGCGCGAGCATCTCGCCCATACCACGCGCATCATCATCGCCTCGGGCGTGGTCAAACGTCACGAGGGCGAGGCGGCCTGACCGCGCCCTCCCGCGCCATTCTCAGCCGCGCCCGAGGATCTTGCCCATCACCCCCGAAAGCGCCGCCGTGGCATCACCCACCATCCCCGCCGAGCGCCATGCGATATGGTGGTCGGGGCGCACGAGAATGCAGCCCTCTTCGGCAATCTCGCTGATGCGGAACCAATCGGCGTAAATATCCATCGCATCCGAGCCGTCCGGCCCGATGCTCAGCCCCTCAAGCGCGATGCCGTAATGCTGCGCGACGGTGCGGGCGGCCTCGATCCACGCCTCTCCGCCGATGCCGGTCAGCAGGGTGAAGCGGCCGTGACCGCATAGATCCAGCGTCGATTTGCGCGCGCCCCGATGCTCGAGCCAGACATGCGGCAGACGCGCGCCGGGCCATGTCGTAGCCTGATAGTAAAGCTCGGGGTCGCGCAGATAGGCGGGCTCGGGCGTGCCGTCGGGCACGACGGCCGTGCTGTCGCGGTAGCGCTGCCCCATCTCGACGCCATGGGTGTTGAATTCGTAATTCTTCTTCTGGATCGCCTCGTTGATGCGCTTGCGCCGCGCCGCGCCTTCGGGAGTCGCCTCCTTGCGCGCCGCGATCCGGCGGTTGGCCTCCTCGGGATCGGGCGAGGACAACAGCCCGATCGCCTCGAAAATCGGCGGGTAATCGGCGATGCTGTTGTTGGCGCGGGTCACGATCTGCTTGCCGACCGGCTGACGCTCGGCCGAATAGCTGTCGAGCAGCGCGGGCGCGGCCTGACCCTTGATGACGGCGGCCAGCTTCCAGCCCAGATTGAACGCATCCTGCACCGAGGTATTCGAGCCGAGCCCGTTGAGCGGCGGATGGCGATGGACCGCATCGCCCATGCAGAAAACCCGCCCCGCCGAATAGCGCCCCGCATACATGTTGTTGACGGTCCAGACGGCGGTCGATTTCACCTCGAGCGGGATTTCGGTGTCGCCGATCATCTGGCGCAGGGCGATTTCGGCCTCGGCTTTGGTGATATTGGTTTCGGCCTTTTCCATGTCGACGCCCCAGATCGCCTGCCAAACCGTCCATGGCCGGACCATGCGGATCACGCCTGCGCCGATGCCGCCGATGTTCGAGCCGGGCTGAAGCACCCAGTAGAGGACGCTCGGGCGGTGGAGGACATAGCGCGACAGATCTGCCTCGAAGATGACATTGGTCGATGCCGACAGTCCTGTCTTGCCCTCCATCGGCAGTTTGACGGCCTCGGCCACGACCGAGCGCGCGCCATCCGCGCCGACCAGATATTTCGCCCGCACGGTGAAGGTGGTGTCGTTCAGCCGGTCGCGGATCGTGGCGGTGACGCCGTCGTCGTCCTGCTCCAGCCCGACGAATTCGGCATTCATGCGGATCTTGCTACCGCGTTTGGCCGCCGCTTTGTACAGGATCGGCTCGAGATAGGTCTGGGGAATGTCGCACATCTCGGTCGGGCTCGCGAGCGTTTAATCGGCCTTGCGCGCCGGATGGTTGCCCCAGGACAAAAGCCGCCCGAACTCCTCGCCGGCGAGCGAATGGCAAAAGACGTTGTTGGCCATGAGATCCTGATGCGAGGAGACCGAGACGGCTTCCTCCTCGAGGCCGAGATCGCGCAGGACCTCCATCGTGCGCTGGTTGGTGATATGGGCGCGCGGCGTATCGGCCAGCCAGCCGAAGCGCGACACCACCATGTTCGCGATGCCGTAGGTACCCAGCAGCGCCGCACAGGTCGAGCCGGCGGGGCCGCTGCCGACAATCAGCACATCGGTCGTGTAATCTGCGGACATCGGTGAGCTCCTCCTTCGCCGGGCGTCCATACGGTCGGGCCGCATGGAATCAGGTTGGCGGGAAAGGCGGGGATGTGTCAATTAAAATATATTATTTATGTGATAATATCTTTCGACTCGGGCGCGAACCAAGGTCAAGTCCCCGGCAGGGGTGAGGCGGCAACGGCTCCAGTGACGAAAGAGGCATGACGATCACGGAAGACGGCGGCTATCCGGTGGTCCCGATGACATCCGAACAACGCAAGGCGGTCGCCTCGGAATATCCGTTGCGCCGTGATCGCGGCGGCGATTTCCTTGCGCTCCTCGACGATCATGCTCGGGCCTGTTTCCCGAGATGGGGAATCGGGCGGGGCGGGCGGACTATATGCGCCTCCTTGATGCCGACACCGGCATTTTTGCGCAGATCAGCCATGACGACGCCTATGTCAACGCGAGCACCTAGGGCGATAACATGGTTCTGGAGCGCACGAGCGACGGTAGAAAAACAAGCGGCAGCGAATGGCGTGCGGGCGTTACCCATGCGGGCTATTGGTGCGATTTCATCGAGATCAGGGGTTTCAAAATCCACCGTCTGTTCATTTATCGCGAACCCGATTGCGGCGGCGAGGATAGCACGCGCGTTACGCTTGGCCGAACGGGGCTTGACGGGGAGCTTTGGCCTGCGAGCAAAACTGCGCCAGGGTAGGAAGGGCCGACTTCAGGGCAAGCGGAGCTTTGGCGTGTCGATTGGGTGATCAGCGCCGCGCGGTGGCGTTTTTGCCCTGAACGCGCGGCTTGTACCCGCGACATACGGTCTGCGCTGAAGAACACGGGCGGCAACAAACTCCACCGCGAAAATCAATCATGCCCCCGTCGCAGGGAGGGGCATGATTGGTGGTGGTAACGCTTTCAACTGCCAAGTGACCGGCAAAGCATGGTTTGCTCGGTCACCTAACACAGCACCCATTAAGAACATGTTTCGTACTGGTTACGGGAAATAACGCGCGAGTTGTCTCCCCGGTTTCCTGTCTAAATCGATAGGTTGATTGCTGTTAATAATGGTCTGTAAGGCGTTAAAAACGAATAAAAAATTGCCAATGTCAGGTGAATTTCTTTCATAGTGCGATTATCGCGCTGCCTTTGCGCAGCTCGTTTTGCCAGACGCCGGCCCATGACCCGACGCCCGCCCTGTTGCTGGGGCGACTTGTCTGCCAACTGTTCACGCTCTGCGGGGTGCCGCGCCGCAGAGCGATCTTCTGCTTTGAACGGCGCATTGCGCTGCTCGGCCCTCGATCATCACGAAGGCTGCAGTCCAAGGGAGCCTTTGGCCTGATACCTCAGATCAGCGACAGCCCCGACGCACCAAAGTGCTTCGGAGTTTCTGCCGTGTTCGGGCCCTTTCGGATTGGCAGGGCAGGTTACATCCGGCCCTTCCCTGAAAAGGCGCTTGGCGCCAATTTGCGCAGTTCACGCATTGCATGGCGGATCTGCTGTGCCGTGCGAAATATCAGACCGAACCACGGAGCTTGTACCCACAGCTCCAAGTTCCGGCCCTTCGGGCGCATTATTCTATGGTCACGCTTGCGATGGAGCAGACATCGACATTCGGGAGAACTCCTTCGGAGCCGTCGGCATAGACCGCCTTGAAGTCGAAGGCGCAAGAGCCGGTGCCGTCATCGAAGTTCACGTCGATTTCCTCGTCGATGCCAAGCGTGCCGTCGCCCAAGAGGTCTTCTTCCCAGTCATTTGTGCCGGTATTCGAGCCGAAAAGGGCCTCGATCGCCTGTCCCGAGAGGTTCTGGAAGGTGACGACGCGGTTCTCGGCCATGGCCTGACCGGCTCCAAAGGTGAGGATCAGGGCGAGGGCGGGGAACAGATGTTTCAAAGGAGATCTCCTGCTATGGGGGCCTGCGGTGCGACCTCCATAGCAGCAAGATCTTAACACGAGGTTAGCCGGTCTGGCCCTGCTCACCCTTCTGTGGTCATTCCCTGCTCGCTTTGACGCCATTGGTCGGGGGTGACGCCCGTCGCCTCGCGGAAGACACGGATGAGATGCGAGGCATCGCAAAAACCGGTTTCCTCGGCAATTCGGGTGATCGTATGGCTGCTTTGGCGCAGCAAAAGCCGCGCCTGCGCCAGCCGGATGCGGATCGAGGCATCGGCAGGCGGTACGCCGAGATCAGCGCTGAAATGCCGCTCCAGTTTGCGCCGTCCGACGCCGAGATCGCGGGCAATTCGCGCAATGGACAGCGGCGCATGGAGGTTTTGCTGCATTGCGAGCAGCGCACGGCGCACCAAAGGATCGCGCGCCGTCAGCTCCAGCGGCAGGCCCGGCTGCGGACGGTCGCCGGTCAAAGCCTCGTCGATCATCAGGATCGACAGCGCTTTGCGTGCCGCCGCGCGACCGATATGGCGATCGACGAGAAAGGCCGCGAGATGGGCCGCGCTGACCCCGCCCGAGCAAGACAGCCGGTCGCGGTCGACGACGAAAATCTGGTCGGAGACCGGACGCATTTTCTCGAATTCCGACAGAAAATCCTCGTGGTGAAACCAGCTCACACAGCTGCGGTAGCCGTCCATCAGGCCGCAGCGGGCCAAAGCGAAAACCCCCGTGCAAATGCCCGCCAGCGACACACGGGCCTCGGCCGCGCGTTTGAGAAAGGCGGCGGCCTCGGGGCTGAGCGTCGTCGCGGGATCGATGAGCCCGCCCACGGTCACGATATAGTCGAAGCGCGAGGGATCGCCCAAGGGCTCCTCGGGCTGGATCTTGATGCCGCAGGACGATTGGATCGGCGTCATGTCGCGCGACAGAACCGTCCAGCGGCAACGGATCGGTCGCGAGCCGTCGCCATCATCGGCGGCCAAACGCAGTACGTCGACGAAAGTCGCGAAGGCCGAAAGGGTAAAGCGCGGTGCCAGCAGGAAGCCGATACGCAGGCGCGGGGTGGTCGCTAGGTTCATGACGCGATTCTCTGGTCGAGGGTGACGCAATCATGCCATGACTTTCGCCCTGTTCCAGAACTTTGCGCATCGTCACCGCTGCGGCGCGACTAAGGTGGCAGGGCAAAAAAACCGGACACCCGAGTGGGCGTCCGGTTTGGTCTTTGTAAAGGCGCGGGGCCTCAGATCGGGTGGTCGCCGGTTGCGTCGATGACGCGGGTCGGCAGGCCCAGCTCGCCCAGAAGCTCGAGGAAGGGCCGCGCGGGCAGCTCTTCGACATTGGCCATTTTCTTGACGTCCCACGTCCCGCGCGCGACCAAAATCGCCGCCGCAACCGGAGGAACGCCGGCCGTATAGCTGATCCCCTGACTTCCGACTTCCTCGAAAGCCTCTTTGTGGTCGGCGACGTTATAGATGAAGACCTCGCCGGGCTTGCCGTCCTTGGTCCCTTTCACGACATCGCCGATGCAGGTCTTGCCGGTGTAATCGGGCGCAAGGCTTGCCGGATCGGGCAGCACCGCCTTGACGACTTTCAGCGGTACGACCTCGAGGCCCTCGGCGGTTTTGACCGGCTGCTCGGACAAAAGCCCGAGGCTTTGCAGCACCGTGAAGACGTTGATGTAATGCGCGCCAAAACCCATCCAGAAGCGCACATCGGCTTGCGGATAGCGCGCCGAAAGGCTGTGAACCTCGTCATGGCCCGAGAGATAGGCGGTCTGTTTGCCGACGACCGGCAGATCCCATTCGCGGCCGACCTCGAACATCTTGTTCTCTTGCCAGGCGCCTTTCTGCCACGAATAGACCGTGCCGGTGAATTCGCGGAAGTTGATCTCGGGGTCGAAGTTGGTCGCGAAATAGCGGCCATGCGAGCCTGCGTTGATATCGACGATATCGATCGATCTGACGGTATCGAAATACTCGTCCTCGGCCAGACGCGCATAGGCGTTCACTACGCCCGGATCGAAACCCGCGCCCAGAATGGCGGTGACGCCGGCCTTTTCGGCGGCCTCGCGACGCTTCCATTCATAGTTGCCGTACCACGGCGGGGTCTCGCAAACCTTGGCGGGATCCTCGTGGATGGCCGTGTCGATATAGGCCGCACCGGTTTCGATACAGCCCTCCAGAACGGTCATGTTCACGAAGGCGGAGCCCACGTTGATGACGATATCGATGCCCAGCTTGCGGATGAGCGCGGCCACGGCGGCCGTATCCATCGCGTCGAGCGGATGAGACGTAAATTCGGCCTGATGGCCCTTGGCCCGAAGGCTGGCGATAATATCATCCGCCTTGGACTGGGTCCGGCTGGCGATATGCAAAGCGCCAAACTCGGACGCGTTTTGAGCGATCTTATGCGCTGTCACCTGTGCGATGCCGCCGGCGCCGATGATGAGAACGTTTTTGGCCAATTCAGTCTCCTTTCAAGCAGCTCAGGACAGGCTGCTCTTGTAGTCGTCGTAAGAAAAATCACGGACGAGACGGATGGTTCCGTCTTCCTCCTTGATCGCGATGGACGGCATTGCCACGCCGTTGAACCAGTTTTTCTTGACCATCGTGTAACCGGCCGCATCCTTGATGCTGATGCGGTCGCCGATGGAAAGCGGGCTGGTAAAGCTGGCATCACCGAAAATATCACCGGCAAGGCAGGTTTTGCCAGCGATCTGATAGGGGTGATCCCCTTCCTGCGGCAGTTTCGCGGTCTCGCGATAGATCAGCAGGTCCAGCATATGGGCCTCGATCGAGCTGTCGACGATGGCGACATCCTTGCCGTTGTTGATGATATCGAGAACCGAGACCTCGAGCGTGGTCGAACCGGTGATGCTCGCCTCGCCCGGTTCCAGAAAGACCTGCACCCCGAAACGGTTCTGGAAGGCCCGCAAACGCGCCGCCAGCTCTTCCAGCGGGTAATCTTCGCCGGTGAAATGGATGCCGCCGCCAAGGCTGACCCAGTCAAGCTTTTCGAGGAAGGAGCCGAACTCCGTCTCGATCTGCGTCAGCTGCTGGTCGAAGAGCGCGAAATCGCGATTCTCGCAGTTGTAATGGATCATCACGCCCGAAATGCGGTCGAGCGCGGCGTTCAGTTTGCCCGGATCCCATTCGCCCAGACGCGAGAAGGGGCGGGCGGGATCGGCGAGATCGAAACCGCTGGTCGAGAAGCGCGGGTTCAGGCGCAGACCGGTCGCGATTCCCGCGGCTTTCCCGCCGAAACGGTCAAGCTGACCCAGCGAGTTGAAGATGATCTTGTCGGCGTAAGACACCGCCTCGTCGATCTCGTGATCGGCCCAACCCACGGAATAGGCATGGGTTTCCTTGCCGAATTCCTCGCGGCCCAGCCGCAGCTCGTAGAGCGAGGACGAGGTCGTGCCGTCCATGAAGGGGCGCATGAAATCGAAGGCAGACCAGGTCGCAAAGCATTTCAGCGCCAGCAGGCATTTCGCCCCCGATGCCTCGCGAAGCTGGGCAATCTTCTCCATGTTCCGGCGCAGAAGCGCCTGGTCAATGAGGTAGTAGGGCGTCTGCAAGGCCGACATCTGGAGAACCCTTTGGAAACTGAACGGAAAAGCCGCATATAGGGCCCGCAAAGGGAAATCGCAAGAAACTGCGACAGGGCGATGACGCCCAGTCGCGCCACCGCCCCATCTTTCATGTCGAAATATCCGCGTCGGAACGGGTGTTACAGGCGCTCGCCCGCAGAATTGAACCAATGGCTGCGCGCGGGATCCGGCTGCAGGTGGATCGCCTGATCGACCGGCAGATCATGCTCGCCGCTCAGGCGGACCGAGACCAGACCGGCGGCGGTTTCGGCATAGACCACGGTTTCATGGCCCAGACGCTCGACATGGCTGACCTTGGCGGGAATGCCGGCATCGGCAATCACGACATGTTCGGGGCGGATGCCCAGTTCGGTCGCGCCTTCGGGGGCATTGCAGGCGATTTTGTCCACCGCGAGAAAGTTCATCTTGGGCGAGCCGATGAAGCCCGCGACGAAGCGGTTGGCCGGACGGTTGTAAAGATCCATGGGCGCGCCGACCTGTTCGATCCGGCCGGCGTTCAAAACGACGATCCGGTCGGCCAAAGTCATCGCCTCGACCTGATCATGGGTGACATAGACCATGGTCGCGCCCAATTCGCGGTGCAGTTTCGCCAGTTCGATCCGCGTCTGGCCGCGCAAGGCGGCATCGAGGTTCGAGAGCGGCTCGTCGAACAAAAACAGCTTCGGCGTGCGCACGATGGCGCGGCCGATCGCGACGCGCTGGCGCTGGCCGCCCGACAGCTCGGACGGGCGGCGCTGCAAAAGCGGGCCGAGCGAGAGCATGTCGGCGGCGCGATTGACCGCGGCCTCGATCTCGGCCTTGGGCATACCCGCCTGTTTCAGCGCCAGTCCCATATTCCCCGCCACCGTCAGATGCGGGTAAAGCGCGTAGCTTTGGAAGACCATCGCGATCTCGCGCTTGGAGGGTTCGAGATCGTTGACCCGTTTGTCGCCGATCAGGATATCGCCGGAATCGGTACTCTCCAGCCCCGCGATCATGCGCAAAAGCGTGGATTTCCCGCAGCCCGAGGGGCCGACGAAGACACAAAACTCCCCGGTTCGACCGAGAGGCTCGCGCCATGGATGACCTCGACATTGCCGAAAGTCTTGCGCAGGTTTTTCAGTTCGAGCGTGTGCATCTTAGTCTTTCAGACGGACGGGCTGGCCCGTGCGGATGGATTGGTCGGCCGCAAGGCAGACCGCGAGCGAGGCGACGGCATCGGCTCCGTGACGGGTCAGGTCGTGATCCTCGGCAATGACCAGCGCCATAAAGGCGGCCTCGGCATCGCAGAGCGCCTGATGGTCGGGCTCTCCCTGCATCGACAGGTCCTGATCGGGCTGGCCGACTTTGTGCAGGCGGATCTTCGCGGTCTGGGTATGGGTGTCGATATCGTCCGAACGCGCGTCGTCGGGCATCCGGATCGAAACCGCGCCATTGGGGCTGACCACATCCTTCACGAAGAAGGCGGTGTCCGACATCATCGGGCCCCAGCCAGCCTCGTACCAGCCGACCGAGCCGTCCTCGAAAAGGACCTGGAAGTGGCCGTAGTTATACATGTCGGGGGCGATCTCCTGCGACAGGCGCAACCCCATGCCGCGCACCTCGACGGGGGCGGCATCGGTGATCTGGCACATCACATCGACGTAATGGACGCCGCAATCGACGATCGGGGACATGGTCTGCATGAGGGCCTTGTGGACCTCCCATGTCGGGCCCGACGACTGCTGGTTGAGGTTGAGGCGGAAGACGTAAGGCCCGCCCAGACCGCGCGCCTCGCTAATCAGGCGCTGCCAGCTGGGGTGATGGCGCAGGATATAGCCCACGACCAGCTTGCGGCCGGTTTCACGGGAAACCGCGACGACGCGCTCGGCATCCTCGACCGTGGTGGCCAGCGGCTTTTCGACAAAGACATGCGCCCCCGCCCGCATCGCGGCGATCGCATATTCGGCATGGCTGTCCGAATAGGTCGCGACCACCACGAGATCGGGCTTGGTCTCGGCCAATGCCTGAGCGTAATCGCTGTAGCGTTTGATTCCCTGCAATTCGGCGGGAAGCGGCACTTCGGAGCGGTTCACGAGGGCCACGATCTCCGCGCCCTCCTGTTTGGCCCATGCAAGCGCATGGCTGCGCCCCATATTGCCGAGCCCTGCGACCAGAACCTTCATTTCACTGCTCCAGAGGTAATGCCGCGGATCAATTGCCGCGAGAAGATGAGGTAAAGCACCAGAACCGGCAGGATCGCCATGGTCAGTGCCGCCAGCACCGCGTTCCAGTTGGTCACGAATTGACCAAGGAAGACCTGCGTGCCGAGAGTGATGGTTTTGACCGATTCCGCCGGTGCGAGGATCAGCGGGAACCACAGGTCGTTCCAGATCGGGATCATGGTAAAGACCGCGACGGTCGCCAAAGCCGGACGGATCAGCGGCAGGATCAGGCGGAAGAAGATCGAATATTCCGACAGCCCGTCCATGCGTCCGGCCGATTTCAGGTCGTCCGAGATCCCTTGCATGAATTCGGACAGGATGAAGATCGCCAGCGGCAGGCCCTGCGCGGTATAGACGAGGATCAGCGCGAACAGCGTATTATTCAGCCCTGCCGCGACCATGCCCTGCAAAATCGCGACCGTCCCCAGCCGGATCGGGATCATGATCCCCAGCGCGAGATAAAGCCCCATCAGCGTATTGCCGCGGAATTTGTACTCGGACAAAGCAAAGGCGGCCATGGCGCCGAAGAGCAGGACGCAGCTGAGCGAGACCACCGTCACGACCAGCGAGTTCTGGAAATAGAGCAGGAAATCGCCCTGCTGCATCACCGTCTGATAGCCGATCAGGCTGAAGCTTTCCTTGTCGGGCAGAGCCAGCGGGTCGCGAAAGATCGCCTGCCGGTTCTTGAAGCTGTTGATGATGATCACCCAGACCGGAAACAGGGCGATCAGCGTATAGATGATCAGCGCGAGATGCGCGCCAAAGGTTCTCGCGCGCATCAGAACTGATACCTCCGCAGACGGCGGTGGACGACGAACAGATAGCCGCTCACCCCGATCAGGATGATGAGGAACATCACGCTCGCGATGGTCGCGCCCATATTGGGATCACCCAGCTGAAGCTGGAAGCCGAAGAAGGTGCGGAACATGAACGTGCCCAGAATATCGGTCGCGAAATTCGGCCCCGCCAGCGCGCCCTGACTGACGTAGATCAGGTCGAACGCGTTGAAGTTGCCGACGAATGTCAGGACCGAGATGATCCCGATCGCCGGAAGGATCAGCGGCAGTTTCACCTTCCAGAATTGCGACCAGCCGGTGATGCCGTCCATTTCGGCGGCCTCGATCACCTCGTTGGGGATCGAAATCATCGCGGCATAGATCAGCATCATCGGAATGCCGACGAATTGCCAGACCGAGACCAGCGCCAGAGTGGTGAGCGCATAGGCCTCTTTGCCGAGCCAGGGCTGGAACAGAGCCTTCAGCCCGACCGCATCGAGCATATTGGGTGCGATCCCCAAAGCGGCGACAGGATCAGCTTCCAGACGAAGCCCACGATCACGAAAGACAGCACGGTGGGAACGAAAATCGCCGTCCGGTAAAAGGCCGCGCCACGCAGGCGGTTCGACGACAAAAGCGCGGCCAAAGCGATGCCCACGGGGTTTTGCACGAGCATATGGACGATGAAGAACCACAGGTTGTTGCCGAGCGCGTTCCAGAAAGAGGCGCTCCAGCGCGGGTCTCCCAGAAGCGTGCGGAAGTTGTCGAGGCCGCTGAAGGCTTCGCCGCGAAACAGCGACAATTGCAGGGTTCCGAACAGCGGCAGGATCATGATCAGCGTATAGACGATGACCGCCGGGGCAAGGAAAACGAGGATATGGGGGCGTTTGAACATGTTAAGGCAGCCCCGGTTTCCCGGGGGCCTTGTCATTAGTTAGCGGGCTTGTACCAGCTGTCCAGACCATCCTGCAGCTGTTTGGCGCCGTCCGCAGGCGAAAGCGTCCCGTTCACGACCGCAGCCGAAACCGTCCACATCTCGTTTTCGAGGTTGGGCGTGCCGCGCGAGAGGATCTGGTAGGACGAGCGGATGGTCGAAGCGCAATCCTTGCGCCAGCCGATGAACTCCTGCGCCAGCGGGTTCTCAAGCGTGATTTCGCCGTTCGAGAGCGGGAAGAAGCCCGGCAGGGCATTGGCGTAAAGCGTCGCGAATTCCGGCGAGGCCACCCAGTCGAGGAAGACCTTCACCTGCTCGGGGTTCTTGGTCGCGGCATTCATGCCGATGCCGATATCGGTGTGATCCGAGATATAGCATTTGTCGCCCTCTTTCGCGACGGGGGCGGGAAGGCTCCCATCTCGAAAGCGCCGCCGATCTGGGGCGTGAAGGGGCCGATTTCCCACGAGCCGGCCGGATAGACCGCCGCGCGACCCAGCGTGAAGAGGTTCTGGCTGTCGGGATAGGTCTGCGCCTCGAAACCGTCGCCGAGATAGGGCTTCCATTTCGCGAGCTGTTCCAGCGGGGCCACGAATTGCGGATCGGTCAGCTTGGCGGTGCCCGCGATCAGCGCCTTGCGGCCTTCCTCGCCCTGCCAGTAGTTCGGGCCGATGTTCTGGTAGCCCATCGTCGCGGCTTCCCACTGGTCGGCGGTGCCCATCGCCATCGGGATGTAGTTGCCGCCTTCCTTGATCTTGTCGAGTGCGGCGTAGAATTCCGCTTCGGTTTTCGGCGGAGTCAGGCCCAGCTCTTCAAAGGCGGTTTTGTTGTAGATGAAGCCGTGGATGACCGAAGCCATCGGCACGCAGAAGGTCTTTGCCCCGTCATCCGTCGACCAGCCCGATTTCGCGACATCGCTGAAATTCGCCATACCAGACAGATCGGTCAGATCGGCGAGCTGGCCCTTTTCGAACAGTTGCAGCGAGGCGTCAAAGGGGCGACAGGTGATGATGTCGCCGGCCGAGCCGCCCTCGAGTTTCGAGTTCAGGACGGCGTTGTATTCGGCCGGAGCCGAGGGGGCGAAATTCAGCTTGATGCCGGGATTGGCGGCCTCGAAAGCCGGAATGATTTTCTCCTGCCAGATCGGCAGGTCGTCATTGCGCCACGATCGATGTTGAGCGTGACATCTTGCGCAAATGCGGGGGCGGTCAGTGCGCTGACCGCAAAAGGGCAGCCGTCAGGTTGCGGACTGTCATATTCTCTCTCCCTGTTGCGGCTTGTCTGCCGCTTCTGTTAGCGAATGTCAGGTTGCAGCCGCTTCGGCATGCCGTCAAGAGAATGATCACTGGTTAAAAGGGTAATATGTCGACCGGTTTGCCTTCGTCACGCTTGCGGATTGCTGCCGGAGGGGAAGGCATGGGGATCGACCCCTTGGGAGAGAGAATGCAGTTTTTCTGGGACTTGATGGCGGCGGCACCGGATGCCGAGCGGTTCTGACCGATGCCGACGGCCGCGTGCTGGGCCGCGGCGAAGGCGGTCCCGCCAATGTCATGTCCGACCGCGAGGGCTTTGGCCGCGATCATGGATACGGCGGGGCAGGCGCTTGACGGCCGCGCTCCGGCAGAGGTCGCGGCCTGCCTCGGTCTGGCGGGGGCGAATATCTCGGGGGCGCGCAACTGGCTGGGGCCGATGCTGCCCTTCGGGCGCGTCAAGGTCGTGCATGATGCGGTGACGGCGGTTGCGGGGGCCTTGGGGGCCGCCGACGGGATCGTTGCGGCCATCGGCACCGGCTCGGTTTTCTCACGCCAGATCGGCGCGGAGGTTGCAACGATCGGCGGTTGGGGCCCATTCTGGGCGACGAGGGCAGCGGGGCCTGGATGGGGCGGCTGTTTTGTCCGAGGTCCTGCGCTCGGTCGACGGGCTGGCACCGGCAACGGCGCTGACCGATCTGACCTTGGCCCGTTTCGAGGGGCCGCAGGCGATCGTGGCCTTCGCCCGCACCGCGACCGGCGCCGATTTCGCCCGCGAGGCGCGCCAGCTTCTGGAACATGCCTCCGACTCTGCGGCCGAGGCGGTTCTGGCGCAAGCGACCAGCCATATCGCGGCAGGGATCGCGCGGCTCCAGCCCGCAGAGCCTTTGCCCGTGACCTTCACCGGCGGGCTCGGCCCGATCTTTGCCGACCGCCTGTTCGACCGCTGGAGCCAGCGGCCCGCACGCGGCAACCCTCTGGACGGCGCTTTGCGGCTGGCTTTGGAGCTGGCGTGAACGCTTCACGTGAATCCGGAAGATTCACGTGAAAAAAGAAACGAGGCGGTTTGAGGCCGCCTCGCACATCCTTTGTCGGGCCGAAAGCCGCGTCTTATTCGTCCACAACCGAGAAAAGCTTGGGCAAGGCAGGGCAGGGCAGCAGGCCGTTCTTGGCGACATCGGCCAGAGTGGCATTGTGCAGGAAGACATAGACATGCGCAGAAAGGCTCTCCCAGAGCCGGTTCGACAAAGTCTGCGCCCGCGATCCCGAAATCGCGCCGGTCGCGCCCGCGCCGACATGGAGCGCGCTTACGGTTTCATCCACCGCTTCAAGGACTTCGGCGACGCGGATCGTCTCGGGGCGCGCGCGAGGCGGTAGCCGCCGCCCGGACCGCGCACCGATTCGACCAGACCAGCACGGCGAAGACGCACGAACAATTGCTCGAGATAGGAAGCGAGATGTCCTGCCGCTCCGAGATCTCGGCCAGCGAGGTCAGGTCATCCGACTTCGCAATGGCGAGATCGACAAGCGCGACCATCGCGTAGCGCCCTTCGTAGACAGTTTCATCGTGCTTCCTCACTGCTGATGGCTGAGCGCATTGACGCGACGACCGGCTTCGGGCTAATCCCACCGATGCCGACCTCGCTCATTCTTGTCATTTCTGCGCAGGCTTTCCACATACAGGTCTAAAGCCGTGCCGCGAGAGCGTCAAGAAACCCGAATTTTGAAGGATGCCCATGCCTGAACTCATTTTCCCCGGTCCCGAAGGTCGTCTCGAGGCGCGTTACCATCCGCAGCCGCAGCGGGACGCACCGATCGCGATCGTCCTTCATCCGCATCCGCAGTTTGGCGGGACGATGAACAACCGGGTCGTCTACAACCTGCACTATGCCTTCCATAAGATGGGCTTCACCGTCCTGCGCTTTAACTTCCGCGGCGTCGGCCGCAGCCAGGGCGAGTTCGATCAGGGCATCGGCGAGCTGTCGGATGCGGCATCCGCGCTCGATTACCTGCAGGCGATGAACCCCAACTCGAAACATTGCTGGGTCGCGGGCTTCAGCTTCGGCGCCTGGATCGGTATGCAGCTTTTGATGCGCCGTCCGGAAATCACCGGCTTTGTTTCGGTCGCGCCGCCGGCGAACATGTACGACTTCAGCTTCCTCGCGCCGTGTCCGGCCTCGGGGCTGATCATCAACGGCACCGCCGACCGCGTCGCGCCGCCCAAAGACACCGGCACGCTGGTGGGCAAGCTGCGCGAGCAGAAGGGCATCACCATCACCCATGAGGAAGTCGAGGGCGCAGACCACTTCTTCCGTGATGACGAAGAGCATATGAAGCCGCTGATCTCGACCGTTCAGGGCTATGTCCGCCGCCGTTTGACCGAGACCTCGCGGTGATCCTGACCCTTTCGCGGGCGCTCTGGCTGATCAGCGCGCTCGTACCGGGATTTGTTGCAGCCGTGCTCCATGAAATGGCACGGCTGCGGCTTTGTTCTGTTCGGTTTCGGACGGTGCCGCCATTCCCGCCGACCTCAACCAGTTCCGCCATCTGGTGCCGGGCATGTCGATGGCCGACCATCTGACCGGCGCCGCGATCTTTCTGCCGGTGATGGTGCTGGCGCTGATCACGACAGGGCGCAAGCAATGGCTGGCGATGGCGCTCGGGATTGTGTGGATCGGCGGCGTGCTGTTCCACCTCGGCCTCCAGATCCCCGCCGCATGTCCGCCCGCCGCAGAAGGGACGAGCCAGGAGCCCTTGCTCTTTTACATCTGGCCCGCGCTTTTGTTGGCGATGGTGGTCTCGCGGCTCAATTCCACCGATGAAATTCGGCGCAAACGCGCAAGGACCGCCCGACAATGACCGATTTCCGCCCTTATTTCGCCTTTCTCGACGAAGCCGACCGGCTGAAAAGGGTGGAGAGGGCGAGCGTGTTGATGGATGACAGCCGCGCGGAAAACTCTGCCGAACACAGCTGGCATGTCGCGCTTTTCGCGCTGGTCTTCGCGCCGGAGGAGCTCGATCTCGGGCGCGTTCTGGCGATGATCCTGCTGCATGATCTAGTCGAGATCGACAGCGGCGACCACCCGATCCACCTTGACCACGATCTTGATGCGGTGGCCCGCGCCGAAGAGGCTGCGGCCCTGCGTCTCTTCGGTCTGCTGCCCGACGGTGCGCCCTTCCTCGCGCTATGGCGTGAATTCGAGGCGGCCGCGACCCCCGAGGCGCGCTTCGCCAAGCGCATGGATCACGTCCAGCCGCTGTTTCAGGTCATGCTGTCCGGCCGGCCGCGCCCCGATCACGTGGCAATCGTGCGCGACAACATCACCACCGGCCGGGCTGCCCGTTTCGCACAGGAATGGCCCGAGGCCATCGCCCAGACCCAAGCGCTTCTCGCGGGCGGGGCCTTGCTCGAGGGCGATTTCGCCAAACGTCTGGCCTTTCTCGCCAATGCCGACCGCCTGAAGGGCGTGCTGCGTGCCAGCCTGCTCTGCGACGGCTCGCGTCGCGAGAATTCCGCCGAGCACAGCTGGCATCTGGCGCTTTATGCGTTGGTTCTCGGGCAGGCGGGGATCGCGGCGGAAGGGGTCGATATCGGGCGGGTGATCAGGATGCTGATCCTCCACGACATCATCGAGACCGATACCGGCGATGTTCCGATCCACGCGCAGGGCGGCAAAGCCCATGATTCCGCGGCCCAGATTGCCGCAGAACGCGCCGCGGCCGACCGCATCTACGGTTTGCTTCCGGCGGTGCAGGGCGCGACCCTGCGCGCGCTTTGGGACGAATTCGAGGCGGCGGAAAGCCCCGATGCGGTCTTTGCCAAGGCGCTGGACCGCGCCCAGCCTGTCGCGCTCAATATCGCTTGCGGTGGCGGGACATGGGCGGAATATGGCGTGACCTACGACCAGCTCGTCTCCCGCGTCGGCGTCAAGATCTCGCGAGGCGCACCGGCGCTTTGGGTCTATCTGAGCGAAAATGCCCGTCCGCTTCTGGCGGGCTGAGGGGATTGCCGGTGGGGCAGGGCGGCTTGCCGCCGCGCCCGAAAGCGGCGAATGTTAAAATAACCGCCAAACCTCGGTATGCGATTGCATACAACCCTTTTCTTTTGAACAGATCCAGTTTATGAGGCGGTCAGCGAATTCCAACCGAAGGGACCACCGATGTCGAAGATCAAGGTAGCCAATCCCGTCGTCGAGCTCGACGGCGACGAAATGACCCGGATCATCTGGGATTTCATCAAGCAAAAGCTGATCCTGCCCTATCTCGATGTCGACCTGAAATATTACGATCTCGGCATCGAAGAGCGTGACCGCACCAACGACCAGATCACCATCGATGCGGCCAATGCGATCAAGCAATACGGCGTCGGCGTCAAATGTGCGACCATCACCCCCGACGAGCAGCGCGTCGAGGAATTCGGCCTCAAGAAGATGTGGAAATCGCCCAACGGCACCATCCGCAACATCCTTGGCGGTGTGATCTTCCGCGAGCCGATCATCGCGCGCAACGTGCCGCGTCTGGTCCCGCATTGGACCCAGCCGGTCATCGTCGGCCGTCACGCCTTCGGCGACCAGTACAAAGCCACCGATTTCCGCTTCCCCGGCAAGGGCAAGCTGACGATCAAATTCGTCGGCGAAGACGGTGAGACGATCGAGCACGAAGTCTTTGACGCGCCGTCCTCGGGCGTGGCGATGGCGATGTACAACCTCGACGATTCGATCCGCGATTTCGCCCGTGCTTCGATGAACTATGGCCTGAACCGCGGCTATCCGGTTTACCTCTCGACCAAGAACACCATCCTGAAAGCCTATGACGGCCGCTTCAAGGATCTGTTCCAGGAGGTCTACGAGGCCGAGTTCGAGGACAAGTTCAAGAAAGCCGGCATCCATTACGAGCACCGTCTGATCGACGACATGGTGGCCTCGAACCTGAAATGGTCGGGCGGCTATGTCTGGGCGTGCAAAAACTATGACGGCGACGTGCAGTCGGATACGGTTGCGCAGGGCTTCGGCTCGCTGGGTCTGATGACCTCGGTTCTGATGACGCCCGACGGGAAAACCGTCGAAGCGGAAGCCGCACACGGCACCGTGACGCGCCACTACCGCGAGCACCAGAAGGGCAACCAGACCTCGACCAACTCGATCGCGTCGATCTTTGCCTGGACCGGCGGCCTCAAGCACCGCGCGAAACTGGACGACAATGCGGCGCTGCTGAACTTTGCCCAGACGCTGGAAAAAGTCACCGTGCAGGCGGTCGAGGACGGTTTCATGACCAAAGACCTCGCGCTGCTGGTCGGCCCCGACCAGAAATGGCTCAGCACGATGGGCTATCTCGAGAAGGTCGACGAATATCTCGGCAAGGCGCTCGGCTAAGCGTTTTTGGCGCAAGCCGCCTTGTGACGACAGGAAACGGCCGGACGCTTGTCCGGCCGTTTTCCTTTGGTGCGCCTTGCATCATAGGCGCGACGCGGAGCGGTGGACTTCCGCCCGTGCAAGGCTGCCTTGGGCTTGCGCGCGGCTTTCACCTTTGCAGTTTAGGGCAAACGGCGCTAAACGAAGCCGAACTTCAGCGGAGTCCCGACATGAAAGCTGCCGTCATCACCTTCCCAGGCTCGAACTGCGACCGCGACCTTGCGGTTGCTCTGGATCAGGCCGGAGCCGACGTGGTCAAGATCTGGCACAAGGACGACAGCCTGCCCGCAGGGACCGATCTGGTCGCCGTGCCGGGCGGCTTCAGCTTCGGGGACTATCTGCGCTGCGGCGCGATTGCCGCCCATTCGCCGATCGCCAAAGCAGTGCGCGAACATGCGGCCCGCGGCGGTTATGTTCTGGGAATTTGCAATGGTTTCCAAGTCTTGACCGAGCTTAACCTGCTGCCGGGCGCGTTGATGCGCAATGCGGGCCTCAAGTTTCTGTGCCGTGATGTCGCGCTGAATGTCGCCTCGACCGAGAGCGCTTTCACCGCCGGTTACAGCGCGGGCCAGTCGATCCGCCTGCCGGTCGCGCATCACGACGGCAATTACCAGATCGACGCCGAGGGCCTTGCCGCAATCAAGGATCAGGGCCGCATCGCCTTTACCTATACCCCCGCGATCAACGGCTCTGTCGCCGATATCGCCGGCGTCCTCTCCGAGAATCGCCGCGTTCTGGGCATGATGCCCCACCCCGAACGCGCCGCAGAGCCGGTCCACGGCAATACCGATGGCGCGACGCTCTTTGCCGCGCTGGTCGGAGGGCTTGTCGCTGCCTGACAAGGCACAGACTGCATCGGGCGCGGCGGGCCAACGCCCCGCGTCGGGTGCGCGTGCCCGCGCGCGCGCGCGGCAGGCCGGCTATGGCTCCGTGCGCACGGCCGGCCCCTTGCTGTCCAGCCGTTGGAGCCTGCGCGGCGCGATCGTCCTTTTGCTGATCGTCGCGGCAGGTACCATCTGGTTCACCAATGCCTGGCTCAGCGCGCGTTTCTCGGAAAATACCAAGGTCCGGACCGAGCTGCGTTCCGCGCTTTATACCGGCAACCTTCTGTCGGAACTGCAGCGCACCGCAGTCGTGCCTTTGCTGCTCGCCCGCGATCCGGCGCTGATTTCGGCGCTGCAAAGCGGTGATTTCTCCACGACCTCTGCGCGGCTGATCACGGCGCAGAAGGAAATCGGCGCGGCCTCGATCACGCTTCTGGACGCCTCGGGGCGCACGGTCGGCGCGACCGACCGCAATCTTCTGGGCGCGAATTATGTGCAGGAGCCGTTCTATGTCGAACCGCTCCGCTCGCGCGATACGGTTTTTACGGTCTCTCCTCCAAGCGCGGCGGCTACGAATTCGCCTATTCCCGCGCGATGATCGCGGACGGGCGCACGGTGGGCGTGATCGTCGTCGGCGCGGATCTGTCGCGGATCGTGCGGTCCTGGGCGGGGATTTCCGATGCGGTCGCGGTGACCGACAGCAGCGGCGCGATCATTCTTGCAACCGAGCCGCGCTGGCGCGGTTGACGCTGCCCGAGGCTTTGGCGGTGCGCTCGGCTCCCTCGGCGATCGCGCGGGCCTTTCAGGTCACGGCCGATTGGACGGCGGTGCCGCCCGATGCCTATGTGCAGGGCAAAGCGGTGATGCAGTCCGAGACGCGCATCCCCTTCCGCGGCTGGCGGATGATTTCCTTCTCGACCTATGATTCCGTGCGCGAGCGGGTGAATGCCGTGCTTGCGCTGGAAATCATGGGCTTCGCGATCCTTTTGGCCGCGCTGTTCTTTCTGCTCTCGCGCCGCGCCCGCGTCGAAAGCCGCGCCTATATGCGCGAATCCGCGGATCTGCGCGCGCTCAACCAGCGGCTGACGATGGAAATCGCCGAGCGCGAGCGTATGCAGAAAGAGCTGCGCGTTGCCGAGCAATCGGTGCAGCAAAGCTCCAAACTGGCGGCTTTGGGCGAGATGTCGGCGGGGTCAGCCACGAGTTGAACCAGCCGCTTGCCGCGATGAAGACCTATCTGGCGGGCGCGCGTGTGCTTTTGCAGCGCGGCCGCTCGGAAGAGGCTTTGTCCTCGTTCCAGCGCATTGACGACCTGCTCGACCGCATGGGCGTGATCACGCGGCAGTTGAAATCCTATGCCCGCAAGGGCGGCGAAGCCTTCGAGGCGGTCGACCTGCGCGCAGCCTTTTCGAGCGCCTTGGGCATGATGGAGCCGCAGTTGCGCAACCGCACGATCCGGCTCACCCGCAACGTGCCGCGCTATCCGGTGATGGTCTATTGCGACCGCATCCGGCTCGAGCAGGTCATCATCAACCTCTTGCGCAATGCGATCGACGCCACCAAATCCGTCAAGGAACCGTTGATCGAGATCAGGATCAGCGCGGGTGCGCATGCCTATTTGTCGGTCCGCGACAACGGGCCGGGGGTGTCGGATATGGAGAAGCTTTTCGAGCCTTTCTTCACGACAAAGAAGCCGGGCGAGGGAACCGGTTTGGGTTTGGCGATTTCTTCTGGGATCGTATCGGATTTTGGCGGCAGGCTGACTGCCCATAACCTGTCCGGAGATGATGGCACCGGCGCCGTGTTCGAAGTCGAACTGCCGCTGCATCAGCCCGGAAACGAAGCACGCAAGCCGCAGGCTGCGGCTTGAAAGAGAGATGAGAGGTGACGACGATGAGGCGCACGATGAAAATAGCGGTCGTCGATGACGAACCGGATATGCGCGATCGATCAGTCAGTGGTTGGTTCTGTCCGGCTTCGAGACCGAGACTTTCGCGAGTGCCGAAGAGGCGCTGAAGACCATCGGGGCCGATTGGCCCGGCGCGGTGATCTCGGATATGCGCATGCCCGGCATGGACGGGATGACGCTTCTGAAGAAGCTGATGGGGGTCGATCCGGTCTGCCGGTCATCATGATCACCGGCCACGGCGATGTGCCGATGGCGGTCGAGGCGATGCGTCTTGGCGCGATGGACTTCATGGAGAAGCCCTTCAACCCCGACCGTCTGACCGAGCTTGCCAAGCGCGCGACGCAGGCCCGCCGCATGACTTTGGACAACCGCGCCCTGCGCCGCGATCTGTCCGAGGGCCAGCAGGTCATGTCGAAACTCGTCGGCGTGAGCCCCGTGATGGAGCGGCTGCGCGAGGATATTCTTGATCTCGGGCAAGCAGACGGTCACGTCCTGATCGACGGCGAGACCGGCACCGGCAAGACGCTGGTCGCCCATGCGCTTCATGCCGTGGGGCCGCGCGCCTCCAAGAAGTTCGTGCCGATCTCCTGCGCGGCCTATACGGATGAACTGCTGTCGGCCAAGCTTTTCGGCCCTGTCGAGGCCGGTCTTCCGGCAGTCGAGGAGGCCCGCGGCGGCACGCTTTGCCTGGAAGATATCGAGATGCTGTCCGAGCCGCTTCAGGCGCGCTTGCTGGCTTTCATCGCCGAACAGGGCATTCCGGCAGAGACCCGCATCATCGCGATCTCGAACGCCCGCGCCGAGGGCCGCAAGCTGGAAGAGGCTTTGCGCCCCGACCTGTTCTATCGCCTCTCCGCACTGAAAATCACCCTGCCGCCGCTGCGCTCGCGCGGCGAGGACATCCTCGCGCTTTTCGCCCGCATGTCCGAGCAATTCTCGGACGAATATGGTTGCGAGCCGCCGCAGGTTACCGCGCAGGAAGCGGCCCAGCTTCTGCAGGCGCCCTGGCCGGGCAACGTCCGCCAGCTGATCAATGTCGCCGAGCGTGCGGTCTTGCAAAACCGTCGCGGCACCGGCTCGATCACCTCGCTTCTGCTTGCGGATGGCGACGACAACCAGGAAGCCACGACCACCGAGGGCAAGCCGCTCAAGGAATATGTCGAGAGCTTCGAAAAAATGTTGATCGACAATACGATGCGCCGCCACAAGGGCAGCATCTCGGCGGTGATGGACGAGCTTTGCCTGCCGCGCCGTACGCTCAACGAAAAATGGCTAAATACGGCCTGAGCCGCGCCGATTACCTCTAAGCGATTGATTTGCATTGCGCATTCCGCCCTTCGGGCGGGGTGCGTTCCTGCAGGGTTCTGGCGGGTTTCCGCAAGGATCGCGCCATATCCGCAGCGCCGCGTCGAATTCCACAAGGCGGTTTCTTTGCCGCGGGTCGTGCTCGATTGGCGGTAACCGGCGCAAACCTCATCTTGCGAGGCATCTGAAAAGGGCGGCCGGGTCCGCAGATTCTCCGCTGGTTTCGCGCAAAATCCGCCCATCATGTGGAACGAGCAGCATGTGCGCATCGGAGCAGGGCGGGGCGCAAGCCTTGACCAAGTTGCGTGAAGGTAAGGCGTTACGGTCAAAAACCCATTGTGTCGGTGGTGCTTTCCCCGTTACATTTGGAAATGCGGGGGCCCCTTTTCAGGCATAGCCGGCCCCACAACAGTTTCTCAGCGCGAGCATTGGCCCTTGGCCGAAGCGGACAGACGATGCGTCGCGCGGAAAATAAGCGCTCACGCCCGGAACGGGCCTCTGAGCTTGACTTCGCAGCCCAGCATCGCCAGTGCGATACGGGCCTATAAAGGTAACAGCCGCGATGGATCGCGCATCGGAACGAGCATCGAACCAGAGGACGCGCGATGGCGCGGCCCCTGTTTTTGCCGTTTGCCGCGCGCCAATCGTGCTCCAATCATGCCGCAATCCCGTGACCGCCATGCCTTTGGGCCGGCGCGTGGGACTGCGCGGAAACCGGATACATGTCAAAGAAAATGCTGATCGACGCCACGCATCCCGAGGAAACTCGGGTGGTCGTGGTCGACGGAACACGGGTCGAAGAATTTGATTTCGAAACGATAAACAAGCGCCAACTCGCCGGGAACATTTATCTCGCGAAGGTGACGCGGGTCGAGCCTTCCTTCAGGCGGCCTTTGTGGATTACGGCGGAAACCGTCACGGCTTTCTGGCCTTCGCGGAAATCCACCCCGATTACTACCAGATTCCGTCGCGGACCGTCAGGCCCTGATCGAGGAAGAGCGCGCTGCCGCCGCAGCCGCCGAAGCCGAAGAAAACAACGAGCGCCGCTCGCGCCGCCGCCGTTCGCCGCGTGCCGAAAAGGCTGCGGGCGACGAGGTGGTGAAATCCGAGATCGTCGTGTCCGATGCCATCCCCGGCATGGAGGTCGTGGGCGAAAGCGCCGATGACGCGAACCATGTCGTCGATGTCGTCGAACAGGCAGCGCGCGAGGCGGTCGAAACCTCCGCCGAAACCGATGCGGCACAGGATGTGGCTGTCGACAGCGACGGCGACGATGCGCAAAACGCCAATGACGGCGAAGAGAGCTCCGACGACGACGCGATTGAATCGATCGCCGAAGAGGATGTCTCGGAAGAAATCCGTCACCAGTACAAAAGCCGCGCCAGCGCCGCTACAAGATCCAGGAAGTGATCAAGGTCCGCCAGATCCTTCTGGTGCAGGTCGTGAAAGAAGAGCGCGGCAACAAAGGCGCGGCGCTGACCACCTATCTGTCGCTGGCAGGCCGTTACTGCGTCCTGATGCCGAACACGGCACGCGGCGGCGGCATCAGCCGCAAGATCACCAATGTGGTCGACCGCAAGAAACTCAAGGAAATCGCCTCGGAACTGTCGGTGCCGCAGGGCGCGGGTCTCATCATCCGCACCGCCGGCAGCCAGCGCACCCGCAGCGAGATCCACCGCGATTACGAATATCTGATGCGTTTGTGGGAACAGATCCGCGAATTGACCTTCCGCTCCAGTGCGCCCGCGCCGGTCTATGAGGAAGGCGATCTGATCAAGCGCACCATCCGCGACATCTATTCCAAAGAGATCGACGAAGTGCTGGTTGAAGGCGAGCGCGGCTACCGCACCGCCAAAGACTTCATGCGCATGATCATGCCGACCCACAGCAAGAACGTGAAGCATTACACCGATGCGATGCCGCTTTACGCGCGCTTCCAGGTGGAAAGCTATCTGACGGGCATGTTCAATCCGGTCGTCCAGCTGAAATCGGGCGGCTATATCGTCATCGGTGTGACCGAAGCCCTTGTCGCGATCGACGTGAACTCGGGTCGCGCGACGAAAGAAGGCTCGATCGAGGATACCGCCTACAAGACCAACTGCGAGGCCGCCGACGAGATCGCGCGCCAGCTGCGTCTGCGCGACCTTGCCGGTCTGATCGTCGTCGACTTCATCGACATGGAAGAGCGCAAGAACAACGCCTCGGTCGAGAAGCGCTTCAAGGATCGTCTGAAAACCGACCGTGCCCGCATTCAGGTCGGCCGCATCTCGGGCTTCGGCCTGCTGGAGATGTCGCGCCAGCGTCTGCGTCCCGGCATGCTCGATCCACGACCCAGCCCTGCGCGCATTGCCACGGCACCGGCCTGATCCGCTCGGACGACAGCCTCGCGCTGACGATCCTGCGCGCGATCGAGGAAGAGGGCACGCGCAAACGCTCGCGCGAGGTTCTGGTCAAGGCACCGATCGCGGTGGCGAACTTCCTGATGAACGCGAAACGCGAACATATCGCGGGATCGAGGCACGTTACGGCATGGCCGTTCGCGTCGAAGCCGATCCGTCGCTGATCTCGCCCGATTTCACGCTCGAGAAATTCAAGACCGCCACGCGCTTCGTCCCCGAAGTCGTCAGCTCTGTCGTTTCGGTCGATGCGCGCCTGATGGCGCAGATCGACGGCGAAGAGGACCTCGACGCCGAGGACGAGATCGAGGATGACGCCGCAAGCATCGAGGGCGAAGCCGAGGCCAATGGCGATGACGCCGACGGCAAAGCAAGCGCCGCCGCCGTCGCCGCCGTCGCGGTGGCCGCAATGGCGAGGGTTCGGAAGACTGCGCCACGAGCGATGATGCCGGCGAAGATTGCGCCGAAGCCGATTCCGCCGAGGAAGCCGGTTCCGCCCCGGAAGCGTCAGCAGCGCCCGAAAGCACCGAGGACAAGCCTGCCCGCCGTTCGCGCCGCAGCTCGCGCTCGCGCCGGAAGGGCAACGAGGCCGCCGATGGCGAAAGTGCCGCGACGGGTGAAGAGACCGTTGCCGTGACCGAATCCGCGAGCGGGCCGGTCGCTGTCGAGGCCGCCCCGCAAGAGGCTGCCGCCGAGGCGGCACCCGACGGAACTGCGCCTGCCGAGACCGCTGTTGTCGAGGCTCCCGCACCCGAGGCCCCTGCGGTCGCGGTGGTCGAGGTCGCAGCAGAACGCGCGCCCGAGCCGGAAACTGCCGCGGAACCTGCTGCCGCAGAGCCTGTTGCCGAAGCGGTTGCCGATGCAGCCCCTGAGGCCGGCGCGCCTGAAGAGGTGGCCGCGCCTGAAGCAGCGGCCGAGCCGGTAGCCGAAGCCGCAACCGAAGCCGCAAATACTCCGGCTCCCGTGACCGCCCCTGCTGTTGCCGAGGCCGAAGCCGCGCCTGCGCAGCCGAAACGTCGCGGGTGGTGGTCGGCCTAATCGGCCACCCCACGGAAGATTGAGAGGCGCGGGGCTTCCCGCGCCTTTTTCATGGGCCATGGTGCGGCCATGTTTGGAATTGAACTCATTGATGCCGCTTTCCTGCCCGCCGCAGCCGTCGCGCTGCTTGCGGGCGTGTTGTCGTTTCTTTCGCCCTGCGTTCTGCCGATCGTGCCGCCCTATCTGGCCTATATGACGGGGATCGGGGTCGGAGGCCTGAAATCGGGCGAACGCAGTGCGGTCGTGCCCGCGCTTTTCTTTGTCATGGGCCTCTCGACGGTCTTCATCATGATGGGGATCGCGGCCTCGACCTTCGGGCGGATGCTGCTGCAATATCAGGACATCCTGTCGCGCGCCTCGGGGGCGGTGATCATCGTCCTCGGCCTGCATTTCCTCCATATCATCCGCATTCCGATTCTCGACAGCGATGCGCGGATGGATGTGGGCGACAAGGGCGGCAGCTCTTTCGGGGCCTATGTGCTGGGTCTGGCCTTTGCATTCGGCTGGACGCCCTGCATCGGGCCGCAGCTCGGGATGATCCTGTCGCTCGCCGCCTCGGGTGCCGAGGCCGGTCGCGGCGTCTCGCTTTTGGCGATCTATGCTTTGGGGCTGGGCATTCCCTTCCTGCTCTCGGCGATCTTCATCAACCGCGCGATCGGGTTGATGAACCGCATCAAGCCGCATCTGAAGCTGATCGAGCGCATCATGGGCGTGCTTTTGGTCGCGGTCGGTCTGGCGCTTCTGACGGGCGCATTCACGACCTTCGCCTATTGGCTGCTGGAAACCTTCCCCGCTTTGGCCAATCTCGGCTGATCAGCCGCGCCGCGCGGCAAAACCGGATGAGGCGGGCAGGGGAAACCCCTGCCTTTTTCATTGGCGGAGCCGTCCCGAGGCAGCAGGCTAGTCCCAATCGGGCGCGCGCTTTTCCAAAAAGGCCTGAAGACCCTCTGCCGTGTCGGGCAGCATGAGGTTGTCGCAGATCACCTTGCCCATCAGCGGATAGGCGGTGGTAAGCGGCAGGCCCTGCTGGTCGTGAAAGGCGCGTTTGCCAAGACGCACGGCAGCGGGCAGTTTGGCGGCAATCGTCGCGGCCATCGCCATGGTGCTTTCGCGCAGGGCATCGGGCGTCGTGACATGGTTGATCAGGCCGATCTCGCGCGCGCGTGCGGCATCGATGAATTCGCCCGTCGTCAGCATCTCGAAGGCCACTTTCGGCGGCACCGCCCGCGTCAGCGCGACCATCGGCGTCGAGCAGTAGAGCCCGATATTCACGCCGTTCACCCCGAATTTGACGCCCTCGGCCGCAAGGGCGAGATCACAGCTCGCGACCAGCTGGCAGCCTGCGGCTGTGGCGATCCCCTGCACCTCGGCTATCACCGGCTGGGGAGGGTGACAATTTGCTGCATCATCGCGCTGCATGCGGCAAAGAGGCGTTCGTAAGCGCCGCGCCCGCCGTCGCTGTCGCTGCGAGCGCTTTGCATCTCGCGGATATCGTGACCGGCGCAAAAGGCTTTGCCCTCGGCGGCCAGCACCACGACGCGGATCCCGTCATCCTGCGCGATCGCGGTCAATTCGGCGGAAAGGGCGGCAATGACCTCGAAGGACAGAGCGTTGAAATTTGTCGGGCTGTTCAGCACCAGCCGCGCGATATGGCCGCTGTCGTCGCGTAAGATCACATTCATTGCCTTGCCTCTCTGCCTCAACTGCGGCCAGTCTATGCCTCGAGCAGAGCGGGGTAAAGATGACGGCGATGATGAAGATCGAAATGGACCAGGCGGCGCTGAACGCGTTTCTCGAGGCGGAGTTTCCGCAAGTCGCCGAAGATCTGCGGGTCGATCAGGTCCATGCCGAGGGGTGGATCTGCGCCTGATGGTCAAGGAAAGCCATTTGCGGCCGGGGGGCACCGTCTCGGGGCCGACGATGTTCGGACTGGCGGATGTCGGCATCTATCTGGCGATCCTGTCGCGGATCGGCCGGTGGCACTGGCGGTGACGACCAATGCCTCGATTGATTTCATGCGCAAACCCGAGGCCGGCCGCGACATGATCGCGCGATGCCGTCTGCTCAAACTCGGGCGCCAGCTCGCGGTTGCGGATGCGCTGCTCTATAGCGAGGGGAGCGATGATGCGGTCGCGCGCTGCTCGATGACCTATGCGATTCCGCCCGGAGCGGCCCGGCGCTGAGCCGGCGGCTCCAAACCGGCGATTCCGGCGGCAAATCGGGGTAAAAGATACGGTATCTATATACCTATTTTGTAAAGCATTGAATTTGTTTACGAATTTGGCCTATCGCCCCCTTGACCGAAAAGCGGCGGCAGTCGATATACCGTCATCTCGAATTCACACAGCCTCAAAGGGCAGTCTTATGAAAACCTATACCGCAAAACCGGCGGAGATCGAGAAGAAGTGGATCCTGATCGACGCCGAGGGCGTTGTTCTGGGCCGTCTTGCTACGATCGTCGCCAGCCGCCTGCGCGGCAAGCACAAGCCGACCTTCACGCCGCACATGGATATGGGCGACAACGTGATCATCATCAACGCCGACAAGGTGCAGATGACCGGCGACAAGCGCGACCAGAAGCGCTACTACTGGCACACCGGCCACCCGGGCGGCATCAAGTTCCGCACCGCGCGTCAGGTGCTGGAAGGTGCTCACCCCGAGCGCGTCGTGACCAAAGCGGTCGAGCGCATGATCTCGCGCAACAAGCTGGGCAAGCTGCAGATGACCAATCTGCGCGTCTACGCCGGCGCCGAGCATCCGCATGAAGCTCAGCAGCCCGAAGTTCTGGACGTCAAAGTCCTGAACGCCAAGAATACCCGGAGCGCGTAAGAATGGCTGAAGAACTCAAGTCCTTGGACGAACTGAAATCGGCCGTCGCCGCGACCCCGGCTGCTGTTGCAAGCGCACCGCGCGAAGCACAGCGCGACTCGCTTGGCCGCAGCTATGCAACCGGCAAGCGTAAAGACGCGGTTGCACGCGTCTGGGTTAAACCGGGCTCGGGCAAAGTCGTCGTCAACGGCAAAGACATTGCACAGTATTTCGCACGTCCGGTTTTGCAGATGATCCTGCGCCAGCCGTTCGAAGTTGCAGGCGTTGTCGGCCAGTACGATGTCTATGCGACCGTTGCTGGTGGTGGTCTCTCGGGCCAGGCCGGTGCTGTCAAGCACGGCATCTCGAAAGCGCTGCAGCTGCACGAGCCGGGCCTCCGCGCCGCTCTGAAAGCAGCAGGCTTCCTGACCCGCGACTCGCGCGTCGTCGAGCGTAAGAAATACGGTAAAGCCAAAGCTCGCCGTTCGTTCCAGTTCTCGAAGCGCTAATCGTTTCGATCCGGAATTACGGAGCGCCCCTCGGGGCGCGCTTTTCATTTGGGGCAGGTGCGAGCGGGGTGCAGACTTCCTCCGGGGGCTTCTTGGGTTGGTGTCCCGCGTGCTGCGGATCTCGTGCCTTGACGTGGCGGTGCCGCGACCGGATGCCTCTGCATCCTCTGCATCCTCTGCATCCTCTGCATCCTCTGCATCCTCTGCATCCTCTGCATCCTCTGCATCCTCTGCATCCTCTGCATCCTCTGCATCCGAAGTCGTCATTCGCCCGAGCTGTGGCCTTCGCTGTAGGGGGCAAAGGCTAGAGTGGCGGTCAAGCCAGGGCCGGTTGCGGGCAAGACTTCGAACCCGTCCTTGTGTCCTGATCCGTGAATGCCTTCGCCGGATCTCGGTTCAGCAACAGGGCGCCAATGCCGCCCCTGCTTCAATCGAAAGCAGGATTGCTCCCTTCCTGAAGCACAAAGCAGGGCAGGGGCCGTTGCGGGGGCTGCCTCTGGGCCGCGAGTCGGTGAATCTGACCCGATCCTCTTCCCGACTCGCCGATTTTCTTCCCGAGTCGTCGCGATTCTGTCGTGATTCCGGCCGAATATGGGGAGAAAGCATGGCGCGGCAGGATCTCGGTCGGTGCTTGTGCATTCCAGCCTCGCAATGTTTTCGTTTGAAAACAATGCTATGAAAGGTTTTCTGACTTTTTGTGAAAATAGGCTCTTGCGGGTCTGATCTGCTATCCGTAAATACCGCTCTACCGAACGGCGGGA
>JAUFRC010000001.1:3480000-3536658 GCA_030410095.1 Paracoccus cavernae
TGATACTCTGCGATAAGCCATGGGGAGCTGAGAATAAGCTTTGATCCATGGATTTCCGAATGGGGCAACCCACCTGATACTCAGTTATTGTTATCTTCGGATATCAATAACCGGGTTAACCAGGTACTTTTAACCTGAATACATAGGGTTATTAGAGCAAACCCGGGGAACTGAAACATCTAAGTACCCGGAGGAAAGGAAATCAACAGATACTCCCCTAGTAGCGGCGAGCGAACGGGGACCAGCCGAGCTGTGAGAATGACTAGAATGGCATGGAATGGCCAACCAAAGAGGGTGACAGTCCCGTATAGGAAGTTTGATCGGACGCATTAAGTAGGGCGGGACACGTGAAATCCTGTCTGAAGATCGGGGGACCACCCTCGAAGGCTAAGTACTCCTTACTGACCGATAGCGAACCAGTACCGTGAGGGAAAGGTGAAAAGCACCCCGACGAGGGGAGTGAAACAGTTTCTGAAACCGGACGCCTACAAGCAGTCGGAGGAGCCTTTATTGAGCTCTGACGGCGTACCTTTTGTATAATGGGTCAACGACTTGGTCTATCTAGCAAGCTTAAGCCGGTAGGTGTAGGCGCAGCGAAAGCGAGTCTTAAATGGGCGACTAAGTTAGATGGATCAGACCCGAAACCGAGTGATCTAGGCATGAGCAGAATGAAGGTTAGGTAACACTAACTGGAGGTTCGAACCCACACCTGTTGAAAAAGGTCGGGATGACTTGTGCCTAGGGGTGAAAGGCCAATCAAACTCGGAGATAGCTGGTTCTCCGCGAAAGCTATTTAGGTAGCGCCTCGGACGTATCCTCTTGGGGGTAGAGCACTGCATGGATGATGGGGGCCCACAGCCTTACTGAGTCTAAGCAAACTCCGAATACCAAGAAGGACTATCCGGGAGACACACGGCGGGTGCTAACGTCCGTCGTGGAGAGGGAAACAACCCTGACCAACAGCTAAGGCCCCCAATTCGTGGCTAAGTGGGAAAGCATGTGAGACTTCCAAAACAACCAGGAGGTTGGCTTAGAAGCAGCCATCCTTTAAAGATAGCGTAACAGCTCACTGGTCTAATTAAGAGGTCTTGCGGCGAAGATGTAACGGGGCTCAAGCCACGAGCCGAAGCTTTGGATGCACGTAAGTGCGTGGTAGCGGAGCGTTCTGTGATATAGAACGCTGCCTCCTTAGTATCCTCGGATACATTGGAGGCAATGTTCTGACTGTGAAGCCGGGCTGTAAGGCATCCGGTGGAGTGATCAGAAGTGAGAATGTTGACATGAGTAGCGACAAACAGGGTGAGAGACCCTGTCGCCGAAAGTCCAAGGGTTCCTGCTTAAAGCTAATCTGAGCAGGGTAAGCCGGCCCCTAAGGCGAGGCCGAAAGGCGTAGTCGATGGGAACCAGGTTAATATTCCTGGGCCAGGAGATGGTGACGGATCCCGAAGGTAGTTCATCCTTATCGGATTGAATGGGCTGCTTAGGGGTTCCTGGAAATAGCCCTCCACAAGACCGTACCCTAAACCGACACAGGTGGACTGGTAGAGAATACCAAGGCGCTTGAGAGAACCACATTTAAGGAACTCGGCAAAATACCTCCGTAAGTTCGCGAGAAGGAGGCCCCGTTGGCAGGCAACTGTTGGCGGGGGGCACAAATCAGGGGTGGCGACTGTTTACTAAAAACACAGGGCTCTGCGAAGTCGTAAGACGACGTATAGGGTCTGACGCCTGCCCGGTGCCGGAAGGTTAAAAGGAGGAGTGCAAGCTCTGAATTGAAGCCCCGGTAAACGGCGGCCGTAACTATAACGGTCCTAAGGTAGCGAAATTCCTTGTCGGGTAAGTTCCGACCTGCACGAATGGCGTAACGACTTCCCCGCTGTCTCAAATGTGGACTCAGCGAAATTGAATTGTCTGTGAAGATGCAGACTTCCCGCGGTTAGACGGAAAGACCCCATGCACCTTTACTATAGCTTCGCACTGGCATCAGGATTGTGATGTGCAGGATAGGTGGTAGGCTTTGAAGCAGGGACGCCAGTTCCTGTGGAGCCATCCTTGAGATACCACCCTTCGCACTCTTGATGTCTAACCGCGGTCCGTTATCCGGATCCGGGACCCTGCGTGGTGGGTAGTTTGACTGGGGCGGTCGCCTCCCAAAGAGTAACGGAGGCGCGCGAAGGTTGGCTCAGACCGGTCGGAAATCGGTCGTTGAGTGCAATGGCAGAAGCCAGCCTGACTGCAAGACTGACAAGTCGAGCAGAGACGAAAGTCGGCCATAGTGATCCGGTGGTCCCGAGTGGAAGGGCCATCGCTCAACGGATAAAAGGTACGCTGGGGATAACAGGCTGATGATGCCCAAGAGTCCATATCGACGGCATCGTTTGGCACCTCGATGTCGGCTCATCTCATCCTGGGGCTGGAGCAGGTCCCAAGGGTACGGCTGTTCGCCGTTTAAAGAGGTACGTGAGCTGGGTTTAGAACGTCGTGAGACAGTTCGGTCCCTATCTGCCGTGGGTGTAGGATACTTGAGAGGAGTTGCCCCTAGTACGAGAGGACCGGGGTGAACGTTCCACTGGTGGACCAGTTGTCGTGCCAACGGCAGTGCTGGGTAGCTATGAACGGACAGGATAAACGCTGAAGGCATCTAAGCGTGAAGCCCCCTCAAAACAAGGTATCCCTTGAGAGCCGTGGAAGACCACCACGTCGATAGGCCGGAGATGTAAGCACAGCAATGTGTTCAGTTGACCGGTACTAATGGCTCGATTGGCTTGATTTGATCCGGAAGAAGGCAGACCAGTACGTGAAAAACATTCGCGGAAAACCCTTCCTCCAATGCATCCTTGGACATCGTATCCCGCTCGCGGGAAACGCCGATTGCTTCTTTCCTGGTCTGGTGGCTTTAGCACGAGCAAAACACCCGATCCCATCCCGAACTCGGCCGTTAAGTGCCGTTGCGCCAATGGTACTGCGTCTCAAGACGTGGGAGAGTAGGTCACCGCCAGACCTGGAAAGAAGCAAATAATTCTCTCAAAACGATAACAATATACCGCGATCAAAACACCGAACGCGCATGGCGCGGGTAGAGCAGCCCGGTAGCTCGTCAGGCTCATAACCTGAAGGTCACAGGTTCAAATCCTGTCCCCGCAACCAATACTAATTCTTCAATAATATCAACGGCCTCGATGCTCATGCCCGAGGCCGCATGTGCATGTCCGCCGTTTGAGCCTCCTGCATGGGCTGACCGTTGGCCAGGCGCAACAGCCCCGCCAAGGCGCCATGCAGGTCGATTGCCAGATCCTTGCCATCGGGCTTGGGCGTCAGCACGATCTTCTCGATAAGGCCGCGGATCGCCTCCTTGGCCTCTTCCTGGCCCTCGGCATCGGAGAGGCCGCAGATCAACTGGCCGACGCGGGTCCGATAGGTCTTCGCCATCGACGGATGAAACCGCACCGGATCCGGGGAAGCGGAGGAGAGCAGCTGACGTTCCAGCTCCTGGCGGCGGCCATCCAGCTCGATCATCCGGTCCCTGACCTGTTCCGCAGGCACCCCGGCGATGATCGCATCGATGAGCTTCTTGTGATCGGCCCTGACCTGGCGCATGTCTCGCTCCAGCACGCTGCGTCCGACAGTGGCCTGAGCCTGCAGCCGGTTGCGTTCGGCCGCATATTCCTCGCAAAAGATTTGCACGACCTCCGGATCCATCAGGCGCTGTTCGAGCGCATTCAGAACCACACTGTCCAGGTCTTCGCGCCGGATCACCGCCATATTGGTGCAGACCGCCGGGCCTTTCTTGCGCGCGGCCGAACAGCCAAAGGATTCCTTGCTGACCTTGGAAAAGCCGGCATCACAGCAGCCGCAGCGCATCAGCCCGGAGAACAGGAACCGCGGTCGGCGCCGGTCCCAGACCGGGATGTCGGTGTGTTTTGACTTCAGGGCGCCTTGACGTCGGCGGGCCGCTTGCCAGAGTGCGTCGTCGAGAATGCGCAGCTCCGGTACGTCGGTGATCACCCAGTCCGTTTCCGGGTTGAGCCGCGAGATACGCTTGCCGGTGCCCGGGTCCTTGACATATTTGAGCCGGTTCCAGATCTGACGGCCGATATAAAGTTCGTTGTTCAGGATGCCGGTGCCGCGCTCACTATTGCCGTGAATCGTGGAGGTGCCCCAATGACCGCCCTGCGGCCCGGCAACGGACTCCAGGTTCAACTGTTCCGCGATCATCTTCGGCGAAATCCCTTTGGCGTAATCCTCAAAGATCCGTCGCACGACTTTGGCCTGGGCCGGGTCGATCGCACGATCGCCACGGATCGGTTCGCCATTCTCGGCATGGCGGATGATGGCCATGTAGCCATAGGTCAGGCCGCCGGCGGATTTACCCGCCAGTGCTCGGCCCTTGAGACCACGATGGGTCTTCTTGCCGAGTTCCTTAAGAAAGAGCGCATTCATCGTTCCGGCCAGACCGATATGCATCTCGGAGACCTGACCTTCGCTGATCGTTTCGATCAGCTGACCATTGAACTGGAGCCTTTGGAAAATCGTCGCAATATCGGCCTGATTGCGGCTGAGCCGGTCCATCGCTTCGGCAATCACAACGTCGAATTGACCGCTCTGAGAATCGCGCAGCAGCTTTTGCAGGCCCGAGCGCATCATACTGGCGCCGGAAATCGCGCGGTCGGAGTAGACCTCGACCACTTCCACGCCCTGCCTTGCGGCATAGTCCCGACAAGACCGGATCTGATCCTCAATCGAGGCGTCGCGCTGTAGGTCCGAAGAAAACCGCGCATAGATAGCGGCGCGCAGGGCTTGGGTCATGGCGTGGGCTCCTCGTGGCGTTGGTCAGTTCGGGCGGCCCTCCTGTCCATGATCCGCGCGAGCGGCCTGGCGCGCAAGGGCGCGGATGAAGTCGAGGTAAGCTGCGCGATCATCTGGATCGGCACCAGAGGCCGGCATGGGACGAGCCGGGGCTGTTGCCCCTGTCCGTCCCGTGCGCTGTGCGCCCTGTTGCCGAATCTGTGCCAAAAGCAAGCCTTCCTCGTGCCGCGAAGAGACGGGCTCTCGCGGGTCATGTTCATCAATCCGGGATTCTGGGTCCGGGTCATGAGGATATAATAGAGCATCGATACTCCCCAGAAGGCTTTGCGAACCGTCAGGCTTCGCAATTATGTGGATAACCAGGTTAACGAGATGAAATATAAAGAGAAAATAACATCGATAAATCAAAAAGCAGACGGATTAAATATATCTAGTCATGAATCTTTGAAGAGGGAGGTTTGAAAAACTATCAACGCTGGTATCAAAGCTTATAAAAAAAGACGGATATAAAATATCCAGGGATTAAAATGTAAGATGAATGTGAAAGAGTGAAAGAAGTAAGGGAAGGAGATGTTTCCATAATGGCCGTCGATGGATGGATATGATCAACCTCCCCGAGGTCAGGTTGGCAGGCGGCCGACGGTCGCCATGTGGCGCGTGTTTCATTTTATGCCATGATCGGCCGCGAGCTTGTGCATGAGGGCGCGATAAGCTTTGAACACCCGATCAAGTGCCACGGGATTGTCGAACGGTGCGAAACCGGGCAAATGGAACTCGACCAAGCCTGCTCCGAGATCGGCTTGGCCCATCCGACGCGCAAGTTCCGCCTCGAGTTCGGTGTATGGCCGGCCCAACTTGTACCACCGGCTCACGCTGCGGGGGCCAGCCTGCGTCGCGGTCGAGCGCGATAAGGCGCGAGATGGTGATCATGTTGGTGCCGAGCTGTGGATGGCCTGTCACTTCGCCCCAGAGGACGGTGATTGGGGTGGGGTGCGATGCGATCATGATGCGCCAGAAGTCGAGGATCGGCGCGGTGGCGAGTTCGTCATCCGTTGGCCCGCGTTTTGCGGCGCGAATTGAGTCAAGGATGCGCTGGACTTGTTAAAGCGGTGCGGGAGTCATGGGCTGCAGGTGGTCGGATCATGGTGCGGTTCGGGGCCCGGACGGTTGCGACGGTGCCGCATAGGGCGGTTGCCGTGGTGGCTGCTCGGGTTCCCGAAACCGGTCCGTTGCAGATCTGCGCTGGAGAGATGCCGTTGCTGCTGCAACGCTCGGGCGATCGCGATCAATTGCTCCTGATGCTGGCGCAGGATGACCGCGGCTCTGTCTTCACCTTTCCGTAGCCGTTTCCGGATCATGTCCTGAGTGGCGGCGTCGAGCTTGTCGAACTCATCCACGCCGGACCAGATCGGCCCTTGCGCGCCAAGGCCGAACTGCGTCTCGATCATGGTGGCGATGCGGGTCGCGATGGCCAGGTCGGATTCCTCGCCGCCGCCCGCGCCGGCCGACACATCGCCGAGGATGACTTGTTCCGCAGTGCGTCCTGCCAGCGTGTTGTTGATTTCCGTCGAGACGTGACCCGGTAGACGGGATAATTTTCATTGAGAATTGACCCATGTGACCCTTCTCCCAACGCAGCGAGCGACGGGGGACCGAGGAGTGATCCACATGGGACTTTTGAATGTCATCCGGCGGATGGCCCTGCGACAGAAACTGCCGATCCGTGAGATCGCACGTCGCACTGGTTTGTCGCGCAACACCATCAAGAAGTATCTGAACTCTGGCACGGTCGAGCCGAAGTTCGCGGTTCCGGAGCGTCCGAGCAAGCTTGATCCTTTTGCGGACAAGCTTGCGGCATGGCTGAAGACCGAGGCGTCCAAATCACGTAAGCAGCGCCGTCCTCTGACACGGCTTCACGCTGATCTCGTGGCTCTTGGCTTCACCGGTTCTTATGGCAGAGTTGCGGCCTTCGCCCGTGCGTGGCGGGCAGACCGCCAGCGTGAACAACAAACGACGGGGCGCGGCAGTTTCGTGCCACTGAGCTTCCGAGCGGGTGAAGCCTTCCAGTTCGACTGGAGCGAAGACTACGCGGTTTTTGGCGGTGAGCGCACAAAGTTGCAGGTTGCGCATATCAAGCTGTCTCACAGCCGGGCGTTCCTCGTGCGGGCATATCTGCTTCAGACCCACGAGATGCTGTTCGATGCCCACTGGCACGGTTTCCGTGTTCTGGGCGGTGTGCCGGAACGTGGCATCTACGATAGTGAGGCGTGAGCCGCCACCGGTCCGAGGCCATGCCGAACGAAGACAGCGGTGGATCGGATCGGGCGCGGCAAGGAGCGACAGGTCAACATGCGCTTCCTCGCCATGGCCAACCATTATGTCTTCGAGCCGGAATTCTGCAATCCGGCCGCAGGTTGGGAGAAGGGTCAGGTCGAGAAGAACGTCCAGGATGCACGACCGCGGCTTTGGCAGCCGATGCCGGACTTTCCCGATCTCGCGGCGCTGAATGATTGGCTGGAACAGCGCTGCAAGGCGCTCTGGCAGGAGATCCCGCATGGCCGTCTGGCTGGGACTGTGGCCGATGCCTGGGCTGAGGAACAGGCCGCGTTGATGCCGGTGCCGCCGGCCTTCGATGGCTTCATCGAATGGAGCAAGCGCGTCTCTCCCACCTGTCTGATCAGCTTCGAGCGCACTCGCTACAGCGTGCCGGCGTCGTTCGCGAACCGCCCTGTCAGCCTCCGCGTCTATCCTGACCGGCTCGTCATCGCCGCAGAGGGCCAGATCCTATGCGAGCATGCACGGCGGATTGACCGCTCCCACCAACTACCGCCGCAAACGGTCTACGACTGGCGGCATTATTTGGCGGTCATCCAGCGCAAACCTGGCGCGCTCAGGAATGGCGCTCCGTTTGCCGAGCTGCCGCCAGGATTCAAGCAGTTGCAGGAACAGATGCTGCGACGTCCTGGTGGAGACCGTGAGATGGTCGATATCCTTGCATTGGTCCTGCACCATGACGAGCAAGCTGTTCTGACCGCTGTGGAACTGGCTTTGGCCGAAGGGGTCGCGACCAAGACACATGTGCTGAATATTCTCCATCGCCTGATTGATGGCAAAACCAACGATGGGCCGCTCATCGATACGCCCCAAGCGCTCGCGCTGCGCCGCGAGCCTAAGGCAAATGTCGGGCGCTACGACGATCTGCGGGCCCATAACACCGGAGGCCGCCATGCGTCATGATCCCGCCAGCGGCGCCGTCATTATCATGCTTCGCAGCCTCAAGATGCATGGCATGGCGCAGGCCGTGACCGATTTGATTGAGCAAGGCGCGCCTGCATTCGAAGCGGCAGTTCCGATCCTAACCCAGCTGTTGAAGGCGGAGATGGCCGAACGAGAGGTCCGGTCGATTGCCTATCATATGAAAGCGGCACGCTTTCCGGCCTACAAAGACCTGTCGGGTTTCGACTTCTCAAGCAGCGAGATGAATGAAGCCACGGTGCGCCAGCTCCATCGATGCGAGTTCATGGAGGGGGCGCAGAATATCGTGCTCATCGGTGGGCCCGGCACCGGAAAGACCCATGTTGCGACCGCGCTTGGCATCCAGGCCATTGAGCATCACCGCCGCAAGGTGCGGTTCTTCTCGACCATCGAATTGGTCAACGCCCTTGAGCAGGAAAAGACGAAGGGAAAGGCAGGCCAGCTTGCCGAGACCCTTGTGCGCCTCGACCTCGTGATCCTCGACGAGCTGGGTTACCTGCCGTTCAGCGCCTCAGGCGGCGCACTGCTCTTCCATCTGCTGAGCAAGCTTTACGAACGCACCAGTGTCATCATCACCACAAATCTCAGCTTCAGCGAATGGGCCACGGTCTTTGGCGACGCCAAGATGACCACGGCGCTGCTCGATCGGCTTACTCACCGTTGTCATATCCTGGAAACCGGTAACGACAGCTTCCGCTTCAAAGCCAGCACCGAAGCAGCAGCCCGAAAGAAAAAGGAGGCTGCGATGACTTGACCCAAACATGACCCGCTTCGCATAATCTAAAGGTGGGTCAGTTCTCGGTGGAAAAACCGGGTCACGTCTCGACAGAAATCAACACTCATATGGGGCAATGACGCGATAAGCAGCGTCTGAGATGGCAAGAGGTTCCGCCTTCTCGAGCGCATCTTTCAGGCCGTCTATGGCCTTCGAGAGCTGTTCAATGTTTCGGCGGAATTTTTCTTTCTCAGCAGTCTTGATGATGATTGTGCTCGTCATGATGTCACTTAGTTCGCGCAAGGGATGTTTCATTGACAAATGTACAACCATAAGCAGGTTAGCTTGAAAAGATGTGATTAAAATGAGCCTCTGGTCATTTTGAATTACTCCTGTTCCGCCACCTGCCCATAGGCGAAGTCGATGTGCTCCTTACAAGATCCCATGGCTCTTGGATCGCGGGCGTGCCCTCGGTCGCTATGGCGCGGCGAAGGACGTTGATCTCGGCGTACATTTTCGTGCCGCGCCGGTTGCCGTAACGGGCGGGCCTCCCAAGTTTATCCGCAAGGCCCGCGGGCGTCAGTCTGTTGATTTCCGTCGAGACGTGACCCGGTAGACGGGATAATTTTCATTAAGAATTGACCCATGTGACCCTTCTCCCAACGCAGCGAGCGACGGGGACCGAGGCCAGCGGCGCGATACCGATGATGACCATCGCGATCATCAGCCATATCCGGCGGGGCACTTTGCTCATCCTTGCCTCCGGATCAGCTGCGTATGCGTCCTGTGACTGCCGCTCCGAGCAACGCCACCAGCCCCGCGCCAATCGCCGCCCAATCGAGAAGATGTGCGTTTAGGTCGCCCTGATTGGCTGCAGATATTCGGCGGGCTGCCGCCTGCGCGTCATCGCCCGACGCCTGCGCATCCATCATCGCGACCATACCGATATCGCGGCATTTGGGCAGCAGGAGCGACAGGGCTTCGGCGTCGTTTGCACTCTGGTCGCGGACCAGCTGTTCGCATCGCGCCAAATCTGCCGCACTGACGCGCGCCCCGGCAAACTGCCGATAGCCGCAGCCCAATGATAGCAAGAAGAAGTTTCTGCACAGGAGTATCCATCCGCATTTCCAATTTCCTCCTGTAGCACACAAGTCTACCACGAACAGCCATGCCGGATCCGGGCCAGAAGCATATGCCATGCGGCGCGGCGGAAGAATGCTGGATGCTGAGTCTGAGTGCTTGGAACCGGCCGCATTCAGGTCCATTCTGTCAGGCATCCGCGGGCGGTGTCTGGGCGGACCCCAACGAAATAGCTTTGGCGACGTTTGATGACCAAAATCACCTTGCCTGCCGTGATCTTGCTGCTCGTGGGGTCGCGGTCCCCGCGCAGTCCCAAGATCTTGCAGCGCATCAGCCGCTCGAAGTCCGCCACGTCTGTGCCGCGCAACCCATCTTCGCTGCGCCGGAAGGGAGGCAAACGGGCAAGCTCGCGGCGGGGGACGAGGTCTTGCTGCGCGATGTCACATTCGGTCCCGGTGCTGCGGCTTGGTTCGCGCTGGACTACGCCACCGGCAAGGGCTCGAGCGGGCGGTTGGGTATCTGCCGGTGGCCGAGGTCACGCATTTCTGTCCCGCGCCGCCTGCCGCCCCGTCGGCGATGGGGCTGCCAGCTATCTGGCCCCCGAACACCTGCCACCTTGTCGCTGGGTATGAAGATACGCTTGAAGGGCTGAACGATCTTGCCGCGTCTTTGCCCGCATTCGCGCCTTCTGCGTCGGGGTATCGCCTCGATACCGGCCGCTATGCGCTGGTGCTGGGCTTGCTGAGCACCGGAGCCAGTGACCGGATCATCCGCCTGTCGGACCAGCTGCCACAGGACAGCTTCTGTGCCTCCGGCGCCGATTTCCGCGCCGCTTTGGTCCACGAGGCAACAGGCTTTACCGAGGTGGAGAGGGGCCGGTCGCAGGATACCGCGACTTTGCTGGCCGAAGCGCGGCAGGTCGGGGATCCCGCCGGGGTGAAACACGCCTGCGATCTTGGCCTTGGTCCGGCTTGCACCGCATTTGCTAGCCATATCTATGACACAATTGAAGGCCCGGACGGTGGTCCGGCCGTTGTTACACGTTACGGCCTGCTGGGCTGCATGGCCGGCGATCTGGAGGGTGCCGGTTGGCGATCAACCGGCAGGACAATACTCTGGAACTTGCACGGGCTCAGGCCCTTGCCGGCAGTGCGGCGGCTGGCGACCGCGTCACGACGGAACTGGCAAAGCTGCTTTGCGATGCACAGGACCGCGTTGGCTGTGTCCTGCAGGCGCGCGGGACGGCTGCGGGCGGAACGCCTTCGCTGGTCGAGGCGGCATCGAATTTTGCCGCCAATCTAAACGCCTGTCAGCAAGGCATCAGCTGGATCTGCGAGGCGTTGGAGGAGGGTTTCAGCGCGGTGACGACTGCACGGGGAACGGACCAACTGCGAATGAACGCTTTGCGCTGGCGGGGATCGAGGCAGAGATCTGCACCCAGGGTCCGCGCGGCCCCAATCAGCGCGACTGCAAAGCCGCATATTACCTGTACCGCGATTTCCTGACTTACGGCGATTCCACCGCGCTGGATTCGGCGCGAGTGGATCAGGCCAGCACCTTCCTGACCAGTGGATGCGCGGCGGGCGATCCTGCGGCTTGCGGCACGCTGTCAAAACTGCCAAATTTCTGGCCTACGGTCGAACGTCACGCCGCCGCCGCCCGCGCCATTGCTCTGTGTGATGCCCAAGGCACCAAGGACAGCATCTGCGACAGCCTTGGTGCGGCCGTTGACCCGATGCTGACCCAGGCCCGCCCTGCTTTGCGCGCAAGATATGACACGCTGGCGCAGTCCTGCCTGACGCCGGATGGCGAATCTTCGCAGGATTGCATCCAGGCGCTGCACATCTATGCCGCGCTAGGGACCCCTGACGGGCTGGACACGGTAGAAGCAATGCTGATCGCGGCCTGCACGCCTGCCAACATCAAGGGGTGCGAGCCACTATCGCGAATTTACGCCAATGACGGATATGAAGCTCAGGGCGTGACCATCCCCGCTCGTGATGACCCGGAGGCCTATCTTGCAGCCCTGCGCTTGGGATGCCGCAGCGGGCGTGACCAAGCGGATGCAGGCAATACCTGCGCCCAGCTTGCGGATGCGATGACCGAGGGCGGCGACGATCAGGGTGCGCTTCGGGTGCGCGCTTCGGCTTGCGAGGCGCTGATGGCCTCCGGAAACGATCAAGACGCCTCGGCCTGCTATGACGCGGTAAAGCTGGCACTGGAGCAGAAAACGCGCCTGGCCGAGGCGCTTCTCTGGGCCGACTTCGTTTGCGATACGGCGGACGTCTCGGTTGCGCCCTATGGCTGCAAGCTTGCCGGCAACATTCTGTCCCAAGGGTTGGGCCAACCCGCTGATCCGGACCGCGCGCTGACCGCCTATCAGCGCGGCTGCTTTCATCATCATGTCAACACGACCGATGGCGAAGCCTGCCTCATCTATGGCTCGATGCTAATCGACAGCGTTCGCCGTGGCGAGACGACGGCACAGCCCTCGCTTTCGCCCATCGCGAAGATGGTGAAGATCCCACGCCACAGATCGTGCTATCCGAGGCTTCGCGCGCCTTCGACATGGGCTGCATGGATGGTATCGTACAGGCCTGCGCGGCCAACACGAAACTTCTGGAGGAGTGGAGCATCGGCAATTTGCCCCACGACGCGTTCGCCTGCCAGGTCCGCAACGCATCAGGCCAGGTGACTTCGGCAAAGCCCTGCCGAGGCTTCATCTTCTATCAGGCCTCGGCAGAGATGCATAAGACCCGCGAACAGATCGGGTTGAATGTCTATGTCTGGCCGGACGGCGACCGCAGCGTGACCTATGTCCGGAACGGGATCTGGAGGCTGAACGAAGTCAGGACGGAAGATCCCGTGACCGAGGCGGATACACGCTGCTGGCACAACCCGATCTCGTCCCGCAGCTTCTGCGTTGTGCCGGAAGGTTGACGGCTGGGGATCGAAGAACGCGGCCCTCTTCTGCCCGTCGGCACCATCAGGTGCCGCTATGCAGCATTCCGAAAGCTATCGCTAAGTCCTGACACAGCCCGTACGCGCAGGGACGGTCTGCTATGCGGACAAAGCGGTCACTGGAGTGGGAAGGCAGTCCGTAGACAGGACTTGCCATTTGCAGTTACTGCCCTGAGAAAACCAAATTTGTTGGCTTCTCAAGCATCTTACCAACGCCCACGGTTACAGGCCAATCTGCCTGCGCCTCGCCAAAATTAAGTTCTTTTACGCGCATGCTGCCGTGATTGTTGAGCAGCAAGCCATAGTGGATGCTGGCAGCGTTATCCGGAACGTCAAGAACCACGCGGCGGGCTACCCATTCATTAGTGCCGCGCAAAACACCGTCGCTAGCGCGATCCAGCATGTTGTCAAACCGGAGTGCCTGTCCGAGGGCCTCATCGACGCGCATCCATAGTGATGCTGCATCCGCATCATCAGTACGGATCATCGCCGCGAGAGCCACTTTTTGTCCACGATACGGCGCTGCGGAAATGCTCTGCATCATCACCCCGAAACTGTCGGCCGGTAGGACGATACCGCAGTTTCGCTCAACGCGGCAGGCTATCTGCGCAACCCCGGGTTGCGACGCATTAATACCGATCCGGTAAAATGTGCGATCCGTATGTCGCGTTATCTTCCAGCCATTTGGCAGAGGAGGATTGTCAGCTGACATACGACTATCAGTAGCGGCGATGTGTGCAGACAGCTGGTTCCAGTCCCTGAACCCGAACTGCTCGGCAATAAGCTCCAAGCACTCGCTGTGCGAACGCTCTACTCCATTGCTGGCTAGCGAGTGACGGAGATTTTTTGCCAGAATTTTGGCATCCATGAAGCTGTGCATGTTCTGTTCCCCATAGGGCGGAAACGCTTTCGCGTGCCAGTGCTCGCATTGCCGACGATCCGCCCACCAAGGTTAGAGATCATGATGCAGAACGAATGCATTCACCATTCCGAATTCGGACGCGAGCGGCAGGCTGCATCAGCCCCCGAAATTCTAGCGACCATGGTGAACGACCGCAACGGGGAATGGGGGTAAGGACACATGCTGTCTGGAGCCACCAATGAAAGCCCGTCTTCATGGGATGTCTTAAAATCCTGCCTTTCGTATTCTTCCTGGGGCCCGGCAGCCTTTTGTCTGACACCCTCTCTGGAGCGTTGGACGGGGACACTACAGGCTGCCATATTTTTCAGGATGACTGGGCGGGGTTGATGCATTCCGAAGCTGATGTTGAAAACTTCGCAGAAATTCTGCACAACGCAGATGAGCAGGTCGTTCGCGAATGTCTTCAATGAGATCCCGGTCTTGCAGTTGCGAAGCTGCCCTCCGGCTGGCCGGTATTCCTCGAGCAATCTATGCTCCCAGAGCCCCCAATCATTGACTTGATGATCGCGTCCGGAGCAGATCCCGATGCACGAAGCCCTGAGGGCGAGACGCTTCTGCACCTGACAGGTGATCCCGAAGCCATACGTAAGCTGCTGTCTCATGGCGCTGACATTAATGCATTGGATAGTCGAGGCTACACGCCGATGATGGGGCATGCACCCTATCCTGAAACAGGCCCGGATGCGATTTACACCCTGTTTGCAGAAGGGGCTGATCCCCATGTTCATGGGCTGGATGGCAAGACGGTTTTTGATTTGCTGCCCCAGGGTGAGCGATTCGACTGTCTTCGGCGACATCTGCGCGACAAAGACCACAATCGGTAACTTCCTGGCCCAGGAACGAAGGGCAGCTCCGTCCGCAAAGCTGCCGTTCCTGATCCTATCTGGCGCGAGGTCGAGGCGGCAACGACAGCATTGACGTGGAGAGCCCTTGACCTGCCCCCTGCTCTGCCTACCGATTTTGGACCACCTGAAGCCGGAGCTTTCGACCGTGGTCACGGCGGCGGACGCGGAGCCCTCAAATTGCTCAAGCGTCCGGCGCGCTTCGAGCGGCGTCTGGTTCCCAAGCGGCACGAGGCGAAAACGCGACGCATTTTCGAGACAATCTCTTCCCGCGTCGGCGGCTTGTTTACCCTCCGGCAACCAGAAGCATCAACCGCCGCCCGTCCGAGGCAACCAGCTCAAGCCCGTCGACGCCAGTTCTGGCCGCTGCAACCTGCTCGAGCAGCTTGAGGAGGGTCATCGGTATTCCCTTAGATCCTTGTGGGCGCGTGAGGCAACGCAGCCCAATCCATTCTGGTGAACTGGCTGCCCTGATCGGAGTGGATCAGCACCTTTCCCTTCGGCTTTCGCCGCCAGACAGCCATGAGCAGAGCTTGCAAGACGACATCCGTGACCTGCCACTGAACTTTCATCCAGCCGTGACCGGAGCCCGTTGGTTATTGCTCTGCCTACCGATTTTGGACCACCTGAAGCCAGAGTTTCCGGCCTTGGTCATGACGGCGGGCTGGTGACGCCGTCGGGAAAGTGCAGTGCGCTCGGGACGTTGTAGCTGATGGCGCTGTGGGGTCTGTCGTCGTTGTAGTGTCTGCACCAATCCTCCAGCTTTTCGGCCGCGTCCGCATGGCTCATGAACCAGTGTGCGTTCAGGCATTCTGACCAGAGCTTGCTGTTGAAGGTGAGGAGGGATCAGAAAACAGTCCGGGGACTGTTTTCCCCGACGTAAAAGAAACCGTTGTCCGTGGGTTTTCCGGGCCGGGAGAAGTCGAGCGTGACGCCCTTGGCATAGGCCGATAGATCAAGGTCGCGCGAGATGAATTCGCTGCCATAGCATATTGGGAAGACAACGCCGATCGAGGTTATGGCGGCCTGCGCAGCCTTCAAATCGCGTAGCAGGTGGCCATAACCGGCACTCAGGTCTCTATGATGGTTTTGCGAACCAACACCACAGAGGAGACCAACTATGGCCAAGTCGAAGCATATGCAGGATGCCCGCGTTTTGGTAGGCATCGATATTTCCAAGAGCCGTCATGAAGTGCTGATTGCGGTGCCTGGAAAGTCCCGGCGCAAGCGCATGACTGTCCTGAACACGGGCGAGGGCTTCGCGCGCCTGATAGATGTCTTGTCCAGCTTCGGACTGCCTGTCACGATCGGCTTTGAGGCCACGGGCAATTATCACCGCGCTCTGATGTTCGCGCTTGGCCGCGCCGGCTTCCATCTCAATCTGGTCTCGTCCGTAGCCTTGGCAAGGACCCGCGAAGCCTTGCATAATTCCTGGGACAAGAATGATCCGAAGGACGCTCAGGTCATTTTGCGCATGCTGGAGATCGGTGCGGTGCAGATCTTCCACGATCCGCTGGTCGCGGGCACCTGCGATATCCAGGAGATCTCCAAAACCTATGAGATGGTAGCCAAGGCGAAGACCGAGCTGTGGCATCGGATACTGACCCATTACCTGCCGCTCTACTTCCCCGAGGCCGACCGTTTCCATCGTAGTTCGCGCGGCGACTGGTTCCTGGCCTTTTTGGAGGCCTGGCCGTCCCCATATGATCACGGCTATGGCCAAGGAAACGTTCATGGCAAAGGCGTGGCCGATCATTGGGCGTAAGGTGGGTAAGGCCGCGCTTCTGGCTGATATCTACGAGACATCAAGGACTTCCGTGGGTTTGCCTGTCGATCCAGACTCGGATGCAATTCGCATGTTCCGGCTGGTGCTGTCACAGGGACGGGCCCTCATCCAGCACCGCAACGCAATCGAGGCTAGGGCTGTCGAGCTTTTGTCTGATCACCCAGACTATAGGCTGCTCATCTCCATCCCCGGTATTGGGCCCATCAATGCTCTTGCAGTTTTGGCCGAAGCCGGTGATCTGCGACGCTTCCGTCATAATCGGCAATTCCTGAAGTTCTGCGGCATGGACCTGGCCACGGTCCAGTCGGGCTCTTTCCGAGGCCGGACAAAGTTGTCCAAATATGGCAACGCCCGCCTGCGCCGCACTCTATGGATCGCCGGGCAGGCCGCAGTTCTCAAGCCCGCCAACAGCTTTCGCGACAAGTTCGAGCGCTACATCTCGCTTGATCGCCGCAACCCCGATCTGCGCCGCAAGGCCTATACTGCCATTGCAGCCAAGATGGCGCGCACCATTCACGCCGTGATCAAATCCGGCGAACCCTATCGCCCCTTCTTCGAGGGGGTGAGCCCAGGCGGAAGGACCTCTCTCACTTCTGGCCGTGGAGGCGCCTAGCGCGACCTCGTAGATAATGTTCGGGCCTTCCGCTTGGAATTTAGGATCTCGTTTTAAGGACGGTGAGGGCAGCAAGATCTGACCCTGTATTTGCTAAGGAAGAGACCAATTCTTGACGGCGGAGCCCGCTTGGGCAATCCTATGCTGGCAGTCGTGCACACGACAGCCCCGAGATCTGATGCCAAAATCGGCCACTGCTTCCCGCCCTAGGACGTTGTCGACCCTGATCGTCTTCGGATAACCGATCTTGCGACAGATCCGTTCCAACGTCTGGACCACGTCCTCGCCACGATACTGGAAGCGCGCATCGGTCGCCGGACAATAGCGGGAATGCGTATCGACAATGGTCAGGATCCGCAGCTTCTTGCCCAGAGCCAATTGGTCGTGGACAAAATCCATCGCCCAGACATCGTTCGGACCGACGGCTTCCACACGGTCGTCACGCAGCTTCGCCTTCACACGCCGCTTTGGCGTCTTGTTTCGCAACTGCAGGCCTAACGCTCTGTATACATTATAGACCATCTTGATGCTGACCTCCCAGCCTTCTCGCTCGGGGACGACGTAAACGCGACGGTAGCCATAGCGCACTCGCGTTTCGCAGATCTCCCGGATCCGCCGTTTCAACTCTGCCGGATCGGTGCGACGGGATTTGTGGTGGTAGCTTGAGCAGTCAAACCTCAGAGCCCCACACGCCCTGCGGATCGAGACTGCCCAGTCTGCGCACATCCCGCGAACCAGTTCACGCGTCCGCTCCGGCTTCAGAGCTTTCGCCGCACAACATCCTGCAACATCTGCCCGTCGAGCGTCAGGTCTGCCACGATCCGCTTCAACCGCGCGTTCTCATCCTCAAGCTGCTTCAGCCGTCGCATCTCGTCCGGCAGCAACCCGCCGTATTTCTTCTTCCAGGCAAAGTAAGTCGATTGCCCGATCCCGGCCTTGCGGCAGATCTCCGCAACCGATGTGCCTTCCTCGCCCTGTTTCAGGATAAACGCCTTTTGCGCCTCGGTGAACTTAGATGCCTTCATCGTTCTCAGCTCCATTCCCAGCCAGGGAAACGTTAGCCGAAAACTCCAGCTTCAAACGATCCAGTTTCGAGGGGGCAGAGCACGCGCTAGAAGCTGTAATTAGCGCCGCGCCCTCTTTGACTTCGAAAGGTGCAGTGCTCGATGCGCTGATCTGCAGCATAAGCCAGCAATGGTTACACCAGAAACTCTAGCGCCCGATTTAAGTTCGAACCGAGCTCGCGGTGCGCGCGCATCTGCGGTCAATGCCGACGGAGAGATAGACTTGAACTTCGACCGCAGCCGCTTGACTCGCTACGATAGCAGCTTAGGCGCGGAATTTTTCGGGCGCGACCTTCTTCAGAATAGGCAGGCTATCCGATTTGAGCCGCTGCAGGTTTGGCTAATTACTCGGCCAGCCGGCGAGCGATCGCGCTAGCGTGAAGGAACAAAAAGGATCTGCAGCGGTTCCTGACCCGTAACGAAATCGAGAAAGGAGAATGAGATGGATCATACCAATCATGTCCGCCTGAACGATAGTGAGCTTACGGAGGCTATCCTGAATGGCGCGCCAGTTTACGGGCCAGACGATAGCCAGGTTGGCGCGATTTCCGAAGTTTACGGTTCCGGTGCCGAAGCTACTGTGGTGGTCGATGTCGGCGGATTCTAGAATTGGCGCAAAACCTGTCGAGATCCGAGCGAAAGACCTCGACCTTATGCGCGGCGAAGATGGCGTAGTGCACGGCCACACCAACTGGACCAAAGATCAGTTGAAGGATCTTCCAGAGTTCACGCCTCGCAATATTCCTTGAACTCATTCGATGAAGGAGCCTCATTATGACCGGCAAGTTCGATCCGAAAGAGGAAAACGAAAAACACAACGTTGCGCAAAATGCGCAGCAGGACAAGATGGCGAATGCTGATCCTGTCCTAAACCCTAAACAGATGAAGCGCTCAAATGAGCCGAACGCAGGCGGACAGAACCGGGAGGCCGGCGATCGCAAAGCTCGGCAGAATGACCGCGCCACTAACGGCGGAGAGTAGACAAGCTTGCGGCGAGGTACCTTCTTCCTCGCCGCACAATGCACCGTTCGCTATCACTTGTGTTCTGCCTATCAATTATGGACCATTCGAAGCTGGAGCTTTCGGCCGTGGTCGGGGCGGCGGGCTGAAGACGCCGCCGGGAAGGTGCAGTGCGCTCGGGACATTGTATCCAATGGCGCTGTGGGGTCGATCGTCGTTGTAGTGTCTACGCCAATCTGTCGATGAGGCGCAACAGATCGCAACCGACTGGCTATGGACTTAGAACAATGAGCGCCCCAGCGCGAGTTGTGTCTGAATAGCCCCATGTCTCGTGGACGCCTTCTTTGCTAATTTTGAGGCAAGGAGGCCTTGATGGGCACAGCCGCTCCTCCTGTTGATTTCCGTCGAGACGTGACCCGGTAGACGGGATAATTTTCATTGAGAATTGCCCCATGTGACCCTTCTCCCACCGCAGCGAGCGACGGGGGCCGAGGAGTGATCCACATGGGACTTTTGAATGTCATCCGGCGGATGGCCCTGCGACAGAAACTGCCGATCCGTGAGATCGCACGTCGCACTGGTTTGTCGCGCAACACCATCAAGAAGTATCTGAACTCTGGCACGGTCGAGCCGAAGTTCGCGGTTCCGGAGCGTCCGAGCAAGCTTGATCCTTTTGCGGACAAGTTTGCGGCATGGCTGAAGACCGAGGCGTCCAAATCACGTAAGCAGCGCCGTCCTCTGACACGGCTTCACGCTGATCTGGTGGCTCTTGGCTTCACCGGTTCTTATGGCAGAGTTGCGACCTTCGCCCGTGCGTGGCGGGCAGACCGCCAGCGTGAACAACAAAGGACGGGGCGCGGCAGTTTCGTGCCACTGACCTTCCGAGCGGGTGAAGCCTTCCAGTTCGACTGGAGCGAAGATTACGCGGTTCTTGGCGGTGAGCGCGCAAAGTTGCAGGTTGCGCATATCAAGCTGTCTCACAGCCGGGCGTTCCTCGTGCGGGCATATCTGCTTCAGACCCACGACCTCAGCCATCGGGCTCGGACCGATGGCGCCGCGATGGCCTCGATGTTCGATGCCCACTGGCACGGCTTCCGCGTTCTGGGCGGTGTGCCAGAACGTGGCATCTACGATAGTGAGGCGTGAGCCGCCACCGGTCCGAGGCCATGCCGAACGAAGACAGCGGTGGATCGGATCGGGCGCGGCAAGGAGCGTCAGGTCAACTTGCGTTTCCTCGCCATGGCCATTCTCAGCACTGACCTGGAAATGCGGATAACCAGCTGGAACGGAGGGGCTGAAAAGCTCTACGGCTATGTCGCCGAAGAGGTGATCGGCGAATTGGTGACCATTCTGGTCCCGAATGACCGTTCTGCAGAAGAGGCCGCAATTATCGATCAGATCCGGAGTGGTCACGAAGTCTTGCCACATGAGACTATCCGGAAACGCAAGGATGGTAGTTTGGTCGAAGTTTCGCTTGCCGTAGCTCCGGTCTATGACGAGTCTGGCCAAGTGGTTGGTGCCTCCAAGATCGCTCGGGATATTTCGCAGCGGAAGCGGGCGGAGCGGATGCAGTCGGTGTTAGTTCATGAAATGAAACATCGCGTCAAGAACATCCTCACCACTGTTTTGGCGATTGCCCGTCAGACCCTTGGCGACGGCCTTGGCCAAGCAGCCGATACGTTCAGGTCACGGCTGATGGCATTGGCGCGGGCCCAGGATCTGGTCACAAACGAGCAGCGCGACGGCGCGGATCTTCGGGACATCATCAATGAGGTGATCGCTCCGTATCCAGCCAAGCAGTTCGTCATCACCGGGCCACCAATCTTGCTGTTACCTAGAACTGCACTGGCATTTGCACTAGGACTTCATGAACTCGCGACAAACGCCGCGAAGTACGGTGCCTTGAGCGCGGAGGACGGTGTTGTCAGCATCGACTGGCAATATTCCGAGGACGCTGGACTGAAATTTGTGTGGCGCGAAGCCGGAGGGCCAACCGTGTCCGAGTCGGGAGGAACGGGCTTTGGATCGGTCCTGATCAAGGAGGTGCTTCCCGCCGAATTTATGGGCGAAGTGATGATGGAGTTCGAAAGTACGGGACTGATCTGCCGATTGACGGCTCCTGCGTGGGAGGATCTGGCGACCGTTTGAAGCAATCCCTTCGGGAACAATTCGAGAAAATGCGGGTTCTCACATATGAATTTCATTACGGGAGGATCTGATGAGCGACGATCACCATGAGGAGTTTTGGGACAGGCTTGAGGACATTCGTGCGGGTATGCTCGAAGTACGCGGAGCCTTTCTGCCGATGTCTCATAGCGTTGAGCCCGAGGATGGCAACTTGTGGTTTATAACCGCAAAAGGGACACAGATGGCCGAGGCCGGCGTCAAGAGCGAAGAGGCGCGCTATATTGTAAGTGATAGTGCTCATGGCCTTCACGCCGAGGTGAAAGGGCGTCTCGAAATATCGAACGACCGCGCGAAGTTGGATCAAGTATGGTCTGCAGTTGCTGCCTCCTGGTTTGAGGACGGGAAGGACGATCCCGATTTGGTGCTTTTGCGATTTAAACCCTCTTCGGCGGAGGTTTGGCTTGGCCCCGAAAGCGGTCTGCATTTTCTGTACGAGCTGCTGAAGTCAAAAATGAGTAAATCAAAGCCTGATTATGGCAAAAATTCTCGCTCCGCTTAGGTTAGTTGAAACACTGCAAGAAAACTGTGTTGGTGCGGGTTTCGTTCGCGATATGCCGTTGCCTTTTTTAGGGTGGTTTGCGGTGGCACCTGTCGCGCTTTCCAGTGCCAAAGGAGGCTTAAACGATCGTGTGGGCTAAGAAATCTTCCCGTCGATCTTTGAGCTGGCAGACAGGACCAACCGCGTTGCAGAGCGGTTAGAGCAAGTTGTGCCAATATCTTTCAGGGCCCAGGAGCGATCATGGAGCAGTCAGACACCCGTGAAGACGATCTACGCATCGGCACACCACTTTGGGTAAAGACGCCACATAGCCGTGTTCATGCAAGCAAGCGCATTGCGAAAAATCACGCCGATGTTGTGGTCGTTGGTGCGGGCATCAGCGGCGCGTTGACTGCCGAGGCACTGAGCCGGCAGGGATTAAATGTTTTGATCCTCGACCGGCGTCCTGCGGTTCGCGGCTCGACGCCTGCGTCGACAGCCATGATCCAGCATGAAATCGACACTCCTTTGACGCGACTGCAAGAGCAAATTGGGGCTCGCGCGGCAAATGCCGCGTGGCTGCGCTCGGTTCGTGCGGTTCATGATCTGGTCGCACTCGCCGGTGATCTTGGTATTGCTTGCTCGATGGAAACCAAGCCTGCGCTCTATTTGGCGGGCAACAGCATGGGTGCACGGGCCCTGAAAGCAGAGGTCGAAGCGCGTTTGAAAATCGGTATTGAAGCTGAATACCTCAACAAAGGCGAGCTTTTGGCTCGCTACGGGCTGGATCGTCCTGCGGCGGTTCTCTCGCAGGATTCTGCTTCGGCCAATCCGGCCCAGTTGACGGCGGGATTGTTGAAGGCTGCTCTAGGTCGAACGGCGCGGCTGGTTTCTCCGGTCGAGGTGACCGATATGGCGCAAATGAACGGCGCGGTCGCGCTGGCGACACGAGACGGACAGGTCATCATGGCGGGGCATGCCGTCTTTTGCACTGGCTACGAGTATTTACGGCAGATGCAAACGTCCAGCCATCATGTGACCTCGACCTGGGCGCTTGCCTCGCGTCCGATCAAGCACCTGCCGGAATGGATGAAGTCCACGATCGGATGGGAGGCCTCCGATCCCTATTTATATTTTCGAACCGATCCGGCCGGACGAATTATTGCAGGCGGTGAGGACGAAGAAGCGGCAACGACGAACAGTGACCCTGAAAAGCTCGAGGCCAAGGCCAAAATCATCGCAGAGAAGCTATTCAGCCTGACAGGCGTCAGGGTCGGTCGACCTGCCTATAGCTGGGCTGCCCCTTTCAGCGTGACCCGCGACGGGTTGCCGATAATCGATAGAGTGCCGGGATTTGACCGGATCTTTGCCGTCATGGGGTTTGGCGGGAACGGTATCACTTTTTCGATGATCGGGGCGCAGATCGTCGCTGCATGGATCGCGGGGAAGGGGATCCGGACCAGGCCATTTTTCGCTTCCGCTAGTCCTTGCGTCGCATTAGCCGGTTGACTGGAACAAATCAAGAACATACATCTTCGAACATGGCTCAGAAGACGCTTCAACAAAAATTGGCTATCCTGTCCGATGCCGCAAAGTACGATGCTTCATGCGCATCAAGCGGGACGACGCGGAGGGATCGCGTTCGGGTGGGATCGGGTCGGCGGGCGGTAGCGGCATATGCCATGCCTATACGCCAGATGGCCGCTGCATCAGTCTTTTGAAGATTTTGATGACAAATTTCTGCATTTATGACTGCGCCTACTGCATCAATCGGGTCAGCAGCAATGTCGAGCGGGCACGCTTTACGCCCGATGAGGTCGTCACCCTGACGCTGGAGTTCTATCGCCGCAATATGATCGAAGGGCTTTTCCTGTCCTCGGGCATCATTCGCAGCCCCGACCAGACTATGGGCGACATGGTTCGTATCGCGCGGATCTTGCGTGTTGAGCATGGTTTCAAGGGCTATATCCATTTGAAAACCATTCCGGACGCAGCCCCCGAGCTGGTTTCCGAGGCCGGTCTTCTTGCCGACAGGATCTCCGTTAATATCGAGCTGCCGAATGATCGAAGCCTCAAGCAGCTTGCGCCGGAAAAGCGCCCCGAGACAATCCGGTCCACAATGGCGAATGTGCGCCTTGCACGCGAGGCCGCGAAAGAGCGCAGCTTTACAGGCAGGCGCCCTCCGCGCTTTGCACCGGCAGGGCAGTCAACGCAGATGATTGTCGGCGCCGATGGGACAAGTGACCGCGATATTTTGCGCACCTCGGCAAACCTTTACACAGGATATGCGCTAAAACGGGTCTATTATTCAGCCTTCAGTCCGATCCCGCACGCATCCCATGCTTTACCCCTTATTAAGCCGCCTTTGTTGCGTGAGCACAGACTTTATCAGGCTGACTGGCTGATGCGATTTTATGGCTTCGATGCCGATGAGATCGGCAGGACGCGTCCTGACGGCAATCTTGATCTGGATATAGATCCCAAACTGGCATGGGCCTTATCAAACCGTGCGCTCTTCCCGGTTGACGTTGCGCGGGCCAGCAAAGAGGAGCTTTTGCGCGTTCCTGGCTTCGGCACAAAAACCGTTGGCCGGGTCTTGGCTGCGCGCAGGAATACGGCGTTGCGATTTGCTGACCTGTTGCGGATGGGGGCAAGCATGTCCAAGGCACGCGCCTTCGTGACTTTGGCTGATTGGCATCCTGGGGCGCTGGTCGACAGCGAAGGGCTGCGGGATCGGTTTGCACCGCCTCCCGAACAGCTTTCACTTTTCTGATGATCCGTGTCGACCTTCCGAGGTTTGATCGCTTCGACGCTTGGCGCGATGCGGCGCGGCGCTTGGCCGGTGCCGGGATCGCAGGGGAGCATATCCAATGGGCGCAGGAAGGCATGCAGGCCGACCTGTTCGGGGCAGAGCCCATCCCACCATCGGGGTCAATCGAGGTTCTCGCCAGTCACGATTTCCTTTCGCTTGCCAAGACAGTCGGCTTTCACTCCGACTCCGAGCGTTGGGCGCTGCTTTATCAGGCATTGGTCAGGTTTCAACACAATCGCGACTTCTGGGGCAACCCCGCTGATCCGTTAATGATCAGGTTGAATGCACTGGCGAAGTCGGTGCGTAGGGATCTTCATAAGATGCATGCTTTCGTGCGGTTTCATGAGGTGGACAATGCGGGACCGCGCCGAGCATTTGCTGCTTGGTTTGAGCCGGAACATCCCATCCTGCAGGCGGGCGCACCGTTTTTTGCCCGTCGTTTTGCGGATATGGACTGGATGATTGCGACGCCCGAGGGGGTCGCTTGTTTCGACGGAGCATTGCGGTTCTTGGAGCCGCAGGTCCGGCCGGATCTGCCACACGATGCGAGCCATGAGCTTTGGCAGACCTACTTCATCAATATTTTCAACCCGGCAAGGGTGAAGATCAAAGCGATGAAATCTGAAATGCCCTCAAATACTGGAAAAACCTGCCGGAAACGAAGTTGATCGAGGAAATGCTTGCCGATGCACCGCGGCGGGTCAAAGCTATGGCTGAGGCGGGAATGAGTAATCCTCCGGCTTTCGCCGCCAAGGTGACGGCGTCGGTGAGGGTTCCGTCCCCTTCCAGCGAACCGAACACAATGCAAGAGGCACAAAAGCAAGCGGCCTCGTGTACGCGTTGTTCCCTCTGCCACGATGCGACCCAGACTGTCTGGGGCGAAGGGCCGGTCAACGCCTCGCTTATGATCCTTGGAGAGGCGCCAGGTGATCAAGAGGATCTTGCAGGCCGCCCCTTTGTGGGTCCCGCAGGGCGCTTGTTGCGCACCAACCTCGAGGATGTAGGACTTGCGGCGGAAGAGATCTGGTTGAGCAATGCCGTAAAGCATTTCAAATTCGTCTCTCGAGGCAAGCGACGCCTGCACCAAAGCCCGAATGAAGGGGAAATTAAACATTGCCGCTGGTGGCTCGACCTCGAGCGTCGCCTTCTATCGCCCCGCTTGACTGTCGCGCTTGGCGCAACTGCCGCGTCTTCCCTAACCGGCAACCGAGCCCCGCTTTCCCTCGGCGCGGCAATGTGGAAACTGCGCTTGACGGCGGCCCCGTGCTGATAACGTGGCATCCGAGCTTTATTCTGCGGCTGAACGGGCCGGCCAAACTCAAGGCTTTAGCGCAGTTTAAAGGTGACCTCAAATACGCAGCAGGCCTATTGCAGTCTCAAACTTTGCGGCTGCATGGGAGACCCTAGCACGGGTTTCGGGTGGTCACGCATTGGCGGAAGGCGAAGCCTAACGTCGGTGATGTTCGGTTGCCCTGCGCGGCGGCGTCAAGCACCGTCTATTGGAGGGACCGGAACGCCCAAAGCCGTGGCGAGCTCGATGGCGTGGTCCTGTTCCTGGACCAGGATTTCTCGAAGTGTTTCTGCCAGTGCAAATTCGCCCAAAGCTTCGCATTGACGAATGCGCTGGCGGTAATTCCGAATGGTTTCGATTTCGTTGTCGAGATCGAATTTAAGAAGATCCTTTGCATTCTCGGACATTTTCACAGGCTTTGGAACAACCGTGGGCACGCCGCCGAGATAGTCGATCTGTTTGGAAATTCTCAGCGCATGTTGGAGCTCTTCCTTTGCGTGGTTTTCAAGCTCACGAGCAATCGTCATATATTCGGCGCCCGTGATGACCTGTGAGTAGACGACGTAAGCAATGATCGCTTGATACTCTCGTGCAAGGTCCTCGTTCAGGAGTTCGATCATTTTCTTACGATTAATTTGATGGTCGCCTTGTGTCGTGGGTGATTTTTCCATTTTACAAACCTTTCATTTACCGGCTCGATCACAAGCCGATCAAATCGGACCTTGAACCAACGGTCTTTCTCGGAGGTTTGTTCCATTGGTATCCGAAAGGGGCAGGCGCGTGCTCCTAATCGCAACCTGCGCAGGAGAATTCCGAGTGGTCAGGCCCAAAAGTATCGCCACCCTCCCGCACCTTTATCTTCAGCGATATCTGGGGACGTGGTTCGAAACTTTCCGCATTACTCTGAAGTGGGAAGACCAGGGTATGCAAGACATTACCGCACCCATAGCTCGACGTACCATGCCTGTGAGGGTGGATAACCTCTCTCTCAAAGGAAAATTAGGGCGGCCACCGAACAAAGCTGCAACCCGAGCACACAGACCACGCTTCGCCCAATAGGAGAGTGCTTGATGCGGGGGCCGCCACCGGTGAAAGACTACCACTAAACTCATATTATCTCATGGCCGAGACTTTGGAACCACAGTCCTTTGATCACGTTGCCTTAATGGAAGCTTTCTAAGACGCACCGATCCCATTCTTCCCGGACACGCCGCTTCCATTATCTTCGGGATGCAGTGAAGGAGTCATTATGAACAGCATCATTTATCTCGTCGGCCTTGTCGTTATCGTCCTATTCATCCTTGGCATGGTGGGGTTGCGCTAATGTCGGACACCATTCCCGGAGGAAAACCTCCCGTCAGCGATCGGGGTTATGTTGATCTTGGCGCCGTCGTCGCAGGTACCGTGGTCGCCGTCGGCGCGTCGATTGTCTTCAGCGCATTCGGTGCGGCTATCGGGCTCGGCTCGGTCTCGTTTGACGAGAATGGCGGGATCAGCATATACGGGCTCATCCTGACGGCGCTGTTTGCGGTCATCTCGATGGTCCTTGTCTACATGCTTGGCGGCTATATCGCCGGTCGGCTTCGCAGGCGTGTTGATGACGCGACCCCCGACGAAATCAAGGTCCGCGACGGAATGCATGGTCTCGTTGTCTGGGGCCTCGGCACGATCTTGAGCGCGCTGGTTTTGAGCAGTGCCGTCACCGGGACGGTGAAAGCCGTCGGCAGCGTTGCGGGAACCACCTTGGAAGCGGCGGGCTCTGCCGTGGGTGGCGTGGCGCAGGGCGCAGGCCAATTGGCCGGCGGCGTTGTCTCGGGCGCGGGCCAGTTGGTTGGCGGGGTCGCGCAGGGTGCGGGCCAAGCCGTGGCCCCCACGATCGAGCAGTCGATGCCCAACGGCCTCAGCGCAAATCCGATGGATTACATCTCGGATAGTTTGCTGCGTCCGGCTGAAAACGTGCCCGGCCCTATGACCGGCCAGCCCGGCAATGCCAAAGAGGAAATCGGCCAGATCCTCATGAACCTGATCCGCACCGGCGAGATCAGCGATGAAGACAAAGCCTATCTTCGCCAAGTGGTTGCGGCCCAAACCGGTCTGAGCCCGTCGGAGGTTGATGCCCGCGTCGATCAGGCCCAACAGCGCGCGCAAGCGATCCGCGATGCGGCCCAGAAAAAGGTCGATGAGGCGAAAGCCCAGATCGAGCAGATGAAAGCCGATGCGCAAAAAGCTGCGGACGAGGCCAAAGCGGAGGCCACGAAAGCCGCCGAAGAAGCGCGTGTCGCCGGCATTCTGACTGCCTTCCTGCTGGCCGCTGCCGCTTTGGTTGCCGCTGCTGCGTCCTATATCGGCGCGACGCGGGGCGAGCATCGTGACGAGGGCCGCATTTGGGGCGGCTTGAGCCACCGCCGCCGCTAAAGCCGGCCCCTCTTGAGGAAATGAAGAAGCCCGGGCGGTTGACGCTCGGGCTTCGTCGTTCAGGGCAGCGGCACCTCGAAAACGGCTTCCCCGCACAAAGCGCGCGCCCGCTGCTCGTCCAGCCTTGAAAGGCGGGATCGCTTAGCGAAAGCCCGCCGGTATAGCTGCCGAAAGCGGGCATGATCAGGTGATGATCGGTGACGACGAAGCTGCGAAACCGGCGCCCTGCCAGCGGATAGACGGGGTGTAGATGGCCCGAGACATCGGGGCCGTCGCCTTTGATGTGGCGAAAGATCGGGCGGGTGCCAACATCATGCCGGACCACACCGCCAAAGGGCAGGGCTTGGCTGTTCGGGTCGTGATTGCCGGTGATCCAGATCCAGTCATGCTGGCGGGTGAGGCGGTCCAGCCGCGCCAGATGCGGCGCGCCGATTTCGCTGATCGCGGTGTGGTCGTCGAAACTATCGCCAAGCGAGATCACGGTTTCGGGCGAAAGCAGGGAGATTTCGCGCTCGAGCCGGTTCAGCGTTTCCTCGATCTCGTAAGGCGGCAGCAGGATATGGCGCTGGCGGGCATAGCGCGTGCTTTTGCCCAGATGCAGATCGCTGACGACCAGCGTGCGCTTTTGGGGCCAATAAAGCGCGCCGGAGGGGCGCGCGACAAAGCCCGTTTCCGAGAAAGAAAAGGCGAAACCCTCAGGCGTCATCGGCATCCTCGCGGATGGTATCAAGGCCGGATTCCGCCATTAATTGCTGCGCCATGCGCTGTGCCGCGGCCTCTGATCCCGCGCCGAGGATCTTAATGCGGCCCATCTCCAACAGCAAAGGCGCGGCCAAGGGCGAGGGGCGGTCAAGCCGCACCAGTTTGGGGTCGGGAATTGCAAAAGCGCCTCTTGGATGCGAGAGAAATCCAGCAAACCGTGGCGGATATCTTGGGCGGTCGCTTGCAGCAGTAGGTGGTCGGGTTCATGGCGGCGCAGCGCATCATAGATGATGTCTCTGGAAAAGCTGGTCTGCTTACCCGTTTTGCGCGCCCCGATCTGGTTGCGTTGCAACAGCCCCGCAATCGTCGCGACATTGCGGAACGAGCGGCGCAAAAGCGAAGTCTCGCCCAACCACTCATCAAAATTTTCCGCAATAAGCTGCGCATCCAGCAAGGGGCGATGTCGCTGACCTGATCCAGCCCATTGACAAGAAGCGCGTGATCGGTCGCCAGAAAGCCCAAGGGATGCAGGCCCAGATCCTCCATCTGGCGGGTCAGCAAAAGGCCGAGCGTCTGATGCGCATTACGCCCCGCAAAGCCGTAAATCACCAGATATTCGCGGCCCTGATAGGGAAAGCTTTCGCATAACAGATGATCGCGGGCGGGCAGGGCGCTGATGCGCGCCTGCAGATCCAGCCAGGCCCTGACGGGCGGAGGTAGGCGCGACCACGTCTTGGGCGTGCTAATGATATCGAAAACGCGGGTCGAAAGTTCGAGCGAGGTCGAAAAAGTTTGCCCGCTGAAAGCCGCGATCTTGGGCTGGCGCGCGGGCTGGGGCGTTACCTCGATGGTCAGCTCGTGCATGCGGTCGTAGCGTACGGTTTTGCCGCCGATCAGGAACGTATCGCCGGGCACAAGCGTGGCGGCAAAGCTTTCCTCGACCTCGCCAAGCGCGCCGCCGCCACGCCCGCGAATCCGGACGCTGACCATTTCCTGACCGATGATCGTCCCGATATTCATGCGCAAGAGCCGTGCGGTGCGTGGGTCGCGCAACTGCCATCTTCCGTTGACCAAGATCAGGCGCTGCCAGCGTTCATAGGCACGCAGCGAATAACCTCCGGTCGCGGCGAAATCGAGGCAGCGGTCGAAATCGGCGCGGCTCAGATCGCGGTAGGGGCCTGCGGTTTTGACCTCGGCAAACAGGTCGCCGGCGTCAAAAGGACCGGCGCAGGCGGTGTTCAGGATATGCTGGCAAAGAACCTCCAGCGGGCCCGAGGGCGGGGGCTGCCGTCCAGTTGACCCTCGGCCAAGGCATCAATCGCGGCGATACATTCGATTGTATCGAAGCGGTTGACAGGCACCAACCGCGCCACCGAGGGGCGGTCGTATTGGTGGTTCGAGCGCCCGATCCTTTGCGCCAAGCGCTTGATTTGATGGGGCGCGCCGATCTGGATAACCTGATCGACATTGCCCCAATCAATGCCCAGATCAAGGCTGCCGGTCGCGACGACCGCGCGCAAGGCGCCCGCCGCCATCGCATCTTCGACCTTGGCGCGTTGCTCGCGCGCAAGCGAGCCGTGGTGAAGGGCAATCGGCAAGGATGCCTCGTTGGCAAGCCAGAGGGCTTGGAAAAACAGCTCGGCTTGGGCGCGGGTGTTGATGAAAATGATGCTCGCATTTGCGGCTTCAATCGCGCGCAGAACATCGGGCACGGCATAGCGCCCGCCGGCCCCGCCCAAGGGGCAGGCAGCGTGGTCGGCAAAAGCGCGACATCGGGTTTGGGGCCGGTGTCGGAAATCAAAAGCCGCGCGCCCCCATGAAAGCCGCAAGATCCTTGGGGTGATCGACCGTCGCCGAAAGCCCTGTCGTGACCAGTCCGGGCGCAAGATGGCGCAGTCTTGCAAGGGCCAGCATCAGCTGATCGCCGCGTTTGCTCTCGGCCAAAGCGTGCAACTCGTCCAAAACGACGCGCCTGAGATTGCCGAAGATTTTCGCGGCCTCGGGATAGGTCAGCATCAAGGTCAGGCTTTCGGGCGTCGTCAGCAAAATCGCGGGCGGATCGACGCGCTGACGCCCCTCCGCGCCGAGGGCGTGTCGCCGGTCCGGTCCTCGACGCGGATTTCCAGCGCCATATCGGCAATCGGGCGGTTGAGATTGCGCGCAACATCGACCGTCAGCGCCTTCAGGGGGGACACGTAAAGCGTATGGAGGCCCTGATGGGGCTGTCCGGACAGGTCGATCAGCGAGGGCAGAAACCCCGCCAGCGTCTTTCCGCCGCCTGTCGGCGCGATCAGCAGATGGTCTTCGGTCTGATCCAACAGCGCGAGTTGATGCGGATGGGGCTGCCAGCCTTGCGCGTCAAACCAGTCGCGAAACCGCGCGGGGAGCGTGGTCATAGCAAAGCCTCGAGCGCGGAAAGATGGTCGGCCTCAGCTGCGGGTTTGTCCCAGCGGATGCGCGCAATGCGGGGAAACCGCATCGCCAACCCAGCCTTGTGACGGGCCGAGCGGTTGACGCCCTCGAACGCGACTTCAAGCACCAGTTCCGGCGCGACCTGCCGCACGGGGCCGAAGCGCTGGGTGGTGTTTTTGCGCACGAAACGGTCAAGCTCGCGCAGTTCTTCATCGGTGAAGCCGAAATATGCTTTGCCGACCGGAACAAGGTCGCCGTCATGCCAAAGGCCGAAGGTGAAATCGCTGTAAAAGCCCGAGCGTTTGCCATGCCCCGATTGCGCGTAAAGCAGCACCGCATCCAGCCGCATCGCGTCGCGCTTCCACTTGAACCACGGCCCGCGCGGTCGCCCGCCGACATAGGCACTGTTGAGGTCCTTGATCATCACGCCCTCGATCACCACCGAGGGCGGGGCGGCGCGAAGGGCGGCGAGATCGTCCCAAGAGGCGAAATCCAGCCGCGGCGAAAGATCAATCGCGGCATGGGGCAGGTGCAGGTTTTCCAGCTTGGCGCGGCGAAGGGACAGCGGCTCGGGCCGGAAATCCTCGCCCTGCCACGACAGCAGATCGTAAAGGCGCAGATGCGCGGGCAGTTCCTCGCATAACGCGCGGGTCACGGTTTTGCGGCCCAAGCGGCGCTGCAACTCGCCAAAGGCCGCGATCTCGCCATTGTGCGCGACCAGAAGCTCGCCGTCCAACACGCCCTCGAAATCCATCATCTCGATCACGTCGGGGAAGGCCTGCGAGATGTCGTCGCCCGTGCGCGAATATAGCCTGCGCGTATCGCCGTCGGCCACCGCCTGCACGCGGATCCCGTCCCACTTCCATTCGGCCATGTAACGTTCGGGCGGCCGGGCCGAGAGTTCATCCAGCGTGGTTGGGGTCGAGAGCATGACCGGACGAAATGGCGCTTTCGCGTGGTTTTGCGGCAGATCGCCACCGGCGAGCCAGTGGAAAAGGTCCTCGTAAGGGGGCGTAAGACCGTGCCAGATTTCCTCGATCTGCGAGATCTCGACCGCGCCCAAACCCGACAGCGCCACCCGAGCCAGCCGCGCCGACATTCCCAAGCGCAGGTTGCCGGTGGCAAGCTTCAGAAAGGCCAGCCTTTCATCTTTGGGCAGCTGGTCCAGAACCGCCGCGATTTCCGTGCCCTTGCGCCCCGTGGCCTGAAGGACCGCAATCGCTTGCGACAGCGGCATATCGGAGTAGGTGGTGGGTTCGGGCCATAAAAGCGCGATGGTTTCGGCCAGATCGCCGACGAAATCATAGGACAACGCGAATAGCTGCGGGTCGACCCTCTCGCCGATCAGCTTTCGCAGCAGGCTTGGGCTGACATTGCGCAAGGTCAGCTCGCCCGTGATCGCGGCCAGAGCCCAGCCGCGGTCAGGGTCTTGCGCGGTTTGCAGGTAGTGCTGCAAATGCGCGATCTTGCCGTTGCGCGCACCGGTAAAAGCCAGCCGTTCCAAAAGCGCGGCGAAGTCTTTCATTCGGGTTCATCTTCATAGCCCACCAAACGCAACGGCTTTGCGGGCAGTTGGTTCAACGCGCACCACCGCAGTACGCCGTCTTCTGTGCCGTGGGTGACCCAGACCTCTTGCGGCGCGATTTCTTGCAGCGTGCCGGTCAGTTCCGGCCAATCGACGTGATCCGAGATCACCAGCGGCAGTTCCACCCGCCTTTGCCGCGCCCGCGCGCGAATGCCCATCCACCCCGAGGCATAGCCGATCACCGGATCCTTGAATCTCTGGACCCATGGCGTCGAAAAAGCCGAGGGCGGCGCGATCACCAGCCTCGGCCCCGAGGGATCATCGACGCGCACCAGATGTCCCAAGTCGATTCCTTGCGAGATATGGTATTGGCACAGCCGGATCAGCGCTCCGTGAAGCCCGATCGGCGCGTCATAACCCGCCGCCCGCAACAGCGCGATCAGGCGCTGGGTCTTGCCAAGCGCATAGCCTCCGATCAAGTGGTGACGGTCGGGGAATTCCTCCATGCTGCGCAGAAGTTTGGCGATTTCAAACGCGGGGTCCGGGTGGCGGAACACGGGCAGGCCGAAGGTGGCCTCGGTGATGAAAACCTCGCATTCCAGCGGCGTGAAGGGCGCACAAACCGGATTGGGCCTGCGGCTGTAATCGCCTGAGACGACAATGCGTGGCCCCGATTTCGGCAGCAGCCGGATCTGGCACGACCCCAGAATATGCCCCGCCGGATGAAAGCTGGCCGAGACATCGCCCAGGGCGATTTCGCCCTCGGCCGCTTGGGTTTCGCGGGCAAAATCCTCGCCATAGCGGATCGCCATGATCTCGAGGGTCTGGCGGCTGGCCAAGACCTTGCCATGGCCCGCGCGCGTGATCGGCATGGGCATGGGTGATCAAGGCGCGCTCGACAGGGCGGATCGGGTCGATGAAGAAATCGCCAAGCGGGCAATAAAGGCCTTCGGGGCGAGGGTGCAAAATCTCTTCGGCGCGGATCATCTGGGGGTTCCCTTGCGCTTGACCGACGGGGGCGGGATCATCTTGGGATAACTGGGTCGGAACAACTGACTTGCAAAGACATAAGATAGCTATGCAAGTGCCTCATGTCTTGAAAACAGTCCAATTTTTGTCTGCACCCATGCTTAAGTTAGTCACCTCAGGGGCGCATAGCTGACGTGCTCCTAGAGTTTCCCCCCAACAGGTGAACAAAGTCCTTCGCGACGCGTTGAGGGGGAACGAGGATCGCAGTGCCGCTGACACCTTGGCGGACCTGAATGTGTTAGGCCACCCGTAGGAGAGGAAGCTATGGCGAAATCGAACACCCATGCGGAAAAGAACCCTGCTTCTGTGCCGGAGCAAAATGGCACCAACAGTGACCCGATCAGCGCGCCGTTTGTGCGAGAAACCGGCAACGGTGGCGAACTCCACCAGGTGACGGATGACAAGGCCGTCCGTCTGACCACGAACCACGGGGTGCCGATTGCGGACAACCAGAACAGCCTCAAAGCCGGGACGCGCGGACCCACGCTTCTTGAAGATCTCGTCCTGCGCGAAAAGATCTTTCACTTTGACCATGAGCGGATCCCAGAGCGGATTGTCCATGCGCGCGGCTCGGTCGCACACGGCACGTTTACGGTCAACAAGGCAATTCCCGAACTGACCCGCGCCGCGCTGTTCCAAAAAGGGCAACAGCTGCGATGTGTTCGTTCGCTTCTCGACCGTGGCGGGCGGGGCTGGCTCGGTCGATACGCCACGCGACATTCGCGGCTTTGCGGTGAAGTTCTATACCGAAGAAGGCAATTGGGATCTCGTTGGCAACAACACGCCGATCTTCTTCATCCAGGATGCGATGAAGTTTCCCGATCTCGTCCATTCGGTGAAAATGGAAGCTGACCGCGGCTATCCGCAGGCCGCTTCAGCCCATGACACCTTCTGGGATTTTGTTTCGCTGATGCCGGAAACGCTTCACAATGTGATGTGGGCCATGTCCGATCGTGGCATTCCGCGCAGCCTGCGTTTCATGGAAGGCTTTGGCATCCACACCTTCCGCCTGATCAACTCCGAGGGTAAAGGGTCGTTCGTCCGCTATCACTGGAAGCCGCGTTCGGGCATCCAGTCGCTGATCTGGGACGAATCCGCGAAACTTCAGGGTGCCGATAACGATTTCCACCGCCGCGACCTCTATGAGGCGATCAATGCGGGAAGCTATCCCGAATGGGATCTGGGCATTCAGGTTATCGACCCCGATTGGGCGGCCAGACAGCCTTATGACATCCTCGATGCGACCAAGTTGATCCCCGAGGAAGAAGTGCCGGTCCAGCTGATCGGGACGATGACCTTGAACCGTAACCCCGACAACCATTTTGCCGAAAACGATCAAGTCGCCTTTCTGCCGTCGAATATTCTGCCAGGTATGGATTTTTCGGCAGATCCTCTTCTGCAGGGGCGGCTGTTTTCCTATCTCGATACGCAAAAATCCAGGCTGGGGACCACGAACTTCCATCAGATCCCGATCAATGCTCCGCGCTGCCCCATGCACAACTTCCAGCGCGACGGTATGATCCAAACGCAGGTCCCGAAAGGCCGCGCCAATTACGAGCCGAACTCGCTTGCCAAGGCCGGAGAAATCGGCGGACCTCGGGCCGATGCGAAGGGCGGCTTTCAAAGCACCACCGACACGGACGCCTTGGGCAATGATGCGACCCAGAAGGTTCGGCTGCGTTCGGAGACTTTTGCCGATCACTATAGCCAACCGCGCATGTTTCTGCGGTCGCTGTCAAAGCCAGAGCTCAATCATGTCATAGGAGCGCTGGTGTTCGAGCTGTCCAAGGTCGGCATCAAAGCCGTCCGCGAAGCCGTCCTCGCACAGTTGCGCAACATCGACGACGAGGTGGCGCAGCGGGTCGCAAACGGCCTTGGCGTGGACAAGCTTCCGGGCGCTGCTCCGGCCGCAAGGCAAGCGGTGGATCTGCCGCCCTCACCAGCGCTGTCGATCCTGAAACACAAGCCGCCTGCGCCTAAAGGGCGCAAGCTGGGCGTTTTGGTTGGCGATGGAGCAGATGTTGCGGTCGTAAAGGCGCTTCAAGCCGAGGCCGAAGCGGCCGGCGCAAGCTGCATGATCGTCAGCCAGAAGGTTGGCGGCGCCAAGCTGTCGGACGGCTCCGTTCTTCCGGCTGACGGCCAGCTTGCCGGCACGCCTTCGCTCATTTTCGACGCGGTGGTCATCACTACAGGCAAAGAGGGCTACGAAGCGCTGATCCAAGATCCCGCAGCGCTTGAATTTGCAGCCTTGGCATGGAGCCATCTCAAGGCTCTAGGCCTCTGCCCAGGCGGCCGCAAGATTCTCGACAAAGCCAATGGGGGTCAGGACGAGTTCACATTGGACCATAAAGACGCCAAGGGCATCATCGCTAAGTTGGCCGACCGCGCCTGGGTTCGCGAGGAAGTGTTGCGACCGACACCATGAGCGCACAGAGCGTTGATGATGTAACCACCGCCTGACGGCATCTGTATGCCAAGGTGGATCTCTCAAGATCCATAGAGGGGAGCGGTCAGGTCGGAGATAATCACGGGTGGGCTCGATCTGGCGAAGAATGTGTTTCAGGCGCATGGCGCCGACGCCACGGGGCGGGCGGCGCTGCGCATGAAGCTGAGACGGGATCAGGTTCTGGATTTTTTCGCCGCCTGGCGCCGTGTGCGGTGGCGATGGAAGCCTGCGGCGGCGCACAACTCTGGGGCAGCGAGCTTTGGCAAGCTCGGGCACGAGGTGCGGTGGATCCCTCCCGCCAAAGTGAAACCCTTCGTCAAGCGCCAGAAGAATGATGCCGCTGTTGCAGAGGCGATCTGCGAAGCGCCTCAGCGCCCGACGATGCGCTTCGTGCCGGTGAAGAGTGCAGAGACGCAAGTGGCAGCGATGGTCTTCCGCATGCGGGAGATTCTGATCCGGCAGCGCACACAGGCGATCAACGCCCTGCGTGGGCATTTGGGCGAGTTCGGTCAGATCGTGCCACAGGGTGCTGCAAATGCTGCGCGGCTGATTGCGATAATCGTAGACCTGGACAGCGGCCTGCCTGCCGAGGCCCGCGCCACGCTTGATGTGCGGGTTGCGGCGCTATGGCACCTCGAGACGGAGATCGGGAAGCTGGACGCAGAGATCAGCCGACGGGCCAAGGGAAACGAGGTCGCACTGCGCCTGATGACGATCCCGGGCATCGGCCCCTGATCACCACGGCCATCGCCACGCTGGCGCCTCGCCCGAAGTATTCCGGAAAAGCCGGGACTTTGTAGCATGGCTCGGGCTCATGCCCCGCCAGCATTCGACAGGCGGCAAACAGCGGCTTGGCGCCACGACGAAGATCGGGGAACGGGCTCTGCGGCGACTGCTGATCATCGACGCCAAGAGCGTGATAATCAAACGGCACGTGCATGTCTCGACACGACCAGGCACCTGGTTGGGCGGTATGCTAACGCGCAAGCCGCCGATGCTGGTGCGGGTGACTCTGGCGAACAACATGGCGCGCATCGTCTGGGCTATGATGGACCACGGTGACGTATACAAGCTCCGGCTGCAGCGGCATAAGCCGTCAAGGTCGCGAGGACGTTGGAGCAAAAGAGGGCAAGGAGACGTTTGGCGCAACGGCCGTAAGACGGGATCAGAGATCAGCCTGCAACAAAGTGCCTTCGAGCACGCGGCGCTGATATGCGACCTGATCCGCGAACACCATACGGGCCGGCGGCATGACGATGGCCGCAAGAGAGCCCGGATACATGTCAGCACCCGACAGCGCGCGAAACTGCTCCACAAACCCTCTTGCGCAGAGGGCGCTTATACATGTTGCTGAGTTCGGAGCGAGTTCGAAATTCCCCTTTCCCGTTCAGGCTTAAGTTACGCGCTCAATCTCGGTAGCGCAGAGGGCACGGAAACGGTTCATCAGCGCGATGCAGATCTGGATTTCGGTGGTCTGACGATAGGGATCGCGTGAGGCGATGCGCTCGCCGAAGGATCTGACGCACCGCATCTTCGCCTCGATCCGGCTTCGGAGATGATAACCCGCCCATTGCTTCCAAGTGGACCGGCCGAAGCGCTTGGTCGCACGCAGGATATCGTTGCGTACTCTGGCGGCTGGACAGTCCTCCTTCCACAGGCGACCGTTTCTGCGGATGGGTATGATCGTCGTGCCGCTACGATCCAGAATTGCGCTGTGGCAGCGCCGTGTATCGAAGGCACCGTCGCCCGTCACGGTCCCGATGTCCTCATCCAGCGGGATCTGGCTCAAAAGCTGGGGTAGAACCGGGCTGTCATCTTTGCGGCTCGAGGTAAATTTCACCGCCCGAATGTCGCCGGTGTCCGTGTCCATAGCCGAATGGACTTTGCGATTCTGGCGGCGACGATGCGTGCCATGCCTGCACGCCAGCCATTCCCCGTCGCCGAGAGAGTTGATCCCTGCCTGGTGATTTCCAAGAGCGGCTTAGGAACGAGATCGAACTCGAACTATCTTCGCATAGGTATTCCGAGGACCTTGGATATTGCGAAACAGTGTTCAAATCCTGTCCCCGCAACCAATATCCAAAAAAACAGCGCCCAAAATGGGCGCTTTTTGCGTTCATAAATGAAAAACGAAGCTGGGAAAAAGGCAAAGCCTCCGTCATGCTCAAAAGCATGGCAGAGACACGGCCCCGAACCCGAAGCGCAAACCACCGCGATCTCCAACAGATCGCCGAGCTCTATCGCCATCTGCATCCCGAAGATCCGCAACCAGATCGCGCAGCGCTGAGGCAAGCTTTGGCCGCTTCCAAGCCTATCAGGGAAGCGCGATCTTCATAGCAGAGATGGATAGCGCAATCGTCGCATCCTGCACGCTTGTCGTTGTACCCAACCTGACCCGCGGTGTGCGTCCCTATGGATTGATCGAGAATGTTGCGGGATGCCGGGTGGCAGGTGAACGACAAGCGTGTCGAGCGCTTGTGGCGACGAGACTGAGGAGGATCAGAAAACAGTCCGGGGACTGTTTTCCCGACGAAGCTGAAAGTGCCAATCAAGCAACCCAAGAAGGGCCGGTTGTGGCTGAATGACGGATCCTGTGTCCGGCTGCGGCCGGAGTACCGGGATCATGTCTGGTCTTACGACTTCGTTCATTGCCGCACCGATGACGGTAAGGTGTTCCGGACGCTGAACATCCTCGATGAGTTCAGCCGTGAATGCCTGACGATCCGGGTACGGCACAGGCTGAATTCGACAGATGTGATCGATGCGTTGACCGACCTGTTCATCTTGCGTGGCGTTCCCGCCTTCATTCGTTCCGACAATGGTCCGGAGTTTATAGCCTTGGCGGTTCGGGCCTGGATCGGCGCCGTCGGCGCTAAAACGGCTTACATCGAGCCTGGATCACCGTGGGAGAATGGTTACTGCGAAAGCTTCAACGCCCGCTTTCGCGATGAAATGCTGAACGGGGAAATCTTCTACAGCCTCCGCGAGGCGCAGATCCTGATCGAAGAGTGGAGGAAGCATTACAACACGAAACGACCACATAGCGCATTAGGCTATCGCCCGCCGGCTCCAGAAACCACCATCCCGATGGACCAAAGGCCGGTCATGCACTAACTTTTAAAACGGACCACTCAAGTGGGGCTGATCAGGGAACGAGGCGGTAATCGGAGGGAGCGGATAGCGGCCGACAAAGGCGGCCAGATGCGTGCGGGGAGGCTCGGAGCCTTGAATGGCCCCCAAGACCCAAGATCGTCACGCATAAAGGATTGCCTTAGGCCATCAGCCGCCCCGCTGCTTCACGCCTTGGCCACGACGACGCCCCGCCATTGGCTCGACGCGCCTACCACATGAAAACGCCGCGGCCTTAACAGCCGCGGCGTTTGGGTTTGAGCGGTCAGAGCTTATTCCATGCTGACATTCGCGCCTTCGACCACGGGTTTCCATTTGGTCATCTCGGCCGCGACATGTTGCGCGAGTTCGTCGGGGCCGCTGCCGACGATTGTGGCGGAGAAGGTGGCCATTTTTCGGCGACTTTCGGGTCGGCCATCGCGGACTGCGCCGCCTTGGCGAGGGTGTCGACAACCTCGGGCGGTGTGCCGGCGGGAGCGAAGAGGGCATTCCAGCTGTAGGTCTCGTAGCCCGGAAGCGTCTCGGCAATGGCGGGGACATCGGGAAAGGCGGGCGAGCGCTCGGCCGTGGTAACCCCGATCGCCCTGAGCTTGCCCGAAGAAATATGCGCCGAGGCCGAGGGCAGGTTGTCGAAAATCATCGGCACCTGATTGCCCAGAACGTCGGTCAGCGCGGGGCCCGAACCCTTGTAGGGGATATGCGTGATATCGACGCCCGCCATGGATTTGAAGAGTTCGCCCGAGAGGTGCAAGGGCGTCGCATTGCCGGAGGAGGCATAGGACATCGGCTCGGATTTCGCGAGATCGATCAGCTCCTGAACGGTGGTCGCCGGCACGTCGGGATGAACCGCGAGCACGTTCGGTACCAGAACCAGCAGGAGACCGGCGCGAAATCCGCGACTGGATCATAGGGTTTTTCACTCAGGATCAGTGGGTTGAGCGCATGGGTCGCGACCGTTCCCATCAAAATGGTATAGCCGTCTGGATCGGCCTCGGCGACCTGGGTCGCGCCAAGGCTTCCGCCCGCGCCGCCGACGTTCTGCACGATGACTTGCTGTCCGAGCTGCTCGCTCATGCGTTCGGCGACGACGCGGCCGACCAGATCGGTCGAGCCTCCGGCGGCGAAGGGGATCACCAGCGTGATCGCGCGATCGGGAAAGGCGCTTTGGGCCGAAGCGGCCTGGCTCAGCGCGAGAGCGGCAATCAGGGCCAGTCCGGCGCGACGGGTGAAAGTGGCGGTCATGGCATTATCCTTGGTGGTGGGATGATGAAGAAAGGCGGGACCTGCGCCCCGCCCGTGGTGGTCATGCATCGCTTTCGGTGAAAACCTCCTCGCGGCTTTTGCGGATCGAGGGCAGGAAGACCAGCACCAGCACGCCGACGGCCAGAAGCAGCAGCGTCAGGCTGATCGGACGGGTAACGAAGGTGGTGGCATCGCCGCGCGACAAGATCATGGCGCGGCGCAGATGTTCCTCGAGCAGCGGGCCGAGGACGAAGCCCAGAAGCAGCGGCGCCGGCTCGAAGCGCAGCTTGCCCATGACATAGCCGAGCAGCCCGAAGAAGGCGACGGCATAGAGGTCATAGGTGTTCGAGTTGACCGAATAGACCCCGATCGAACACATCGCCATGATGATCGGAAAGAGGATGTAATAGGGCACCTTGAGCAGCTTCACCCAGAGCCCGATCAGCGGCAGGTTCAGCACGACGAGCATCAGGTTTCCGATCCACATCGAGGCGATGATGCCCCAGAATAGCGCCGGTTGTTCGGCGGCGACATTCGGGCCGGGCACGATGCCCTGGATGATCATCGCGCCGATCATCAGCGCCATGACGGGGTTGGCGGGGATCCCCAGCGTCAGCAGCGGGATGAACGAGGTCTGTGCGCCTGCGTTATTCGCCGATTCCGGTCCCGCCACGCCTGCAATCGCGCCCTGACCGAATTCCTCGGGGTGTTTGGAGAGCTTCTTTTCGACCGTATAGGAGGCGAAAGAGGCAAGGATCGCCCCTCCGCCCGGCAGGATGCCGAGGACGGAGCCGAGGCCCGTGCCGCGCAGAACCGGCCCGACCATGGCGCGGAAGTCCTGCCGCGAGGGCCAGAGGCGGCCGACATTGTTGGTCAGGACCTGCCGGTCGGTCTCGTTCTCGAGGTTGCGCAGGATCTCGGCGATACCGAAGACACCGACTGCCAGCGCGACGAAGTTCAGCCCGTCGGCAAAGGCGGTGATCCCGAAGGTGAAGCGCGGCGTGCCGTCGAAAATGTCGCTGCCGACCGTGCCGAGCAGCAGGCCCAGAACGACCATCGCCAAAGCCTTGACGATCGAGCCATGCGCCAGCGCGACCGACATCACGAGGCCGAGCACCATCAGGCTGAAATACTCGGCCGAACCGAATTTCAGCGCGATGATCGTCAGCGGCGGGGCGAAAAGCGCGACCAGCAGGGTCGAGACCGAACCCGCGAAGAACGAGCCGATGGCCGCGACCGCGAGCGCGATCCCCGCGCGGCCTTTACGCGCCATCTGGTAGCCGTCGATCGCCGTCACCGCCGACGAGGATTCGCCGGGCATGTTGATCAGGATCGCCGTGGTCGAGCCGCCATATTGCGCGCCGTAATAGATGCCGGCGAGCATGATCAGCGACGAGACGGGCTCGAGCTGGAAGGTGATCGGCAGCAGCATGGCGATGGTCGCGGTCGCACCAATGCCCGGAAGCACACCGATCAGCGTGCCGAGGATGACCCCGATCAGGCAGAACAGCAGGTTCTCGAACGAGGTTGCAACCGAAAAGCCGAGGCCGAGGTTGGAGAGGAAATCCATGTCGGTCCCCTTACAAAGGAAGCCAGGGGCCGAAGCGCCGGAAGGGCAGGCCGAGGGCATAGCTGAAGACCAGCGTCGAGAAGAGCGTGACCAGCACCGAAAGGAGCAGCGCCCAATGGAACTTCATGCGCTGCGAGGCCATCGCGGCGATCAGCGAGGTGAAGAACAGCGCCGGAACGAAGCCCAGACCGCGCACGGTCAGGCCGAAGAAGACCGGAGCGGGCAGGATGAAGATCATGCCGCGCCATGCGATGGTGCCGACCGGCTCTCCGGCAGGGAGCGCAGGGCCTTGAGCGTGGTGATCAACCCGAGCAGGAACAGCAGGCCCGAGAGGATGGCCGGAAAATAGCCCGGCCCCATGCGCAATGTGGTGCCGATGCGCAGACCGGAGGATTGCCAGGCGAAGAAGGCGGCAACGAGCATCAGCAGGATGCCCGCGACCATATCCGAGCGGTCGGGGCCGCTGGAGGCGGCGCTTGATACGGCGCTTTCTGGGCGCCCGTTTGAAGATGTCGTCATGCGGTGTCCCCTTGGAACGGAAGGGATCCCCGCCGGTCACCGGCGGGGGCTGTCGGCGGGGTGCCTTAGTCGGCGTAGACGCCTGCGGCATCGATGATGGTTTTCCAGCGCGCGATCTCGGATTCGAGCTTGGCCTTGAGCGCGGCGGGGGTCGCATCGGCTGCGGGGAGGGCGGTGCCGAGATCACCCATCGCGGTGATCACGCCCGGATCGGCGAGCGCGAGTTGCAGCGATTTCGACAGACGCTCGGTCACTTCGGCGGGCGTGCCTTTGGGCGCGTAGATCCCGTGCCAGATGCTGACCTCCATCTGCGGCAGGTCGTTCTCTGCGACGGTCGGGAGGTCGGGGAAAAGCGGCAGGCGCTCGGGCGTGGTGACGGCATAGGCCTTGATCGTGCCGCCGGTGATCTGCTGGGTCGTGTTGGTGGTCTGGTCGCACATGAAATCGACCTGACCGCCCAGAAGGTCGGTCATGGCGGGGCCGGTGCCCTTATAGGGAACGGTCACGAACTGGGTGTCGATGGCCGACTGGAACAACATGCCGCACAGATGGCTCGCCGCGCCGATACCGGCATTGGCCATGGTCACGCCATCGGCGTTTTCCTTGACATATTGCACGAAGGCCGGGAAATCGGCCGGCTCGAAATCCTTGCGCGCGACCATGACCATCGGCACTTCGGTCACGAGGCCGACATAGTCGAAGGCGTTGACCGTGTCATAGGCGAGGCTGCGGTAAAGCGTGGCGGCGGTCGCCATGCCGATATGGTGCATCAGGATCGTATAGCCGTCGGGATCGGATTCCGCGACGCGGCCCGCACCAAGCGTCCCGCCTGCGCCGCCGAGATTCTCGATGATGATCTGCTGGCCGAGATCGCCCGACATTTTCTCGGCCACGAGACGGGCGACCGTATCGGTCGGACCACCGGCCGCGAAAGGGACCACCATCGTGATCTGGCGCTCGGGATAGGCCTGCGCGAAAGCGGCCGAAGACAGGGCTGTTGCAGTGAAAAAGGCGCCGAGCAAGCTGCGGATGGCCATGGTTTCCTCCCAGAAACAAAGATGTTGCCGCCTGCTCTCCCGTGCGAAGCGGATGGGCAGATGAAAACCGTCATGGACAAGTCACACAAATGTTATGCGGGGCCGGAGGCCGGCAATTTTGCCGAACGGGCGGCCGAATGGGTGGATTTGGGAACATGGCGCGGTTCGCGTGGGTGGAAATCCACCCATCCGCGCGTGAGCCTGCACCTTGCCGGTCCCTAATCGTCGTCGGATTCCGCCGGATCGAGGATCAGACGACGGTCGAGACCGTGCTTTTGCATCTTCTCGTAAAGCGTCTTGCGGCTGATTCCGAGGGTTTCATAGACCGCCTTGAGCCGCCCGCCATGCGCGGTGATGGCCGAGGCGATCTGGCTGCGCTCGTATTCTGCCATGCGCTCGGCGAGGCGCGCGCCTTGCGGGGCGGCGGCCTGCATCGGGTCGAGACCCAGAACGAAACGCTCGGATTGGTTGCGCAATTCGCGGACATTGCCCGGCCAGTCTCCGGCGGCCAAAGCGGCCAGATGTGCGGGGGAATCTCGCGCTCGGCCACGCCGTGGCGGGCGGCGGATTCGCGCACGAGATGAAGGAAAAGCAGCGGGATATCCTCGCGCCGGGCCGAAAGCGGCGGCACATGCAGCGCCGCGACATTGAGCCGCCAGTAAAGATCCTCGCGGAACCTGCCTTTGGCGACCGCCTCGGCCAGATCGGTTTTCGAGGTGGCGATGAAGCGCACATCGAGCGGCACCGGCTCGTTCGCGCCAAGCCGCGTAATGACGCGGTCTTGAAGCACGCGCAACAGTTTGGCCTGCAACTCGACCGGCATCTGTCCGATTTCGTCGAGCAGGACCGTGCCGCCGCGCGCATGTTCGAATTTGCCGAACCTTGGGCGCAGCGCGCCGGGGAAGGCGCCCGCCTCATGGCCGAAGAGTTCGGATTCGATCAGCGCCTCGGGCAAAGCCGCACAGTTTATCGCGACAAAGGGCTTGCCCGCGCGCGGCGAGATATCGTGCAGGGCCCGCGCCACGACCTCTTTGCCGACGCCGGTGGGGCCGATGATCAGCGTATCGGCATCCGAGGCCCCGATCGCGCGAAGACGGTAGCGCAGCTCGACCATGAGCTGCGTGCGGCCGGGCAGGCGGGCCTCGATGTCGTCGCGCTTTCCGGCCACCGCGCGCAGGCGTCGGTTCTCGATGACCAGACCGCGGTGATCGACGGCGCGGCGTAGTACCGAGACCAGCTCCTGCACGACAAAGGGTTTTTCGATGAAGTCATAGGCCCCGTGCCGCATGGCCGCGACCGCAAGCTGGACCTCGGCGTGACCGGTCACCAGAATGACGGGAATTTCGGCGTCGACGTCGTGGAGCGCGGAGAGCAGCGACATCCCGTCCATGCCCGGCATGCGGATATCCGAGACAACCGCGCCGTCGAAGCCGGGGCCGGCCAGCGCCAATGCCTCTTCGGCGCTTGACAGCGGCTCGACCTCGAAACCGGCGAGTTCGAGCGCCTGCGCCGTCGAATGGCGCATCGTATCGTCGTCATCGACCAGAAGGACGCGGTGCATGCTCATGCTGCGGCCTCGTCCGCGGCCGCGGCGGGCAGGGTGATGGTGAATTCGGCCCCGGGGCCTGCGTCGCGCACGGTAATCTCGCCTCCGAAATCGCGGATGATGTTGTAGCTGATCGAGAGTCCCAGCCCGAGGCCGCTGCCTGCCTGTTTGGTGGTGTAGAACGGGTCGAAAATCCGGTCGGCAATTGCGGGCGGTACGCCGGGGCCGCGGTCGCGCAGCCGGATCCCGACGCGGGGACCGTCCGGCGTGGCCTGCATCCGTGCCGACAGGGTAATGCGGCGGTCCGCGCCGCCCTCGACCGCATCGGCGGCATTGCTGATCAGATTGACCAGCACCTGCTGGAGCCGCGTCGCGCCACCCCTGACCGGCGGCAGATCCGCTGCGAGATCCAGCTCGAGCGTGGCGCGGGCGGATTTGAGGCGGCCCTCGACGATGATCTGGGTCTCGGTCAGAAGCCCCGCCAGATCGACGGCGGCGAGACGCTCGTTGGGTTTGCGCGCGGCATTGCGCAGATGCCGTCCGATCGCCGCCATGCGGTCGATCAGCGACAGGATATGGCCGAGGTTCTGGCGTGCGCGGGGCAGATCGCCGCGCGCGATGAAGATATCGGCGCTGTCGGCGTAGTTGCGGGCGGCGGCGAGGGCTGGTTGATCTCGTGGCTGAGCGCCGCAGACATCTGGCCGAGAGCGGCGAGCTTGCCGACCTGCACCAGATTGGCCTGCGCGCGGCGCAGCTCGGTTTCGGTGGCGCGGCGCTCGTCGATCTCCTGTTCGAGATGGCTGTTCACCCGCGCCAGATCGGCGGTGCGCTCCTTGACGCGTGTCTCCAGCTCGTCGCGGGCGCGGGCCTCGATCATCAGCCGCTCGGTGATGCGGGCGCGGCGCTGCATCACGACCAAGCCGCCGAAGAGCGCCGCGCAAAGCAGCAAAAAGACGGTGATCGCCGCGACCCGCGCCTGAATGCGCGCATTGGCGGTGTCGAGCAGCACCTGAACCTTCCAGCCGGCATTGCCCATGACATGCTCGGCGATCAGGAAATCGCCGCTGCCGCCGGCACGGTCGTCCTCGTCCAGCCGCACCTGTCGGGCCCCGTCGCGCTGGGAGCGGCGGAAGGGCAGGTCATGGAGCACGACATCGGCATAGCGGCGCGAGGCTTCGGTACGGGCGAGCTGCTCGGGCGTGCGTTCCAGCGTCGCGCCGTAAAGCCAGCTCGGGACCGAGGACATGAAGACGATCCCCTCGGGATCGGTCACGAGGATGCGGTATTCGTTGCCGCGCCAAGCCGCCTCGATCCGGTCGACGCCGATCTTGACCGCGAGCACGCCGGCAATCGCGCCCGCCGGATCGAGCACGGGCGCCGAGAAGAAGTAGCCCCTGACCCCGAAGTCGTGCCGACCCCGTAAAACCGCGCCGGATGGCCCATCAGCGCATCCTGGAAATAGGGTCGGTAGCGGAAATTCTGGCCGACGAATGTGCCCGAATGGCCGTGGTTCGAGGCGGCGACGGTCTCGCCGTCCCTGCGCATCAGATAGATGTCCGAGGATTCGAGCATGATGTTGCGCCGCGCCATCAGGGCGTTGATCTCCGCGCGCCGTTTGTTGTCGTCGGGGGTCGCCGCCAGCAGCCGGATCGCGTCCAGATCGGCCAGAAGCTGCGGCACGACCTCGTAACGTGCGAGATCGCCTTCGAGCGCGTTGATTGTCAGCCGCATCGCGGTTTCGGCGCGGGCGGCATCGACCGAGAGGTAATGGCGCAGCGCGATCCGGTTGGCCTGCCAGACGGTCAGCGCCAGCCCGAGCCGAGCGCGATCAGCACCAGCTTGCGTTTCAGATCTCCCCCAACCGCCAATCAAGCATCGCTGTCGCTCGATATATCCAATTTGGCTAGGCGATGATGGCAGGCGCCCGCAGATTGTGGAAGCCAAATCACGCGCTTGCGCTTGGACCCGACGCATCGTCGCCAAGAGGCGGGGCGTTCGGGCCACGGCTCGCGCCTCACCGCTTGTTGAGAATGATTTGCAGTTGCAATCCGTTCGGGCTTGATTATCTATATTGCGACTCGCTCGCATCTGGCCGGCGAAGCAGGCGCGCCCACCAATCGCGCGCCGGACCGGCACAAGCGCCCCGATCACAAGGGCAGGGCAGGTGCCGCGCGACGGACGAGGAACAGGAAAGGATTATGCATGACCCCGAAATTCGCGCGTCTTCTCGGCGCTGTGGCTGCCTCTGTGATCATGGCCGCCCCCGCGTTGGCGCAGGACAAGATGAAGGTGGTGACGACCTTCACCGTTCTGGCCGATATGGCGGCGCATGTGGCGGGGATGCGGCCGAGGTGGTCTCGATCACCAAACCGGGTGCCGAGATCCACGGCTACGAGCCGACGCCGCAAGACATCGTGCGCGCGCAGGATGCCGATCTGATCTTGTGGAACGGCATGAATCTCGAACGCTGGTTCGAGCAGTTTCTGGCCAATCTGGGCGACGTGCCTTCGGTGACGCTGACCGAGGGGATCACGCCGGTGCCGATCGCCGCGGGCGCCTATGAGGGCAAGCCCAATCCCCATGCCTGGATGGGGCTCGAGAACGCGCAGATCTATGTCGACAACATCGCCGCCGCTTTCGAGGCGCAGGACCCCGCCAATGCCGCGACCTATGCCGCCAATGCCGAGGCCTACAAGACCGAGCTGCGCGCCGCGCTGGAACCCCTGAAAGCCGAGATCGCGGTCATCCCCGAGGCGCAGCGCTGGCTGGTGTCCTGCGAGGGGCCTTTCCTATCTCGCGCGTGATCTTGGGCTCAAGGAATTGTATCTCTGGCCGATGAACTCGGACCAGATGGGCACGCCGCGTCAGGTGCGCACCGTGATCGACGAGGTTCGCGCCAACAAGATCCCTGTGGTTTTCTGCGAAAGCACCGTCAACACCGCGCCGGCCAAACAGGTCGCGCGCGAGACGGGGGCGCAATATGGCGGCGTGCTTTACGTCGACAGCCTTTCGGAGCCCGATGGTCCGGTGCCGAGCTATCTCGATCTTTTGGTGGTCACGACCAGAACGGTTGCCGACGGGCTGACCGGAAAAGGCTTGGCCGGAAAGGACGATTAAGTGCGGTTGTCAAAGCGCGGGCAGGCTGAAACTGTGGGTGCAAAGCAAGCAAATGGGCTGCCGTCCGTTCCGGCGGAAAGCGAATGGGCAATGGCTGAGGACAGGACGAAAGCGGCGCAATACTTGGGGCAGCAGGGACCAACAGACGGTCTTGCCGCCGAACAGCTGCGTGAGCCGGGCGGCGGTATTGCCGCGCGCGATGTGACGGTGACCTACCGCAACGGCCATACCGCCCTGCGTCATGCGAGTTTCCAGATCCCCAAGGGTACGGTCACGGCGCTGGTCGGCGTCAACGGCGCGGGGAAATCGACGCTTTTCAAGGCGATCATGGGATTCGTTCCCGCCGCGCAAGGCGAGATCAGCCTGCTCGGCATGAGCGTCAAAGAGGCGCTCAAGAAGAACCTCGTGGCCTATGTTCCCCAATCCGAAGAGGTCGATTGGACCTTTCCGGTTCTGGTCGAAGATGTGGTGATGATGGGCCGCTACGGCCATATGGGCTTTCTGCGCCGCCCCTCGCGCGCCGATCACGCCGCGGTCGACACCGCCCTCGCGCGGGTCAATATGCAGGACTTCCGCCACCGCCAGATCGGCGAGCTTTCGGGCGGCCAGCGCAAGCGCGTTTTCTGGCGCGGGCACTGGCGCAGGACGGGCGGGTGATCTTGCTCGACGAGCCCTTTACCGGCGTCGACGTGAAGACCGAGGACCAGATCATCACCCTTCTGCGCGAGCTGCGCGACGAGGGGCGGGTGATGCTGGTCTCGACCCATAATCTCGGCTCGGTGCCGGAATTTTGCGACCGCGTGGTGCTGGTCAAGGGCACGGTTCTGGCTTACGGGCCGACCGAAACCACCTTCACCCATGAAAATCTCGAAGCGGCTTTCGGCGGCGTGCTGCGCCATTTCACCATCGGCGGCGATGTGCTCCACGACGATGCCGATGCGCGCCAGATTTCGATCCTGACCGATGACGAGCGCCCCTTCGTGCGCTACGGCGACCGCACCCATACCCTGTCGGGGCCGGTCGAGGCAGAAGCGGAAGCCGCAGTGCAAGCGGTTGACGCGGCATCGGCGCCAGCGAAGGGAGCGCGGCAATGAGCACCCTGCTGGAGCCCTTCAACTATCTCTACATGACCAATGCGATGTGGGTTTCGGCGCTTGTCGGCGGGGTCTGCGCCTTTCTGTCGGCTTTCCTCATGCTCAAGGGCTGGTCGCTGATTGGCGACGCGCTTTCTCATTCGGTCGTGCCGGGGGTGGCGGGCGCCTATATGCTGGGCCTGCCCTTCGCGCTGGGCGCGTTTCTCTCGGGCGGGCTGGCGGCGGCGGCGATGCTGTTCCTGTCCGAGCGTTCGGGCCTCAAGATCGATGTGGTGATCGGGATGATCTTCACCTCTTTCTTCGGGCTCGGCCTGTTCATGGTCTCGCTCAATCCGATGGCGATTTCGGTGCAGACCATCACCATGGGCAACATCCTGTCGATCACTCCCGAAGATACGCTGCAGCTCGTCATCATCGGCGTGGTCTCTCTCGCCGTGCTTTTGGCGAAATGGAAGGATCTGATGGTGGTTTTCTTCGACGAAAGCCATGCGCGGACCATCGGATTGCGGCCGGGCCTGCTCAAGGGCGTGTTCTTCATGCTGCTTTCGGCCTGCGTTGTCGCCGCCATGCAGACGGTCGGAGCCTTCCTTGTCGTCGCAATGGTGGTGACGCCCGGAGCGACCGCCTATCTGCTTTGCGACCGTTTCCAGCGGCTCATCCTGCTGTCGGTGGCGATCGGCGCGAGCACGAGCTTTGTCGGGGCCTATCTGTCCTATTTCCTTGATGGCGCGACCGGGGGATCATCGTCCTTTTGCAGACGCTGATCTTTCTGGCGGCCTTTGTCTGGGCCCCGAAATACGGGCTCCTCGCGGCCCGCGCCAAAGCGCGCGCGGCCTTGGCGGAGGGTTGCACCATGATCGACCCGACGCTGCCCTTCCAGTTTCCCTTCATGCAGAACGCCTTTCTGATCGCGGTGATCGTTTCGGTCCCGACGGCGCTTTTGTCCTGCTTTCTCGTGCTCAAGGGCTGGGCCTTGATGGGAGATGCGGTCAGCCATGCCGTGCTGCCCGGTGTCGTGCTTGCCTATATCTTCGGCTTTCCCCTGCTGCTCGGTGCTTTCGGCGCGGGCATGGTGACGGCGCTGGCGACGGGATTTCTGTCGGACAACAGCCGCGTCAAACAAGATACCGTCATGGGCGTGGTCTTCTCGGGCATGTTCGGTCTGGGGATCGTGCTTTACACCTCGATCACCTCGGATGTGCATCTCGACCATATCCTCTTCGGCAACATGCTCGGCGTCGGGCCCGAGGATCTGCGCACCGCGCTCTGGATCGCCGTTCCGGTGACGGCGGCTTTGCTGCTCAAATGGAAGGATCTGATGCTGCATGCCTTTGATCCCACGCAGGCGCGGGCATCGGGGCTGGCGGTGGGGGTCCTGCATTACGGGCTGCTCACCATCCTGTCGCTCACCATCGTCGCCACCATGAGCGCGACCGGCCTGATCCTCGCGGTGGGCCTGCTGATCGCTCCCGGCGCAATCGCCTTTTGCTGGTGCGCAGCTTCGGGCGCATGATGGTCGTGGCGGTCGCGGTCTGTATGGGCGCGATGCTGGCGGGGGTCTATGCGAGCTTTTATCTCGACAGTGCGCCTGCACCGACCATCGTGCTGATCCTGAGCGCGATTTTCGTCGCGGCCTTCCTGCGGCGGCTGCGGCTCAATGCTCAAGCCGCCACGCGGATCGCGGCGAGCGAGGGCTGAGGCGGCCCCCGCCGCGGTCAGGCCCTCTTGCCGCGGGGTCCTTGTCCGCAGGCTAGAACTCGCGCCCGATCAGCCGGTCGACCGAGATCGGCCCGCCGCCCTTGACCGCGAAATAGGCGAAAGCGCCGAACCAGAGCGCGCCGAGCTGATAGCCCTCGCCGCGCGGGATCAGAACCGAGACCAGCATGACCGAGACCAGAATGGTCAGCGCCACCGCGCAGGGGCGGGTCAAAAGGCCCAAGATCAGCCCCGCCGCGGCAAAGCATTCGATGCCGACGACGAAATAGGCCCAGAACTGCGCAGGCTCGAGCCCGAGGTTCTGCATATGCGCGATATCGCGCGAGATATCGCCCGCGCCGAAGAGCTTGGCATAGCCGAACTGCATCATCATCAGTCCGGCCAGAACCCGCAGAACCGTAAAGGCAATCGGGTCGAGAAAGTCGTACAAGCGGCGCAGGGGCGGGATAATCAGCGGTGTCGGGGTCACAATCGCCTCCGTTTCAAACAACCACATTCCCTGAGACCGTGTATTTGTACAATTAACCTGTCAAGCATTCCGCTTTTCGGTTAGGGAACCGAAACCGCGCGAAATCCTTGCATCTGGGGCAGTTTGCGAACCGGCAGGTTCGACAAGCGGTCCGCAGGGATGACGGGCGACTTTCTTTGCGATGCCGGTGGCCGGCATTTGGGTTTCACAACTAACGGGTGACAAATGGCAGATCCAAGCCAAGCAGCTGACGCGGCCCATGCCGCATTCGATCTGGTTCCGGTCGTGGTTCTTCTGGCGGCGGGCGTTTTTGCCGTGCCGCTGTTTCGCCGGATCGGGCTTGGCTCGGTTCTGGGCTATCTCGCGGCGGGGCTTCTGGTCGGCCCCTTCGGTCTGGCCTTCTTTCATGATGCGCAATCCATCATCCATGTCGCCGAACTCGGCGTGGTGCTGTTCCTTTTCGTGATCGGCCTCGAAATGCAGCCCTCGCGCCTCTGGGTCATGCGCGGAGAGATTTTCGGCCTCGGGCTGGTGCAGGTCTGTCTGGCAATTGCGGTGCTGGTCTGGGTCGGCATCGTCCAGGGCTTTCCGATCGAGGCGAGCTTCATCGCGGGCACGGGCTTCGTCCTCACCTCGACCGCCATCGTCATGCAGGTTCTGGCCGAGCGCGGCGAGCTGAACCAACCCCACGGCCGAAAAATGGTCGCGGTCCTCTTGTTCGAGGATCTCGCCATCGTGCCGCTTCTGGCGCTGGTCGCCTTCCTTGCGCCGGGCGGGGTCGAGGCGACAATGGCGGACCGCATCTGGTCGATCGTGATCGGGCTAGGCGCCATTGCCGCGCTGGTCATTGCCGGCCGCTATCTGCTTGATCCCATGTTTCGCATGCTCTCGCGCTTTGGCGCGCGAGGTGATGACGGCGGCGGCGCTTTTGGTGGCACTCGGCTCGGCGGTGCTGATGCAGGCGGGCGGCTTGTCGATGGCGATGGGGGCCTTCCTTGCGGGCGTCCTTTTGTCGGAATCGACCTTCCGTCACCAGCTCGAGGCCGATGTCGAACCCTTCCGCGGTCTGCTTCTGGGCCTCTTTTTCCTTGGGGTCGGCATGGCGCTCGACCTCAATATCATCCTCCAGAACTGGACCACGATCGTCATCTCGGTTCCGGCCTATATGATTCTCAAAATGGCGGTGATCTATAGCGTCGCGCGCCTGTTCAAGGCAGGGCACCGCGAGGCGCTCGACCGGATGGTGCTGATGGCGCAGGGCGGCGAATTCGCCTTTGTGCTTTACGCCAGCGCCACGAGCTTCGGCATTCTCACGCCGGAATGGAACGCCAACCTGACCGCGATCATCATCTTGTCGATGGTGCTGACGCCGCTGGTGCTGATCGTCAAGGAGCGCATCCAGAAGCCCGTCGAGGCCTCGACCGAAGGGCTGGACGGGGTCGAGGACAGCGAAGGCGCGGTGCTGATGATCGGCTTCGGCCGCATGGGGCAGGTGATCAGCCAGGCGCTTCTGGCGCGCGGCTACCACCTCTCGATCATCGAGACCAACCCCGACCAGATCCGCGATGCCGAGGAATTCGGCTTCCGCGTCTTCTATGGTGACGGCAGCCGCGCCGATATCCTCCATGCCGCTGGTGCGGCCAAGGCCAAGCTGGTGATCGCTACCGCCGATGATGCGGATGCGACCGCGCGCACGGTCGAGGTGATGAAGCACGAATATCCGCTGGTGCCGGTTCTGGCGCGTGCACAGGATCGCGGCCATGCGATCAAGCTGATGCAGCTCGGAGCCGATTACCAGATGCGCGAAACCTACGAGTGCGCAGGCGATTGCCGCCGAGGCCCTCTCGCGTCTTGGCGAAAGCGCCGAGGTCGTGGGCGAGGTCATGGCTGCCGTGCGCCAGCGCGACGCCGACCGGCTCGATGTCGAAAGCGTCGGCGGTCTGGGTGCGGGCAAGGATTACCTCTACCGCAATGCCGCAAAGCCCGCCGGACACTGATCGCGAGCCGCAGGGTGCGCAAACCATGGGGAAGGCGTCATCCGTTCGGGTGGCGCCTTTCTCTTTGCCGCGGCGCGGCGAAGCAGCTTGCCCGAACGTCACCTGCGCCGCGGTTGCGCGGCGCGGCGGCGGGTCCGGAAACTGTCGCAAACCAATTGTGCAAAATGATGCGGTCCAATAAAACAAGGCGGGAACAACCCGCCCGCGATGGCGTTAACCCCGCAGCGACCATTTGCGGCCATTATCGCGAAGATCGCCCTGTTTTCGCGGCCTCGGGGTCGCGGCCGATTGTTTTTCATGACGGGTGCGCCGCAAAGCCAGGCCGGCATCAGCGCAGGCTCAGCAAGAAGGATATGCACCAGATGTTCAAATCCGTGGTCTTGGCGGTGCTCGGGGTCGGCGTGGTCGCGGCTGCGGGTTTCGGCCTTTACGCCTATCGCAGCCCGATCGAGGCGATGCAGCCCGCCGACCGCCCCGCTTTCGACGCGGCAACGATCGAAAAGGGGCGCATCCTCGCCTCGGCGGGCTATTGCGCGGAATGCCATACCGCGGCGGGCGGCAAGGCCTATGCGGGCAATTTCCCGATCGCATCGCCCTTCGGCACGATCTACGGCTCGAACCTGACGCCCGATCCCGAAACCGGCATCGGCCTGTGGTCGCCCGAAGCCTTCCGCCGCGCCATGCACGAGGGTGTCGACCGCGAAGGCGCGCGTCTTTTCCCCGCGATCCCCTTTGACCATTTCACCAAGATGACCGATGCGGATGTCGATGCGGTCTATGCCTATATCATGTCCGAGGTCGAGCCGGTCCGTCAGGCGACGCTCGAGCCGACCATTCCCTTTCCGCTGAACCTGCGCTTCCTTCAGGCGGGCTGGGGCTCCTTTTCGTCGATTACGGCCGCTATCAGGATGATCCGTCGAAATCGGCGGAATGGAACCGCGGCGCCTATCTGGTCGAAGGGGTCGCCCATTGCGGCGCCTGCCATACGCCGCGCAACGCGCTCGGGGCCGAAAAGCGCGCCGAGCAATATGGCGGCGCGGTGGTCGACAGCTGGACCGCGCCCGCGCTGACTGCCGCAAACCCTTCGGGCGTGCCCTGGACGCAAGCGGAATTCGCGCGCTACCTCGTGACGGGGGCGGGCACATTCCACGGCGTTGCCGCCGGTCCGATGGGGCCGGTCGTCCATGGCGGGATTGCCGAGCTTCCCGAAAGCGATATTGCCGCGATCGCGACCTATCTCGGCGATATCGTCGGCGCACGAGGCCGATGCCCAGCAAAGCCCCGTGGTTCTGGCGAGCATCGCGGCCGGAAAGCCCGATCCCGCCTATCGTCAGGCCCTGGGCGAGCGGCTTTACGTCTCGGCCTGCGCATCATGCCATTACAGCGTGCCGGAAAACGGCGTGACGGCGGCGCGGCCCGATCTCGGGATCAATTCCGCCACGCGCGAGGCCGATCCCTCGAACCTGATCCATGTCATCCTTGACGGGGTCGCGGTGAAAGAGGGCTCGGGCGGCGTTGTGATGCCCGCCTATCGCGAAGCCCTGAGCGACAGCCAGATCGCGGCGATTGCCGAATATCTGCGGGCCAGCCGGACCGGATTGCCCGCCTGGGAGAACCTCGACCAGCGCGTGGCGGATCTGCGCGCCCATGTCGGAACCCATTGACCACGGAACCATTGACGGTCCTGCGCGACCGGAGATCGAGGATGAAGCGATGATCGAATTCACCATCAACGGCCGCGCGGTCAGTCTGGATGTCGATCCGGAGATGCCTTTGCTCTGGGCGATCCGCGACGAAGTCGGCCTCACTGGCACGAAATACGGCTGCGGTCAGGGGATGTGCGGGGCCTGCACCGTCCATGTGGGCGGTCGCCCGACGCGCAGCTGCATTACCGCCGTGAGCGATGTCGCGGGCGCGGTGATCACCACGATCGAAGGCCTCGACCCCGAAGGCAACCACCCCGTCCAGCAAGCATGGCGCAGCCTGCAGGTGCCGCAATGCGGCTATTGCCAGTCGGGCCAGATCATGACGGCGGCGGCGCTGCTCAAGGATGTGGCCGAGCCGAGCGATGCCGATATCGATGCGGTGATGACCGGCAATCTCTGCCGCTGCATGACCTATAACCGTATCCGCGCCGCCGTGCGTCAGGCCGCGACCCAGATGCGCGCCGATGCCGATGCCGGTGGCGGCGCATTCGTGACGGAGGATCGCCGCAATGGGTAAGATCGATCTGATCAAGGGCGGCGCGACAAGTGCCTCTGCTCCCGCAACCGCGGCGGCGATGGCCGTCAGCCGTCGGGGCTTTCTGGTCGGCATGGCCGCAAGCGTCGCCATGTTCGGCTTTCCGCGCGACGCTTTGGCCGCGATGGACCCCGCCCAGCCCCTTGGCGTGCCGCTGGAACCGGACGGCGCGGCATTCGAGCCGACCATCTGGTACTGGATCGACGGCGCGGGCCGGATCAACGTCAACATCATCAATGCCGAAATGGGCCAGCATGTCGGCACCGGAGTCGCCCGCATCCTTGCCGCCGAACTGGGCGCGAATGGGATGATGTCGACATCACCCATGTCGACAGCGACGCCAAATGGGGCACGATGGTCACGGGCGGCAGCTGGTCGATCTGGATGAGCTGGGGGATCTACCGGCAGGCCGCCGCCGCCGGACGTACCGCGCTTATCGAAAAGGCCGCCGAAATCTGGGGCATTCCGGTCGCGGGCATCACTGTTGCCGATAGCGTCGTACGCGGGCCCGATGGCCGGAGCGCGAGCTTTGGCGAGCTGGTCTCGGCAGGCATCGCCGCAGCTTCACCGAAGACGAGCTGAAGGCTCTGCCCCTGCGGCCGGTCTCGAGCTGACCTTGCTGAAGCAGAGGTGCAGGCGCTCGATATCCGCGCCAAGACCACGGGGCAGGCGGTCTACGG
>JAUFRC010000002.1:0-82500 GCA_030410095.1 Paracoccus cavernae
CCTTGCGCTGGCCGCTGTCCACGGCTTTCTGCTGCCGCGCGGGACCGGCATCGCGACCGGTTTTCATGAGGTGTTGCTCTATCCCGAAGGGCTGGCGCACGGTGGGCTGATCCTTGCCCGATTGGCGGCACTTCTGGCGGCGGGCCTGCTGGTCGTCACCGCGACGCCGCCCGGCGCGCTGGCCGACGGGCTCGAGGAGGGCCTGCCGCCCGCCGCCGCCTATCTGCTGACCGCCCCCTCGGCCTCGCCCAAAGTCTCGCGCTCGAAGCGGGCGTGATCCGCGATGCCCTGCAGGTCCGCGGCATGCCGCTGGCCGGATCACCACTGGCACGGCTCCGCGTCGTTGGCGCAATCACACTGGCGCTGGTCAGGGTCCAATTGCTCGAAGCGGCCCCGCGCGCCCTCGCGCTCGAGGCACGCGGCTTTCGCGCCTTGCCGAGCCGGAGCCTCCTCGAGCCGCCCGCCGATAGTGTCGTCCAAGCGCGCGCCCGTTGGGGATTTGTGGCGCTTTCGGTCCTGATCCTTGTGGCCGGAGTCGCCGGATGGGCCTGACGATCGAGGCTGCGGGATTTACATGGCCGAGCGGCCTGCGCCTGTTTGACGGGCTCGATCTGGCCCAACCGGAAGGCGACCGGATCGTCATCACCGGTGGGAATGGCGCGGGGAAATCGACGCTTGCGCGGCTGATCGCGGGGCAGGCTGCGCCGGATCGCGGGCGGGTGCTTTGGCATGGGAGGGCGTGGTCCGACATGACCCGCGCCGAGCGGGCCGCCACAGTCCAGCTCGTCGGCCAAAGGCCCGATCTTTGCTGTCCGGCCGCGCGGCAAGCCTTGCCGGCGAGATCGCCTTCGGCCCCGAAAACCTCGGCCTGCCGCGCTCCGAGATTGCCGCGCGGCTCGAGGCGGCCCAATCCGCGATGGGCCTCTCGCATCTGGCCCACCGCGATCCGCGCCAGCTTTCGGGAGGCGAGGCGCAACGTCTGGCAATCGCCTCGGCCCTCGCGATGCGGCCCGCGCTGTTGGTGCTGGACGAAGCTTTGACCGATCTCGACCGGCAATCGCGCGACGGGTTGGCCGATAGGTTGCTGGCCTTCGACCCCGCGATGACGGTGATTGCGCTTGATGTGGCCGCAGAGCATTGGCTGGCGCAGGGCTTTCGCCATGCCGCCGAACTTGCGGGCGGGCGGCTGCATCCGCCCACGCCGACAATTCGCCCCACAAGGGCCATCGCGCCAATCGGGACTGGCAGCCCGTCAGCCGCGCCGCTCGTCACGATCCGCGATCTCGGCTTTGCCCATCCAGAAAGCGCTCCGCTTTTCACCGCGCTTGACCTGAGCCTGCCTGCAGCTGCCGCGATTGCGGTTACGGGGCCGAACGGGGCGGGCAAAAGCAGCCTGATGCGGCTGATTGCCGGTCTGATGAGGCCCTCGGCAGGAGAGATTTCGGTGGCAGGCCTGCCCGTGGGGGCAACCAAGCCGCGCGCTTTGGCCGCGAAGCTGGGCATGGTCTTCCAAAATGCCGACCGCCAATTCGTCACCGCCTCGCTTCTGGCCGAGGCTGCTCTGGCACCACGTCTGCACGGGCAGAAAGATCCGGCGCGTGCAGCGCTAGACGCGCTGGCTGCGGTCGGGTTGCAGGAAAGCGCGGCGAGGCATCCGCTCGATCTCGACAATGGCGGGCGTCGTCTGGCGGCAGTGGCCGCGGCGATCGCGCATCAGCCGGCGCTTGTCATCCTTGACGAGACCCAACGCGGCCTCGACCCCGATCACCGCGCGCGGCTCGAAAGCGTGATTGCAGCGATCCGCAAGCGGAGCGGTACGGTTCTTTTCGTTTGCCATGACGAGGAATTCGTCGCCCGCAATGCCACGCATCGCCTTGCGGTCGCGGCGGGTTCGGCCGTTCTCTGCCCGCCCGACAAGGCGCAACCGGCGGGCGGGCTGGACGCCTTGCGACCGATTTAGCACAATGCGGGCGGCCGTTTTGGCGGCACAACGGGTTCATGTATCGCCTGACCGCGATCATCGGAGGGGGCGATTCCATGTCGGTTAACGAAACAATTTGTCTGGTCGGTTGGGGGCTATCGGCACGCGTCTGGCACAGCTTTTGCGCCAGACCGGCGCGCCGGTGCGGATCGCGGCAGTCGCCGTGCGCGACGCACAAACCCCGCGCGACGGCCTGCCCGAGGGCGTCGCTCTGATCGACAGTCCCGAGGCTTTGGCTGCAACCGGCGCCAGCCTCGTCGTCGAAGCCGCAGGGCGCGGCAGTGTCGGCATTTGGGGCCGTGCGGCCTTTGCGGCGGAAATGGATTACGCGGTCTCGTCAACCTCGGCTTTCGTGGACGAAGCACTTTTGGCCGAGCTGCTGTCCCTTGCCCGAGCAAAAGGCCGTCAATTGCTCATCCCGCCGGGTGCCTTGGGCGGGATCGATGCGCTGGCAGCGGCGGGACGTCTGCCGATCGCCTCGGTCGAGCACCGCATCGTCAAACCCGCTCAGGCCTGGAAGGGGACGCCGGCGGCGGATCTTGTCGATCTCGATGCGCTGAGCGGTCCGACCGTCTTTTTCTCGGCCAGCGCGCGCGAGGCGGCCGATGCTTTCCCGCAAAACGCCAATGTCGCGGTGATCACGGCACTGGCCGGAATCGGGCTGGACCGGACGCGGATCTCGCTGGTTGCCGATCCCGATGCCATGCTCAACCGCCACGAAATCCGCGCCGAGGGCGATTTCGGCAAAATGGATCTCACCTTTGAAAACCGCCCGCTCGCGACCAATCCAAAATCATCCGAGATGACCGCGCTCAATCTGGCGCGGCTGATCGAGAGCCGCGTCAATCCTTTGGTTTTGTGACGAAAAGGCCGCGCCGAAAGGATCTCCTCGGCGCGGCCCGATGTTTCCAAGCGCGGCTTATTGCGCTTGGGTGATCGCTTTAGCCGCAGCCCGCGCCGCCGCATGAACCGCGACCAGAAGCGGGGCTTCGAATTGCGGCTGAAGGCGCACGGCCGAGGCGGAAAGCGGACCGCCTCCCATGATCACGGCCGATGCACCATCCTTTGCGACCGACTCGGTAACGGCGGCGGCAAGAGCCGCATCCAAAGCCTCGGCCTGTTCGACCAGCACTTTCGGATCGCCCTCGGTCACACGGGTGCCGCGATATTGTGCCTCGTAGCCGAGCGAGGCGGCCTTTTCGCGAAAGCTCTCGATCAGCGCGGGATCGGGCGTGACCGTGACGATGCCGAAGGGGCGACCGTCGCGGGCGGCCTCGTGAAAGACCTCTTCGCCGATGCCGAAGACCGGCACATCGACCGCCTTGCGCAATTCGGCCAGACCCGGGTCGCTGAAGGCCGAGACGATGATCGCGCCGACACGGGGTCGGCCGCGGCCTCGCGCCCGATCGCCACAACGCCGGATGCCGCCGCCGCCATATCCTGCGGCGTGGTCAAAAGCGCGGGCGCGCCGGTATTCGAGCGTCCTCGACCACGGCGGCATCTGCCGCCGCGATCTGTGCCAACCCGGTCATGGATTGGGTGGCGGCCTCGTTGGAGTTGGGGTTGATAAGGACGATCACCCGTCCTCCATCCGCGTTCTGGTTGGCCATTGCCGTGCCTATCGTGCCGATTGTCAGGCCCGCGACGATGGCGCAAGCCGTCGCCAGTAGCCAGCGCCGCGACGGCGCGTTCGGGGAAAACGCCATGGCTCAGTTCTCCATGAAGCGCTTGGCGCTCGGCAGTTTGTGCATGAGCACATAGTAGAGGATGCCCGAGGGCAGCAGGCTGGCGTACCACGAGATCCCCGAGAAGATCAGCGCCGCGGCGATACCGGCAGCCATGGCGATCATCGCGGCCATATTGACGCCCTGATAGGGCCCTCGGGATCATAGAGTTTCTCGAGGTTGAGCGTCTGTTTGCGGATGAAGAAGTAATCCACGATCAGGATGGCGAAGATCGGGCCGAGGAAAGCCGAATAGGTGCGGATGAACAGGTTCAGCCCGGCGGCGGATCTGTCCTTGACCAGCTCCCAAGGGAAGGTTGCGAAGGCCAGAAGACCGACCAGAACCGCCGAGGTTTTGAACTTGAGCTTGAAGATGTCCATCAGCGCATAGGCCGGCGGCACGACGTTGTTGAGGATGTTCGTGGTCACCTGCGCAAAGGCGATGAAGACCAGCGTGACGATCAGCAGGAATTTGTTGTCGACCGCGCTCGAGAAGACCTTGATCGGATCGACTTCGCCGGTCGCGCCCGAGACCATCAGGCCGATCATCCCCATGAACAGCGTCGCGGGCAGGATCGAGTTGGCATAGATCGCGACCTGACGCAGCGGCCCGACATCTTTGCGCAACTCGCGCGAATAGTCCGAGACGTTCAGCATCATCGTCGAATAGATCCCGAGGAAGAGCATCGTCGCGCCCCAGAAGGGTGCACCCCAGGTGCCTTCGACATTGATCAGATTGGCCGAAATCTGGTCGCCGTATTTGTTGATCACGCTGAAGAACATGTAGATCAGCGCACCGATGATGAAGACCGAACCGATGTTTTCCAGCCATTTGATGCCGTGGAAACCCAGAACCGACAGGCCGATCTGCAGGAGTTGGAAGCCGATGAAGAAGACCCAGATGTTGGAGAAACCGAACATGGTTTCCGACACGAGGTTCAGCGCGCCGGCACCGATCCAGCTTTGGAAACCGAACCAGACGATCGCAGGCACCGAGCGCACCAGCGCGGGAATGCGCGATCCGGTGAAGCCGAAGGCCGAACGGGTCTGGACCATGAAGGGGATGCCGTATTTGTGGCCCGCCTTGCCGTTGAACATCAGCGCGACACCGATGACCGTACAGCCGATGGTGATCGCGACGAAGGTCTGGAGCAGGTTCAGCGTACCGACCAGCCCCGAACCGATGGTGAAGGTCCCGATCGACACGCAGCCCCCAGCCACGCGAAGAGATAGGACCAGGGATCCATGATCCGTGTTTCTGCGGCGCAAGGCTTTCTTCGCCGATTGCCTTGTGCTCGATCGCACCTTTGCCGATCGCGGCGCCCTCCAGCGCCGTTGAATCCATTGTCATGGCTCTCCTCCCTAGCCGACAGTGATGTTTTACGCCTTGAAAGGCGACGTTTTATTTCGCGTTCGGGAACGCGTAGGCATTGATTTTGCTCGTTTTAAGCCCCGATCCGACCAGCGCTTCGATCATGCGGGTGGCGACGCTGACACCGTCGATGACCGGAATGCCGGTTTCCTTGCTCAGCCATTCGGTCAGATCGGCCATGCCGGCACAGCCGAGAACCACGGCCTCGCAACGGTCTTCCTCGATGGCGCGCAGGATCTCGTCGCGCACTTTGACGCGGGCGTTCGAGCCGGGCTCTTCCAGCGCCAGGACGGGGATCTCGGCCGAGCGCACGCGGCGACATTGATGCGAGAGGCCGTAGCCGTGGATCAGATGCTCGATCACCGGCACCGAACGCGGCAGGGTCGTGACCACCGAGAACGAGGTCGAGAGCATGCTCGCGGCTTTCACCGCAGCCTCGCAGATCCCCAGAACCGGACCGGTTGCGATTTCGCGGCAGGCAGCAATGCCCGGATCGTCGAAACAGGCGACAACGATGCCGTCGACGCCATTGGCCTCGGCCTCGCGGACCCGTGCCAAAAGACCCGGCAGCGACATGGCCTCGTCGTAGTGACCCTCGATCGAGGCAGGTGCGCCGCTTGCGGTCGCACCGTGGATGGTGGTGCCGGCGCTGGCGACGGCCCGCGCGGCATCGACGATTTTATCCGTCATCGATTGGGTTGAGTTCGGGTTGACGACCAGAATGTCCATATCTGCCTCCTGTGTTAACAACGATTGTTAACAATCACTGTTAACACGTCAACAACTTCTTCGGCTAATATGGTAAATTGTGGCGCGAGCCCTTAATTTGACTGAAATGACGCGCAAAACGAGCAGGTGTAGAAATGTCGGCGCTTCCCGAAGATCAGATCGTGAGCGCGATTCTGGACGCAGTTGCCGAGCAACGTCTGCCTGCGGGCGCGAAGCTGGGCGAGCAGGCGTTGAGCGACCTTTTCCAGTGCAACCGCGCCAATGTGCGCCGCGCGCTGGCGACGCTGGCTGCGCAGAATGTCGTGGAATTGCGGCCCAATCGCGGCGCTTTCGTCGTCACGCCTTCGCCGCAGGAGGCCCGCGACGTCTTTCAGGCGCGCCGCGCGATCGAACGCACCATCGCGCGTCAGGCGGCCAGCAATGCCAAGCCCGATGATATCGCCTATCTGCGCGAGAACATCCTTGCCGAATCGGAGGCCCATCGCCGCGCCGACAAGCCGACGGAGCTGCGTCTCACGCGGCAATTCCACATGTATCTGGCCCAGATTGCGGGCAACCACGTCCTCGAACGCTTCCTGTCGGAACTCACCATGCGCAGCACGCTGATCCTCGGGATCTATTCGCTGAGCGAACATTCCTGCGCCAGCGAGGCCGAGCATATGCGCATCGTCGATGCGCTTGAGGCCGGTGATACCGGGCTTCTGCTCGAACTGACCGACAGCCACTTGCGCCATCTCGAGGCGCATCTGAACTTCGACATTCCCCAGACCGCGGCGCTGAGCCTGCAGGACCAGCTCTTCCGCCACCCGATCGAGGCCTGAGCAAGCCGCGATCTCGGCACCGACGAGAAACCCGCCCGCAGATGCGGACGGGCAAAGGATGATCGGGAAAGATCCCGCGCTTATTCGGCGACGAGCGGCGCGTCCCAAGCGGTCAGATCGGCCTTGCGCCACGTCCCGTAGGTCGCGTTCGGCAGTACGATCCAATCCTTGCCGAAATGCTCGGCATCGGCCTCGACCAGCGCATGTTGCTCGGCCAAAGGCACCTTGCTGACGTAACCTTCCGAGAAATCGTGCAGCGTATCGCCGAGTTGGAGAACGACCTGATAATCCTTGGTCACCGAGGCGCGGCGTTCCTGTTTCGGCGGGCCGAGCAGCAGAACGGTTTCGTTGCTCACCTTGGGGAAGCCCAGCTTTTCGAGGGTCGCCATGGTCTGCGCTTTGTTTTCCTCGTAGCGGTCCGAGATATAGAAAACCGCGACGCCCTTTTCATTGGCATAGTTGAAGAAATCGAGCGCACCAGGCATGGCGGTCGGATTGCCCTCGCGCTCCCAGTGCTTCCAGGTGTCCCAGGTCGTGTAATTGTGGCAGGCGTTCATGTCGCGCACCAGAAGGGCGCTGTTGTCGATTGCCGTTTCGTCGAGATCGGTGATCACGGCCAGTTTCGCATCGGGCGCGGCAGTGGCCAGCGCTTCGTCAAGACGCAGCTTGGCCAGAGCATAGGCCTGACGCTGGAGCGCATCGACCTCGGCCGATTGCTGCTGGTAGCGCAGACCCATCGCATAGGCCTGCTGCTCGCAGAGGGTTTTGTCTTCGGGGATTGCGCGAAGCCTGCGCCGGAGAGCGGAGCAAGAAGCGCGCATGCGGTGGCAAGGGTCGTAAGCGGGTGCTTGATCAAATTGTCCTCCCATTTTGATCGGCCCGACCGGAATTCCGGCCCGACAACCCGATAGGAGTTTAAATTTATTGATCAATCAATCAAAATAAATCGATCAATAGATACAGTCTTGCGAAATGCGTCCGAAGCGCTTTCCCACGGGGCAGGGAAAGCCGCAAGCCCCGAAAGCTTGCGGCCGGTTTTCAAGTGACTTTCGCGCTTAGAAAGTCAGGCGGCTGGTGATGAACATCGAGCGGCCGGCCTCGGGATAGCCTTCGACCAGAGCGTAATTCTTGTCGAAAGCGTTGCGCAGCCCGAAGACGAGGCTTGCCTGTTCGCTGACCTGCCAGTCCAGATCGAGATTGACCAGACCGAAGCCGCCGACACGGCTATAGGCAACTTCGGTCGGATCGGCAGGCGGCACCGCGCTATCGGTCCAGCGCGAGCTGGCCAGCTCGGTCGAGGGCGAGAGCGTCAAATCCTGCTGCACGCGCCAATCCAGTCGCAGATAGGCGGCATGACGCGGAATATCGGTCGAGCGCAGCCCCGAGCGGACCGGATCGTCGATGCTGCGGTCGAGGTAGGTGTAGTTCGCGACCAGCGACAGGTCGGGGTTGATCTCGTATTGCCCCGCCACCTCGAAGCCGGTGATGCGGCCAGTGCCGACGTTCCGGCTCTGGCTGAGATCGGTGCCGACGGGCACGGATTGGATCATGTCGTCGACTCGGCTGTGAAAAAACGCGCCCTCGATCGCGACGGGGCCGAGATCACCGGCATAGCCGATCTCCACGGTCAGCGCGCGTTCGGATTTCAGGTCGGGATTGGGAACGGCAGTGCCGAAACGGGTCGAATAGCGGTTGAAGAGCGTCGGGAAGCGCGTGCGCGACGACAGGCTTGCGTGGAACTCGCCCTGATCCACCGCATATAGCGCGGCGAGCTGCCAGTTGACCGCATCGGTGCTGCCGGTCGGCCAACCGGGCTCTTCGCTGGTACGGCTGGCCTCGACCACTTTGGCGCGGTCATAGCTCAGGCCGCCGACAATCGTCAGCGCGTCATTGACGCGCCAGGTGTCCTCGACCGCAAGCGACCAGGTCTCTTCCTTGCTGCGCTCGACCGGATCGCTGACATCGTTCACATCGGGCCGCGAAAGCTGGATATCGTCATGCTGGTCGCGCCGGTAATGGAGCGCACCGCGCAACGTATGCGCCGCCGCGACATCGCCGCCAACCTCGATGCTGGCGCCGTAAGCGTGATCGTCATAGCGGCTGTCGAAACTGCGCCGCTGCTCTTGCGTGCTATGGGTGACGTCGTCGTAGGCCTTCAGCACATTGTCGAAGGTGTTGTAGTAGAGCTTGGTCTTCACATAGCCGCTCTCGCCGAAGCCCGTATGCGAATAGAAGGCGTAGCTGTCGAGATCCCAGACCGGCCAGCTCCAGTCGCGCTGGTAGCTCTGGCCCTCGGGCAGGGGCTCGGGCGTGGTGCCGCGCACCGGCTGCATGACGTTGTAGGGCGCGTTTTTCGCGCCACTCTGGCGGGTGAAGCTCAGGACATATTCATCGTCCGCATTGGGCGTATAGCCGATCTTGAGGTTGAGGCGGCTGTCCTTGGTATCGGAATAGTCGCGCAAACCGCCCGATTGGACGGGAGTGGGGCGGTAATCCTTGGAGAGATAATAGCCGTCGCTCTCGCGCCACATATAGCTGCCCTGCGCGTAGAACTGGTCCTGTTTGGTGCCGAAGGACAGATAGGCGTTCTTGCCGGTGATGTCGCCGCGATTGCCGGCCTCGATCCCCACACGCGCCTCGCCCTCGAAGGGGCGGTCGGTTTGCGGGTCACGAGGTTGATCGCGCCGCCCATTGCGCCCGGGCCGTTCAGCACCGAGACATAGCCCTTCTGGACCTGCACTTCCGCCAGATCCGGCGTCAGGAAACGCCCGAAATCCAGCCGGTTGTCGGCGGGCAGATAGACGCGGATGCCATCGACCGACAATGGCACCTGCAGGCGGTCGAAACCACGCACCGAGATCAGCCGTTCGTTGCGGCTGCCGCCGGTATTGCCGACGCTGACACCAGGCACGACGCGCATCGCATCGTCGAGCGTCTGACGGTTGCTGTGCAGAATCTCTTCGGAATCGACGATGGCGGTGGTGCCGCCCGCGCCGAGTTCCTCGCCCGAGGCGGTCAGCACGATGGTACCCAGCACGAAGGCCTTGCCGGCCGCCGCCTGGGCCTGCGCCTCCCTGATGACCTCTTCGCGGGCCAGATCGAGTTCCTGAGCCTGTGCCCAGCCTCCGGCCAATCCCGGCAGGATACACCCCGCCAGGGCAAGTCTTTGGAGCAATGACATTCTTTTTCCCTGTTGCTGCTTCCCGACCGCGAGGGGAGAGCGGTCGGGAATCGTTGTGCATGGTGAAACATATCGAAGCGAAGGACAACACGACTTTCCGCGCAGAAGCCGCGCGGGAAAAGGCGAGGTCACAAGGGGCGCTGCTTCAGGCGCGGAAATGCAGGCTTCCGTCCGACAGCTCTTCGCGCCGGATCTTGGTACCGTAAAGCGTGCTCAGCGTGGCAGGCGTCAGCGTCTCGCGCATCGGGCCGGCCGCCAGCACGCGGCCCCGATGCAACAGCACCATAGACCGGCAGAGCCGCGCCGCCTGATCGGGGTCATGGGTCGACAGGATGATCCCGATCCCGTCGCGGGCAAGGCCGAGAACCAGATCCTCGATCCGTTTGCGGTTGGCGAGATCGAGGCTCGCTGTCGGCTCGTCCATCACCACAAGCGGCGCATTCTGTGCCAGAGCGCGCGCGATCAGCACCATTTGCTGCTGGCCGCCCGACAGCCGCGTCATCCTCGCCCCCGCCAGATCCGCGATCCCGAGCCGCGCCAAAGCCGCCTCGGCCGCGTCGTGATCGCGCGCGGAAGGGGTGGCGAAAGCGCCGAGCGCCGCGCTCCGCCCCATCAGGACAATATCGCGGGCGCTGAAGGCGAAGGGCAGGTTTGCGCCTGCGGCACATAGGCGATCCGGCGGGCGATCTCGCGCCGCCCGAGATCGCAAAGCGCGGCCCCGCCAAGGAGACCGTGCCGCCAAGCAAAGGCAAAAGGCCGAGAAGGCTCCGAAACAGGGTGGTTTTCCCGACGCCATTCGGACCGAGCAGGCCCAGAACCTCGCCCGCACCAACCGCCAGATCGACCCCCTGCAATGCCGCATTTCCGCTATGGCCGACCGACAGCCCTGTCGCGTCCAGCAGCATCAATTGCGCCATTCCGCGGCACTGCGCGCGAGCAGAAGCACAAAAACCGGCGCGCCGAGCACGGCCGTCAGAATGCCGAGCGGGATCTCCTGCCGTGCCAGCATCCGTGCGGCCAGATCGACGAGCAACATGAAGGACGCCCCGCCGAGGATCGCCGCCGGCAAAAGCCGGTCGAAGCGCGGCCCCGTCAGCGGGCGCAGCATATGGGGCACCATAAGCCCGACCCAGCCGATCACCCCCGCCATCGATACAGCGGCCGCCGTCATCAAGGTCGCCGCCGTCACCACGACCACCCTGACCGCACCCGCATTGATGCCCAGACTGCGCGCCTCGTCATCGCCCAAAGCCAAAAGCCCGATGCGCCAGCGCAGGAGCATCAGGGGCACCAATCCCGCGAGAATGGCAGGCGCCGCCGCCCAGACATCGCCGCGTTTGATGCCGGCAAGGCTGCCCATCAGCCAGAAGGTGATTGCGGGAAGCTGGTTGTCGGGATCGGCCAGCAGTTTGATGAGCGAGATGCCGGCCCCGGCCAAAGCGCCGACCGCTATGCCGCACAGCACCATGACCAAAGCCGCGCCCCCATCGCGAGCGAGATGGAGATCACCAGCCCGACCGTTGCCAATCCGGTCCCGAAGCCCAAAAGCTGGATCGCAAGCACCGGCAAACCGAGATAGATCCCGAGCACCGCACCCAGCCCGGCACCGGCAGATACGCCAAGAATATCAGGCGATACCAATTGGTTGCGGAATGCCGACTGGTAGCAGGCCCCTGCTGCCGCCAAGGCCGCACCGACCAGTGCGGCCGCAGGACGCGCGGCAGGCGGATGTTCCAAAAGACGGTGGCGACGGTGCCGCCGGCGCTATGCCCGCTCAGCTCGCGCCAGATATCTGCGGGGGTAAGCGGGTAGGGGCCGAGCATGGTGCCGAGGATCAGGGCGCCAATCATCACTGCCGCCAGTAAAAGCGCTCCCCGGCCACCGGCCAAAGGATGCGCCACGCCATCCTCACGCACCCAACAGCACTTTCACCTGATCATCGCTCAGCTCGATCTGGTAAAAGAGGCGGTAGAAATCGCGCAGATCGGCCTCGAGCCCTTCGCCCGCAAGATCGGGGTGGAATTTCGCGCTCAGCCAGCGCAGCCCCAAAAGCCGGTTGACCGAAGGCGGCGCGTCGATGAAGCCGAAGGGCGCTTGCGGGGCCAGATAGACGCGGCCGTTCTCGATCGCGGGAATTCCGGCCAGTTCGGGCATGAGATCGGCATTGCGTGCGAAATCGGCATCCAGCGTGATGATGATCTCCGGTGCCCAGGCATGGAGCTGCTCGGGCGAGACGGTCAGCAGGCTCTTGCTGTCGCCCTCCGCCACATTGATGCCGCCCGCGCGCTCGATGATTTCGGAATGGATCGAGCCTTTGGCGGCACTTTCAAGCCCTTTGGCCCGCGCGCCAGATAGACTTTCGGCCGCTGGTCGGGCCCGAGCGCAGCCGTCATCGCCTCGGCATCGGCGATGATCTTTTCGGCCTGTGCGCCCAAGGTCTCGCCGCGCTCGGCGACACCCAGAGCGGCGCCGAGAATGCGCAGGGTCTGGGGCGTTTTGGCAAAGCTTCCGTCGAGCAGCAGATAGGGCAGGCCGGTCTGCTCCGTCACCCGCTGCGACAGGTCGAGATAAGTCGGGCTGATATTGCCGTAATCGAGGATCATCTGCGGCTGCGCTGCCAAAAGCCCCTCGAGGTTGAGCGTATCGCCCTTGCCGGTCAGACGCCCCAAAGCGGGCAGGTCGCGGGTCGCGGGCAAGACGAGATCGCGCCCGTTCGGCGGGATCGCGCGGACCCAACCCAGCATGGCCTCGGGCTTGAGGGTGTAAAGCAGCACATCCGCCGGCGGTCCCGCCGCATAGATCCGGCTGGCATGGTCGGGCAGGGCGATCTCGCGGTCGGCGGCGTCGCGCACCACGACCTCGGCCATAGCCGTCGGCGGGGCAAGCGCCATCACAGCCGCGACGAGCGTCACAGCCGAAAAACTCTGGGATGGAACATCAGGCAATCCGTTTCTCGGGCTGCTCGTCAAAGCAGAAAATGGGTTTGATATCGACCAGCGGCGTTTGGTCGATGCAATCGAGGCCGCGCACGAAAAGGCTCGTGCCCTCGATCCTCTCCAGCGTCACGGTCGACGAGGCGATCGGGTTCGGACGCAAGGGCGAACGCAGCGCGAAAGTCCCGATGGCGCGGTTGCCGAAATCGGGGTTTTGCCGGACCACATCGCGCCGCGCCAGATGCATCCAGTAAAGGATCTGGAGGCGGGTCTTTCCTTCAAGGCCGAGCATCGCCTCGGACCAGCGCGGATCGAGCACGATCTCGCACAGAGGGCCGTCCTGCGCGTCGCCTTTACGCGGGCAGGCGCGACGGTCGGTCCAAGGGGTGCGGATGCGGCCAATGAACCACAGATCCGCATCCGCGCTGTCGGGGGCGGAAACGGCGCGCTCGAACGGGCGCAAATCGCTGTCGGTCATCGTTCTGTCAGTCGTCGATGCCGATCATGACATCCGAGGCTTTGACGACGGCGCTGGCCTTGCTGCCAACCGTCAGGCCCAATTCGGCAACCGCCTCGTTGGTGATCGCGGCCGTCACGATGGTTCCGCCGACATCGAGCCGGACATGGCTGGTCACAGCGCCTTTGCTGATCTCGACCACGGTTCCGGCAAGCACATTGCGAGCACTGAGTTTCATGTGACTCTCCTTATGTTTGGGAAAACATATCGGTGCGGCTTCCGCCGAGTCAATCTCAAATGACGCCCGCGCCCACGTGCCCGCAGCGCGGTTTCGGGCAGGGGCGAAACGGGCCGGCGCGAGCCGCTTGACCGGACGCAACCACGGGCTGACAGGACGCGCATTCTGTCCGCTCGGGCAGCCGGATTGGGGCGGAATGGCCGGAAAGTCCGGAGATTAACCCTCCGTCACTTGGCTTTATGGGCAATTTTTCTGCCGGTAGCATTGTCCATCAAATGTTTCATAGTATGGAAGATAAGATCAACAAGGAGGAAGATCATGAATAAGAAGCTCATTCTTGGACTGGCTGCCGCTGTCGGCCTTTTCGTTCAAGGCGCATCCGCGCAAGAGATGTCGTTCTTCCGCATCGGCACCGGCGGGACGGCGGGCACCTATTATCCGATCGGCGGCCTGATCGCGAACTCGATCTCGAACCCGCCCGGCTCGCGCGCTTGCGAGGATGGCGGCTCTTGCGGCGTCCCCGGCCTGATCGCGACGGCCGTGGCCTCGAACGGCTCGGTCGGCAATATCAACGCCATCAACGGCGGCCAGATGGAAGCGGGTTTCACCCAATCCGACGTCGCCTATTGGGCACAGACCGGCACCGGCCTGTGGGAAGGCCAGCCCGCGGTTGAAAAGCTGCGCCTGATCGCGAACCTTTACCCCGAGAGCATCCACCTTGTCGCGCGCGCCGATGCGGGCATCGAGTCGGTGGCCGATCTCAAGGGCAAGCGCGTCTCGCTGGACGAGCCGGGCTCGGGCACGCTGGTCGATGCCAAGATCATTCTCGAAGGCTACGGCCTGTCGGAAGCCGATGTGAAGGCAGAATACCTCAAGCCCGACCAGGCTGCAGACCGCATGCGCGACAATGCGATGGATGCGTTCTTCTTTGTCGGCGGCTATCCGGCCGGCGCGATTGCCGAACTCTCCAGCCAGCACGACATCAAACTGGTCCCGATCGACGGCGAGGCTGCCGACAAGCTGCGCGAGAAGTACAACTTCTTCGCCGCCGACAGCTTCCCCGCCGGTACCTATAAAGGCCAGGACGCGGATGTTGCGACGATCTCGGTCGGCGCGCAGCTCGTGACCAGCGCGGACCAGTCGGACGAGCTGATCTACAACATCACCAAGGCGCTCTACAACGAGAGCACCCAGAAGTTCTTTGCCGCAGGCCATGCCAAAGGCAAACAGATCACGCTCGACAGCGCGACGCTTGGCGCGGGCATTCCGTTCCATGCAGGCGCCGAGAAGTTCTACAAAGAAGCAGGCAAGCTTCAGTAAACGGATCCTGCGCGATCCCTATGGCCCGGCTTTCCACAAGCCGGGCCGATTCCCATTTCTAGAATCCGGAAAGGGCACTTCTGTATGTCTGAAACCGTCCCACATCTGACAGACGCTCAGCTGCGCGCGATCGAGGAAGAATACGACCCCGAAACCCGATTTCGCACGCTGTTGCCGCCGATCGCGACGCTGATCGCGGTCGTCATGTTCCTGCTGTCGCTGTATCACTACTACACCGCAGGTTTCGGGATTCCGCGTTCGACCACGCATCGCGGCATCCAGATGGGCGTGTCGCTGTTCGCGACCTTCATCCTGTTTTCGGCCTTCGCATCCAAACGCGGCGTCGCCACGAAATTTGCCGTGCTGGGCATCCCCTTGCCCGACTGGATCCTCGCTTTCGCAGGGATCATCGCCTCGCTTTACGTGCCGTGGATCTACGACCAGCTGGCCTTCCGCGTCGGCAACCCCAATACGCTCGATGTGGTGATGGGCACGATCCTGATCTTGGCGCTGCTCGAGGCGGTGCGCCGCTCGATGGGCTGGCCGCTGCCGATCATCGCCGCGCTTTTCATGGCCTATGCCTATTTCGGCCAAAGCATGCCGGGGATTTTCGTCCATCCGGTGCGGATTGGTCGACGATCGTCAACCACCTCTACCTGACTTCGCAAGGGATCTACGGGACCGCGCTCGGCGTGATCTCGACCTATGTGTTCCACTTCGTCCTGTTTGGCGTCATGGCGCAGAGGATCGGTCTGGGGCAGCTCTTCATCGACCTCGCTACCGCTTTGACGGGACGCTTTTCGGGTGGACCGGCGAAGGTCTCGGTGGTGTCTTCGGCACTGATGGGCTCGATCTCGGGCTCGTCGATCGCGAATACCGTGACCACCGGCGCGCTCACCATTCCGGCGATGATCAAGATCGGCTTCAAACGCCACTTCGCCGCTGCTGTTGAAGCTGCCGCTTCGACCGGCGGGCAGATCACGCCGCCGGTCATGGGCGCGGTCGCCTTCCTGATGGTCGAATATCTCGGCATTCCGCTGCGCACGATCCTGATCGCGGCCATCGTTCCAGCCTTCATGCATTTCTTCGGCGTACTGGTTCAGGTCCATCTGGAGGCCCGCCGTCTGGGCATCCGCGGCCTCACCAAAGAGGAACTGCCCAAGGCCTGGCTCGTCCTCAAAGAGGGCTGGCTGGCGACGATCCCGCTGATCCTGCTGGTCTTCATGCTGATGTCGGGCCGCACGCCCTTCTGGTCGGCCTTCGTCGCGATTTCGGCCTGTATGGTCGTCTATCTGATCCAGTCGGTGATGAAATCGGGCGCGGTCGAAGGTTTCAAGGAAACCGCAGCCGGCATTTTCGAGGGCTTCGTCTCGGGCGCGAAACAATCGCTTGCGGTGACGGTGGCTGCGGCGCTTGTGGGTGTCGTCATCGGGATCGTGACCCTGACCGGTATCGGCTTCAAAATCGCCTTCATGGTGACCTCGATCGCGCAGGGCTGGGGCGCCTCGGCGCATGAATTCCTCGGCTTCCTTCCCTTCGAGCTCATGAGCCAGCAGACGCTGACCCTGCTCTTCACGCTGATGATGACGGCCGTGGTCTGCATCCTGATGGGTTGCGGCATTCCCACGACCGCAAACTACATCATCATGGTCGCGGTCGCCGCGCCCGTGTTGGGGATGATGAACGTGGAGCCGATCGTGGCCCATTTCTTCGTCTTCTATTACGGGGTGATCGCGGATGTGACGCCGCCGGTCGCAATGGCGGCCTATGCGGCATCGGGGATCGCGGGGGCGAATGCCTTCAAGGCGGGCAATACCGCGTTCCGTCTGTCGATGGGCAAGGCGCTGGTGCCTTTCGTCTTCGTCTTCTCGCCGTCGCTTCTGCTGGTGACCGAGGGATTTACCTGGACGGCCTTTGCCCTGGCCTTCTCGGGAGCTGTCCTTGGGATCTTGTCGCTGTCGGCGGCGCTGACCAACTGGCTTCTTGCCCCGCTCAGCCTCTTCGAGCGGATTTTGCTGACGATCGGAGCCTTCCTGTTGATCGCGCCCGAGCCGATTTCGTCGGCCATTGGCGCAGCCATTCTGGCGCTGATCGCGCTCAAGCAATGGCGTATGAACAAGGCGGGCGCAGCTTTGCCCGCCTGAGACAAACAGCCCTTTCCCGCACCATTGCGGGAGAGGGCAGGGACCGTTCAGGATCAATCTCAAGCCCGATGGAAATTCGGGCTTGATTTTTGTCTCAATAGGTAACATCAATTGTTACATGAAAAGAGACAGCCGCCTTTCCCTCGTCCTGCACGCGCTTTTGCACATGGCGGAGCGCGCCGAGCCTGTAACCTCCGAAACGCTCGGCGAATGCCTTGACGCCAATCCGGTGGTGGTACGCCGCACGATGGGCTTGCTGCGCGACGCGGGCTTCGTCCATGCGGGCAGGGGGCCTGCGGGCGGTTGGTCGTTGGCGGTCGCGCTGGATAGGCTGAGCCTTCTCGATCTGCACAATGCCTTGGGACAACCGGCGATCTTCGCGATGGGCAACCGCTCGGACGCGCCGGATTGCCGGATCGAGCAGGCGGTGAACGCCGCGATGGGCGAGAGCTTCGCCGAGGCCGAGGCGCTTTTGCTGGCGCGTTTCGCCGAGATCACGTTGGCAGAGCTCTACCAGCCTTTCGCGGATCACCGCAGTCACGAAACCCCGCGCTGAAACTCCAAGAAGGAAAAGACCCATGCAGGATGTACTTGTGATCGGCGGCAGCTATGCCGGCATGGCCGCCACGCTTCAGCTGGCGCGCGCGCGGCGCAAGGTGACGGTGATTGACGCCGGTCAAAGGCGCAACCGCTTCACCACCCATGCGCATGGCTTTCTCGGGCAGGACGGCAAGGATCCCGCCGCGATTTGGGCCGAAGCCCGCAACCAGCTTCTGGCCTATCCGAGCGTCACCTGGATCGATGGTCATGCCGAGATGGTGGCGGGCGACAAAGACGGTTTCACCATTACCACCAAAGCCGGTGCCGTCGCGAGCGGTCGCCGCCTGCTGCTGGCGACGGGTCTTGCCGACCAGCTCCCCGAGGTCGATGGCCTCGCGGCGCGTTGGGGCAAAACCGTGCTCCATTGCCCCTATTGCGACGGCTACGAGTTGGGCGGGCGGGCGATCGGCGTGTTGGCCAGCCATGCCAATGCGCTGCATCAGGCGGAGCTTCTGACCGATTGGGGCACGGTCACCTTGCTGCTCAACGATGCGGTCGCGCCGGACGGAGCACAGCGCAATGCCTTGGCCCTACGCGGCGTGGTGGTGGAGGAAACGCCGGTTGCAACCGTGCAAAACAAGGCGGATGTCTTGCTCTCCGACGGGCGGGTGCTGCATTTCGCGGGCCTCTTCACCACGACGCGCACCAGCCCCGCCTCTGATCTCGCCGCGCGCGCCGGTTGCGCCTTGGCCGAAACGCCGAGCGGCACGCAGATCTGGACCGACGACACCAAAGCCACTTCTGTCCCCGGCATCTACGCCGCCGGAGATGTCGCGAGAGGGGCCCATTCCGTCTCGCTTGCCGTGGCGGACGGGGCATGGGCGGGCATGCAGATCCACCGCTCTTTGGTCTGGCCGCAAGGGTAGGTCTTGCGCCATAGGGCTAATCGGACTAAGTTGAGTGGACTAAGTTTGATTTGTCATGCGGGGTCGTGATGAAAACCGTCAATATGCACGAAGCCAAGACCAACCTGTCGAAACTCGTAGAAAGCGCCGCGCAGGGGGAGCCCTTCATCATCGCGCGGGCGGGCAAGCCTTTGGTCAAAGTCACCATGCTCGAGGGCGAAACCCCGCGCCGCATGGGCTTTCTCGCGGGCCAATACAGCATTCCCGACGACTTCGACAGCATGGCCGCCGACGAGATCCGCGGCCTTTTCGAAGGCGATGCCGATGCAGGGCCGGATCAGACCGCGCAATGAATCTGCTGATCGACACCCATCTGCTGCTCTGGTCGGCTTTCGCGCCCGCCAAAGTACCGGCCCGCGCCGCGGAGCTGATGCTCGATCCGGCGCATCAGCTGTGGTTCAGCGCCGCCTCGATCTGGGAGGTCGCCATCAAGCGCGGCCTCGACCGGCCCGACTTCCGCGTCGAGCCGGGGGTTCTGCGCGCGGGGCTTTTGGCCAATGACTACTCCGAACTCTCGGTCGACGGGCGTCACTGCCTCGCGCTGACCAGCCTGCCCGCGATCCATGCCGATCCCTTCGACCGCATGCTGATCGCGCAGGCGATTTCGGAAGGCATGGTGCTTTTGACCGCCGATGCGCGGATCGGGCAATATTCCGGCCCGATCGAAAAGGTCTGACCACCTCCACCCACGAAGACGCCGCGCGGAAGCAAAACCGCGCGGCGTAAATTCTGCTACCCGACAGCCCGATCAGTAACGGCCGAGCCAATGGCCATAGGGCGGCGGAAGGACGCTCGACAGCTCCTCGATCTTGAGCGTACGCGCCGCCTCATAGGCCCAATGGGGATTGGCGAGATGAGCCTTTCCGACCAGAACCACATCCAGCTCGCCTTTGGCGACCGCCGCTTCGGCAACGTTAGGCTCGCCGAAATTCCAGGCGCTTGCGACCGGAATGCCGGCCTCGGTACGGATGCGCCGCGCGATCGGACCCATAAAGCCCATCGACCACGGGATCGTATTCTCGGGCGTCGAGAAGCCGATGCTCGTATCCAACAGATCCATGCCGTCGGCCTTGAGATTTCGCGCCAGAGCCACGGATTCGGCGAGATCCTCGTCGACCCTTCCGTTGAATTCGGTCACGCCGAAACGCACCGTCAGCGGATATTCCTCGGGCCAGACCGCGCGCACGGCGGCGAAAGTCTCGCGCAGGAAGCGGCTGCGGTTCTCGAAACTGCCGCCATAGGAATCCGTGCGCTGGTTGGCCTCTTTCGAGAAGAAGGTCTGCGCGAGATAGCCGTGGGCGAAATGCAGCTCGAGCCATTCGAAACCGGCAGCGCGGGCGCGTTTGGCGGCGGCAACGAAATCGTCGCGGACGCGGGTGATATCGGCAAGCGTCATTTCGCGCGGGACCTTGCTCAGCTGTCCGCCGAACGGAATGGCCGAAGGGGCGATGGTCTCCCAACCGCGCGGATCCTCTGTCGGAATATGGTCGTCGCCTTCCCACGGGTTGTTGGCGCTCGCCTTGCGGCCGGCATGCCCGATCTGGATCCCCGGAACCGCGCCGAAGGATTTGATCGCGCGCACGATCGGGGCGAAGGCCTCGGCATGGGCATCGCTCCAGATGCCGGTGCAATCGGGGGTGATGCGGCCCTCTGGCGACACGCCGGTTGCCTCGATCACAACCAGCCCCGCACCACCGCGCGCTTGCGCGGCATAGTTGAACAAATGCCAATCATTGGCGATGCCGTCACGCGCCGAATATTGGCACATCGGTGCGACGCCGATGCGGTTGCGGAGGGTAACGCCCTTGAGCTGAAAGGGCTGAAAAAGTGCTGACATTCTGCGTTCCTGGGTCGGGGCGGATAGGGACGTCCCGAAAAACAGGACAGAATGCATTCAACCAATTTGTCTTCGTTCAGGTTCCGGCAGAAAGCTGCACTGCGGCATTGCGTAGCGTCACTTTTGTCGGCGGTCAGGAACGGCTCGGAAGGCGGAGCACACAGCGGAAGCCGACATGGCTGGTCGAGGTATCGACCGGCTCAGGATGACGCGCGGCGGGGCGGTAGCGCCGGCAGTAATTCGGCGCGCACAGATGCGAGCCGCCCTTGAGAACCTTGCGCGCGATCGGGGACCCGGGCTGGGCGAAATCATGGCTGCCTACGGCCGAGAGCTGGCGGGGATTTTGCGGGATGCAGCAGGCTTTGGCCGCATCGGCAGCGTGGCGGCCGGTCCAGAAATCCGAGGTCCATTCCCAGACATTGCCGATCATGTCGTAAAGCCCGTAGCCATTGGGCGGAAAGGCCCCGACCGGCGAGGTCAGCGGCCAGCCGTCGCTCTCGAGGTTCTCGTGCGGAAACCGGCCCTGCCAAAGATTGGCCAAGTGACGACCCTCGGGCATCAGCTCGTCGCCCCAGGCATAGTCGCGATCCTCCAGACCGCCACGCGCCGCGAATTCCCATTCGGCTTCGCTCGGCAGATCCTTGCCCGCCCAATGCGCATAGGCGAGCGCGTCGTCATAGGAGACATGGGTGACCGGATGATCGGCGAGCCCGTCGAGGCTGCTTTGCGGGCCGCGCGGATGGCGCCAATCGGCCCCGAAGCTGAAGCTCCACCACAAATCCCAGCGCGACAGGGGCACAGGATGGGGAGGCTGCGTGAAAACCAGCGAGCCCGCGCGCAGCATCTCGGGCAGGGCGCCGGGATAGTCCTTGGCATCGGGTGCGATCTCGGCCGTGGTGACATGGCCGGTCGCCGCGACGAATTGCGCGAATTGTGCATTGGTGACGGGGTTGATGTCGATCGCGAAGGGGCTGACGAAGACCGAATGGCACGGCGCTTCCTCGGGATAGAACCGGTCCGATCCCATGCGGAACAGGCCTCCCGCGAGCGCGACCATCCCGTCGGGAGCAATCTGGGCGGATTCCGGCGTGGTCATGGCTGCTCGTTCTTTATCTTCCGGTTTGTCGTGATCCTCTTTTGGCCACAACCGCGGTTCGGGCACAAGCTTTGCGGGGCGGATCAGATCGTATGATAACCGGAGTTATGTAATATACCATCATCCCGCATGGGTGCCGGTTCGGCGACGGCCCCGGTCACGGCCAGTTGCGCTACTATCGCTTAATCTGCGCGCGGTTTTTCGCGAGATCCAGGATCTTCCGCCCCGCAGCAATCCGCCAGAGGTTCGCAAATATCGAACGCTACGTTCTTGACGGGACCTCTTTGCCGTTGATGCATCGAACACTAAATTCACGGCAACCAATAGCAAGTCCGCTTCTTGCGGCAGGAGGAATTCCATGAGGGCATTCGGCTTTCTGAGCTTCGGCCATTATATGAACGCACGCGGCTCGCAAACGCGCAACGCCAGCGAAATGCTGAAACAGGCGGTCGAAATCGGCGTCGGCGCCGACGAGCTTGGCGTGAACGGCGCCTATTTCCGCGTGCATCACTTCGCCAAGCAGCAAACCTCTCCGATGCCGCTTCTGGCGACGATTGCGGCCAAGACCAAGAATATCGAGGTCGGCACCGGCGTGATCGACATGCGCTATGAAAACCCGCTCTATCTCGCGGAAGAAGCTGCCTCGCTGGATATTCTGGCCGACGGCCGCATCGCGCTCGGCATCAGCCGCGGCTCGCCCGAGACGGTTATTCGCGGCTATGAGGCTTTCGGCTATACTGGCTCGATCGACGAGCGTGGTGCGGATATCGCGCGCGAAAAGTTCGACCTGTTCCTGCGCGCCATCGACGGCGACCGTCTGGCCAAGGGTGACCGCCAGATGGCGGGCGGCCAGCCGCAGGCGATCGAGCCGCGTACCGATACGCTGCGCGACCGCATCTGGTGGGGTTCGGCCACGCGCGATACCGCCGAATGGACCGGTCGTCAGGGGCTGAACATGATGTCCTCGACGCTGCTGACCGAAGACGGAGGCATGCCCTTCGACGAGCTGCAGGCCGAACAAATCGTGCGCTTCCGCGACGCCTATCGCAAAGCCGGCCACAAAGGCTCGCCGCGCGTTTCGGTCAGCCGCAGCGTCTTCCCGATCATGAACGATCAGGACCGCGCCTATTTCGGCGGCGCGGCAGAGCGTCATGACGGCGTGGGCATGATCGACGGCTTCCGTTCGACCTTCGGGCGCACCTATGCGGCCGAGCCGGACAAGCTGATCGAGCAGCTGAAAGCCGACAAGGCGATCGGTCTGGCGGATACGTTGATGCTGACGATTCCGAACCAGCTTGGTCCGGAATACAACCTGCACATTCTGGAATCCTTCGCCAAACATGTCGCTCCGGCGCTTGGCTGGAAACCGAACACGGAAGGCCCCGTGCAGGGCGACCAGATCGGGTGACCGGCAAGCAGTCACGCAAAAGGGCGGGTCGTCGGACCCGCCCTTTTCTTTGTCCCAGGCCTTTGCCCAAGCCCGATCCCTCAGATCGTGCCTTTTTCCATTTCGGCGGCGATGAACTCGGCCTGACGGATCGCCAGCGCGACGATGGTCAGGGTCGGTTCTCGGCGGCCGATGTGGTGAAGACCGAACCGTCCGAGACGAAAAGGTTCGCGACATCATGGGATTGCCCCCATTTGTTCACCACCCCGTCACGCGGATTTTCCGACATGCGGTTCGTCCCGAGGTTATGGGTCGAGGGATAGGGCGGCGTCGGCAGAACGCGGGTCGCCCCTGCCGCGCGATAGATCTTTTCTCCCGTCCGGTAGGCGTGATCGCGCATCGCTCGGTCATTGGGGTGATCGTCGTAATGCACGTTCGGGACCGGCAGGCCGAACTGGTCCTTGGCCTCGTGGTTCAGTGTGACGCGGTTGGTTTCCTGCGGCAGATCCTCTCCCACGATCCACATGCCGGCCATATTCTCGTAGCTGTCGAGCGCCGAGGTGAACTCGCGCCCCCAACCGCCCGGATCCATGAACGCCGCCATGAAGGGGATGCCGAGCGACAGGGTTTCCAGCTCGTAGCCGCCGACAAAGCCGCGATCGGGGCCGTGATGGGCCTCGTCTTGCACGATCCCCGCCATGGTCGTGCCGCGCCACATATGTACGGGCTTTTCGAAGATCGCATAGACCGAGCCGGTGGTATGGCGCATATAGTTGCGCCCGACCTGCCCCGAGCTGTTGGCCAGCCCGTCGGGAAAGCGCTCCGAGGCCGAGGCCAGCAGCAGCCGCGGGCTTTCGATCGCATTGCCCGCAACCGAGACGATCCGCGCCTGCTGGAACTGTTCGGCGCCGTCCTTGTCGATATAGCGCACGCCGGTCACTTTGCCGGTCTCGTCATGCTCGATTCTGGTGGCATGGCAATGGTCGCGCACCTCGAGATTGCCGGTGGCTTCGCCGCGCGGAATATCGGTATAGGCCGCCGACCATTTCGCGCCCCATTTGCAGCCCTGAAAGCAGAAACCCGTCTGCTGACAGGCCATGCGGTCGTCGTTCTCGACCGAATTGATCGCCATATGGCCGGTCGAAACCTTGGTATAGCCGGCCGCCTTCGCGCCCTTTTCCAGAACCAGATAGTTCGTGTTTCCCGGCAGGCCAGGCAGGTCGTTGGTTCGGGTCACGCCCAGCTTTTTCTCGGCACGGTCGTAATAGGGTTCCATCTCGGCCAGCGTGATCGGCCAATCAAGAAGGTTCGCGCCGTCGACGGGACCATAGGTGCTCAGCGCCTTGAACTCGTGCTCCTGAAAGCGCAGGGACGCGCCCGCCCAATGGATCGAGGTTCCGCCGACCGCCTTGACGATCCATGCCGGAAGGTTAGCGAAATCGCGCGCCACCCGCCAATCGCCCGAGGTGGTGCGCATGTCGCCCCAGCTCAGCTGCGCGAAACTGTCCCATTCGTCGTTGATGTAGTCGTCGGGCAGATAGCGCCCGCCCGCCTCGAGAGCGACGACCTTGACGCCCTTTTGTGCCAGCTCGTTCGCGAGAACCCCGCCGCCCGAGCCCGTGCCCACGATCACCACGACCGATGCGTCGTCGAGGGCGAATTTTGCCACTGTATCAGCCATATCCGCCTCCCTTACAGCCAGTCGATGTCGTTGAAGCCACGGTTGATGTAGCCGCCCTGCGAATAGCTTTCGCCCTCGTAACCAAAGAGCGGCCAGATCTCTTTCTGGTTATAAAGCCCCGTCACAAGACCCGCGCGCACCCGCTGGAAGAACGGCGAATGCTCGATCATGCGCAGCATGACAACGCGGTCTTTCTCCCATCCGGCGGCCAGATAGCTGTCGAAACCCTGCGACTTCGCCACGACATCAAGCGCCGAGACCCCTCTTCGATCAGCGCGGCCTGTTCGGGGTCGTCATAGCCCTTGACCGCGACCGCATAGAAACGGTCGGCAATGCGGTCATGGGGATAGATGTCGCGCGCCATCTGGATCAGCGTCGCCATGGTTTCGGGCTTGAGCGTGGTGGTTTCCACCGCCCATGCGGCATCCGGCGCGGCGACAAAACCGGTGCCCACGACGCAAAGCGCGCCCGCAGCGATTGCGCGCGACAAAAGGCCCCGCCGTGTCAACCCCCTGACCTTGTGGTCAGCGGGCGCGATGATTGTTTCGTTCATGTCGTTCCTCCCTCCTGTTGGTCGTCCCGCCTCCTCCCGACGGGGTTGCCTGCTTCGAGACGCTTAAAGATAGCGGCCGGCGCGCTGGAGCACTTCGATCTCGTATCCGTCCGGATCCTTGATGAAGAAAAACCGCGCGATCACCTCGCCTGCCGGCGCGAAATCGACCAGCTTGCGCGGCGCAAGGCCCAGATCGGTCAGGCGGGCATGTTCCGCCGCGACATCCGCGACCGAGACCGCAAGATGGCCGTATCCATTGCCGAGATCATAGCTTTCCGTGCCCTTGTTCACGGTCAATTCCAGCTCGAACGTGCTTTCGTCATTGGCCAGATAGATCAGGGTGAAGCTCTCGAAATCCAGCCGCTCGACCACCTCCAAACCGAAAGCCGCCTTGTAGAAGTCAAGCGAGCGTGCCTCGTTTGCGACGCGGATCATCGAGTGAATCATTTTGGCCATGGGCTGGCGTCCTTTCCGAAATCGTTTGAACCAATTTCAAAAAGTTTTCCGCTCTCGGGGTAGCATCATGCTACCACGCGGCGCTTTCGGCGCGAAATCATTCCGCGAATGGCGGCATTTCGGGAAAAGACGTTCCGGTCAGGCGGCGCGGGCGACCTGTCTTGCGGCCTCGCGGAAGGCCTGTGCATTGGTGCCGCGCAGCTCGAGCTGGACCAGACAAGCGCAGCGCAGCAGCGAGGTGAAGTTGACAGGCTCGCCGTCCAGCATCAACACCTCGGATTGCAGCGTCGACAGAAAGGCGGGCGTTGCTCGCCCTTCGCCTGCGGCAATTTCGTCGAGAATGTCCCAGAACGCCTGTTCAAGCCGGATCGAGGTGCTTTGCCCGTTCAGCCGGATCTTGCGTGTGACCGGCTGGTAGCGACGACGGTCCTGACGGGAAAAACTTCGCACATGGTGATCTTTCCGAGGCTGGGGTTGATCAATCCTAACAGATCCGCACGCTTTTGCTACCGGCGCGGGCCGGTTCTCCCTCGAACGGATGGGGCCGCGACCGAATGGGGAAAGCGGGGATGGCGCCCCGCTTTCCTTTTGCCCCGAGGGCGTCTCCTGCATCCTAAGGCGCGCATTAACGCAAGGTCGCCTCGCCCTTGGTCTTTTCGGGGTGGCGTGCGCGCAATTTGGCTGCCGCATCGCCGCGCCCGGTTTGCTCGAGCCAGTCGAGATAGCCCGGCAATTCGCCGCGCGTGTGATAGGGCCGCCCTCGCGCAGGACGGTCATCAGCGGATCGACATCGTGATCCGATAGCGCAGCCTGCTCGGCCCACCAATCGGCCAGAAGCTTCGAGGCATGGGCGACGACATCGGCACGCGCGGGCGCGAGATCGGTGGTCTCGTGCGGGTCCTGCGTGAGGTTGAAAAGCGTCTCGGGTCCGAAATCCTTGAACCCGTCATGCCATGTGCGCAAGAACAGCCAGTCCTCGCCCTCGAGGCGGAAGCGCACGCCGCGCTGCACCGCCCATGCGCCTTGGCTCAGGACCAGAAATTCGCGGCCTCCTCGTCACCCTCGAGCAACGCCGGTTTGAAGCTGCGCCCGTCCCAGACCTCGGGAACATTGCCGCCGAGATGGTCGATCAGTGTCGCGGCCCAGTCGAAATGGTAATGCAGGCCCTGATTGACACTGCCGCGCAGATCGCCGCCCAGATCGGGTGCGCGAATGATCAAAGGCACGTTGCAGGTATATTCGTCGGCAGTCTGGTGGTCGCCCCAGACGTTCAGCTCGCCCAGATTTTCGCCGTGATCGGCCCCGATGACGATGATCGTCTTGTCGTAAAGCCCCAGTTCTTTGAGCGCTGCGACGAGATGGCCGATATAGTCGTCGGCATAGCGCACACCCGCATCGTAACCGTCGATCCAGGTCTTTGCCGCCGCGAGATCGGGAATCGAGGCCGGTTGGCGCTCGAGATAGTTCGCATGCCAGTTATGGCCCGAAAATCCGGTCGGCTCCTGCGGGGAATGGGGCCGAAACCGTTCCAGCTTTTGCGCATCACGTCGTCGGTGATCCAACCTGCGATCGGCGCATCGGCAAAGGGATTGCCCCATTCGGAAGGCGTGCGATAGGGCGTGTGGGGGTCCCAGATGTTGACATGCAGGAAGAAGCCGCGCTCGCCGTTGCGCTTGAGCCAGTCGATCGCCTGCGGAATGATCTCGTCGGCGGTTTCCATGCCGCCCTTGCCGCAGTTGTGGACCTCGTTGAAGCCGGCATACCAATGCCAGCAGCCATGCCTTTCGCCGAAAGACGAAAAGGTCGCGGTATAAAGCCCGAGATCACGCAGCTGCTTGAGCCAGCCTTCCTCGTAAAACGTGCCCGCCCAAGCGCGCTCGCGGCCTTCGCGGAAGGGCTCGCAGGCAAGGCCGCCGTGGTTGACGACGCCGGTGCGAAAGCCGTGACGCCCCGACCACAGCGCGGTGCGCGACGGATGACAGGGCACGTCCGAGACATAGACGTTATCAAACCGGATGCCCTCGGCGGCGAGCTGGTCGATATTGGGCGAGGTGTCGCGGTGATAGCCGTAGCAGCCCAGATGGTCGCGGCGCAGGCTGTCGATGTCGATGTAAAGAACGTTCATGTCGCTATCCGTCGGTATCAGAAAGGACGGCCGCGCAGGAAAGCGCGGCCGCTCCGTGGATTATTTCACAAAGAGATCAGCAGTATAGTAGTCCGCCGCGGGCAGCGCCTTTTCGAGCTTGCCCTGTTTGACATAGATCGCGGCCATTCCGTCGAGCCAGCTGTTGATCGTGCCGTCCTTGGATTTCGCGGCCAGATCTTCGGCGGTGAAGCTCGTACCCATCGTCGCCTCCTGCTCCAGAACGGCGGCATCGACGCCCAGGAAATCGGCGGTGATCTTGATGGTCTCGGCAGGGTTGGCATGGCGCCAGTCGCCTGCCTCTTTCATCACGGCGATGAATTTTCCGACCAGTTCGGGCCGGTCGGTCACGGTGGCGGGATTGGTCACGAAAGCTGCCGGAAACTGGTTTTGCGGGAAGTCGGCATTCTTGGCCAGTTCGACGATCCCCGGGTTCGCCTTGCGGATCACGTCGACGAACGGATACCAGATCGCCGCCCCGTCGACCTGACCCGAGGCGAAGGCCGAGACCACGGTCGCCGGATCGGCGGTGACGATTTCCAGATCGTCGCGGCTCATCCCTGCCGCCTCGAGCGCAAGGCCCAGAAGCATATCGCCCGAAGTCCCTCGGGCACGGCGACCTTCTTGCCCTTGAGGTCGGCAAGCGAGGTCACGCCTTCACGCGCAAGAATGCGGTCCGAGTTTCCGACCGAGCTGATCGCGACGACCCGCGCCTTGTCGGATGCGGGCAACCACAAGGCCCCCGGCCCGATATAGCCGAAATCGAGACTGTTCGTGCCAAGCGCCTGAATTTGCAGCGGACCGTTGGTGAAGACCTTGGTATCGGCGTCAAGCCCATGCTTTTCCCAAAGCCCTGCTCGGTCGCAACGGCAGTCGCCGAAGCCCCCAGAAATCGGCGATATAGCCGACGCGGACCTGATCGGTCTCGGCCAAAGCCGGATAGGCACCCGACAGGCTGGCAGCGGCAATGGCGGCTGCGATGAAATGGCGGCGTTTCATGTCTTTCTCCCTGATGGGCCGTCAAGCGGCATTGGCCTGCGAAGGCTGGTGGTAAACGGAATGCCAGACCCGATTGCGGATCGCGGCGAATTCGGGCGAGAGGCGCATCTCCTCGGTGCGGGGATGGGGCAGATCGACCTCGATCACCTCGAAAAGCCGCCCCGGACGCGCCGCCATCACGACGACGCGATTGGCGAGATAAACCGCCTCGTCGACATCATGGGTGATGAACAGGACCGAGCGGCGATCCTCGCCCCAGGTCTGCAAAAGCTGGTCCTGAAGCTTGATCCGCGTCAGGGCGTCCAGCGCGCCGAAGGGCTCGTCCATGAGCAGGATCTGGGGATCGGCGGCATAGGCGCGCGCGATCGCGCAGCGCTGTTTCATTCCGCCCGAAAGGGTTTTGGGCAGAGCCTCGGCAAAATCCTGAAGGCCGACCAGCCGCAGATAATGGTCCGAGATCCGGCGCCGCTCGGCTTTGGTTTTTCCGGCAAGGCGCGGCCCGAATTCGACATTTTCGCGAACCGTCAGCCACGGGAAAAGCGCATATTGCTGGAAGATTACCCCACGCTCGGGGCCCGGGCCACGGATCGGGCGCCCGCCGGCCAGAACCTCGCCTTCGGAAGGCTGCAACAGCCCCGCCGCAAGATTGAGCGCAGTAGATTTGCCGCAGCCCGACGGGCCGACCATCGTGACGAATTCGCCAGCCGCGATCGTCAGGTTGAGCTTGTTCAGCACCAGAAGATCCTCGAATTTCATCGAGACATTCCGGAAAAGGATCTCGGAACTCATAGCCGCTCCTGCCAGTTGGTGAGGCGTTTTTCGGCCAGCTGGAGAATGCGGTCCATCGCGAGGCCGAGAATGCCGATGGTGATCAGCGAGACGAAAATCGTCGGCATGTCGTAGTAAAGCTGCGCCTGCTGCATGCGGAAACCGAGGCCCGATTGCGCGGCGATCAGCTCGGCGGCGACGACGGTGGCCCAGGCCGAGCCCAGCCCGATGCGGCAGCCGACCAGAATGAAGGGCAGCGAGGCCGGCACCACAACGCGGGCGAAGATCACCCCATCTTTCGCCCCCAAAACCCGTGCGGCATTGATCAGCGTGCGGTCGACCCCGATCACGCCCTGATAGGTCGCCACCACCGAAGAGAGGAAGGCCGCAAGGAAGATCACGAAGATCTTGGGGGCCTCGTCGATGCCCAAGGTGATGATCGCAAGCGGAATGATCGCAAGCGGCGGGATCATGCGGAAAAACTGGATCCACGGGTCGAGCAACCCGCGTGCCACGCGGTACCAGCCCATCAGGAACCCGACCGGAATGGCCAAAGCCGTGCCGAGCAGAAAGCCCGACAACACGCGGCGCAGCGAAGCGGCAATATCGGTAAACAGCCGTCCGCTTTCGATCGCGGACCATGCTTTGCCCGCAACCTCGCCCGGTCCGGGCAGCATCACCGCACTAAAGCGGGTCAGCAGATACCACGCCAAAATCCCCAGTCCGAAAGACAGGAAACGCAAACCCGGAAGCTCTGATTTGCGGCTCATAGGGTTCCTCCCGAATAGTAAAGCGGTCGAGCGCGACAGCCGCCGCGCCCTGCAAGGTCGCATCCGGCCCGAGCAGGCTCGGGCGGAATTCGGTCCGCGCCCGCGCATGCGGCATGACCTGCGCAAGGATCGCATCGCCAAGAGAGCCGCGCACCTCGGGCGAAAGCTGCGCCAGCCCCCGCCCAGAACCACGCGCTCGGGCGAGAGAAGGTTGACGATATTCGCGAATTGCTGGGCCACGAGGGCCAAGCCCCGCCGAGAATCTCGTGGTCGGAACTGCGGATCATATCGGCGGTCAGGACGGTCTCGAAACAGCCGCTCAATCCGCATTCACAGGGGCGGCCGGGGGTCTCGACCCTGATATGGCCAAGCTCCAGCGCGTCGCGCCCCGAGAAGGCGGCCCCGCGTCCCTCGCGGATGAAGGCCGCGCCCAGACCCTGATCGAGGTAGAGGTAAAGCATCGTGTGGTGATCGGCGCGTCGCGCGCGGACGGCCTCGGCAAAGGCCATCGCAGTGACCTTGTTCTCGAGCGTCACCGGCCAGGGCAGCGCGGCTTCGAGCACCTCGATCAAAGGCCCTCGCCCCAACCCGGCCGGCTGACCGCCAGCAGACGCCGCCCCTCGAGGTCGACATGGCCCGGCAGCGTCAGGCAAAGGCCCGCGATGCGGTCGTCGCCCAGATCCAGCTCGGCCTGCAGCGCACGCAGGGCATCGGGGACCATCGCCAGAGCCTGAATGGCGGAACAGTCGAGGTCGAAGCGCCGCGCCAGCAACACCCGCGCGTCCTTGTCGGCAATCCCGACTTCCAACCTGCCGGGCATCAGCGACACGCAGGCCACGCGCCAACCCGTTTCCGCGAGATCGAGATATTGCCGCGGCCGTCCGAAATTCACCTCGTCGCGTTTGCCGCCTTCGTGCAGCAGCCCCGCCTCGACCAAACGGTTCGCGATTTTGGTCAGGCTGGGAGAAGAGACCCCCATCTCGCCCATCAGCTCGGTCCGCGAAAGCGGTCCCATGTCGCGCACAAGGCGAAGCGTGGTGCCGTGAAACCGGCTCATGGAATGCCTCCCGCATCCTTTCGCATACTTTTCTAGTTTAGTTAGAAAAGTATGCGCCGCGCTATTACAAATTTGCGCCCTTGCGGAGAAAATCCTTCCCCTGCCGTTGGGTCCGAGAGAAATGGTGCGTTATGCCTATGCAGATTTTGGGGAACCTGGCGGATATGGAAGTTGCTTTCCTCGCCATATCACCATGATAAAATTGAATATTTATAAAGTGGCGCATCCCTGCCAGCGCCGCAATTTCGCCAAAAATCGTGACAGACCCCGCGTGATTGCGAGCCGGAAGAGGCCCGCAAGACCTTCCGGCGGCTCCAGCCTCCGCCCGTGAAATCTCTTGGTCGCGTATCGGATCTGCGTTATAGTTAGCAATATGGCTAAGTATGATTCCGACCTCTCGCAGCTCTTTCAGGCCTTGGCCGATCCGACGCGGCGGGCGATTCTGGCGCGGCTGGCGCAAGGCCCCGCCCCAGTTTCCGAGCTCGCGCGCCCGACCGGACTGAAGCTGCCGACAGTGATGCGCCACCTTTCGGTGCTCGAAGAGGCGGGATTGATTGCTTCGTCAAAGGACGGGCGGGTGCGCTCTTGCGCGGTCGTCCCCGAGGCGCTGACCCCGATGTGCGACTGGCTCGACGAGCAAAGGGCGCATTGGGAAAGCCGCCTCGACCGGTTGGAAAGCTATGTCATGACGTTGTTGGAGGACGAAGACCATGACGATCGAACTCGACCCTGATACCGACCTCAGCTTTACACGCACGCCGCGCCGCGGGCACTCGTCTGGGAATGCTGGACCGATCCGCGCCATATTCCGCATTTCTTCATCCCCAAACCGCATAAGGTCACGGCGGTCGAGATCGATCTGCGGATCGGCGGACGCTTCGACACCCGCTTCGAGGTCGAAGGCAACAGCATCGCAAATCGCGGCGTCTATCTCGAGATCGTGCCGCAGGAAAAGCTGGTCTTTACCGATGCGTTCAGCGAGGGCTGGAAGCCCGCGCCGGAGCCCTTCATGACCGCGATCCTGCTTTTGGCAGATGCGCCGGAGGGTGGCACGCTGTACACGGCCATCGCGCGCCACCGCAATCCGGACAGCCGGAAAACCCACGAAAACATGGGCTTTTACGAGGGATGGGGTACCGTCGCCTCACAGCTCGAAGCCTATGCCCAAGGGTTGCGGTGATGGCGCAAGCAGCTGCAAACCCTGCGGCGACCATGCGCATCGAGCGGGTGATCGCCGCACCGCGGGCCGCAATCTGGCGGGCATGGACCAACCCGAGAGCCTGCCCTTGTGGTGGGGCCCCGAGGGCTATTCCTGCCGCACGAAACGCATCAATTTGCGCACCGGCGGCGAATGGGTCTTCGACATGATCGGGCCGGACGGCACGGTCTATCCCAACCACCACCGCTACCACCGGATGGAGGAAGGCGCGGGCATCTCCTACAGCCTGCTCTGGGGCGAGAACGGCCCGAAACATGCCGATGCGGATGTGGCCTTCGAGGAGATCGGCACCGATGGAAAAGACGGAACCCTCACCGCCACGCGGATCACCTTGACGATGGTCTTCGCCAGCGAGGACGAATGCCGCGCCGCGAAGGCATTCGGAGCCGAGGCGCTCGGGCAGGAAACCCTGGCGAAACTGGCGCGCTTTATCGGGGCGGGCTAGATCGCCTCAGGGCGCGATGCCGGTCAGCGGATTGCTCCGCGCGACGTCCCAGGCGATCTGCTGCATCAGGGCGGCGGTCTCCGGCTCGGGGCCGCGGCCGGCGTTCCATCGGCCCGCATCAGCGCGAAGGGCAAGCCTGCGGGGCTCTTTGATAGAGCACCGCATAATGGACCAGCGCCACGAAATAGCTGCCGAGGTCGCTGAGATGGATATTGTCGGGCTTGCCATCCGGCGTCAGAGCGAAAGATCGGTCCTTTTCCCCAGGTTACCGACGCCGCCACGCGCCTCGACCGCCCGCACCAAAGCGGCCATCGCCTGCCCCGCGGGGATCAGATGGATGCGTTTGTCCTCGGGCAGCTCGCCCAATGCGGGACGCAGCACCCCCGCGAGCCATGATTGCTCGTAATCACCGTCGAGCCTTTCCAGAAAGCCCTCGGCGTGATCGACCTGATGCCATGTCTCGTAAAGATACAGGCGGGCATCGGGGCGGGCGACGATCGCCTCTTGCGCCCAGTTGGCAAGATAGCGCGGGCTGTCGAAGTATTTCAGCGCATCGCGGATCTCGACCATCTCGGTCAGCACAATCGCATCATAATCGCCGCTTTTGACGGCCTCATGGGCGGGACGGAAACGGGGATGATCGTTCTCGGCCTCGAAACCGTTGATCTTGTCGTCGCCCCAATGCGCCTTGAGCGTGGTGCCCCAGCCGAGCTGGCTATCGTAGCGGTAGCCCTCGCCCGCGAGCTGGGCGAGCATGGCGGGCATGTCGCGCCCGACGAGGCTATGCCCGATGAAATAGACCGAGAGCGGCTTTTGGGGCGGCGGCAGCGGCTTGGCGTAGCGCGCGGCCATCGCCGCTGCATCGGGGCCCTGGCCAAGGCTCGGCCCGCCGCCTGCACCCGCACCGCGCCACAGGAAAATCCCCGCAACGACGGCGGCAAGCGCCAAAGCGACAGCGAGCATTTTCGCAATAGTCATCCCATCTCCCTTCGGCCGCAACGCGCTTGGCAGCCCTTGTTTGCGGCCAAGAATGTCGGGAAGCTTGCCTGCCCTGTCAACCGCCCGCCCTACGGCCCCGCACGGCCTGCACCGGCCCCGTGGGCCGCTTCCTTGGCGCGATTTCGGCAGCAGGGCCCTGCCCGTCGCGATTTTCTCAGCAATCCCCGATGAATAGAATCATTTTCAACGATAATGAAATTCTGATTTTATAATTCCTTGATTGACGCTGCCTTGCAGGAGCGACCCAATGTCGCACCGCCTTTTGCGGTCCGGAGAAAATCATTGAAGAATGCGACTTTCTTTCTTGGTCTGACGACCTCTCTTTTCCTCGCCGGCGGCGTCATGGCGCAAGACAGCGATGCTTTGTCGATTGCCATGCTCATTCCGGGCAAAATCGACGATAACGGCTTCATGGAAGCGGGCTATAACGGCCTCTTGCGGATCGAAAAGGAATTTGGTGCCAAGATCGCCTATCGCGATCAGGTCACGCCCAAGCCCGAAGAACTGGCCGAGGCTTTGCGCGATCTCGCCAAGACGGGGCCGGATATGGTCATCGCCCATGGCGGTCAGGCGAATCAGGCGGCCGAGACCGTGGCTGCGGAGTTCCCCGAGATCCCGTTTGTCGTGGTGCAAGGCAATGTCACGGGACCGAACCTCTCGAGCTACGAGGTCCTGCAGGAAGACAGTGCATGGCTTGCGGGTGCGATGGCTGGCCTGATGACCAAGAGCGGCGTTGTCGGCCATATCTCGGGCATCCGCGTGCCGCCGGGGCTGAAGGGGCGCGGCGGTTTCTACAACGGGCTGATGCATACCAAACCCGATGCGACCTTCCTCACGACCTTTGCCGGCAATCAGGATGATGTCGCACTGGCCGGACGCGCCGCCCAGGCCGAGATCGACGGCGGGGCCGATATCATCTTCACCATGCTCAACGCCGGCCGGCAGGGCGCGAGCGATGCGATGCGTGCGGCCAAGGTGCGCCAGATCGGCAATGTCATCGACTGGACCACGGTCGATCCCGAGGTTTATGTCGCCTCGGCCCTCGCCGATGTCAGCATCCCCAGCGTCGAGGCTGTCCGCGACCTCAAGGACGGCAACTGGAAACCCGAGACCGTCAAACATATCGGCCTGGCGAATGCCGAAGCGGTCTCGCTGAGCTATGCCCCCGATGTTCCGGCAGAGATCAAAGACCAGATCGCCAAGCTGCGCGAGCAGATCATCAGCGGCGAAATCAAGGTCGAGACCAGCTACGACGGCCCCGAAATCACCGTCGAGTAAACCGGAATTGCCTCGCCCGCAGCCTTGGGATTGCGGGCGGGGTGTTGCCGTCCCCAAAGGACCATCCACTGACTGCGGCTTGAAAGGGTGACCCCCTCTCGGGCCGCTTTTACTTTGCGCGGCCAAGTAGATGCGGGGACCGCATCCTGTTGTCGGCCACGGAGAGCATCGCTCGGAGCGGCAAAAACAGAAATGCCGGCAGAACGGCACGAAGGCCGGTCGGAAGCGGCCCTTTCCGGTTCTTCTGCCATGCTTCGTGCAGATCCTCGCCGATATGGTAGACGGCTGCGCTGAACTGCAGCGCTTCCAGCATCTGGATGCTTGTCGCAACCGGCGTTCAAGCGGTCTTGCGATGCCAGCACCCACAGCCCCATCAGGACGGGTGCAGGCGCAGGGCGATTTCCCGATAAAGCTTGTCGATTTCGGCGCGCTCTCCGGTACAACGCGGATACGTGGCCGCGGCGGCATCGCCTCACATCAGCGAGCAGGAGTTTCTTCCTCCCCGAGCTACGCTCCGGCGCCGAACGCCCGATGCCGCGCCCTGCACTGTCTGGCCGCATGGCGCGTCTCGCCTGAACGATCACGGACAAACCTGCCGATAACCGCCTTACACCAGTTCCCGCAAAGCCAGGATCGATCCCGAAAAGAGCATCAGCCCGAAGAGAGCCACGCGGAACTGATCGTCGGACAGGCGCCGGAACACCAGCATGCCGACTTGCGCACCGATCAAGGTCGCCGGCAGGGCGAGTGCGGTCAGCCCAAGCGTTTGGGCTGTATAAAACCCTTTCCACGCCAAAAGCGCGGCGGTCACGGTCAGCACGATCACATTATAGCTTTGCAGCACCGCGCGGGTTTCGCCCTTTGGCCATGGCCGCAAAGCACACCACATCGAGGGCAACGCGCCGGACAGCGACGCGGCACCGCCAAGCATGCCCCCCGCAAGGCCGACGACCATATCCGGAACGGATGTGCGGGCTCGAACCGCGGCAGGTTGCCGCGCAGCAGGAAGAAGCCGCCATAGAAAACATCGATGCGGCAATCCCGATCCGGAGCAGTTCGGCACTGACGATCGACAGGGCGGCGACTCCCAGGGGAATCCCCGCCAAAGCGGGCAGCAGGAACCGCGCCAATCGGGCGGGGTGGCGCCGGATCTCGCTCCGCACGATCCAGATCCCCTGAAGCCCGCTCGCGATCGACATGACGACGGCAATGGCGACGGCCTGAGGGGCAGGAAGGATCTGCAGCCAAAACCCGAGCGCGAAAAGCGCGGTGCCGAAACCTGCAAGTCCGTTGACGAAACCGCCCGCAATCGCGCCCGCAAACAGCGCCGCGAGAAAACCCGTATCCATCAGCCTAGCCGCCTCGCGCAATCGCGCAGAAAGAGCAGGACCGGAGTGTGGGTGGGCACGCGCATTATCCTGCTTCTCCGTTCGAAAGCCGCCCGTAGGAAGGGTTCAAGGCAGGTGAGCTCCTGAGCCAGGTCAGAGGCCGGCGAGGCAAACGTATTTGATCTCGACATATTCATCGATGCCGTGACGCGAGCCTTCGCGACCAAGTCCCGACTGCTTGACCCCCGAACGGAGCCGCCTCGTTCGCCAAAGCGCCGGTATTCACGCCGACCATACCGGCCTCGAGCCGCTCGGCCACGCGGAAGACCCGCGCGAGATCACGGCTGTAGAAATAGGCGGCCAAGCCGAACTCGCTGTCATTCGCCAAAGCGATTGCCTGCTCTTCGGTCGAGAAGGGAATGATTGCCGCCAGCGGAGCGAAGGTCTCTTCGCGGGCGACCAGCGCATCGGGGCTGACATCGGTGATCACGGTCGGCTGGAACCAGCTCCGCCCAAGCGCATGGCGCCCGCCGCCGGCAACAAGCCGCGCGCCGCGCTCAAGCGCATCTTCGAGATGGGCCTCGACCTTCTCCACCGCCGCCATATCGATCAGCGGCCCCTGTTCGGTCGCAGCGTCGGATCCGACCCCGACGACCAGCCGCTCGGCCGCTGCACCCAAGCGCAAGGCGAATTCCGCTGCGATGCTGTCATGAACATAGATCCGGTTAGCGCAAACGCAGGTCTGCCCCGAGTTGCGGAACTTGGCCATCATGGCGCCCTGCACCGCCGCCTCCAGATCGGCGTCGTCAAAGACGATAAACGGCGCATTGCCGCCCAGTTCCAAAGACAGCCGCTTGATGTCGCCGGCGCATTCGCGCATCAGCCAGCGCCCGACCTCGGTCGATCCGGTAAAGCTGATCTTCGCGATGGTCGGGCTTTTGCAAAAAGCCTCGCCGATCATCGTCGCCTTGCCGGTGACAACCTGAAACACCCCTGCCGGAATGCCCGCACGTTCGGCCAGAACCGCGAGCGCCAGGGCGGAGAGCGGCGTTTGCGAGGCCGGTTTGACGATGATCGGACAGCCTGCAGCCAGCGCCGGACCCGCCTTGCGGGTGATCATCCCGTTCGGAAAGTTCCAAGGCGTGATCGCGGCGCAGACGCCGATCGGCTGTTTCAGCACCAGAATGCGGCGATCGGTGGCCGGAGCGGGAATGATCTCGCCGTAAAGCCGCTTTGCCTCTTCCGCGAACCATTCGAGATAGGCGGCATTCGAAACGATCTCGCCTTTGGCCTCTGCCAGGGTCTTGCCCTGTTCGGCGGTCAGGATCTGTGCGAGATCATCGGCATTTTGCAAGATCAGATCATGCCACCGCCGCAAAGCGCCGCCCGCTCGCGGGCAGGACGCGCGGCCCAGTCGGCGCGCGCGGCTTCGGCGGCGGCAATCGCCTGCTCGATGGTCGTGCGGTCCAAAGATGGCACCCGACCCACGAGAGAGCCGTCGGCGGGGTTCGTCACTTCGATCCCCTGCCCCTCGGCAGAGATCCAAGCGCCCGCCACATAGGCGCTATCGGTCAGTAGGGTCTGGTCTTGCAAAGCTGGCATCGTCTTTTCCTAATCGTCTGGGTCTTCACGTCGTGGCGGGCGGCCAAAGCTGCGTCAGTCCGGATAGTGGACCGGCTCGAGCGCCGATTTGCGCCGCAGCGTCTCCAGAACCGCAGACCAGTCGTTTCCGCCGAAACCTTCGGCTTTGGACATGGAGTAGATCTGCGCTGCTGCGGCACCGACGGACAACGGCACGTTCAATCCGGCAGCATATGACAGCGCCAGATTGAGATCCTTGGAGGCGAGACCCAGGCCGAACTCTGCTGAAATGTCGCCGCCGAGCACTTTGCGTTGATAGGCGCCGGTAACAAAACCTTTGCCCGCTGTAGTGCCTGCCAGCACCTCGACCGTGCGCGCGACATCCAGTCCTGCAGCCTCGGCAAAAGCGAGGGTTTCGGCGGTCAGCGTGTTCAGGGCCGTCGACATGAAGTTGTTGACGATCTTGGTGCGGGTTCCGGTCCCGTTATCGCCGCAATGGATCGTCTGACGACCGACCGCGTCGAAAATGACGGCCGCCGCCTCGACATCGCGAGACGCTCCGCCGGCGAGGATCAGGAGCTGGCCGCGCTCGGCCACTTCCGAGGTTCCGCCGACCGGCGCGTCGAGCATAGCAATGCCGATCCGCGAAAGACGCGTCGCGATACGGTCCGTGGCTTCGGGGGCAATGGTGCTCATGTCGATGAAAAGCGTCGCCTTGGCCATCGCATTCGCCACGCCCGGCGAACCGAACAGGATATCTTCGACATCCGGCCCGTTCGGCAGCATGGTCACGACGAATTGCCGGTTCGAGGCCGCATCGGCCGCCGACGAGGCGGCATGGCCGCCAAGACCGGCGATGCGCGCAACCGCTTCCGGATTGATGTCGTAGACCCAGACCTCGTGTCCGGCCTCGACCAAGTTGCGCGACATGGCGTGACCCATGCGCCCAAGACCGATGAACCCAATGGAAGCCATTGTTTCTTTCTCCGTTTTCCGATGGCCTGATGCAGGATCAGGCAGGATTGTTATCTGAAATTGATCGTCCGGCCGGCGGCCCGCCTCAAAGGAAGGCCATCGACATCCACGGCATGAAGGCGATCGCCACGCAGCACAGGATCAGCACGAGAACATAGGGGCCGACCGTTCGGGTTACGGTTGCGAAACTCACCCCCGAGACCGCACTGGCGACAAAGAGGTTCAGCCCGAGCGGCGGCGTGATGAAGCCGACTGCCAAGGTCGAGACGATGATCACCCCGAAATGCACCGGATCCACACCGATTTCACGGGCGATCGGGGTCAGCATCGGCGCAAGGATCAGGATATTGGGCGCGGCCTCCATCACGCTGCCGACAATGAGCAGCAGCAGGATGATCATGATCAGGAGCACCACGGGATCGGTGGACCAGCCGAGCATCGCCGAAACCAGAGCATCGGGGATCTTCAGCACCGTGAGGTTTTGCGACAGGACCATGGCGACCGCGACAATCGGGATGACCAAACCACAGATGCGCGAGCTGCTGACCAGAACCGCCGGAACATCGCGGAGCTTCAGCTTGCGGGTAATGACCACCGCCACAAAGGCAGTAGACGGCGGCGACCGCGCCTGCCTCGGTCGGGGTGAAAATGCCCGAGTAGATCCCGACGAGAATGATGGCGATCGCGCCAATCGCGTAGCGCGTATCGATTGCAGCCGTCACCACGCCACGCGCGGAAAAGGGCGTGCGCTCGCCATAATTGCGTTTGCGCGAGATGAGATAGGCCACGACACACATCGCGCCGACCATCACGAGACCCGGGATGATCCCAGCAATGAAAAGGTCGGTGACGCTGACGCCGGTCGTCACGCCGTAAAGAACGAAGGAGACGCTTGGCGGGATGATGATCCCCACGACGCCTCCGGCCGCAACGGTGCCTGCCGAAAAGCCGCGGTCATAGGATTGTTTGCTCATCTCGGGCAGAACAACCTTGCCCACCGTCGCGACGGTCGCCGCATTCGAGCCGCTGATCGCCGCGAAAATGCCCGAGGCCACGATCGTCGTCAGCGCCAGACCGCCGCGCATCCATCCCACGATGCTCTGGGAAAAGCGCATGATCTGCGCCGCAATTCCGCCGGATGCGATCAGATCGCCGGTCACGACAAAGAGCGGCAGGGCCAAAAGCGGGAAGAGGTTCAACGAGTCGAACATCGTCAGGCTGATGTTGAGCAGCGGAAACTGGTCGGTGATCAGCGTCAGCAGCACGGCTCCGATGCCGATGACGGTCAGGATTTCGACCCCGAGCAGCAGGAAGACTGCCAAGGCGATGAATACAAGTGTGCTTGGTTCCATGTCTTGCTCCCCCGCAAGGCTCAGCTGGCCGAAGCGACCGGCGGCGTCAGCGGACGCCCGTGCCGATAGTCGCCGATGGTGGTAATGGCGCGCTGCACCGTCCGCAGGGCCACAAGGCCCCAGCCCACCGGCACCGAGAGCAGGGCAATCCAGAACGGCAGGTCGATACCAACCATTTTCTGCTCGAAATCGACGACATCGGCGAAAGGCTGGCGGATGAACACCACGACGATGCTGGCAAGGACGATCAGCAACAGATCGGACAGGAGCAGCAGGGCAAGCTGCGCGCCGCGCGGCAGCATGTCGCGCAGGACCGTCACCGCAAGATGGCTGCGGTTGCGCGCCATCGCCGCCATCGACAGATAGCTCAGCCAGATAAAAGCATAGATCGCCGTCTCGTAAGCAGAGAGGATCGAGGTTTTGAACAGGTAGCGCCCGATGACTTCGGCGAAAATGACGGCGATGATGTAGATATAGAGGATCGCACCCAGCGCATCCTCGAGATACTGGTCCACAAGCGCAATGGTCCGCTTCATCCTTGCCTTCCCTCCCATGGTTGCAGTGACCGGACGGCAATCACGCGCGGATCTCCGGCCCCCGAACTCACAGCTTCCACCAGCGCACCGGCTCGGTACCGCCTTGCGCCGCGGTCACCTTGAGAACGAGCTCGTAGGCCTCGCGCCCGTAGGTATCGACCGCTTGCTGCAGCAGGGGATTGCTCTCGACGGAAAGCGCGCTTTTCCACGCCGCGCGCTCTTCGTCGGTCAGGAAGGTCATCTTGGTTCCGGCAGCAAGGAAACCTGCATCCGGAGCCGAATCCGGCATGATGCCGAATGTGTCCCGCTGGATCGTTTCATAGGTGTTGTAGACATAGGTCTGCGCCTCGAAAGCGGCTTCCATGACGGATTCCCGCAGATCCTCGTCCAGCTTGTCGAGCCAGCGGCTGCTGAGCCAGATCGAGTCGGTGTTGTACATCCAGTCGGTGTCGATGATCTGACCGATGACAGTCGCCATCCCCGTGTCGTAGCCGGAGCCCGGCGCAAGATGCAGCCCCTCCATCACACCATCCTTGAGCGCCGAGAAGGTCTCGGCCCATGCGATCGGGGTCGCGCTGGTGGGAAGGATCTGGAAGGCAAGCTGTTCGAGCTTTGCGGCCGTGACGCGGATCTTCATGCCGGCGAGATCTTCCGGCCGCCGGACCTCGGTCGAGACCGAACGCGACAGCATCACCCTGCGCACCCAGGGATGGGCAAAGGCAACAACAAGGCGGCGATCCTCGGTGCCCTTGCGGAAGGTGTCGTTGAACTCCTTGCTGAACAGCAGACGCCAGAAATTCTGTTCGTTCCCGATGGCATAGGGCACATCGAGAATGTTCAGGATCGGAACCAGCTGCGCGGCATTCTGCATGCTGCAACTGCCCGCCTGAACGACGCCCTGCTGCACCTTCTTGAGCAGCTCGGCCTGACCGCCCAAAGCGCCGCCGTCATGGACTTCGACATAGATGCGGCCACCGCTCAGGCGCTCGATCGCGGCCTTGAACTCGGGTGCGCCATGGATCCAGGACATATGCGGCGTTCCGACACGGCCGGGGAACTGGTTCAACGTGGCGTCAAGTCCCATGGTCAGCACATGTTCGGCGGCCGCCTTTCGCGCGGTTTCATCCGCGACGACTTCGGCCAAAGCCTTGCCGCCCCCGACAGCGTGTAGCCAAAGCCCACGCTCGCAACCGTGCAACCGCCCAGAGCCGCCCGCAGGATGTCCCGTCGGTTCAGATGTCCCGAGGCCTTTTCAAGTTTCTTCATTTCCGTTGTCTCCCCCATATGTTCTTGCGTCGCCCGCCGGCCCCCGATCTCCGGCGCTCGGCCCAAGGTCCTGTTCCGGACCTCGTGCGTGAACTCCGCGGCACCTCCCTGTGCCGACGTGATCCCGGACGTCTTTGCAGGGAATTTAATCCACAGAACTACTTACGAAAAGTAATAAATTATTGACGGTTCTGTAAGTTGAGATTTAGGATGTACTGATATTCCAGCCAAATCCCTGCATTGCCGCGATACGGACAAGCAATACGGATCACGCCAAAGACCCTCAACCCAGACCGGATATGATCCATGTCGATCAGAATGCTCAAGACGCTTATTGCGATTGCAGACCACAAGACCTTCAGCGCCGCCGCCGATGCCGTCTTCGTCACCCATGCCGCCGTCAGCCAGCAAATGCGGTCGCTTGAGGAGAGCTGGCAGGTCAAGATCTTCGACCGCACGACCCGAACTCCCGAGTTTACGCCCGTCGGCCGCGCGCTTGTGTCGCAGGCCCGCGAAGTGGTCCGCGCCTACGACAATATCGTTCCGGCCGTTCTGGGCGATGGTGGCCTGCGGGGAGAATTCCCGCTCGGAGCCGTCGCCACGACCCTGACGGCGATCGTGCCTTTCTCGGCGGCCCTGCTGAAGAACAGCTGTCCCGAACTGCATTTGCGGCTTTATCCGGGACTGACGAACCAGCTGATCCCGCAGGTCGAGCGCGGCACGCTCGAGGCGGCGCTGATCTCGCGGCCTCCTGCGCTCGCACCGAGCCTGGTCTGGCGCAGCATTGCGCAGGAAAAACTGGTGCTGGTGACATCGCACAAGGTCCAGAGCGACGATGCCGTCGAAATCCTTCGCAGCTATCCCTTCATCCGCTTTTCACGCGATGCCGTCGTCGGCACGTTGATCGAAAAATGCCTGAGCGATAACGGAATCGCCGTCACCGATACGATGGAACTGGCCAATCTCGAGGCGATCTACGGCATGGTGATTGCCGATCTCGGCATCTCGATCGTCCCCGATCCCTGCATCAAACTGGCCAACGAGCCGCCACTGCGCCGCATTTCCCTCAGGGGTCTGAACGCCCCTGTCCGCGAGCTGGGCCTGATCTACCGCAAGGATACGACCAAGCTGCGGGTGATCGAAGAGGTCGCCACCTCGATCGACAAGGCGCTCGCCATCGGGACCTTTTCGTCCGATTCCATCCGGCTGGCGACCTGAGGCGCAGCGGAGCGCGTCACTCCGGCTTGAAGAAGGGCGCGGGGATCAGGATCTTGTTCTCGATCTGGTCGACGAGCGGGCGCATCTGGACGGCATAGCTCTGCCATTCCTGCGAGGCCTGCAACGCCTTGCGACGCTCCCACCGGTCATCCATGCTGTCATAGCCCCACATATGGACGATCTGGTTCAGCGGGCCGATATCGGTAAAGTAATAGCCGACCATCTTGCCGAGAATGCGGGTCTGGACCTCCAGCCCTTCCGCCTCATAAAGCTTGAGGAATTTCGGGACATTGCCGTTTTTCAGCGTATAGGTTCGCATGTCGATGAACATCGATCAGGGCCTTTTCATGTTTGGAAAGGGAGAGGGGCTCAGACCTGCAGCGTTATGATCATGGTCAGCGCGAAAGCGGCGAGAACGGCCGTCAGCGCGCAGACAACCGCGATGGCGCGCGGACCGACCTCGGCCAATTTGCCGAGCGAGGTCTTCATCCCCAGTGCGGAAATCGCGACGATCAGAAGCCAGCGCGACAGCTCGAGAAGAAATGCCACAATCTCCGGCGGGATTATTCTGGTGCTGCCGATCAGAACGAGCGCCGCAAAGCCCAGAACGAAAAGCGGGATCGGAAGCTTGCCGCCCGATTGCGCGCCGGGATGCGAGGCAAAACACAAGGAGATGACGACCACGACCGGCACCAAAAGCGCCACGCGCAGCAGCTTGACGAAGGTTGCGGTCGCGCCCGCCTCGTCGGAAACCGAATATCCCGCCCCGACCACTTGGGCCACATCATGGATCGTCGCGCCGAAGAAGACGCCCATCGCGTGATCCGAAAGGCCCAATGCCGTGCCGATCATCGGATAGATGATCATTGCGATCGTGGACAAAGCCGTGACCGCGATCACGGTGAAGACCGTATCACGCTCGTGATTGGGGTCGTCCTTGGGCAGAACCGACGAGATCGCGAGCGCGGCCGAGGCGCCGCAAATCGCCACCGCTCCGCCCGTCAACAGGCCGAAGGGCAGCGAGCGGCCGGTAGCCCGCGCCAAAACGACGCCCAAGCCGATCGTCAGCCCGACACCGGCCAGAGTGATGCCCACGACGACCAACCCCGCCGAGGCGATCTGCTGGACGGTAATCCCCAACCCCAGAAGCGCCACGCCGAAACGCAGCAGCTTCTTTGCGGCGAACTCGATCCCTCGGCGGCCGGTGCCTGCGGCTCGGCCAGAAAGGCAAAGGCCATGCCCAGAAGCAGCGCCATGAGCATGACCGGCGCGCCGTAATGTTCGGAGAGAAACCGTGCCGCCAGCGCGACGGTCACCGCCGAGAGAATGCCGGGAAAAAGGCTGCGCAACCTGCCGGGAAACCGGCCCATCTCGATCACGGTCATCCGATCAGCTCGTCGGTGCGGTCGTCGGTCTCGCCGAAGCGCTTGAGGACGGCGGGTTTGGTGCCCTCGTAGACACGCTCGAGATTCTCGGCGATCTTGGCATTCTCGCGCTCGAAGAGGCAATTCCCTTCCATATCCGAAGCTACGAGGAAGGGCCCCATGCGGTTGCATTTCAGCACCCACATCGCCTGGGCCAGACCAAGCTCCTCATGCCAGTGCACGGCTTCGACATTCTCGACCCCGCGCCCGAGAAGCGCTCCGGTGCCATAGCCCACGGTCGAGAGATAGATCGCTCCGTTCGGGACGAAGTATTCCTTGTAATCCTTGGACGACATTCCGCCCTTGCCGACGATCAGGCGCGCACCCGATTTCGCGATCCATTCCGGCAGCCATTTCGAGAAGCGGAAACTCGCCGTGGCGGTGACCGCCCCCATGTCGAAACTGCCGTCCTTGCGGATCGTGGCTGCCGGCGAGCAGTGGAAATTCGCCGCGCTCTGTGACGGCAGCTCCAGCGGGATATTCGCCTTGCCCTCGAGCGCGCGCATGTAGACGCCCTCTCGCGCGGTATACATCAGGCCGGAAAGATAGACGATATCGCCAAGGCGCAACGCGGCGATCTCTTCGGCGGTGGGCGTGGTCGAAAGCTCGACTTCGCGCGGCTTCATTCTGCAGCCTCCAATGCGGTATCCCATTCCACGGTCTCGCGGCGCTGATAGGGGGTGAACCAGTCGGGGTCGGTGCGGTGTTCGACACGCCCGTCGGGGAAGATGCGAGCCACCGCGCGGCGCGATGACAGGCAGAAGGCATGGACCGACATCTGCATCCCGCCGGTATGGCAATAGCCGACCTCGATATGGGTATCGATCACCATGTTCTTGCCGACAAAGCCCATCGCGCCCATGCCGATGGAGTTGCCCAGCTCCTTGAGCTCTTCCTCAAGCTCGGCGATCCGGGGATCCGCATTGCGGTCGCCCACCGTACGCAGACAAGCCGCGCGTTTGCCCAAAACCATGCAGGTGTCCTTGCAGCCGCCCAGCCCGATCCCGATGATCGCGGGCTGGCAGGCAAGTCCGCGTTTGCCGAATGCCACAAGGCTGTCGAGATAGAAGCGCTTTATCCCCTGGATACCGTCGGACGGAAAAAGCATCCGGTAATCGGTTCCGAACAGCCCGCCTTTGTGGACCGTTATCAGGTCGATCCAGTCACCGCCGGGCTCGTAGCCATATTCGATCTCGGGCGCGCCGATGCCCACATTGTTGTCATGATCGGTGCGCCACAAGGGGTGTACGCGGTTGGGGCGCAGGGGCACCGAACTCGTGGCATTTGCGGTCGCCCGCCGCAAGGCGGCCTCGAGCGCGACCGGCCCGCCCTCGATGCGGGCATCATTGCCCATTTTCACATACCAGCGCGGCGTTCCGGTATCGCCGCACATGGCGCGGCGGTCCTGCTTGGCGGCCTCGTAATTCTCGAGCATGGCTTGCAGCACGAAGGATGACAGATCGCCGTCCTCGGTCTTGGCGGCAGCCTTTAGACCGCCGAGATAATCCTCGGGGATCTCGATTGCCGCCTTGGCCATCAGCTCTTCGGCGGTGGATTGGATGAGGTGAAGCGGGATCACGTTCTTTCCTTTCGAAGCTCGCTCTGCTGGCGCTATTGGGCCGCGACGAGCGTCTCGGGCTCGCTGGCAGGCAGGATGGTTTCGCCCGGGCGCACGATCGTGAACCGGACCTGTTCGCGCGACATGGCAAGCTCGTCGCCCTGCATCCGGGCCAGCGTGAAATAGGAGCTTTCGAGATCGCCCGATTCCGGAAAGTCCTCGCGGAAATGCGCGCCGCGGGAATTCTCGCGCAGCTCGCCGGCGCGCGCGATCACCGCAGAAACCTCGGTCAGCGAGGCCATGTTGAGCCAATCGTGCCAGGTAAGGTTGAAGGCAAGATTGGAGGGGTCGACCCCGTTTCCATCAGCTCCGCCCGAATTTCGGCAACGCGCTTCTGGCCGCGCTCCAGACCGGCAGCGGTGCGCATCACGCCTACATCCTCCCACATCGCCTCCTGAAGCTTGTGGCGAAGGCTGTGCACGGCTGCGGGCTTGCGCGTGAGCGGATGAAGCGCGCGTTCGACCTCGGCGGCCAGCACCTGCTCGTCGGGATCGCGCAGCGCCCGATACGGCGCACGTCCACACCCATGACATCGCCCGCAATGCCGCCAAAAACCGTCGAATTGGCGACGCCATTCCCGCCGAGCCGGTTCGAGCCATGCGCACCGCCCGCATCCTCGCCGGCGACATAAAGCCCTTCCATCGCGGTGCGGGTATCGGGATCGACCACGACACCGCCCATGAAGTAATGCGCGGTCGGCACGACTTCGACTTTGCCGGCTGCGAGATCAAAGCCGCTATCGGCGCAGCGCTTGACCATGCCTGCAAATTTTTTGCGGACATTCTCGGGGCCGAGATGACCCATCGAGATAAACATGCCGACCTGCGAGGGTCGTTGTTCTTGCGCATCTCGGCATAAATGCCGCGGCTGACCACGTCCCGTGTCGCGCGTTCGCCGCGCTGGTCGTAATCGAACATGAAGCGCTCGCCCCGTGCATTCAGAAGCTGCCCTCCCGCGCCACGCAGCCCTTCTTCAAGGACGGTGCCGGTCATGCGGGTATGATCGCCCGCGAGCAGGCCGGTGGGATGGAACTGCACCATTTCCATGTCGCGCAACGGCAGACCGGCGCGCAAAGCCATCGCGAGCCCGTCCATCGTCTTGTCGCCGGAGGGCGTGTGATATTTGTACATGGTCGGCCCGCCGCCAGTGCCCATCATCACACATTTCGCGCGGACAAAACGGAAGCGGCCGGTCCGCATGTCGATGAAAAGCACCCCTGCAAGCGAGGCGCCGTCCCGCGTCGGGATCAGCCCGATGGCGCGATGCTCCTGCAGCTTCTGGATCGGCCGCGCCAGCACCTGTTCCATCAGGCGGCTGATGATCTCGATACCGGTAAGGTCGCCCTTGTGGACGGTCCGGTCGGCGGTTTGGCCGGCGAAAGCCTTCTGATGCAGGGTGCCGTCGGGATTGCGGTCGAAGAAGCAGCCGATCTCGTTTTCCAGCTCGGTGATCCGCACCACCGCCTGTTCGCAAAGACGCCAGGCCATGTCCTGATTGGGCAGCCATTTGCCGCCGTTGATCGTATCCATGAAATGGCGCTCGACCGTGTCGCCGCCGCCAAGCGCGACGTTATAGCCGCCCTGCACCATGCGGGTGCAGCCGCATTTCCCGATCAGCCCCTTCACGGCAAGGGTGATACGCGTCCCCTCCGGTGCGGTCTGCAGGGCATGGAGCGCGGCAAAGAGCCCTGCCCTCCCGATCCGAGGATCAGGATATCGGTGTCTTCACGTTCGATTTGGATTTGTGGAGCCATGTTCACACCGCGCGCAAAGGAAAGTGCCCGAGACCAGAAAGGCCCCTGCGATCGAGGCCGCAGCCAATGACTTCTGGCGTGACGACCACGGCAGAAACTCGAGCGCCAAAAGCCGCAAGCCGCCGAAGAAATGGACTGCCAACAGGAAGACCAGACCGAATTCCGCGAGCTTCACGAGCGGGTTGTCGGCGAAGCTCAGGAAGTGGTCGAGCGTCTCGGGCTTTGTCAGAGCCAGCGACAGGACGTAGAAATGTGCAGGCAGGAACAGCGCGAGCGCGAGGCCCGACAGCCGGTGCAGCATATAGGCCAGCCATAGCGGATGACGACGGTGCGGCTTCAATCTCGTGCTCATGCCCATGTCACCGCCCAAAGGGCCCGTGCTCCCATCGTCAGCAGCACGAGACCCGTGCCATAAGTGAAAACACCCAGCCAAGCGCCGCGAATTCCGGTCGTTTCGTGCAGGATCACCCGCAGACCGATCGCCGCATGGATCGACACGGCCACCACCAGACTTCCGTAGAAAAGGAACCACATGATGCTGCCCTGCGTGCGGCCGAGGATCTCGGCCGTCGTCAGCCCGCCCTGGATCGCATAGGCCATAACCGCGAGGTGACCGAGCACCAGCGGGGCCATCACCATCGCGCTCAGGCGCTGCGCCATGTAAAGGTTAAGGTTGAGCATCCTTATGTCCTCCGCTTCAGGAATGAACCGGCGACCGCCCGTTTGAGCCCGGCAATCGCGCTCAGGGGGTCAAGCTCGTTCGGACAAAAGCGGGTGCAGCTTCCCTGCGTGTGGCAGTTCATGCAGCCGCCCGTCCCGAAACGGCGTCGAGGACCGCGTTCCGATCCTCGACTTTGACGTCGTTATAAAGCGTCCAGGCGCGTTGCAGGGCCGCAGGCCCGAGATAGTCGGCATTCGCGGCGACGGTGTCGCAGGCGGCATAGCAGACCGAACAGTTTATGCACTCGATGGCCTTGTTGGCCTCGACCCGCCCGCGCTCGTCCGGCGAGACCTGCTGGATCGGTTCGTCGCGACTGCGCGAGGGGCGATGCGCGCCGCCGGCCTTGACCCATTTGTCGAAAAACGGATCCATATCCGCCGCGAGATCCTTGATGACCGGCAGGTTGCGCAGAGGGGCGATCTCAAGCCGGTCGCCGTCGAGCACGCGGCTGACATGGGTCCGACAGGTCCAGCGCGGTTCGCCATTCACCATCATCGCGCAAGAGCCGCACATTCCGACACGGCAGGCATAGCGGTAGGTAAGCGTCGGATCCGCGGATTGCTGGATCCAGCTCACCACATCAAGAACGGTTTGGCTTTTCCGGGACGGAACGGTGAAGGTCTCGAACGCGCCGCCATCCGCATTGCCGCGCCACACCGACACATTCAAAGGTCTTTCATTCTCGCTCACGGCCTACCTGCTCGCTTGTACGTTGGAGCAAGTAATATTCGGAACAAATTCTAACATAAAGGAACTAATAATAACACAAACGGTAAGATAAACTTACCTCAATCTGAATTATGTCCGTGGATTTCCGCCGCTTGATCGGCGCGGCGACAAGGGAGAACCAGCACCAGCCCTCGTCGCAAGATGCCTCAATGGCTGACCGCCATGGCTATAGCATCGATGCTGATACCCTTTGTCGGTTTGGGCTATACCGCCGTGCCCCCTTTTCCGCGTATCGCGCGACGGGCGGCAGCAGCACCCTGCCCGTGGCCGCCGCCTATCGGCGGATCAACAAAGGGCTGCTTCCCGACGGGGTCGCGCCGACCATTTTCCGGATCAATACCGGCGACGAATGAACAGCGCGGCCAGCACCGAAACCGTAATCGTCACCGACAGAAGAACGAAGGCCAGCGCCGCGCCGAAGGGCCAGTTTGCTTTGCTCATGATTTCGGTCACGATCATCGGTGCCATCATCCGGAAAGACGGCCCGCCGAGCAGGACCGGCGTCGCATAGGCGTTCATGGTCAGGATGAAGGACAAGGTCGCCGCAGCCAGCAGACCGGGCATCACTTGCGGCAGGCGCACCAGCAGAAAGGACTGAAACGGCGCCGCGCCAAGGCTGGCGGCAGCATAGTCGATATTTTCATCCAGCCCTTCGAACACGCTTTGCAACGTCAGAACCACATAGGGAAGATTGACCGCCGTAATGCCGATGAAAACCGCAAGCGGCGTATGCATGATCGTCAAAGGCTGCGAGATCAGACCCAGCTTGACCAACGTATAGTTCAGCACGCCGGTCTGACCAAATGCCACCATCCAGCCCGCCGCGCGCACCGCATTCGAGATGAAAAGCGGCAAGATGATGGCCATCATCAACAGCGTTTTGCGGTGACCTCTCTGGCTGGCGATCCAATTGGCCAAGGGCAAGCCCAGCAAGATGCAAAACACCGTGACGCCCGCCGCCATCATCAGCGTCGTGCCCATCCCCTCGAGATAATAGGCGTCGGTGAAGAAGGTGGTGAAATTGGCAAGGGTGAAGCCCGAAATCATGAACTCGCCCGGAACGAATTCGTTGAAGCTGTAGCGCAGCAGGTAAAGCAGCGGCAGCGCCATAAAGACCAGCACGAGGCCGGTCGCAGGCATCAGCAGCGCGGCGGCTGTCAAGGAACGGTTCTTCATCTGCTTGCCTTCCAGAAGCGGTCATATGGCCCGACCGAAGCGATCGGACGGGCCGGAGGCATTGGGGCGTAATCAGCCCCGCCCACACGGGCGAGCGGCCCACTCAGGCCTTGAATTCCTTGTTCCACCAGTCCTGAAGCGCGGCGTCCTGCTTGGCGAGATATTCCAGATCGGGAAGCAGGAACTGCTCGCGCTGCTCGGGCGTGTAATCGACCTGTGCAGCAAGCTCCGGCGACAGCTTCACCTCGGAGTTGCTCGGCGCATAGCCCATCTGCTCGGCAAAGGCGGTTTGCGGCATCTCCTCGAGCATGGCGTTCAGATATTGGTAGGCCGCTTCCTTGTTGGGCGCGTTCTTGGGAATGCACATATCCGAGAGATAGATGGCAATGCCCTCTTTCGGGATGGCGATCTCGATGTCGATACCGGCTTTTTCCACATATAGCCGCGTGCGTTCCACATGATGCACATGACGATCTCTCCCGATTTGAGCGCCTGAGCCATCGCCTCGTTGGTCGGATAGATTTTGACGCCCTGCTTTTTCAGCTCGAGCAGCTTGGCCTTGCCGGGCTCGTAATCCGACGGACCGCCACCCGCGATCATCGCCGCGGATTCGATCGTGGTCTGGTACTGGATGTCGATCACCCCGATGCGGCCGGCGTATTTCGGGTCCCACAGATCATTGTAGGAGGTCGGCGCGGGGCTCACCTCTTTGGGGTTAAACAGGATTACGCGGCCAGTATAGATATGGGGAATGCCGTAAGGCACGCGGATGAAGGGCAGGACTTTGGACAAGGCGGGGATCTTGCTCTCGTCCAGTTCCTCAAGAAGACCGTTGGCATACATCTCGTAGCTGCCCTGACGCGTCAGGCAGGCGATATCCATCGAGCCGCGCGGCAGGCGACGTTCGGCCATCAGCTTCGATTTGCGGACGACGTCGTTGGCCGGATCGTAGATCACCTGCATGCCGCTGTCTTTCAGCACGCTATCGGCGATATTGATCTGCTGGAGGTTCTGGTAATCGCCGCCCCATGTGCCGATGACCACCCGCCCGCCGGCCTGCGCAAAAGCAGGCAGCGCGGTCGAAAGCATCAGCCCGCCCGAGAGAATACCGAAAGTCCGTCTGTTCATCTTGGTCATGTCGCATTCCCTGATGTTATTGGTTGGAACGTCATCCTGCGCCTACGCATCGGGCGCAGTATTTTTCCGGCCGCCTTCTGCAGCCTTACATCGCGATGATATCGGCCGGCGAAATCGTCAGCGTCACACCGGCATCCGCGCGGAGCTCGATCCCCGCATCGCGCACCGCCGCAGGCGAGGCGACAACGGCCAGCCGCTCGCCGCCCTCGAGCGTCAGCCCAAGCTCGATCGCACCGCCGAGAAAGACGAAATGCGAAATCCGCGCGGGCAAGGTGTTCGGGCCGTTTGCGTTGAGCCCGCCCCTGCTTCGGCCGCGCCCAGACGGATCGCCTCGGGGCGGATCATGATCTCGGAGGCCGCACCCATATCCCGTCCGCCGCGCAGCGACAGCCGCCGGCGCTGCGGAACATATTGCCGATTGCCGCCCCGCTCAGGAAATTGGTGCGGCCAATGAAATCGGCGACAAAGCGGTTCGCGGGTTGATAGTAAAGCTCTTGCGCGGTCCCGACCTGTTCGATCATCCCCGCCCGCATCAAGACCAGCCGGTCACCGACCGACATCGCCTCTTCCTGATCATGCGTCACCATGATCGTCGTGATCCCGAGCGTCTTTTGCAGATTGCGCAGCTCGTCGCGTACCTGCAGGCGAAGCCGCGCATCGAGGTTCGACAGCGGCTCGTCGAGCAGCAGAATATCGGGACGGATCGCGATGGCACGGGCGATCGCCACGCGCTGCTGTTGGCCTCCCGACAACTGCTTGGGCAGCCGGTCACCCAGATGACCCAGCTCGACCAGTTCAAGCGCATCGGTGACCCGTTTGCGGATCTCTGCCTCGGGCTGTTTGCGGCGGCGCAGGCCGAAGGCCACGTTTTCGAAAATGCTCAGATGCGGGAAAAGAGCGTAATTCTGGAAAACCAGCCCGATGTTGCGCCGGTGCGGCGGCGCATGCGTGATATCACGCCCGCCAAGCGTGACCTGCCCGCCGTCTGGCTCGATAAAGCCCGCCAGCATCCGCAGGGTCGTGGTCTTGCCGCAGCCCGAAGGCCCGAGGAAGATCAGGAATTCACCATCACGGACGGACAGCCCGAAATCCGTCACCGCGCGAAAGGTGCCATAGGTTTTGGTCAGGCCCGCGATCTCGACATTTGCCATCAGACCATCCTCGAAATGTTAACAAAGCGATTGGAGACGACCAGCATCAGCGCGACGAACAGCACCTGAAGCACCGATACCGCAGCGATGGTCGGATCGATCTTCCATTCCAGATATTGCATCATGGCGACCGGCAGAGTGACCTGCCCCGGTGCCGACAGAAAGATCGACACTTCAAGATTGCCGAAGCTGACGACGAACGAGAAAACCGCGGCCGCAAAGATCCCGGGCCGGATCAGGGGCAATGTCACCAGCCAGACCACGCTTGACGGCCCTGCCCCCAGAGAGGCCGCGGCCTCTTCGATCGACATGTTGACCCCCTCGAGCGAGGACAGCAGCAGCCGGATGCACCACGGGATCGTCAAAAGCACATGGCCCGCGACAAAGATCCCCGTCGAGCCGACCAAAGGCAGGCCCGAGGCGATCTCGATTTCAACCACGGTGACATAAAGCGCGGCCCCGATGACGATGGCGGGCACGGTAAGCGGCGACATCAGCAGCTGGACCAGCGCCCCGCGACCGCGAAAGCTGCGGCGCACGATGATCAATGCCGCGGGAACCGAGACCGCGAGACCGGCCAGCATGGCGAAAGTCGCCACCGAAACCGACAACAGGAAGCCGCTCAGGAACTGGGGCTGGCGAAACGCCTCGGAGAACCACTTGAGCGAATAGCCCTCGACCGGCAGGGAGAGGATCTCGTTCGAGATCACCGAGAGCCAGAACACCAGTACCAAAGGCACCAGCATCAGCCCCAGACCGCAAGCGATGGTCACGCCTCCCGCCAGCCGTCCAACCCTTTCGGAAAGCGATTTTCCCCTGATCATGCGGGCTTACTCCGCCAGACGGTTCTTGTAGAAGACCCCGCCCTTCATGATCGCGCTCAGGCATTCGTCATGGCGTTCGAGCACGGTAATATCTTCCAGCGGATTGCCGTCGACGATCAGAAGATCGGCGTAGGCGCCCGGCGCCAGCGTGCCGATTTCGTCCTCCATGCCGCACAGCCGCGCCGAGATACGGGTGGCCGAAAGCAGCACTTCCTGATTGCTCAAGACGCGGGTGCGCAGCGAAAACTCCATCGACTGATATTTGTGCAGCTGACCAAGCAGATCCGAACCGAAGGCCATCGGCAGACCGGCATCGCGCATGATCTTCAGCGATTCCAGACCGGCGACGCGAACCGTATCGATCTTGGCGGCGGATCGGGGTTGAGCCCGAAATTCGCCCCCTCCAGCGCCAGCCCCTCATAGGCGACCAGAGTCGGGCAGGCGATCGCACCGGCTTCTGCGGCGAGACGTGCGGTCTCGGGGGTGATCAGGTTGCAATGCTCGAGCGATTTCACGCCGCATTCGACAGCGCGCCGGATCGACGCGTCTGAATAGGTATGGGCCGCAACATAGAGGCCGTAGTTTTCGGCCTCTTCGACAATGGCGATGATCTCTTCGCGCGAATATTGCAGAACATGGATCGGGTCATTGGGCGAAGCCACCCCGCCATTGGCCATGATCTTGATGAATTGCGCACCGTTCTTGATTTCCTCGCGCGTGGCGCGGCGAACCTCGTCGACACCATCCGCGATCCGGCCAAGCGAGCCGAGACTTGCTTGATGAAGCGGGCGGTTGTCGTAGCGGGCACGGTAATCGCCGTGGCCAACGGTCTGGCTGAGCGCCTTGCCGCAGATCACCAGACGCGGCGCGTCGATCTCGCCCTCGTTGATCGCCATCTGCAGCCCGAGATCCGCGCCCGCCAGATCGCGCAACGTGGTGAAACCGCGCATCAGCATCTTGCGCATGATCCCTGCCGAACGCAGCGCGATCACCGAACTGGGCAAAGCCGCATTTTCGGCCAGATTGACCAAAGTGGCGACGACATGGACATGGGCATCAACCAGCCCCGGCATGAGCGTGCGCCCGCCAAGATCGATCCGCTCGGCATCCGGCGCGTCGATCCGACCCTCGCTGACCTGAGCGATCCGGTCGTTCTCGACCAGCAGCTCCAGCCCCTCGCGCAGGGTCCCCGCGTCGACATCCAAAAGCTTTCCACCGAAAAATACATAGCGCGTCATCATCATCTCCGGGCGTTGGGCCTTGGCTGGTTTTGCATGCAACGAATATCCTGAAGGGCACTCTGGCAGGCGGTTCCGCATCTTGTCCAGAAAAAACACCGCTGTTCGCAAAATTTCTTAAAAATACATAATGCCATGATTTTGCTTATTTATATTACAGAAATTCGAATTGCTGCTTGCGAAAAAGGCAGCAGCAGCTTAGAAATTCCAAACCGGAGAGCGTTATTTTTCCGGCAAATGTCCCAAAGCCAGGCAGAGTGTTTTCATGCCCGCCAAGACGAACACGCCTTCGAAAATCTCGCGCCTGACACAGGCCGAGCGATCCTCGACAACGCGCGAAAGGGTCTGTCGGGCGACGCTCGAAGCCTTGGCCGAAGTGGGGCATGACAGCATCTCGACCACGATGATCGCACATCGCGCCAATCTGTCACGGGGGCGCTGACGCATCAGTTCCCGACCCGCAACGACCTTCTGGTTGCCGCCCTGCGCCAGCTTCACGACAATTGGAGAAATGCGCCGCCGGTCAATCTGGACCCGCTCGAGACGCGGCTTTCAATGGCCGATCTGACCGAGGTTCTGTGGCAAAACGTCTTCGGAGACCCGCATTATCTGGCCGCGATCGAGCTGATGCTTGCCGCCCGACTGGACACGGATCTTGGCCGCGGCCTGCGCGAGGAAATGGAAAGCTGGGTCGCGCACCGAGACGACCGCTTTTTCGCGCTTTTGCGCATGTCCCCGATTGCGAAGAACAAAGACTGCTGCTTCGCCTCACCTTGTCCGTATTGCGCGGCATCGCGGTTCATCGCAGCTTCGATCAAAGCGACACGATGGCCCGCCAACTTGTCTCGTTGTGGCAAAAGATGCTGCGCGGTAGCGATGTCGGCCTGCCTCGCCCCATGCCGGATCAGGAAGACCGCAACGCTTAGCCTGCTGGTCCCGTCCTGCATGCAGGCGGGAGCATTGCCCCCGCCCTTCCTTTGGCCTAGCGCCCTGCCGTGATCCCGAAGGGATCGTCAAAGCTATGGGCAGGCTCGGTGAACCAGCGCGCACCCGCGTCGGTCATATAGGCGCAATCCTCAAGCCGGATCCCGAATTCGCCATAGATGCAAATCATCGGCTCGACCGAGAAACACATTCCGACCTCGAGCGGCCGCAGGTTGCCGCGCACCATATAGCTGTCTTCATGCATATCCAGCCCGATGCCGTGGCCGGTGCGATGCGGAAGCCCCGGAACGCCGTAATCCGACGCAAACCCCGACGCGGCCTCGATCACCGCGCGCGCGGCATGGTCGACATTCTCGCAAGCGGCGCCAAGACGGGCCGCGTCGAAGCCCGCAAGTTGGGCCGTCCGCTCGAGGTTCCAAACCTCGCGCTGCCGCGCCGTTCCCGTACCGAAAACATAGGTGCGCGTGATGTCGGAGCGGTAGCCGTCAAGTTTGCAGCCGGTATCGACCAGCACCATATCGCCGTCCTTCAGCGTCTGGGGATAGTCGACGCCGTGAGGATAGGCGGTCGCCTCGCCAAAAGAACGATCGGCAGACCCGATCCCGTGACATCGCCACCCAGCCGGCCATAGGCGGCGAGGATGAACTCCTGAACCTCGGTGGTCGAAATACCTTCATACAGGATCGAGGCCGCGCTTTTATGCACCAGGATCGCCATATCGCTTGCCCGCTGCATCAGGGCGATCTCGCGTTCCGATTTCAGGGAGCGGCAAGCCGCCGTCACGCCGGCACCGTTCACGAATTCAAGCGCCGGACCCGCTTTCTGCATGGCGTCGAGCGTAAAGAACGGTGTCTGCGGATCAACAGCAACGCGCCCCGAGGCAATCCCCGCCCGTGCAAGTTCCGCCACGACCAGCGCACCCGGATCCTCATGCTCTTGCCACAAGGCGATCCGGCCCGGCAGTTTGAGCATGGTTTCGGTCTTGGGCCCCTCGAAAGCGGGGCTAAGGTAAACGAGGTCCCCCGCAGCCGGTAGAAGCGCGCCGTGCAAGCGCTCGCTTGCGCCGATGTTGAGGCCCGTAAAATACCGCTGGTTCACGGTCGCATCAAGATAGAGCGCCGCGATCCCCTGCGCCCGCATCATGGCCTGCGCAAGCGCAAGCCGCGCACGAAGATCGTCCGGACCGATCATCTCCAGCCCGTCCGTCATCACCTTCAGTCCGGCCAAAACCTCTTGGGCATTCGCCCCGCCTACGCCATGCACCACGTCTTGTCTCCGCCCATTCGGTATACTTGTTGTATTCCGGCGGAATGTGCAGGCAAATGGATGTGCAGTCCAGAAAAAACCGTGCTGTTCGCAAATTGATTTGGCTGGTTCGGCCGCTCATGGCGGCGTCAGCCATCAGAGGTTCCGGTCGGGGCGGTACGGGCGGGCGGTCGCCTCGATCAGCCGGAAAGCGCTGCGAGAACAGGAGGGCGGCATGATCACCCCAAGAACGTCCGCTATCCCGCACCGCCTAAACAGACCGAAGCGTCTCGACCTTGCCTTTGGGAAGATCGGTGACATCGGCATGAAAGCTGGCGGCGCGGCCTGCGGGTTGGTTGAGCAGCAAAAAGCACAGGTTGATGATGGGCTGCCAGCGCAGGGCCGCCTCGACCTTGGCGGGCTGGTAGGTGCCGCGCACCGCCAGCAGGTTCACAGTGCCGATCAGCGTATCATTGACCACCGCCGGAATGTTCAAACTGGATTCGTAGCCAAGATCGCGGATCTTCTCCCAATCGAAGAAAAGTTCCGCCACCCCCGCCAGATCGACCGAGGCCCAGTGCTGGCGCGGCTTGACCACGCGCTCGAAATAAGGCCCCGGCACAAGGGCTTTGAAATTGCCGACCGGATAGGCCGCGCGATCCTCGGAAAAGACGCGGCACGAGGTCATGTCGTCGAAATCATAGACGAGCGCGGTCAGCAGGCCGCAATCGGCATCCCGCGCCAGCCCCTCGCGCAGATAGGCGAAAAGATTGACGGCGGCATCCGCGCCGGCCAGCAGTTGCGCGACTTGGGCGCGGTCATAGGGGTTTGCATCATTTGCTCTCGGCTCAAGGTCATTGGGCATCCGCCATGACGAAATGTCCGGCCGAGACCTCGTCGTAATGGCGCAGCGGCGGCTGGTAATCGACATGGCGCAGCGGGCTGCGGATATCGCTGGTATCCATCCGCCCCTGACACGGCGCAGCGTCGGATCGGGGATCGGGACCGCATCGATCAGGCGGCGGGTATAGGGATGGCGCGGGTTGTTGAAGATTTCAGCGCGCGGGCCGATCTCAACAATCTCGCCCGAATACATCACCGCAACCCTGTGGCTGACTCGCTCGACCACGGCCATATCATGGCTGATGAAAAGATAAGAGAGGCGCTTGCGCTCTTGCAGGTCCAGCATCAGGTTCAGCACCTGCGCCTTGATCGAGACATCCAGCGCCGAGACGCTTTCATCGGCGATGATCAGCTTCGGCTCGAGCGTCAGGGCGCGGGCGATGCAGACCCTTTGGCGCTGCCCGCCCGAAAATTCATGGGGATAGCGGTCGGCCATTTCGCCGCTAAGACCCACCTCTTCGAGCAGGGCGCGGGCGCGCGCCATGGCCTCGCGGGGGTGCAGACCTTGTGGATCAGCAAGGGCTCGGCAATCGCGGCCCCGACCTTGCGGCGCGGGTTGAGCGAGGCATAGGGATCTTGAAAGATCATCTGGATCGAGCGGCGCAGCGCTTGCAGATCAACGCCCGCGCCCAGGATCTCTTGGCCCTGCAAACGGACCGAGCCCGCTTGCGTATGCACCATGCGCATCAGCGCCCGACCGGTGGTGGACTTGCCGCAACCGGATCGCCCACCAGCGCCAAGGTCTCGCCGTGGTTCAGATCGAAGCTGACGTTTTCGATGGCATGAACACGCGCGACCGCGCGGCGGCGCAGACCGCCCCGAATGTCGAAACGCGTGACCAGATTGCGCACCTGCAAGACCGGCTCGGGGCCGACCGTGTCGATGGTGGGCGCGGCCGGTGCGGCCAGGCCGGTCATGGCATCGACCAGATCAAAGCGCTTGGGCCGCGTCGTCGCGCCCATCTTGCCCAAAGCCGGAACCGCCGCCAAAAGCGCGCGGGTATAGGGCTGCCGGGGCGCGGCAAAAAGCGGATCGGTCGCGCCGGTTTCCACGATATCGCCGCGATACATCACCGTCACACGATCCGCGATCTCGGCCACGACCCCCATATCATGGGTGATGAACAAGACCGCCATATCCTCTTCTTGTTGCAACTCCTTGATCAGCTGGGTGATCTGGGCCTGAATGGTCACATCCAGCGCGGTCGTCGGCTCGTCCGCGATCAACAGCTTGGGACGACAGGCCAGCGCCACCGCGATCATCACCCGCTGCCGCATCCCCCCGACAGCAAATGCGGATAATCATCGGCGCGCCTGCTGGCGGCGGGGATGCGCACTTTCTCCAACAGCTGCAGCGTTTCCTTGCGCGCCGCCGAGGCCGAAAGGCCGCGATGGATCATCAGGGCCTCGTCGATCTGATCGCCAATCGTCATCACCGGATTGAGCGAGGTCATCGGCTCTTGAAAGATCATGGCGATGCGGTTGCCGCGGATCTGCTGCATCTGGGTCTCGGGCAGGGTCAAAGATCCCAGCCCTCGAACAGGATCCGGCCCTGATGACGCGCCAGACCCGGCTGCAACAGCCGCATGATCGACATGGCCGTGACGCTTTTCCCGAACCCGACTCGCCGACGACCGCCAAGGTCTCGCCCGCATCAATCGAGAAGCTGACATTGCGCACGACCGGTTTCCAGCCGTCGTCGCCCCGAAAAGAGGTCGTCAGATTGTCAAGTTCCAGAACAGCCATCACGATCTCCGGTTAGCTTAGCTGATTTTTCGCAAAGCGCCCGCGCGCCATGATCACGGGCATCTTTGCGCCGTTTGCGGCAAGACAAAGGATGTCCTCCAGCGGATTGCCGTCGACGACGATCAGATCGGCGCACAGACCCGCTTCGATCCTGCCGGTTTCAGCGTCAAGGCCGCACAGCTTTGCGCCGATGACGGTGGCCGAGCGGATGATCTCGGCCGGGGTCAGAACCTTTGCCAAAAGCTCGAATTCCATGCCGTGATATTTGCGCAGATCCCCCAGCAAATCCGAGCCGAAAGCCATCAAAAGGCCCGCATCGCGCATCACCTGCAGCGATTTCAGCCCGCCCTGACGCACGACCTCGATCTTGGCAAATTCGGCGGGGCCCAGCCCCAAGGCCTCGCCCTCGATCGCCAGCGCATCATAGGCAACCAGCGTCGGCACCGCGATACAGCCCTGCGCGGCGGCAAGGGCTGCGGTCTCGGGCTCGATCAGGTTGCAATGTTCCAGCGAATGGACGCCCAGCTCGACGCAGCGCCGGATCGCGCGGTCGGTATAGACATGGGCCGAGACATAAAGCCCCGCATTTTCCGCCTCTTCGACCATCGCAAGGATTTCATCGCGCGAATATTGGATCGAATGGATCGGGTCATTGGGCGACGAGACCCCGCCATTGGCCATGACCTTGATGAATTTGGCCCCTCTTTGATCATGGTGCGGCAGGCGGCGCGGATATTGTCGACCCCGTCCACGATCATCCCCATCGAGCCAAGGCGGTCCGACATCATATCGGGGCGCCCATCGGTGAGACCGCGCAGATCGGCATGCCCGCCCGTCGTGGTCAGGCCCTTGCCGCAAATGACCAGACGCGGCCCCGCGATCAGCCCCTCTTCGACGCCGCGCACAAGGCCAAGATCGGCCCCGCCCAGATCGCGCAACGTGGTGAAGCCGCGCTGAAGCGTCTCTTCCATCACCCGCGCCGAGCGCAGCGCGGAAAGCGAGGAAGGCGCGGTCACATTCGACCAAAGATCAAGGCTTTGCGCGGTGACATGGACATGGCAATCGATCAGGCCGGGCATCAGGGTCCGGCCCTGAAGATCGATGATGCGCGTGCCCGCCTCGCGCGGCAGCCCGTGCCGGTGGCGATGATACGTTCGCCCTCGACCAGCACTTCTTGCGTGCTCAGCGCGCCTGCGACCGGGTCAAGAACCCGGCCATTGGTGAAAAGGACGCGTTCCATCAATCGGTGGCCCCGTCCATATTGCCGACCATGAAGCCGTAATCGCCTGCATTGACCAGATTGCGCGTCAGATGCTGCATGATCATCACGCCGTTCTTGAAGGGCGATTTGATTTCTTCGAGCACCTCGAACGTATAGGGCGAGACGACCCGCCCCAGCAACTGATCGCCCGAGATCATCTCGCCATTTGCGGGGCACAGGGGTTCAAGCCAGCCACCGCGGGTCGGGCGGATACCGGCCAGCTCGGTCACGACGATCTGTTTGGAATTGGGCGCAACCTCGCCCTCAATGACGCCGCGCACGCGCAGCATGTTCAAGATCCCGTCCAGCGTGCGCTGGCAATATGGCCCCTGATCGACAATGCCGCCGCCCAGTTCGATCACGATCGAGGAAATGCCGCGGGTCTCGATGGTCACGGCCTTGGTCGTGCCCGCAAAAACCGTGCCCTGCTTGTCGGTGACGGGGCGATAAAGCAGCGTCGAGCCAAAGGCGCGCGACAGCTCTTCGTCGTTCTCGATATAGACGTAATCGACGGTCGGGCGGTCTGTGCCCGAATGCAGGTCGATATGGACATCGATCTTATTAAAGAATTCCTGCACCAAAGCATGGGCCAATTGCTGGCTATAGGTGCCGTTGGGATTGCCGGGGAACTGGCGGTTCAGGTCCAGCTCGTCGATCGTCGAGAAGCGGTGATTGACCGCGAAAGCATAGGGGTTCACCACCGGCAGCAAGATGATGCGGCCCTTCAGCGGCATGTCCTTGAGCACGCGGTAAAGGTCCAGGATGACCTGCGAGCCGGTATTTTCGTTGCCGTGGATCGCGGCCGAGATGCCGATGGTCGGGCCGTCGCTTTCCCCACCAGCTCGTGCATGATCAGCGTGGCATCATTGCCATCGGCCATGGTGGTGAATTTCGGGCGCAGGATATTGATGGTTTTACCATGATGTCAGTCCTTTGTTATTTGGATTTGCTGCCGCCACGCGACAGTTGGCGGGGTCAAGCACATCGCGCAGACCATCGCCGAGAAGGTTGAAGCCCAGCACCGTGACCATGATCGTCGACCCCGAGATGATCGACAGCCACGGCTCGTCGCGGATGAAGCGGGTGCCGTAAGACAGCGTCCAGCCCCAGGTCGGCGCCGGCGGCGGCAGGCCGAAGCCCAGAAAGCTGAGCGCGGATTCCGACAAGATCGCCGTCCCCAACCCGATCGAGACGAGCACGATGATCGGACCAAGCGCATTGGGCAGGATCTCGCGAAACAGGATGCGCGCATGGCTGGCGCCGATGGATTGGGCGGCCTGCACATAGACCTGCTCGCGCAAGACCAGCGTCGTGGCGCGCACCACCCGCGCATATTCCGTCCAGGCCACGACGATGATCGCGACCGAGACATTCATGATCCCGGGCCCCAGCGCCGCAACGATGGCCAGCGCCAGAACGATCGCGGGAAAGCCCAGAAAGATATCGGTGATCCGCATCAGGATCAGATCGACCCAGCCGCCGAAATAGCCCGCGATCAGCCCGACCGCGACGCCGATCAGCGCCGAAATCGTCACCGCCGTCAGCGCAATCGTCAGCGAGATCCGCGCCCCGAACACCAGCCGCGACCACAGATCACGCCCGAAATTGTCCGTGCCCAGCCAATGCTGCCAGCTTGGCCCGGAAAAGCGGTTGGTCATATCCATCTTCTCGATCGGATGGGTCGCGACCAGCGGTGCGAAAATCGCCAGCAAGATGATGGTGATCGTGATCAGCGCGCCGATCATCAACGAGGCATTGCGCAGTTTCTTTGGAACTCGGAATGCCATCAGCCCAGCCTCACGCGCGGGTCGACGACGGCGTAAAGCAGATCGACGACAAGATTGACCAAAGCGAAAATGATGGCGAAGGTCAGGACAATGCCTTGAATAAGCGGGAAATCACGCTGCGAGATTGCAGCGACCGTCAGCTGGCCAAGGCCCGGCCAAGCAAAGATCGTCTCGGTCATGACCGCGCCGCCCAAAAGCGCGCCAAAGCGCAGCCCGATCACCGACAAGACCGGCATCAGCGCGTTGCGCAGGGCGTGGCGATAGATCACCCGCGCCCGCGGCACGCCTTTGGCGGTGGCGGTGCGCACGAAATCCTCGCGCAGGATCTCCAGCATCGAGCTGCGCACCAGCCGCGAGATGATCGCCGCAGAATTCAGCGCCAAGGCCAAGGCAGGCAGCGCCAGATGGCCAAGGAATCCCACAAAACGCCGGGTTTACCGCCCAAAAGCGCCATGAGGGCCTCGGGCAAGGGCACGCCGCGCCCGATGGCGGGCAGCCAGCCCAGCTTGACCGAAAAGCCCAGCATCAGCAAAAGCCCCAGCCAGTAAACCGGCATCGAGACGCCAATCTGCGCAAACAGCATCGCCAGCGTATCGATCAGACTGCCCTGGCGGACCGCCGCAATCACCCCCAGCGTGACCCCGATCAGCGTGGCGATGATCAGCGCCACCACCGCCAGCTCGATCGTGGCCCCCAGCCGCTCGCCGATGACGGTGGCGACGGGCTGGTTTTGGAACCATGACTGGCCCATATCGCCGTGCAAAAGCGCCCAAGTGTAGTCCCAAAGTCGGACATACCACGGGTTATCAAGCCCCATCTGGCCGCGCAGCGTCGCAATCGCCTCGGGGGTGGCCTCCTGACCCAAAAGGACGGCGGCCGGATCGCCGGGGATGATCAGCAGCAGCGCGAAGGTCACGACGACCATGCCCGCAGCCATCGGGATCATCAGCAGCAATCGTTGGATAAGATAGTTCAGCATGCGCCTTGCCCTCACGCAATCCGAGGAGGTCATGCGAAAGCCGCCCTCGCCGCGCCCTTGCCGCGTCAGGGCAGGACCGTCAGATCGGCTTTCGCAAAGAAATGGGCGGGTCCGGTTGACCGGACCCAAGGGGTCAGTCGTTCAGACCGATCAGGCCGCGCATATATCCGCGCGGGGTCGCCTGAACCGTGACGGGCAGATCCTTGGCGTGAAACAGCTGATAGCCCTGCGCCGAGACGATGTAATAGGGCAGATCCTGCGCCAGAATCTTGGCCGCACCCTGATAGGCCTCGGCCCTTTTGCCGCGGTCCAGATTTTCGCGGCCGGCATTCAGTAAGGCGTCAACCTCGGGGTTGGAATAGCCGCCCCAGTTGTTGCTGCCGCCGGTGGACAGGGTCGAGTAAAGCAGCCGGTCGGGATCAACGATATTGAGCCAGCCCAAAAGCGCGATCTGATGCTCGCCCTTTTGCACGTAATTTGTCGAGAAGGTCGCCCAATCATTGATCTTGGGCACGGCCTTGATACCGGCCGTCTCGAAGACCGCCTGCATATATTCCAGCGTCTGCACGCGGTTGGGGTCCTCGCTATGGGTGGCGATCACCACCTCAAGGGGCTTGCCGTCCTTATCCAAAATACCGTCGCTGTTGGTATCGCTCCAGCCCAGATCGTTGAAGGCCTTGACCGCGCCCTCGACATCGAAAGTCGGCTGCGAGATCGTGCTGTCATAGGCCCAAGACGAGGGCAGCAGCACCGAATGGGTGACCTCGTCGACGCCTTGATAGATGTCGCACACGATCGTGTCCTGATCGATCAACATGCCGAAGGCGCGCCGCATCGCCGGATCCGAGAGCAGCGCATCCTTGGTGTTGAAGTTCACATAAGTGACCCCAAGCCCCGGCATGGCGACATTGCCAAAGCGCGCATCGGCGGCAAGGCGTTGAATATCCTGCGGCGAGAGCGGCGATTGAATCACGTCCAGATCGCCCGCCTCAAAAGCCTGCGCGCGGGCCGAGTTGTCGCCGATCACTTTCAGCGTCAGATCCGTGACCGTCGGCGCGCCGCGCCAGAATTTGTCATTGGCGGTCAGAACGATCTCGCTACCGCGCGACCATTTCACCAGCTTCATCGGCCCCGCCCCGACCGGATTCAGCGCCAGATCGGTGCCGCTTTCGGCCAGTGCCTTGGGCATGATCCCCAGATCTAGATAGCTCAGAAGCGGGGCAAAGGGCGCCTCGAGCGTGAATTTCACCGTTCTCGCATCCAGCGCCTCGACCTTGGTGATGGGCGAGTAAAGCGCGCGCGAGGGCCGCCAATTCGGGATCGAGCAGCGATTGATAGGTAAAAACCACATCATCGGCGGTCAGGGGTGCGCCATCCGAAAAGACCAGCCCTCGCGCAGGTGGAAAATATAGGTGGTCGGGTCCGGCGTCTCCCAGCTTTCGGCCAGATCGGGCACCGGTTCCAGCGCGGGGGTCAGATGGACCAGCCCCGAATAGATCAGATCGGCCACGCGCGCGGCGGTCACATCGCGGGTCAGGCGCGGGTCAAGCGTTCCGGCATCCACATCCGATCCGACGGTAATGGCGGTCTGGGCAAGGGCCGTCTGGCCCTGAATGGCGGTGAAAGCCAAAGCAAGCGAGGCGGACAACAAAAGCTTCTTCATGAACGCGGTCCTTTTGGCAGGAATGAGCGAGGCAGGGGCAGCGGGGTGGCGTTAGGGTGACTCAGGCAGATCCAGCCGGATCTGGGCCAGTTTCGGCGCGAGGATCGTATCCAGCCCTCCGGGATCGGGCGCATGGCGGAACTCGAAACATGGGGTCGAGGGGCGCACCATCGCCGCGATATGATCGGCGCCGGTCGCATAGATCACGGCATCGCTTTCGGCGATATCGGCGGCCAGCGTCTCGGACGAGGACCAGGTGACGTTGATCGCGCTGACATGGGGCAAATTCGCGTATGCTCGGCCGCATGATCGCGATGTAATCCTTGAGATAGGTCACGCCCAGAACCTTGGCGCGCGGGTCCAGTCCGGCCAGCTCTTGACGGGTCTTTTGCGAGGGGATCAGGCGCAGGCCGAGGACCTGCTCGCTCTGGGTCAGGCGACGGGCATCCGCCTCGCGATGGGCGAAGGTCAGGATCAGATCCGCGTCGCGGCAGGCTTGCAATGCGGGGCCAGGTTGGCTGATTTCATCGAAGGTCAGCAAGGTAACATCGTCGCCCGGCGCCAGATAGGGCTGGATCTGGCGGACGTAATCGCTGCCCGCCTCGGGAAAAATGCAGATAAAGGCGATTTTCAGCGCGCGGTGGCTGAGCTGCATCGCCGATTGGGCATTGATCATCGACACTAGCGCCATGGTCGACAGATTGATCTCGGCCGCGCGCTGAAGCAGTCGCGCGATATCCTCATGCAAAAGCGCCATCGCCGAGGGCTTCGAGCCTTCGATCACCGGCGGGCGAGCGGCATAGGCCCCGCTGCCCTGACGCATCTCGATCAGGCCGCTGTCGCGCAGCTGGTGATAGACCTGCACCACCGTCATCGGCGCAATCCCCAGATCCGCCGCCAGCTTGCGCACCGAAGGCAGCCGCTCGCCATAAGCAAAGCCGCCAAAGGCCAGCATATAGCTGAGCAACCCGTGCAGCTGCGTACCGACCGGAACGGGAAGGTTTTTATCAATGCTATGGGCGTCGAGTGTGAACATGTGTTCTAGTCGAATATAACATCGCTGCGCTGGCAAGCACTTTCTTCAGCTCTGGTGATTTTTGGTCAAAGTCTAAGAGAAAAGTCGTAATTGTGCGCTATTTCAGCTGATTATGGTTACACTTTGATCCTTTTTGGGGCCTCTTGGCTAAATCGGATTGCTCGATCACCGAAATGCCGCGATCCGGGCGATCATATTCAGATCAAACTCAAACGGTGTTATTATGGACTATGTCAATTTGGGGCGGACCGGGCTGAAGGTCTCGCGGTTGTCATTGGGCTGCATGACCTTCGGCTCGCCCAGCTGGGCACCCTGGGTGCTGGGCGCGGACGACGCGCATCCGATCATCCTCAAGGCATTGGATCTGGGGATAAATTTCTTCGACACTGCCGATATGTATTCGGGCGGCGCCAGCGAAGAGGTGCTGGGCGCGGCGCTGGCCCATGTGCCGCGCCACAAACTGGTGCTGGCCTCCAAACTCTATAACCCGATGAGCGCCGATCCCAATGATCGCGGCCTCTCGCGCAAGCATATCTTCTCGGCGGTTGATGCCAGCCTCAAGCGCTTGGGCACGGATTACATCGACCTTTATCAGCTGCACCGCTTCGATTACGAAACCCCGCTTGAAGAAACGCTGGATGCGCTCAATGATGTCGTGCGTGCGGGCAAGGTGCGCTATCTGGGCGCCTCGTCGATGTTTGCCTGGCAGTTCATGAAGGCGCTGGGGATGCAGCGCGCCAATGGCTGGGCGCCTTTCGTGTCGATGCAGCCCCATTACAACCTGATCTACCGCGAGGAAGAGCGCGAGATGCTGCCGATGTGCCGCAGCGAGGGCATAGGCGTCATCCCCTGGAGCCCCCTTGCCCGTGGCCGTCTGGCCGGTCGCTCGGGCACCACGCGCGATCAGACCGACAAGACCGCGAACGCGCTTTACGACCGCAGCGCCGCCCAGGACGATGCCGTGGCCGATGCCGTGCGCAAGGTCGCCGCGCGCCACGGCGTGCCGATGGCGCAGATCGCCTATGCCTGGGTCGCCAGCCGCCCCGGCATCACCGCGCCGATCGTGGGCATTTCCAAGCTGCACCAATTCGATGATGCCATTGCCGCGCTGGATATTCGCCTGAGCGAGGAAGATGTCGCCCAGATGGAGGCCCCTATCACGCCAAAGCCGTCGCGGGGCATGTGTGATGGATCTCGGGCGTGAACTTGCCGCAATCACGGCGGGGCTCGATCTGCTTTACCGCGAGCAAAATCGCGGGGCGGGCTTTCTGAATGCCGAGGGGTTGATCCCGGTCTCGGTCGCGCCGGTCACCCCCAAGGCCTTGCGGAACTATGATCAGGCCGAGGCCGCGATCATGGGTTTTCGCGACGGTCTGGGTCGGGCCGAGACCGCGCTGCGCCGCGATTGGCTGGACGAGATGTCGGATTCGCTTCTGGCGCTGATCGCGACCTTTCGCGGCGATCCGATCAGCTTTGGCGACAGGCTGGAACGCCAGATCCGCGTTTCTGAAAAAGACATCCCCGATGACATCATCGCAACCTATCACGCCCAGATCCGCGCCGCGCTGGACGAGCTGGGCTATCGGGGCGGCACGCTGATCGAGGATTTCACCCGATGGGAGGCCAAGGCGCGGCTGCCGAAATCGGATGTGCTGGCGGTTCTGGGCGATTACCAAAAGCAGGCCCGAGCCCGTTGCGCGCAGATGATGTTCGATCTCAGCGAGGAATGGATGGTGCCGGTCGGGCGCAGCGACGTGCCCTTCTCGGCCTATTGCGACTATCTTGGCCGCGAGATGCTGCTGAACCTCGACTTTCCCTATACCGCCTTCAGCCTGAAGCATCTGGCGACGCATGAGGCCTTTCCGGGCCATCTTGTTCACCTTCGGCTGCGCGAAATCGCGGTTGATGCGGGCGATATGGCGCTGGATGGGGCGCAGGTCGTGACCAGCTCGGCCAGCTCGGCGCTGTTCGAGGGGATTGCCGATAATGGTCTGCAATTTCTCGACTGGATCGAGACCCCGAGGATCATCTCGGGCTGGCCATCCAGCGCCTGCGCAGCGCCCTGCGCTGTCGCGCGGTCTGGCGGAGCCATGGTCTGGGCCAGTCGCTGGAGGCCGTCGTCCCCGAGATCGCGGCCCAGTCGCTGCAATCGCCCGAGACCACCGCGCGTCGCCTTGCCTTTGTCCATCACGACCTGCGCGCGCCCTTTATCCACGCCTATTGGTGCGGTGAAATGGCGGTGGATCGGGTCTGGCAAAAGATCCAGCCGGATCAGCGCAAAGAGTTCTGGGCCTATCTTTACGGCAATATGCACACGCCGACGACGCTAGGTCGCCATTGGGGCTAGGGACATCGCCTTAAAACTGCGGAGCTTTCGGAACAATGCCATGCCTTGCGGGACATCAAGGGTTTGAACCCCAGCCCGCCAAAACGCAAACGAGGCTCTTTCATATCGGCGCCGTCCTGAAGACCGCAAACCGGATGAAGCGGTTTGTTCCCCGACCCGTCCTTCAAACGATGCAGGCGCAACGCATCGCCGCAACAGGATCTCGTTTCCGGCGGGTCCCGTCTGATTGGGGCCACCAGCCTCCATCCCGTCACTTGCGGACATGTTTGTGGCGTCGATGCCGGTATATGATTACGCGATCCATCACGGCCATGAAAATTGGGCCACTCCCTGATCCTTGGTCAGATTTCCGACCGATCATCCCGCGCCTAGCCGGCCGGCCCACGGCTTGGGCTTTCGTGACAAGAAAATCGTTGGCGACGCTCTCAGTCATTGGCCTCGATCCTCGATCTTGGCATGCAGTGACCGGACCGTCTCCCCGTCCACCTCCGCAACAGGCCTTCTGCCGCCGCGCTCGAAGATATCAGGAGCTCCGTCGAGCAGCGAGCCGCGCCATTACCCTCGGACCAATGGCGGACAATGGCTCGAACCATTGATAGATCATCGCCGGATGCTCGCCGTATTCGCCCGCCAGCTCAGGCGCCACGCGCGCCTTGAAGCCCGCGTCATGGTTCCTGCGCTTCTTCCTGCTCTGGTCTCCCCGTCCTTGGAGACCAGAAAGCGCCAGATCGGAGCTTCCGTCACTGTCCGGTTTTCGGAGAGTAGCTCACCCATCACGCCAGAAGCCTGAAATCAACGGGTCCCGACACTAACCAAAGGGAGAATTGCTCCCAGTGACGCTCGTTTAATCCGGATCGAAGAAATAGGCCCCGAAGCGGCGAAGATCATGCGGTGTCAGGGCATGCGGTTCGGCCTCGAACACGGCCATTCGGCCGATGAGCCGCACGGGACGCAGCAATTCCTCGACCACGCGATAGTGGTCGCGGTCGCGGTAGTCATCGAACAGCACGGTGGTCGGCCGCGTGATGTTCATCAGCGTCGCCACAAAGCAGCCGACGCGGAAACGGCCATCGACCAGCACCAGATCGGGCGGCAACAGATCCGCCCTTTCCCAGACCGATGTCGGATAATGGATGAAGCTCCGCCAGCGCTGCCGGTCGGTCGGACGCCCCACGGCCCCGTCGGTCCAACGTCGACGGGATGAAGGTGAACGGTCCCCGCATGATCCATCGCATCAAGCGCGGCCTGCAGGTCCATGGCCCATTGCGCATCGCTTTCGACCGAGAATGTCGTGGTCCCCGCCTGACGCGCCGCCAGAACAGTGCTCCCGCCCGAGCCGTATTCCAAAATCACGCCGGCCTTGGCGTAAAGCTCGGTGATTGCGGCGGCCTCTTGCGGGGGAAGGTCAGCTCCGGAGGGGTCGGGACCGCCGATGGATCCTTTGCTTGGTCGCCGCCCTCGCAGCGCACCACGAAACCCAAAAGCTCGGCCGTAACATCCTCGGCCTTCTGGAGAAACACCTCCACAACCCCGTCCTGCGGTGCAACGGCAGGAGAGACCTGCCGGACGGTCGCAACAAGGTCATGTTTTCGGAAGTAGTGCGAGCGTACGTTGACGGCCACTTTCGTGTTGCCGGCGACAATAAGGCTGCCAAATGAATGGCCGGCATTATAGGCCGCGCCGCAAAGCTGTTCGCCTTCGTTCAGTTGAAGCGCAAGCTTTTGGCCAACGACAATCTTGACGCCGTCCACCTCCATCAACGAGGTGGACCGTTTGCTTATGGGCAAATCCAGATCCGCGGCGCGGATCAGGCGAAACCGCACGGCGGGGCCCAAAGCGGCGGCCGCGGCGCTCGCGCCGGTTGCAGGCCGGCAGGCCGCGATGATCCGGGCGCAAGACGCGCGGAAACCTCGGGCAAAAGGTGAAGATCGTCCTTGAACAGATCGGCGGCCGGCACGCCGTCGGTCTCTGCCGTGGCGCGCACAAAGGCATATCCGTCCACCAGCGCCAAGCCGACCGCATCCGCGACCGCGCGATAGACCCCCAGCGCCTGATCCCCCACATCAAGATGCAGACGATTGGGCATGCAAGGAAAACGGGCACACAACCTGCCCGAAGCGCGGCTTTGCAGACCCAAAGCAGATTCTCGCGGATCTCGTCGGGCCGCAACAACCCCCATTCCAGAAAGGCCCCGTCATTTACCGAGGCATCCAGAACCACATAATCATATTCGCTGAAGATCACATCCGCACCGACATAGGGCAGCATGACCGACGTTGACCCACCGGGGCCGATCCGCTCCAACCTGCTCACATCCGGATGGTTGCGCAAAGCGTCGACGTAACCATTCTTCAGGATCGAGTTGGATGTACCAAAAACAAGAAGCCGCATTCACTATCCTCGACAGCTCACCCTTTCGTAATCGCGCGAAAAAGCAAGGTTTGTCCAGTCTTTATAGACCATTGGCAGACGGTGATCAGACCAAGGGCTGCCACCTTGCACCTGCGACATCGCCCTGACGCAATCTTTCTTTCTCCGCTCCGTCATACTTGTGCTCTACACGGTCCGAACTATGATGGCAGGGCAAACGGACATAGGGTACAGGTTTGATAGACTTATCAATTGTCGTTCCGATTTTTAACGTCCAGGACTACCTTGAGGCGTGTTTGGCCAGCGTTGAGGCCGCGCTTCTGCCCGCATTCACCGCCGAAGTGCTGTGCATCGATGACGGCAGCACCGACAGCTCCGGACAGATCGCGCAATCCTTCGCGACGCGGGACAGCCGTTTCCGCGTCATCACGCAGGTGAATGGCGGATACGGCAAGGCGATCAACACCGGTATGCGCGCCGCCCGCGGGCGGTTCGTGACGATCGTCGATCCGACGACGTGATCTTGCCGCAGGCCTATCCAGCCTTGCTGGCGTTGCTGGAACGCGACGAGACGCTGGATTTCGTCAAGACCCCTACCAGCCCTTCACGGTCGACGGCCCCCGCCCTCAAATGTCGGTGCCTCCTCACCGCAAGACCGCCGCCGCCCTGCTCGAGCAGCCCGCCGGATCGGTGCGGCCGGGGACTTTCCTTGACGACCGCCTGATTTTCGAGCCCCCCGCCATCTGGGCCGGCGTCTATCGCCGCGACACGTTGTTACGGTACGACATCACCCTGCCCGAGACCCCGGGCGCGGGCTATCAGGACACCTGTTTCTCGGCGATGTGCTTTCTGAACGGCATGACCTATCACTGGGTCGACGACAGATATTACATGTACCGCGTGGACCGCGAGACGGCCTCGCGCCATGTCCGCAACCGCAGCAGCGAAATTGTCGAGCTGTTCCGCTTCATCCGCAACAATCTCGAACAAAACGGCAAGTTCGGGGATGCGGCCAGCCCTATTTCCACGCCGCCTATTTCCGCCGTCTGATCTGGTTCATGCAACGAGTCCGCGTCGAACACCGCTTTACCCTTTTCATCGAGGCCTATCGCGATTTTGAAGACGTCTGGGAAAACAAAGCCCTTCTAAGATCGACAAAGGCCCTTTTGCCGGGTGCCGAAGCGGATCAATTCGAGCAATTCTGGCAAGGACGCCATGCAAGACTTTATGCTGCCCGACACTGACAGTCCGGAAACCGGCCGATCCACTCTTTCGGTCGTCATTCCGTCCCATAATCCCGAGGCTCTGTTCTTCATCGAGATCGGCAAGCTGCTGTCGGACCATCCCGATTGGCAGGTGATCGTTGTCGATGACGGCTCGGACCGAGAGCTTCGCGGTTTTCTTCCCGAGGCCCCCAATCTGACCGTGCTGCGCAATGCGACCGCGCAAGGCGCCGGCACCAGCCGCAATATCGGCCTGCGGGCGGTAACGGGGATTATACGCTCTTTCTGGACGACGACGATTTCATGGATTGGGATGTCGTCATCGAATTGATGCGCAAAATGGACGAGGCCCCCGCCGTTGATATGGCCGTGTCGTCCTACCGCTTTTTGCGCGAGGGCAAGGTGGTGCCGGCCCATCGCAAGGATCAGGATATCCTGCGGAAAATCCTGCATGGCCAGCACAGCCGCGTCGTGATGCTGGACGGGAACGAGTCTCTGCTGCGGATGACGAATTATCCGTGGAACAAGCTGTTTCGGACCTCGTTCCTTCGCCGCATCGGCCTGCGTTTTTCGGATACGATGGTGCAGAACGATGTGTTCGCCCATTGGCAGTCTCTTTTGGGCGCGACCCGCATTCTGGTGACCGATCTGGTACAATGCACACAGACCGTTTCGCGTGCCGGCGCGCGGATCAGCAACACCTGGGACAGCCGCCGCCTTCACGCCTTTACCGCTTTGCGCGAGACCTTCGACTTGGTGCAGCGCAGCCGGCTGCCGCAGGTGGAGACGGCTTTTTGGGCGTTTTACTGCGATCTGGTCCAATGGATGATCGGCAGCGTTTCCCCCGAAACCCGCGGAAAGCTGATGCAAGAGCACATCCGCCTTGCCGGCATCGCGCCACGCAACATGGCGCGGATGGAAACCGATACCGGCATCAAATACTGGAGCTTGTGGGATATGAACCACCTTGAAGAGACGATCCCGACCCCGGACGAGGCCGCCGGCAAGCCGTGGACGCAGGCGGATCTGGACATTTGGCTGACCGAGATTTCGCGGCTGAAAAGGCTCTCGACCGAGCTTCGCGGAGAAAACGGGCGCCTGCGCCACGATCTCAGGGAAAAGACGATCGCATCAAGGTTCTCAACCGCGAGGTCGCCTCGGATCGCGCCGATCTTGAACGGGTCCGCCATGATAGCGCGGCCCGCAACGCAAGCCTTGAAGCCGCGCATCGGAAAACTCGGCGCTTCGCCACCAATTGAATTCCAGGCTGCACGTTGGGCTTTCGCGCTGCGCAAAGCCTTCCGGAGCGTCATTCCCGGGCGCAGGCGGACCCAGTGATGACCTACGAGGAAATCGCGGCGTTCCGCACGCTGATCGAACAGGTCGAGCGCAAAGGCCCGCATGCCGCGCAACTTTACGCCTACGAGACGGAATACCTTGCCGCGCCGGAAGGTATCAGCGTCATCGTGCCGGTTCACAACGGTGCCGACGAGATGGTCGAGCTGATGATTTCTCTGGCTAACCAAAGCCTTGAACGCAGCCGGTTCGAGGTGATTTTCGCCCTCAACGGCTGCTCGGACGCAAGCCGCGCCGTGGTTGACCGCTTTGCGGCCACCAGCGGCGTCGATACCGTGATCATCGAAAGCGAGAACCCCAGCGTGGCCCAGGCCCGCAACGAGGCCTTGCATCTTGCTCGGTTCAGACAGGCGACATTCGTCGATCACGACGACCATCTGTCACGCGCCTATCTTGAGGAATGCGTAAGCTTGTCCGATTACCGCTCGGTCATCGTCTCGAACATCATCAAGCTGGAAAACGGCGCTCTTGCCGAGGATTACGCGCAAACAGTTGTGGCCAGAGGCTTTGATCCTCCCATATCCACGGCCCCGACGATATTGCGCTGTGTTTCCGCGTCTATACGCTGAACGCGATCAAAACCGCCCCGACCTATATGCTGCGCCGCATCGATTACGACCCCAATCTTGCCCATAGCGAGGATGTCAATTTTTGGCGCGACCTGTTCCACCGTTTCACGCCGATCACGATCAAATCGCCGACGCGTCGGGATATGTATTTCCGGAAAGTGATCTCGCATTCGCTAAGCCGCAAACACACCGATTTTTACGACAAGGCCAAGCCGCGTTTCCACATCCTTGACCGGATCGCGCAGGATGCAGATCTGTACTCTTGCGACTCGCCCCAGCGAAAATTCGATCTCCAGCTGAAAGAGCTGATCATGGAGACCCTCGCCAATCTCGGACGCGATTAACGCGAGCCCTAAGCAAAAGCGTATCACGGTGCCGACCTCGAACCGCCGTGGGCCGGATCCGCTGAACCTGCTGATGGACAGTACCGGGATCAAATTCTTCGGCGATTGCGAATAGTTTGAATGTAATAACCCCGCGGAAGCCGTTCAGGTTGCCGCACTCGATCGCCTGCGCAAGAGAAGATGCCTTGCACAATGGGCGGCAACCACAGAAGTTGCTCCCCATGGCGCAAGCCAACCAGTCCAGCATTGACCGCCACGCACCCAAATCCGCCTCGGCATTGGCTTTGGTCGTTCCTCCGCAGATGGGAACCGGATGGGCTGAAGCGATGCTTGATGTCGGCACATACCCGCTTGCGCAAGTGGTTTGTGGACTCGTTTGAGCGGTGATCAGCTGCGAACATGTGTAAGGCCTAGAGACGAAGATCGCCGGCTCTTCCTGGCCATCGAAGGCGGCATGTATCACTCGTCGATGAAGACAAAGATGGCTGAACTGGAGAGCCGGACAAGCTCCAGATTGTTGATTTCCGTCGAGACGTGACCCGGTAGACGGGATAATTTTCATTGAGAATTGCCCCATGTGACCCTTCTCCCAACGCAGCGAGCGACGGGGGACCGAGGAGTGATCCACATGGGACTTTTGAATGTCATCCGGCGGATGGCCCTGCGACAGAAACTGCCGATCCGTGAGATCGCACGTCGCACTGGTTTGTCGCGCAACACCATCAAGAAGTATCTGAACTCTGGCACGGTCGAGCCGAAGTTCGCGGTTCCGGAGCGTCCGAGCAAGCTTGATCCTTTTGCGGACAAGTTTGCGGCATGGCTGAAGACCGAGGCGTCCAAATCACGTAAGCAGCGCCGTCCTCTGACACGGCTTCACGCTGATCTGGTGGCTCTTGGCTTCACCGGTTCTTATGGCAGAGTTGCGACCTTCGCCCGTGCGTGGCGGGCAGACCGCCAGCGTGAACAACAAAGGACGGGGCGCGGCAGTTTCGTGCCACTGACCTTCCGAGCGGGTGAAGCCTTCCAGTTCGACTGGAGCGAAGATTACGCGGTTCTTGGCGGTGAGCGCGCAAAGTTGCAGGTTGCGCATATCAAGCTGTCTCACAGCCGGGCGTTCCTCGTGCGGGCATATCTGCTTCAGACCCACGACCTCAGCCATCGGGCTCGGACCGATGGCGCCGCGATGGCCTCGATGTTCGATGCCCACTGGCACGGCTTCCGCGTTCTGGGCGGTGTGCCAGAACGTGGCATCTACGATAGTGAGGCGTGAGCCGCCACCGGTCCGAGGCCATGCCGAACGAAGACAGCGGTGGATCGGATCGGGCGCGGCAAGGAGCGTCAGGTCAACTTGCGTTTCCTCGCCATGGCCAACCATTATGTCTTCGAGCCGGAATTCTGCAATCCGGCCGCAGGTTGGGGCGAGCCCTTGTGGCGCCATTGGTTCAAGCCCAATGTCGAGCGGTCAGGTCGAGAAGAACGTCCAGGATGCACGACCGCGGCTTTGGCAGCCCCACTTTCTGAAGCTTGGGCCGGACTTTCCCGATCTCGCGGCGCTGAATGATTGGCTGGAACAGCGCTGCAAGGCGCTCTGGCAGGAGATCCCGCATGGCCGTCTGGCTGGAAGTGTTGCCGATGCCTGGGCTGAGGAACAGACCGCGTTGATGCCGGTTCCGCCGGCCTTCGATGGCTTCATCGAATGGAGCAAGCGCGTCTCTCCCACCTGTCTGATCAGCTTCGAGCGCACTCGCTACAGCGTGCCGGCGTCGTTCGCGAACCGCCCTGTCAGTCTCCGCGTCTATCCTGACCGGCTCGTCATCGCCGCAGAGGGCCAGATCCTATGCGAGCATGCACGGCGGATTGACCGCTCCCACCAACTACCGCCGCAAACGGTCTACGACTGGCGGCATTATTTGGCGGTCATCCGAGCCGCAAACCTGGCGCGCTTAGGAATGGCGCTCCGTTTGCCGAACTGCCGTCAGGATTCAAGTGGAGACCGCGAGATGGTCGATATCCTTGCATTGGTCCTGCACCATGACGAGCAAGCTGTTCTGACCGCTGTGGAACTGGCTTTGGCCGAAGGGGTCGCCACCAAGACACATGTGCTGAATATCCTCCATCGCCTGATTGATGGCAAAACCAACGATGGGCCGCTCATCGATACGCCCCAAGCGCTCGCGCTGCGCCGCGAGCCTAAGGCAAATGTCGGCGGCTCACGACGATCTGCGGGCCCATAACACCGGAGGCCGCCATGCGTCATGATCCCGCCAGCGGCCCATTTTTCAGGCTGGGCATTATCATGCTTCGCAGCCTCAAGATGCATGGCATGGCGCAGGCCGTGACCGATTTGATTGAGCAAGGCGCGCCTGCATTCGAAGCGGCAGTCCCGATCCTAACCCAGCTGTTGAAGGCGGAGATGGCCGAACGAGAGGTTCAGTCGATTGCCTATCATATAAAAGCGGCACGCTTTCCGGCCTACAAAGACCTGTCGGGCTTCGACTTCTCAAGCAGCGAGATGAATGAAGCCACGGTGCGCCAGCTCCATCGATGCGAGTTCATGGAGGGGGCGCAGAATATCGTGCTAATTGGTGGACCCGGCACCGGAAAGACCGATGTTGCGACCGCGCTTGGCATCCAGGCCATTGAGCATCACCGCCGCAAGGTGCGGTTCTTCTCGACCATCGAGTTGGTCAACGCCCTTGAGCAGGAAAAGACGAAGGAAAGGCAGGCCAGCTTGCCGAGACCCTTGTGCGCCTCGACCTCGTGATCCTCGACGAGCTGGGTTACCTGCCGTTCAGCGCCTCAGGCGGCGCACTGCTCTTCCATCTGCTGAGCAAGCTTTACGAACGCACCAGCGTCATCATCACCACAAATCTGAGCTTCAGCGAATGGGCCACGGTCTTTGGCGACGCCAAGATGACCACGGCGCTGCTCGATCGGCTTACTCACCGTTGTCCTCGCCATTGGGCTCGAACCAATGGCGCCGCAATGGCTCGACCTGGAACAGGTAACGACAGCTTCCGCTTCAAAGCCAGCACCGAAGCAGCAGCCCGAAAGAAGAAGGAGGTTGCGATGACTTGACCCAACCATGACCCGCTTCGCATAATCTAAAGGTGGGTCAGTTCTCGGTGGAAAAACCGGGTCACGTCTCGACGGAAATCAACAGCCCTGGACAGCCGGTCGCCCTGTACCGGGAGGAGCACTGGTAGGATCATCACCGCGTCTGCGATCGGCCTCTTCTGCACAATTGCTACTTGGTCGGGAAGGCAGGGAACAAATCGGCGCCGAACCTGTTCCGAGTCCGATAAGCTCGATCCGGAAACCTGCCCTTGCGCCTTACCCTCCCCATCAACTTGAGCCTCGCCATTACCACAGCAGCGCAGTCGGGGCCGCCGACGGATCACTATATCGACGATCGCTCCTCGCCCGAGCGGGTGGTCACCTCGCTCTATAGCGCCATCAACCGGCAGGAATACCTGCGCGCCTGGAGCTATTTTGATACGGAGACCGCACCACCCTCGACAGATTTACCAAGGGCTGTACAGATACCGCGCAGGTCGAGTTGCGCATCGGAGAGGTGCAGACCGAAGGCGCGGCCGGTTCGATCCATTCCATGGTGCCGCTAGCCTTGCGGGCAAAAGGGCAATGACGGCTCGGTCACCATTGAACCGCGCCGGGTTTACCGGAGGCTGATTGTCGTTAGTTACGCGGCCATGGCTTCAGTTTCCAGAGCTGCATAGAAGTTCGCCTCTGCCTCGGCTGGCGGGATGTTCCCGATTGGCTCGAGCAGGCGGCGGTTGTTGAACCAGTCGACCCATTCCAGCGTGGAATATTCGACGGCTTCGAAGCTGCGCCATGGTCCGCGCCGGTGAATGACCTCTGCCTTGAAAAGGTCGTTGATCGTTTCGGCCAGGGCATTGTCATAGCTGTCGCCAACGCTGCCCACCGAGGGTTCGATGCCGGCTTCTGCGAGCCGCTCACTGTAGCGAATGGACAGGTATTGCGATCCCCTGTCGCTGTGATGAACCAGCCCCATCCCTTTTGCCGGACGTCTGTCATGGACAGCCTGTTCCAAGGCGTCGAGAACGAAGCCGGCATGAGCCGTGGTGCTGACGCGCCAGCCGACGATCTTACGGGCATAGGCATCGATGACATAAGTCGAGGGCTTGCCCGCCACTGGTTCAAGGGCATGGCCCGAGGGTAAGCGAAGCCCCTCCAGGTCGCGACATAAGTGAAGTCGCTGACCCACAACATATTCGGGACGGGCATCCGGAACTGGCGGTTCACCTTATCCAGCGGGCAAGGCTGCTTCTTGTCTTGGATCGTCGTCCGATGCGGCTTGCCCCTGATAACGCCCTGAATACCCATGATCTTCATCAACCGGCCAACGGTGCAGCGGGCAACCTCAAACCCCTCACGGCGCAGTTGCCGCCAAACCTTGCACACACCATAGACCTGATAGTTCGCCTCGAACACGCGCCGGATCTCTGGCTGCAATGCCGCATCCCGGCGTGCCCGATCGGACAACCGTGCAGGATCGGATCGCTTGGCCAGATGATCGTAATAGGTGGACGGGGCAATCGACATGATCGCCTGCCATCGCGATCCATGCTGACCCACATTGTCGAAAACCAAACGCACCGCGCGTTCGCGAACCTCAGGGGAAAACTTGTTCGTTGTCTTGCTCATGATGCTCCACCTTACTCAGGAGTTGGAGCCTCCGGCAAACCCGGCGCGGTTCATGAGCATCGAGGCCGTTGATATTATTGAAGAATTAGTATTGGTTGCGGGGACAGGATTTGAACCTGTGACCTTCAGGTTATGAGCCTGACGAGCTACCGGGCTGCTCTACCCGCGCCATGCGCGTTCGGTGTTTTGATCGCGGTATATTGTTATCGTTTTGAGAGAATTATTTGCTTCTTTCCAGGTCTGGCGGTGACCTACTCTCCCACGTCTTGAGACGCAGTACCATTGGCGCAACGGCACTTAACGGCCGAGTTCGGGATGGGATCGGGTGTTTTGCTCGTGCTAAAGCCACCAGACCAGGAAAGAAGCAATCGGCGTTTCCCGCGAGCGGGATACGATGTCCAAGGATGCATTGGAGGAAGGGTTTTCCGCGAATGTTTTTCACGTACTGGTCTGCCTTCTTCCGGATCAAATCAAGCCAATCGAGCCATTAGTACCGGTCAACTGAACACATTGCTGTGCTTACATCTCCGGCCTATCGACGTGGTGGTCTTCCACGGCTCTCAAGGGATACCTTGTTTTGAGGGGGCTTCACGCTTAGATGCCTTCAGCGTTTATCCTGTCCGTTCATAGCTACCCAGCACTGCCGTTGGCACGACAACTGGTCCACCAGTGGAACGTTCACCCCGGTCCTCTCGTACTAGGGGCAACTCCTCTCAAGTATCCTACACCCACGGCAGATAGGGACCGAACTGTCTCACGACGTTCTAAACCCAGCTCACGTACCTCTTTAAACGGCGAACAGCCGTACCCTTGGGACCTGCTCCAGCCCCAGGATGAGATGAGCCGACATCGAGGTGCCAAACGATGCCGTCGATATGGACTCTTGGGCATCATCAGCCTGTTATCCCCAGCGTACCTTTTATCCGTTGAGCGATGGCCCTTCCACTCGGGACCACCGGATCACTATGGCCGACTTTCGTCTCTGCTCGACTTGTCAGTCTTGCAGTCAGGCTGGCTTCTGCCATTGCACTCAACGACCGATTTCCGACCGGTCTGAGCCAACCTTCGCGCGCCTCCGTTACTCTTTGGGAGGCGACCGCCCCAGTCAAACTACCCACCACGCAGGGTCCCGGATCCGGATAACGGACCGCGGTTAGACATCAAGAGTGCGAAGGGTGGTATCTCAAGGATGGCTCCACAGGAACTGGCGTCCCTGCTTCAAAGCCTACCACCTATCCTGCACATCACAATCCTGATGCCAGTGCGAAGCTATAGTAAAGGTGCATGGGGTCTTTCCGTCTAACCGCGGGAAGTCTGCATCTTCACAGACAATTCAATTTCGCTGAGTCCACATTTGAGACAGCGGGGAAGTCGTTACGCCATTCGTGCAGGTCGGAACTTACCCGACAAGGAATTTCGCTACCTTAGGACCGTTATAGTTACGGCCGCCGTTTACCGGGGCTTCAATTCAGAGCTTGCACTCCTCCTTTTAACCTTCCGGCACCGGGCAGGCGTCAGACCCTATACGTCGTCTTACGACTTCGCAGAGCCCTGTGTTTTTAGTAAACAGTCGCCACCCCTGATTTGTGCCCCCCGCCAACAGTTGCCTGCCAACGGGGCCTCCTTCTCGCGAACTTACGGAGGTATTTTGCCGAGTTCCTTAAATGTGGTTCTCTCAAGCGCCTTGGTATTCTCTACCAGTCCACCTGTGTCGGTTTAGGGTACGGTCTTGTGGAGGGCTATTTCCAGGAACCCCTAAGCAGCCCATTCAATCCGATAAGGATGAACTACCTTCGGGATCCGTCACCATCTCCTGGCCCAGGAATATTAACCTGGTTCCCATCGACTACGCCTTTCGGCCTCGCCTTAGGGGCCGGCTTACCCTGCTCAGATTAGCTTTAAGCAGGAACCCTTGGACTTTCGGCGACAGGGTCTCTCACCCTGTTTGTCGCTACTCATGTCAACATTCTCACTTCTGATCACTCCACCGGATGCCTTACAGCCCGGCTTCACAGTCAGAACATTGCCTCCAATGTATCCGAGGATACTAAGGAGGCAGCGTTCTATATCACAGAACGCTCCGCTACCACGCACTTACGTGCATCCAAAGCTTCGGCTCGTGGCTTGAGCCCCGTTACATCTTCGCCGCAAGACCTCTTAATTAGACCAGTGAGCTGTTACGCTATCTTTAAAGGATGGCTGCTTCTAAGCCAACCTCCTGGTTGTTTTGGAAGTCTCACATGCTTTCCCACTTAGCCACGAATTGGGGGCCTTAGCTGTTGGTCAGGGTTGTTTCCCTCTCCACGACGGACGTTAGCACCCGCCGTGTGTCTCCCGGATAGTCCTTCTTGGTATTCGGAGTTTGCTTAGACTCAGTAAGGCTGTGGGCCCCCATCATCCATGCAGTGCTCTACCCCCAAGAGGATACGTCCGAGGCGCTACCTAAATAGCTTTCGCGGAGAACCAGCTATCTCCGAGTTTGATTGGCCTTTCACCCCTAGGCACAAGTCATCCCGACCTTTTTCAACAGGTGTGGGTTCGAACCTCCAGTTAGTGTTACCTAACCTTCATTCTGCTCATGCCTAGATCACTCGGTTTCGGGTCTGATCCATCTAACTTAGTCGCCCATTTAAGACTCGCTTTCGCTGCGCCTACACCTACCGGCTTAAGCTTGCTAGATAGACCAAGTCGTTGACCCATTATACAAAAGGTACGCCGTCAGAGCTCAATAAAGGCTCCTCCGACTGCTTGTAGGCGTCCGGTTTCAGAAACTGTTTCACTCCCCTCGTCGGGGTGCTTTTCACCTTTCCCTCACGGTACTGGTTCGCTATCGGTCAGTAAGGAGTACTTAGCCTTCGAGGGTGGTCCCCCGATCTTCAGACAGGATTTCACGTGTCCCGCCCTACTTAATGCGTCCGATCA
>JAUFRC010000002.1:87500-310401 GCA_030410095.1 Paracoccus cavernae
CGTATGAGAAACAACCGGCATTTTAGCCAACTCCAATAGAATACCGAGCGGCGGAGAGACCCCACCACGAACAGGCATCCGTGCATTTATGAAGAGCGTCGCCATCAGGACCGGCAAATCCGGTTGTGCTTGAGCGATGGCAGGCACCCGTCCGGCTCAACCCCGAACCGGACAAATGCAGCGCTATTTCAACCAAAAAGCGAAGTCAATTTTACAAGATCACGGCACAGTGCGACATTTTGTCAATCTGCATAAAATCCGGAAAAATTCCCGAAATAACGAGCTTTATTGATATAAATCAAATCAATGAAGTGCCATTAACGATCATTATTCCGGATTTTCCCAGATTGTTTTGCCCTTTTTGTCTCGATAATTTTACAAATCATACAGTAGACATGCCGCAGCGTCATCCTCGGGTGGATCAGAGGGGCGATCCGACTAGCGCCCAGTATTGCAACAACAAATCGCGTCCCCTTGCAGGCCCCGACTACGATCGCGCGAAAGTGAGCGTTTCGTGAGCTCCCGTTTGCACGCAGGTCGGAACTTTTCCGCAGAGCGACTTTTGCGGCCCTCGCTGCGGCTATGAAAAATCCCCGACACTTGCGCGTCGGGGGACAGGATGCTTGATCGTGAGCCTCACCAGATGAAGTCGTCGCGGTCCATCTGGTTGAGACGGTAATCCTCGACCACCAACTGATTGGTCCCGATGGTGATCACCACATCATCACCCACCTGCCGCGCCGCAGAGCGGATATTGGCGAAGCTGTTGATCGCGGCAAAGCTCGACAGATCGATTTGATCCTCGTCGTTCTCGAAATCGGTAATGCGGTCGCGTCCCGCGTTGAAGACAAAGCGGTCCGCCCCCTCGCCACCGGTCAGCGTATCATTGCCGGCACCGCCTGCGAGAAAGTCGTCCCCCTCGCCGCCGATCAGACGGTCATGGCCGTCCTCGCCGAACATGCGGTCATTGCCCTCGCCACCGTTGAGCACGTCATTGCCCGCACCGGAATAAGCGGTGTCGTTGCCTTCGCCGAGCGAGATATTGTCGCGCCCGTTGCCGCTGCGCACGAAATCGTTGCCCGAGCCTGCGGTGACATTGTTGTTGCCGTTGCCGGCAGTGATCGTGTCGTTGCCTTCACCGCCGAAGATCTTGTCGTTGCCGCCGCTTGCAGTGATGCGGTCATTGCCCGATCCGCCGCCAATCGTATTGTGGCCGCCGGTCACCGTAATGGTGTCATTGCCCTCGCCGCCGTCGATATAATCGTCACCACCGAGGCCGTTGATCGTGTCGTCGCCACTGCGGCCGAACAGGCGGTCGTTCTGGTTCGAGCCCGTGATGCGGTTGGAGTCGTCGTTTCCGTATCTGATAACCATAGCTACATGTCCTTTTTCAAACACAACCGGCATATGTCTGCGGCATGACGGTTCTGCGACAGTACGCTGCAGCAGTTTGTCGCAGCGCCCGCGGCAGGATCCGGGCATACCTCTCCCGTCCTCCGGTGCCGGTTTCCGAAGGGGGAATGCGTCGAATTTTCGGGTAATCGGGGCGGAGCGCCCTTAGCGCAGGGCCAACTTGCGGCCGACCTGCATCATACGCATCGCATCCTCGGCGGCGCGACGCAGCAGTTTGTCGCCCTTGGCAATCGCCTCGTCGAGCGAGCAGGGACGTTTCACGATCGAAGCGAAAGCGGCAATGCCGTGATCAAGCGTCTGGCGCGCGCCTTTGCCGATCGTTCCCGCCAAAGCGATGGTCGGAATGCCCAAAGCCTTGGCGCGACGGGCAACCTCGCAGGGCACCTTGCCATAGGGGCTTTGTCCGTCCAGCGAGCCTTCTGCCGTGATCACCAGATCCGCCCGTTCGAGCAGCCGGTCGAAGTCGAGATATTGCAGCATGATCTCGAAACGCGGATGCAGGGTGGCACCGGCAAAGGCGACCAGCCCCGCGCCGAGCCCGCCGGAGGCCCTGCCCCCTGCATCGCGCCAAGCTCGATCCCGAGCGAGGCCCTGATCACGGCGGCATAAGTCTCGAGACCGCGCTCGAGCACCACGACCTGCGCGGGGGTCGCGCCCTTTTGCGGACCAAAGACACGCGCCACGCCTTTCTGGCCAAGCAACATGTTGTGCCAGTTGACGGCGGCATCGATGCGGACCGAGGCCAGACGCGGATCAAGGCCGGAGACGTCAATCTGGGCAAGATCCTCCAACGCACCGCCGCCTTCGGGCAGCTCGCGTCCCTGCGCATCAAGAAGCCGCGCCCCGAGCGCGCGCGCCATCCCTGCGCCGCCGTCGTTGATCCCGCTGTCGCCGCAGCCGATCAGGATGCGTTCGACCCCGTGATCCAAAGCCGCCAGGATCAGCTCGCCCACGCCGCGGCTGGTCGTCAAAAGCGGGTTGCGGCGGTCGCGCGGTACCAGCGACAAACCGGCAGCCGCCGCCATTTCGATCACCGCCGTTTTCGGCCCGGCTCCGCCAAGCAGGCCCCAGAAGCCCGCAACCGGTGCGCCGACGGGTCCGGTGACACGCGCCTTGATGATGCGCCCGCCGGTCGCGTCGACCAGTGCTTCGGTCGTGCCTTCGCCGCCATCGACCATCGGTGCCGAGAGGATCTCGGCATCGGGCATCGCCTTGCGCACGCCGGACGAAATCGCCTTGGTCACCGCTTTGACGGAGAGGGATTCCTTGAACCCTGACGGGGCAATCAGAACAGTCAGCGACATTTGCTTTCCTTTCGATGTTTCCTGAAGCGATTACGGCGGGGCGGTGGGTTTATTCCCGCAGACCGAAACTTTTTGAAAGTTCGCCAAAATCAGCGGGAATCCGTGCCTCGTAGATCACGAGGCTGCCCGACCCGCCCTCGAGCGGTGTGGACATCCCCGCATGCCGCGCAATTGCGCGGGCCAGAGCGCCAAGGCGAAGATGACCAGCAAAAGCGTCACCACCGGCATCAGCGGCATGGCAAGCCGAAACAGATCCTTCTGCGTGAAGGTCGCGATATCGGCATTGGCAAAGATCGCGACCGGCTTGGCCGAGGCCATCATCGTCTGACAAAAGCCGGTCCCCATGACCGCAATCAACACCATCAGCGCCGCGTCATGGCCCAAGCCCGCCAAGGGCAGCGCGACAGCAGGGATCAGCACCGCCGCACGGGCCGAACGCGAGGTGATGAAGAGATGCGCCGCAACCGCCACAAGCGACATCAGCACCGCCACCACCGGAAGACTACCGGCAAGCGACGCCGGCAAAACTCCGAGTGCCGCGCCCGCCAGCCATTGATCCGCTCCGCTCCGCGTCATGGCCTCGGCCAGAAGAACGGTCGCGGCCATATAGAGCAGAAGCTCGACATCAACGGCACGGAAGACCTCCTTTGTCTTGCGCGGCGTGAAGGGCTTCATGAGCAGGACCAACGCCCCGATCAGCGCGGTCAACGACATGCCGATCCCGTGCCATTCGGTCGTCAGCCACAACAGGATCAAAAGGCCCAAAACCACCGCGATGCGGCGCTGGCGCGCGGATAATTCGGGGCTCTGCGCCGGAGCGGCGGGTACGGCGACCGGCAAGGCCCGCAGCGCAGGGGGCACGAAAAGCCACAGGATCAACAGCACGCCTGCGAGGCTCGAAAGCAGCGCGAAAGGCAGGCCGAGCAGCGCCCAGTCCAGATAGCCGAGGCCAAGGCCGGTCGTGGCGCGGATGCTCTCGACCGCCAGAAGATGCGCGCCCGCACCGATGAGCGACCCGCCCGCCGACAGAAGGATCACCGTCGGAAAGATCAATGCGAGCGGTTTGACCAGACGCGGATCAGGCAAGGCCCCGCCAGCGCCAGAAAGACCGGCATCAACAGCGCTGCCCGCCCCGAGGTCGAGGGCAGAACGAACGCCGTCGCGGCAATCGCCACGGTCAGCGCCAAAGCGAAAAGATCAAAGCGCATCGGACGGCGCAGGACGCGCGCCAGAAGACGCTCGGTCAGCTGCGCCTCTTTCAGAACTGCGCCAATGACGAAGGCCGAAAGCAAGAGCCAGATCAGCTCGCTGCCGAGGGCAGAGAAGAGCACCTCCTCGCTGAGAACACCGGCAAAAACAAGGCCGAGGACCGCGACCAGCGCCACGACCGATTCCGGCAGACGCGTCCCGATCCAGCCGAGCATGGCCAGCGCCACGGCAATCAACGCGGCGCGCGCCTCGAAGGGTAATGCGCCGGGCAGCGTCAGGCCGAAAACGATAACCCCGCCCCTGCCCCGATCAGGGCAAGCCGGCGCGGTGCGGGAAAAGCGGGGATGGATAGGCGCAATGTGGTCATGACAATCTCCGTCGGGCATTGTCGTGACTACGCGGCCGCGCAGGAATTATTCCCGCACCCTCCGGCGCAAGGACAAAGGCCCGCACCGCAGGTTGCGGTGACGGGCCTTTGATCATGCGTCGGGATTGCAGCGCGGGTTAGCGCGCCAATGCCGCCGCCTCGGCTTCGGGGGTCAAGGGCTCGCCAAGCGGGGCCAAAGCCGCATCGAGCGCCTCGAGACCTTCGGAAACCGCCGTATAGCCCCCGAGCTCGGGCCGCTCGACCGCCACTGCGAAACGCTGCCGCCATTGCTCGCCTTCGCGGCAGGCAATGGTGATCTCCGCGACATCGCCGTCGGTAATTTCATATTCGCGGCAAAATGCGTCCTGCTGATACGAAGCGATCATCGTCAGCTCGCGACCATCGCCCAGAACTCTGGTTTCACCCGAAGGAAGCCCCTCGATCGCGGCGATCTGCTCGGTGGCCAGCCCACCGCCATCGGGGCCAAATCCGAACCAGCCAAGCGCGATCACCGCGCAAGCGGCGACGGCGGCAGCCGCAATCCACGGCTTGCGATTGGTATTGGCGGCCAGCGGAACCACGATTGCCCCCTGCCCCGAAACCCGTTGCGGCAGGCGGCACCCCGCGTGCGGCCGGCCGATCGACCGCGCTTTCGTCCTGCCGCCCCGAGGCCGCGCGGATCATCGCGATCAGCGCCGCGTCGCCGGCCGCCGGTGACGAGAGATCATCCCCGCCATGCCGCCGAGCAGCCGCCGCGTTTCGCTGAAGGGCCGCAGCCGCGCCTGCAGTCCGGGGTCGGCGGCAAGCGCCGCTTCTACTGCGGCCGCCTCGGCCTGATCCAGTTCGCCATCCGCATAGGCCATGAGGGTTTCGTCACTGATCGACATCTCTGATCCTCGTCATCGCAAAGGGGGCGTATCCCGACTACGTCCGACGCCTCATTCTATTCCCAATTTTTCCGACAAAGCGCGCCGCGCCCGCGCAAGGCGGCTCATTACCGTCCCTTTCGGGATGTCGAGCACCTCGGCGGCTTCGGCATAGCTCAGCTCTTCGACGCAAACGAGATGGAGGATCTCGCGCTGTTCCTCGGGCAGTTCCGCCATCGCGGCCTCGACCGAACGCAACATCAGCCGTGCCTCGATCGCCTTGGAGGGATCGGTCGGCAGAGCCTCGGGCATCTCGAAAACATCGACCTCGGTCCCTGCGGTTTTGCGCCGCCGCGTCAGGTCGATGAAGGCATTGCGCATGATGCGGAAAAGCCAGGGCTCGAGCTTTTGCGAAGGATCATAGCCCGCCGCTCCGGCAATCGCGCGCTCGACCGTGATCTGAACCAAATCGTCTGCGATGTCATGTCGCCGTGACAGCGCGAGGCCAAACCTGCGAAGGTTCGGCAGAAGGCGAACCAATGCCTCGCCGAAGGCCGAATCCATCACCAAACTCCAGAACTGAAAAAATTTGATCTATGCGGGATTATTACAAAGCAGCGCGCGTAGATGTCCAGCAAGCTTATGACCGGAGGCATTCATGATCCGCATTCTGCTTATTGCCGCAGTGGCCCTGTCCGGCTGGTTGATGGTGCCCGACCCCGCGCGCAATTTCGGCTTCGTCGTCGCCACAGCTTGGGCCGACGACGATGATGATGACGACGACGACGCGCCCGTCAGGCGCCGCCCCGCGCCGGTCCGTGCGGCCCCCTGCCTGCTTTCGCCCCCAATGAAGTGCTGGCGCACGGGTTGATCGAAAGCGATATCGCGCGGCTCGAAAGCGAAGGGTTCGCGCTGCTGCAGACCCGTGTTCTGGTCGATGGCGCCATGAGCCACCGCCTGCGCAAACCCGCGCGCCTCTCGATGCTGCAGGCACGGGCCCATCTGCGGCAAGAGCTTGGAAAACCCGCCGATTTCAATCACTACTACCGCCCCAACAAGGACGCGGCCAACCCGCCTGCCTGCAAAGGCAGCGCCTGCCCTGCTCGCGAAATGCTGGACTGGCCGCAAGCGACCTCCGGCTGCGGAACGCCGCCGCTTATCGGCATGGTCGACACCGGCCTGAACCCCGATCACGCGGTTTTCGCCGATGCCGCGATCGAGCTGCACCGCATCGGACCAAAGGCCAATGCCTCGGGCCTGATCCACGGCACGGCGGTCGCCTCGCTACTGGTCGGAGATCCGACAAGCCGCACACCGGGCCTTGTTCCGGGAGCGAGGCTGATCGCTGTCGATGCCTTCCACAAGGCGAAATCCGACGAGCGCATGGACGCCTTCTCGCTGATCGAAGCGCTCGACCTCTTGGCGCAAAAGGGCGTGCGGATCATTAATCTGTCCTTCGCGGGGCCGGAAAATGCCGCCCTTGCCGAGCAGCTGCGCGCCCTTGACCATCAAGGCATCGTCCTCGTGGCGGCAGCGGGAAACTCCGGCCCTGCCGCCAAACCCGCCTACCCTGCCGCTTACGATTTTGTTGTCGCCGTAACCGCTGTCGACCGTCGCAGCCAGATCTACCGCCGCGCCAATCGCGGCGAACATATCGACCTCGCGGCGCCGGGGGTCGAGGTTTGGACCGCGACATCCGTTAGCGGTGCCCGCACCCAGACGGGCACTTCGTTCGCCGCTCCCTTCGTCACCGCCGCGGCGGCTCTTCTGCTGCAAAAGAACCCGCAGATGACCCCGTCCGAGGTGCGGCGGGCGCTCGAAAACGGCGCCACCGATCTCGGCCGTCAGGGGCCGGATGCAGTATTCGGACATGGGCTGATCGCGCCGCCAAACCCCTGCAGCTGAACGCGCGCCGGGGCACTAGGTGCCGGCCTCAGCGTCGCTTGTTGCGGTCGACCACGACACGATTGCCGCGCGGGCCGGTCATCACCGGCGTATTGTCGCGGTTCTCGTCTGCGAGCTTGCGCCAACGCTCGAGCCGCTCGGGATCAAGCTTGCCCGCTTCGACCGCAGCGCGCACGGCACAGCCCGGCTCGTGGGCATGGGTACAGTCACGGAAACGGCACTGCGGGGCCAGCTCGGTAATCTCCTCGAAGAGAACTCCGATCCCGCCCGCCACGTCGCTGACATGCAGCGTCCGCATGCCCGGCGTGTCGATCACCCAGCCGCCCGTCGCCAGACCGTGAAGCGAACGCGAGGTCGTCGTATGCCGCCCTTTGGCGTCATCTTCGCGAATTCCGCCGGTCAACTGCTCCTCGTCGGACGCCTTTTCGGCGAGCGTGTTCAAAAGCGTTGACTTTCCCACTCCGGAGGAGCCGACCAGCGCCACCGTCTGCCCTGCCCCGCACCAAGGCGCAAGCAGAAGCCGCGCTTCTGCCGTCAGGCCGTTGAGGCTGACAACGGGCAGATCCCGCTGCAAGCCTTGGGCCGCTTGCAGATAGTCCTGCGGGCTGTCCGCCTTATCGGCCTTGGTGAGCACGATCACCGGATCGGTGCCGGCCTCGTTTGCAAGCGCGAGATAGCGCTCCAATCGCGCCGCGTTGAAATCGGCATTGCAGGAGGTCACGATGAAAAGCGTGTCCACATTGGCCGCGATCAACTGCTGGAACCGAGCGCCCTCGGTTCTCCGCTGAAGCAAGGTTTTCCGTTCAAGCCGGCGACGCAACATGCGGGTATCAGCATCGACGAGCACCCAGTCTCCCACGGCGAAATCCATGGTTTTGACATGGAGCGGCAGCTCGAGCCGGACGCTGCCCGATAGACCAACCGCATTCATCCGCGATCGATGAACCGCCGCAATCCGCATCGGGACCAGCGCAGCCTCGTCGGCCGCGCGCTGCTCTTCGAAGAATTCCGTCCAGCCAAAGGTCTCAAGCGACATGAAGGTTTTGTCCGATTGTAATGTCATGTCGATCTGCATGAAGCGAGCAGATGCCGGATGCAAGCTTTTCCGTTGGACGGGGCTTTCCCGGGGCCTACCGCCCGCGTGACGTGAGCGCACGGGAATTGAACAAATTGAGAACAATGTTGTCTGTGAAAAGAAAACCGCGCGACAGCCTATTCAGCAACCGCGCGGTTTTCGAGTTTTAGAAAAGTCTCGATTTCAGAAAAACCTTCCCCGCGGGGAATGCGTCATTCGATCTCTTCCAGGAACACCTTGACCGCGGCCTCGAGTTTCCTGCGGTTGATCGCGGAAAAGTCACGGGCGAGTCGAATTTCCAGCCGACCGTTAGCGGCCGTGCATTTTGCCGCGCCCTGAGGTCGCTCGATCTGGAAAGTCGTCTTGGCCTTCCCGTTCGACTGCAACTCTCCTTCATCGCCAGTCTTGACTTTGGCCCGTGCCGCGCCGGTAGGCTCGGCGAAGCCGCGTAGAACCTGCAACTCGTCCGCAGCCGTCCGCCCGTGCCACCCCTCAATTCGGCACGGATCGCATCCGACAACCCGTCGACCTCCTGAAGTCGCGCGACGAGAGCCAGACCCAAAGCACGCGGAATTTCGGCTATATGATGCAGATCATCACCCAGTTCGTCGACCAGCTTGATGAACGAGCGGATGTAGCTTCTCTTCTGATAACCAGCTGATTTAAAAAGAAAAGATACTGACTTCTCCGGATCGCTTTCGTCAGTGTTCGGATCGCGGGCATAGTTCAACGCGAGCTGGGCCATCTCGCCGAACGAGATGTCCTTGCGGACCATATTCTCGTCAACCATCCTTCGGTAGAGCGCCTCGAGGACATCACCCCGCGCCGCAATCCCTGCAGGAATGCTCGCCCATTGCTCGTGATCGCCGGTCTCGTCGAGCAGAATGCGATAGGCAGAAAGCCTGCGCCAGCCTTGAATGAGCTCGTAATTTCCGTCATCCCGCGGCTCGACCTGAATCGGGTTTGAAAGCCCGATATCTCGAATAGAGACCACCAACTCGGTCAGTTCCGGATCATCGCCCGGGGCGCGGTCGCGGATCAGTTTGTCCGTGACGATCCGGTCAAGAGGAATCAGATCGGTGATCAACCCGGCTTTTTCAGGCGAACATGCTCCTTGGCCAGAGCATCGTTTTCCGCCCGAATTTCCGCCTCGATACGGGCCCGTTCCCGTGTGCTCTCGACGGTTTCCGAAATGGCGGTCGCCATCGGACCACGGCGGGCATCACGCGCGGCGGCCGCCGGTTCGGCCTGCACGTTATCCTCAAAGGGCATATCCATATCGAAGACGCGACGCTTCCTGCTCATTCCTCGACCTCCAGCTTGTCCCAAGCCGCGACCAGATTGTCGCGGAATTCCTCGTAGGCGCGATCAAAGGTACCACGCGCGCGCCGCCATGTACCGCGCGTCATCTCACGATAGTCGATTTCGTAAACCGATGACAGGAAACGTCCGGATTGCTCGACCGCTCGCGTCAATTCTATGGGGCTTTCCGCGACGCGATCGCCAAAGACCTGCTTGAAGGCGGAGAACATCGCGGAATGCAGCTCGTTCGAGGGCTCGTAGCGCGTCATCAAGAAGCGGACATCGGCAAATGCCTTGGGCAATTGGATCTTCCCCGTGGGGAAGTTTTCGAACCCGTGCGAGAGATCCTCGAGCGCTTCGGCAAGCTGACCGATAAAGCTCGTCGTGGAATCGTACTCCCAATAGCCGGGCCCAGAGGGGATATAGAGGACATCGGCTGCAAAGACCGCATTCATCGACTGGTACCCAATAGCCGGCGGACAATCGAACAGAATGACGTCATAAGCATCGTCCGGAAGCCCATCGAGAAAGCGCGACACTGCTCCAAAGAAGCTCCATTCCGGATTGAGGTGGCGATACTGCGCGCTGGCAAACTCGACAAAGGCCGCATTGGCGCAGCTCGGCACGATATCGATCGTGGGCCATGCGGTCGGCTTGATGAAGTCCGAGGTCCGCAGGCCGCCCAGACCCATTGCCCGGATAGAATTCGGCAAACGACGCTGGGGCAGGGCGGTACCACTCTCCGCGCCGCTTCCCGCAGCATTCATCCGGTCGGTTTCGCGCTCGAGATCGCGCGCCATGATGCCCCAGACGGTATGATCCTCGCCAACATCGGTCATCCCCATCGAATGGCTCAGCGTTGCCTGAGGGTCAAAGTCGACAACAAGGACGCGGTAGCCGTCCAGCGCGGCCGCATGAGCAAAATGCAAGGCAACCGTCGACTTCCCTGCACCGCCTTTGAAGTTTGCGATCGCGGCGCGAATGGCGCGACGTCCCTCGGGGCGAGGGGGCATCAATGTCTTGCGGTTCACCTTGATGCGGCGCCGCAATTCGTTGATCTCTTCAAGCGAGAACCACCTTTGACGCCCGTCCTCTTCGACTTCCCCGCCGGGAAGATGCGGCTCGGCAGCCAGCTTCCCGCGGAACGTCGACTGGTTCATCTTGAAAATCAGCTCGGCAACCTCCCACGACGAAAACCGTCTCAGGGTCTTTTCGTTGGAAGGGCTGAACGTCTGGCGCCGGATCCATCCCTGCATCTTCAGAGATTGGCCCTGCAGCTTCGCGAGGTCGGAATGGGTATACATGATTTTCCCGATACTGCTCTTATGATATTTTGATTTCTAGCAGATCGTAAAATTACCACAACTTTCGATTTGCGTTTAATTTCGAGTTTTGGTGATTTTGCGTTGTGATTTTGCACCCAACTCCGGGAATCGCCGTCCGATTCTCGAATCGTTCATGGAGCAAAGCGGCGGGTCCCGGCGATATGAGCGATGAAATTAAGGTGCCATCACTTCGCCAATCTTGACCGATAGGGGGACATCTGCACCAAATATAGGGACGCACTGGACGTCACCCTTTACCATTATTACCGATTTTTAAATCGGATTTCAGGTGAAGACAGGCGACCCGACCGATAGCATCTTGACAGGAATGTGTTCACGGACGCAAATTGGCCTCACATTCCGAAAAGCGTTTGTAACTGGCCGGAACAAGGTCGGATCGAGAGAAAAGGCCGGGCGGATGCTCCGGTTCAAACGAGGCAGTACGAGATGCAGATTTTGCGGGCTGTAGGGCGCGATGCGTCCTCCAAAAATATGACCTGCTCTCGGCTTTGGCAGCACATGGCCTGGCCGGGGACAAGCATCGCCAGCGTCTGGTGATGCGTCTCATGTCTTTGATCACGACGCGGTATAACTGGCAAAGTGACGAGCTCTCGATCGGTCAACGGGAGATCGCCAGATTGTGGTCGGTCGATGAACGCACGGTCAAGCGCGAGATGAGCAAATTGCGCAATCTCGGCTGGCTCGATCAGAAACGTGCGGGCGCGCGGGGCAGGGTGGCTTTGTTCTCGCTCGGCATCGAACGCATCTTGCTCGACACCAAACCGGAATGGGCCTTGATCGGTCCCGATTTCATCGAAAGGCTTGAAGGCAAGCCCGCCGCACCTTTGCCCGAAACCAATGTCGTGCCCTTCCAGCGCATTCCGCTTCCGGAAGGTGACGGGTTTTGGCCGCAGGTTCTGGGCCTTCTGGCATCCGAGGATCTGGCGACCTGCAATGCCTGGTTCATGCCGATGGCGATGCTCGATTGTTCGGCGACGCGGCTTCATCTGATGGCACCAAGCCGCTTTCATGCGGCTTATGTCCGCACCCATCTGATCGAGCGCTTGCGCGTCATTGCGCGCCGTGTCGATCCTTCGATTTCCGAAGTGGTGATTGATGCAAGCTGAGGCAGTCCTGCCGCAGTCTTCAGCAGCAGACGCGCCGAAAAAACGTGCCATGATAGAACTCTACGGGACTTCTTGCTGTAGACTGGTGAAGAGTGCAAATGGTCCCGCCAAAGCTGCCAAACAGAAACGGGGGTCACTGTGAATTCATCTTCTTTTGCCGTCACGCGTCGCGGTCTCATGCTGGGGGCAGGTGCTGCCGCCCTGTTGGCCGGCCTGCCCAAGGCCCAGGCGCAAAGCGCGATCAAACTGGCGGGCGTCTATACCAACCCTGTCGAGCAGCAATGGTGTGGGCGTCTTCATGCCGCATCCGAGGCCGCCAAAGCGGCCGGCGCTGTCGACTATGTCTATAGCGAGAATGTCTCGAACACCGATTTCGCGCGTGTATTGCGCGAATATGCCGAAAGCGGCGCCAATCTGATCATCGGGGATATTTTCGGCGTCGAACAGGAAGCGCGCGAGGTTGCCGCAGATTATCCCGAGGTTGCTTTCCTGCTCGGTTCCAGCCTGCCGCCGGACGAGGCCGCGCCGAATGTCGCGGTTTTCGACAACTATATTCAGGACGCGTCCTATCTGACCGGCATCATTGCCGGCGCAATGACCAAGAACGGCAATATCGGCATGGTCGGCGGTTTCCCGATCCCAGAGGTCAACCGCCTGATGAATGCGTTCATGGCGGGCGTCAAAGAAACGCGTCCCGATGCGAAATTCCAGATTTCCTTCATCGGCTCGTGGTTCGATCCGCCGAAGGCCAAGGAAACCGCCTTCGCGATGACCGATGCCGGTGCGGACGTGCTTTATGCCGAGCGTTTCGGTGTCTCGGATGCGGCCAAGGAAAGAACATTCTGGCCATCGGCAACGTCATCGACACCCAGTCCGACTATCCCGAAACGGTGGTCGCCTCGGCCCTGTGGGATTTCGCGCCGACGCTGAACAAAGCGATCGAGGCCGTCAAAGCGGGCAGCTTCAAGGCCGAGAATTACGGCATCTATTCCTCGATGAAGGACGGCGGTTGCATGCTCGCGCCCTATGGCACCTTCGAGGATAAAATCCCCGCCGAGGTGAAAGCCCTTGTCGAGGAACGCACCGCCGCGATCAAGGACGGCTCGTTCACCGTCGCGATCGACGACGCCGAGCCCAAAGCATCGTGACCGGCGCGACAAGCAAGGTGCAGGATCTGGTCCTGCGCCTTGACGGCATTACCAAACGCTTCGGCAAGCTGGTGGCGAACAACGCCGTCAGCCTGTCGTTGCGGCGCGGCGAAGTCGTTGCTTTGCTGGGCGAAAACGGCGCGGGCAAGACCACGCTGATGAACATCCTTTTCGGCCATTATGTCGCCGACGAGGGCACGGTCGAGGTTTTCGGCAAACCTCTCCCTTCTGGTCAGCCGCGCGCCGCGCTCGAAGCGGGCGTTGGTATGGTTCACCAGCATTTCACTTTGGCCGACAATCTGACTGTGCTCGACAATATCCGTCTGGGCACCGAGAAGCTCTTTTCGCGCGGGACGGGCAGAGCTGCGCGCCGCCGTGTTCAGGATCTCAGCCGCGATTTCGGCCTGAGCGTTGATCCCGATGCGCGCGTCGGCAGCCTTTCGGTGGGCGAACGGCAACGGGTCGAGATCCTCAAGGCGTTGTACCGCGACGCGCGCATCCTGATCCTCGACGAGCCGACCGCCGTTCTCACCCCGCAAGAGGCCGATGCGCTGTTCGCGACCCTGCGCAAAGCGATCGCCCAAGGCCTGTCGATTCTCTTCATCAGCCACAAACTGCATGAAGTCACCGCGATTGCCGACCGTTGCGTCGTACTGCGTCACGGCACCGTTGTGGGCGAAGTTGCCACCGCCGAGACCGATGGTGCACGGCTTGCCGCGATGATGGTAGGCGGCGAAATCAGCCTGCCAAAGGCCGAGCCGCGTCCGGCCGGTCCGGTCCTGATGAAACTCGCTGGGGTTTCCACGCCGTCTGAAGGGGCGGCACCGGGGCTCAAGCGGCTGAGCCTCGATTTGCGGGCGGGCGAGATCATCGGTCTCGCGGGGGTTTCAGGCAATGGTCAGGCCGCGCTTGCCGATCTGGTCAGCGGGCTCATCGCGCCCGACGGGGGCCAGCTCGAGCTTGCGGGTACGCCGGTCACGCGCTGGACCCCGCGCGAAGCGATCCGGCGCGGCATTGCCCGCATCCCAGAGGACCGCCACAAGACCGGCACGATCGCGGGCTTCAACCTGACCGAAAACGCGGTGCTCGAAGGCTATTTCCGGCCGGAATTCAGCAAGATGGGCCTGATCGATTGGGGTGCGGCCCGTCGTTTCGCGGACGAGATCATCGCGGCCTATGATGTGCGCTGTCAGGGGGCGAAAACCCCGATCCGGCTGCTTTCGGGCGGCAATATGCAAAAGCTCATTCTCGGGCGCGTGCTCGAGCCGGGACCGACGATCATTCTGGCGAACCAGCCGGTGCGCGGGCTTGATATCGGGGCGATCGCCTATGTCCAGTCGCGGCTGATCGCGGCGCGGGATGCGGGCGCGGCGGTGCTGCTGATCTCCGAGGATCTCGACGAGATCATGGGCCTGGCCGATACCATCCATGTGATTTCCGGGGTCGCCTATCGCCCGCTTTCGCGCGCGGCACGAAGACTCCTGCCGAGCTGGGCCTCTGGATGGCCGGCGAGGGATTTAGCGAGGACAGCCATGCGGCTTGAACCTATTGCGCAGCCGACGCTGGCGCGCCGCCTCGGCTTTCCTGCCTTGGCGCTTCTGGGCACGATCATCGTCGGATCGCTTCTGGCGCTGATCGCGGGGGCCAATCCGCTTCTGACTTTCGGCCTGATCGTGAAAGGGGCGGCGGGCTCGAAATTCGCGCTGCTCGAAACGCTCAATCGCGCGACGCCGTTGATTTTTACCGGTCTGGCCGTCGCCGTGGCCTTCCGCGCCAAGCTGTGGAACATCGGTGCCGAGGCACAGCTTTACGCCGGCGCGATTGTCACCGTCCTTTTGGGGACGGGCGCTTTGGGAGCGCCGATGGTGTTGCCGGTCTCGCTTGCAGTCGCGATGCTTGCGGGGGCTCTGGTCCTGCTCGGGCCGGTTCTGCTCAAGACTAAACTCGGGGTGGACGAGGTCGTCACCACGCTTTTGCTGAATTTCGTGATGCTGCTGTTCGTGTCCTATCTGCTGGAAGGGCCGATGAAGGACCCAATGGGAATGGGCTGGCCGAAATCGGCGGCGCTGGTCAAAGAGGCCCGTCTGCCGCGCATCGTCACCGGCCTGCGGCTCCATTGGGGCTTCGGCGTGGCGATCATTGCGGCGGTGCTGGTCTGGCTGATCGACAAGCGCACGAGCTTCGGTTTCGAGATGCGCGCCGTCGGCCAGAACCCTGCCGCCGCACGTTTTGCGGGCATGCCGGTCAACCGCGTTCTGGTCTTGACGGCATTGTTGTCGGGCGGGCTTGCGGGGCTTGCGGGCTGGTCGGAAGTGGCGGGTCTCAAGGGCCATCTCAGCCTCGATCTGTCTCCGGGCTATGGCTATACTGGTATCGTCGTCGCCATGCTCGCGCTGCTCAATCCGTTGGCGGTCGTGCCTTCGGCGCTGTTTGTCGCGGCGGTTTTCGTGGGCTCGGACAGCATGAGCCGTGCGGCGGGCGTGCCGACCTATATCGCCGATATGCTGCTCGCGACGGGGCTTTTGTTCATGGTACTCGCGCTGCAACTGTCGCGTTTCAGGGTGGTGCGGGGATGAGCAGCGTGATCGACATTCTTCTTTCCGTGACCTTCTGGGCGGCGGCGGTGCGGATCGCCTCGCCCCTGATCTTCGCAACGATGGGCGAGCTGATCTGCGAAAGGGCAGGGGTGCTGAACCTCGGGATCGAGGGGATCATGGTGATCGGGGCCTTTTCGGGCTGGATGGCCGTCTATCTTGGTGCGCCGCTTTGGCTCGGAGTCGCGACGGCGATGGCGGCAGGAATGCTGTTCGGGCTTTTGCACGGCATCCTGACCGTGCCGTTCGGCCTCTCGCAACATGTGGTGGGCATCGGCGTTACGCTGCTTGCCACCGCGACCAGCTATTACGCTTACCGCGTCGCCTTGCCCGAGGTCACGACCCCGCCGAAAATCGAGCCGTTCCAGCCGCTCGAGATTCCGTTCCTGTCGGATATCCCGCTGGTCGGGCAGGCATTCTTCAATCAGACGCCCATGACCTATCTGGCCTTCGTCGTCGCGGCTCTGACGGCCTTCGTGCTGTTTCGCACGCCCCTTGGTCTTGCTGTCCGCGCCGCGGGCGAAAACCCTGCCGCGGTCGAGGCCCAAGGCCTTTCCGTGACCGCCCTTAGAATCGGCGCGGTCACGGTCGGCTCCGGTCTGATGGCGGTCGGGGGCGTTCCTGACGCTGTCCGCCTTCTCGTCCTTCTTCTTCGAGATGGTGAACGGACGCGGCTGGATCTGTATCGCGCTGGTGGTTTTCGGCGCGTGGCGGCCCGGGAAAGCGGTTCTCGGTGCGCTGCTTTTCGCGGCCTTCGACGCGCTGCAGGTGCGGTTGCAACAAACGCCGATCGGGGCGCATCTGCCCTATCAGGTCTTTCTGATGGCGCCCTATCTTCTCTCAATTCTGGCTCTCGTCCTGATGTCGCGGCGCTCCGAAGTGCCCGCGGCCCTGATGACGCCCTATAATAAAGGTGAACGCTGATGTTCGATCTTCTGGTCAAGGGCGGCACGCTGCCCGATGGAACCCGCGCCGATATCGGGATCAACGGCGACCGTATCGCGGCAGTCGGCCAGCTCGACGCCGAGGCGCGGCAGGTGATCGAGGCGACCGGCGATCTGGTCTCGCCGCCCTTCGTCGATCCGCACTTCCACATGGATGCGACCCTGTCCTACGGCAAGCCGCGCGTGAATGCCTCGGGCACTTTGCTTGAAGGCATCGCGCTGTGGGGCGAGCTGCGCGACATCGCCACGGTCGACGAAATGGTCGCGCGCGCGGTCGATTATTGCGATTGGGCGGTCTCGATGGGGCTCCTCGCCATCCGCACCCATGTCGATACTTCGGCCGATCATCTGCGCGGCGTCGAGGCCATGCTCGAGGTCAAGTCCGCGTCTCGGATTACCTTGATCTGCAGCTGGTGGCCTTCCCGCAGGACGGGCTTTACCGCGCCAAAAACGGCCGCGAGAACGTCGTCCGCGCGCTGGATATGGGCTGCGATCTTGTCGGCGGCATCCCGCATTTCGAACGCACGATGCAGGAGGGCGCTGATTCCGTCGCCGATGTCTGCCGCATCGCTGCCGAACGCGGCATCGCGATCGATATCCATTGCGACGAGACCGACGATCCGAACAGCCGCCATGTCGAGACCTATGCCCGCGAGGTTCTGCGCCACGGCCTTGCGCGCGCGCGGCGGCGGGGCATCTGACCTCGATGCATTCGATGGATAACTACTATGTCTCGAAACTGCTGCCGTTGATGGCGGAATCGGGGATGACGGTGATCTCCAACCCGCTGATCAACATCACGCTTCAGGGCCGTCACGACACTTTCCCCAAACGTCGCGGTTTGACCCGCGTCAAGGAAATGCAGGCGCAGGGGATCACGGTGGGCTGGGGGCAGGATTGCGTGCTCGATCCGTGGTACTCGCTCGGCACCGCCGATATGCTCGATGTGGCCTTCATGGGGCTTCATGTCGCGCAGATGACCCATCCCGACGAAATGGCGCGCTGCTTCACCATGGTGACCGAGAACAACGCGCGCATCATGGGGCTCGAGGGGTACGGGCTCAAGGTCGGCGACAAGGCCAATCTGGTTGTGCTCGACGCCGCCAATACGACCGAGGCTTTGCGTCTGCGCGCGGACCGTCTTTTCGTCGTCTCGAAGGGCAGGATCGTTTCGCAAAAGCCGCGTGACGATGCGCGGCTTTCGCTGCCGGGGCGTCCGGCTTCGGTACGGCGTCGCCACATCCTCTGAGGATGCCCGCCCAAATGCGGTAAGGATGCTTGCGGGGATGGTCTTTCCTTTCGGCGCGTTGCGCGTAGAATCGGACCGGTCCCGTCCAAGGGACCGGAGGGAGCGGAGGAATCCGATGATTGGAAAGCGATCGCTGGCGGTTCTGGCGCTTCTTGCACTGACCGGCAGTGCCTTTGCCCAAGTCCCGCAAGAGCAAAAGCCGCTCAGTGCAGGGCATATCATGGAGGCGCGGCTCATGGGGCTGAACCCCTATGTTTTCACCCGCACCGAGATTGCAGAGATCCGCGGCGAGCCGAGCTGGCGCGACCGGCGCCAGCGCATCCGCATGCTGCTCGAGCGCAAGGTCAAAGCGGGCGAGGATATCTCGCATCCCTTCACCTCCAGCGAATGGCGCGGTGTCGATGGCGGGATTGCCGAGCGCTACGGTCCCCGTCCCTAGGCCGCTTCCTGCCGAAGGCGGAAGCCGGCTTACGCAAATAAACGTGATGGGTAACTCCCGTTGCACGGGATTACTCCTTGAAAACGATTTGAAAAGGAGTGCCCGATGAGGCTTGTTTCCATTCTAGCAGCCGCCGCGGCTTTGGCGGCAACGACTATGGCTGTGCCGGCGATGGCTGACCACGGGCGCGGTCACGACGATGATCGGGGCCGCAATTATTACTACGATCGCGGCGGCCATCACGGGCAGGGTTACAACCGCAACGACCGTCACCACCGTGACAGCGACCGGCGCAATTACCGCGGCGAAGATCGCGACCACCGCCGCGGCGATCGCGACCGCCATCACGACAACCGCGAATACGGCTGGTCTCACGGCAAGCAATGCCCGCCCGGCCAATACAAGAAAGACGGCGAGTGCCGCCGCAACAAGGACAAGCGCACCGAGCATCGCTCGGCCAGAATGTCGGTGATCTGCTGCGCGTGCGCGACTACACCTACATCAACAATCCGCAGCGCTTCAGCCTGCCCGAAAACGGGAACTGGCGCTACTACCGCCGCGATGGCCGCATCTACCGCGTCGATTCCCAAACGCAGCGGATCCAGCGGATCTACAACGAACGCCGCTAAACTCCGCGCCATCTCCCGAAAAGAAAATCAAAGCTCCGGCCCTTCGGCCGGAGCTTTTTCCATTTTGACGGGTGGCGATGAAAAAGGCGGGCCGTACTGCTGCGGCCCGCCTCCTTGTTGGTGCAAAGTTTGGCCCGTGTCAGGCTTTGTTTGCTTCCTTTTCGGCGTGCAGACGTGCCTCTTCTTCGGCGCGTTTCATCTTGGCGACCTGCGGGTCCACGTTGGGATCGCGGCGGGTCAGCTTGCTGAAGACGCTCAGCACGAAGACGAAGAACACCGGCACGAAGAATACCGACAGGATGGTCGCGGCAATCATGCCGCCGATCACACCGGTACCGATCGCGTTCTGGCTCGCGGCCGAAGGGCCGGTCGCAATCGCCAGAGGCACAACGCCCAAGGTGAATGCGAGCGAGGTCATCAGGATCGGACGGAAACGCAGCTTGGCTGCATGGACCGCCGCATCGATCAGCTTCTCGCCCTCGGCCCGCAGATCCTTGGCGAATTCCACGATCAGGATCGCGTTCTTCGCCGAGAGGCCTATGATCGCGATCAGACCCACCTTGAAGTAGACGTCGTTGGGCATGTCGCGCACCATCAAGGCGATGACGCAACCCAGAATGCCCAAAGGCACGACCAACATCACCGACAAGGGGATCTGCCAGCTTTCGTAAAGCCCCGAGAGCAGCAGGAAGATGAAGACGATGCTCATGCCGAAGAGCAGGGTCGAGGTATCGCCCGACTGGATCTCTTCGAGCGACTGGCCCGTCCATTCATAGCCGAAGCCCTGCGGCAGACCGGCTGCCAGCTCCTGCATCTTGGCCATTGCCGTCCCCGAGCTGTAACCCGGTGCCGCCTGACCCGACAGACGCACTGCCGGATAGCCGTTATAGCCGACGACCTGCGACGGGCCGACCTCCCATTGCACGGTCGCAAAGGACGAGAAGGGCACCATGCCGCCATTGGCGTTGCGCACCGTCAGCTTGAGGATGTCTTCGGCCTGCATCCGCGATTCCTCGCGAGCCTGCAGCATGACGCGCTGCATCCGGCCCCCGTTGGGGAAGTCGTTGACATAGGCCGAGCCGAGGAACTGCGAGATCGTGGCGCTGATGTCGCCGAAAGCCACGCCGAAGGCATTAGCCTTTTCGCGGTCGATCGAGACATAGACCTGCGCCGCCGGCGGCAGACCCTCTTTGCGCATGCCGACGATGACGCCGCTGGCCGAAGCCTCCTGCATCAATTGCGCGGCGGCTGCGTCGAGCGCCTGTTGGCCGAGACCACCGCGGTCCTGCAGACGGAAGGCGAAACCGCCCGTGGCACCGAAGCCCGGAATGGGCGGCGGCGACAGCGAGAAGGCCTGCGCATCCTTCATCATGAAGAGCTGGCCGTTGGCGGCATTGGCGATGTCTTGCGCCGAACGCGTGCGCTCGCTCCAGTCCTTGAAGGTGGTGAAGGCGATACCCGCGTTCGTGCCCTGACCCGAGAAAGAGAAGCCGCGAACAGTCACGGTATTGGCGACCTCGGGCATGGCCGCATACATGTCGGCGATCGAATGCAGCACCTCGTCGGTGCGGTTCGAACTCGAGGTTGCGGGGTCTGCACATCCGAGATCACGAAGCCCTGGTCTTCGTTCGGAAGGAAGCCGGTCGGCAGCTTGATGAAGCCGTAGCCCATGGCCACGACCAGCAGCACATAGAGCACCATCATGATGCCGCGACGACGGATCGCGCGCTGGACGCCATGCGAATAACGCTCGGTCGCGCGGTCGAAGTTGCGGTTGAACCAGCCGAAGAAGCCTTTGCGCTCGTGGTGGGCCGAGATCGGCTTGAGGAAGGTTGCGCAAAGGGCAGGGGTCAGCGACAGCGCGAGGAAGGCCGAAAACAGGATCGACACGACCATCGTCAGTGCAAACTGGCGGTAGATGATGCCGGTCGCTCCGGGGAAGAAGGCCATCGGAATGAACACGGCCGCCAGAACCATCGTGATCCCGACGATCGCGCCCGAGATCTGCGTCATCGCCTTTTGGGTCGCAGCCAGCGGGCTCAGACCTTCCTCGGCCATGATCCTCTCGACGTTTTCGATGACGACGATCGCGTCATCGACCAGAATCCCGATGGCGAGCACCATCGCGAACATGGTCAGAACGTTCACCGAGAAGCCCGCGACCAGCATCACCGCAATCGTCCCGCAAAGGGCGATGGGCACGACGATCGTGGGGATCAGCGTATAGCGGATGTTCTGGAGGAAGATGAACATCACGATAAAGACGAGCAGCATGGCTTCGCCGAGGGTGTGAACCACCTTCTCGATCGAGGCCGCAACGAAGGGCGTGGTGTCGTAGGGGATCGAGAATTGCACGCCCGCGGGGAAGAACCGCGACAGCTCTTCCATCTTCGCTTCCACCGCCTTGGATGCGGCCAGGGCGTTACCCGTGGTCGACAGCTGAAGGCCGACCATCGCGGCGGGCTGGTTGTTCAGATGCGAGTTGAACGCATAGTTTTCCGAGCCGACCTCGACGGTCGCGACATCCGACAGACGCACGGTGGAGCCGTCGGGATTGGCGCGAAGAACGATGTTGTTGAACTCTTCGACGGTGTTGAGCTGGCCTTTCAGCAAAACGGTTGCGGTCAGCTGCTGCGAGATCGGGTTGGGGTCCGCACCGACGCGACCGGCCGAGACCTGCGCGTTCTGGGCGCGGATCGCGGCGACGACATCGCTCGAGGACAGGTTGAGACCGGTCATCTTGTCGGGGTCGATCCAGATCCGCATCGAGCGCTCCGAGGCGAAAACCTGCGCGCGGCCGATCCCGTCGATCCGCGAAAGCTCGCCCACGACGTTGCGGTTGATGTAGTCGCCAAGTCCGGTCGGGTCCATCGATCCGTCCGCCGAGGTCAGCGCGACGATCATCAGAAAGCCCGCGCTCGCCTCTTCGACGATCACGCCCTGATCGACGACCGATTGCGGCAGAAGCGACTCGACGCGGCTGACGGCGTTCTGCACGTCGACCTGCGCTTTGGCGATATCGGTGCCGGGGTTGAAGGTCGCGGTGATGCCCAAAGCGCCGGAGCTGTCGGCGGTGGATCTGTAATAGATCAGGTTCTGGACCGAGTTGAGCTGTTCCTCGATCGGTTGGGCGACCGATTCATAGATCTCGGTCGGGGCTGCACCGATATAGCTCGTCGAGATCGAGATCTGCGGCGGAGCAACCTGCGGATATTGTGCGATCGGAATATTCGGGAGTGCGAGCAAGCCCGCAAGCACGATGAAGATCGATACCACCCATGCAAGCACCGGGCGATGGATAAAGAGTTGTGCCATGCGTCCCTGTCCTTACTCGTTCTTTTCGGGCGTCTGGGCCCCGTCTTCGGCAGGAGCGGCGCCTTCGGTCGCGGCGGCTGGTGCGCCGGCCTCTGCCGGTTGGGCTGCCTCGACCGCAGCTTCGTCGGTTGCCGCATCGGCGGTGTCGCCTGTCGCGGCCTCCGCCGGAGCGGCTGCCGCCGCCGTGGTGTCATTCCACGGTTCTGGCGCCATAGCGGCTTCGGGGTAAAGCTTCTGGGCGCCTTCGACGACGACTTGCTCGCCTGCGGCAAGACCGCTCAGCACGATCCAGCGCGGTCCGAGGGTCGGCCCGAGGGTGACGGTCCGGCGTTCGGCCTTGTTCTCGGCACCGACAATATAGACGAAGGCATTGCCCTCGCCGTCGCGCTGCACCGCCATTTGCGGGATCGCGAGCGCGGCTTCGGCAATCGCTTGCTCGATGCTGATGCGGACATAAAGGCCCGGCAGAAGGTCGCCGTCGGGGTTCGGGAATTCGCCGCGCATCGTGACCTGACCGGTCAGCGGATCGACGGTCGCTTCGGAAAAGAGCAGGCGGCCGGGTTTGTCGTAGACCGAGCCGTCGTCATAGATCAGACGCACGCGTGCCTCGCCCGGTGCGGTGGCAACCAGTTGGCCCGACTGCATCGCGCGGCGCAGCTGGAGCACGTCCGACGAGGATTGCGTGAAGTCGGCATAGACCGGATCAAGCTGTTGGATCGTCGCCATGATGTCGGTTTGCGAGGTGACGAGCGCGCCTTCGGTCACCAGCGCGCGGCCGATGATCCCCGAAATGGGGGCGGTGACATCGGTGTAATCGAGATTGAGCTGCGCCTCTTCCAGCGAGGCCTGCGCGATCGCGACCTCGGCGTCGGCGACGGCCAAAGCGGTCACGGCGTTTTCAAGATCGACCCCGCTCGAGACGCGGCGCTCGCGCAGACGTTCGGCGCGCTCCTGTTGGTCGCGGGCGTTGAGCTGGTTGGCCTGAGCGCGGGCAAGGGTCGCCTGCGCGCTCGCGACGCGGACGCGGAACTGCGAGGAATCGATGCGGTAAAGCACATCGCCTTCCTTGACGAAGCTGCCCTGTTCAAAGACGCGCTCGAGCACGATCCCGCTGACGCGCGGGCGAACCTCGGCGGTGCGGGTCGCGGAGACGCGGCCGGGAAGCTCGCTGACGACGGGCAGCGGCTCGGGCTTGAGGGTGATCACGCTGACGGGCGTCGGGGCATCTGCCCCCGTCTTGCTGGGCCGACAGGGTTGCGGGCGCAAGCATGGCGGCAAGTACGAGAGGTAGGATGGTCTTTGCCGACCTGAGTGAGAACATGAGGAAACTCCGAAAATTCTTGCGCTTTGTTGCGTGCGGACGCGGTGTGTCGGTCGGTTGGAAATTCGTTGGTTCTTGTCTTGGAGGGGCGTTTTCAATTGCTTGCCGCAGGTTCCGGCCCCGAAGATTGCAGGAGCCCGCGGATATCGTCCAGAAGCTCTTGCCGAGATTCTGAATCAAAGCGACAAAATCCGAAAAACTCCAGCGATTTTATCCCGTGGAGGGCCAGATAAGCGAGACTGGCGCGGCGCGGGTCATCGGCCTCCTGGGCGACGCGGCCCATGGTCTGGCAGATTTCTTCGCACATCAGCGCATGGCATTCCTCTTCGGCGCTCATTGCCGAAGAAATCAGCATCGCGATCGAGACCTCTTCCTCGGTCGGCGATTGCTCCGACGCTTGAGCAGGCCGCGCAACCAGCGGTTGGGGGCGTCGTCCTGCGGCAAAAGCGCGTCGAGCTGTTCGCGATGTGCGGCGATACGGCTGCGGGTAAAGGCGGCAAGCAGGCCGGCCTTGTTTTGGAAGTCGTAGACCACGCTGGATTTGCTGATGCCGGCTTCCTTGGCGACAGCGTCGATCGACAGCCCGCCGACACCCTGTCTGCGGACAACCGATTCTATGGCGAGCATTGTCGCCTCGCGGTCAATCGTGCGCTTGCGGCCCATGGTTTGCCTTTTGGGCGGTCCGGTCGGAGTGACCGGGCCAGCCATTCGGAAATAGCGGAACGAGCGTTCGGATATATTCGGCCTGCGATCTTGTCAATCGGAGCAATGATTGTCTTGCGGAAAATCAATCGCTCAGGGCAGGGAGGCCGCGCCCGCACCAGCGGAAATCACGCCCGATCAGACCGCTCTGCGACTCATCCGTGCGACCTTCTGCCGCAAGACCGCCCCCTCAGGCCCCGCCCTTGCGCAGCACCGAAAACTTGTGCGGCGAGATCCCGTATTGCTTGCGGAAGATCTTGGAGAAATGCGCGCTCGATCCGTAGCCGCAGGCGACGGCGACATCGATCACGCCCATATTCGTCTCGGCGAGCAGCGCGCGCATGCTGAAGCCGCAGCCCGTTGAGATATTGCAGCGGCGTCAGCCTGAGGTATTGCTGGAAAAGCCGCTCGAGCTGGCGGCGCGAGACCTCGACGTGATCGGCGCAGGCATCGAGGTTCAGCTCCATCTCGATATGGCGCTCGAGAAAGGCCACCGCGCGCACCAGCTTGTCGTTGCGCGTCCCCAGCCGCGCCGCCAACGAGGCGAGCTGTTCATCCTCGCCGCCGCGCTGTTGGCCGAGCAGGCACATGTTCATGACGGACTGGCTCAGCGCCTCGCCGTAGAAATCATGGATCAGCTTGAGCGCGAGATCGGCCGAGGCAACCCCGCCCGCGCAGGTCACGATCCGGTCCTCGATGCAGAAAATCCGGCGCTCGGGGGCGAGGTCGGGGTACTTCTCGGCAAAGCTGGTGAGGTTTTCCCAATGAAGCGTAAAGCGCTTGCCGCTCAGGATGCCGGCGCGCGCCAAGGCATAGGCTCCGGTGCAAAGCCCGCCGACCGTGCGGCCGAGCCGCCATTGCTTGCGGATCCAGCTGGTGAGCGCGGGCGTGCAGGCGCGTTCGGGCAGGACGCCGCCGCAAACGAGAACGTAATCGGCGCGGCCATCCTCGGGCAGGGCGCCGTCGGGCATGACCGTGACACCGTTCGAGCAGGTGACGGGGCGGCCGTCTTCGGAATGGATCTGCCATGTAAAGAGGATCTGGCCGGTCAGCTGGTTGGCGACCCGCAACGGCTCGATTGCCGAGGTAAAGGCCAGCATGGTGAAATCGGCCATCAGCACGAAATCCACCGAGACCGGTTTTGTCACGGTCTTCGACAGCGCCATATGGGCGATGCCGCGCGCGACATAGCGCGATTGGTCGTCGCGCGGCTGGTCCTCAGGCTTCCGGCCTGTTTTCGGTTGGTCGCCAGCGACCTGCCCGGCGGGGAAGATCCTCCGGTCCCTGAAGCGGCGCAAAGGAAAGCTGTCCTTGCTGTGATTTCTGATCTGTCACCTGCGCTTGGGCCCCTCCGCTTGCGCCCGCCTTCGCGGCTTGCCGCGAATCCCGCGAGGCGTCTGCCGCGTCTTCTTTGTCATAGCGAAAGCGCCGCCCTGCATCCAGATGGCGCTTTTCCCTGCACATGTCCCGTGCGGCCAGACACCTTTTCGTTGCGGCAACCGGAACCAAAGACCATTTGCCGAATTGGTATAGAGTAACCTCGACCTCGGGACCGCAAACGTTTAAGACATATTGCGACCTCAATGACGGCCTGCGATCCCGTGCAAATGATGACTGATACCGGACCGACCGACAAAACCGCACCGCCGCGCCGGTCCACGCGCTTCGATACCCCGTCCGAACTTTATACGCGCCTGCCCGAGATCCAGATGCTGACCACGATGCGGCCGCGTCAGGACGAGGGCAATCTGCAGTATCTTTACCGCCTCCGCTCCTCGACCACCCCCGAGGAAAGCGTGACCTTCGCCGCCTTCGCCGCGCAACCGACTGTGGCCGCAGGCTGGGGCTATGAATGTCTGCGTCTGATGGCCGACCATCTCAGCCCGCTGGAAAAGCCGATGCTGCAGGATATTGCGGCCTGGGTCAGCAGCCCGACCACGGCGATGCGCCACCGCCTGATGCGCGAGGCGCTTTTCGCACCGACGCGGACGCCTTCGGTGTTGCTCGGTCTGGCGGTCGGCTGGTCGGTGGGCGGTCCCGCCCCGAACGATCCGATGCGCCCGCCGCCCTATCGCACGCCGCAAGCGATCAACAGCGCGGTTTTGTCCTGCCTCGCGCGTTCCGAATTGTCGCGCAGGCCCAGCTATCTCGCACGGTTCATCGATATGGCCGAAACCTTGTTCAGGGCGTTCTGAGCTGCCCATGTCGCTGACCCTTCTCATCGAAAACTACCAGATCCTCGACGATGGCGGCCCGGCCAGCATCGTTGTGCCCGAGGCGGGCTTGCAGATCGGTCGCCGCGAAGGGATGGGTTGGGTGCTTCCCGATGCGAGCCGCCATATTTCGGGCCATCACCTCGATGTCTATTTCAGGGACGGCGCGTGGTGGCTGCGCGACCAATCGACCAACGGCACCTTCCTGCACGGCATGCGCCACCGGCTCGACGGTCCGCACCGGCTTGAACATGGCGACCGGTTCCAGATCGGCCAATATGTTGTCGTGGCCCTGATGGATGCGCCTTCGATGAATGGCGGGATGAATCCGGGCTCGCTGCCGTCCTATGGCGGGCCGGTGTTCGCGCAAGAGTCCGAAGAGGACCCTTGGTCGGTCGGCAGCGGTCAGGGCGGTTTGATGCCGGTCGATCCGGTTCCGGTCCATCCCCAGCAGCATTCCTCGGGGTTCGAGCGCGAATTCATGGCCTTCCCCGTCATGCCGAGCCCCGCCGGTTGCCGTTCCTCCGCCTTTCGCACCGGCGCATCAACCGCAAGCTTTCGGGCATGGCGCTGCGCTGCCCCATCCGGCGCAGGCGGACAATGCCTCGCCTTTGCGGCCGCGATGCCGGACCAGCCGATGGGCCTTCCGCCCGGGCAAGGCGCGGGCTTTGCCCCTGTCGATCACCGGCCGGTCTTTGTTGAAGCGCCCCAAGCGGTCCCGCCTTCGGCTCCTGCCGATGACGGGCGCGGCTTTGCGCGTGCCTTTTGCGAGGGTGCGGGCCTGCCGCCGGAATGGGCCGAGGGTGTGCCGCCCGAGAACCTTGCGCGCCTTCTGGGCGAAACCATGCGCGCAGCCACTTCCGAGGTGATGCTGGCCTTGCGCGATCGCGCCTCCGCCAAGCAGTTCGTGCGGGTGGGCGAGCGCACGATGCGGGCGGCGACCGACAACAACCCGTTGAAGTTCCTTCCTGATCCGGATCAGGCGCTCGAGGCGATGTTCCTGCGTCCGCGCGCGGGCTTCATGACGGGAACGGCCGGTTTCGACGAGGCTTTGCGCGATCTGCGCCAGCATCAGGCTGCGCTTTTCGCGGCGCTGCAACCCGCGCTGATGAAGCTGATGGGCGATCTCGACCCCGGCGCGATCGAGGCGGGGACCGAGGCGGGCCGCTTTGGCGCCAACCGCAAAGCGCGGGCCTGGGAGACCTTTGTCACGCGTTGGGATGCCAAGGCTGCGCCGCATGAAAACGGCATTCTCGACGAATTCATCCAACATTTCGCAAGCGCATACCGCGACGCATTGGCGCGCGGCTCCGGCCAGATCGGGTGAGCGCACGATGGACAGGACAGCACAGCCGGCGAAAAGCCGCAGGATACGGGGAAGGGGCTGAGAGCATGGCGTGGGAATGGTTGCAAGAGCCGGTCACCGTGGCCGAACCCTGCGGACACGATCTCGAAAAGAGCGATGATCCAGATTTCATCGACTATTACTTCGAGGCCGAGGGCCGTCTCCCCGACCGCTATTTCACGCCGGGCGTGCCGAACCTTTGGGCGGTAGCGAGGACCAGCTTTTCGATCCGCGCTCCGTTTTGTTGCGCCGCGAGACGGAATCCATCACCGGATTGCTGCAACGCAGCCGCGACCTGCGCCTTCTGAGCCTGCTGGCGCGGTTCCAGATCCTCGCCGCGCGCCCCGCCGACTTTGCCGAGACGCTCGAGGCGGTGGCCGATCTTCTGGCATTGCGCGGCGATCTCGTGCACCCGCAGATCCAGACCACGACCTCCGAGCGGCGCGGTGCGCTGGATGCTCTGGCCGAACAGACCACGGTGATCATGCCGCTGGTCCATCTTCCGTTCCTGAACAACGCCGACATCAGCTACCGCAGCTTTCTGGTGGCCGATGGTGCCGCCGAGCCGCGCATGTCCGAGGCAGAGCAAACCGCGACCACCGGCGATATCGTCTCGACCCTGAAAAACGCGGCGAATGTCGCGCCGCTGACCGCGCTCCATACCGCCTTGAGCCGCGCGGCGCAGGCCTATGCCCGCATCATCACGCTGAGCCGAGGCCATCCGAGCCATCCCTTCACGCCCGATTTCTCGGCGGTCTTCGCTACGATCGCAGACCTTCAGAAACTGATCGCCGAGGCTTTGCCGAACCTCGCCCCTGGAGCGCGGCGGATACCGCTCCCGAGCCGACGGCCACGGACGAAGACGTGCCGCCTCCTTCCTCCGACGAGCCCGCACAGCTGCTCCAGCCCGCGAGCCTGCCACAAGCAGGTTCGGTCCATATCGCAAGCCATGCGCAGGCCAGCGCCGTGATCGGGGCGGCTGAAGGCTATCTCGCGCTGAACGAACCTTCGTCGCTTTCGCTGCTTTTGGTGACGCAGGCGCGGCTTTTGGTCGGCAAGTCCCTTGTCGAAGCAATCGAGCTTTTGCGCCCGCACGAGGCCGAACGCGCCGCGCTCAATCTCGGGCGCGGATTGGGCTTCTCGCTGGACATGTCGCGCCTTCGGATGCTCGCCCAATCGGCGCCGCAGACGCGGGACGAAGGGGCGGATCGCGGCACGGGTGATTCTGGTTCCCTAGGGGAAACTAGATCGGTGGTAATCGCCGATCGCGGGCAACTCGCCTCGAATTTGCGCGGCGTCGAGGAGTTCTACATGCGCAACGAGCCAGCAAGTCCGGTTCCCGTTCTCCTTGGAAGTGCAAGAACGATGCTCACCAAAACTTTTGACGCGATTTTAGGCGAATTGTTACCCCAAACACCTGAACAAGTATAGTCTAATAAGATTTATGCGCATTGACATATAGCAAATAAACACGTTCATCATCATCAAGACTGAGGATCTGGAAACATGGCATCGGATAAATCCACGGATTTTATTAAACGCAACCGTCCTCCGCGGGTGAACATCTCGTATGAAGATCCCTACGACAGCGAGAAGATGGTCGAGCTGCCCTTCGTGATGGGCGTGATGTCCGATCTGTCGGGCAATTCGTCGCCTGTCGACAAGCCGGCGATGGAAGAGCGCGAGTTCGTCGATGTGACGGCCAACACGCTGGACGAATATGTCGACAGCGTTCGTCCGGGCATCGCCTTCAACACCGAAAACCGTCTGGGCGACGGCGAGGGGCGTCTGGCGGTCTCGCTGGAGTTTTCCTCGATGGACGACTTCAATCCGGCCAATGTCGCGCGCCAGATTCCGGCACTGAAAAAGCTGCTGGAAGCACGCGAGCATCTGGCGAACCTCCAGCGCTACATGAACTCCAAGCCCAAAGCACAAGAGCAGATCCGCCAGTTGCTTAACGATCCCGAGCTGATGGCCGCTCTGGCCGAGCGCAGCAAGGTCGAAGAGAAAGGTGAGGACGAATAATGGCTCACGAAGCTCAAGTCGAATCAGGCCGTCCGGAGGCCCTTGCCGAGCTTGAAGGCTTTTCGGACATTCTGCGTCAGACGATCAAGCCGCGCACCGAAGTTGCCGCACGCGAGGTCGATAATGCCGTTGTCGCGCTGGTGCGCGAGGCGCTCGACGACGACACGTTGATCGCCGACGACGTGATCGACACGATCGACGCCATGCTCTCGAAGCTGGACCAGAAGCTCACCGACCAGTTGAATGCCGTGATGCACCACGAAGAGTTCCAGAAGCTGGAATCCTCGTGGCGCGGCTTGGCCTATACGGTCAACAATTCGGAAACCGACGCCAGCCTTCGCGTGAAGGTGATGAACGTTTCAAGAAAGAGCTGCAGCAGATGATGCGCCGTTTCCCCGGCGCGAAATGGGACAAGTCCCCCTGCACCAGCGCATCTACGAGGCCGAATTCGGCACGCTTGGCGGAAAGCCCTTTGGTGCGCTGATCGGCGACTACTTCTTCGATCACTCGACGCCTGACGTCGCTTTGCTGCGCGATATCGGCAAGGTCGCGGCTGCGGCCCATGCGCCCTTCATCTCGGCTGCCGCGCCCGAACTTCTGGGCATGGATAGCTGGACCGAGATCGGCGTGCCGCCGGATCTGTCCGAAATCTTCGACACGCCCGACTACGCTGCATGGAACAGCCTGCGCGATTCCCAGAATTCGCGCTATATCGCGCTGACCCTGCCGCGCGTGCTTTCGCGTGAACCCTACGGCCAGAGTTCCAATTCGGTCGTCGAGGAATTCAATTACGAAGAAGAAACCGATGGTCGCGCCGGCGAGAAATACGCTTGGATGAACGCGGCCCATGCTTTGGCCGTCAACATCAACCGTGCTCATAAAGAGCATGGCTGGACCGTGCAAATCCGCGGTGTGCAGTCGGGTGGCGAAGTTCTGAGTCTTCCGACCCATACGTTTGAAACCGGCGACGGTGCAAAAGAGCTGAAATGCCCGACCGAAGTTTCGATTACCGATCGCCGCGAAGGTGAATTGTCGAAGGCTGGCCTGATCGGCCTTATTCACCGCAAGCACACGGATAAAGCGGCCTTTATCGGTGCGCAAACGATTTATCGCCCCAAGAAGTACGTCGACGAGATGGCAACCGCTTCCGACAATTTGTCGTCGCGTTTGCCTTATATCTTCGCGGTGTCGCGTTTCAGTCATTATCTGAAATGTATGGTGCGCGATAAGATCGGTCAAAGTCCCGATCGCAACCAGTTGCAATTGCAGCTGCAAACCTGGGTTAACAAATACGTTTCGGCTAACCCTGAAAATGCGAGCGAACGGGAAAAGGCGAAAAAGCCTTTGGCCGGTGCCAAAGTGGAAGTTGTCGAGGACGAGGAGAATCCCGGTTACTACATGGGTAAATTCTACCTCAAGCCGCACTTCCAGCTTGAAGGAATGGATGTCGGGATGTCTCTCGTCTCCAAACTGCCGAAAGGCAAGTAAACGGTTTGACCACCACTTCCGCAAAGGGAAAATAAATGGCTGTTGATTTTTTCTGAAACTTTCCAATAACATCCGGGGCGAGTCGCAAGACGATACCCACCGCGATGAGATCGATGTTCTGGGCTGGAACTGGGGTCTCACCCAGTCGGGGACCACGCATCTTGGTAAAGGCGGTGGCGGCGGCAAGGTCAATGTTTCGGATCTTCATCTGACCAAATATGTCGATCTGGCCACCAACGACCTGATCAAGCGTTGCGCAAGCGGTGAGCACATTGAAAGCGGCGAGCTGGTTGTTCGTAAATCGGGCGGCAACAAGCCGGTCGAATATATGAAAATCGCAATGAAAAACATCATGATCTCCAGCTATAATACTGGCGGTCAAAAGATGGTCTGGATCGTGTCCAGGAATCGCTTTCGCTGAACTTCCGCTCGTTCGAAGTGACCTATACCACGCAGGACGACAACGGTGGCGCAGGCGCCGAGACGACCGCTGGCTGGGAAATCGCAGAGAACCGCCCGCTCGGCTAATCTGTTCTTTTTGAACGATATATGGAGCCGGCGAATTCTATCGCCGGCTCCTTCTTTGCGTGATCCCGCTCGCGCATTCTCGTGCTTCGGTTAGGAAAATGGCCAATAGATCCGATCCGGAACGCCCCTCCCGCAGGGGGCAATACGAATTCGCCGAGAAAGGCGGATTGCGGCAAATGTCGCTGATGCATGTTTTCCGCGAGGCAGCCGAAAACAAGGATCGCGCGACACAGGACGGCACTATTCCGACGGGGACCGTGATTTGACGACCCGAAGCCAGAAAAGGCGGGAGGGTGCATCAGATGCCGCATTACGCCGCGATTTGGCGCGCGACGTTGCCAGTTTGATGAATACGATCAGGCTCGATACGGTCAGCGATCTTGATGACGCGCCTTATGTGCGGGATTCAATCGTCAACTTCGGCTTTCAGGATCTCGAAAGCCTGTGGAAGTCGCATATGAGTATGACCGAGGTTGCCAGCGCGATCCGGACAGCTTTGATCCGCAATGAGCCCCGCCTGCGTCCGCAAACTTTGGAGGTTCGCATCAAGGAAGAGGACCCTTCTCCCGATCAGCGCGTTACATTTGAAATCTTTGGCGAAATGATTTCGAGCCCGACCGACATCTCGATGGAGTTTCTTGCCGAAGTCGACCCGTCGCTCGGGAAGATCCAGATGAAAAGAATGCAGGACGAAACATGAGAAAGGCCTTCCGCGACGCTTATAACCGTGAACTGGCGCTGCTCTACGAGCGCTCGGCGGAATTCGCGGCGGAGTTTCCCGGTTTGGCGGACCGCTTGGGCGGCCTCTTGCGTGACAATGCCGATCCGTGGATTGCGGGCTTGCTTGAGGAACCGCCTTTATGGCGGCGCGGGTCCAGCTAAAAATCGATGAGGAGTTCTCCGGCTTTACCCGCGAACTTCTGGAGCAGATCTTCCCCGAAGCCCTTTCACCCATTCCAAGCGTCATGCTCGTCGAAGCGCATGTCCCGCTTGATCGCCGCGATATAGACGAGGGTTTGCGCTTCGAACGTGGCGAATATCTCGATGCACGGTTTCGCGATGCCGATCAGCGTGTTTCCTGCCAATTCAGCCTTTGTGCGCCACTTGATATCTGGCAAATCGAGCGGACTCTGGTTGTTTATCACGACCGTCCGGCATTGATCGGATCTTTGGGCCAGGATCCAACCGAGAAAACCCGTGCAGGGCTCCAGATTGATTTGCGCCACCAGAACGGCGGATCCTTGTCCGAACTGCCGCTTGATGACCTGACCTTCCATCTGACCGGTGCAATGCCGCAGGCCGTGGCGCTTTACGAGCAAATCCATTGCGACTGTCTGCGCATCTCGCTGCGCTACATGTCGCCACAGGGCGATCCGGTGTTTATCCGGCTCGCGCCGGAGCAGCTGTCGCAAATTGGCTTTGGCGCCGACGAGACGCTTTTCGCCTCCGACAACCGCTTGTTTGGCGGCTTCTCGCTTTTGCGCGACCAGTTCATCTTTCCGCGCCGCTTTTTGGGTTTCAAGATCGGCGGTTTGCGCAAGATCCTCTCGCGGATCAAGAGCGCGGAGGCGCAGCTGGTTCTCGAATTCGGGCGCTCGGACGACATGCTTGCGAAACATGTCGATGCAAGCCATGCGCGGCTTTTTTGCGTGCCGGCCGTGAACCTTTTCGAGGAAAGCTCGAACCAGGTCCGGCTTGATGACCGCCGTTACGAATATGTGGTGACGCCCGACAGCTCGCCCCTGACCTATTACGAGGTCCAGCGCATCGAAAAGGTCTATGCGAGCTTCGGGACCGCGCGCAGCCGCGTCGAGGTTTTTCCGCTCTACTCGCTGCCGCCGGGGCAGGTGGCGCAACGCAATGTCATGTTCTACACCACGCGCCGCCGCCAACGCCGCCTGACCGACAGCGAGCGTCAGGCGGGGATGCGTTACGATTATCGCGGCACCGAGACCTTCATCACGATCTACGAGCCGCCCGATATCGACCCGAACGGGCGGGCGCAGCGGCTCCATATTAAGACGCTGTCGTCGAACCGCCATTTGCCGGCCTATCTGCCGATTGCGGGCTCGGACGATTTCCGCATGACGAACGACGTGACCGTGTCGCTCGATTGCGTTGCCGGTCCGACACGCCCGCGCGAGCCCATGACCGAGATCGATCGCGAAGGGCCGCATCGCCTGACGCAGGGCGAGGTCCAATGGCGGCTGATTTCCTATCTCGGGCTGAATCATTTCGGCCTCGATGATCGCGGCACCGGCGATAGTGCGGCGGCCTTGCGCGAGATGCTGTCCCTCTTTGCCGATCTTTCGGACAATGCGGTCGAGACGCAGATTGCGGGGATAAAATCGATTACGACGCGTCCCGTTGTACGATCGATCCGGCGCGAGGACGGCTATTTTCCGGCGCGCGGGCTGGAAATCTCGGTGACTTATGACGAGACCGCCTTTGAGGGGACGGGGTCATTCTGCTTGCGGCGGTGCTCGACCGCTTCTTTGCCGAATATGCCAATGTTAACAGCTTCACCCAATCGGTGACGATCAGCCAGCAGCGCGGCACCATCAAGCGCTGGCCGCCCCGCAACGGCAAGGGGCCGCTGCTATGATCGCAAGCGACGCCGGTTTCCTCGCGCTTTTGCGCCGGATAGAGCGGGAGAATCCGCACAAGCCGCCGATCGGGCGGTCGCGACGCATCGCCGATGAACCCGCCCGTTTGGGGCAGGACCCGCAGCTGGCCTTTCCCGCGAGCGAGCTCTCGGAGGCAGAGACCAGCTCCAAGGGGCTGCCGGACGTGCGTGCCCAGTTCATCGGTTTTTTCGGCGGCAACGGTGCGCTGCCGCTCAATACCACCGAAGACGTTCTGCGCTGGCGGGAGCATGGCGAAGACGCCTTCGTCCATTTCACCGATATTTTCGCGACGCGCTTTTACCAGTTCTTCTATCGCGCCTGGTCCGACGCCCATGCGGTGACGCAATATGACCATGCAGAGGGCAACCGTTTCGGCGGCTATGTCGCGGCTTTGTCGGGGGTCGGCACGCCGGCTTTCTTCGATCACGACCGTTTTCCCGATCTGGCGCGCCTGCCGCTGGTCTCGATTTTCGGCGGCCGCGTGCGCAGTCCGGTGCGGCTCCAGCAGATGCTGTCCCACTACTTCGGCCTGCAGGTCGTGGTCGAGGAAAACGTTCCCGCATGGATGGAATTCGACGCCGAGGATCACAGCCTTTTAGGGCAAAGCGGCTCGTCCTTGGGGCGCTCGACCTATCTGGGCGCGCGGGTCCGCTCGGTCGGAGAAAAGGTGCGTCTGCATGTGCGGACCCGCAGTCTGGCCGAGTATCGCAGCTTTCTTCCGGGGCGGAAAACTTCGGCCAGATGGCCAACGTCGTCTTTTGGTACCTCGGCAAAAGCTTCGACGTGGAGATCGCTTTGTCGCTGCCGCAATCGGAAGTTCCTCCGGCGCAGCTCGGGAAAAGCGCCGATCTGGGATGGATGGCCGCTTTGCCGCGACCCAAGAAAAGCAAGAAGACCAAACGGGCCGCCAAGGCCCCGAGTTTGTCGAGGCGGCGCGTTTCGCGCTCGCCCTCGACAGCGGAATGAGCAATGCGGCCCTCGCGCCGCAAAACGGCAGGAAGTCAGCATGACCGCGATCAGCATCGAAAAATTCGCCGGCAAGATGAACCGTCTTGGCTATGACGCTTTCCTTCAGGCCATGCGCCATGCGCGCGGAGAGGGGAACCGCAATGTCGAGCTGTGCCACTGGCTGTTCTATGCGGTTTCCAGCCAGAACAGCGACATTTCCGTAACGCTGCGCGAGCTGAAGCTGGACCGTGGGCGCATGCTCAAAGACCTCGACAAGACCATGGCCGAGTTGCGCAAGAATGTGACCGAAGTGCCGGGCATTTCGCAAAGCCTTGCGGATGGTCTGAATCACGCCTGGACCTATGCCACGCTCTTTTTGGCGAGACCCAGATCCGCACCGGCCACCTGCTCGTTGCGCTGTTGAACGACGGCAATCTGCGGCGCGAATTGCTGCTGAACTCCGGCGTTTTCGGGGAGATTTCGGTCGATCAGCTCGGCAAGGAGGCGCGGGGCCTTTGGCAGTCCTCGGACGAGGAAGAAATGCGCCCGATGGACGGCTCGGGGTTGACTGCTGCGGGCACGGGGGCGAGCGTTCCGACAATGCGACCACCGCGCTCGGCCGTTTCTCGGTCGATATGACGGCGGATGCCGCGGCGGGCAAGATGGACCCGATCCACGGCCGCGACGATGAAATCCGCCAGATCATCGACGTTTTGATGCGTCGCCGCCAGAACAACCCGATCCTGACCGGCGAGGCCGGCGTGGGCAAAACTGCCGTGGTCGAAGGTTTCGCGCAGCGTCTGGCTGCGGGCGATGTGCCGCCCGCGCTGAAGGGCATGCGGCTTCATATGCTCGATATCGGCGCGATGCAGGCCGGTGCCAGCATGAAAGGCGAATTCGAACAGCGCCTGCGCTCGGTCATCGACGAGGTGCAATCCTCGCCGACCCCGATCATTTTGTTCATCGACGAGGCCCATACGCTTGTGGGTGCGGGCGGTGCGGCGGGGACCGGCGATGCCGCGAACCTGCTGAAACCCGCGCTCGCACGCGGGACTTTGCGCACGATCGGCGCGACGACCTGGGCCGAATACCGCAATTATTTCGAGAAAGACCCCGCCCTGACCCGCCGTTTCCAGCCGGTTCAGGTCGACGAACCCGATGTCGAAAAAGCGAGCTATATGATCCGCGGCATCCTTGCCCCGATGGAGGCACACCACAAGGTCCGCATCTCGGACGAGGCGGTCGTGGCGGCGGTCAAACTGTCGGCGCGCTATATTCCGGCACGGCAATTGCCCGACAAGGCGGTCTCGCTTCTGGATACGGCCTGCGCGCGGGTGGCGGTCAGCCAGTCCTCGACGCCGGCGCGCATCGCCGATCTGCGTGACGCGATCAATGCGCTCGATACCGAGATCGGTGCGAAAACCGCCGCCGAGGATCTGGGCGAGCGTGCCGACGATCGTTTGGCCGAGGCCCGCGCCGATCGTGACGCCAAAGCCGCCGAGCTGGTCGGGATCGAGGCGCAATTCGAGGCCGAAAAGCCGTGGTCGACGAAATCGTCGCGCTGCGCGCCCGTCTGGCCGAGGATGCGGGAGAGGATTTCGACGCCGACGCCACCCGCGCCGAGATGACCGCGAAAATGGCCGAACTCGCCGCGACCCATCCCGACGAGCGCATGGTCTATGCCCATGTCGACGAACAGGCCGTGGCCAGCGTCATCAGCGATTGGACCGGCATTCCGGCGGGCCGCATGGTCGCCGACGAATTGCAGGCCATTCTGGGCCTCGCCGATCACCTGAAAGAACGCGTCATCGGCCAGGACCACGGTCTTCAGATGATCGCGAAACGGGTGGAGACCAGCCGCGCGGGCCTTGGCAACCCAAACAAGCCGATCGGGGTTTTCATGCTCACCGGCCCTTCGGGTGTCGGCAAAACCGAAACCGCGCTGGCTTTGGCGGAACAGCTTTACGGTGGCGAGCAGAACGTCATCACCATCAACATGTCCGAATTCCAAGAGGCCCATTCCGTCAGCCTGCTGAAAGGCGCGCCCCCGGCTATGTCGGCTATGGCGAGGGTGGCCGTCTGACCGAGGCCGTGCGGCGCAAGCCCTATTCGGTCGTGCTGCTCGACGAGGTCGAAAAGGCCCATCCCGATGTCCACGAGCTGTTCTTCCAGGTCTTCGACAAGGGCATGATGGAGGACGGCAACGGTCGCGCCATCAACTTCCGCAATACGCTGATCCTGCTGACCTCGAATGTCGGCACGGATGTGATCATGCGCATGGCCGATGACGGCGCGGTCACGCCCTCGGTCGAGGTGCTGGAGGATGTCCTCAAGCCGGAACTCCTCAAGGTCTTCCCGCCCGCGCTTTTGGGCCGCATCGTGACGATCCCCTATTTCCCGCTTGGCCGCGAGGTTTTGGCGGGGATCACGGGGCTCAAGCTTGGGGCGATCGTCAAGCGGATGCGCGATGCGCATGGCGCGCGGCTGGCTTACGGCGACGAGGTGGTGGCCCATATCGTCGATCAGGCCCGCGATCCCGACAGCGGCGGCCGCATGATCGACAACATCATCACCAACTCGATCCTGCCCGATCTCTCGCGTCAGGTACTGGCCCGCATGGTCGAGGGCGGCGCGATGGAGGATGTGACGATCACTCTGAAAGACGGAGCCTTCGATTACGTCTTTGGCGCTCCGACCCCAGCCGCGTCGGATGCAGCCCCAAGGCGAAAGCCGCCAAGCCCGCCGCCGCGAAGAAAAAGCGCAGCAAGGCCGGCGAAGCGAAAGAGGGTGCCGAGGCGTAACGCTCCGCACGACAAAAGCGGGGTCGGTCAGCGGATGTAAAGGCTGACCACCCCGAGCCGCGCCGCATCGTCCAATTCGGCATCCAGCGCGGCAAAGAAGGTCGCTGCATCGCGACCGGCATTCTGCGTCACGCTTTGCAGCGGTCGCGGCGTCGCAATCGCGATCAAGAGTTGGTTGGTGTCGCGCGCGCTGCCTTCGCGCGCCATCGGCACGTCGAAGGTGACGCGTCCGCCTTGCACAGTCAGAAAGCGGCGCAGATCCTGCACCACCCCATTATCGTCAACCAACAGCAAGGTGTTGTAATAGCCCGCGCCCTTCTCGATCCGTCCGGTGGCGCTTTCGCCGCTGGCAATATCGGCGGCGCTCAAACTGATCGGCAAAGCGAAGGCCGGATAGCTCGCATTGCGGCGCAGGAAGGTCACGCCGGGGCATTGGCGGTTGTCGAGTAGGACGGGCCTGCCCGCAGGAGCCGCATCCATCCCGCTTCCGACCTCGGCCACAAAGGGCGCGACTTCGCGGTCATTGGCGGTCAGCACCGTGAGCGAGAGCGTGCCGTCCTGCAACTGCGGCAGCGCGAGCAGGCAGGCGCTTTGCAACTGCGCCCGCAGCCGCGCGACGAGATCGGCAAAGCGGGGATCGACGGGATCGCTGCTGCCTGATTGTGCGGGCGGTGCCTCGGGGACGGGTCCTGCCTCGCCGCCCGTTGCCGCATCGGTAGCCGTGGCCAGCTCGCGCGCGAGATCGGGCAAAGCGACCGAGGGCAGATCGGCCGCGAGCGTAACGATGCTTGCTTCGCTTTCTGGCTGGACCTGCGCAGGCGGTTGGGCCTGCGCCTGACTCTCGGCGCCGGTCGGAGGCAGCGGCGTCAGCACCTCCGGCTCGGGTTGGGTCTCGGTCAGAACCTCTGCGGGTGGCGTGATCTCGGGCGCGGCAGGATCTCCGGTTTCGCCCTCTGCCGGTGTGTCGGGAAAGAGCGTTTCGATGGTGATCTCTGGCTCGGGTGGTGGCTCGAAGCGGGTCAGGGCCCGCAGATCGGGCTGGTACAGCACCCCGCGATAGCCGCGCCATGCAGAGCCAGCGAGATCGCGGTGGCCTGAAGCCAATAACGCCGACCGTTGGCCCCGCCCGCCCCGATCACAGCGACGGGCCTTGCCGCAGGGTGACCAGCCGCAGCCGGTAGGGCTCCAGTTCCGGCCGGTTCAGCGCCGCGATCAGCTGGCTTGCAGGGGCTGCGCGGTCAAGGACCAGAAAGACGTCGCCCTCCACCGCTTCTTTCGAGAGCCAGCGGCAGGAGCTCGGGGTGATCGCCTCGCCGTCGAGGCTCCATTCTCCGCTGCGGTCGATCACCAAAAGCGGCTTGGGCAGACGTTCAAGCGGCAGAGCCGAGGTTTCCGACAGATCGACTTCGCCCATTTCGGCATATTCCTGACCCGAGACCACGAAGAAAAGATCAGCAAAAGCACGATGTTCACAATGGCCATCGAGACGTCGATATGGGCGTTTTTGCGGCGGGCGGCAGGCGCAGACTCATGGCGCGAGCCCCGCCGCGCCGTCTGCCACGCGGACCGCAGTGATGTTGTGTGCGGCCAGAATTTCGAGGATCGAGACCATCATCTGGACCGAAGCGCCTTTCTGCGCGACCAGCAGCACATCGCCGGTCTTCTGCCGCTCGAGCGCCTCGGCCAAAGTCGGGATCGTGTCGATCGCAAAGCGCTGACCGTTGGCGACGATACTGTCGGCATTGACCGACCAGACGGCGGTGGCCATCGGATCGGAGGTCTCGGGACCGCCCGCCGCGCCGCCGTTTGCCTCACTGCCGCCGCCGGTGCTTGATAAAGCGCCGCTGCGGATCGTCATTAGCGAATAGGGCGCCATATTCGCCGAGAGCATGAAAAAGACCAGCAGCTGGAACATCGTATCGGCCAGCGGCGTCAGCGAAAACCGGTAGCGGCGGCTCGAGCGGGCAAGCTCGATCTTGTGGCTGCCCCGCGCCATATGCTCAACGCCCCTGCGCCGAGGCGACGCGGCCGTGGATCGCGGCAGAGATCACCATTTCCATCGAGAGCCGCTCTTCCTCGATCCGGCCCTCGAGCCAGTTCGCGAAGAAATAGGCCACCAGCGCGATCGCCAGCCCCAAGGCGGTCGTGGTCAGCGCCGTCCAGATCCCGTTCGCAAGCAGGCGCGGATCGGCCATTTGCTGGGATTGCGCAAGATTGCCGAAAGCGTCGATCATGCCGATCACCGTGCCCAACAGTCCCAGCATCGGGGCGCCCTGAACCACCGCTTCGAGAAGGCGCATGCGCGAACCCATCGCGGTCAGTTCGAAAAGCGCGGTCTGACGACCCAGTTCTTCGCCATAGCCGCTATCGCCCGGCCGCGCCCGCAGCCCCGAGATGACGCCGCCCAAAACGCGCGCCAGAACCGAATTTTCGGCTGCGACCTTGCGCACGGCCTCGTTCGGGCGGCCGTTGAGCCAATCGTCGAGGATCTCGTCGGCAATGCGGTGGCGCCCCAGGCCCATGCGGCGGAATTGCAGGACTTTGAAGACGACGACGGTCGCGGTCATGACCGACAGGATCGCAAGCGCGATGAAGACCACCACAGTCGAGGCGGTCAGATCGGAGAAATTCGTAGGCAGGAACATGGGCGGGAGGGGTCCTATAATCCGAAGGCGATGGTGCCGAGCGAGCGGGCGGTCAGCCGGCTGAGGCAAAGGTCGGGCGCGTCGCTGCCGTCGGCAAGACGGCAATCGGCAACATCGTTCACAACGATCCGCGCGATCTCGGAGCAGGTCCGGCCGGGCAGCTCGAACAGGGCGACGCGGGTCTTGCCGGCGGGCAGGGCTCCGAAATCGAGGATCGGCAGCCCGCGTACCACGCCCGCCTGATCGAAGACCGCGACCTGCCATGCGGCACGCGCCAGCGGCTGGCCGGTTTCATTGCTGGTGACCATGGTCAACTGGCAGCCTCCGCCGGCCGAATCTTCGGCGGCATTCAACTCGAGCACCATGCCGCCGGTGTCGAATTCCGTCGCCGGTGCGGGCGCTGCCCCATTTGCTGCCGCGCCGGTTGTGTTCTGCTCCGTGGTACCGGTTTCCTGCGCGTAGCCCGCGACGGGCGTCACCACGGCGACCGTCACGGAGGTGGCGAAAGCCGTCAGGGCATAAAGAATCGCGCGGGTCATTCGTGCTCCTGCTCGGGGTCGGATCGGGGCGCACCCGTCGGGTAAAAGAGTGGCCAAAGCTGCCGGAACGTGCGGATTCGCGTCTCTGCTCATGGCCTTTTGACGGGACATATCACGTCAGACATGTTAGCTCAATTCGCGGGTGAAATGGACAAGGCGATAGGGGAAGGATGCACGGACTGCGGTTCCTGGCATTGATCGGAGCAACCCTTGCGGGTTGGGCGGGGCCGCCCTGCCTGCGGCTGCCTCGTTCAAATTGTGCAACCAATCCTATGATGTGCTCAATATCGCCATCGGCCAACCCGCTGCCGAAAGCGCGGGAACAAGTCGCGGGCCCGAGGATTTCGTCACGCGGGGCTGGTGGCGCGTCGCCCCGAACCAATGCGCGACCCTGCTGCGCGATCGGCTGCAATCGCGCTATTTCTACGTTTTCGCGGCCGATGTTTTCGGCAAGGAGGCTCTCGCCGGTGCGGTGCCGCTTTGCGTTGCACCGCGCCGCTTCGCGATCGACCGGCAGGGCGATTGCCTCGTGCGCGGCTTTCTCGACGCGCGGTTTCTCGAAGTCGACACGGAAGAGCAAAGCGACTGGACGGTCTTTGTCTCGCCGCGTCCGGGCTGAGGTGGGCACGGGGCGGCGATGGACAAGCTGATGCGACATCTGATGCTGACCTGCCTTGCGGCGGCAGGTTGGGGCGCTTGGGCCGCGCCCTCGCTCGGCCGCGAGGTCTATGTCGTCACCGGCCGCGATGCGGGTCTGGCGACTGCGCCCGATATCGCGCGGGTCGAAAGCTTTTGGCGCGAACGCGGTACGACGGCGCTGCGCGTCGAGGCGGGGGCGCTTGATGACGCGCCCGCCGTCGCTACGGCTTCAGCGGAAAGCGCCGACCGGCTGATCTATTACAGCGGACCGATCGGGCGTGGGGACGGCGGGCTTGTGTTGGCCGATCGTTCGGGGCCGGTCGCTGCGGCGGTGCCGGTCGAAAGCGTGCTGGAAGCAGGGGCCGACCCGCGTCCGACCACGCTCATCATCAATCATTGCGGCACGAACATGAACATTTCTCCGCGCGATTTCGGCTTTGAAGGTGATTGGATCGTGGCCTATCCGGTCTCGTCGAGCTGCGTGCCCGAGACCGTGGCGAACCGCGCTTTGGCGGCTCTGGCGGGCCCGCGCGAAGGCTGGGTCGGGGCGTTGCAGGCGGCGGGGATGATGGTTGCGCGGCCGCTCGCACCGGGAAGCGCGCCCGCAGGTGCGAGGCGACCGGGCGCACCCGCGCTTCAGGCGGTGCGCAACGACAGTATCGTGATCACAACCCTGCGCCCGTCCGCTCCGGCCAGCCCGCGCATCGCTGCCCGCGCGCCCGATGGCGCGGGGAGATCGTGACGGTCTCTGCCCGACCCCGCGATCTGGCGGCGGCCCTGCCCGCGCAGGGCGGCACCGTGCAGAACCCGCCCGCTTCGGACACTGCGCCTTTGGTTGAAGGCGGCGGCGACCGTCTGGTCCAGCCGCTGCGCGCGGGTCTCCCCAGCCGTCGATCATCGTGGGAGAGCCGGCTTTGCGCGCGGATGATGTCGCGGCCGCGCCCTTGCCGCCGCGTGATGCGATGGGGGTGAGCCACGAGCTGCGCGCGACGCTCAGGCGCGAGGATGCCGCAGCTTTCGCCGATCTGCTCGAGCAGGGCGCGTTTGATCCCGATGCCGACCGCATGGCCGCCGCCATCCAGACAGAGCTTTTCCGGATGTCATGTTATGCCTCGACGGTCGACGGGCTCTGGGGCGCGGTTCGGTCACTGCGGTCGAGCGTTACTTTGCCGCAGCCAACCAGCGTGCGCCCTCCACAAGGCCCGAGGTGGGGCTTTACCGTGCGATCATCTCGGGCCCCGACCTGACCTGTCCCGCTCCGGTGGCCGCGCCGGCCGCCGCGCAGACGCGCGGCAACCCTGCCGCATCGGGGCGGGGCGCGGGGGCGCCAACAGCCGAAATCAGGTCGAGCGGCGCAATACCCCGAGCAATGCGGGCCGCCGACAACCCGCCGCGAACCCGCCAGCTGCTGCGACGCCTGCCACGCCTGGCCGCCGCACGATTGCGCCCAATTTCGGCGGTTCGGGGATGTTCCGGTAGGCGGTGATGCTCCAGATCGACCCGCAATTTCGCCAGATGGGCAAGGGCGCGCGGCGCAGGCGCAGACGGATCGGTGCGATCCGCGTCACAGTGGCTGCGGCGGCGCTCGTGGGGGCGCTTGGCCTGTTGTGGCACCAGACCGGCCCTTGGCCTGTCCTGACGCGGCTTTTGCCGGATGCGGCGGGCGGCGGCGATCTCGAGCAGCAAATCGTCCAGACCGAGAGCGAATTCGACATCGCGCCGGTGGTGCGCGGCGATACTTTCACCGATATCGCGGGCGATCCCATGATCATTCAGGGCGAGAGCAGCGAGGCCGACAGCGGCACGCTTTTGCCGGGTCCCGCCGATCTGAGCCCGATCCGCGTCGGGGCTCCTGCACCCGACCGGCTCGCCATGGTCTCGGAGGATCTCTATCTGCGCGAACGCCGGCTGGTGGCGGCCCTGCCCTCGACGCGCGAGGAGTTCGCGCTGTTTCAGGCCGAGCGCAGCCGCGAGCGGCTGATGACCGTCGCGGCAAGCGCCGATGCGGGTCAGGAGGCGGGCGGCACCACGACCGCGCTTGATCCCGCGGGCCGCAACAGCTCCAGCATCGCCTTTACCCGCGACGGTGCGACGCGGATGCCGCTGTGGCAGGATCTTATCGTGCAAATCCGCATCCCCAGCGATATTGCGACCCTTCTTGGCGACAACGGCTTTGATCTTGCCGACGCCGCGCGGGTGAAGGCGCGCATGGTCGCCCAGCTCGACATCCCCGAGGAACTGCCGCGCGGATCCCTTCTGGCTTTGCGCTACCGGATGCAGGCGGGACGGCGCGAGATCATGCAGCTCTCGCTTTACAACAGCGGGACCTATGTCGGGGCTTTGGCGATCGGGGCGACGGGGCAGCTGGTCACGGCGGCTGATCCTTGGGCCGACCAGCCCTTGCTCGGCCAATCGGTCGAAGAGGATCTCGCGGGGACCGCCCGCAGTTCCGTCTGCTCGACGTGATCTATTCGGCCGCATTGCGCAACGGCGTGCCGGGTCCGGTCATCGGCGAGGCGATCGCGCTGATGGCCAAAGTCTATGACCTCGACGCTTTCGCGGCCGAGGGCGACCGGATGCAATTGCTCTATGCCACCAACCCCGGTCCGGGCGCGGATGCCGCGGGGCGGGTGCTTTACATCGGCGTGACCGGACCGTCGGGGGCCAAACGCTGCTATGTCGTGCCGCAAAAGAGCGGCGGCTACGATTGCTTCGCGCCGGGTGCGCGGGTGGTGGTCAGCGCGGGTCAGCCCAGCATGGTCGCGCCGGTTTCGGGCATTCTGACCACACGCTTCTCGCCTCCGGTCGAGGGGCGCCCGAGGGCGGCGGCGCGGTGGTCTGGCAGGCGGCGCAGGGCACGCCGGTGGTGGCGATCGCGGCCGGCCGCATCGGCGCGTTGAACCCGCCCGCCGAAAAAGGCGGATCGGCCAGCCTGACGGTCGAACATGCCGACGGCTTTGCAAGCGAGTATTCCGGCCTGACCGAGCTGCCGCCGAGCGTGGTGCGCGGGGCCGAGCTCAAGGCGGGCGCTGTCATCGGCAAGATCGCGGCGGGCGACGCCAAGGGCGATACCGGCCTGACCTTCCGCATGCTCAAGGACGGCAAACCCGTCGATCCGGTGCCTTTGTTGTCGGGGGGCACCGAGGTTTTGGCCTCGAATGCGGTGGAAATGCTGATCTCGCGCATCATCCATGTCGAGAGCGGCGGCAATGCGGCGGCCAAAAACCCGCTTTCGACCGCGACCGGCCTTGGCCAGTTCATCGAGAGCACATGGCTGCGGATGATGCGCAGCTATCGCCCCGATCTGGTCGCAACGCTGGATCGCGGGCAATTGCTCGACCTGCGGCTCGAGCCTGCGCTGTCGCGCCAGATGGTGCGTCACCTCGCGCAGGAGAACGAGGCCTTCTTGCGCGCGCGTGGCCATCAGATCACGGCGGGCAATCTTTATCTCGCGCATTTTCTCGGCCCGCTCGGGGCCAGTCAGGTTCTGGGAGCGGATCCGGCGGCCTCGGTGGGGCAGGTCATGGGGCAGGGCGTGGTCGCGGCGAACCCTTTCCTGCGCAATTATACCGTCGCCGATCTGCGCAATTGGGCCGCGCGCAAGATGGATGCCCGCGCCGTCAGCGCGGCTGCGGCCATTCCCGAGACGGTCGAGGTCAAGGCCTCGCCCGAGGTCGAGCATTTCATGGCCCAGATGAATGCGCTGCTGGGTGATCCGCAGGGCTGAAGCCGCAGGCATCGGCACGGGTGTCGTCGGGGAGCGCGGCGGGCAGGTTGCGGGCCCTGACCGGCATTCGGGCAACCAGAGACAAGATTTCCGCTTTTTGCCCTGATTTATTCGCTTAATTACACTGGGTGCTATCGAATTATATGTTCGTTAATGTTAACGAGAATCGATTACAAGCATTTGGAGCATTGCCGATCCATGTCTCGCGATTTTGAACTAGTTTCCTCGGTCGCCTTTAGTCGTCGTGCGAGATACATGCTGACAACTGCGCTGATTACCCTCGCTGTGCCGGTTTTGCTCTCCGGTATGGCTCATGCCGAGGATCTTTACCTCAACAACGGTCCCGCCAACTCGAACGAGTACACGCAGGAGTCGGGCGTCTGGGACGAGAATGCGCGGATCTGGTCGCGGCAAAACGATTTCGGTAGCCGCAGACGGCTTGATCGGGGCGATACGGCGATTTTGGTCGCACGTCCGAATGCATCACCCGGCGACATTCGACTCACCCTTGCGGGTGAAGTCGTCGCGCGGGAGTTGCGCATCGATTCCAGCGGCTACGCGCTTGTGAGCGACGGAGACCGGGACACCATCTTTCGCGGTGCATGGATGCAGGGCGCCAGTGGTCCGGAACTGCGGTTGGTTTTCCCCGGCTCGAATGGCGATGCTTCGCGGACATTGGACCTCGCTGTGGCCCTTGGCGGCAACATCATCGTGCAGGGGCCGGGACAGATCAATTATAGCGGCGAGTCCAGAGCGCAAACAGGCTCGGGCTTCGACACCAACGGCATGACGCACCTCAATATTCGCGGTCTGTCGAGCTTTGCGACGACCGGAACGACGGCGGGGCAGCTGAACGTCGACGGCCGCTTCATGTTGAGCGGCGCGGGCTCTCATGCCGGGAATGCCGATATCCGCCAAGGCGGAACCGTCTCGGGCGAGGGGTTCTGGACGGCACTGTGACAAACAACGGAACCTTGAACGCCGATCGCGGCGCGAGCGGGGGCAGCAATACCTTGTCGACCGGCGCGGTCACCAACGGCGAGACCGGCGTGATCGGTGCGGATGCCGATTCGACGCTGAGAGCCACGTCGATCGACAGCAACGGCGGGATTGTAAACGCGACGAACCGCGGCACGATCACGATTGCGCAGGACGGAAGGCTGACCAACAACGGCGATGGTGCGCTGAATGTCACCGGCGGCGGCGCGTTCAACGGTGCGGTAGACAACAAGGATACGGGAACGGTTTCCGTCAACACGGGCGGGGTTCTGACGGGTGACATCATCAGCAGCGGCGAGGGCGATGTCACAGTCGGGGCCGACGGGCGCGTTGTCGGCAACATTTCCAACGAGAGCGACACAAGCACCGTCACCGTCGCAGAAAACGGCCGGATCGAGGGCAATATCACCCGAAACGACGGCACGGCGACGATTGACGGGCGGGTCACCGGCGATGTTCGGAACTCGGCCTCGACGGGCGACGTGGTGGTCGGTGGAAGCGGCCGGATCGGCTCTTTGACGGTCACGAACGGCACTGCGACCGTCAATGGTACGGTCGACGGCAGGGTCGATGTTGGTGCGAACGGAACGGTGGTTCTTTCGGATAACTCCACCTCGGGGAATGTCGTCAACCGCGGCAATGTGACCATCGCGGGCGACGTCGTGGAAGGGTCGACAACTTCCGCGACGCAACCCTCGGCAGCACGACGGCGAATGATCGTGCTGTCATTGTCGGTGACTACAGAAACCGTGAGGGTGCCGAAACGACCCTGATCGGCAGCACTCTGGTAAGTGGTAACTTCACGAACGCGGGCAATCTGTCGGGTCAGGCTGCGGCGGATACCACGCTCGATATCGCCGGCACGTTCGAGAGCACCGGCAGCATCACCGGAGTCGACTCCTCCGTCGGGTCGGCGACGATTACCATCACTGCCGCCCAGGTCTTTTTGGTGCCTCCCATGTTCTGAGCGGGAATGTCGTGATCAACGGCGCCATCGCGAATGGCGGGACCATTCTCTATGACGACACGGCCGGACATGCGATGAACGGGTCGCTGATGAATACGCCCGGCGGCACCGTGGATGTGATCACGTCGTTGAACGGCAACGGCAACAACGTCATCAACCACTCGAATTACAACGTGATGGCGGGCGGAACGGCCACGGGGATCGATCACTTCGCCAACCGTCAAGGCGGGACGCTCGATATTCGGGCGGATGCTGCGACGGGGACGACCGGTTCGCTCACCGCGACGACGATCACCAATGATGTCGGAGGCACGATCAATAACGCAGGGACTTTGACCGCCGACTTGCTCCGGTCGAGCGGGACGCTGAACAGCACCGGCACGCTCAACGGCAGGGTCGCTATCGGTCGCGCCGGAGATGCCGTCCTTTCAAACGTCATTACCGGACAGCTGCACAATAGCGGCGATTTCTCCACCGGCGGCAACCTGTCCGTCGGCGGTTTCGTCAATGCGGGAGAGGGGAGATCGTTGCGGGCATGTGATGACCGTTCAGGGTCCGCGTGCCGAAAACACGGTCGGGACCTTGACGGTGAACGGCACTTTGGCCGGATCTCTGCTCAACCGTGATAATGGGACGGTGGTGCTGGGCGGCGGTACGGTTACGGGCGATGTCGCCAACCGGAGCGGGATGTTCACCGGTGCGGGCAATGTTCTGGGAACAATGACGAACCAGGCCGACGGCACCATTGACGTGGATCGCGGCAATACGCTGACCGTAACCGGTACGACGACCAACCGCGGCACCATGGATATCGGAGGGACCTACGCCGGCGCGATCTCCAACGTCGAGGGCGGAACGATCGCGCTTGATGGCGGCGCACTGACGGGCGCTGTCGACAACCAGGCCATTTTGACCGGCAACGGCAGTCTGACCCAACGGCTGGTCAACAGCGGCGCCGGACGCGTCGTGGCCGGTGCAGGCCAGACCCTCGATTTGCAGGGCGGCGTCGATAACCGCGGCGAAATCGCGCTGAGCGGTGGCACCATCAACGGGGTGATCGACAACCAGCTTCTCGTCGGCGGAAACGGCACGCTGACGGGGCTGCTCAACAATATGACGGGCGGCGTGGTCGAAGTGGACCGCGGCGAACGGCTCCAGCTGAACGGAGGGGCGAGCAACATCGGCACCTTCAACGTGGCCGGTCGCGTAGCGGGCGATATCGACAACCAGACTGCCGGCGTGATCGCCCTGAATGGCGGTAATCTCGAAGGCACCGTCACCAATACCGGCTCGATTTCCGGCGGAGGTCAGGTGAGCGGGGTGGTCACCAACCAAGGCACAGGCACCGTCACGGTTGCAAACAGCGACCGGCTGAATGTGACCGGCCGTATCGACAACACCGCGACCATCAGCGTTGCGGGCCGGTTGGCGGGGCAGATTGCCAACCTTGATGGCGGCACGCTTGCTTTTCAGGGCGGCATTCTCGAAAACGGCCTGCGCAACGGCGGTACGATCACCGGAACCGGCCTGATCGAGGGCCGTCTGGATAACCTCGGTTCGGGCGTGGTCGATATCGCGCGGGGCCAGCAGCTCGCGGCGCGGAACGGGACCGTGAACCAAGGACGGGTCACGGTCGCCGGCCAACTTGACGGCGCGCTGAACAATACGACCGGTACGGTCACGCTGGATGGCGGCGTGCTGACCGGCGCGGTGACCAACAACAACCGGCTGGAAGGGCGCGGATCCCTGCTGCAGGGCCTAACCAACAACGGCACTGCCGAGCTTTCCGGTATGATCGCGGGCCGGACGGAGAACAACGATACGCTGACCACCACGGGCGATCTTCGGGTAGAAACGCTGGTGAACAATGCCGATGCGACCACGCTTGTCAGCTCCGGCACGAGGCTTTCGACCGCGAATACGATTGCCAACAACCAGGACGCGACGCTGACGGTCGATGGCGTGGTTGCCTTCGACAGCAATCGCGCGCCCGATCCCAATGTCGCCCTGATCGACAATGCGGGCACGTTGAGCGGGTCCGGCCGTGTCGATGGTGTGGTGCTCAATCGCGGCATTCTCGACATGACCGGCACGATCAACCGCATCGTCAACGAGGGCGAGGCAACGCTTTCCACCGGCGAGACCCTGAGCACGACCGGCGGTGTCCAGAACGGGAATCTTCTGACCAACGCGGGCCGTCTCAACAGCAACGTGACCAATGAAGCGACCTTTGTTTCGAGCGGTGTGATGAACGGCACCCTGAGCAATATCGAAGGCGGCACCGCCACCCTGAGCGGGAGCGTCAGCGCAATCGAGAACGGGGGAGCTTGCAAACGGCGGGTGATCTCTCGGTGCGCCGCATGCTCAATATCGCGGATGTGCGGGTTCAGGAGGGCCACAATCTGACCGCGGCCGAAATGGTGCGCAACAGCGGCACCCTCGCGCTGGCGGGGCGTCTGACCGGCGATCTGGGCAATACCGGCACGCTGGCGCTCGAGCGGGGCGTCGTTGACGGGAGTGTCACCTCCAACGGGCAGATCACGGGAGCGGGCCGGATCACCGGAACGCTTTTCAACAATGCCGATCTGACGCTGAACGATCGTCTGCGGGTCGGCACGCTGCAGAACAACCGCCGCCTGACGGTTGCGCGCGGCAGAGCGCTGGTCGCGGACGAGGCGGTCGTGAACCTCGGGACCTTCGATCTGCTCGGCCAGTTGCAGGGCAATCTGGTGAACGAGGCGGGCCATGTCGCCAATCTCGGGGCCGGACCGCCAATAACGGCGCGCTGATCAGCGGCAATGTCGCCAATGCGGGGCGCTTGAACCTGCATGACATGACCATCGGCGGCGTGCTGACGAATACCGGCGACGTCAATATGCAGAACCGCAACGACAGTGGTCGCCTCAATGTCGCGGGGATCGCGGGGAACGGCGAATACCGCCTCGACCTCGACCTCGAGCAGATGACGGCCGACCGCATCACCGTCAGCGGTGGTCCGGTGACCGGCAACCTGTCCTTCGATTTCGACATTCTGTCCAACTCGACCGTCAACCGCGTTGGCGAGCGGGTCACGATCATGGATCTCGACCCGAGCCAGCGCAACAGTTTCACCTTCGGCTATGATCCGATCTCGCTGTCCTCGGCGCGGGTGGTCTACGAGATGGTGCGCAATCCGGGCAGCGGCGATCTCGAGGTCGTCAGCGGTACCAACCCGGCGATCGGCGCGCTGCTCGGCAACGTCGCCCTGACCCATTCGTTGATCGGTTCGGTCATCAACCGGCCCAACAGCCCCTATGTCGTCGGCATGGCCTATGAGGACGAAGAGAAGCCCTGCGGCATCGGCTCCTGGGGCCGCGCCTTGGGCGGTACGGCCACGGCAAACGGCGCGACCGACAACGGCGTCGCAAGCTATGACAGCGAGGTGAAGGCCAAGTATTACGGTATGCAGGTCGGCACAGACCTTGCCTGCTTCAACGGCCATTTCAACGGTTGGAACATGGCCTTCGGCGCGCTTCTGGGGGTCAACCAAGGCACGACCGACCAGCCCAACTATCTGGGAACGACGCAGAATTCGGCTTCGCGCACGCTGGCGTCGATCACCACCTCGGACTTCGACCAGATTTATGGCGGCGTCTATGTGACGGCGACCAAAGACAACTGGACCGTCGATCTGCAATACCGCCACGAGGTTACCAATTTCGATATCGACAACCGCGCGGTCGCCGGCAACTCGCTCGGCCTGTCGGATGCGAATTTCTCCAGCCGCGCCAATACGATCAGCGGCGCGCTGAGCTATATGCTCCCGATCGCCGAGACCGGCTGGCAGTTCGTTCCTTCGGCGGGCTTTGCCTGGTCGAAATTCTCGATCGACGACATCCGCTTCACCGACGGCTACAAGCTCGAATTCGAGGACGGCGACCGCAAGGTCGGCTTCTTCGGCGGCACGGTGACCAAAACCTATGTCGATATGGCGACGGATTCCGCGCTCAACGTCTTTGCCACCGGAACCTATTACAAGGATTTCGCCGACGAGACGCGCTCGATCTTCTCGCTCGAGAGCGATCCGGACTTTGCGCCGCAATACCTGAAATCGGACCATCTCGGCGCCTATACCGAGGTGAGTGTGGGTGCCAACTACGTCAAGATCCTTTCGGGGCAATTCGGCAAGGCGCGCCAGCTCAGCGCGGGGACGCGGATCGATGCGCGCTTTGGCGACAATCTCGACAGCGTCGGCGTGACCGGCCAGATCCGACTGCAGTTTTGATCGCGCTCACCGACATATGAAGCAAGAATGCCGGCGTCGAGGAACTTTCCGTGACGCCGGCGTCATGAATTTAAACGGATTGAAAGATCATTAGCCGATGTCCTGGTTCAGTAAAGTCGCGTGGAAAGAAGGGCTGTTCCTTCAGCCGCATCATTTGCAGCAGTCCGATCGCTATGTCGAAAACCTGATCCAGTCGCGCACACGCGTGATCACGCCCTATCCCTGGGGCGTGGTCGAGATGGTGATGGATCGCGATCAGGCGCAGCAGGGGCGCATCGCCTTGCGTTCGGTGTCGGGGATGATGCCGGACGGCACGCCCTTCGACGCTCCGGGCACCAGCCCGCTGCCTTTGCCCGCAGATGTGCCCGATGATGCGGCGGGGATGTTCATCTGGCTGACGCTTCCCGACATTTCGCCCAACAACCGCGATGCGGCGCCCCATGACGACGAGGGCTCGGCGACGCGTTGGGGCATCGTGGCCGAAACCGTCAGCGATTCCGCCTCGGCCTTGCGGTCGGAACAGGTGCTGGAACTTGCCGTGCCGCGCCTTGAGCTGTCGGTGCGCAAGACGCCGCGACCGGGCTATCAGAACCTGCGCCTCGCGCGGATCACCGAGGTGCGCGACGGGGTCGTGACGATCGACGAAACCGTGCCGCCGCCCTCGCTGGTGATCGGGGCGCATCCGCAGATCCTCGGCTATCTGACCCGCGTGATCGGCTGGGTCGAGGCGCGTCTCGAGACCCTGTCGCGCTATGCCGCCGACCCTTCGTCGGGGGCGGCTTGCAGGCTTCGGACTATCTGATGCTGATGACGCTGAACCGCGAGATCGGTGCCTTGCGCCATATGTCGCGCACTTTCGCGATCCATCCCGAGCGCCTGTTCGAGCGTCTGACCTGCCTTGCGGGCGAGCTGGCGACCTTTGATTCCGGCAATCGTCAGGCCCCCGATTACGAGGCCTATGACCATGGCGACCTCAAGGCGAGCTTCTCGACGGTTGTCGCGGATATCCAACGGCTGCTCTCGCGCGATGTCGGTCGCGCGATCCGCCTGTTGTTGCGTCAGGTCCGGCAGAACTCCTATCTGGCCGAGGTCAAGGACCGCAATCTCTTCCGCGAGGCGACCTTCATCGTCGAGGTGGAATCCGCCAAGCCGCTGACGCAGGTGCAAAGCCAGTTCCCCGAATTGTGCAAGGTCGGCCCCAATACCCGCATGTCGGAGATCGTGAACAACAACCTGCCGGGGATCGAGTTGCAGCATCTGCCCAACCCGCCGCGCCAGATCCGCGTCCTGTCCTCGAACGTCTATTTCCGCCTCGAGAAAAGCTCGCCGCTCTGGCGCGAATTCTCGACCGCTCCGGCGATCGGGATGCATTTCGCCGGTGACTGGCCGGAGCTGAAGCTGGAGCTCTGGGCCATTCCGGAGAAAGCCTGATGAGCGATCGGGGCGACAGGGACAAGACGGTTTTCGGCGGGAAACTTCTGCCGCAGGACCCGACCTCGGACAGCCCTTCGGGGGTGCCGGAGCGGGCGGATCGCGTGGTCCGGCCCATTCCACCACCGATATCGGGCGTCCGCAAATGCCCGCCGGCGGGGACAGGACGCTGATCGGTCTTCCCGGCCAGCCGCCGCGCCGCGATGGTGGTCCCTTCGGTCGTCCGCAAGGCGGGTTTCAGGGCCATTCGGGCGGCGAGGATACCTGGATCGGGGCCGGAGCACCCCAGGCCTTTCCCTCGCACCAACCCCCGCCGCAAAGCGGCTATCACAATCCCTCCCCGCGCCGCGTCCGAATTTCGGGGGCAGGGCGGTCAATATGGCGGCGGCACCATTGGCCGACCCACGAGCCATGACGGCGGCTTTTTCCCGGAGTATCAACAGCCTGCCCAACATGCCCCGCAACGCCATCTCCCCAAGATCCCGCTGAACGACGCGCTGCGCGTCAGCGAGCTGGGCGGCGGCAGCTCCTCGAACCCGTTGCTGGCTTCGGCAGCGAGCCTCTTGATCCTGTTGGGGCGTTTGCGCACCGGCATGGTCGAGTTGCAGGTCGCGCCGCTGATGGAGCATGTCACCCGGGAAATCGACCGTTTCGAGCGCGTGGCCCTTCAGTCCGGTGCGGATCAGCACGAGGTTCTGGTCGCGAAATATGCGCTGTCGGGGACGGCGGATGATATCGTCCAGAACCTTCCCGGCTCTGATCGCGGCAGTTGGCAGCAGTATTCGATGGTTGCGCGCTTTTTCGGCAAGCGCGACTCCGGCGTAGGCTTTTTCCAAGAGGCCGAAAAGGCGATGCAGGCCCCCGCACAGCGCTACAATCTGCTCGAGTTGATGCTGGTCTGCATGTCGCTCGGTTTCGAGGGCCAGTTCCGACCTCGGCCAATGGGGCGGTCGAACTGACGCGCATCCGCAACGCGATCTACGAGACCCTGCGCCGCGTCAATCCGCGTCCCGACGAGGATGTCTCGGTGATGTGGACGCCGGTCATCCAGGACCGCGGCAGACGATTTGCGGCGATCTCGGTTCCGGTGATTTTCGGCATTGCGGCCCTCTCGGTCGTGGCGCTTTTCGCGGTGCTGACGACACTGATCAATCGCGACGGCGCGAGCGCCTCGCAGGAGTTGGTCAGCCTGCACAGCGCATCGCCGGTCCTGTCGATCCAACGCAATCCGGGCGAGGCCTATGTCGCAAAAATTCCGCAGCTCGACCGTATCCGCACGGCTTTGGCCGACGAGATCTCGGCCGGAACGATCGGGGTCGAGGCCAAGGGCGATTATATCTCGCTGCGGGTCGGCAACCTTCAGCTCTTCGATCTCGGCAAGACCGATGTGAAAGCCGGTTTCGAGCCGATGGCCGCGCGTATCACCGAAGTTCTGAACGCCGAGGGCGGCCCTGTGCTGGTGCAGGGCTTCACCGACAACCTGCCCTTGTCGGGTCGTGGCCAGTACAAGGACAATTTCCAGCTTTCCGAGGCTCGTGCCCGTGCCGTCCAAAGCGTCCTTGACCGGAGCATCGACAATCCGTCGCGCATTACCGTCGAGGGCAAGGGCGAGCTCGACCCCGTCGGCGACAATGCCACCGAGGAAGGCCGCGCCCAGAACCGCCGCGTCGAGATCATGCTCGCGCGCGAGGGTAGCTATCCCGCAGACGGCACGCCTGCCTCGGCTGCGGCGCAGGCCAACCCTTCAACCGCCCCCGCACAAGAGGCCGGACAGTGAGACTTCTAGGCATTCCCCTTCCCAGCATGCGCAACCGTCCGTGGCTGCGCTGGACCTATCTGGCGCTCGGTTTGCTCGCCTTCAGCCTTGCGGTGTGGTTTGGCGGTCCGATGACGGGCTGGGCGCCGCTGGCGACGGTTTTCTGGCGCGCGGTCATCGTCGGGGTCGTTTTGGCCTTGGTCGCGCTGAACCTCTTTATCCGCTGGCGCAGGCGCGTGCGCGCCGCCCGCGAGCTCGAAGCGGCGTTGATCCCCGTCGAGCCCGAGGGTGACGGCAAGGTTCTGGCAGAGAAAATGCATGAGGCGATGGCGGTTTTGAAGAAAACCGGCGGGGCCTCCTATCTGTACGACCTGCCTTGGTATGTGATGATCGGCCCGCCGGGTGCGGGCAAAACCACGGCGCTTGCCAATTCCGGCATCGAATTCCCGCTCGCGCAGAATCAAGGCGTCTCCAGCTTTGGCGGCACCCGCTATATCGACTTCTGGTTCTCGGAAGAGGCGGTTCTGATCGACACCGCCGGCCGCTACACGACGCAAGACAGTGACGGCGTGGCCGACAACGCGAGCTGGACCGCGCTGCTCGAGCAGCTCAAGCGCTCGCGTCCGAACCGGCCGATCAACGGCGTGATCCTGTCGCTGTCGATCGAGGACATCATGCGCGACGACGAGATCGCGCTGAAAACCATGCCGAGACAATCCGCGCCCGTCTGGCCGAGGTCCACGAGGCGCTGCGCATCGATTTTCCGGTCTATGTGATGTTCACCAAGGCCGATCTGATCGCGGGTTTCCGCGAATATTTCGCCTCGTTCAGCCTCAACCGCCGCAAGCTGGTCTGGGGGACGACCTTTCAGAACAAGGACCGCAAGGCGATCACCGTCGAGGCCGTCCCCGAGGAGTTCGACCGGCTGGTCGCGCGTCTTTCGGACGAGATCATCGACCGCATGTCCGAAGAGCCCGACGGGATTTCGCGCATTTCGATCTTCGGCTTGCCGGGACAGATGGCGCTGCTGCGCGGCAGCCTCACCGAATTCATGCGCCGCGTTTTCGAGCCGACGCGCTACAAGAGCCATGCCATCCTGCGCGGCTTCTATTTCACTTCCGGGACGCAGGAAGGCACGCCGATCGATCAGGTTCTCGGCGCAATGACGGCAGGCGATCAGCAGGCGGGATTCCAGCCCTCGTTCATGTCGGGGCGCGGCAAGAGCTTCTTTATCCACGACCTGTTGACCCGCGTGATCTTTCCCGAAGAGGGTTGGGTTTCCTACGACCGCAAGGCGGTGCAGCGCGCGCTTTTGATCCGCAGCACGGCGATCGGCGCGATCCTGATCGCCTCGGTCGGGACGGCTGCGGCTTTGGGCTATAGTTTCTGGAAGAACCGCGACCTTGTACTGACCGCCGAGGCCGAGGTTGCCGCCTACGAGCGCGCGGCATCGCAGGAAATGGACCGCGAGGTCATCGACGATACCGATCTGCGCCCGATCACCCCGCTTCTGACGCGGCTCGAGGGGATGCCTGCGGGCTACGGTACGAGCGAGAATGCGGGATTTTCGAAGGCCTCGGCCTCGGCCAGCGCGACCGTGTCAATCAGGCGGCACGGGCGGCCTATTCGGATGCGATGGAGCGGATGCTGCGGCCGCGTCTGGTGCTCGATCTCGAACGCAATATGCCCGCGATCATCGCGAGCGGCGACATGAGCGAGATCTACCGCGCGCTCAAGGTCTATCTGCTTCTGGGCGGGCAGGGCGAGGTTTCCGATGATACGGCGGTCGAGAACTGGTTCGACCAAAGCTGGCGCGCCGAATATCCCGAACGTGCCGAGATCGACATGCGCGACCAGCTCAAGCGGCATTTGCGCGCGATGCTGGCGCTCGGCAAGGACCGCCAGCTTCTGGTGACGCTGGACCAGACCACCGTCGAGGCTGCCCGCGCCGCGATTGCGCAATTGCCGATCGACGAACAGGCCTATGCGCTCATTCTCGACGGGATTGCCGCGACCAAGGTTCAGGAATGGTCGCTCTCGCAGCGCATCAACAATGCCGGCGTGGTTTTCGCGACCCGTGACGGCAGCGAGCTGTCGAACCTGACCATTCCCGCGCTTTACACCTATGAGGGCTTCTGGGGCTATTTCATCGACCGGCTCGCCTCGGTCGAGGAAGAATTGCGGCGCGATCAATGGGTTCTGGGCGATCTTGCCCAAAGCAGCGAGATCGAGACGCGGCTTGCCCGTCTCGACCGCGATCTGATGGAGCGCTACCGCGTCGACTTCATCGCGGCGTGGAACGGAGTTCTGGGCAATCTGCGGCTGGCCTCGATGGTGGCCGACAAGCCGCGCTATGCGGCTTTGGGCACGGCGGCGGCGGCGCAGGTTTCGCCGATTCTCGAATTGGTGAAATCGGTCGACGAGCAGACCTATCTGATCCGCGAGCTTGACGGCTTCGACGATCTGTCGCCCGAGCAGCTTGCCTCGATCGGCAGTGGTGGCGGCGGCGAGGGCGGTTCGGTTCAGGGCGGCGCGGCGGATGTCGGTCGGGCGATGGCGGCGCGGATCCAGAGCCGGACCAACGGCGTGCAGCGCATGATCCTCGATGCGGCGGCGCGGCAGACGCAAAGGGGCAGGGCCGCCCCGGTGCGGCGCAGGCCGAAGACGAGAGCTTCAGTTTCCGCCGTCAGGTCGAGATGATCTCCGAAGCCTTCGAGGGCTGGCACGATCTGGTGATGGGCGATCCCGGCAAACGGCCGATCGATACGCTGATCGGCAATTTCGGCGCCATCTGGGAGAACCTGCGCCTGGCCGAGAACAATCCCGACCAATCGGCCGCGGCCTTGCCGACGCTGTTGAACACCCTGACGCAGTATAATTCGCAGCTTCCCCAGCCACTTGCCCAGATCGTCAACGATGCCGACGGTGATTTCCGCAGCGGTGCCTCGGATGCCAGCATCGAGACGATGAACCGGGCGCTGACCAACCAGATCACCTTCTTCTGCCGCGAAAACATCGCTTCGGCCTATCCGTTCGGCACCTCCTCGCGCAGCCTCTCGATCGACAATTTCGCGCGCTTCTTTGGTCCCGGCGGCGAGATGGACCGCTATTTCACCGAATATCTCGAACCCTATGTCGAGCGCGGCAGCGACGGCCTGACCTATCGCACCGACAAGGACATCACCGGCCGGATGAACGTCTCGACGCTCAAGCAGTTCGAGCGCGCCGAACGTATCCGCCGCGCCTTTTTCGCCGGTGGCGGTAGCCAGCCTCAGGTCGAAATCACCGTCGCGCAGGTCGATGCCCATCCCTCGATCCAGCAGGCGCTTTTGTCGATCAACGATGCTCAGGTGCAGACGGTCACGGGGTCCTTGCCGCAAACGGTGGTCTGGCCGGGCAAGGGAAAATCGACGCTGCTGCAGATCTCGCCGACACTCGACCGCCCATCGGCGCTGCTCTTCGAGGGCAGCTCCTGGACGATCATGGATCTTTTGTCGCATGCAAGCTCGCGCCAGCAGATCGGCGACACCTTGCGCGCCACTTTTACCATCGGCGGGCGCAACATCACCTATGATTTCACGGTCAATGCGATCGCCAATCCTTTCACCATGCCCGAAATCAGAGAATTCGAATGCCCTCAGAGCATAGATTGACCGGAGGGGAGCCCTCTCGGTCGCGGTTTTCGGCAAACATCCGGGGCATGGCGACTTTCTGTCGCTGGCCTTCCCCGAGGGGCCTGCGCGCCGGATCTCGGATTGGCTGGGCGAGAATCTCGGCGCGGTGCGCGACCTGCTCGGCCCGCTTTGGGACGGCTTGGCGCAGCAGCCGATGGGGTTGCGCTTCTGGTTCGGTGCGCAGCTCGGCGAGGGCTTGGCTTGGCGCGGGGTCATGCGGATGTCGGCCGACAAGGTCGGGCGCAGCTATCCGCTTTTGATCGCCCAGCCCTGCACGGGCGAAAGCCTGCCGTTGCTGATGAACGATCAGGGCTTTTATGAAGCCGCCGAGGAATGTCTGACAACCCTTCTGGATCAGGCGGTTCTGTCGCAACCCGAAACGACCTCGGGCCTTGCCCTGCGTCTGGGCGGCTTCGAGGGTGCCGATCACGGTACGGGCGGGCACGACCATATGTTCTGGGCGATGCGCCCCAATGACGGCGATGCCGCCGAGCTTCTGGCCGAGGTTGCCGCGACCGATCTGATTTGCGGCGCAACCGCGCGCAGCTATTGGTGGTTCCGCCATCCGGTCAACGGCCAGTCCGGCATTCTCGCCTGTCAGGGGCTGCCCGATCCGCAGGCGATGTCGTGGCTGCTCAGCGGCGGCGGGGGCAGGACTATTGAGGGGGATGCGATGACCGGCGAGGACGACGACGGCTTCCTCTTTGACGATGCGATGCTGTCGCATCAGGGCGTCGTGCGCGACCATAACGAAGACAATATGATCGCCATGCCCGATATCGGGGTTTGGGCGGTCGCCGACGGCATGGGCGGCCATCAGGCGGGCGACGCCGCCAGCCGCATCATCGTCGAGGAGATTGCCTCGATCGGTCTGCCGGTCTCGGCGCTCGACCAGCGCGCGCGGTTTCTTGAAAGGATCGACCGCGCCAATCAGGGCATTCTCGCCCATGCGCGAGAAAGGGCGCTGACCACGGTCGGCTCGACCCTTGCAGCCTTGCTGATCCACGGCCATGAATTCGCTTGTATCTGGGCAGGCGACAGCCGCGTCTATCTTTTGCGCAAGGGGCTTTGCACCGCCTGACCACCGATCACAGCGAGGTCGCCCGCCTGATCGCCAGCGGCGAACTGGACGAGGCCGAGGCCCAGAACTACCCCGGCCGGAATGTGATCACAAAAGCCATCGGCATCCAGCTCAACCCCAGTCCCGAGACGGTGACCGGCGTGGTCGAGGAGGGCGATGTCTTCCTGCTCTGTTCGGACGGTCTCACCGAGCACAACAGCGACGACGATCTGCGCATGGCCCTGCTCGCCTCCGAGCAGCCGCGCCGGATTGTCGAACATCTGCTCGGGCAGACGCTCGATCGTGGGGCGCGCGACAATGTGACGGCCATCGTTTTGCGTTGCCTTCGCGATCATTCCAGAGATGATGCCGAGGCATGAACGCAGAAGACGAGCCACCCACCCAACCGCCCGAAACGACGGGAGCGCCCGAAGTGTCCACCCCCGCGAAGCGGGCGGAACCCGAGGCCGCGCCCGCTGCTGACCACAAGGTACCGGAGCCTGTCCCGCATGAGGGCAAGCCTCCCGCCGACGACCTTACCCGCATCAGCCCCGCTGTCCATTCAGCCGATGTGCAGCCGGACGCGACCCGTATTTCCCTGCCGCCCGAACAGGCCCCGCCAAAACCGCCGCCGCCGCTTCCGGTAGGTCACGGTGGGGTTGATGCGACGCGCATCGCGCAAAATCCCACACCCAGGTGGAGGCCACGCGCATCGCTCCGGCTGCGGACAAACCGCCTGCGCCCGCTGCGGGGAACGGATCCTACACGCAGGTCGTCACACCCGGCGTAGTCATCAACGACAATTACCGTATCCTCAAACTCGTCAGCGCGGGGGCATGGGCGAGGTCTACCGTGCCGAGAACCTCTTCACCGGCGATCCGGTCGCGGTAAAGATCATCCTGCCCAATCTGGCGCGCGACGAGAGCATCATCGACCTCTTTCGTCGCGAGGCGCGCATTCTCGTCCAGATGCGCAATGATGCCATCGTGCGCTACCACAACTTCGTGCGCGACCGCGGGCTGAACCGTTACTGCCTCATCATGGAGTTCGTCGACGGTCAGCATTTGTGGAATTATGTCCACGAACGCGGCACGCTGGATGTCGATCAGGCGCTGGTGCTGATGCGCCGTCTCGCCAATGGTCTGGCCGAGGCCCATGCCCAGTGGCGTCACCCACCGCGACCTCTCGCCCGATAACGTCATCTTGCGCGAAAACCGTATCGACGAGGCGGTTCTGATCGATTTCGGCATCGCGCGATCGACCGAGCTTGGTGACGGGCTGAACGGACGATTTGCCGGAAAATTCAAATATATCGCGCCGGAGCAGCTTGGCCACGGGCGCGGCGAGATCGGCCCCGCAGCGGATGTCTACGGCCTCGCGCTGATGATCGCTGCAGCTTTGCGGGGCATGCCGCTCGATATGGGCAATTCCGTGGTCGAGGCCTCCGAGGCGCGCCGGCGCATCCCGATCTCGACGGGATCTCGCACCGGATCTATCCAATTTTGCAATATATGCTCGAACCCGATCCGGCCGACAGACCGCCGACCATGGCGGCGCTTTTGACGGTGATGGATGACCCGAACCACCTTCCCGCGCGCTATCGCCTGCCTTTGTGGCAAAGCGCCTTCGCGGGGAGGAGGCCGAACAGGTAGCGCTTCGGGCCACGACGGCGGGCGAGCTCGCGACAGGCTCGGCGGGCGGGCTCGGCTCGAACAGCCCGTTCGGCGCTTTCGAGATCGCGGCCCCTTTGCCCGAAGCCGCCGGCCCGCGCCACGCCGCGCGGGCCGTGTGATCGCGATGGTGGCGGGGATCATGCTGCTTTTCGTTCTGACGGGATTCGGTTTTGGTACGGCCAGAGCCGTCACGCGCCGGAGCCTGTCGCGCAAGATCCCGTGGCCGATCCTCTGCCGGGCGCCCTCGCGCTTCCGGCGCGCGATGCGGCGACGCGCGAGGGCTTTTGTCCGGCCTGCCCGTACCTGCCTGCACCGCAGCAGGGCGGATCGCCTATGGGCCGGATGCGGGAAAGATCGGGACTTTGGCCAATGGGCCGCGCGATTTTTCCGCATTGCTTGCCGCTTACGGCGAGCGCTTCGGGACGCGACCGAGCCTCGTCGAATGGCAGGTTGCCGCGCCGCAATGCCCTGCCGTCAGCCTTGTGCACGAACTCGCCGGTCGCTCGGCAAATCCGCCGGCGCTGTCGCTCGACGCGCAAAGCGTGACCAGCGGCGGTGAGGTTTCGGGGCGGATCCGCGATCTCGGGGGCGCAGTCTCTGGCTGTTTCTGGTCTCGCCCAAAGGCGCGGTCTATGATCTCTCGCAGGTCGCGGCGGGGCAAACGGACGGCTCGTTCACCTTCGCTTTCGGCATTTCGCTTGCCCCGACGAGGCCGGCCCGCAGCCCCAGCTTTTGCTGGCCATCGCCTCGGATACCCCTTTGGCGAGCGTGGCTGCCGCGCCTTCGGGCAGCAATGCGGCAACCCTTCTGCCCTTCGCGCTGGACGAAATCCGCCGCAATGGCGGCACCGCTGCGATCGATGTCGCGCCCTTCACCGTCGAAGCACCCGTGCCCGATCCCGAAACGCCCGCCCCGAGCCGTCGGCTCCGGACTAGTTTGAGCTTACAGCACCGCCGGATCGAGGCGATGGATTTCGGCGTGGGTCGCGACATGGAAGGTGCCATCGGGCGCGATCCAGCCGCGAAACATCCCTTGGGTATTATAGGGCATGGCGATGCGGCCATCCGCACCGACCGCGACCAGGCCCGCGCCGATGCTGTGCGGGGCGAGATCCTCATGCACGACTTTCGCGCTGGCGGTGGCGATATCTTCGCCGAGATAGCGCATCCGCGCGGCGATCTCGTGCGCCAGCACATGGCGGATGAACAGCTCGCCCTTGCCGGTCCCCGAGATCGCGCAGATCCCGTCTTTCGCATAAGTGCCCGCGCCGATGATCGGGCTGTCGCCGACGCGGCCGTCGGGCTTGTTGTTGTAACCGCCGGTCGAGGTTGCCGCCGCGAGATGGCCCGCGCGATCAAGCGCCACCGCGCCGACGGTGCCGTGCTTTTCGGATTCAGACGCGCCCGCGACCGTTCCCGCCGCCAGATGCGCCTTCATTGCAGCGAGCGCCTTTTCGCGGCGCGCCGTGGTGAAATAGGCCTGATCCTCGAGCGCGAGGCCCTTGGTCCTGGCGAAATCGTCGGCGGCGGCTCCGGCCAGCAGGACGGCATCGCCGTGATCCAGAACGGCGCGGGCCGCACGGACGGGGTTGCGGATCCTGCGCGCCGCGCAGACCGCGCCGGCTGCGAGGTCCGCGCCGCTCATGATCGAGGCATCCATCTCGTGGATGGCGTTCTCGTTCAGCGCCGCGCCGTGGCCTGCGTTGAAATGGGGGCTGTCCTCCATCACGACGACCGCGGCCTCGACCGCGTCAAGGGCCGTGCCGTCCTCCGCCAAAACGCGCTGACCGGCCAGAAGCGCGCGGCCGAGATCGCGTCGCGCCTGAGCCCAATCGGCAGGCGAAAGATCGCTTTCGGCCATGACGCCGCAGCCGCCGTGGATCGCGAGCGCGAAAGGGGAAGATGCGGCAGGTTCATGGATTATCCTTGCGGTTTCAGCGTTTTGCGTAAGAGATCATCCGCGCCCGCGATAAAGCGAGATCAAAGCGGCCTTCGCCGGTTCGGCACAGGCAAATGCGGCGCGTCCACGGACCGTCGGTCAGCGTGAAAAGGAAACGTCCGCCGCCGAGCGGTTGCAGCGGCATCGCGCGGCGAGTCGGTCCTGCGCCCATGACGACCGCGCCGTCCCGAATGGCCAAAGTCGCGCCGAAGGTCTCGCAAAGATAGCTGCCGTCGAGATCGGCGGGGACGGGCTCCGCGGTTGCGGGCAGGTAGCGCGCGGGCGCATGGCCGACTTCGCCGATGATGGAGGCACCCTCCATCGCCAGCTCCAGCCGCGAAGTCGGGGACTGGCTGTCGACGCCCCGCCTGCGCGCGGATGGACGGCAACCTCGTCGTCGAGACGCGTGACGGATGCGCCTTTGACCTCGATCCAGTCGGCACCGCTTTCGGCGACATAAAGCCCCGCGATCAGATCCGAGCCCGCCTCGGGCAGGGTCTCGCCCAGAAGTGCGGCCATGACGGCGGCGGCCAGCGCCGAAGTGTTCACGTCATCGCGGTTCGCAACGACCGCGATGCCGCAGCCCGTTTCGGGATCGAGCAGCAGGTAGGATTTGAAACCGGGTTGCGAGCCGCCATGCCCGACCAGCTCGCGCGCACCGACCATCTGGCGGCGCATTCCGAGGCCGTAGCCGGTCGCGCGCCCGTCCGCGAGACGGCGCGTTGCGGTCAGCGCCGCGAGACGGCCTGCAAAGCTGCCCTCGCCGGCGAGAAGCGCGCGGCCCCATTCCGCGAGATCATTGCCGCTGCCGATCAAGCTGCCCGCCGCCGAAAGATGCATGCCTTGCAGGCCGATCCGCCAGCCGGTGCCGTCATGCCAATAGCCGTCGCACAGTCCCGCGACCGGATCGGTCCACATCTCGGCGGCCTGCATGGCGATGCCGCGCGGGCCGCGCAATTCGGCTGCAAGGAAATCGTCGAAGGTCAGGCCATGGGCGCGCATCGCCTCCTCGACCAGCCGGTAGCCGCCGTTCGAGTAATGGACCTCGGTGCCGGCGGGATAGTTGAGCCGCTCCATTGCCGCATGGAAGGCCAGAAGGTCGGGAGCGCGGGTTTCGGTAAAGATCGAATGGCCGATCAGCGTCAGGCATTCGCGGGTATCGGGAATGCCGCCCGACATATCGAGCGCTTGACCGACCGTTACCGCCGCTGTCGCGGGCGCCAGTCGGGGCAGGTGCTTACCCAAGGGATCGTCCAGCGCGATGACCTCGGGATGGGCAAGCACGAAACTTGCGAAGACATGTTTCGTGACCGAGGCGTAGCGCACCACGCTCTGCGCGCCGAAGGGACGGCGGGTCGCGAGGCTTTCAAGCCCTGCAGCCCGCACCGCCCGAACGCCGGATCGATCGAACAGGATCGCCGCACCGCCGGGGCCGGCCGCATCCCACGTCACCCCTGCAACCAAAGCGGCCTCTGCCGCCGCCCAATCGAGATCGATCATCCCGCGCCTCCTGCCCCTCGGGCTCAGACTTCTTCGAGCGCCACGCTGAGGCGGCGCAGTTCCTGCGTATGGGGATGGGAGATATTGCCCAGACGCAGATCTTCGGACGAGACCTGCTCGACCATCAGACCGTGCTGCATCACGCCAAGCCGGTCGCAAAGATGGGCGATCACGGCGAGGTTGTGGCTGACCATGACATAGGTCAGGCCGCGTTCCTCGCGCAGATCGGCCAGCAGGTTCAACACCTCGGCCTGAACCGAGACGTCAAGCGCCGAGGTCGGCTCGTCCAGCAGCAGGACTTGCGGCTCGGCGATCAGCGCGCGGGCAATGGCCACGCGCTGGCGCTGGCCGCCCGACAGCTGGTGCGGGAAGCGGAAGCGCGCCGATTGCGGCAAGGCCACATCCGCGAGCACGCGGTTGATGCGCCCGTCGATATCGTCGATGCCGTGGACCAGCAGGATCTCGGACAGGATGCGGTCGATGGTCTGGCGCGGATGGAGCGAGCCGAAGGGGTCCTGAAAGACCATCTGGACCTGACGGAAGAAGGCGGGCGGCCGCTTGAGCGGCAAGGCCGCGCCGCCGATCGCCATGCGGCCCTGCCAGTCTTCGTTGAGACCGGCCAGCGCGCGCAGCACCGTCGATTTCCCCGAACCGGATTCACCGACGATGCCGAAGCTCGCCTTTGGCGACGGAAAAATCGACGCCTTTGACGACCTCGTGGCCGGAAAAGGCGATGCGCAGAGCCTGTACGTCGATCATCGGGGCGCTCATGCGGTTTTCTCCTTCAGCCAGTCGTCGTCGCGCACCAGCACCGGCAGGCGGCGCTTGGGGTGCAAAAGCGAGGGCATCCCGTTCAACAGGCCCCGCGTATAGGGATGTTTGGCCTTGAGCAGGTCCGAGGCGGCCATTTCCTCCATGACCTGCCCCATATACATCACCGAGACGCGGTCGCAGAAATGCGAGACCAGCGGCAGATCGTGGCTGATCAGGATCAGTCCCATGCCGCGGCTTTCCACGAGATCGTCGATCAGGCGCAGGATCTCCGCCTGAACGGTCGCATCAAGCGCCGAGGTCGGTTCGTCCGCGATCAGCAATTCGGGATCGGGGGCCAGCATCATCGCGATCATCGCCCGCTGTCCCATCCCGCCCGAGATCTCGTGCGGATAGGCGTCGAAGACCTTTTTCGGATCGCGGATCTTGACCTGTTCGAGCAGGTCGAGCACGGCGTCGCGCACTTCGGCACGGCGACCGCCCTTATGCTCGCGCCAGGCCTCGCCGATCTGCTTGCCGATGCTTTTCACCGGATTGAGCGAGTACTTCGGGTCCTGAAGGATGAAGCCCACGCGCTTGCCGCGGATCTTGCGCATCTCTTTTTCGCTGGTCTTGAGGATGTCGATATCCCCAAGCTGCATGCGGTCCGCCGTGACCTTTGCGGTCTTGGGCAGCAGGCGCATCAGCGCCCGCGCCGTCAGCGATTTGCCCGAACCGCTCTCGCCCACGATGCCCAGCTTCTCGCGGCCGACCGACAGGGAAATCCCGCGGACCGCCTCGACGCTTTTGCCATCGCGCTCAAAGGCGATGCGGAGGTTCTTGATATCAACCTGCATGATCGCCTCTCTCAGTTCTGTTTCGGGTCGAGCACATCGCGCAGACCGTCGCCAAGGAAGTTGAAGGCCAGCGAGGTCAGCAGGATGGCAACCGCAGGCGCGACCGCGACCCACCATTGCTGGAGCATGTACTGGCGTGCCGTCGCGATCATCGCGCCCCATTCGGGCGAAGGCGGCTGTGCGCCCATGCCGAGAAAGCCCAGACTCGCGGCCGTGATGATGATCGAGGACATGTCCAGCGTCACCCGCACGATCAGCGAGGGCACGCACATCGGCGCGATATGGCGCCCCACAATGCGCCAGCGCGATGCGCCGGTCAGGCGGCAGGCGGCGATGAAGTCGCTGTTGCGGATGGTCATCGTCTCGGCACGCGCGATGCGGGCATAGGGCGGCCATGCGGTCAAAGCGATTGCAAGGATTGCGCTTTGGACGCCCGGTTGCAGCGCCGCGACAAAGGCCAGCGCAAGGATCAGGCGCGGGAAGGCCAGAAACACGTCGGTGACGCGCATCAGGACCGTGTCGACCTTGCCGCCGAAATAGCCCGCGATACAGCCGATCGCGAGGCCGAGCGGCGCGACCATCACCACGACGGTGATCACCATGCCGAGCGTGACGCGGCCGCCGTAAAGGACGCGCGACAAGATATCGCGACCCAGCTCGTCCGTGCCGAACAGATGTTCTGCCGAGGGACGTGCAAGGCGGTTCTCGAGGTTCTGGATGGCCGGATCATAGGGTGCCAGAAGCGGCGCGAAAATCGCCGTCAGCACCGCGAACAGAATGATGGTCAGGCCGATCATCGCCAGCGGATTGCGCCGCAGGGATAGCCAGATGCGGTAGCGCCGCCCCCAGCTTGCCTGCGCGCGCGAGCTCGGCATATCGTCCATCGCCCAATTGCGGAAAGTGCTTAGCATCATCTTTGCCCCTTATTGCACGCGCGGGTCGAAGACGCGGTAAAGCACATCGGCCAGAAGGTTCAGCCCGACATAGATCAGACCGATCAGCAGCGTGGCTCCGACGACCGGATTCATATCGGCATTCATCAGCGAGACCGTGAGATATTGGCCAAGGCCCGGCCATGCAAAGACCGTTTCGGTCACGACCGCGCCTTCAAGCAGACCGGCATAGGTCAGCGCGATCACGGTGATCAGCTGGACCGCGACGGTCGGGAAGGCATGGCCGAAGATCACGCGAGGGGCGGAGAGGCCCTTGGCGCGGGCCGCAACGATGAACTCGCCCTTCAGCGCATCCAGCATGAAGGCGCGCGTCATGCGGGTGATATAGGCCATCGAGAAATAGCTCAGCACCGAGACCGGCAGCACGAGATGCGCGACCGCATCGCGGAAAGCGCCGAAATCGCCCGCCAGAAGCGCGTCGATGGTCAGGAAACCGGTAACGGTCGGGATCATGTCCTGAAAAATGATATCCTGCCGCCCCGGCCCCGGCGCGATGCCGAGCCCCGCGTAGAAGATCAGCAGCGCCAGAAGCGCCAGCACGAAAACCGGCACCGAATGGCCCGCGAGGCAAAGCACGCGGATGATCTGGTCGGTGATCGAGCCCTGCTTGACCGCCGAAAGGATGCCCAAAGGCACGCCGACCAGCACCGCGATCAGCAGCGCATAGGTCGCAAGCTCCATCGTGGCGGGGAAGTAATGCGCGATATCCGTGGTGACGGGGTTCTGCGTCAGGATCGACTTGCCGAAATCGCCGTGCAGGATCTGCCAGAGGTAGTTCCCGAATTGCACGATCAGCGGTTGGTCGAGGCCCATTTCCGCGCGCACGCGTTCGATCACCGCTTCGGGGGCGTTGTCGCCCACCGCGGCAATCACGGGATCGACCGGCATGACGCGGCCGATCATGAAGGTGACGACGGCCAGCCCGAACAGCGTCGCGAGGACGCTGCCGAGCATGCCGGTGGTTCTTTTCAGTCGCTTGCTCACGCCTTGGTCGTTCCCGCATAGGAGTGGCTGTCCGACAGCGCGCCAAGGCGGACGCCTTCGACATTCGGGCGGCAGGCCGCGGTGGTCGAAGTCTGCATCATGATCGCGAAGGGGCTGTTCTGCATGTAGAGATCCTGCAGCGCGAGATATTTCTCGGTGCGGGTCGCGGGATCTTGCTCGTCACGGGCCTCGATCGACAAAGCCGCCAGCTTCTCGTCCTGGAAATGCGAGCGCCATGCGAAGGGCTTGGTCGCGGCATCGTCCGAGTTGTCGGTATTGACGCAGAAGACATCGACGTTCGAGTTCGGGTCGAAGTAATCCGTGCCCCAAGCCGACAGTGCCATCTCGTGCTGGCGTGCGCGCATCTTGGTCAGGACCTGACGGTTTTCGGCGGCAAGCAGGTTCACCTTGATGCCGATTTCGGCAAGGTTGGCCTGCAGCGTCTGCGCGATCGCGGGGTAGGGCTGGGCCGAATAATGGTCCATCGCGATCTCGAACCCGTCGGGGAAACCGGCCTCTGCCAAAAGCGCCTTGGCTTTCGCGCTATCCTTGCTGAAGGGCGTGTTCATATTGGCGCCCGGCAGACCCTCGGGGACGATCGACTGGTGGACCTTGTGGGTCGCGGGCAGGATGTTGGACTGGATGCCCTGATAATCGATCGCCCATTTGACCGCTTCCCAGACCTTGGGGTCCTTGAGCTTCTCGTTCGAGACGTTCATCGATACCAGCATCAGCGAAGCGGTGAATTTCTGCACCAGCTTGACGCTTGCATCGTCTTTCAGCGTCTTGAGCTGCTCGCTGGTGAGGTTGCGCGCAATGTCGATATCGCCCTTTTGCAGCATCAGAAGCTGGGCCGAGGGGTCGATGATATGACGCAGGATGATGCGCTGGATGCCGCCCTGATAATCGCCGTTCGGGTTGACCTGCAGCGAAACCGTATCGCTCGGACGCCAGATCTGGAGCATGAATTCGCCCGAACCGGCCGAGTTCTTCTGGAGCCAGGCATTGCCCAGATCGCCGTCGACTTCGTTTTCAAGCGCGACTTTCTTTTCGACCACGGAGCCCACGTTGGCCGAGAGGCAATACAGCAGGAACGAGACCGAGGTCGGCGCTTCGGTCGTCAGAACCAGCGTCGTCGCATCGGGAGCGGTGATCGCTGCCCCGACGTTTTCGGCGGTCCAGCCGAATTGCGAGATGATGAAGGCCGGGCCTTTGTTCATGATGATGCAGCGCTGGAGCGACCAGGCGCAATCCTCGGCGGTCAGCTCGCCGCCCGACGAGAATTTCACGCCCTGCTTGATCTTGAAGGTAAAGGTCTTGCCATCTTCGCTGGCGCTCCAGCTTTCGGCGATCTGGGGATCGACCGTGTTGGGATCGTCCAGATTGGGTTTGACCAGCTTGTGGTACATGTTGCCGCAGATTTCCGAGCCGATCGCCTCGAAGCTCTCGTGCGGATCAAGGCTCGTCATGTTGTCGAGCTGCTGTGCGACCACCAGAATGGTCTTGGGGCTTTCGGCGAATGCTTTCGACAGCGACAGATAGGAAAGCGCCGGAAAGGCCGCTGCACCGGCGATGAAATGACGTCTGGAGAGCATGGTGTAAATCCTGTTTCACGGACCGTTCGCATGGACGGCCACGGTCCACAGATCGGTGCTTCTGGCGGTTTTCTGGTGGCTCTTCCGGCCGCGCGAAGGCGGCGGTCGCGCCGCAACCTTTGCGCTAACACGGCGCTTTTCCTTCCCGCCAATGCCAAATCCGCGACAGATCAGACCGCTTTTGCATAACCGCGTAAGATCAGGTGATTAGACAGCATGGCTGACCTTACGCGACATATTTTCGCGGTTGCAGACCACGCCCCGCAGTCCGACAGAGAGTGCGAAATCACAGGAGATCAGATATGTCCGATTTGCCCGAGATGCCGGTTTTCGATGGCCATAACGATGCGCTTTTGCGGCTCTGGAACACCGGCGGCCCCCAAGCGATCCGCAACTTCATCGACGGAGAGCCGCTCGGCCACATCGATCTGCCGCGTGCGCGCAAGGGCGGTCTTGCGGGCGGGCTATGCGCGATCTACGTCCCCTCGGAGCGTGTGCTGGACGCCGAGGGCAACTGGCCGACCCCGGGCCGCGCCGAGGCTCTCGAGGTCACGACCGCGATGGCGGGGATCCTGACGCGGCTGGAAATCGAGGCAGAGGGCGCGCTGAAAATCTGCCGCTCGGCGGCCGATATCCGCGCGGCGATGGCCTCGGGCGCTTTCGCCTCGGTCTTCCATATCGAGGGCGTCGAGGCGATCGGGGCCGATCTCGATCTGCTGTACCTGCTTCATGCCGCCGGCCTGCGCAGCATCGGTCCGGTCTGGAGCCGCCCGAACATCTTCGCTTTCGGCGTGCCCTTCCGCTTCCCCTCGACCCCCGATATCGGCCCGGGTCTGAGCGCGCATGGCAAGGCGCTGATCCGCGCCTGCAACGAGCTCAAGATCATGGTCGATCTCTCGCATATGAACGATGCGGGCTTCTGGGATATCGCGAAAATCTCGGATGCGCCGCTGGTCGCCTCGCATTCCAACGCGCATGGCATCTGCCCGCATAGCCGCAATGTCACCGACCGCCAGCTTGACGCGATCAAGGATACCGGCGGATTGGTCGGTATCAACTTCGGCGTGGCCTTCCTCAACCCGACCGGAGAGCGCGACACCGCGCTGCCGCTCGAGGTGATGGTGCGCCACATCGATTATATCGTTGAGCGGGTCGGCATCGATCATGTCGCATTGGGTTCGGATTTCGACGGCACGACCATTCCGGCGGCGCTGCGCGATGCAAGCGATCTGCCGAAACTGGTCGATGTGCTGAAAGCGGGCGGCTATGTCGGCGAGGATCTGGAAAAGATCACCCACAAGAACTGGATCCGTGTGCTTGAACGCACTTGGGGCGCATAAGCGACCCATGCGGGACTAAGCATGAAAAAGGGGGCCTTATGGCCCCTTTGTTGTTCGGATCGCGACAGTCGCGCCTCAAATGATCTTTTCGCAGGCACGGGCGGCGGCAAGATAGATCTCTTGCAGGCGACGCGTCACCGGACCGGGTTTGCCGTCACCGATCACCGCATCACCGATCCGCACGACGGGCGTGACAAGGCTCGAGGCGCTGGTCAGGAAGGCCTCGGCGGCGGATTGGGCCTCGGCAATGGTGATCGGACGTTCTTCGATGGTCAGGTTTGCACTTTCGGCGAGGGTCATCACCGCGCGGCGGGTGCAACCGGGCAAGATCGCATGCGAGTTCTGCCGCGTGACGATTTTGTCGTCATGGGTCAGGATGAACGCGGTCGACGAGGCCCCTTCGGTGATCGCGCCGTCTTCATGCAGCCAGACATCGGCAAAGCCCTGCGCCTTGGCATCCTGCTTGGCCAGAGCCTGCCCCAGAAGCATCACGGTCTTGATGTCGCGGCGGTTCCAGCGCGGATCCTCCACAAGGGCGACCGCGATGCCGTTTTGCTGGGCGGGCGTGTCGTAGAGCTTCTTCGGCTGGGTGAAGGCGACGAAGGTGGGCGCCATATCCGCTTCGGGCAGGAAGTTGCGCTCGGCCACCCCGCGCGAGACCTGAAGATAGATCGTGCCGTCCGTCATCTGGTTGCGCCGCGCCAATTCGATCTGCATTTCGCGCACGTTTTCGAGAGCAAGCGGCAGCGGAATGTCCAGTTCGCCAAGCGAACGGGCGAAACGGGCAAGGTGGAGATCATTGTCGATCAGGTGCCCGTCGACCATGCGGTGACCTCGTAGATCGCATCCCCGAACAGGAACGCCCGATCCATGACCGAGATTTTTGCTTCGTTTTCAGGCAGGTAAGAGCCGTTGATGTAAATATGACGCGTCATGATCCTAGCTCGCATCCGATGGTTGCCGCCAGCCATAAGCACTCGGGTCGGGAATGGCCAATGCCGGATTTTCCCGAGGTTAGACCCTTTTTGCATAGCTCTGGCATCGGGCGGACAAGGGGTCTAAGGCAGCTCCTTCGCGGAAAGGTGCGTGATGGAACTCAAATGGCTCGAAGATTTTGTGATGTTGGCGAGCACCGCCAGCTTCTCGCGTGCGGCCGAGGCGCGCCACATCACCCAATCGGCGTTTAGCCGCCGCATCAAACAGCTCGAAGCATGGCTGGGCGCGCCTTTGATCAGCCGCGCGAGCATCCCTGCCGATCTCACCCCGAGGGCCGCGCCTTTCTGCCGGTCGCTCAGGATGCGATCCGCACCTTCTATGCGGCGCGCGAGGCCCTGCGCCCGCCCAAGGGCCGTCAGGCGGTGCTGAATTTCGCCGCGCTGCACACGCTTAGCGTGACCATGTTGCCCGATTGCCTGACGCGGATCGAGACGGAGCTTCCCGCCACCGCATCCAAGGTCATCCCCGATCGCGGCGGCATCGAGGCCAATCTGGAAACCCTGATCAGCGGAGAGGCGGATTTCTTTCTGACCTATGCCCATCCCTATGTGCCGATGCTGCTCGATCCCGAGCAATTCGACTGGATCGGCATGGGCCGCGAGGCGGTTCTGCCGGTGGTCTCGCCCGCGCTCCATCTGCGCGGGGGCGGTGCTGCGGCAGGCGGCGATCTGCTGGGTCAGGCGCTGAACCGCAAGATCGAGCTGCCCTATCTCGATTACGGGCGGGTCTCGTTCTTCGGCACGGCGCTGCAGCGGCTTTGACCCTGCGGCCTTTCCGCCGCCGCGTGGTCCATGAAAGCTCGATCAGCGTCGGCCTGAAAGAGCTGGCCCTGCGCGGCACCGGCCTGTGTTGGTTGCCCGAAAGTCTGGTCGGGGCCGAGCTGGCCTCGGGCGATCTGGTGCTGGCCTCGCCCGATCCGGCCTGGCAGCTCGATGTGGAGATCCGGCTTTACTGCTATCGCGGCGAGGACAACCGGACCCCGCATCCGCTTTGGCCGCGCATCGTCACCGCGCTGGCGCCACCCCGACCCGTGCAACACGATCTGGGACCGGCAGCGGCCTGAGCCAATGGTGGCGCGCGCTCCGCTCTAGCGCAGATCGGCGATGACCTTGCCGTCGTTGGGCAGGCTGCCCGCGGCCACCACCTCGACCGCGCCCTTGAGCCGCGTGATCTCGGCCAGCTTGTCCGCGAGGCGGTCGCCCAGAGCCTGTGCGGCGGCGGGATCGGGATGTTCGGCCAAAAGGCGCATCCGGTCCTGTTCGCCGTCGCGGCTGACCTCGAGACGCAGGCGCAGGGCCTCTGGCACGGCGCGGGCGATCGCCGCGACCTGTTCGGGGCGCACGAACATGCCTTTGACCTTGGTGGCCTGATCGGCGCGGCCCATCCAGCCCTTGATGCGGCGGTTGGTGCGGCCCGTTGTGGTGGCCCCCGTCAGGATCGCCGACAGATCACCCGTGGCAAAGCGAACGAGCGGGTAATCGGGATCGAGCCGTGTCACGAGGATTTCGCCAACCTCGCCGTCGGGAACGGGTTCGCCGGTGCCGGGCCGCACGATTTCAAGAATGATGTTCTCGCTGACCACCATGCCTGCGCCGCCGTCCTCGAAGGCGACGATGCCGAGATCGGCGGTGCCGTAGCATTGGCTGACCGCAACGCCGCGCGCGGCCAGCTCGGCGCGCAGGCTCTCGGGTAACGCCGCGCCGGTCACCATGCCGATTTCCAGCGACGAGCGGTCCGCTCCGGCCTCGTCCGCCTTGTCGAGCAGGATTTTCAAAAAGTCGGGAACACCGACATAGACGCGCGGGCGGTATTGCGCGATCGCGACGAGCTGGTCGGCGGTATTGCCCGGCCCCGAGGGGATGACGGGGCAGCCGATCGCCTCGGCCCCGCCCTCGAAGATGAAGGCGGCGGGGGTCAGGTGATAGGAAAAGGTGTTGAGGATCACATCCGCAGGCCGTGCCCCGCCGCATGGAGAGCCGCCGCCGAATTCCACCAATCGGGCCCGCGCCCTCGGGATCGAAGATCGGACCGGGCGAGACGAACAACCGCCGCAAGCCGCCGGTCGGGCGTCCGGTCAGCCCGCCGAAGGGCGGTTTCGCCGTCTGCAATTCGACCAGATCGGATTTGCGCAGAACCGGAAGTTTGGCGAGGTCATCCAGAGATTTCAACGGGATGACGGCCGGAAGCCGCTCGGCCCAAAAGGGTTGCGCCTCGCGCATCGCGGCCAGCTGGAGGTTCAGCCGCGCCAACAGGTTCTCGGCGCGATCCGTCGGGCTTTGCCCTCGGCCGCGTCATAAAGCTCGGCGGTCATGGGTGTCTCCTTATGCCAGCCAGCGCTTGCGCCGGCGATAGTGTTTGACGTTGCGGTAATCGACCTTGCCCGCCCCGCCGAGATAGAAATCCTGCACGTCGGGGTTCGATTTCAGCACATCGGCGGATCCCGACATCACGACCTGACCGTTCTCGATCAGATAGGCGCGGCTGACGATATCGAGGGTGGCGGCGGCGTTCTGCTCGACCAAAAGCACCGACATGCCCTGTTCGGCATTGATCTCGGAGATGATGCCGAAAATCTCCTGCACCAGCAGGGGCGAGAGCCCGAGCGACGGCTCGTCGAGCATGATCAGCTTGGGTTCGGTCATCAGCGCCCGCCCGATCGCCAGCATCTGCTGCTCGCCGCCCGAGAGATAGCCGGACTTCGATTTAATGCGCTCCTTGAGGCGCGGGAAATAGGCATAGACCTGTTCGCGCAGCTCGTTGAAACGGGCGGTATTGCGGCCGCGATAGGCGGCAATCAGGTTCTCGTCGGGCGTCAGATGGCCGAAGATGCGGCGCCCCTCGAGGACATGGACCAGACCCGAGGCGACGCGTTCCGGCGCGCCCATATTGACGATCGAACGGCCCTGAAAGCGGACCTCGCCCCGTGTGACCAGCCCGCGCTCGGGGCCCAGAAGCCCCGAGATCGATTTCAGCGTCGTCGATTTCCCGCGCCGTTCGAGCCGAGAAGCGCGACCATCTCGCCTTCGCCGATTTCAAGCGAGACGCCTTTAATGGCAAGGAAAACCTTGTCGTAGATGACTTCGACATTCTCGAGCACAAGCGCGGTCATGGCTTAATGCCCCGCTTTGTATTTGGCGGCGGAATCGACGATGACCTGACGGATCAGCTCGGGATAGGCGGCCTGCCATTCCGAGACCGGCACCCATGCCTCGCCGTTCCATTCCGAGACGCGGCCCGCGCCGCCGCCTTGATGGTCCTCGGCGGTGATGGTGATTGCGGGCATCAGGCCTTCGGCGTTGTAATCCTTGATCTGCTCGAAGCCGGCTTTCAGCTTGTCGCCGTCAAGCGGCCCGCCGCCGGCCAGACCCAGACGTGCCGCCTCGACCGAGACGGCCATGGTCGCCACGCCGAGGTTGTAATAGCTGGTGCCGACGTTTTTCGCGTCGCCCGCGCCTTTGCCGGTCGCGATGACTTTCTCCTGAATGCGCTGGATGATCGGGTGGTCCATGCCTGCGGCGGTGGCCTCGAAGCGTTTGACGCCCTTCATCATCGGGCCGACATTGGCCGCGTCGGTTTCGGCCAGCCAGATCACCGAATGGATCTGTTCGGGACGAATGCCGTTCTGGATCGCGGTCTTGACCGAGACCGCCTGACCGCCGCCCGCGCCCCAGATCATGACGTAATCGGGACGGTAGCGGCGCACTTCGGACCATGCCGCCGATTGCTCGTTGCCGGGCGAGGCATAGGGAAGGCCTGATATTCGAACTTCTCTTGCGCGGACAGCGCCTCGAGGATCGGCAGGGGCTCTTTGCCGAAGGGGCTGTCGATATGGACGATGGCGATTTTCTTGCCTTCGAGCCCGCCTTCGCTGGTTTTCATATAATCGATCAGGCTGGCTGCCTGCGCCCAATAGGTGGACATGACGGGGAAGATATAGGGGAAGACCGTCCCGTCCGAGGCGTCGCCGCGCCCGTGGACCGGCGTGATCACCACGCGTTTGTCGGCATCGGCCTGATCGAGGATTGCAGCTGAAACCGGCGTGGACAGGAAGTCGAAGAGGATCGCGCCTTCTTCCTTGGCGCGGTTATAGGCCTCGATCCCGCGCTGCGGCTGGTTGCCGGTATCGCGCACGATCGCGGTGAAGGTATTGCCGTCGATGCCGCCTTCCTCGTTGACCAAGGTCAGGTAATCGCGCTGGCCCTGATTATATTCGCCGGTCAGGAACGTATAGACGGCGGTGAAATCCTGCAGCAGGCCGATCTTGATTTCCTCGGCCGCGGACATCTGGACCGTGCCGAAGGCCGTCCCGAAAGCAAGGGCGGCTGTGAGTGCGGTTGTGCGCATCCATTTCATTGACTTTCCTCCCATTTCAAACCCCTCCCGAAGGGTCAGCTCTTGGCGTGGCGGAACGGCCAGACCAGAAAATACTTGCGGATATTGTCGTAGATCTTGGCCAGACCCAGCGGCTCGAAGAGCAGGAAGCCGATGATCATCGCGCCGTAGATCATGAGCGGCAGATGCGACAAAAAGTTCTGGCTCACCGGAAACCAGCCCGCGGTTGCCAGTGCCGAAATCCCGTTGGTCAGGAAGATCGGCGCCAGCAGCACGAAGCCCGCGCCCAGATAGCTGCCGATGACCGAACCGAGCCCGCCGACCAGCACCATCGCGACCAGCTGGATCGAGACGTTGAAGCCGAATTGCTCGGGCGTGACGGCGCGGTAGTAACAAAAGGCAAGGATCGCGCCGGTCACGCCGCCAAGGAAGGACGAGGTGAAAAACGCCGACAATTTGGTGCGGAACGGATCGACCCCGATCACGGCGGCCGCGAAATCCTTGTCGCGGATCGCCACCAGAGAGCGGCCGAAGCTCGTGCGTTTGACGTTGAGGTAGAACAGCGTCAGCAGCACCGCCCAGCCAAGCGCCAGCCAGTAGCGTGCGGCGAGGCTGTCGACCGGCATGAACAGGAAGTTGACCGCCGGCGTGCGCAGCGTCGCATGGGCCCCGCCCGAGATCGCGGGCACGTTCACCACGACCCAATCGACCAGATATTGCATCGCAAGCGTGGCCATCACGAGGTAAAGCCCTTTGACCCGCAAAGCCGCCGCGCCGAAGAAGGTCCCGATCACCGCCGAGATGATCCCCGCCAGCAAAAGCGCGAGCTCGAAGGGGATGCCTGCGCGCACCAGATGGATCGAGGCATAGGCCCCGATCGCCATCACGGCGGCAAAGCCGAAATGGAGCTGTCCCGCCATGCCCATCAGCAGCGTCAGCGACAGCGCCGCCGCCGACCAGATCACCCAAGGCAGCACATAGCTGCCCAGATAAAGTGGCGAGACGAAGAGCGGCGCGAGGATCGCCAGCACCAGAATGATGCCGACCTGCCAGCGGTCTGCCGGTACTTTCCACAATTTGCGGTCGGCGGCATAGCTGGTCTGGAACGTGCCGGAGAGGCGGTAGAACATGGCTCAGATCCTCTCGATGTCTTCGCGGCCAAAGATGCCGAAGGGGCGGACCATGATGGTCAGCAAAATGATGAGCGAGGTGACGACATCGCGGGTCGAGCCGCCGACATGGCTGTCGAGATAGCCCGGAATGACCGAACCGAGGATGCCGACGAGCAGCCCTCCGACGAGCACGCCGGGGATGGAATCGATCCCGCCCAGAATGACGACCGCGACCGCAGGAAAAGCAGCGTCGAGAGCGTCCAGTCGACACCCTGCGCCGAGCCCCACAGCGCGCCGCCCACGACCGCGGTGATCCCCGCGAGCCCCACGAGATGCCGATGGCGCGTTCGACCGAGATGCCGACGGCCCAGCTCGAGATATGGTCGTCCGAGACCGCGCGCAATTTGGTCCCGAGCCGCGTGCGGAAGAACAAAAGCGCGACTCCCACCAGCACCAGAGCGGCAATGCCTCCGAAAAGCGAGGTGCGGTTGATGAAGACGTCGCCGATGATGACCGGCGCGAAATCGATGCCGAGATCGATGGATTTGGGGGCCGAACCGAAGATGCCCGGCACCAGACCACGCAGCAGGATGTCCAGACCCAGCGTCAGCATCACCACCATGATGATCGGCTGGCCGACCATGCGGCGAAGCAGCAGCCGCTCGACCACCAGACCAAAGAGGAACATCACCACCATGGCGGCGGGAATGGCCAGCCAGATCGGCAGGCCCGCCGAGATGAACAGCCAGACCGCATAGCCCGCCGTCATCACCACCGCGCCCTGCGCGAGGTTCGGCACGCCCGCCGATTTGTAGATCAGCACGAAACCCAGCGCGACCAGCGAATACATCAGGCCGGTCAGCGCGCCGTTGATCAGAAGCTCGAAGAAATAGGCCATCATGCGGCTCCCTTCACATCGGACAGCCGCAGCATCCGGTCGAGCGAACCGGTCTGGCCGTTCTCGTAGGTGATCTGCGCCTTGAAGTCGATTTCGCTGTCGCCCGCATTCAGCGCCTCGATGATCGGGCCGTAACGCTCGTCGATCACGTTGCGTTTAAGCTTGCGGGTCCGCGTCACCTCGCCGTCGTCGGGGTCGAATTCCTTGTGCAGGTTGACGAAACGCGCGATCGACAGCCCCGAGGGCAGATGCGCATTGACCGCCGCGATCTCGGCGTTGACCAGATCGTAGATGCGCGGCTGCTGCGATAGCTCGGCATAGGACGTGTAAGCCACGCCATGTTCCTGCGCCCATTGCCCGACCGCCTGAAAGTCGATGCAGGTGATCGCGGTCAGCATGTTGCGGCCTTTGCCGATCACGGCCGCATCCTTGATATAGGGCGAGAATTTCAGCCGGTTCTCGATATAGGTCGCGATGAAGCGGTGCCCGTCGGCCGTCTCGACCACTTCGGAAACGCGGCCCAGCACGACCAATTGTCCGTCCGGCTCGATCTGGCCGGCATCGCCGGTCTGCAGCCAGCCGTCGACCAGCGCTTCGGCGGTGGCCTTGGGGTTCTGGAAATAGCCGTCGAAGATATTGTCGCCCTTGAGCAGGATCTCCCCATGCTCGTCGATCTTCATCTCGACACCCGGAAAGGGCCGTCCGACGGTGGTCAGCGAGATATCCTCGGGGCTTTGGGCGACGGCCAGCGCGCAGTTCTCGGTCTGGCCGTAGAACTGGCGCAGGTTCAGGCCAAGGGCGCGAAACCACAGGAAGACATCCTCGCCGATTGCCTCGCCCGCGGTATAGGCGCGCTCGACGCGCGACAGGCCAAGCTGGTCGCGAAGCGGGCCGTAGATCAGCCATTCGCCAAGCAACCGCGACAGCTTGCCGCCCGAGGCCTTGCCGTCGAGTTTCGCGCGTTCCGCCGCCATCGCACGGGGCATGAAGTAATCGTAAAGGCGGCGCTTGAGGCCGGTCGTCTCGCCCATTCCGACCTGTACCCGCGTCAGCATTGCCGACCAAGCACGCGGCGAGGCGAAGTAAAGCGTCGGGGCGATCTCGCGAAGGTCATGCATCGCGGTTTCCTGCGCCTCGGGGATATTGACCGAGAAACGCAATTCGGTTGCGGCACCGATCGAAAAGATGAAATCGCCGACCCAAGCCATCGGCAGATAGGCCATATGGGTCTCGCCCTGTTTGAAATAGCCCGCCGCTGCGGCATTGCGTACGCCCGACAGAATATGGCCGTGTTTCAAGGGATACCCTTGGGCGCGCCGGTCGTTCCCGAGGAATGCATCAGGACGGCGACATCGTGGATTGTCGCGCGCGCGACCAGATCCGCGGCCAGCGCGGGATCGGCCTTGATCCGCGCGGCCCCTTCGGCGCGGATGGTTTCGAAACCGGCGACGCCTGCGGGTTCGCGCCCCGCCAGACCGCGCGGGTCGTCATAGATGATCAGACCCAGCCCTGCATGGCTCTCGCGGGCCTCCAGAAGCTTGTCGACCTGCTCTTGGTCCTCGGCGATGGCGAAGCGGATATCCTCTCGCCATTTGCGCGGCCAGCTCCTCGGCGGGGGCATCGGCATAGGCGGGCGAGGGGATCGCGCGCAGGCAGGCCGCGCCCAGCATCCCGAAATAGAGGTTCGGCCGGTTGTCCCCGATCACGAGAACCACATCCTCGGGCCCGACGCCGCGCGCCTCGAGGCCGGCCGCGAATTCGGTCACGGCGGACAGGTAATCGCGCCAGCTATATTCCTGCCAGATGCCGCGATCGCGTTCGCGCATGGCCACTTCTGCGGGATGTTCGGCGGCGTTTCTCGCCAGACGGGCAAGGATCGTGTCGCCGCGCTGCCAAGCGGGATGAAGCGCCTCGGATGCGGCAAGCGCGCTTGCCGGGGATTGGTGGCAAGGGTCGCGTCATGCTGCATGGCGGGGCTTTCCGATATAGGCCTCGACCACCTGCGGATCGGCGATGGTTTCGCGCGCGGGGCCCTGCGCGATCTCGCGGCCGTTGTTGAGAACGAGCACGCGGTCGCACAGAGCGGTGACGACATCCATATGGTGCTCGATGATCAGGACGGTGAGGCCAAGCGCCTCCTGCGCGTCCAGAATGAAGCGGACCATATATTCCTTTTCTTCCTGGTTCATGCCCGCCATCGGCTCGTCCAGAACCAGCAGGCGCGGCTCGGCGCTGAGCGCGCGGGCGAGTTCGACGCGCTTTTGCAGGCCAAGGGGGATCGTATCGACATGCTCGTCGCGGGCGGGGCCAGCTGGAGAAGGTCGATCACCTCTTCGACCTTGCGGCGATGCGCGATCTCGTCCTTGCGCGCCCACCACGGATAGAAAAACGAGGCGAGCGGATTGGGCTTCATATAGATGTGGCGGCCCATCAGAATATTGTCGAGCACGCTCATCCCGTGAAAAAGCGCCACGTTCTGGAAGGTCCGCGCCACGCCCATCGCCGCGATTTTCGCGGGTTTGAGCCCGTTGATCTGGCGGCCGTCCAGCGTGATGCGGCCCTCTTGCGGCGGATAGAAACCCGTCACCGCATTCACCAGCGTCGTCTTGCCCGAACCGTTCGGCCCGACAAGGCCGAAAATCTCGCCGCGCTGGATGGTAGCGGATACGTTTTTCAGCGCGACCACGCCACCGAAACGGCGCACGACATCATCGCAAACCAGAACCTCGTCGCGAGCAGAGTTCATGGCCGAATTCATGAGCGGACCTGTTGCGGCTGTGCCTGCGACAGCGTGCGCCGTCCCGAACATGCGGGGTCTCCGTGCATGGCTGCTCCTCCCAAAGACAGTCTTGCCGGCCGCCTTACCCTGCGGCCTCGGATCGTGAATTTCAGGCTAGCATCGCATTCGATTTCCGGTAAACCGAAAAGAATGGCAATGTTCTTTCAGGTTTCTTGAAATGCATCCCAATCTTATCGACCATTTGACGGCTTTCTGTGCGATCGTCGACCACGGCAGCCTGACGGCGGCGGCCAAAGAGCTGCGCCGCCCGATCTCTTCGATCAGCTACTCTTTGGCACAGCTTGAAAGCTATTGCGGCTTTGCGCTGCTCGGACGCGGGACGAACCGCTCGGAGCTGACCGAAAAGGGTCGCGCGCTTCTGGCCGAGGCCCGCAGCGTCGTCGAACGCGGGCGCAGTTTCACCACCCATGCGGCCTCGCTGGAAAAGGGCGAGGAAACGCGGCTAAGGGTGCTTGTCGACGTGCTTTTTCCGCGTGCCGACATGACGCGGGCGCTGGCGGAGTTTTCGCGCGCGCATCCTTTGGCGCGCATCCAGTTCTTCAATTCCTCGCTGGCGACGCTTTGGGACGATCTGCGCGAGGGCAATATCGATTTCGCGCTGACTTTGGCGGCGGCAATCCCCTCGGATATCGCGGCGAGGGATCTGGGAAGCGAGACGCTCGGGCCGGTTTGCGCGGTCGGCCACCGGCTGGCGCAGCTGCCCCAACCCCTCGCGATGCGCGCCTTCGACCGCGAGCGGCAGATCTATTACGTCGGCTCTCCGGCGATCGATATGGAGCGCGTCGGACGGCTGTTTTCGACCGATGTCTGGACGGTCAACGACGTCGAATCGATCAAGGGCATGGTCACGGCGGGGCTCGGCTGGTGCTTTTCGGCCGACAGTACCTTCGAGCCGGAGATCCGGCGCGGCGAGGTCGTGCGTCTGACCTGCGAGGATATGCAGTTCCATCCCGTGCGCACCGTCGTCGTCGCCTGGCCCGCCCATCGCCGGCCCGGGCCTTTGGGACGGGCTTTGGTCGAGGCTTTGACCCGCGTCATGACCGGCAGCAGCGATCCGGTGGATTAGGGTGCATGTCGGCGGCGCGGCGCTGCTTTTGAAAAGCTGAAAGGCTGGATCGGGATTGCCGATTTTTGCCCCTGCCGCGCGGAGGCTAGGCTGGAGATGTTCCAACCAGCAGGCCCCGCATGATCCAGAGCCGTCCGATACGCCCCTTCGGCTTCGCCGTCCCCGACAAGGGTTTGCCGATCATTCGCGCGGCGCTGCCCGAGGGCTCCGCCCTGCGTGGGGGTGTCATGGTTCTGGGCAATTTCGACGGCTTCCATCGCGGCCATCTGTATCTGATCCGCGCCGCCAAACGGATTGCGGCGGATGGCCGTGCGGTCGGTGTCATGTCGGTCGAGCCGCATCCGCGCCAGCTTTTCCGCCCCGCCGATGCGCCGTTCCGTCTCGCCTCGGTGGCGCAAAAGCATCATCAGGCGGCGGCGATCGGGCTGGATTTTCTGTATGAGCCTGCTTTCGATGCCGCTTTCGCGGTAATACAGCCGATTGAATTCATTAACGATATTCTGGGCGCGACTTTGGGCGTGTCGCATATCGTCGTGGGGGCTGATTTTCATTTCGGGGCGAAACGTGCGGGCAATGCCGCGACGCTTGGCGCCGAATGTCCGCCGCGCGGCATCGGTGTTACCGTGCTGCCGCTGCAGGCCGGATATTCTTCGACCGCGGTGCGTGCGGCGGTAGCGGCGGGCGAGATCGCGCAGGCCCGCAACTTGCTCGGCCGCCCGTGGCAGGCCGAAGTTGCGCGGGGTCTATGCCTTGCCCGCGGCCAGATCCGCCCGCCTGCCGGACGTTACCTTATCCGCGCGGCGGCCTCTCGCCGGTCCTGCTGATCGATCTCGATGACGAGGGACGTATTTCGGGGCCGCAAAACCTGCCCGCGCGGATTGATTTTCTCGAACGGCGCAGCAGCCCGTTTGCCTATCGGAGCCAGCCATGACCCAGTTTTTCCACCTCCCCGCCAACGGCTATCGCACCATGCCGTGGAAGAACGGCCGTGGTGCGACCGACGAGGTTTGGCTCTGGCCGGAAGATGCGGATCGCGAGGATTTCTCGATCCGCATTTCGCGCGCGCCGATTACCGATGACGGCGGCTTTTCCGCTTTCGAGGGTGCGGATCGGGTGATTACCCTTATCGAAGGGCGGGGGCTCGGGTTGGATTTTGCCGAGGGGCAGCATCGGATCGCACCGCATGTACCCTTTCAATTCGACACCGGCCTTGCGCCTTTCGGGCGGCCGTTGGGCGGGCCGGTACGGGTCTTCAACGTCATGGCGCGCCGCGCGGATTGGGTGATTGCGGATGCGCGGGTGACGGAGGAACCGGCGGAGTGGCAGGGCGATCTGGTCGTGGCCTTCGCGCTCGCGCCCCAAAGCATCCTTTGCGGTGGCGAGGAGATCACGCTCGCCGCGCAAGATACCGTCGTTTTGCGTGACCCCGCGCGCGTGTTGGCCACAAAGGGGCCGGTTCTCGTCGTCACCTTGCGCGCGGCCTGAGCCGTCAGAGCCCACCGGAAAGCATTAAGGCCCGCCGGTCCGGCGGGCCTTTCCTTGCGAGGGTGCGCGGTCAGCCCCGCGCGAATTTATCGCGGCATTTCTGTGCGAAACGCTCTGCCGCGCCCGAGAGGCGATGGTCCTTGCGCCAAGCCAGAACGATCTGCGAGCGCATGGTCCCCGCCAGGGGCAGCGCCACCAGCGGCAACCCGTCATAGCTCATGCTGGCGGCGGGTTTGGTCGCAAGCAGCGTATAGCCCAGCCCGTGGGCGACCATTCCGCGCACCATCTCGAAGGAGGTCGAGCGGTGGGCGATGACCGGCTCGATTCCCTGCGCGGTCAGAATGCCGGTGAAATAGGCACCCGAGGGCGGCGCATCCAGCAAGACCATCGGCTCCGCGGCCAGATCGGTCGGCAGAACCTCGGCCTGACGCGCCATCGGATGATCCTCGGCCAGCAGGACATAGGGGGTGAGCGTGCCCAAAGCCTCCCATTCGAAACGCTCGTCGAGACCGTTGTCGTAGATCAGCGCGACTTCGGTTTCGCCCGAGATCAGGCTTTCGGTCAGGCGGCGCTGGTCGCCCTCGAGCAGGTCGATATCAAGCCCGCCGAGCTGGCGGATCAGCGCGGGCATGAGGAACGGGCCGAAGGTGTGGAAACAGCCGACATTGAGCTTGAGCCCTCGCCGTTGAGAACGCCGCGCATGCTGCGCGGGGCCTCGATCCGGCGCGACGACCCGTAGGAGCGGTTGGCATAGATCAGCGGTGAGCCGATCCTTGCGCTATGGGTGTCGTCGACCGCGCAAAGCAGGACGTGATGGGTCCCGACACGCTCGGCCGAGAGGATGCGGCATTCGAAGGCGACCAGCGGATCTGCGACGCGCGGCGTGCCGTTTGCCAGCGTCACCCATTCGGTGCATTCGAATTTGTCGCCCAGCTCGTCCTTGAAGCGGCCCGCGAAGGCTTCCGAGATATAGGATTGGTCCTCGCGCAGGACGTTGACGCAAACCACGCCGTTTTCCAGAATTTTCGGCGCGGCGGGGCTGAGATGGTGGACGCAGACCAGAAGCGTTGGTGCCTCGCCATCCGCCGAGACCGAGGCCATCGCCGAAACCGTGACCCCGCGCGCCCCGACGGCCCGTCGGTGGTGACGACATTCACCGTGCAGGCCGCGTGGCTCATGCCGGCGACGAAGCGGTCGCGGGCCGAGATCTGGGGGATTTGCGTATCGGCATTCATCGTGGCGATCCTTGCTGCTGGGTCGTGCATCTTGCTGTTTCGACCCCAGATGATGATATTTTCCCGCCGCCCGAAAATCGTGTTTTCCGCAGCAATGCCTCAGAAGTCCTGAGGGGCGGGGCGGGTTGTGGTCTCGGGTCCGGTATCGGTTGCGGGGATGCGGGCGGCGCATCCGCCCGCCATCATGCCGGGGATCGCGCCGTCGCAAATCGTCTCGCGGCAATGGTCGATGAAGGCATCCATCACCCGCGAGCGGCGCAGCTCGGCGAGGTGTGCGATGCCGAAACTGATCGAATGGGTGACATCCTCGATCGGCAGGTAAACCAGCGGCAGGCCGTTTTCGGCGCGCATGTTCACGGGGCGCGCGGTCATCAGCCCGTAGCCCAGCCCCGCCGCGACATAGGAGCGGAGCGAGGCGGTCGACGACGTCTCCATCACCACCCGCGGCGTACCGCCGATCTGGCTGAAGAGCCCGAGGAAATAGTCGCGTGTCAACGGCAGGTCGATCAGGATGAAGGGGTCGTCGATCAACTCGGCCAACCGGACCGAATTGCGGTCGGCAAAGCGGTGATCCGCGCCGACGATGACATAGGAATTCAGCCGCGCCAGCTCGACGAAGGTCATGTCGGGCGGCAGTTTCAGGTTGTAGGTCAGCGCCAGATCGATGCGCGCCAGACGCAGGTTCTCCAGAAGTTCGGCCTCGCTCCCTTCGGTCATGGTCATTTGCACCGCATCATAGCGGCGCGAGAAACCCGCCCAAAGCTCGGGGGCGATCAGCGGCGCGAAGGTGAAGAACGTGCCGACCTTGAGCGTGCCCGACACCCGGTCGTTGGCGTCGCTTGCCACCTCGTAAAGCTCGGCCGCGGCGCGCAAAGATTCCTTGGCCGCGCGCAAAAGCCGCGTGCCGGCAGGGGTCAGCGACAGGCCCTGCGCATGGTGGCGCACGAAGAGCTGGACGTTGAGCTCGGTCTCGAGATGCGAGATCGCCGCAGAGATCGAGGGCTGCGAGATGTTCACCTGCTCGGCGGCTTTCGTGACCGAAAGCGTCTCGCCGGCCGCGATGAAATAGCTGAGCTGTCTGAGTGTGAAGCGCATCTGTCCGTCCCCTTCATCAATGCGAATTGGCAGCACTCATGCCGGTGTTTTGCACGCAAGGGAATGGCGGCGCCGGCCTCATTCGCGCTTCGATTGAGGGGCTGCCAGTTCCTCGACCAGCCGCGCGAGCATTGCATCACAAAGCGCCAGTTGCGCGCCAGAGACGAACTCGTCGGGCTTGTGGCCCTGATCCATGAAGCCCGGCCCGCAGATCGCGGTGGACATGCCCGTCGCTTGCTGGAAAAGCCCGCCCTCGGTCCCGAAAGCGACCTTGATCGAGGTGCCGCTTTCGCCGGTCAGGCGGCGCAGCAGCGCCACAACCGGCGCGTCCTCGGGGGTTTCGAGGCCGGGATAGCCCGAGATTTCCTCGATCTCGATGCGTGCCTGCGGGAAGCGCGGCTGGTGGACGGCGGCGATCGCGCGGGCATCGGCATGGATTGCGGCCATGATCCGCGCCGGATCATCGGCGACGATATTGCGGATCTCGAAATCGATCTCGCACAGGTTGGGCACGATGTTGAGGGCGGTGCCGCCGCGCATCATGCCTGCATGGACGGTCGAAAACGGGATGTCGTAGGCCGGATCGCGGGCCCCGTTGCGCGCCAGATCGTCCTGACGACGCGTCAGCGCGGCGACAAAATCCGCGCCCAGATGCAGCGCGTTCAGCGCGTTCGGGGCAAGTGCGGAATGGCCCTCGACACCGTGACAACAGGCGCGATAGGCGGTCTTGCCCTTGTGGCCGGTCGCGATCTTCATGCCGGTCGGCTCGCCGATGATGCATAGGGCGGGACGCTCGGGTCGGGCGGCCAGCGCCTCGATCATCCTGCGCACGCCCATGCAGCCGATTTCCTCGTCATAGGAAACGGCCAGATGCAGCGGGGTGGCCAGATCGCGGCGCGCGGCCTGAAGCGCGGCATGGATCGCGGCGGCGACAAAGCCCTTCATATCGGCGGTGCCGCGACCGTAAAGGCGGCCGGAATCTTCGGTCAGAACGAAGGGATCGCTGCTCCAGTTCTGGCCCGTCACCGGCACGACATCGGTATGGCCCGACAAGACCACGCCACCACCACCTTCGGGGCCGATCGTCGCCCAAAGATTGGCGCGGCTGCCGTCCTCATGGGCGAAACGCTCGATCCGCGCACCGGCGGGCGCGAGCAGGCTCTCGATATAATCGAGCATCTCCAGATTGGACTGCCGCGAGATCGTCTCAAATGCGATGAGGCGGCGCAGGATCTCGGTGGTCGAGGGGATCGGGGAGAGTGCGGTGGTTTGGCCGGTCATGGGGATCTCGCGGGGATCTCATGGGGAAGTCGGGGAAAAGCGGGGGCGGATGGCCGCCCCCGCCCTGGGGTTCATTCGTCGCCCGGCACGCCATAGCTCGGCGCGGCATCGGGGTTGAGCGCGCGGGTGACATAGGCGTCCATCTCGGTGCGCCAATGTTCCCAAGGGCGGCGCAATCCTCGATCGGGTCGCCCTCGCTCCAGTCGATGCGCAGATCGGCAACGGGCCAGCTGACCTTGTCGACGATGACCATGCCCATGGAATGGACAGGGCCTTCCTCGCCGCCCGCCGCGACCGAGGCGCGCATTCCGGCCAGAAGCCGGTCGCCCAGATGTTGGCCCTTGGCCGCCATGAAGGCATCGACCATCTTCTGCGGGATTGCCGCGTCGCACAGCAGGTTCCCCGCCGCAGCCACGCCCTCGCCGTAAGCGATGCCGTGGGTTCCAAGCGTTTTCGCGCCCGAATGCCCTGCCGTACCGCCGTTGCCGTCGACCAGCGCGAGCTGGCGGAACTCGATATGCGGCGCCTCGGCGACCAGCCGCGCAAGCGCGTCCGGTGCCGAAAGTCCCTGTGCCATCAGGTCAAGCCCCTTGGGGCCAAGGCTCAGGTCGGTGATGTTTTGGGTCGCAACCACGCCCACCCCGCCCGCGCATGGGCGCAACGCGCCGCCACGCAGGGCGAGGAGGACGAAACCGCGATCCCGAACATGCCGGTCTCGGGGCAGCGGCCCGAAATCGAGAAGGTCATCGCTTCCCCCTTACGCGTCCGGAATGACGGCGGTGGCTTCGATCTCGACGACCCATTCGGGGCGGGCGAGGGCCGGAACCACGATGCCGGTGGAGCAGGGATGCACGCCCTGAATATGCTTGCCCATTTCCTGATAAACCGCCTCGCGGTAACGGATATCGGTCACATAGACGACGATGCGGCAGATATGTTCCATCTTCGAGCCTGCTTCTTCGAGCAGCATCTTGATGTTTTCCATCGTCTTGCGCGTTTGCAGACCCGCATCGCCGACATGAAGGCATTCGCGCGTGTCGAGATCCTGCGAAACCTGACCGCGCAGGAAAACGGTCGTGCCGCGCGCGACGACGCCCTGACTCAGGTCGTTGTTCAGCTTCTGCTCGGGGTAGGTTTCTTTGGTGTTGAAGGGACGGATGCGGTGGTGAACGGTCATTCTTGGGATCTCCGGATGAGTTAGTTCTTGCCCCAGACCTGATCGGACAGGCCGGCGGATTTATGGGTGAAGCGCAAAGCGTCCTTGAAATCGAAGTTGCGGTAGACCGCAGCCAGATGGGCGAAGGGCGGGGATTGCGCGAAAAACTGGAAGGTCAGGCGGTGGCCCGCGTAATCCGAGTTCAGCAGGTCGCGCGCATAGGCCAGAAGCTTGCGGCGGTCCTCGCTCGCCCAGTTTTCGTTGAGCGTGTAGAACTTATCGAGCCACGGCCCCGTCTCGGGATCCTCGAAGCAGGCGGCATCGGGCGTGATGCAGATTTGGCCGCCGCAAAGCTCGCGCGCGATATGCATCATGTGGTGGAGCTGCGAGCAGGCAAGGACGCGGCCGGTCATCAGCAGCGACTGGTTGGGCATCAACAGACCGCCCGGGCTTTCCTCGGCCTCGGCGATCGCGGCGGTGAGATGGGCGTTGATCCCCTCGCGGTAGCAAGCCAGCGTCGCGAGCTTTTCCTGAACCGCGGGCTGATGCTCGAGACCGGTCTGGCGCACGTTCCACAAAGCCGCACCGATCAGCATGTCGGCCAGTTTCAGGTTGCGCTGGACGAAGGCGAAAGCCGAATAGCGGTGCAGCGTCGCGCGGATGAAGGTCGCGGCTTTGGTATGCTGGTAGAACAGCACGTTTTCCCACGGGATCAGCACGTTGTCATAGATGACCAGCGTTTCGACCTCGTCGAATTTGTTCGACAGCGGATAGTCTTTTTCCGGCGCGCGGCCCGCAAAACCCGTGCGCGCGATGAAGCGCAGGTTCGGCGAGGAGAAGTCGCAGACAAAGCCCACGGCGTAATCCGACATCGCCTCGTTGCCCCAATTGGCGATCGTGGGCTTGGTGAAGGCCTGGTTGGCGTAAGCCGCGGCGGTCTCGTATTTCGCACCGCGCACGATGATGCCGGCATCGGTTTCCTTGACGACATGCAGCAGCATGTCCGGATCCTGATCCTGCGGCCGTTTGGAGCGGTCGCCCTTGGGGTCGGTATTGGCCGAGACGTGGAACGGGTCGGTCTTGATGACGTGGTGGATGTGGTTGCGGATATTGGTGGAGAAGCGCGGATCGACCTCGTTGAGGATATCCTGCCCGTCGAAAAGCGACCACATCTCGCCTGCGGTTTCGTCGCCGACACGGGTGACGACGCCGCCGACCTCTTCGAGCACGGCATTGGTCGCGTTGCGTTTGGCGCGCCAGTCATCCTTGGTATAGGGCAGCTTCAGCCCGACCGAGAACCGTTCGCCGTTTTCCTCGTAGCTCATCGTATCGCGATGGGCGTCCTCATGCGCCATGTCGTAGATGCGCGCGCGGATGTCGATCAGCGGTTTGAACATCGCATGTTTGGTGATGTCATGGACGCGCTCGCCATTGATCCAGACGCGGCGACCGTCACGGATGGAGTCGCGATACTGTTCTCCGGTTCTTAGCATGATTTCCTCGAAATTGGTCTTGTGGCGAAGGGGTGCGGGGCGCGTGGGCGCAGCCGCTGGTGTTGGGACAGACCTCTCCCGTTCCCCGCGACATGGCGCGCGGGGGTGGTTTCGGGCGAGGTCAAAAAGGGGATCAGCCGGTGATCAGGGCTTTACATAGGTCGTCCAGGCCCCGTCCCTGACGGTTTTCAGCTCGATCGCGATCGGGGTCTGGGTCTGGCCGTTGGCGTCGAAGGTGATCTCGCCGGTCGCGCCGTCATGTTTGATCGCGCGGATGGCCTCGGCGAGTTTCGCCTTGTCCTCGACCCCGACCTCGTTGGCGGCCTGAATGATGATATTCGCGGCGTCGAAAGCGTATTTCGTATAGGGGCTCATCGATTCCGGATAGGCTTTCGCGGTGTAATCGGCCTCCATCTGCGCCAGCTTGGGGTCTGGGACGCGGTCGGATAGGACACGATCGTATTGTTGGCAGCCTCGCCCGCGACCGCGATGAACTCCGGATCATAGAAGCCCGAAATCCCGATCATCGGCTTGTCGAGACCGACTTCCTTCATCTGTTTCGCGAGAATGCCCGCTTCGGTGATGACGCCGCCGAAATAGACCGCATCGATCTCTTTGCCCTTGAGCGAGGTCAGGATGGTGCGGAAATCGGTCGAGCCGACCGGCAGAAGATCGGTCGAGACGATCTCGCCGCCTGCTTCGGGCACGAATGTATTGACCGCTTCCGAGTTGGATTTGCCGTAGTCCGAGGTATCGGCGATCACCGCGACGCGTTTGGCGCCCAGATCTTTGACCATCCACTCCGAGAGCGGCTTGTTCTCGGTCAGCAGGGTCGGGGTGACGCGGGTCACTTCGGCGAGATTTTGTTCGGTAATCGCGGGCGAGATCGCGCCCCAGATGATCAGCGGCGTCTGGAAGCGCGAGAAGACCGGCATGGTCGCCAGCGCAACCGGCGAGTTCCAGTGGCCCGTGGCCGCAACGACCTCGGGGTCGTTGACCAGCTTCATCGCGGCGCCGACGCCGGTTTGCGGGTCCGAGGCATCGTCAAGCACGACCGGCTCGATCTCGAATTTGGCGTCCGGCGCGGCATTGGCCTGCTCGATCGCGAGCAAAAGCCGTTTTTGGCGCCAAGGCCCTGCTGGGCATTGCCGCCCGAAAGCGGGCCCATGAAGCCGATCTTGATCTTGGCCTTCTCGGCGAAAGCGGGGGCCGCGAAAACCGCGGTGGACAGCACTAGACCGGCCAGAACGGCGCGGCGGGTGGTCGAAAAAGGGTCATGGCCTCTCCTGTCGGTGCGGGCTTTGCCGCATCTGCGCATCTGTCGGGATTTGCCGCGTTTGCCGGTGTTGGTGCCTGAAACCGGCACGGTCGACCGCATCGCGGCTTGTTGTCGTGCCCCGAACATCCACCGATTTCCGTCCCGATGAGAAGTCGCATTATCTGAACCATTGGCTCAGAAAATACGAAGCGCGCGCGGCGCTAAATCAATTGCCCTGAGGTAGGTCCTGCTCGCATCTTCCTCGGAAAAACTAATCCAATAGATCAACACGGGAGGACCGACATGGATAGTCTGATCCTCCAGCACCTGCTGAATTGGCTGGTTCTGGGTAGTATTTACACACTTGTCGCCATTGGTTTCAGCCTGCTGTTCGGGCTTTTGAACGTCATCCACTTTTCGCATGGAGATGTGTCGATGATCGCGCCGTTCGTCGCTTTGGGCAGCCTCCAGATCATGGTTGCGGGCAGCGGCGCGAGCCTTGGAGCCGGGGCAATGCTCGCGGCTCTGGCGCTGGCCATTCTGGTCACGGGACTGATCGGGATCGGGGCTGACCGGCTGGTGATCTCGCGCTTTCGCCGGTCGCCCGCGATGATGGCATTGGTTGCGACCGTCGCGCTCGGCACAGCGATCCGTGAGCTGATCCGCGGCTTTTATCCGCAGGGCTCGAACCCCAAAGCCTTCCCGTCGATCATCGAGGGCTTTTGGCAGATCGGCAGCCTGCGCCTGCCCGCGCAGCCGGTGCTGATCATCCTCTCCACGGTGCTGGTCGTCGTCCTGATGTATCTTCTGATGCAGAAAACGCCGATCGGCATGCGCATCCGCGCCGTGGCCGAAGACAGCGCCACCGCGCGGCTGATGGGGTCCGCCCGGCGCGGATTTTTGCCTTCACCTTCTTTCTCGCTTCGGCAGTCGGTGCGCTCGGCGCGCTGTTTTTCGCCAGCAACGCGGGCGTGGTGCGCTTCGATTTCGGCGTGCAGCTGGGGCTGATCGGCTTTTCGGCGGCGGTGATCGGCGGTCTGGGCTCGATGACGGGGCCATTCTCGGCGCCTTGGCCATCGCGGGGATCAGATCGCTGGTGCAGGCCAATCTGGCGGACGGGGCCTCTTACCGGCTGGTCTTCGCCTTCCTTCTGGTGATCGCGATGCTCTGCCTGCGTCCCTCGGGGCTGCTCGGCAAGCCCGTGTTTGAAAAGGTCTGATCCGATGGCTGCGACAATGACCCATATCGAGACCCGTTCGCCCCTTCCCGCCAGCCTGATCGTGATCGCGACCGAAATCGGCGGGGCCGCGCTTTTGTGGGCGCTGCTCATCGCCGAGCAAACCGCCGTGGTGGTTGCGCTGCTGGCGGTGATGGGCGCGCTTTTCGCGGCGCTGCAACTGCGCCCGCAGATCGAGGACACCATCTTGCGCGCCTTCCACGACGCGCGCGCGGTTGCCGTCGCGCTGGGGGTGGTGATCGTGATCGCCTATCCGGTCTTTCTGGGCAACAACACCTATGCGCTGCATCTGCTGATCGTCTCGCTGCTTTATTCGGTGCTGGCTTTGGCGCTGAACTTCCAGCTCGGCTCGGCCAATATCCCGAATTTCGCGACCGGCGCGACCTACGGGATCGGGGCCTATACCTCGGCGCTGCTGGCGATCAACTTCGGCTGGAGCTTCTGGTCGACCCTGCCCGCCGCCGCCGTGGTCGCGACGATCTTCGGCGTCATGCTGGGCATTCCGTCGATGCGGACGCGCGACAGCTATCTGGCGCTGGTCACCATCGCTTTCGGCATCGTCATCCACCAGATGCTCAACAACCTCAGCTGGACCGGCGGACCGAACGGTCTGGTCGGCATTCCCGCGCCCAGCCTCTTCGGCCATTCCTTCATGCGCCCGATCGAGGTCTTCGGCCTGCGACTGCCCAGCCAGGCGAATTTCTACTACCTTTCGGCGCTGCTTCTGGGGCTGTCGATCCTCTCGGCCAAGCGCCTGCACGAAAGCCGCGTCGGTCTGGCATGGAACGCGATCCGCGCCGACGAGCTGGCCGCGAAATGCCAAGGCATCAACGTGGTCTGGTACAAGATCCTCGCCTTCGGGGTCGATGCTTTCCTCGCCGCTTTCGCGGGGACGATCTATGCGTTCTATATCTCGTATATTTCGCCCGACAACTTCACCTTCCTCGTGTCGGTCACGATCATGACCATGGTCATCGTCGGCGGCATGGACAATACGCTTGGCGTGATCATCGGGGCGTTCCTGCTGACGATGCTGCCCGAGAAGCTGCGCGTCTTTTCCGACTACCGCCTGCTGTTCGTCTCGGTCGTGGTGATCCTTTTCCTGATCCTGCGCCCCAAGGGCCTGTTCCCGCAACGCCAGCGCAATTACGGAGGCCATTGATGAGCACCGCGCTTTTGCAACTCAGCGGTCTGGGCATCCGGTTCGGCGGCCTTGTCGCCGTCGATCAGGTCGACCTGAGCGTCGCGCCCTCGACCATCACCTGCATCATCGGGCCGAACGGGGCGGGGAAGTCGACGCTGTTCAACCTGATCACCGGCATCTACCGCCCGACCTCGGGCAAGGTCGTGCTGGAGGGCGAGGAGATCACCGGACTGCCCGCCCACAAGATCGCGACGCGGGGATCGCGCGGACCTTCCAGTCCTCGCGGCTCTTCGAGGATCTCTCGCTGCTCGACAATGTCATTATCGGCATGCACGGCCGCACCCGCACCGGCGTTCTGACCGCGCTGCTGCGTCCCGCGAAATCGCGGCGCGAGCTGGACGCCTGCGCGACCGAAGCGGCCGAGATCCTGCGCGCCATCTCGGAAGATCTTTATACGCGCCGTTACGAGCCCGCGGGGATCTTGCCGCAGGCCGACCGGCGGCGGCTGGAGATCGCGCGGGCCTTGGCGTCGAAACCCAAGCTGATCTTGCTTGACGAGCCGTCCTCGGGGATGGACGACCGCGATACGGCCGATCTGATGGCCGACATCCGGCGCGTCATGGCCGACAATCCGGGCCTGTCCTTCCTGATCATCGAACACGACATGCGTCTGGTTGCCGAACTGCCCGACAGCGTTGTCGTGATCGATTACGGCAAGAAAATCGCCGAGGGCGATTTCGCGGTGGTGCGGCAGATGCCGCGGGTCCAACAGGCCTATCTGGGGCAGAAGGCGGTCGAGAATGTCTGATATGCTGGACTCACGAATGTCAGCACCTCTTACGGGCCGGTCTCGATGCTGCGCGGGCTGTCCCTGCGGATCGGCAAGGGCGAGCTGGTCTGCCTGCTTGGTCCCAACGGCGCGGGGAAATCGACGACGTTCAAGGCCTTGTCCGGACTTCTTCCGCTGGATGGGGGCTCGGTGCGGATGATGGGGCAGGATGTCGCGGCGCTCGGCGCGGAAAAGCTGACCGCGCTCGGCGTCGGTTTCGTCCCCGAGGGGCGGCGGCTTTTCCCGAGCCTTTCGGTGCGCGAGAACCTGCGGCTCGGCTATGACGCCTCGCGCTGCGCCATCCCTTTCGAGCAAAGGCTCGAACTGATCTACGACCTCTTTCCGCGCGTCAAGGAGCGGATGGGCCAGCAGGCGAATACGATGTCGGGCGGCGAGCAGGCGATGGTTGCTTTGGCCCGCGCGCTGATCGGCGATCCCGAATTGCTGATCATGGACGAGCCCTCGCTCGGCCTTTCGCCCAAGCTGATCGACGAGTATTTCGAGACCGTCGCCCGCATCCATGCCGAAGGAAAAACCGTGCTTTTGATCGAGCAGAATGCCGAAACGGCGCTGTCGATCTCGGATCGCGGCTATCTGATCGTGCGCGGCCAGATCGCGGTCGAGGGACCCGCGCCGAGATGCTGGCCGACGACACGATCCGGCATATGTATCTGTAAGCCGGACTGCGGCGGGGGTTTCCCTCCGCCGCATGTATCCGTTCCGCCTCAGGCGGCGCTGACGCGCCAGATGACGTTGCCGACATCATCGGCCATCAGGATCGAGGCCTTGTCCGGCCCGATCGCCACCCCGACGGGGCGGCCGTAGGACAGTTTCTCGTCCTCGGACAGAAAGCCCGTCAGCAGGTCGCGCGGCGGGCCTTCGGGGCGGCCGCCCTTGAAAGGCACGAAAATCATGCGGTAGCCGCTTAGCGTCGAGCGGTTCCAAGACCCGTGCTGGCCGATCACCATCCCGTCGGGATAGCCGGGCAGGGTTCCCGCCGGCATCCAGCACAGGCCGAGCGAGGCGGTATGTCCGCCAAGCGCGTAATCGGGCGTGATCGCGGTGGCGACCAATGCGGGGTTTGCGGCACGCGGTCGTCGACGATCCGGCCCCAATAGCAATAGGGCCAGCCGTAGAAACCGCCGTCCTTGACCGAGGTCAGGTAATCGGGCGGGGTCTCGTCGCCCAGACCGTCGCGCTCGTTGACCACGGTCCAGAGCGCGCCGGTGACCGGCTCCCATGCCATGCCGACGGCATTGCGCAGTCCCGAGGCAAAGATGCGCGCGGCCCCCGTCGCGAGATCCAGCTCCCAGATCGCGGCGCGGCCTTCCTCTGCCTCCATCCCGTCGTCGCCGATATTGCTGAGCGAGCCGACGCCCGCATAAAGCTTGCTGCGGTCGGGCGAGAGGAGCAGGCTGCGCGTCCAATGCCCGCCCGGTTTGAAACGGACGAGCTCGCGGCCCGCCCCTCGACGGCGGTTTGGCCGTCGCGATAGGCATAGGCGGTAATCCCGTCGGTATTGCCGACATAGAAAACCCCGTCATGGAGCGCCATGCCGAAGGGTTGGCGCAGGCCCTCGGCGAAAACATGGCGGGTTTCGGCCACGCCGTCCTTGTCGCTGTCCCGCCACAGGCTGATGCGGTTCGCGCTGATCCCGATGGCCTTGGCGCGGCGCATGGTGGCATGGGTCGCCCGCTCGATCAGGCCTTTGGGATTGCCCGCCTCCTGCAGGCTTTCGGCGACGAGCACATCGCCGTTCGGCAGAACCTCGATCCAGCGCGGATGCTCGAGGTTTTCGGCGAAGGCATTGACCTTGAGCCCTGCGGCAGGCGTCGGCATCCGGCCCTGATGCCAGCCGTGGGCGGTCGGCATTTTCAGCGTCATGATGCCTTGGGATTTCGCCTGCGGGATTGCGGGCCGATCGCCCATCGCCTGATGTCGCGGGGCTTGCCCGCGCCGCATCCGGACCATGATGCCGCCGACAATCTCGGTCGCTTTTGCCATCAGATCCATCTGCTTCTCCTGCCGGTTGGGCGGGTCGTAACCCGCGGCCCTACAGCGCGCAGATTAGGCCCTCCCGCCCGATCCGCAAGAAAATCCCGAGCGGAGCTGTTCAGCCCCGCGCCGAGAAAAGCGCGGGATGATCGATCAGCGCTTGCGCGGCGCGCTCCAACGGCTGGGTTTCGTCGGGGTCCCCGCCCTGACGGCGTGCGGCGGTCAAAAGCGCGCGGCCCGCGCGGTCGGGGGCTTCTTGCAGTTGCGACAGACGCGAAAGTGCGGTGGTGATCGCGCGCTGCTGCCCGCCGGTTGTGGCGGCGCGGCGGCGTAGCGCTTGCAGTTGGTGGATCGCCTCGCCCACCGCTTGTAGCGCGCGGGCGGTGGTCTCGGCACCAAGGCCTTCGCCAGCCTTGTTTCCGGCTTTCTCGCGCATGCGCACCAGCAAGAGCAGGCGGTGGCTGAAGCGCGTCGTCCAGCTTGCCTCGTCGATCTGGGCGGGGCTTGCCTGCGCCGAGGCGGCAAGCTCGGACAGGATCATGCTTTGCACGGTCGCGGCGCGGCGGCGCTCGTCGGTGGCAAAGACCATGCGGAAGCCGAGATAGGCAAAGGCCGGACCCGAGACGACGGCAAGTACCCGCGCGATGGAATCGCCGAAGGTGATGAGCGTCGGGAAGGTCGGTTGCAGGAGAAGCAGGAAGACCATGGCGTAATCGACCGCGCCGGGGGCGGTTTTGCGATGGGCGATCAGAAAGGGCGTGACGAGCAGGAAGGGCACCATCAGCAGCGCCATCTGGGTCGAGTTTTGCGCCACCGGCCAAGCGAGCCAGAGGCAGGCGAGCGAAGCGATCGCCCCGCGCATTGGCCCAGACCCACCCGCGTCATGATCCATGCCGGATTGTCGAAGGTCGAAAAGACCGACAGCATGACGGAGGTTCCGAGCAGCAAGAGCGATCCGGCGGGCCATTCTGTCAGCGCCCAGAATGCCCCCAAGGCCATCAGCACCACAAAGATGCGCAGGCCGGCGTGCCTTGCGCCCACCCAATCGCGGTGTTGGCGCGCCGTCAGGGTCTCGAGCGGTTGGCGCAGGGCGGGCACGCTCGAGACGGGGGCCTCGATCCGCGCGATCTGTTCGGCAATCCTTCCCAAAAGCGCGGCGAGTTTCCCCGTTCCCGCCAGGCTGCGCGCCCTTTCCAGCGAGGGCAGCGCCTCGAAAGCGCGGGGCCGTTGCGCAGCAGCTCGGCCGCCGTGCCGAGCGCCTTGCCGAGCGGCGCGCTGAGGCGGTTGTCCTTGGGCGGATCGGTCAGGATGAGCTCGGTCGTGGCTGCCAGAAGGCGCAGGAGTTCGTGACGGATATGGCTGTGCTGCGGGGTGGCGGGGGCACGCGGATCAAGGGATTCGTCCAGCAATGCGGCGCGCGAAAGAAGATGGTCGACCGAGGGCGGCTCGGCGCCGGTCAGCCGCGCGCTCTGGAGCAGCAGCGTATCGGCCAGCAGCCGCCGCGCCGCGCCAAGGGCCGGACTGTCCGAGAGGTTCTGGCTGCCGATCCAGCCGACCGCGATTCCGACGCCCGCGCCAAGCAGCACGGTAAGGAAACGGTCGATCCCCAAAGCCATCTCGTGGCCCGCCGCCGCTTGCCCCAAAAGCGCGACCATGGCCGCCGAATAGCCTGCGAGCAGCAGCCCGTAAGAGCCGTAGCCGCGCACGAGATTGCCGCCCGCCGTGCAGAGCGCGACCCAGGTCGCGAGCATGAAGGTCAGCCCCCAGATCGAGCCCTGTGCGCAGATCAGGATCACCAGACCGACCGCCGTTCCGAACATGGTGCCGATCAGACGGTTGGCGCTCTTTTGGAAAAGCTGGCCGCGCGTGGGTTGGGCGGCGGCAAAAACGGTCATTGCGGACCATTGCGGATGCTCCAGCCCGATCGCCAGCGCGATCAGCAGGGCAAGGCAGGCGGCGATGGTGGTGCGAAGCGCGAAACGCAGCCTTTGCCGGTCGAAACCGAGCCGCGCCAAAATCGCTCCGCCGCTCGACGCGGGGCGCGAGGCAGGCATTTGACGACTCCGAAGATAGGGATTGGAATGGTCTTGCGCCTCTTATGCGGCATTTGCAACCGTCCGCCCGTTCGCAGATCCGTGAGCGCGCCCGTCGTCTAGACGTGGTGAAGCACCAGCGGGCGCCCGTCATGCTCGGCAATCGCGACCGGCACATCGTAAAGCTGCTCGAGAATGCTCTCGTTGAGGACCTCGTGCGGCGTGCCCGTCGCCAGAATGGCGCCGTCTTTCATCGCGATGATATGGTCGGCCCAGGCGGCGGCGTAATTGACCTCGTGGATGACCACGACGATGCTTTTGCCGCTCTCCTTGACCAAGGCATGAAGCCGCTGCATCAGCGCGCGCGAATGGGCGACATCAAGGTTGTTGAGCGGCTCGTCCAGCAAAAGCCAGTCGGTTTCCTGCGCGAAGGTCATTGCCAAAGGCGCGCTGCGCCTGACCGCCCGACACCTCGTCGAGAAAGCGCCCAGAAAGCGGGGTCAGTCCGAAGGTCTCGAGTGCGAGGCACACCTGCTCGCGGTCTTTGGCGCAGGGGCGGCCGTGGTGATGGGGCCAGCGCCCGAAAGAGACCAGCTCGCACAGACGCAACCGGCTTGCGATCACCGTCTGCTGACCCAGAACCGCCATTTTCAGCGCGAGCTTTTCGGTGGGCGTCTCGGAGACGGGCAGGCCGTCGATCGAGATTTCGCCGCTTTGCAGCTTTTCGAGCCGCGCGATCTGTTTGAGCAGCGAGGATTTCCCCGCTCCGTTCGGCCCGATCAGCGCGGTCAACTTGCCCGCGGGGATCTCGGTCGTGATGTGGTTCAGGATCTGGCACTGGCCGATCTTGAAGCTGACATCCTGGATCTGGATCATCTCATTTTTCCCCGGATCAGAAGATAAAGGAAGAAAAGCCCGCCCGCGAACTCGACGACGACGGAAAGGGTGGCCTGCTGGCCCAAGACGCGCTCGAAGAGGAACTGCCCGCCGACAAGGATGATCGCGGCGATCAGCGCCGCAGCCGGCAGCATGGTGCGGTGGCGCGCGGTTTTCGTCAGCCCGTGGGTCAGCCCCGCGACGATCAGCCCGAAAAAGGCGACCGGCCCGACCAGCGCCGTCGAAACCGCGACCAGAAGCGAGACCAGCGCCAGCGAGAGGACCACGTTGCGCTCGTAACGAAGCCCGAGCGCGATGGCGCTGGCGCGACCAAGCGCCAGCACGTCGAGGCGCGGACCGATCAGCCAGGCAAAGGCGATCGCCAGTGCCGAAAGCGCTGCGGCCCAGGGCAGCAGCTCGGCATTGATCGTGTTGAAGCTCGCGAACTGCATCGACTGCACGACGGCATAGGTGTTCGGGTCGATGATGCGCGACAAGAACCCGCTCAGCGAACGGAAGAGCACGCCCAAAATCACGCCGGTCAGGATCATCCGCGCAATGTCGCGCGCCCCGTTGGCCAGCAGCGTGCTGAACAAGGTCGTCGCGAGCAGGCACAGGATGGCGATCTCGGCGAGGAATTTTCCGGTGGCGGGCAAAGTGACAAAGCCGGTGATCCCGAGCGAGGCGACCAATGCCGTCTGGAGCAGCACATAAAGCGCGTCGAACCCCATGATCGAGGGCGTCAGGACGCGGTTCGCGGCCACGGTCTGAAACAGCATCGTCGCCACAGCGACGGCCGCGCCGATGGTGATCAGACCGCCCAGTTTCACCAGTCGCAGCTTGAGGATGAACGGCCGGCCCGCCTCGGGAAGACCCTGAAACACCCAGACGGCCGAAAGCACGGCCAGAAGCGCGGCAAGTGCGAGAAGGAAGGGAAGAGAGCGCGTCTCGGGCATGGGGTCGGGGTTCTGGCAGGTTTGGGCTATGCAGGTCGGGCGGATCTTTTCGTGCGGGGGAGGGCGCGGCTCAGGCCGTGCGGGGCGGGCGGTAGAGCAGGATCAGGAAGACCACCGAGCCCAGCACCCCCAGGATCGTTCCGACAGGGATTTCGTAGGGATAGCGCAGGATGCGGCCGAGAATGTCGCAGGCCAGCACCAGCACCGCGCCCGAAACAGCGACGACGGGCAGGGTGCGGCGAAGGTCGTCGCCCATCACCCGCGAGACGATATTGGGCACGACCAACCCGACAAAGGGGATCATCCCGACCGACACCACGACCATGGCCGAGGTGACGGAAACCACCACAAGCCCCAAGCGCATCACCGGCTTCGGATCAAGGCCGAGGCCGCGCGCGACGCCCTCGCCCAGACCGAGAATGGCGAAGCGGTCCGCCGCGAACCACGAGGCGGCAGCCGCCGCCCCCGCGAACCACAGCACTTCATAGCGGCCCGCCACCACGCCCGAAAATTCGCCGGTCATCAGCCAGGTGCCGATATATTGCATGAGGTCGGTCTGCCAGCCGATGAAGGTCACGACCGCGCCGATGACGCCTGCAAGGATCATGCCCGCGATGGGGACCAGCATGACCTCGCGCGGGGAGGCGGCGGATCAGCGCCATGAACAAGGCGGTTCCGGCCATTGCGGCCAGGCTGGCCACGATCATTTTGACCCAGATCGGCGCTTCGGGCACGAAAATCGTAATCCCGAGTAGGCCCAAAGCCGCGCTTTCGGTGGTTCCGGTCGAGCTGGGGCCGACGAATTTGTTGCGCACGAGCTGCTGCATGACCATGCCGGCGACGGCGAGGGCCGCGCCGGTCAGGACGATCGAAAAGGTGCGCGGCAGGCGCGATTCCATCAGGACCATCGTGGTCAAGGGTCGCTGCCCGCAGCGAATATGTCGAAACTGGCCGCTCCGATCATCACGCTGACGATCATCAGGAGCACCATCACGACAATCATCGCGGGCAGCGGTCGGGTCATTTCGACAGGGCTTCCGTCATCGTATCAAGCATCTTGTTGAGTGCCTGATAGCCGCCGCCACCCAGATACATCTCGGAGGCCGGAAGATAGACGATGCGCTGGTTCTTGAAGGCGTCGGTGCCCTCGATCAGCGGGGTCGCGAGGGTCTCGGCGGCGCTTTGGCCGTCTTGCGCAACCGCTTGGCCGCGATCGAGCACGAAGATCCAGTCGGGATTGGTCTCGGCGATGAACTCGGGGCTGATCGCCGCGCCGTGACCCGAAACCTCGAGGCCGGTCGCCGCTTCGGGCATCTGGGTCGCATCATGGATCCAGCCGAAACGCGAGCCTTTGCCGTAAGCCGACATTTTCGGGCCGTTGGTCAGCATGACCAGCAGGGCGCCCTTGCCCTCGGCTGCGGCGCGCAGCTTGGCGAGCTTGTCGTCGAGCGTCGCATTCATCTCGGCGGCTTTGTCGGCCTTGTCGAAAACCGTGCCATAGGTGGTGATGCGGGCTTTCGCCTCGGTGATCAGATCCGGCCCGATCGTCATGTCGGCCGCCTTGCCGACCTGACCAACCGCGTCGAATTTCGCGGCCGAGCGGCCGCCGACGATGATCAGGTCCGGCGCGATTCCGGCGATGGTTTCGAGATTGGGCTCGAACAGGGTGCCGACCGGCGTGATGCCGTCGGTTTTGACATAGGAGAGGTTGATCTTGTCGGGCATGCCGGTGATCGCGACATCCATCGCCTGAAGCGTGTCGACTGCTGCGACATCCATGACGATCAGCTTTTGGGGCGCGCCGTCGAGTTCGAGCGGGCCACGAGCGGTTTCAAGGGTCGGCTCGGCCAATGCGGGCAAGGCAAGCCCGGCGGCCATGGCGGCGGCAGTCACAAATCGGCGCATCTCAATCTCCGTCTAACCAAAGGGACCATGATCGCTGGAACGAGCACGGTCTGAGCCTTCGGTTACCCTCTGTAGAGCGGGGCGTCCAGAAGTTGACATTTTTACTATGAATATGGGGAAGGTTTTCCGGTATGCGATCAGGAATGCAAACCGCCGCCATACTCCTGACGCGACGCGGCAATTCCCGCAGATTGCTCAGCGGGTTGCGGCAAAGGGCGAACAATTGTTGTGATTTATCAGCGCATTCTCTGCGCGCTTTGGTCGCAGCGCGGCTGGCGTCCGCCGCGAAAGAACGGCCGTTGCGGTCCGAATTTTCGGTCAAGATGACGATCCCGCGATTTCGGATGACCCGCGGGATCTCGATCAATCGTGAAGGGCGTGGCGCTTGAACAGGGTCTCGGCCCAGACGCCGCGCTTCTTGATGCGACTGTCTTCGTGGTCGATCAGGGCATCGGCCACAATGCGCAGATAGACGGGACTACCCTCGCTGAGCGAGCGGTCGATCCATTCCATCGCCTCGTCGATCGCGCTTGAGCGATCAGCAGGCGGGCCGCGTTGAAGCAACCCCAGCCATCACCCGCAGCAGCGGCGGCGAGGTAATGGTCGAGCGCAGCCTCGGGGCCTTCGGGGCCGCGAGTCCTCGGCCATCATCCCCAGCATGTTGAGCGACTGGGCATTGCCCTGCTTGGCGGCGAGCATAGAGGCGATACGCCTCGTCGTCGCTTTGCGCCACGCCCGAACCCGAGAGGTAGAGTTCCGCCAGATTGAACATCGACCAAGGCTCGCCCGACGAACAGGCGCGGTTGTAATAATCGGCGGCAAGAACGGGATCGGCGGGGATGCCCCAGCCCAATTGATGCATGCGGCCCAAGAGATGCATGGCGGTGGAATTCCCGCCGGCCGCAGCGCTTTTGAAACTCTTGATCGCAGCGAGAGGCTGACCGGTATCCAGCAGCAATTGACCCAAGGCCAGCGCAGCCTCCGGATTGCTGTGACTTTCGGCCGCTGTTTCGGGGTCTTTAAGAGAAGTCATTGAAAGTCGGTCAGTAAAATGGACAAGGCGAGCGGGTGCGCGCTTACTCACCCTAGCAGAGCAATATACTTGCCGACAATGCAAAGCTGCTCGGACATGTCATATTGGCAGAGAACCGCAAGGCGGTTGCAACCGGCAGGCGATCGGTTGCCCGTGCTGGTTCGAACGCACAGGCGGTGCCGAACGAAACCGTTCTGAATAGGGAACGAAAGTCCAACGAAAGCGGGGCGAAAGGCCGGTTACGCCGTTTCGGGGACAAGGAGGTCCAAGCCGCCAGAGGGCGCTTTGCTGTGGTTGCGGGGCCGTATGGCCGCGCGCCTTAATGTTCGGCGGCCATGACATAGCCCGGATGGAAGGCCAGCCGGACCGTCGTGATCGCGCCCAGATCATTCCATGTCGTCCGTTGCAGAATCAGCAAGGCCTGATCGCGGCGGGTCTCCAGCAGGCGGGCGTCGCGGGCATTGGCATTCTCGGCCGAGAAGGCGAGATCGGCATAGACATAGGGCGCATTCCGCACCAGCCATTCGTTGGCGTTGATCTTGCGGAAATCGACCGAGGTCATCTCGGGGACGGCCACGGGATTGATCCAGCGGTCCTCGACCTGAAAGGGTTTGCCGTCGCCGGCATGGACGGTGCGCAGCCGCAGCAGCGTCGCGCCGGGCGCAAGCTTCATCCGCAGCGCGACATCTTCGGGAAGCGGGCTCATGCGTTGGGCGACGACGCGGTGGCTATAGGCCTTGCCCGATTGCTCGATCTGCTCGCGCACGATCGGGATCGACAGCGTGGCCTTGCGCACCGGGTTGATGGTGACATGGGTGCCCGCGCGGCGCTGCGGTCAAGCAGGCCCTCCTCGGCCAAAAGCTGGAGGGCCTTGTTGACGGTCGCCCGTGCGACGCCGAACTCGATCGCGAGTTCGGCCTCGTCGGGGATGCGGTCGCCTTGCTCCCATTCCCGATCAACGATCCGCCGCCGTACTTCGCTGACGATGTTCTGGGCTTTGGATGTCGCGGGGATTGGTTTTTGGCTGTCACATCTTGTCCTGAAGGCGGGTGATACACGCCAGATAATCCGAAACAATTCGGTCGCGGTCGAGATGTTTTCCATTCCGGACCTGATGTCGACCAGCCGACCAAACGTCTTTGATCAGCCCATCGTTCCCCGCAAAGACGAAACTGTCGAGCAGCGTATCGTCTTTGCGGCCGACCATGACTTCGTTTTGCAGCGAGACGCCGACCAGATCGGCCCAAAGGCCCGCGCGGATCGCGCCGGTTTCGCGGCCAGCTGCCGTGGCGCCGCCGTCGAGGCCCGCATCATAAAGTACGCGGCCCGTGGTGCGGTTGCGCGTCGCCAGAACGGCGCGGCCGCGATCGCGCAGACGCAGGCTGTATTCCAGCGTGCGCAGCTCTTCGACGAGCGAAATGCGAATGTTGCTGTCCGAGCCGTAACCCCAGCGTCCGCCGGCCTCCTGCCAGACCGTCCCGTTGAAAATCCCGTCGCCGAGGCTCGATTCGGTGATCGGACACAGCCCCGCCACCGCGCCGGTTTTCGCCAGACGGATGGTCTCGTCATCGGTCATCTGGGTCGCATGGATCAGGGTCCAGTTGCGGTCGACCGCGGCATTGTCCAGCAGCCATTCGGTGGGGCGCAGGCCATAGCCCGCGAGGATTTCCTCGACCTCGGGGATCTGCTCGGCAAGGTGGAGATGGACCGGACGGCCGGGCCGCAGATTGGTCACGAGCGCAAGGCCCTCCTTGCTGACGGCACGCAGCGAATGGGGCGCCACGCCCACACCCGATCGGGGCCGAGCTTGGCCACGGCGGCCTCGGCACCTTCGAGCAGGCGCGCGAATTCGTCGGGATTGGTGCCGAATCGCTGCTGGCCGGGGCCGAGCGCGCGGCCGTCGATGCCGCCGAACTGGTAATGGACCGGCAGCAGCGTCAGGCCGATGCCGGTGCGGCTGGCCGCTGCTGCGATGCGTTCCGACATCTCGGCAATATTGGCGTAATGCGCGCCGCCCTGACGGTGATGCAGGTAGTGGAATTCGACGTTGGTGGCGTAGCCGGCCTCGAGCATTTCCATCTGCACCAGCGCGGCAATGCTTTCGACATCATCGGGCGTCAGGTGGTCGAGGAAGCGGTACATGATCTTGCGCCACGTCCAGAACGTGTCCTTGGGCTGGTCGCCCTTGGCTTCCGAGAGGCCCGCCATGGCGCGCTGGAACGCGTGTGAATGCAGGTTCGCGATCGAGGAAGCAGCAGCTCCGTGCGCGTTCCACGCGGCGCGACGCCTGCCTCGACCGAGTCGATCCGCCCCTCGGGCGTGACTGCGACCAAGACGTTTTCCGCCCAACCCTCGGGCAGTAACGCCCGCTCTGCCCAAATTTCGGCCACCAGAACCTCCTTGCCGGATGCTTTCATTATGTTTAGACATAGCATTAACCGAAAATCATTCCAAGGCAGGATCGATGCAAGTTTTCACGCATGGCTCTTTCGCAACGATGGGTGCAGAATCAGGTGGTTACGGCCTGATCGAAGACGGCGCCCTTGTTGTCGAGGCTGGCCGAATCATCTGGATCGGGAAGCGCGTTGACTTGCCGGCCGATTATAGCGGGGCCGAGCAAATCGACCTTGAAGGCCGCCTCGTCACGCCGGGTCTCGTCGATTGCCATACCCATCTCGTTTACGGCGGCGACCGCGCCCGTGAATTCGAGATGTGCCTTGAGGGCGCGAGCTATGAAGAAATCGCCCGCGCGGGCGGCGGCATCGTTTCTTCGGTGAAAAACACCCGCGACGCCTCGGAAGAAGAGCTTCTCGCCAGCGCCTTGCCGCGCGTCGATACGCTTTTGCGCGAAGGCGTCACTACGCTGGAAATCAAATCGGGCTACGGGCTCGATATCGAAAGCGAGATGAAAATGCTGCGCGTTGCGCGCCGTATCGGCGAGCTGCGTCGTGTCGAGGTGGTGACCACCTGGCTTGCGGCCCATGCTCTGCCGCCCGAATACAAGGATGATCGCGCGGGCTATATCAGCGATGTCGTAATCGCCGGTCTGAGCCGCGCCCATGCCGAAGGGCTGGTCGACGCGGTTGACGGGTTCTGTGAAGGCATCGCCTTTTCGGTCGCGGAAATGCGCCTCGTTTTCGATCATGCCAAAAGCCTCAGCTTGCCGGTCAAGCTCCATGCCGAGCAACTTTCCGACCTGCATGGCGCGGTGATGGCTGCCGAATATGGCGCGCTCTCGGCCGATCACCTCGAGTGGCTGGGTCAGGACGGCGTCGATGCGATGGCGAAATCGGGCACGGTTGCGGTTCTGCTGCCGGGCGCATTCTATACGCTGCGCGAGACGGTTTACCCGCCGGTGCAGGCGCTGCGCGATGCGGGTGTGCCGATTGCTTTGGCGACGGATGCCAACCCCGGCACCTCGCCGCTGACCTCGCTTTTGCTGACGATGAATATGGGCGCGACGATTTTCCGTCTGACGCCCGTCGAATGCCTGACCGCCGTGACCCGTCACGCGGCCAAGGCGCTCGGCTTTGCCGATCGCGGCATCCTTGCCGTCGGCGCCCGCGCCGATCTGGCGATCTACGACATCAAACACCCGGCGGAGCTGACCTATCGCATCGGTTTCAACCCGCTTCACGCTCGCGTTCTTGGAGGCGAATTTGTCTGAACTTATCCTAACCCCGGCCAAGCCACCCTTGCTGATCTCGAGCGGGTCTGGCGCGAAGGCCTTTCGGTCCGTCTGGCCGAGAGCGCCCGTGCGGGGATCGAAGCTGCCGCCGCCCGTATCGCTGCCGCCGCCAGCGGCGATGTGCCGGTTTACGGCGTCAATACCGGCTTCGGCAAACTCGCCTCGATCAAGATCAAATCCGAAGACACCGCCACTCTCCAGCGCAACCTGATCCTGTCGCATTGCTGCGGCGTGGGCGAGGCGGTCGAAGAGGAAACCGTGCGCCTGATCATGGTCCTCAAACTGCTGTCGCTGGGTCGCGGAGCGTCTGGCGTGCGTCCCGAAGTCGTCGTGCTGATCGAGGACATGCTGGCCAAAGGCGTTTCGCCGGTGATCCCGTCGCAGGGCTCGGTCGGCGCTTCGGGCGATCTCGCGCCGCTCGCGCATCTTGCCGCCGTCATGCTGGGCGAGGCCCGCGCCACCTATAAGGGCCGCGAAATGTCGGGCGCCGAGGCTTTGGCCGCTGCCGGACTGACCCCGATCGTCCTCGCTGCCAAAGAAGGCCTCGCGCTGATCAACGGCACGCAGGTTTCGACCGCTTTCGCCTTGGCGGGCCTTTTCACGGCCTTCCGCATGGCGCGCAACGCGCTGGTGTCGTCCTCGCTGTCGACCGATGCGATCATGGGCTCGACCGCGCCCTTCTTTGACGAGATCCACACGCTTCGCGGCCATCGCGGCCAGATCGTCGCTGCGGGCATCATCCGCAACCTGATGGACGGCTCGGAAATCCGCGAGAGCCACCGCGAGGGCGACACCCGCGTGCAGGATCCCTATTGCATCCGCTGCCAGCCGCAGGTCACGGGCGCGGCGATCGACATTCTGAACCAGGCCGCCCGCACGCTGGAGATCGAGGCCAATGCCGCGACCGACAACCCGCTGGTGCTGACCAGCGTGGGCCAGATCGTCTCGGGCGGGAACTTCCACGCCGAGCCGGTGGCCTTTGCCGCAGATATGATCGCGCTGGCAATCTCGGAAATCGGCGCGATCTCGCAGCGCCGCATCGCGCTGATGGTCGATCCGGCGCTGTCGCACGACCTGCCGCCCTTCCTGACGCCGGCTCCGGGCCTGAACTCCGGCCTGATGATCGCCGAAGTGACTTCTGCTGCGCTCATGAGCGAAAACAAGCACTTGGCTAACCCTTGCTCGACGGATTCGACCCCGACTTCGGCGAACCAGGAGGATCACGTTTCGATGGCGGCCCATGGCGCGCGTCGTCTCAAGCGCATGAACCAGAACCTCGCCCATATCGTCGGCATCGAGGTGCTTTGTGCGGCAGCCGGCGTCGAATTCCGCGCGCCGCTCGCGACTTCTGCCCATCTGAATGCCGTGATCGCGCGTCTGCGCCAAGAGGTCAGCGCCCTTGATCAGGACCGCTATATGGCCCCCGATCTTGAAACCTGTGCCCGTCTGGTCGCGACCGGCGCGCTGATCGACGTGCTGCCCGCAGGCATGCTGGACGAGGTTCAGGCGTGAGCGTCTTTGAAACCGTTCAAGGTGACAGCCCGATTATCCTCGGGCTGCCTCACACCGGCACTTGGGTGCCGGACGAGATCTGCGCCAAATTGAATGCGCGGGGCCAGACCTTGGCCGATACCGATTGGCATATCGAGCGTCTTTATGACGGGCTCCTCGACGGTGCGACCACCGTGCGGGCGCTGTTTCACCGCTATGTCATCGACGCCAACCGCGGCCCCGACGACGCGAGCCTTTATCCGGGGCAGAACACCACCGGACTGGTGCCCGTCACCGATTTCGACGGCGAGCCGATCTGGCTGGAAAATCCGACCGAGGCCGAGATCGCAGCGCGCAAGGCGACCTATCACGCGCCCTATCACGCCGCCCTGCAGGCCGAGATCGAGCGTGTCAAAGCGCGTCACGGCGTGGCGATCCTGTACGATTGCCACTCGATCCGCAGCCATATCCCTTTCCTGTTCGAGGGGACCTTGCCCGATTTCAACATCGGCACGAATAATGGCGCGACCTGTGATGCGGCGATCGAAAGCGCGACTTTCGACATTTGCGCGGCTTCGGGGCGCACGCATGTTCTGAACGGTCGCTTCAAGGGCGGCTGGACCACGCGCCATTACGGCCAGCCGGAAAACGGCGTCCATGCGATCCAGATGGAACTCGCGCAAGCGACCCATCTGACCACCGAGGCCGTGCCCTTCTCCTATGACGAGGAAAAGGCCGAAGGCATGCGCGTCCATCTGCGCCAGATCCTTGGCGCACTGGCCGAACTGGCTCCGAAACTGGCCGAAAAAGTGGGGCGCGCACATGAGCGGGCCGCTTGCAGGGATCAAGGTCCTCGATCTCAGCCGCGTTCTGGCGGGGCCCTATTGCACCGCGCTTCTGGCCGATCTCGGGGCCGAGGTCATCAAGCTCGAGCCGCCGCAGGGCGACGATTACCGCCATATCGGCCCGTTCAAGGACGGCGAGAGCGCGCTGTTCACGCTCAACAATCGCGGCAAGCAAAGCGTGGTTCTGGACCTGAAAAACCCCGAACATGTCGCCTTGGCGCAAGACATCGCGGATCGCGTTGATGTCGTGGTCGAAAACTTCCGTCCCGGTGTCGCAGCCCGTCTGGGCCTTGGCGCGGAAACGCTGCGCGCCCGCAATCCGCGTCTGGTCTATTGCTCGATTTCCGGTTTCGGGCAGGAGGGGCCGTTCAAGGATCTGCCGGCTTACGATCTGGTCGTCCAAGCCATGTCGGGCCTGATGGCCGGCACCGGCGAGGAAGGCGGCGCGCCGCTGAAGACCGGCGAAAGCATCGCCGATCTGATCGCGGGGCTTTTCGCCAGCTGGTCGATTTCGGCGGCGCTGGTTCAGCGCAATGCGACGGGGCAGGGCGCGACGCTGGATGTGGCGATGTATGATGCGCTGTTTTCCATGCTCACCACCAGCCATGCCTTGCATCTTTACGCGGGCCAATTGCCGCAGCGTGTCGGCAACCGCCACCCGCTGTCGACGCCCTTCGGATGCTACGCGACGCAAGACGGGCAGGTTGCGATTTGCGTGTTGAACACCAAGCAGTTCACGCAATTCGCCACTCTGATCGGCGCGCCAGAGGCGTTGGAAGATCCGCGTTTCGCCAGCGACGAAAGCCGCACCGCTAACGAGCCCGCGCTGAAAGCCCTGATCGAAGCATGGTCGGGCCAATTGACGACCGAGGCCGCCGTGGCAGCCCTTTCCGCAGTCGGCCTGCCGAGTGCGCCGATCTGGGACATTGCCGAGGCCGCCGACAACGACCACGCCCGCGCCCGCGGTCTGGTCAGCATCCTGCCGCATCCCGTTCTGGGCACGGCGCCCGTGATCGGCCAGCCGGTTCGCTTTGACGGGGCGAAACCCGTTGCCGCGACCTCGGCCCCGCTTCTGGGCGGCGATCTTGCGGCAGTATTGGAAAGTTTGGGACTGGAGGCACCGCAATGAGCGCCAATGACGAATGGCATATGCTGAACGACGAGGAGCGCATGTTCTGCGACGTCCTCGAACGGATCTGCGCCGAAAAAATCGCGCCCCTCGCCCATCTGACCGACGAAAATTCGGCCTTCGTTCATGACCAGCTGAAAACGCTGGGTGATGCGGGGATGATGGGGCGAACCTGCCCGAAGAGTTCGGCGGCTCGGAAATCTCGGCCCCTGCACTTTTGCGGGCGGTGGCTTTGGTCGCGGGGGCTTGCGGATCGACGGCTTCGGCGTTGACCGCGCATTATCTGGCCACAGATTCGATCCTGATCGGCGGTACGCAGGCGCAAAAAGAGCATTGGCTTTCGCTGGCCGCAACCGGCGAGGCGCTTGGCGCATTCGCCTTGACCGAACCGACCGCCGGTTCGGATCCCGCCGATATGAAGACCCGCGCCCGCCGCGTCGAAGGCGGCTGGCATGTCAAGGGCACAAAATGCTTCATCTCGAACGGCGGTGTGGCTGATTTCATCGTGCTTTACGCGGTGACCGACCCCGAAAAAGCCCATCGCGGCATTTCGGCCTTCATCCTGCCCAAAGGTACGCCGGGGCTCGAGGCCGGTCCGGCGGAAAAGACCATGGGGCTGAAAGGCGGCCATGTCTTCACGCTCAATATCGACGTGACTTTGCCGGAAGACGCACTTCTGGGCGAAGAGGGCAAGGGTTTCCGCACCGCGATGCAGGTTCTCGACAACGGCCGTATCGAGGTCGCGGCACAGTGTCTGGGTCTGGCCGAGGCCGCGATGAAAGCCGCGATCGCCTATGCCAAGGACCGCGTGATCGGCGGCGAGGCTTTGACCGACCGTCAGGGCATCCGCTGGATGATTGCCGACATGGGCGTGGCATACCGTCAGGCGCTGTTGCTCGGCCAAGACGCCGCGCGCCAGCGCGACGCGGCCCATAACGGCACCGGCGGGCGGTTCTCGCTGGCCTCAAGCATGGCGAAACTCGCGGCCTCCGAGGCTGCCGGCAAGATCGCGGATACCGCGCTGCAGCTGCATGGCGGCTACGGCTACACCCGCGATTTCCCCATCGAACGCATCAATCGGGACCTGCGCATCATGCGCATCTACGAAGGGTCCTCGGAAATTCAACGCATTATCATTTCCGGCAACATGCTGGCCTGATCGGAGACGACTATGGACAACCCAAGCAACAATCCGCGCCATAACGCGCGCGACATCTACCCCGCGACCGGCACCGAGATCACCGCGAAAAGCTGGCTGACCGAAGCGCCGATGCGCATGCTGATGAACAACCTGCACCCCGATGTGGCCGAAAACCCGCACGAGCTGGTGGTTTACGGCGGCATCGGCCGCGCCGCGCGCACCTGGAAGGACTTCGACCTGATCGTCGACAGCCTGAAAAAGCTGGAAGCCGACGAGACCCTGATGGTCCAGTCGGGCAAGCCGGTCGGCGTCTTCAAGACCCACAAGGACGCCCCGCGCGTTCTGATCGCGAACTCGAACCTTGTGCCCCATTGGGCGAATTGGGACCATTTCAACGAGCTCGATAAGAAGGGTCTGGCGATGTACGGCCAGATGACCGCGGGTTCGTGGATCTATATCGGCGCGCAGGGCATCGTTCAGGGCACCTACGAGACCTTTGTCGAGGCCGGCCGTCAGCATTACGGCGGTAACCTCAAGGGCAAATGGGTTCTGACCGGCGGACTTGGCGGCATGGGCGGCGCCCAGCCTTTGGCGGCTGTCATGGCGGGCGCTTGCTGCTTGGCCGTGGAATGCGACGAGACCCGCGCCGATTTCCGCATCCGCACGCGCTATGTCGACGAGAAAACCCACAGCCTCGACGAGGCGCTGGCGATGATCGACCGCTGGACCAAAGCGGGCGAAGTGAAATCGGTCGCGCTGATCGGCAACGCGGCGGAAATCTTCCCCGAGCTTTACAAGCGCGGCGTGCGTCCCGACATCGTCACCGACCAGACCTCGGCCCATGACCCGGTCCACGGCTATCTGCCGATCGGCTGGACCGTCGCCGAATGGCGCGCGCGTCAGGAAACCGACCCCAAAGGCGTCGAGAAAGCCGCGCGCGCCTCGATGCGCAAGCAGGTCGAAGCCATGGTCGCCTATCACCATGACGGCGTGCCGACGGTCGATTACGGCAACAACATCCGGCAGATGGCGCTGGAAGAGGGCCTCGAAGACGCGTTCGCCTTCCCCGGTTTCGTTCCGGCCTATATCCGCCCGCTCTTCTGCCGCGGCGTTGGTCCCTTCCGTTGGGCCGCGCTCTCGGGTGATCCGGAAGATATCTACAAAACCGACCAGAAGGTGAAAGAGATCGTCAACGATCCGCATCTGCACAACTGGCTGGACATGGCGCGCGAGCGTATCAGCTTCCAGGGTCTGCCAGCGCGGATTTGCTGGGTCGGTTTGGGCCTGCGCCACAAACTGGGACTCGCGTTCAACGAGATGGTCCGCAACGGAGAGCTTAAAGCACCGATCGTCATCGGTCGCGACCACCTCGATTCCGGCTCGGTCGCCTCGCCCAACCGCGAGACCAGATCGATGCGCGACGGCTCGGATGCGGTTTCCGACTGGCCGCTGCTCAACGCGCTGCTCAATACGGCGTCAGGTGCGACCTGGGTCAGCCTCCATCACGGCGGCGGCGTCGGTATGGGCTTCTCTCAGCATTCCGGCATGGTCATTTGCTGTGACGGCAGCGAAGATGCTGATGCGCGTCTGGCGCGTGTGCTCTGGAACGACCCTGCAACCGGCGTCATGCGCCATGCCGACGCGGGCTACGAGATCGCACTGGACTGCGCCCGCGAATACGGGCTGAATTTGCCCGGATTCTCTGATCCGAAACGGTGCGCCGTCCAACGAGGCGGCGCATCGTCCAAAATGCCTGTCCAACAACGGAGACTAACATGACCTTCCAGACCTCTTTCAAAGCGGCCCTCTTTGGTCTTGCTGCGCTGGGTTTCTCGGGTGTCGCGGCTTCGGCCGACCAACTCGCGGACATCAAGGCGGCCGGCAAGATCGTCACCGCGACCGACATGCACTACGCTCCCTTCGACATGCTGAAAAACGGCACCTACGAGGGCATGACCAAGGACCTCTTTGACGAAGTGTCCAAGGAAATCGGCGTCGAGCCGCTGTATCAGGACATTCCGTGGACGGCAGAACTGCCGGGCCTCGAGGTCAAGAAATTCGACATCGTGATCGCCCCCGTGACGATCACCCCGAGCGTCTTGACCGCTATACCTTCACCCTGCCGATCGCGGATGCGACCGTTTCGCTGGTCAAAGGCGCGGGCAATGCCGACATCACCAAGCCCGAGGACATCAAGGGCAAGACCGTCGGCGTCCAGCAGGGCACCGCGCAGTTCCGTCAGCTGACCGCTTACGGCGAAAGCCTCGGCGGCGTGACCGTCAAGGAATACGGCACCACCGACGAGGCTTACGCCGATCTCGCGACCGGTCGTCTGGACGCGGTGGCGGGCTCGCTGCCGAACCTGACCTATCTGGTCAAGGAACGCGGCGAGACTTTCGCGCTCCTCGAGCCGGCATCCTTCGGCGAGCCGACCTATTTCGCATGGGTGCTGCGCAAGGAAGCCGACACCGAGACCTTCGCGAAAGCGATCAACGACGCGCTGCTGAAGATGACCGACGACGGCCGCGTCAAGGCGATCCAGGAAAAATGGCTGGGCAGCTACACCGAGCTGCCGCGCGAAGTCCCCGCGAAGTAATCTTCCCGAAGCGGGCAGGGGGCGACCTCTGCCCGTGACTTCGTTTGCGGAGAGCCCATGTTTTCTTTGTCTACCTTCTATGAAAGCTTTGGTCCTCTGTTCTGGGCGGCGCGCTTCACGCTGTTGATCTCGGTTCTCGGCATCGCGCTGGGTCTGGTGATCGGCGCGGGGATCTGCGCGGCGGCCCTGTCCAAGAATATCTGGCTGCGCCGCTTCGCGGCAGTCTGGGTCAGCTTTCTGCGCGGCGTGCCCTTGATGGTGCAATTGCTGCTTGCTTTCTACCTGTTGCCGGTGATCGGCATCGACGTGCCCGCCATGGTCGCGGCGGTCGGAACCGTCGGCATCTGTGCCAGCGCCTATATCTCGGAAATCTGGCGCGGCGCGATCAACGCCCTGCCGAAGGGCCAATCGGAAGCGGCGATCGCCATCGGCATGGCGCCGGGCGATGTCTGGCGCCGCGTGGTCCTGCCGCAGGCGGTCACGCTATCCTTGCCCGCGCTGGTCAACGAGTTGATCTTGCTGGTCAAAGCCTCGTCGCTGGTGTCGGTGGTGGGCATTCTCGAACTGACCCGCGCCAGTCAGGCGCAGGCCGCGACGACGTTCCGGCCGCTCGAGGTCTATATGGCGGCAGCCTGTATCTATCTGATGATCAACCTCTGCCTTGCGGCGCTCGGGCGCTATCTCGAACACAGGATGGCCGTCTGATGGAACTCGAGATCTTCCAACAATACGGCCCTATGCTGCTGCGCGGCTTCGCGACGACGGTCATCTGCTGGATCTTCGGCACGATCTTCGGCATGGGCCTTGGCCTGATCATCGCGCTGATCCAGCGCTATGCGGTCGCGCCGGTCCGCTGGGTTTTGCAGGCCTATATCGAGATCATCCGCGGCACGCCCTTTCTGGTCCAGCTCTTCGTGCTTTACTACGGCGGGCCTTTGGTCGGTCTGCGGCTTGATGCGCTTCCGGCGGGGCTTTTGGGCCTGACGATCTACGGCAGCCCCTATTTCGCCGAGATCTTCCGCTCGGCCTTCAAGGCGGTTCCGCATGGTCAGGTCGAGGCCGCCCGCGCCATCGGCATGACCGAGCCGACCATCGTGCGGCGCATCCTTTTGCCGGTCGGTCTGGTCTCGGCCTTGCCCGCGCTGGTCAACTTCTCGATCATCCTGACCAAGGAAACGGTGATCCTCTCGATCATCACCGTGCCCGAGCTGATGTATCAGACCCAGCGCATGTCGACCGAAACCTTCCGCTATCTCGAGGCGAATTTCGCGCTGGCGCTGTTCTTCTGGATCTTCGTCGAGACGATCTCGCGCCTTGGCCGCAAACTGGAAAGCCGCATCACCCATTACCTGATCGAAAGGCCGTAAGATGGTCCAAGCATCCTCCGTCGAGATCCGCGCGGTCAACAAATACTACGGCCCCTTTCACGCGCTGAAAAACATCTCGCTCTCGATCCCGCCCAGCAAGGTGACCTGCCTGATCGGGCCGTCGGGTTCGGGAAAATCCACGCTGCTGCGCTGTATCAATTTCCTCGAGGAATATGATGCGGGCGAGATCCGCATCGACGGCAATCTCATCGGCTACGACAGCCCCGGCGGGCGCAAGATGTCGGCGAAAAAGCTGCGCGAGATGCGCCGTTCGATCGGGATGGTCTTCCAGCAGTTCAACCTCTGGCCACATATGACGGCGCAGGAAAACGTGGCCGAGGGCCTGATCCGCGTGCGCGGCATCGCCAAGCCCGAGGCGATGAAGCGCGCCGCCGATGCCTTGGCCAAAGTGGGTCTGGGCGACAAGATCGCCAACCATCCCTCGCGCTTGTCGGGTGGTCAGCAGCAGCGCGTGGCGATTGCCCGCGCCGTCGCGATGGAGCCCAAGCTGATGCTGTTCGACGAGCCGACATCCGCGCTTGATCCCGAACTGGTGGGCGAGGTTCTGAACGTCATGAAGGCTTTGGCGAACGAGGGCATGACCATGGTCGTCGTGACCCACGAGATGGGCTTTGCCGCCCATGTCGCCGATCAGGTGGCTTTCCTTGAAAAGGGCGAGCTGGTCGGCGTCGACGAGCCGGCAAAGATCCTCCACCACCCCGAGGATCCGCGTATTCAGGCCTTTCTGCGGACCTATCACGAGCGCAACAGTTTTTGATCGGCAAGCACAGATCCAGACGAAGACGCCCGCAGGTTTTTCTGCGGGCGTTTTCAGTTGCGGCTCGGGGCTAGCTTCTGCCGACCACCGCGACGCCTTGCCCCGACAGGCCAAGGGTGATTTGCGATCCGCTTGGCAAAAGCGCGCGATCGCTGCGGTCGACGACAAAGAGCCGCCCGAGTTCGGTGTCGATCTCGTATTCGGCGTGATCGCCAAGATAGGCCGCGCTTAGCACCCGCCCCGCCAGCCCCGAAGCCGCGCCAAGCGTGAAGGCATTGGGGCGCAAGGCCACGCGCACCGGCCCCGCCAGATTGCCCTGAACAGGAAGCGTGGTCTCCATTCCGCCGATCCGCAGATGGGCGCGGTTCCCGTCATTCGACCAGATCTCGCCCGAGACGACATTCGCCTCGCCGATGAAATCCGCGATGAATTCCGAGGCCGGCGCCTCGTAAAGCGCATTCGGGCTGCCGTCCTGCGCGATCTCGCCCTGGTTCATGACGATGATGCGGTCGGAAACCGCCAAAGCCTCGTCCTGATCATGGGTAACATAGACGGCGGTGAAGCCAAGGCGCTGTTGCAGCTCGCGGATTTCGGTGCGCACGCGACGGCGCAGGCGGGCGTCGAGGTTCGACAACGGCTCGTCCAGCAGAAGGACCTGCGGCTCCAGCACCAAAGCCCGCGCTACCGCGACGCGCTGTTGCTGGCCGCCCGACAGTTCGGACGGAAGCCTTTTCCCGAGACCGCCAAGGCCCACGAGATCGAGGCCCTTGTCGGCCGCCGCCTTGGCCTCGGACCGTCCCATCCCGCCGGATTCGAGCCCGTAGGCGATGTTTTCGATCACCGACATATGTGGAAAAAGCGCATAGCTCTGAAAGACCATCGTCACGTCGCGCCGGTTCGCGGGCAGGCGCGTCACATCCTGTCCCCCGATCAGGATGCTGCCCGCGCTTGGCGTTTCCAGCCCCGCGAGCATCCGAAGCGTCGTGGTTTTCCCGCAGCCCGAAGGGCCCAAAAGCGTGACCAACTGGCCCGGCTCGATCGTCAGGTTGAGGTTCGGAATCGCGGTAAATCCGCCGTAATTCTTGCGGATCGCGCGGAATTCGACACTGCCGCGTTGCGGATTGCTCATGCTTTTGCCTCCGAAAGGGATGGGCGCGCCTCTTTGGGGCGGCGCAATTTGCGCTGGCCGACCAGAAGCTGGAAGGTGCTGATCACCGCCAGCATCACCACGATCAGCACCGAGCTATAGGCGATCGCCACGCCATATTGCCCGTTCTCGACCAGCCCGACGATATAGGAGGTCGCCATGTTGTATTTGGCCGAAACCAGAAAGATCACCGCCGAGATCGAGGTAATCGCGCGCACGAAACTATAGACCAGCGCCGCGGTGATCGCGGGCGCAGCAGCGGCAGGATCACGCGGCGCAGCGTGCGCCCCGAATGCGCGCCAAGCGTCAGCGAGGCCTCGTCGAGGCTGGGGTCGATCTGCGCCATTGCCGCGACGCCGCCCCGCACGCCGACAGGCATGTTGCGGAAGACGAAGCAGGCGATCAGGATCAGCGCGGTCCCCGTCATCTGGATCGGAGGCAGGTTGAAGGCCATGATGTAGCTGATGCCGATCACGGTGCCGGGGATGGCGAAGCTCATCATCAGTACGAATTCGAAGACGGATTTCCCCGCGAATTTCTGCCGCGCGATCAGCCATGCCGTCAGCAGGCCTACCGCGGCCGTCAAAGGCGCGGCAAGGATCGAGATCGTCATCGTGGTCCAGAAGCTGTTCCACGCAACGCCGGTCCAGCGCAGACCGCCCTCGAAGCTGATCCCGAAGGCGCGGCGGTAGTGGTCGAGCGTCAGCGAATGGTCGAGCCCCAGATCTTAACGAAGCCGCCGAACAGGATCATCGCATAGACGGTAATGGTGAACAGGACCCAAAGCGTCACGACGGTCAGGACCGGCCATGCGACACGGGCGGGCAAAGCGGCATGGCTGCCGCCATCGCCCTTGCCGCCAACGGTCGCGAAGTTCTTGCCCGAGAGCCAGCGCCTCTGCGCGACAAAGGCCGACAGGGTGAAGACCAGCAGGATCGCGGCCAGAACAGCCGCGCGCGAGGTCGTTCTGCGCGCCGACGACCGAGAAGAAGATCTCGGTCGAGAGCACCCCGCCCGAGCCGCCAAGGACCAGCGGGTTGCCGAAATCGGCCATGCTTTCGATGAAGCCGATCAGGAAGGCATTGGCGAGACCCGGCGCCATCAAAGGCAGCGAGACCCGCCGGAAGGTGCGCCAACGGCCGGCGCGCAGGGTCTGCGAGGCTTCCTCCATCGAGGGGCTGACACCCTCGACCACGCCGATCAGCACGAGGAAAGCGACCGGTGTAAAGCTGAGGACCTGTGCGAGCCAGATGCCGGTGAGCCCATAGATCCAGCGGCCGAGCTCCATCCCCGTGGCGCTTTGGATCAGCTGTGTGATCGTGCCCGAGCGGCCAAGCAGCATGGTCAGCGCAAGGCCCACCACGAAAGGCGGGGTGATGATCGGCAAAATGGTCAGAAGCCGCAGCCCCTTCTTGAACGGATAACGCGTCCGCGTCGCGACCAAAGCAAAGGCCAGACCGAGAAATGTGGTCGCCGTCGCCGTACAGATCGCAAGGAAAAGCGTGCGCCATGCCACGCCGCAGTTGCCGCTTCCGGTCAGGCAGGCGAGGCTCCAGATCTTGGGGTCGACGATGTTTTTGCGCACGCCTTCAGAGGTGAAAGAGCCGTCGAGATCCTGGAATGCGCCGGTGAAAATCGACAGGATCGGGTAGAAAACGAAGACCGTGACAAGCAGGATCAGCACCGCGATCGCGGTCAGAACGAAGGCGTCCCCCTTGAGCGCGCCGCGTTCGGCCATGCCGAACGAGATGAAGCAGGTGAAGGCCACACCCAGCACGACCGCGCCCGCACCAAAGGCTTGCTGTCCGCCGATTTCGCCGAAAAGCTGCTCGAGCAGGCCCCAGTTCCAGCCGCGCGTGCCGATCGCGAGCCCTTCGATCGCGAGCCAGCCAAGGCCGAGCGCACCGATCAGGACAAGCCGTCTGCCGCGCTCGGGTCCCGAAGGCGCGCGCCGCAGGACCAGCACCCACAGGATCAGCGCGATCAGCGGCAACAGCTGCCAACGGCCGCCAAGCGCCTGTACCAACCCCGGCCGGAGTTGCTCGTTCGAGAAAATGCCGCCGATCCAGTCGAAGCTGAAAAAGCCCGATCTGACCCGATACCAAGGCAGGATCAGCAGCGCGAGAACCGCGCCCGCCAGAACCCTGTCCAGCCGCTTGTTGTCCGCATTCATGCTGCCCGACCCGCGTGTCACTGGTGAACAGGGCGCGGAAGGCTGTGGCCCGCCGCACCCTTTTTGCTGTTACTCGGTCGCGGCGCCGCCGACTTCGGCATCCCACCGCGCCAGCAGGGCTTTGCGCGTCTCGCTCGAGCCGTATTTCGCGAAATCATAGTCGATCAGCTTGACGGTCGAGAGGTCGGGGACGTTTTCGGAAGGCGTCGCATTCTTGTTCGAGGGGATCTGGAACGAGCCGCTTTCGGGCATCAGGTTCTGGGCCTCGGGGTCAGGACCCAATCGTAGAAAGCCTTGGCCTCGTCGGGGTTCTGCGCGCCTTCGATGATCGACATCGAGCCGACCTCGTAGCCGGTACCTTCGCAGGGCGTCATCGGCTTGATCGGGAAGCCCTCGACCGTCTGGCTGACCGCGTCATGGAGGAAAACGATCCCCATGCCCGTCTCGCCGCGCGCTGCCGCCTTGACCGGTGCCGAGCCCGATTTGGTATATTGCGAAACGTTGGCATTCAGCTTCTTGAGATAGTCGAAGGCCTGATCTTCGCCCATCAGCTGGACCAGCGTCGCAAGCGCGGTATAGGCCGTGCCCGAGGAGTTCGGATCGGCCAGCTGGATCTCGCCCTTGAGCGAGGGATCGAGCAGATCGGCCCAGCAGGCGGGCTCTTTGAGGCCCTTGTCCGCGAAAATCTTGGTGTTGTAGCCCCAGCCGAGCGCGCCGGTATAGACGCCGATGGTGCGGTTGCCCGAAATCTCGGCCTGCTTTTTCGACCAATCCTGCTGATCGGCCAGAAGCGGGCTTTCATAGGGCGCGGTCAGCTCGTCGGCGGCGGCCTGAAGATGGGGTCGCCCGTACCGCCCCACCACAGATCGGTCTGCGGGTTGCGGCCTTCGGCACGGACCTTGGCATAGGCCTCGCCCGAGGACAGGCGGACCATGTTCACCTTGGTATCGGGATGGCTCGCCTGGAACTCGGAGACCAGCTTTTCGCAGATCACGACATCGGCCGAACAGATCAGGTTCAGCTCTCCGGCTGCTGCCGCGAAGGCAGGCAGGGACAGCGCGCCGCCAAGGGCGAACGCTAGCGTCTTCTTCATCATCTCTCCTCCCTAACCCCTGTTGTCGGGGGCGCTTCTTGCAAAGCTGTTCACAAGGCTCATCCGGCTCTCGGCTTTGTGTCAACAGTTATTTGAGCGATTAACCTTGCAAGGTTGCGAGTTTGTGAGACAGTTTGTGAACAGCCTTTCAGTCATTTTCCCACTCGTGGAGCTCCGATGTCGCGTCCGTCTGTCAGTGCCAAAGATGTTGCCGATCTGGCGGGGGTGTCGCGGGCTTCGGTCTCTCGCGCGCTGACGCCGGGGGCAACGATTTCGCACGAGACGCGCGCCCGCGTTGTCGCGGCTGCCGAAAAGCTCGGCTATCAGGTCAACCGGCTGGCGAGCGGCCTCATCCGCAACGAGACCGGCATCATTGCGCTGATCGCCTCGGAAATCGGGACGCCCTACCGCGCGCAATTGCTGGGCGCGCTGACCGAAAAGCTGCAGCAGGCGGGCAAGGTGACGCTGCTCATCAATACCGACCGCTCCGACGAAAGCGTCGAGCGGGCCTTGCGGCAGGCGATCAGCTACCGCACCGATGCCGCGATCTTCCTGTCGGGGATGCCGGCATGGTCCCTGGCCGAGACCTGCCAGAAAAACGGCATGAGATTGGTGCTGATCAACCGCGACGAGGCGCGCCCCGGCTCGGTTCTGGTGCGCCTGGACGATCGCGCGGCCGGCGAGCGGGCCGTCGCTTTGCTGCTGGCCGCGGGTTGCAGAAGGCTTGCACTTGCGAGTTCCGAGGCGGGGACGCCAAGCCTGATCGCGCGCGAAAGCGGGTTTCGCGATGCGGTGCGGGCGGCGGGGCTCGATCTGGTCGAAGAGCGGATCGGCGTGACCAGCTACCGCACGGGGCTCGAGCTCGGGACGCGGCTCATGGCGCGCTCCGACCGGCCGGACGGGGTGTTTTGCACCACCGATCTGATGGCATGCGGCTTGATGGATGCGGCACGCTTCCGCTTCGGCGTGGAGATTCCGCGCGCTCTTTCGGTGATCGGTTTCGACGATATCGCGCAGGCGGGCTGGGAAAGCTACGCGCTCACGAGTTTCGGCCAGCCCATCGACAAGATCGCCGGGGCGGCGACGGACTGGCTGCAAAATCCCGCCGAAACCGCTGCGGCGCGGATCACGCTTTCGGCCTCGCTGGTCTGGCGCAACAGCGTCCGGCAACTGCATCAACCGCACAACAGTTAATAAAACCTTTATGCCTGCCGAATTCGTCGGCTTGAAAGGGCGGCATGTTGCGGCTTATCCCCTGTATCAAGAGAGCGCTGCCGCAACCGGCGGCGCGCTGCTGGGAGGGCATCCGCCATGACAGAGCCGCAGCCGGAGGCAGCACCTCGGGCAGATCCGCAAGGTTTGGACGGCGCAATGCCGGAGGTACCGCAAACCGGCCTCGACCCCTCCGCGCCCGAGGGTCAAACGCCGCAACCCCTGCGGGTCCAGAGCGTGATCCGCCGTGCTTTGGCCGGTATGACCGGCGGCGCAATCCGGATTTTCGCGCGTTTGGTGACTGCGGTTCAGCCCGACTGGCGCGGCACCGCACCGGTCGGCGGGCAGCGGATCTATTACGCCAACCATAACAGCCACGGCGATTTCATCCTGATCTGGTCGGTCCTGCCGGTGCAGGCGCGCAAGCGTGCGCGTGCGGTTGCAGGGGCCGATTACTGGGGCGGCAAGGGGCTGCGGCGCTTTATCGGCAGCGATGTCTTCAACACCGTGCTGATCGACCGCCAGCGCGAGGGCCGCAATGTCGATCCGATCGCGACCATGGCGGGGGCGCTTGATGCCGGCGATTCGCTCATCATCTTCCCCGAGGGGACGCGCAATCTGACCGACGACATCCTGCTGCCCTTCAAAAGCGGGCTGTTCCATCTTGCCTCCTGCCGTCCCGATATCGATCTGGTGCCGGTCTGGATCGAGAACCTCAACCGCGTCATGCCCAAGGGCGAGTTCATCCCCGTGCCGCTGATGTGCAAAACGATCTTCGGCGCGCCTTTGCGGCTGGCCGAGGGTGAAAGCAAAACCGATTTCCTCGACCGCGCCCGCGACGCTCTGCTCGATCTGCGCCCCAACCATCTGGAGATGCGCTGATGCAGAATGTCGATTTCGATCTGCTCAAAATCATTCTGGCAGCGGGCAGCATCCTCGTGTTGGCCTCGATCGTGGGCAGCGTGCTGGCCTGGCGCTATTCGCCCGACGGCACCAATGCCACGATCGAGAACCTCAACGACCGGATCCGCTCTTGGTGGATCATGGTGCTGTTCTTGTCGCTGGCCATGCTGGGCGGGCGCACCGGCGTCTCGCTCTTGTTCATGATCTGCTCCTTCGCGGCTCTGCGCGAATTTCTGACCCTGACCAATGCGGCCCGCGCCGATCACTGGTCGCTGGTCGCGGCCTTCTTTGTGGTGCTGCCGATCCAGTATTATACGATCTGGATCGGCTGGTACGGGCTCTTTTCGATCTTCATTCCGGTCTATGTCTTCCTGCTTTTGCCGATCGTTTCGGCCCTGCGCGGCGAGACGCGCAACTATCTGATCCGCGTGGCCGAGGTCCAATGGGCGCTGATGATCTGCGTTTTCTGCGCCTCGCATGTCCCCGCGCTTCTGAGCCTGCATCTGCGCAATTTCGAGGGGCGCAACGTCTTGCTGATCGCCTTCCTTGTGGTGGTGGTCCAGCTTTCGGACGTGCTGCAATATGTCTGGGGCAAGCTGATCGGCAAGCACAAGATCGCGCCCAATCTGTCGCCCTCGAAAACCGTCGAGGGCTTTATCGGAGGCAGCCTCAGCGCGACAGCCGTCGGTGCGGCGCTGTGGTGGATGACGCCGTTCACCATTCTTGAAGCTGCGCTGATGGCCTTCATCATCACGCTTTTGGGCTTTTTCGGCGGGCTGGTGATGTCGGCGATCAAACGCGACCGCGGCATCAAGGATTGGGGCCATGCGATTGCGGGTCATGGCGGTTTCATCGACCGGCTTGACTCGGTGGTGTTTTCCGCGCCGATCTTTTTCCATCTGACGCGCTACTTCTGGTCGGTCTGATCCTTCCGGTACCATGCCCTTTGGCAGGAGATCCCAAGCATGAACGACGTCTCGAACCGCCGCCCTCTGGCCAGCCGCGATACAGCCTGGGCCGGACGGATCAGCCGCTGGCTGGCCGGAACGGGGATCACGCCCAACCAGATTTCGATGCTGGGGATGGTTTCGGCCGCGCTGGCTTTCGCGAGCTTTTGGGCGGCCGGAGGAAGCAGCGGGTCCCTGCGCATCCTGCTCCTGCTGCTTGGCGCTGGCTTCACACAAGGGCGTCTGCTGTGCAACCTCTTTGACGGCATGGTCGCGATAGAGGCGCAAAAGCGAGCGGCCGACGGCGGGTTCTGGAACGAGTTTCCCGACCGGATTTCCGATGTGCTGATCCTGATGGGGCTCGCGCTCGGCGCAGGAGAGCCCTCATTGGGTTGGGCCGCGACGGCCTTTGCCTTCCTGACCGCCTATACCCGCGAATTGGGCGTCAGTTGCGGATTGGCGGCGGATTTCTCGGGGCCGATGGCCAAGCAGCACCGGATGGCGGTGGTGACCGGCGCGGCGCTTTTGACGATTTTCGCGCCGCTGTTCGGAGGCCGTGACGAAGTGCTGGTCGCTGCGCTTTGGGTCGTCGCCGTCGGTGCGGCGCTGACCGCGCTGCGCCGCGCGGTCCATCTGGTCGCTGGCTTGCGCCGGCGCGGCTGAGCGCCGCCGCGAGGCCGGTTCAGGCGAGAACGGCCGAGCCTTTGCAGTCGACGATCACGCCGCCGCTGCTGGTTTTGCTGCCGAGATAGGCCACGCGTCGTCCGTCGATCGTGGCCTTGCCCGAGCCCTCGACAATAAAGCAGCCGCAAGCGCTTTTGTCGCCCTCACGCGCGATGCCGCGCCCGTCGATCGTGCTCTTCGAGCCGTCGATGATCGGATTGGGGCCGTGATAGGGGCAAAGATGTTTGTCGCCGACACGGGCGATGACCTTCTGCAAGGTGGAGCTCATAACCACATTCCTTGAATAACCCCCGCATTCTACGCAGGGCGTCGGAATGTTTCCAGACGAAACATGCATAAGGCCCCGCGCAACACGGCCCCTTCGCGTCAATGTCCGCGCGGGTTGCGGCAGAATCACGCGCCGCCTCAGGATCTGAAACCTTCTCGATATGCCCAATTTTCGGGCAGGACCTTGAAGCGCTGCTTGCGGATGCGCCTTGTGCGCAAGCTGCCGCATTTTTCGCCAGCCAATTCTTGCCGACCGGTTTCGCGCCCGTTTCCCTGAAGCCAGAGGCCAGCCGTCCGGTCCGACCGGATGCAAGGCAGCCAGAACATGCGCCAGTTTGAAGGAATGCACCATGAACCATGCCTTGATGTTAAGACTGTCAGCCGGAGCGGCAGCCCTCTTTGCCGTGCCCGCCATCGCGCAGGAGGCCGCACAAGAGGCGGTGCCCGAGGTCGCCGCCATCGTCGAAACCACCATGGACAAGGGCGATGTCGCATGGATGATGACCGCCGCGCTTCTGGTCATGGCGATGGTTCTGCCGGGTGTCGCGCTGTTTTACGGCGGCTTGGTGCGCGCCAAGAACATGCTGTCGGTGCTGATGCAGACTACGGCCATCGCGGCAATGATCATGATCTTGTGGCTGCTCGTCGGCTATTCCATGGCGTTCGGCGGCTCGACCAGCCCCTTCTGGGGCGGCTTCGGCAAGATTTTCCTTTCGGGCGTCGGCATCGACAGCACCGCCGCGACCTTTACCGACGGGGTGGTCATTCCCGAATATGTCTTCATCTCGTTCCAGATGACCTTTGCCGCGATTACCGCCGTGCTCATCATCGGCGGTCTGGTCGAACGGGTGAAGTTCGGCGCGCTGATGGTCTTCTGCCTGCTCTGGGCTTTGCTGGTCTATTTCCCCGTCGCGCATATGGTCTGGGACTCGGCCGGTCTGATCTTCAACTGGGGCGCGCTTGATTTCGCTGGCGGCACGGTTGTCCATATCAACGCGGCCGTGGCGGCACTGGTCGGAGCCTTGGTGCTGGGTCCGCGCGTCGGCTATATGAAGGAAATGATGGCACCCCATTCGCTGCCCTTGGCGCTGGTCGGTGCGGCGGTGCTTTGGGTCGGCTGGTTCGGCTTCAACGCGGGTTCGGCGCTGGAGGCAGGCCCCGATGCGGCGCTGGCGATGATCAACACCTTCGCCGCCCCGCTGCCGCAATCCTCGCTTGGGCCGGTCTCGAATGGGCGATCCGCGGCAAGGCCTCGCTTCTGGGCGGGATCTCGGGGATGATCGCGGGTCTGGTCGCGATCACGCCTGCGGCCGGTACCGTCGGTCCGATCGGTGCGCTGGTCCTTGGCGCGATCGGTTCGGTCGGGGCCTACTATTTCGTCACCGTGGTCAAGATCCGCATGGGCTATGACGACAGCCTCGACGTCTTCGGCATCCACGGCGTGGCCGGCATCATCGGCGCGATCGGCACCGGCATCCTGACCGCGCCGTCGCTTGGCGGCACGGGCGGCGACGACTACGCGATCGGCGCGCAAACCTTGGTACAGGCGCAGGCGGTTCTGCTGACGATCGTCTGGTGCGGTGTGGTGTCCTATGCCCTCTTCAAACTGATCGATGCGACCATGGGCCTGCGGGTCAGCCGCGACGACGAGCGCCAAGGCCTCGACATCTCGAGCCACGGCGAGCAGGCCTATCACCTCTGATCAAACCCGTGCGCAACGAAAAAGGGCCGGAGTTTCCTCCGGCCCTTTTGCTATCGGACTGCCAGCCCTCAGCTTTGCGGGCGGGTCTTTTTCGGGTCGTAATGCGACAGCGTCACCACGGTTGCGGGGATGCGCATCTGCTGGCCGTCGAGCTTGCCGACCTCGAGCTGCGTGCCCGGCTCGGCCACCGTCGGATCGACGCGGGCCAGGGCGATGTTCTTGCCCAAAAGCGGCGAGCGCGTGGCCGAGGTGATCTCTCCCACCTGAGCGCGGCCCTGGAAGATGCCGTCGCCGTGACCGATCGCCAGATTTGCATCGACATCCAGACCCACGAACTTGCGTGCCGGTGTCTCTTTGCGCCGGATCAGGGCCTCGCGGCCGATGAAATCGACCTGTTTCGACTTGAGCGGCACGGTAAAGCCGATGCCGGCCTCGAAAGGATCGGTCTGGGCGCAGAAATCATAGCCGGCAAAGATCAGGCCGGCCTCGATGCGGACCATGTCCAAAGCGTCCAGACCCATCGGCTTGAGGCCGAGGTCCTGACCATTCTCCCAAACCGCATCCCAGACCGCTTTGCCATCGCGGGGATGGCAGAAGATTTCGAAGCCCAGTTCGCCGGTATAGCCGGTGCGCGAGACGACAACCGGCACGCCCTTGGATCGCCGATGCGGCCGACCGTAAAGCGGAACCAGCCCAGATCCTCGATCTTGGTCTGGTGCTCGGCGGTCCAGATGAAGCGCTTGAGGATCTCGCGCGAATTCGGGCCCTGAACCGCAAGGTTGTGCATCTGGTCGGTCGAGGAGCGGATCATGACCTGCAAACCGGCCTTTTCGGCCTGTTCGCGCAGCCATTCGCCGCCATATTCCTCGCCGCCGATCCAGCGGAAATTGTCGCGGCCCAGACGGTAGATCGTGCCGTCATCCAGCATCCCGCCCGACGGATAGCACATCGCGGTATAGACGACCTGACCGACCGCCAGCTTCGAGACATCGCGGGTCATCGTATAGTTCAAGAGCGCCTCGGCATCGGGGCCGGTGATCTCGAATTTGCGCAGGGGCGACAGGTCCATGACCACCGCGGCCTTGCGGCATGCCCAATATTCGTCGATCGCGCCATTGTTGGAATAGACCGTCGGCAGCCAGTAACCGCGGTAATCGACCACATTCGGCGTGAGCGCCGAGGTCCGTTCGTGGAAGGCGGTTTCTTGCGTCATGCGCGGCTCCGAATTCGGGGTGGGGCGCCATGCGGCGGCGCGCTGGAATTTCTCGGCGCCCGAATAGGTGCGCACGTGGATGTCGCTGAGATACCAGCCATTTGCGGGCGATGTGTCATCCGGACAAGCCGAGTTGACACAGACGATATCGGTCAGCGCGCGGAAGAGGACGTAATCGCCCGGCCGCGACCACGGCTCGTCCGAGATCAGCACGCCATGGGCATCGATCGCGGTGTTGAAGAACAGGTTGACCGCCATCCAGCCCGGACGGGCCGAAATGCCGTATTCCGACAGCGCATAGTTGAAGTTGTCCGAGCAGTTGACATGGCCCGGATAGCCGATGTCGTCGTAGTATTTTGCGGCGCAGGCCATGGCGAAAGCATCGTGACGCCCGACGGTATCCTGCACGACCTCGATCAGGGCGGTCATGTCCTGATCATAGTATTTGTTGTGCAGACCCGGCATCGAATAGGCATGGCCCATGATCGTGCGCGAGGTGGTCACGTCAATAGGACGCTCGATGCCCTTTTCCAGTTTGCGCGCGTCGAAACACTGCAAATCGGTACATTGGCGGCCGTCGACGTCGAGGACCTGAAAGTAATCGCCCGCCTTGACGAAATAGGCACGCGCCGTCGCCGAGGACACGCGCAGGTCAAGAAGCGGATCGGCTAGCGGATCGGGCAGATCGAATTGGCCGACCTGACGCGGCTTGGCGCGCTGGATGAAGACGACAAGCGGCGTGGCCGTGTCTTGGCTGTGCGGATCCATCGGCTCGGCAGGGGCCGCGACCAGCAGGTGGCCGGGGCGCGAGACGGTGAAGTTTTCTTCGGTTCCGGCTTTGGTCGAGGGGTCGAAAAACGACACTGCCCCCGCTTGCGCCAGATCGATACCGCGCCGTTTGAGGCCCGAGCGCAGGCCCGACAGCCCCTCGCCCGCACGGTCGCCCCGTGCCAAAAGCGCGCGCGTACCCTCGGCGGTCGAGTTCGACTTCGCGCCGATGACGGCGGCGTCGATGCGGCCGCTTTCGTCTGCTGCGACCAGTTCGCAGCGCTGTCCGCCCTCGTGGTTCACGATGCGGATCGTATCGCCTTCGCGCAGGCTGACCAGAAGCGCGCGGCCACCCGCGACCTCGTAGCGCTCGGGAGCATTGTGCTGGAGAATTCCGTTGGGACGGATCAGACGGCTGGCCCTTGGCGGGCCGGAAACGACATTGGGAAGCGCTCATCCAGCATTGCAATCTCGCCAGTTAGGGGTTGCGTTGGCGGAAAATTTCTTTCACCGTGAGAAAGACGATATCCGAGCCCTCCGCCTGTCGCAACCGGATAGTCGGCGATGCCATACCACAGTATCAGGCGGGCTCGCCAGCGCCAGAAATGCGGCTGTGACGTTCATTCGCGTGATCATCCCAAGGCCAAGCCAAAGCCCGCCCCAAGACGTTCGTTTCCGCCCTCTCTTCCCCCGACTGCCCAAGCTCTCGCCGCCTTGCCTTCGCGACCTGCCCGCAGCACGGGGCCCCTTGGGCCCATGCGGCAACAGGTCGCAGCCGGATTTCGCGGGCGATCACCGCGAAATCCGCTGAAAAACCGCTCAAGACGCAAGGAAATTGCCACATTGCTTGTTCTGGCAGCATAATCCGAAGAGCCTGCCTCGACGACCCGCCGAACTGTGACGAGATTGCGACTTTTTGCCAGATCGGCGCAAAGCTATCGTATCACTAACCCCGACGGCCGCGGATGCAGCCATGACGAGAATGGATTGACGGCATGACCATCGAACAGAAGGTGACTTCCGGCCCGCTCACCAAATCGGGCGGCGCGCTCAAGCAGAATCCGCATCAGGTGCGCGACGCGGGCGAGCGCAATCTCGAGGCCGCGATCGGTCGTGCCCTGCGCGCGGTGCGCCAGCAGCAGGGGATGACCGTGGTCGAGCTGTCCTCGCGCACCAGTATTTCTATCGGAATGCTCTCCAAGATCGAGAACGGGATCACCTCGCCCTCGCTCAATACCTTGCAAACGCTGAGCCATGCCCTGTCGGTGCCGATTACCACCTTTTTCAAAGGCTACGAGGAGCGCCGCGAGGTCCAGCATGTCAAAGCGGGCGAGCATGTCGAGATCGACCGCCGAGGCACGCGGGCGAACCATCAATACCATCTGCTCGGCCATATCGGCGCCAATAGTTCGGGTGTGGTGGTCGAGCCCTATCTGATCGTGCTGACCGGCGGCGAGGATGACGTTTTCCCGACCTTCCAGCATGACGGGATCGAGCTGCTCTATATGCTTGAAGGCAAGGTCGAATATCGCCACGGCGACCAGACCTTTCTGCTCGAGCCGGGCGACAACCTGCTGTTCGACGCCGACGAGCGCCACGGGCCGGAAGAGCTGGTCGAGGTTCCGGCGCGCTATCTTTCGATCATCTCCTATCCGCAGGCCTGATCCGGCCTGCGGTAGTCTTGCGGCCGCTCAACCCGCGCTGAAACGGTTCCAGCGGTCCATATGGTCGCGTTTGAAATCGCTCACCAGATCGACGCAGGCCTGATCGTCGAGCAGGACCAGCTCGACATTCTGGGTGGTCAGCCATTCATAGGCGCCGCGGTAATGCGCGACCTCGCCGACGATGATGCGTTCGACACCCGCGACAATCGCGGCACCGGCGCACATCGGGCAGGGGGCCTCGGTTGCGACAAGGGTGGCACCCCGAAGCTGGCGGGTCTTCGATTTCAGGAAATCGCCAAGGCAGACCATCTCGGCATGGGCCAAAAATCATTGTCCTGGATCTGGCGGTTATGGCCGCGGCTGACGATCTCGCCGTCGATCACCAGCACCGAACCAAAAGGCATGCCGCCGCTGTCGACGCCCTTTTGCGCTTCAGTGAGGGCCTCGGCCATCAGGGCGCGGTCGTTGTCGTTTGTCATTCTTTCACCCGTTGGAAAAGGAAGGGGGCGTGCGGTGACGCCCCGACCCGAGTTGTGTAGCTTATGCGCGCGCCGCGTTCTTGCTGCCCGAGAGCAGGAAGTGGAACAGCCCGCCGGAGAATGCGCCGAAGAACCAAGAATAGGCCGCGAGGCTGGCGAAAACCGGAAGCTGCGAGATCGACAAGGCGACAACGGCAGCCAGCACCAGCGCGACGATGGCCCGCAGGTTGAAGCCGTTCGAGTACCAATAAGCACCGCGCGGATCCTCGGTATAGAGGCTGTCGATGTCGATGCTCTGTTTGCGGATCAGATAGTAATCGCAGATGATCAGGCCGAAGATCGGACCGATGAACGAACCCAAAGTCCCCAGCGTGTACTGGATCATGACCGGGTTCGCGTATAGTTTCCACGGCATCACCGCGACCGAGATGAGCGAGGCCAGAACGCCCGCGCGACGGAAGCTGAGGTATTTCGGCGCGAGGTTCGTCAGATCCATCGCTGCCGAGACGAAGTTTGCCACGATGTTCGTCGCGATCGTCGCCGTCATGAAGGTCAGTGCGCCCAGAAGGATTGCCGTCGCATTGTCGAGACGCGCCACCAGATGGACAGGATCGGTGATCAGCTCGCCAAAGACCTTGAGCGCGCCCGAGGTGGTGACGACCGTAACCAGAGCGAAAAGCGCGAAGTTGATCGGCAGGCCGAGGAAGTTGGCGCGCTCCATCGCTTTGCGCGAGGTCATGAAGCGCGAAAAATCCGCGAAGTTCAACGTCGTGCCGGCAAACCATGCGACGGTGAAGGCAACGGCGGTGAACCATGCGGCGACGGCCTCGCTGCCGCTCAAGGCCTCCGAGCCGAGGCTGAAGTCGATATGGTCGAGCCCGCCCGCCTTATAGACGATCCAGCCCGCAAGGATGAACATCACCAGATAAATCGCGGGGCCGGCCCAGTCGGTGAATTTGCGGATCGCCTCCCAGCCGTAATAGAACACGGCGAGCTGCGAGAACCACATGACCAGAAAGCAGATCCAGCCGAGCGAGGTCATCCCGAGGATCGAATTGTCGTTGAGCGCGGCCGAACCGGGCGCAAGGCGCAGGGTCACGACGACCAGCGCGGTCGAGGCGACCCATGTCTGGATACCGTACCAGCAGGTCGCCGTCGCGGCCTTGATCATGCTGGGGATGTTCGCGCCGAAAACCCCGAAAGCCGGACGGCAGAATGCGGCGAAAGCGATGCCGTATTTCTGGCCGCTGCGGCCGGCGAGGTTGGTGAAGACATAGATCAGCATGATCCCGGCGATCAGCGCCGAGAAAACCTGGAAACCGCCCAATCCGAGCGTGAAAAGGCTGGCCGCGAAAACATAGCCCGCGACGCTATGGACGTTCGACATCCACATGGCCGATAGCGTGTAGACGCCCCAAGTCTGGTTTTTGACGGGAGCAATGTCTTCGTTCGAGAGCCGCTCGCTGACGGCAAAAGATGCAGAAGACTGCCCCAAAGAATGGGGGGATGATGAAGAGTTCAAGATGATCTCCGAGGCGGTGTTTTTGGGATGTGAGCAACCGCCCGCCTTTTAAATGGCGGTGCGGGTTTTGCCTGCTCGCGGCGGCCCGATTTCAAATTCTGGGTAATGTCTTCCGTCTGCGGGACATGGCCGAGCCTGTCGTTTTCCAGATTCGATCCTGGGTTAAAGCAGTTTCTAACAAGAGATCACAAATATTTGTAATTTTAATTGCTCATTTTTTGCAGAAAATGTTTTTATACTTCATTGAGAATTGCAGTGAAGACATAAGGGGTTTTACTGTGCTTCGCGCGGTATCGGCGCGGGATCCCTGTCGCAAGGCAGGCTTTTAAAACCGGATGCCTTTGGATGATTTGCGCAACCCCTGTAAAAATGCCCTTGTTTCAAAGGGCTTTTACGGTTTGCGCTAACCGGATGGCCAAAGAATGGTGGCCACGTTCGGGATGGTCAATATAATTTTAAACAACCCATAGCCGCGCACATAAAAAGCGCGCGGTTATGGCCGCGCGCGTTTTAATTCCGCTCTGTCGAAAGCCCGATTCACTCCTCGGGCCACCAGCCAAGCGAAGTGGGTTTGCCGTCGTCATATTGCGCCAGCCAATTGACCAACATCTCGCGGTTGCGCGCGAAACCTTTGTATTCGGCAAGCTCCTCGGGCAGCGTCTGGAGCACGCGGTGAAGGCGGCGGCCCCATTTCGGGACGGTCACCAGATCCTCGAAGCTGATGAGGTAGCAGCGGATCGGAAAGACGATCGCATTCGAGCGCGGCAGGCGGAAAAGCGTCTGCAACTCGACCCGCAAATGCTGGCGCTGGCCCACGGTGTCGGGGGTGAGCGTGGTCTTTGTCGGCCCCCATTTGGGATAGTTCTCGGGGCTCGTATCGAGCAGCGGATCGACCGTCATCGTCCAGTTGAAGCGGCGGACCGGCGCGCCGTATTGCAGCTTGAGCAGGAACTTCAGCGCGCGGTCGAAAATCCCCATCCCGCCCGCCAGCGGCACCGGCGCATGCCATTCGTGAAAGCTCATCCCGATGTCGAAATCGAGCGACCAATCGGCCTGGCTCGTCACCATTCCGGCCTCGATCCACAGATTGTCCTCGCGCTGGTCCTGCAGCGTGAAATCGCCCTGTGCTTGACGCGTGATGTATTCCATCGGCCCATAGGGTAGGGTGGTCTCGTCGAGGAAGGTGAAGGTGTCGTCGATACCGAGCGGCTTGTTGACCCAGTGCCAGCGGTTGCCGTTCTTGGTCAGCTGGAACAGGTCGGGATAGTCGCGCGCCTTGCTTTCCATGATCAGCTCGAGCAGGTCCCAACCCGCCAGCGTCATATGCGGCAGCGATTGGCAACGCAGAGGATCATCGGCCAGAACGCGGGCGCGGTCGGCCATTTCCGAGACGTAATGCTCGTCGACATCAAAGGCATGTTCGAAGACCGATCCGGGGCGGCCCGGCACATGCGGTTCGATATTGACCGAATACATGTAGTCGTCTTCGGGGAAGGGAAAGGGAAAGCGCGCGATCCCCGCGGCCGAATTTCGGTAGGTGAAATCGTTGCGGAAGGTCTCGTCGTTGAACTGAATTCCCATCGGCTCCTCCTACAGATCCAAAACCAGTCGCTCGCCCGCGAAACGCGACACGCAGGGCATGATTTTCTTTTGCGAGGCGCGTTGCTCGGGGTCAGCCAGTGGTCGTTGTGTTCGATATCGCCATCGGCCACCACAACATCGCATTCGCATTGCCCGCAGGCCCCGCCGCGGCAGAGATAGGGCGCATCGACTCCCGCAGCCTCGATCGCCTCGAGCAGGGACTGGGTTGCGCCGACGCGGATGGTTTTTCCGATTTCGCCAGCTCGACCGTGAAGGCTTCGCCGACCGGAGGGGCGAGAAACTCTTCGGAATGGACCGCGCCCTTGGGCCAGCCGGCTTTGTCCGCCATGTCGTGAACGTAGGCGATCATCCCCTTGGGGCCGCAGACATAGACATGGGTTCCGAGCGGCTGGCCGCGCAGAAGCGCCGGAATGTCCATGCGGATATTTTCGTCGTCATAGTAAAGATGGACGCGGTTTTCATAGCTGCGCTTCAGCTCGTCGCCGAACTGGCCGAGCTTGCGGCTGGCGACCGCGTAATGCAGCTCGAAATGGGCGTTGCGCTCGTCCATCTGCGCCATTTGCGCGATGAAGGGCGTGATCCCGATACCGCCCGCCAGCAGCAGGTGTTTGCGCGCGCGCGTATCCTCGGGAAAGAGGTTCACGGGATAGGAGATGGTCATCTCCATCCCCGGCTCCACATGGTTGTGCATGTAAAGCGAGCCGCCACGGCCGCAATCGTCGCGCCGGACCGAGATGGCATAACCCGTCGTGTCGGACGGATCGCTCATCAGCGAGTATGGGTTGAGGCGGCGCGTGCCGTTGTCGTTCATCTCGACGACGATATGGCTGCCGCCCGAGAAGGGCGGGACGGGGCCGCCGTCACGGGGCACGAAGCGGAAGGTCTTGATCAGCTCGTTGACCGCGGTGACTTCGGTAACCCGCGCCTGGATTTTGGGGCTCCGCTGCTCATGGGAATTTTTCCACCATCTCGGGGACAAGGCCGGGATCCTCGGCATCGATGTTGACGCCCTGAAAGGCCGCCAGCCTGCGGGAATAATGGTCGCGCACGAAAAGATGCAGGCCGCAATGGCTGCAGACCATCGGATCCGTGGTGACGTTTTCGGTGATGCCCTTGCAATGGACGCATTGCACGCGCCGCGCCAAAGAGCCGCGATGTTCGGAGTGGATCCCGTTATAGGGAAAGCCCACTTTCATCGCCTCGCTTTGCGTGACGCCGATCAGGGTCTCGGTTCCCGCCAGATAGATCTGCAGGCCCATATGCGCATCGCCGAGCGCCTTGCGGACCCGCGACATCGCGGCCGAAAGCGAGGGCCGTGATAGAAGCGCGCGACCCCGAGACCGGCGAGTTCCTCGCCCATATCGGTGCCGTTCGCCGCTTTCACATAGATCAGATGCGTATCGGTTTTCAGATCCATGCCCAGAGCGTCGGCCTTGGCGAAGAGGTCGAGGATCGCGCCTCCCCTTCGCCATCGGCCACCATCAGATGGGCACTGCCTTGGTGGGGTTCGAGAACACCATAGACGGGCCGGGTCGAGATCGAGGGCGCGAATACGGTTTTCGTCATTGTCCTACCTCAGTTCCGTTTCAGCCCTTGGCGGTGCGGCGTTTCTTTTCGACGTCGTAGAACGGCATCGAATGGGTGACCGCCACGACGTCCTTGCCGCCGGATTTCACGGTGACTTTGGTGCCGTCATTGGCGAATGCGACCGGCAGTCGGGCAATGGCCACGGTGTATTTGTTGACCGGCGAGACCAGCCCCTGCGTCACCACGCCGATATCCTTGCCGTCCGCGTAAACGCGCGAGCCGATCTCGGGCATATCGTCGCTATCGAATTTGAGGCCCCAGATCTTGAAGCGCTCCTTGCCCTTGAGGCGGGCATGTTCCTCGGCACCGCGGAAGCCGGTGAAATTCGGCGAGACGGTGAAATCGAGGCCAAGCTCCCAAAGCGTATCGCCCGGGCCCTCGTTGTCGAAGGGAAGCTTTCCGAGTTGTCGCCCGGATAAAAGAGCAGGTAGCTTTCGACCCGCAGCAGATCGAGCGTGCCGAACTGGACCGGCACGATGCCCATGGGCGCGCCTTCTTCGACGATGCGGTCCCAGATCACGGGGCATCCTCGCCACGGCAGAAGATTTCATAGCCGCGCTCGCCGGTATAGCCGGTACGCGAAATCATCACGGGTTTGCCGAAAAGCGCGGTCTGGATATGGCCGAAGTAGGCCAGATCGCGAATGCCAGGAATATGGTTGGCCAGATAGTCGACGGCCAGCGGTCCCTGAAGCGACAGGTCGTGCATATTGTCGTCGAAATTGATCGAGACATCTTTGCCCAAGCCTGCTGCATTGAGCTGCTCGAGGCCCGCTCCGGTGCCGTGGACCACCAGATAGGTGTTCGGCCCCTGGCGGTAGATGACGCAGTCGTCGACGAACTTGCCGGCATCGCTCAACATGCAGGCATAGACCGCGCGGCCCGGCATCAGCTTGGCCATATTGCGGGTGGTCGCACGTTCGATCACCTGTGTGGCGGCAGGTCCGGTGACGTGGACTTTCTTCAGGCCCGAGACATCCATCAGACCGGCCTTGGTCCGGACGGCGACGTAATCGTCGATCATCGGTTTGTCATAGGTCCAGGCAGTGGGCATGCCGTTCCAGTCTTCCAGATTGGACCCCAATGCCCGATGCCGGTCCGCCAATGTGGAAATGCGCCAAGAATTCGCCATGCTCTCCCCAGAATTTAGCAAGTCGTCGGTGTTCTGCCCTGATGCGACCATTCCGGCAGGGTAAAATCAAAGGAAAAGAATATTCCTAATAGAAAAGTATTGCATGAAAGCTGCGGACAGTTTGCTCGGATCGTGAAAAATCAAGGGCCTGCCCCGCACATCCGGCGGGGCAGGCGCACGGGAGCGCGAGGGGCGGCGCTCCATGCCTGAAAAAGGCGCGACAAAGGGCACGGGCGCGCGGAACGCCACGCCCTTCAGCTTGGCGAGACGAAGAACCAGTTCGAGAACAAAACCACGCCCAGACCGGCAATCAGCGCCAGATAGGGCAGGAAGCCTGCGCGGCGCGGACCAAGGTCGCCGTCCGGATCAAGGCCGAGATCCTCCATCGCTTCGCGCGGGAAGCGGCCCTTGTCGGTCACCCAATGGCGATAGGCAAAGACCGGAATGATCAGGGAAGCAAAGATCAGACCCGCCCAAAGCGCCTGCGAATAGCCCCAGACCTTCGCGCCCGCACCCAGAAAGACCGCATTGACGAAAGCCAGCATCGTATTGACCGTCAAAAGCCAGGTCGGCGCCTTCCACGGGCGCTCGAGATGCGGCGAGTCGATCCGGTGGATCCAGCCCGCATTGAGGTTGAGGAAGTTGAACATCAGATAGCCTACGTTCGAGATGGCGAGGACGTAGAAATACCCTCCCGGATCCGAGGCCAGCGCCAGCAGGAAGGTGTTGAACACCAGATCCTGACGCATTGCCCCGATCGGCGCGCCGTTCTCGTTCACTTTGCTGAGGTATTTGGGCAGCCAGCCGTCGCGCGAGCCCTGATAAAGCGTGCGCGACGAGCCCGCGCCCGCCGTCATGATCGACATCAGCAGCGCGAGTATCATCAGCAGAACAAAGAGATGGATCACGATCCCCGAATTCGAGATCATCCGTCCCAGAGCCTCGCCGATACCGCTGCCGTCGGCAATGGCGGGGGCGAGCAGGCCCTCGTGGCCATAGACCCCCTGAAAGGCGAAGGGGATCAGCATGAAGAAAAGCATGCAGAGCAGGCCCGAATAGAAGATCGCCTTGAACGTATCGGTCTTGGGATCCTTGAGTTCGCGCGTATAGCAAACCGCGGTTTCGAAGCCGTAGGTCGACCAGGCGGTGATATAGAGCGCGCCCAGAACCAGCGTCCAGCCGCCGACATTCCACGAGCCCTCGACCGGAGAGGAGGCGGCGGCAGGCGGCACGATATTGGTGACGTAATCCCAGTTGATCGAGCCGTTCAGGATCGGGATGATTCCGGCCGCCAGAAGCGGGACCAGAACGATGATCGCGAGGACCTTCTGCACACCGGCCGCCGTGCCGATCCCGCGCTTCTGGATCGTATACATTGTCAGCATCAGCGCGACGCCGACCACAAAGGTCGAATTGAAATGCAGCGTTCCGAGACCCGGAATGCCGATCTGCGCCGCTTCCCAGACCCGAACCGCCGGCGTCAGCGCCGTGATCGCATCGCCGGTCAGTAGCGCGTTGACGCCTTGCGCCGCCGTCTGGCCCGGATTGGCGGCCAGCCATTCGAGAACGCGCGGGCTCGCCTCGGTCAACGATGCCGCATTGGCCGCAACCCAGGCCATGACTTGCGGGCTATCCGCGCCTGGAACGGGGAAGAAAGCGTTGAGGATATAGCCCGCCGCAATCGCGCAGCCCAGTGACAGCACGGGGCTCCAGGCGAACCAGTTGCACCAGACCGAAAGAGGCGCGACCAGTTTGGAATAGCGCATCCATGCCGTCGCGCCATAGACCGAGGTTCCCCCGATTTGTTGCCGAACATGCCAGCCATTTCGGCATAGGTGAAGCTTTGCAGAAAGCCCATGCACATCGAGACGATCCAGACGACGAAGGCCACCTTTCCGGCGACCCCCGCAATCCCGCCGATCGAGAAAAGGACGAGGGCGGGACCCCGGCCGCCACCCAGAACGCGCCTTGCCAGCTCAGCGTGCGCATCATTTCATTAGGGGAGTTCTGGCCTTCCGAACGGGCGAAAGTGGGTGCCGATCCGGTGCTGGAAGGCTGCGGAAAATCCGTCATAGCGTAGCTCCGTCACCTGTTGGTGTCACGAGAGTGACGCAGATTCGTCTTCCCACAAAGAAAAAATTTCTCCTGTGGGTCAAAATAATTGCAGATCGTTCAATGCGGCAAGGTGCCGCAACCTGCCGCAAGCCATATCTTTGACAGATTATGCGGCCAACTATGGGGATTCGCGTGACAAATTCCGCGCATCTTCGGTGGCCGCATCGGAACCTCTGCCGCGATTGCAGTGAAATGGCAGGGGCCGGAGCGGGAAAATCACCCGAATGAGGCGGGATTCCGCCGTGCGGGCAAATAGTCGCGCCCCAAGTCAGGCCGACCCTTCCCGCTTGTGAAATCTCGGTGCAGGATCACGTCATCCAACTGTCGGGGGCAAGTGGGACAGATGACGACGGATCTAGCGGCCTTCGCTGCAAAGCGGGGGTCAAGCATTTCATGATCTCATACACCGATCTTTTCGGGGTGCAGCGCGCCAAGATGGTGCCGACCGAAGCGATCGGGCAGATGAGCAAAACGGGGGCGGCCTTTGCCGGTTTCGCGACATGGTTCGACCTGTCCGCCGCCCATCCCGATCTTCTGGCCCTTCCCGATTGCAGCCATGTCGTCCAGCTGCCCTGGCAACCCGAGATCGCCTGGGTTCCCGCCAATTGCGCCCTCGGTGGCGAGGAATTCGCCCAGGCACCGCGCAATGTCTTGCGCCGGCTGGTTGCCGCGGCCGAGGCGGCCGGCCTGCGGGTGCGCACCGGCGTCGAGCCCGAATTCTTCCTGCTCAATGCCGAGGGCACCGCACCCCATGACGCGCTCGACCGGACCGAGAAGGCTTGTTACGACCAGCAGGCCATCATGCGCCGCTACGATCTTTTCGCCGAGCTGATGTCCCATATGACGACGATGGGCTGGCGGCCCTACCAATGCGATCACGAAGATGCCCATGGCCAGTTCGAGATGAACTGGGGCTTCGACGATGCGCTCGTGACCGCCGACCGCCATGTGTTTTTCAAGTTCATGCTGCGCTCGATCGCCGAAAGGCAGGGCATCCGCGCCAGTTTCATGCCCAAGCCCTTCGCGGGCAAAAGCGGCTCAGGCTGTCATGTCCATGTCTCGGTGTGGGATGCCGCAGGCGAAGAGAACCTCTTTCTCGACCCGCAAGCGCCGCTGGCCTTGTCGCAGCTCGGCCGCCATTTTCTGGGCGGGATCGTCCGGCATACGCCCGCTTTGGCCGCGATCTGCAATCCCACCGCCAACAGTTACCGCCGCATCAATATGACGCGCACCGATGCCGGATCGAGCTGGGCACCGGCCTCGGTGACATGGGCGGGCAACAACCGCACCCATATGGTTCGTGTCCCGGCGCCGGGCCGGTTCGAGTTTCGCCTGCCCGATAGTGCCGCGAACCCCTATTTGCTTCAGGCAGCGATCATTGCCGCGGGACTGGACGGTGCGGCGCAGCCTCGATCCGGGGCCGGTGAGCACGCGCGACATGCATTCCGAAGGCCATCTCGTCACCGATGCGCCACGCCTTCCCGCCGATCTGCGCGATGCCTTGCGCCAATACGAGGCCGACACGCTTCTGTCGGAGGCGATGGGGCCGGAGTTTTCAAGCGCCTATCTCAAGCTGAAAATCCGCGAATGCGAGCGTTTCGCCGAGCACGGCAATGAATGGGAACACGAGCAGACACTCGATGTCTAATCTTAGAGATATCCTCTGCAAGCCATTGCCATAAAACGCAAACGACCCGCATTTTCATGCGGGTCGCGTGACGGTGTTCAGACTGCGCCCGATCAGTTGCGCAGATAGCTTTCCATCGTGTCTTCCAGCGCATCCTTCCACGGCGTGTGGTGGATCGGGGCCATCGTGCCGGTGATGACCGAGCGGTAGGCCTTGTTGCGGAAGCCCATGATGTCGTCCTTCTTGTGGTCCTTCCACTCAAAGAAGGCCGCACAAGCGCCGTCGACATCGAAGGACGGGTAATCCGTCTCGGCGATCAGTTCCTTGACGTAATCGCCCTGATACTGGATCGCGTCGTGGGTATCGACGCCGGCATCCTCGCCTTCCTCGCGGGCTTTGACATCGGCCAGAAGCGTCGCGGTTTCGCGCGGGATCGCTATCTTGCCCATGATCGCGTCGCGGACCCACCAGGCCTGCGCGTCAAACATGTTGAAGGTGAACCACTGGTCCTGCATCCCGAGATAGAACATCTTCGGGTTATAGACATATGCCACACCCTTGTAGAGATCGGCCGATGCCAGACGGTTCTTGGTCTTGAGGCGCAGATCGTCGGGCAGGAAGGGGAAATGGTGCTTGTAGCCGGTGCACAGGATGATCGCGTCGATCTTCTGGCTGCTGCCGTCCTTGAAATAGGCGGTGTTTTCGTCCACGCGCTCGAGGATGGGGACCTCTTTCCAGTTCGCGGGCCATTTGAAGCCCATCGGCTGGGTGCGGTGCGCGACGGTGATCGAATTCGCGCCGTATTTCCAGCATTGCGAGCCGATATCCTCGGCCGAATAGGAGGTGCCGATCAGCAGCAGATCTTTGCCCTTGAACTCCATCGCGTCGCGGAAATCATGGGCGTGGAGGATGCGGCCGCCGAAACGGGTGAAGCCCGGGAATTCCGGTGCGTTCGGGGTCGAGAAATGGCCCGAGGCGACGATCACATTGTCGAACTCCTCGGTATACATGTGGTCCTTGACCAGATCATGCGCCGTGACGGTGAATTTCTCGGATTTCGCGTCATAGGTGACCATGCGCACCGGCGTCGAGAAGCGGATCCATTTGCGTACACCCGCCTTGTCGACGCGCCCTGGATATAGTCGAACAGCACGGCGCGCGGCGGGTAGCTGGCGATCTGCTTGCCGAAATGCTCTTCGAAGGAATAATCCGCGAATTCGAGACCCTCTTTCGGGCCGTTCGACCAAAGGTAGCGGTACATCGAGCTATGGACCGGCTCGCCATTGCCGTCGAGGCCGGTGCGCCATGTGTAATTCCACAGCCCGCCCCAATTGTCCTGTTTCTCGAAACAGACGATCTCGGGGATCTCGGCCCCTTTGTTGGCGGCGGATTGGAAGGCACGCAACTGTGCAAGCCCCGAGGGCCCTGCGCCGATCACAGCAACTCGTTTGGTCATGTGGACTCCTCCTCAACACCCTTTTCGAGGATGTGTATGCTTGGGCTGGCTGTCAAATAGTCAAATCGAAGGGGGAGGGCCGGACCGCTGCGGCCCGACCCACCGGATCAGATCGTGAGGCCCTCGGGCTCGGCCAGACCGTTCGCGCGGCAGCAGGCAGTCACCGTATTGGCCAAAAGACAGGCAATCGTCATCGGACCGACGCCGCCCGGCACCGGCGTAATTGCCGAGGCACGCGGCAGGGCGCTGGCGAAATCGACATCGCCGACGAGGATCTGCTTGCCGTCGCGTTCGATGCGGTTGATGCCGACATCGATCACGACCGCGCCTTCGGCGATCCATTCGCCCTTGACCATCTCGGGGCGGCCGACGGCGGCGACGACGATATCGGCACGGCGCACGACATCGGGCAGGTCCTTGGTGCGCGAATGCGCGATCGTCACGGTGCAGCTATCGCCGAGCAGAAGCTGGGCCATCGGCTTGCCGACGATGTTGGAGCGACCGATCACCACCGCATTCTTGCCCGAGAGCGAGCCCATCAGGTCGCGCAGCAGCAAAAGGCAACCCAGCGGGGTGCAGGGCACCATCGCCTTTTGCCCCGTGGCCAAAGGCCCACGTTAGAGATGTGGAAACCGTCGACATCCTTGGCCGGATCGATCGAATTGATGACCAGATCCGAGTTCAGATGATCGGGCAGCGGCAGCTGCACCAGGATGCCGTGGACGGCCGGATCGGCATTCAGTTTCGCGATCAGCGCCAGAAGCACCTCCTCGGAGGTCGAGGCATCCAGCTTGTGCTCGAACGAGGCCATGCCGGCCTCGATCGTTTGTTTGCCCTTCGAGCGGACGTAGACCTGGCTTGCAGGATCCTCGCCCACCAGAACCACCGCAAGACCCGGGGTGATGCCGGCTTCGGATTTGATGCGGGCGACATGCTCCGCGACCTTTTCCCGAATGCCTGCCGCGAAGGCCTTGCCGTCGATGATACTTGCGCTCATGGTCCCTCTCGCTGACTGCGACGGGCCTGATATCAGCCCATCCGTTCGGAAGCGTATCCACCGAACTGGACGGGAAGACAACCGTCTTATTGCCGTTCACGAAGGCGCGATGGTGGATATGTGCGTGAATCGCGCGAGCGAGCACCTGCGCTTCGACATCGCGGCCAAGGCTGACGTAATCCTCGGGCGATTGGGCGTGGGTGACACGGATGATGTCCTGCTCGATGATCGGGCCCTCGTCGAGGTCCGCGGTCACGTAATGGGCCGTCGCGCCGATCAGTTTGACGCCGCGCTGATAGGCCTGCTTATAAGGGTTTGCGCCCTTGAAGCTCGGCAGGAAGGAGTGGTGGATGTTGATGATCCGGCCCGACATTTTCTGCGAAAGGTCATCGGAGAGGATCTGCATGTAGCGCGCCAGAACCACCAGCTCGGTGCCGGTATCCTCGACGATTTGCAGCATCTTGGCTTCGGCTTCGGGTTTGTTGTCCTTGGTGACCTTGATGTAGTGGAAGGGGATGTCGTGGTTCACGACGACCTTCTGGTAGGTCATGTGGTTGGAGATCACGCCGACGATGTCGATCGGCAGCGCGCCGATCTGCCAGCGGTACAAGAGGTCGTTGAGGCAATGGCCGAAATTCGAGACCATCAGAAGAACCTTCATCTTCTCGTTGGTCTCGTGCAGCTGCCACTGCATGTCGAATTCGCCCGCGATCGGCTCGAAGGCCTCGCGCAGCTCGGCGGCGCTTTTGCCCTCTTCGGAGCGGAAGCTGACGCGCGTGAAGAAGCGGTCGTTTTCCTGATCGTCATACTGGGCGCTATCGGTGATGTTGCAGCCGTTGGCGGCCAACATGCCGGAAATCGCGGCAACGATTCCCCGACGGGCGGGGCAGGTTACGGTCAGCACTTGGTCGGCCATCTTCGGCTCCTGAAAACTTCTGTGATCGTGTCTGTTTCGGCTCACGTCCGGGTACGGCACAAGGTCTGGTCTTGGTGGCGAACCTTGATGTACCCCAACTGTGCGGAGACGGTCTTTAAACTGTCAAGAAAAAGACTTTCCTCTCATTCTTTGGTCTTTGCTCCCGTCCCGAGCCTGATCCGCGGCTGTCGTGCACCAATGCCAACTCTGCGCAAAGTGCAAGACCACTGAAGTCGTAAAGCGTTAACTTTCGCTCGCGGGCGGCGGATACGGCGCAAATCGCGCCAAACGCGACATGGCCCTGCATGAGCCTCTATGGTCCCCGCAGGGGCGGCAGGGGCGCCCGAAGAGCCCTCTCGACAAAGCGCGTCCGAAGATGCCAGCATCATGCGGGTCCTGCCTTCAGGCAGAAAGGCGCGCGCCGAAGGGCCGGCCCTGATCCCCCAACCCCCGAAGGAGAAACGATGAATCCCGTCCGTACCGAGATCCGTGGTGCCGTCCTCGAGGTCACGCTCGACCGCCCCAAAGCCAATGCGATCGACCTTGCGACCAGCCGCCTGATGGGCGAGGTCTTCACCCGTTTCCGCGATGATCCCACACTTCGCGTCGCGATCTTGACCGGCGCGGGCGACAAATTCTTTTGCCCCGGTTGGGATCTGAAGGCGGCGGCCGAAGGTGCCTCGGTCGAGGGCGATTACGGCGTCGGCGGCTTTGGCGGATTGCAGGAGCTGCGCGGGATGAACAAGCCCGTCATCATGGCGGTGAACGGGATCTGCTGCGGCGGCGGACTCGAGGTCGCGCTTTCGGGCGACATGATCATCGCGGCCGACCATGCGAGCTTCGCCCTGCCCGAGATTCGTTCGGGCACGGTTGCCGATGCCGCCTCGATCCGGCTGCCCAAGCGTATCCCTATCATATCGCGATGGAAATGCTGCTGACCGGCCGCTGGATGCAGGCCGACGAGGCCGCGCGCTGGGGCATGATCAACCGCGTCGTTCCCGCCGACCAATTGATGACCGAGGCGCGCAAACTGGCCGACGAGCTCGCCTCGGGGCCGCCGCTGGTTTTCGCCGCGATCAAGGAAATCGTGCGCGAGGCCGAGGATATGAAATTCGTCGATGCGATGGCACAGATCGCGCGCAACCAGTTCGAAACGGTCGAGGTGCTGCACCGCTCCGAGGATCAGCTCGAAGGGGCGCGCGCCTTTGCCGAAAAGCGCGATCCGATCTGGAAGGGCCGCTAGGCCGCGCTAGCCCTGCCGCGCTGCGCCGATCGTTTCGCCATATTGGCTGCGATAGGCGCGCGCGAGCGTGGCCGAGGAGGCAAAGCCCGTGCGCGCCGCAATCTCGGCCAAAGTAAGTCGCGTATCCATCGCCAGCGCGCGGGCATGCGACAGCCGGATCAGCCGGTAATAGCGCCCCGCCGGCATCTGTAAGGTCGCCATGAACATGCGGTCGAGCGTGCGCAGGGAAACGGCGGCGATCTCGGCGATGTCGGGCAGGGGCAGGGGCGTGTCGGCAGTCTCGCGCATCGCCTTGACCGCGCGTTGCAGTGCGGGCGGCAGGCCGAGATCCATCATCCGCGGCACGGCGGGCGGGTAATCGACGGGGCTGTCATAGGGGCCGGAGGTCGCGGCGATCCGGCCGAACATATTGGCGACATCAAAGCTGAGCGCCTCGTCTCCGCGCCCGCTGATCAGCGAAAGCGTCCAGTCGAGCACCCCGCCCGCGCCGCCGCAGGTCACGCAATCGCCGTCCTGCACCCAGGGCGTGGTCAGCGAGTCTACGTCGAGGAAGGTCTCGGCGAAAGCATCGAGCTCCATCCAGTGGATCGTCGCGCGCCGTCCGGTCAGCAGCCCCGCCCCCGCCATCAGCCAGGCGCCGGTATCAAGCCCCACGGTCAGCGGCAGGCCGCGCGATTTGCGCCGGATGATCTGGGTCGCGGCGCGGCTCATATGGTCGCGCGCGCCGTATCCCGTCACCACGACCAGCGCATCCGTGGCCCCGATCCGGTCCGCCGAAAGGTCCGCCGCCAGCGAAAGCCGCGACGAACTGGTCGCAGGCTGGCCGTCCATTGTCGCAATCTGCCATGAAAACAGGCGCTTGCCTGAAATATCGCGGGCTGCACGCAAGGGTTCGATCGCGCAGGCAAGGATCATGTTCGAGAAACCGTCGAACACAAGAAAAGTTAAATGGAAGGGCGATTCTGGCGTCATAGGCAAATGATAAGGCTGACAATGCAAATCACAATGCCTGAAAGCCTCTACGCTCAAGGTTAACGACAAAGCCTTTACCTGCCGGAGCCACCATGAACCGCGACGTTTTCATTACCTGTGCCGTGACCGGATCGGGCCAGAGCCATCTCAAATCGGACAAGGTTCCGCGCTCGCCCAAACAGATCGCCGAAGCCTGTATCGAGGCCGCCAAGGCTGGCGCGGCAATTGCCCATGTCCATGTCCGCGATCCCGAAACCGGCACGCCCTCGCGCGATCCCGCGCTTTACCGCGAAGTGGTTGAGCGCGTGCGTTCCTCGGATACGGATGTCGTTTTGAACCTGACGGCAGGCATGGGCGGCGACATCATTCTGGGCGACGTGGAAAGCCCGCTGCCGCTTGGCCCCGGCACAGATATGGTCGGCGCGACCGAGCGTCTGGTCCATGTCGAAGAGCTTCTGCCCGAGATCTGCACGCTTGACTGCGGCACGATGAATTTCGCCGAAGCCGATTACGTCATGACCAACACGCCCGGCATGCTGCGCGCAATGGCGCGGCGCATTCAGGCCGCAGGCGTGCGCCCCGAGATCGAGGCTTTCGACACCGGCCATCTCTGGCTCGCCAAAACGCTGGTCGACGAGGGGTTGATCGACGATCCGGTGATGATCCAGCTCTGCATGGGCATTCCCTATGGCGCGCCGGCCGATCCCAATTCGCTGATGGCGATGGTCAACAACATCCCCGCCGGCTGGACCTATTCGATGTTCTCGATCGGGCGGATGCAGATGCCCTATGTCGCGCAGGCGGCGCTGGCGGGCGGTCATGTCCGCGTGGGTCTCGAGGATAATATCTGGCTCGATCGCGGGGTTCTGGCCTCGAACGGCGATCTGGTCGACCGCGCGGGCACCATTCTGACCAATATGGGCTGCCGGATCATGACGCCCGCCGAGGTGCGCGAAAGCTTAAACTGACCCGCCGCTAAAGGACGGGCAAAACAGGGAGAAGCACGATGACCAATTTGACCAGACGCGGCCTTTTGGCCGGAACCGTCGCCGCCACCGCCGCGGGGCTGCTGCTGCCTTACGGCGTAGCCGCCCAAGAGGCGCAGCCCAAAGTCGGCGGCTCGATGCGGATCGGGATGTCGGGGGCGGCGACCTCGGATACGCTTGATCCGGCGCTGTTTTTGTCGGGGCCGGTGATCATCGGCATGCTCGCGGTCTGCAACACGCTGGTCGAGATCGACCATACCGGCAAGGCCGTTCCCGATCTTGCCGAAAGCGTCGAGCCGGATGCGGGCGCGGTGATCTGGACCTTCAAGATCCGCAGCGATGCGACTTTCGGCGACGGCAAGGCCGTGACGGCGAAAGACGTGATCGCCTCGTTCAACCACCATCGCGGCGAGGCCAGCAAATCGGGCGCGAAAGGCCCGCTGGAACAGGTCAAGGACATCCGCGCCGATGGCGATCACACCGTGGTCTTCGAGCTGAATTCGGGCAATGCCGATTTCGCGACCATCACCGCCGATTACCACTATCTCATCATGCCCGCCAACGAAGACGGCACGATGAACTGGCAATCGGGTCTGGGCACGGGCGGCTATACGCTCGAACATCACGATCCGGGCGTGCGGGTCTCGCTGAAGCGGCGCGGCGATTACTTCAAAAGGACCGCGCATGGTTCGAGACGGTCGAGATCATCGCGATCTCGGACCCGACCGCGCGCCAGAACGCGCTGATGACCGGCGAGGTCGATGTGATCAACGCCCCCGATCTGGCGACGGTCGGTCTGCTCAAACGCCGTCCCGGCATCTCGCTGGTCGAGACCACCGGCACCGCGCATTACACCATGCCGATGCTGACGAACGGCGCGCCGCTCAACGACAACAACGTCCGCCTTGCGCTGAAATATGCGATCAACCGCGAGGAATTCCTCGAAAAGATCCTGCACGGCTACGGCAAGGTCGCCAACGATACCCCGATCACGCCCGCGAACCGCTATTATGCGGCCGATCTGCCGCAGCATAGCTACGACCCCGACAAGGCGAAGTTCCACCTCAAACAGGCGGGGATGGACAGTCTCGACATCGACCTGTCGACCTCGGAAACCGCCTTTACCGGCGCGGTCAATGCGGCGCAGCTCTTCCAGCAATCGGCCAAGGCCTGCGGCATCAACGTCACCGTCAAGCGCGAGCCGGAAGACAATTACTGGACGAATGTCTGGATGAAGAAGCCCTTCTGCATGGGCTACTGGAACGGCCGCCCGACCGAGGACGATATGTTCAGCCTCACTTATGCATCCGGCGCGGAATGGAACGAGAGCTTCTGGGAAAACGAGAAGTTCAACCAGCTTCTGATCACCGCGCGGACCGAGCTCGACGATGCGAAACGCCGCGAGATGTATCACGAGATGCAGGCGATCGTGTCGGAAGACGGCGGCACGATCATTCCGGTCTTCGTCAACTATGTCGACGCCAAGAACGACAAGGTCGCGCATGGGCCGGTGGCGGGAGACCGCTTCTTCGACGGCTGGAAAATTGTGGAACGGTGGTGGGCAGCATGAAAATCGCAGCAATCGGCGGCGGGGTTATCGGCGGGGGATGGATCGCAAGATTCATCCTCGCGGGCCATGACGTGCGAGTCTTCGACCCCCATCCCGAGGCGGCCCGCATCGTCGGCGAGGTCATGGGGAACGCCTCTCGAGCATGGGGCAAGCTTTACCAAGCACCCCTTCCCGAGGCGGGCCGCATCATCTGGTGCGACAGCATCGCCGATGCGGTCAAGGATGCCGATTACATTCAGGAAAGCGTGCCCGAGCGGCTGGATCTCAAACACAAGATCCTGTCCGAGATAGAGGCCGCAGCCCCGCGGATGCCGTGATCGGCTCGTCGACCTCGGGCTTCAAACCCTCGGAGCTGCGCGAAGGTGCGCGCCATCCCGAACGCATCCTTGTCGCACACCCGTTCAACCCCGTTTATCTTCTGCCGGTGGTCGAGATTGTCGGCGGCAGCGGCGACGGGGCCGATGCGGCGCGGCGTGCGACCGATCTTTTGTCGCAGGTCGGGATGAAACCCGTCTCGATCGCGCGGGAGATCGACGCCCATATCGGCGACCGCCTGCTGGAAGCGGTGTGGCGCGAGGCGCTTTGGCTGGTCAATGACGGCATCGCCACGACCGAGGAAATCGACGACATCATCCGCTTCGGCTTCGGCCTTCGTTGGGCGCAAATGGGCCTGTTCGAGACCTACCGCATCGCGGGCGGCGAGGCGGGGATGAAGCATTTCCTCGCACAATTCGGCCCCGCGCTGAAATGGCCGTGGACGAAACTGATGGATGTGCCCGAGCTCGACGACCGGCTCGTCGGCATGATCGCGGATCAATCGGATGCGCAATCGGGGATGCATTCGATCCGCGAGCTGGAACGCATCCGCGACGACAACCTGATCGGAATTTTCCAAGCGCTCAAGGCCAACAACTGGGGCGCAGGGCAGAACCTTCAGGAGATGGAAAACCGCTTTTATGCCCGCGAGGTTGCTGCGCCCTCGGGCTATCCGCTCCAGCTTCACCGCGCGAGCGTCAGCGGCGAATGGCTTGATTACAACGGACATATGACCGAGTTCCGCTATTTGCAGGTGCTGGGCGATGCGACCGACGCCTTCATGATCCATGTCGGGCTGGACGCCGATTACCGTGCGGGCGGCTTTTCGGCCTATACGGTCGAAAGTCACATCCGCCATCTTGCAGAAGCTTCGGGCGGCGATAGGCTGAAGGTGGAGACCAGACTTTTGGGCTATGATGCCAAAAAGTTCCGCCTGTTCCACAGCATCCTCAGGGAAGATGGAACCATCGTCGCGACAGGAGAACATATGCTATTGCATGTCGATACCAAGGAAGGGCGCGCGGTTGCCATGAGCGGCGACCTCGAGGCGGCTTTCGCGCGGATCGCGGCGCTTGATCTGGCGCTGCCCGCGCCGAAGCGGCAGGTGCCGGCATTCGCCGCATCGGCCAGAGGGAGGCCGCCGCATGAGTGAGACCCGATCAAGCAGCGCCCTGAAACACATGATTCTGACGCGGCTTGGTATCGGTGTCTTCACGCTGTTCATCATCTCGGTTCTGGTCTTTCTGGCGGTTTCCATGCTGCCGGGAGACATTGCCGAACAGGTCCTCGGGCGGAATGCCACGCCCGAGGCCGTCACCGCTTTCCGCGACGAGCTCGGCCTCGACCAGCCCTTGATCCAACGCTATTTCGGCTGGATCGCGGGGGTGCTTCAGGGCGATTTCGGCAATTCCCTTGCCAATGGCCGGCCGGTTTCGGAACTGCTGGCCGGGCGTCTGGGCAATACGATGTTTCTCGCCGCCTATGCTGCCGTGATCGCGGTGCCGCTGGCGGTGGGGCTGGGCCTTCTGGCCGCTTTGTGGCGTGGCGGCTGGTTCGACCGCATCGTCAATATCCTCAGCCTCAGCGCGATTTCCTTTCCGGAATTCTTCATCGCCTATCTGCTGATGTTCTGGCTGTCGGTCAAACTGGGCTGGTTTCCCTCGATGGCGAGCATCTCGCCCGGCGCGGGCCTCTCCGAGATGCTCTCGCGCACCTTCCTGCCCGCAATCACGCTGGTTCTCGTCGTGACGGCGCATATGATGCGCATGACGCGGGCGGCGGTCGTCAACGTTCTGGGCGCGCCCTATATCGCCATGGCGCGGCTCAAGGGCGTGAGCCCGTGGCGCGTCATTGCCTTCCACGCTTTGCCCAATGCGCTCGCGCCGATCATCAACGTGATCGCACTCAATATCGCGTGGCTCATCACCGGCGTCGTCATCGTCGAAGTGGTTTTCGTTTATCCCGGCATGGGCCAGCTGATGGTCGACAGCGTGACCAACCGCGACATGCCGGTGGTACAGGCCTGCGCGCTGATCTTTGCCGCTGTCTATATCCTGCTCAACCTGCTCGCGGATGTGCTGGCCATCGCCACCAACCCGCGCCTGCTGCATCCGAGGTAAGCCATGTCGATCGCCATTGGTCTTGCCCGCACCATCCGCACCATGCCGCCGACCGCGATTTTCGGCGTGCTGGTCATTCTGGCCTATGCCGTCGTGACGATCTTCGCGCCGCTGATCGCGCCCTATGGCGAGGCCGAAATCGTCGGCGCGCAATTCGAGCCTTGGGAGGGCGCCTTTCCGCTCGGTACCGATTCCTTGGTCGCGATATGCTCTCGCGCCTGATCTGGGGCGCGAGGAATACCGTCAGCATCGCGCTGATCACTACGGTTCTGGCCTTTGCAATCGGCGCGATTGCGGGACTTCTGGCGGCGGCTCTCGGCGGCTGGTTCGACCTGATCCTATCCCGGATCGTCGATATTCTGATGGCGGTGCCTGCGCTGATCTTTACGCTGCTCGCGCTGTCGGCCTTGGGACCGGGCGTGGTCAATCTGATCCTCGTGATCGCGGTGCTCGATTCAACCCGCGTTTTCCGTCTGGCCCGCGCCACCGCGATGAATGTCATGGTGCTCGATTACGTCGAGGCCGCCAAATTGCGCGGCGAGGGGACCTGGTGGATCATCCGCCGCGAGGTCCTGCCCAATATCGCGGCCCCGCTGATCGCCGAATTCGGGCTGCGCTTCTGCTTTGTCTTCCTGACGATTTCGGCTCTGGCCTTTCTTGGTCTGGGCTTGCCGCCACCGATGGCCGATTGGGGGTCGATGGTGCGGGACAATGCCTCGCTCATTACCTTTGGCGATGTGACGCCTCTGCTGCCCGCAGGCGCGATCGCGCTTTTGACGGTCGCGGTGAACTTTGTCGTCGACTGGATGCTGCACCGCGCTTCGGGTCTGAAGGATTGATGCCATGCTTTTGAAAATCGACGGGCTGAAGATCGAGGCCAAAGGCGAGGCGGGTTGGAACCCGATCCTGCACGGGGTCGGATTGCAGCTCGACCGTGGCGAGGTCATGGGGCTGATCGGGAATCCGGCGCGGGTAAATCGACGCTCGGTCTGGCGGCGATGGGCTATGCCGCGCCGGGGCTGCGCTTTGCCGGAGGTAAGGTCATGCTCGACGGGGCGGATCTTCTGGCGATGCCCGACCGAGCGCGCCGCGATCTGCGCGGCAAGCGCGTGGCCTATGTCGCGCAATCCGCGGCGGCGAGCTTCAACCCCGCCTGGCGTCTGCTCGAGCAGTTCTGCGAAGGGCCCATGATCCACGGCACCAGCACCCGTCCGCAATCCGAGGCCTTCGCCCGCGAGCTTTACGCCAAGATGCATCTGCCCCATCCCGACCAATTCGGCCTGCGCTTTCCGCATCAGGTATCGGGCGGGCAATTGCAGCGTGCGATGGTTGCGATGGCCATGGCCTGTCGCCCCGATCTGATCATCTTCGACGAGCCGACAACCGCGCTGGACGTGACAACGCAGGTCGGCGTTCTGGCCTCGATCCGCGAGGCGGTACGCGAATTCGGCACGGCCGCGATCTATATCACCCATGATCTCGCCGTGGTTGCACAAATGGCCGACCGGATCAAAGTCATGCGCCACGGCCGCGAGGTCGAGGAGGCACCGACGCGCCAGATGATGGAGGCCCCGCGCGAGGACTATACGCGCTCGCTTTGGGCGGTGCGCGAATTCACACGACCGGCGCGCGCGCTCGACGAAAGCACGGTGCCCACCATCCGCATCTCGGGCGTGACGGCAGCTTACGGTGCGGTCAATGTGCTGGAGGACATCAGCTTCGACATCCCGAAAGGCGCGACCGTCGCGGTCGTCGGCGAATCCGGTTCGGGAAAATCCACGACCGCTCGGGCGATCACCGGCCTTTTGCCGCCGAAAACCGGCACGGTCATGCTCAACGGCGTGACGCTGCCGCCCGCGCTCAAGGACCGCAGCAAAGAGCAGCTGCGCCAGATCCAGATGATCTACCAGATGGCCGATACCGCGCTCAATCCGCGCCAGACCATCCGCCAGATTTTGACGCGCCCCATCGCCTTCTACCGCGGCCTTTCGGGGCGCGCGCTGAACGAGCGGTTGCACGAGCTGATGGAGCAGATCGAGCTTGATCCGGCGAAGTTTCTCGACCGGTTGCCCTCGGAATTGTCGGGGGCCAAAAGCAAAGGATCGGCATCGCGCGCGCCCTTGCCGCCGAGCCGGAGTTCATCATCTGCGACGAGGTCACCAGCGCGCTCGACCAACTGGTTGCCGAAGGAATCCTGCGCCTTCTCAGCCGCATTCAGGACGAAACCGGCGTCTCCTACATGTTTATCACCCATGATATCGCGACGGTGCGCGCGATTGCCGACGAGGTGGTGGTGATGAAGGGCGGGCGGGTGATGGATCAGGGCGCGAAGGCCACCGTTCTCGATCCCCGCGCCATCCCTATACGGTCGAGCTGCTGGCCTCGGTCCCCGAGCCGGATCCCGATTGGCTGACCCGCCGCATCGCGCAGGGTGTCCAGTAGGAATGGCCACGATCACCGATCCGCAGACCTTGGCCTTCATCGCCGCGACCGAGGCCGCCTATCCCGCCGATGCGAACGGTGCCAGCGCCGAGGAAAACCGGCGCTATTACAACCAGATGTGCAGCTTGTTCTATCGTGGACGTCCAGAGGGCCTCCCCGTCACGGATCGCGCGATCGCCGGCGTGCGCTGCCGCATCTACGGAGCGGAAACGCCGGTCGTCGTGCTTTACGCCCATGGCGGCGGCTATATCGTCGGCGGGCTCGAAAGCCATGACGACATTTGCGCCGAGATTGCGGATGCCACCGGCCTGCAGGTTGTCGCGGTCGATTATCGTCTCGCGCCGGAATACCGTTTTCCCGCGCAAATCGGCGACGTCGGCGCGGTTTGGGAGGCATTGGACCGCCCCGGCGTGGTCGTGGGCGATAGTGCGGGGCCTGTCTGGTCGCGGCGCTGTGTCTGGATCTGCGCCAAAGCGGGCGGATGCCTTTGGGACAGGTTCTGATCTACCCCGGACTGGGCGGCGACGGCTCGGCACCATCCTATCACGAGAATGCCGAAGCGCCTTTGCTGCGCAGCAGCGATCTCGCGGGCTATAGCCAAGCGCTTCTGGGTGACCAAATCCCGACCGAGCTTTCCGCCCCTTTGCTGGCCGGTGATCTCGAAGGGCTGGCGCCCGCTTTCATCGTTTCGGCCGATGTCGATCCTTTGCGTGACGACAGCCGCGACTATGCCGCCAAGCTGGCGGCGGCGGGTGTTCCGGTGACCTGGCGCAACGAGGCGCAGCTTCCGCACGGCTATCTGCGCGCGCGCGCCAGTTCCGACCGTGCAAGGCGCAGCTTTGGCGCAATTCTGGTGGCCATTGCGCGATTTTCCGGTGCCGAGCGCTGGTAGCAATCCGCAAAATGGCGCAGAATATGCGGATGCAAAGCCTGTTCTCCTCTCTCCCGTGCCCCCGCCTTCGGATCCCCCGCATCGCGACCTGACCCGTCCGGCGCATTGGCAGCAGGCCGAGGCCGAACAAGCCCCCGCTTTGGCCCGCGCGGCCGCAGCGCTCGGCGCGCTCGATGCCGCGATCGAGGATGCGCCTTGGCTCTTGCCGCGCCTCGCCTTGATCGAGATCGAGGCGATGCTCGCCGCACAGGGCATCACGCAAAACAGCGAAGATATCGGCCGCGATCTGCTGGCTGCTTGGGGTGGTGCGGATGCCGAGGGTTGATGCAGGCGCGATGGGCGATGCGTCGCCTCGCGCCCGAACAGGCCGTGGACGAAGCGCCGCTCAAACGGCCGGTGCCCCGAGATCTGCGCAATTTTCTGGGGCTGCACCGCGTCGAGGTCTCGGGTCTCGCCGAGGATCAGGTGCAGCGTCCCGCGGGCGATGATTTCGACGCGGCAAGCAGCGGCTTTCTCAAGGCTTTCGACCGGATCTCTGGGCGTCACCCCCTGACCCGCGCGGCTGCGGCCTTGCCATTCTGGCGCCTCTCCGGCCTCTCGCCGGTCGAGGATGTGATCGAAGGCGCAAGTTTTGCGGCATTGGTGGCCGTGCAGGACCTGCCCTTTCTGGGCTTCGCCCCGCTCGGTCGTCACGGCCGGACCATCTGGCGGCTTGGAGGTACCCCCTCGGAGCGGTTGGCGCATACGCTCGAAGCCTTCCGCGCAGGCGCAAGCGATGCCCGCGCCGAGCTGCGCAGGCTGCGGCACTGGCGGGCGGATCTTTGAGAGCTGTGGCGCGGATGAAGGGCGAAACCCCCGCCCGCATGATCGAGGCCGCGCTTTTGCGGCCATTGGTCGGCACCGAGGATATCGAGCGGGCTTTGGGCATCTCGCGCGATAGCGCCGAACGCGGTTTGGCGCGGCTGCAAGAGATGGGGATCTTGCGCGAGATTACCGGCCGCGGCCGCTTCCGCCTATGGACCGCGGGCCGCTGAGGCAAGCCGCGCGGGTTAGCGCGGCTTGATCTTTTGACCAGACGCGAGGCCGCCCGCAGCGGTGCCGACACGCGCCACGACGTGCTGCCATAAAGCGCGGCAACGGTATGTTCGAGCTGGGCCAGAGTTTTGGCGTCGATTTGGCCACGCTCCCGCAATGCGTCGCGTTCGGCCGTCAGCGCTATGGATTTGACGCTTTGCTGATCCAGACGGAACTCATGTGATTCAATCACCGATTGCAGCGCGGCCGTGCGCTTTTCATAATCGGCACGCAACTCCGACAGGGCTTGCTCGCGTTCCTCCAAGTCGCGATCAAGCGCTTCCTTTTGTTGCTGCAGAGCCTCGTTTCGGGCGGTCAAATCACCAAGGCTTTGGACCAGCCTGTCACGCTCGGCTGCCAGATCCGCATGGGCCTGACGGGCGAGCTTTCCTGCCGAGAACAGGCCCTGTGCATTCTCTGCCAGGCCCGCGACATTGGCCGACGCCTCACGGACTTTTTCGTTAATCGCATCAAGCACCGCATAATCAGACGCCTGCTCGCCCTCAGTGACCCAGCGCTCGAGCACGGCGTAAACCGTCGCGACCCAATCGGGCAAAGGCTCTGACGCGGGGTCGAGAAATGGCGCAACTCGCCGGTCAGGAAGTCGTCCAATTCCGGTGCCGCCTCTTGCAGATCGCGCGGCCAGTCAAAACCGAGCCCGTCCGAAATCTTGCCGACTGTGACGCGCCAGTCGTCGAGCACCTCGTCGAAATTGGTAAAGACCCGCGCCATGCCGCGTGAATCGGCTTCGGCATCAAGCACATGGCGCAACCACAGGATCTGGCTGTATTCCGGATCATAGTCCCACCACCGTTGCAACGAGCGCGCGACATCCATCGGATGACGATGCGTATGCACGACAAGCGGCGTGATCCCCGCGGCTTCAAGCGCAGGAAGCCAAAAGGGCAGGAGGCGGCAAATACGCGGATCCTTGAGGAAAAAGAGCGAAGACTGCCCGAATTCGCGTTCGATATCGATTTTCGCGCGCTCGCCGAATTGCGTCAGCCCTTCGCTTTGCAACCATTCGCGCGGCAGATTGCGGCAATCCCACCAGCTCGTATTTGCAGCGGCGAGCAAATCCTCATTCAGTTGCGTGACGATATTGGATTCGAAAAAGCCTTTGGCATTCATTTCGGTACCGGCGGCGAGATCGCCTGGTGCATCCGCACCCATTAAGCCCATGACCCCTGAAAGGGCCGAAGTGCCCGAGCGATGCATGCCCAGCATCAGCAAAACGCGTCTTCCGCTTATGGCTTGGGGTGCTTGATCGGTATGGCCGCTCATCTGTCTCACTTTCACGCCCAAGCATCGGACCAGAAAGGGCTTTCACCCCGGGTCTTAGGCAAATCGTATAAATACCATTATTCTCAGTCTCTTACGCATATAACGAAATTGTTACCATTGCGTCAAACAATGTTTAGCCGCCCCGAGAAGGGGCGGCTAACGAACAGAAAAGAATTCGAATGAAGCGGAAAGTGTCGCATTAATGCGGCAGCAGGTGAGCGCGAGATTGCCCGATCAGACCCGAACGATTGCGGGCTTGAAGCGGTAGCCGTCCCAAATCGCCTTGTAAATCTTGCGCTTGAGCTCTGAGGAGACCTGACCTGCTCGCATCTGCCCGCGCACGTTTCTGGCAAAGGACAAGACCCCCATCAGGCCGCGCTCGCGCCGGTGATAAGAGGCCTCGTTGCGCGCGCCATAGGCGAATTTCCAGACGTTCTTGTCGGTAATCAGGCTGAAGTTGACGCCTTTGTTTTCGGGCGTGTCGTGAATGACGCGGCTGTCTGGGACAAAAATGCCGGGGTAGGATCGCGCAATCCGGCGCGTATATTCGGCGTCGTCGAACCAGATGAAATAATCGGCGATCGGCAATCCGTGATCGGCAACTGCCCATCGCGGGATCAGAACGGAAACGAAAGAGCAGGAGACAACCAGAGTATAAAGCGTCTCGCGGCTTAGAAAGCGCGGCCAATCCCATACCGGCGCGGGGACATTCATCTCGCAAAGCGAGCCGTCGATCCATTCGACGCGCGAACAGGCAAAGCTCGGGCGCCATTGATAGCGCGCCTCGAAATCACGGATGCCGTTCAGAAGTTCTTCGAGCGCATCCGGTTCGGGATAGGCATCATCATCGGAAATCCACAGATAATGCGCGCCCTCCGCATAGGCGATCTTCATGCCCTCGTGGAAACCACCGGCTCCGCCGACGTTTTTGGGCAGTTTGATATACCGCACCTCGGGCATGTTTTTGGCGGCGACCACTTGCTCTGTATCATCGGTCGAGGCGTTGTCGACGACATAGATCGTATCCGCGCGCCGGGTCTGAAGCGCCAGAGCATCCAACACGCGGGCGAGCTTGTCCGACCGGTTATAGGTTACGATCACGGCAGCAACTTGGCTGAGCATGGTCATAGGCTGGGCTCCATTCCTTCGGCGACGGCTTGATAAATCGGCATGAGAACTTCTTTCGCGGTCGGATCCGCGGCGAGTTGCCGGTAACGGCGATGAAGCGCTTCCTGCATTTTCATGATGAAATTCCCGTCACGCCAAAGCCGCTCGACCGCCGCGGCGCTGTCTCGGATCGAAGCTGTGGGCTCGAGGCCGACCATCAGCTCCGGCGGGATGATTTCGGCCTGGCCACCAACATCGGTGCTGACCGGAATACAGCCGTGCTGGATCGCCTCGTAACAGACCAGTGCGAGCCCTTCGTTGTTGGAGGGCAGCAAAAGGATGTCGCTTGCATCCATCAGGGCCGGCACATCGACATTCGCAGGCAGAAACTCAATCACGCCCTGCAGGCCGAGCCGGCGTACGAGAGCCTCTGTCGCGGGTCGCATCACCCCTTCGCCGACCATTTTGACGCGCAAATCAACGCCGTTCTTGCGCGCCCATTTCACAAGAGTCTTCACGGTATAGACAACGACAAGTGGGCGTTTTTGATATTGGTACCGCCCGATATAGGCGATGTTGAGGACCTTTTTCCTGCCTCCATCGTGACCGGCGGCAGGGTGATTTCTTCTTCGCTGCGCGTGAGCATCCGCCCCAGAAGCACCTTGTCGCGGTGATGGAAGCGGGTGTCGAAGAAGGTTTTCAACTGGTTGCTGATCACATGCTGGAAATCGATATAATTCGTCCAAACACCTGAAATTCTTGGATATCCACCGTCATTATATTCGACGATATGGGTGGAATCGATCACCGTGATCTGCGGGATCGTTGCACGGATATGTGCAAGTGCCGCATAGATAGGCGTGCAGTGGTGGATGTGGATCAGACGGATGTTTTCCTGCTCGATCAATTTGACCAGAAAGCGGGGCCAGAGATGGTGGGGCAAGAACCGGTCGACGCGGATGAACTGCACGTCGGGGTGATTGGGCAGGCGATCGGCCAAGCGCTGTAGCGCCGGAACAGAGGCGACGACGATCACCCTCAGACCGGCTTCGAGGGCCCAGTTCACCGTATCGAAGGCAAGCTTTTCGGCGCCGCCGACTTCGAGCCAATGGAAGCCGACCAGAACGGCGGGGCGCTGGTCCGACGCAGGGCGCTCCTCGACCGGAAGCAAGCCAGGGCAATAGGCGAGCGACCTCCAACTGTGCCGCTCAGACGACTTATTCCAGCGCCGCATCTCGACCGCATAACGGATCTTTTCGTACAAGAGAGGCGAGGCGCGATAGATCCACTTGATGCGACCGGCAGGGCCCAATTGTCACCGTCAAAGGCCAGTTCGCCCTTGGTCGGCGGCGGCGGAATATCGAGAGAAACCGATGCTTTCGGTGCATGTTCATAGGGTTCGGGAACGACATCTTGCCGAGAAAAGCCGCGCGGAACACCTCCGGCTGAATGGTCTGCTCTCCTTCATGCACATGAGGATGTGCGTACCGCGGGTCGCGGCCTTCGTTCAGGAAGAGCGACAGCTTGCGATCGTCGAAAAGCCGCTGGTAGATCGCTTTGGCCTCGGTCAGCTCCCGTTCGAAATGCTCGCGTTCAAGCAAAAGAGGCTGCGGTTTCGGCGCACGGGTCTTCACGAAGGTATCCTTTCTCGGGACCAAATACACAACATTCGTTTAGTGGGGTAGACATCAGACATAAAGGCTAAAACTCGGTGCCCGAAGGTCACTTTTCGACAGCTTCGCCTGATTTCGCGCAGAAAATATCACGAGTGGCATCTTCCAGCCCATCACGGAAACGTGTAGCTGGAATGTGAAACCGCGCTTAGGTTAAACCAACATAAATCTGGGCGTATCGGCTGAGCGGAGGTGCAACATGCATAATGTCAAAATCAATCCTGCCATCAGGAACTTGCTTGAATCGCGCCATATCTTCCCGAAGGTCGGCGGCGAGACGTCATCCTTCGACCGCATAGAACGCATCATATTCGACGAGAAACTCAAGGTCTCGGATTTCACGTTGCATTTCGTGCGCGAGGGGCGGCTGATGATCCTCGGATCGCTAGGTTACATGAGTTACGCCCATTCGCCGATCCATCGTTTTTCTACCGGCGCCTTCTGCTCGATTGCATCCGATCTCAAAATGATGCGGGCCAATCATCCGCATGAGCGCGTATCGACCCATCCGCTCAGCTTTGGTCCCTATTACATCGGCCTTGCGCGCGAGCTGGGGGCCAAGTCGACCAAGATCGCGTCCCGTTACAACGGAATGCCGGGGCCTGCAAAGATCCAAAACGACGTCTGGATTGCCGCGGACGTCACGATCGCAGGCGATATTACCATTGGAACGGGTGCAGTTATCGCGGGTGGGGCCGTCGTCACCAAAGACGTTCCGCCCTATGCGATCGTCGGCGGCGTTCCTGCCAAAGTGATCAAATACCGCTTCCCGCCGGAGTTGATCGCCCGCCTTTGGCGACCGAATGGTGGAACTATCCGCTCGAGGTTCTTGCCGAGTTCAGCTTTGACGATCCCGAGGCATTTTGCACTGCCTTCGAGAGAAGAAAATCCGAATTCAAAAGAAAGAGCCACGCTGGTTTGTCGCAAAAGATATCATGGCTCTTGCCTGAAACGGCGTTGAAGAATGACGGAAAACAGTCATGCTTCCGTCATTCTTGAAGGTTTGAATATCCCCTGATCCAGGCATGGGCATCATCGGAAAGCTTCGAGTTCAGCAGATAGGTCTTCAAACGGGGCAGACAATCATTCGAAGCGTCAAGTTCGGTAACAGCCCTGACCCTGCCGAAATCGGCCGGATCATCAAAGAAATGATCATTTTGGGACAGACGCCTGATTATTTTCAGAGAGTCTTGATAATGTTCCACCAAAATTTCACGATTCTTGGTGCCAAACATTTCCACATCCGCCTCGGGCATATGTGGCACTTTTTTGATCCCGCCGATCAAATTGTGAACAAGCTCGAGTGCTTGGTTTCTCGGGAGCTCGACCAAGGCACGCCGCCCGACTTCCGCGAATGCGGAGGGGATGGACGGGTTGAAGTCACCGGGATCAACAAGGCCGGAAGGGAAGGAAATGCCGGAATTTTTGACAAAGTCCTGAACGACCCCGCCTTTTTTGATAAAGCTGTCAAAGTTGCGGACAACCACGCGCGCTTTGGGGAAATGCTCCAACCAGGTTTCGACCATTTTGCCATGTTGGACATGCGCGGACGACGAATAGTGGTTAAAGCCCTCACCGCGAAGTGGTCGAATTTTCTCGCCGAACTTCAACCTTTGGCGGTGCCATGACGAGAGATAGTTGTCCGGACGCCGCAGATTCGCATAAATCGTGACATCGTGATGCGCGAGCCGGTTGGCCAGCCGCGCGATGGATTTCTGTTGCTCGGTATGGCTGAAGAGCGCGAAGACCTCGGAGCAAATCAACAAAGCTTTTGGTTCAAGCGCTTTGATCTGGTTCTCGATCATCTCGAACATTTGAAAGCCGGATGGAACCTTTTCGTAGTAATGCGGAACGCCGTGGAATCTTCTTCGGTTTTCAGAACCAAGGCCAACGCATTATGCGGCTCGGTCACGTTCAGCTTGTCGCTGATCCAATCGAAATCGCGCCCGTTCCGGAGCGCCGCCATATTATGTGCAACGCCCTGACTTTCGACCGACGGATAAAGGATTCCCGCCTTCAGCAGGGCGTGAAAGTTACGCGATAGAAAACGCTGAAGCGAAGTCGAGCCAGTTTTGAAATGCCCGATAAAGAGGATGACCTTCATGATGAAACCAAGCCGGCAAAAGCCGCCTTTTCCCTTTCTTATAGCGGGTTTACGTTGAAGGCAGGCATTTTCTTGCCTTCATTCAATGCATTCAACCACGCCCGACCGCAGTCCAAAGCCTCGCGGATTGTCACATCCATATCGAGATAACGATAGGTTCCGAGCCGGCCAACAAAGGTCACCTTTTCTTCCTTTTGGGCCAAGGCGACATAATCAGCCAGCATAGTTTTTCGGCGACCTGCCTGATGGGGTAATAGGGAATGTCGTCCGGTCCGCAGGCCCGTGAAAACTCGCGGTAGAGCACCGAGCCTTCATGGCTTTCCCAAGAGAGAAATGTTTGTGTTCGGTGATGCGGGTGTATGGGGTCGCCACATCTCCGTAATTCATGACCGCACAGCCTTGATAATCTCCGTCGAATTCAAAGCGCTCGAAATCCAAGGTACGATAGCCAAGGCGACCCAATTCGTAATCGAACCATCCATCAATCGGGCCGGAATAGAAAACATGATCGTAGCTGTCGATTTCATCCCGGGCGACACGCGTGTTCAGGCTCAATTCGATATTGGGATGATCGAGAATTGCGGCGATCATCGCGGTATAGCCGTTTTCAGGCATGCCTTGAAACTGATGGAAGAAATAATTGTCGTCGTAATTGAACCGGACCGGCAACCGCTTGAGGATGGAGGCCGGCAGTTCGCTCGGGGAACATCCCCATTGTTTGATCGTGTAGCCTTTGAAAAAGGCCTCGTAGAGTTCGGGGCCGACGAAGCGAAGGGCTTGCTCTTCGAAGGTTTGCGGATCGGTGATCGATGTATCGGCTTTTTGCTCGAGGAAAAGCCGCGCCTCGTCGGGACGCAAAGTCTGGCCGAAAAACTGGTTGATTGTATGGAGGTTCACCGGCAGCGAGTAGACGGCCCCCTGAGAGGTGGTCTTAACGCGGTTCTTGTAGGGCAGGAACGTCTCGAAACGGTTCACATAATCCCAGACCTCGGCGTCATCGGTATGGAAGATATGGGGGCCGTAAACATGCACCATGACGCCGGTCGCAGCATCACGTTCGGTGTGGCAGTTGCCGCCGATATGGGGACGGCTGTCGGCGATGCTCACGCGGTGGCCGGCCTCCGCCAACATGCGGCCGATCACCGCGCCCGAGAGGCCCGCTCCGACCATCAAGCAATGCTTAGACATGATTACTCCCGCCTTACGTCTCAATGATTTATAGTGCTATCGCGCAAAGCGGGGCGGTTTACAATGCGCCGGAACCTGCATTTTTGTATCTGTTGCGCAAGGTTCCGGTCAAATCGCGCAGACCGATCTGGCCCTTTGCGACCATGCGCGCAAGGCGCAAGGGGTTGGCCGCGGTCACGTCGCTGCGCCCGATGTTGAGGATGGTGCGATGCGTGACCTCGGGACCGGAAAACTGCTCGCGCATCAGGTCGCCCATGACATAAGCGCTGAAAATACGCTCGGCGAGAAAGCCGATATAGCGCCGCTGATAGGCCGAACGCCCCTCGGGCTGCCGGCGCCGGTGCACGGCGGCAAGCAGCGGGAACAGCAGCGCGCTGTAGTGATCGAAAATATCGCGGCGCATGATGAAAATATTTCCGATAATCAATCTGTTGCCACCAAGGGACCGCTCAAAATCCGGTCTGAAATCCGGGCGCATTTCTGCAATCAGATCGCGCAGGAGGGCCAGATCGCCAGCGTCGTGGCAATGGGCATATTGGGTCTCGACCGAACGCCGCATACGGATCGGTCGCGGTGCAACCACCGCGCCGAGACTATCCGAGCAAGGCTCCGATCCGCTTCGGCCATATAATTCGCGGCATCGAAGTCCATGACGAAACGCTCGGGGTGGCGCGTGTCCTGCGGCACCGGCGAAAGATCCAACAGGCGGCGATAATGCATCAGCCCGATCGTGCTCGCGTCGCGGTTGTTCTTCCACGCCCAAAAATGCGCCGTCAGTTCGCAATATTCCGGATTGAGATGCGAGATATTCTCGCCTGTCGCGTCTCCGGGCATCCCCGCCAACGGCGTTTCGGCGGCGACGCGGCCGACGTGGATCGGCTGCAGGGTCGCGCTCGCGATCCGCGGACTTTCCTTGTGATAGGCCAGATAGACACGCGCACCCGACGACGCCGGCACATCCTGCTGCGCCGGCAAAGCGACCGAAACCACGGGGTCTGGGTAGGGCGGAGAGATCATGGCAAACAAGGCGGGACTTTGAATGAAACCAAAGAGCCCCTTGCCGCCGGACAGCTTGCGACATGCCTTTGCGACAAATGACTCTGTACAATTTTAACAAATGCGGGTTCCGCAGCGAAAAAACAATCCCTCGCTTAACCAATTGTTATCACTCTGTTCGTTTCGGCGCTCCGCCTCTTAGGGTTGTGCGGAGCTGCGCACCGGGGTGACGCTTATGCTTTAAGGCGGGATTTCACTGCAATTCCCGCAAAGTATCGCCTCTGACCCCAACGAAAGAATGGTGCCACCCGTCAGTCCCTATACCTCCGCGACTCGGCGGGAAAGGGCATGCGCGGGGTGATCAAAACATCGTGTTGCCGTTCGCGGCTTCTTCGGGCACGTCCTGAATCACGTCCCAATGTTCGACAATTTTGCCGTTCTCGACGCGAAAGATATCGACCACGGCCTGTCCGCGATCCCCGGCACCGTTGGTCGAGTGGACATGGAGCCATACCAGATCGCCGCTCGCGACCGAGCGGACGATCTCGTTACGGGCCTCGGGGTTCTCCGCGAAATAGCCGGTAAAATAATCGACGAAGGGATCTTTGCCGTCGGGCACATAGGGATTGTGCTGGATGTAGCCGTCAGCCACGACCGAAGCCGCACTGGTGTCGTGCTTGTTGAAGAAACTATCGTAAAAGCCGCGCACCAGCTCTTCGTTGCCGGCCTCGGTGGCGGTGTCGCGCTCTTGCGCGAAGGCGAGCGGGGCGTGGATTGCCAGCGCCATGCCGAGAACGGCGGCCTTGATGGTTTTGCTCATATTGTTCTCCTGCAGATATCGCCGAAAGCGCAGGCAGGGCCTGCGGCACCCTCATTGACCAGACCGGAGCAGGGTTATTTGCTCAATTGACCTAGGAGCTGTTGAGGATGCAAGGCGTCCAAAGGGGATGCAAGCGGCCGTCCCTTGCCGCCTGATCACTCTGTCTGAACTCTCCGCGAGGGCATGCATCGGCGGCGCGCGTTAAGGCCAACGCCTCCCAAGGCGCTGGCGTGGCCGGCTTATTCGACCTTGGGCACGGGGCGCGGCGCACCATTGGCGTCGATGGCGACGAAGGTGAAGGTCGCTTCGGTGACCTTTTCGCTGTCGTCGGATTCACGCGCGCGCCGCCATGCCTCGACATGGATCTGCATCGAACTGCGGCCGACATGCGTCAGCTCCGCAAACAACGAGACCTCGTCGCCGACCTTGACGGGGCGGTGGAACTTCATCCCCTCGACAGCGATCGTCGCGCTCCGCCCGCGCGAGGCCAAAGCGGCGACGCTGCCTGCCGCAAGGTCCATCTGACTCATCAGCCAACCGCCGAAAATATCACCGGCGGGATTGGTGTCGGCGGGCATGGCTATCGTGCGGATCGTCGGATTGACGCGCGCATTCGCTGGAATCAGTCATGGAAATCGGCCTTTTGAAACTGGAACAAGGATCGGTCTTTGAAAGGCACAGCAAAGCGCCCGTCCGGACCGACCCGATTCCTCTCTATCTGCCGGAAGGGCTGACGACTTGGCAACCGCCAAGACGCGGCAACGCGGGCCGACGCGCGACCAAATCCCTGTGCGAGACCTGAAAGCGGCCATCAGACGCCCCGAAGCCGCGCCGCGTTGCGGGCCATCCGCTGTGGGGGCCGAGGCGCGCATCAGATCGTCGCGCAGGCGCTTGCCCTGCGCCCAAGGTCCGAAACCCGACGCGACATTCACATGGCCCGCATGGCCGAGGTCGACCAGCTCAGACCCCCACGCCCGCGCCAGATGCGCCGCACGGTCAAAGCCCATCCAGGGGTCGTTGCGGCTGGCGACGACACAGGTCGGCACCGGCAGCACCCGTTCGGCCAAGGGTGCGAAAGCATCGATGCGCGCCGCACCGGCGGGCTCGGCGGGGGCGACCAGAAGCGCTGCGCGGATGCGCAGCTGCGGCCAAAGCCCGAGGATGCGCGCGACCAGAACCGCGCCCAAGGAATGGCCGACAAGGATGGAATCGGGGTGGCGCAGCACCATTCCGGCAAGCTCGGCCTCCCACAGGGCGGGCTTCGGCCGCTCGGGCGCGGGCAGGTCCACCATCACCGCATGCGGGTCGCTCAGCGCCCACCAATGTTGCCAATGCGGGTCGGGAGAGCCGTCGAGGCCCGGAACGATCAGCGTCTTGGTCATCGAAATCTCCTTTCCTGATCACTAAATCTAGCACAAAGGTCGTGTTTTGCGGCACTAAAGATCGCGACAATTAGAGAAGATCTTGCTCTTTCGCCGCCCGCTTGTGGATGAGCCTGCCTGCAAGCTCCGACAACCGCGCCATTCGGGGTCGCATGCGCGTGAAAACCGCGGTCGGTCCGCGGAATCCTTGCAAAATCCATGTCGGAGTTTGCGCGCTCCACGTTTACACTCGGCAGGGTTCGACCCTCGCGGAGCAGCTCATGAGCACCACCAAGCCCGCCCTTTCATCAGGGCTTTTCACCGCTTTCCGCCTGAAACCCGGCGATAACCTGACCGAGGGCCTGCGCGCCGCCTTTGCCGCCTCGGGTCTTGAGGCGATGAGCGTCGTGACCTGTGTCGGCAGCCTCACGCGGGTCCTGATCCGCCATGCCAACCGCCCCGACGGCACGCTCTATTCCGGCCATTTCGAGATCACCTCTCTCGTCGGCACGATCGATGCCGCAGGCGAGCATCTGCATCTGACGATCAGCGACGGCGACGGGCGGGTTTTCGGCGGCCACCTTTTGCCCGAAGGCTCGGCCGTCTATACGACCGCAGAAATCGTGGCGCTCGCGCTGCCGGAGATGCGTTTCAGCCGTGAACCCTGCGCCGATTCAGGTTACGACGAGCTTGTGATCACAAACCGCATCGGAGATTAACCCTCATGACTTCGACCCTTTCGACACGGGTTCTTCTGCTGATCGCGATCGGCATCGCGGTGAATATGGCCTTGGGCCAGATCGCTCAGGCAATCAAACTGCCGATTTTTCTCGATCGCTCGGGACCATGGTTGTCGCTGTCATGGCGGGGCCTTGGGCTGGCCTTTTGACCGGAGTCGTGACCAATCTTCTCTGGGGCCTGATCCTGTCGCCGACCGCGGCGGCATTCGCGCCGGTCGCAGGCGTGATCGGGCTGGTTGCGGGTCTTCTGGCGCGGGCGGGCCTGTTCAGGGGCCCGTTCTGGCCGCGATTTCCGGTGTAATCATTGCGGTTGCACTCTCGTTTGTCGCTGTGCCGATCCGAGTCTGGCTCTTTGGGGGCGTGACCGGCAGCGGCGCGGATTTCCTGACCGGATGGCTTTTGCAGACCGGACGCGACCTCTTCAGCTCGACGCTGGCGACGGTAGTGACGAGCAATCTCGCCGACAAGATCGCGACCGCACTGCTGGCCTGGGCGATCCTGCGCGGCCTGCCGTCGCGTGCGGTAAGCGACTGGCCCTTCCTCCGCCACAGCCGGAAAGCCGGATGAGCGTAGGGGCGCGGCCTGACAGCGGGCTGCTCTTCCGACTCCATCCCGTGACGCGGCTGGCGATGATCCTGCCCGTGCTCGCGATGCTGCCCTTTGCGGGGGTGCTGCCGCTTGCAGTGGTCGCGTTGGCCTTTCTGGTTTGGGGCATGGCGGCAGGGATCGGCGGCCCGATGGCACGGCGCATGGCGCTTGTCCTGTTGCCGGTCGCCCTTGCGCTGGCCGCTGTCCACGGCTTTCTGCTGCCGCGCGGGACCGGCATCGCGACCGGTTTTCATGAGGTGTTGCTCTATCCCGAAGGGCTGGCGCACGGTGGGCTGATCCTTGCCCGATTGGCGGCACTTCTGGCGGCGGGCCTGCTGGTCGTCACCGCGACGCCGCCCGGCGCGCTGGCCGACGGGCTCGAGGACAAGGGCCTGCCGCCCGCCGCCGCCTATCTGCTGACCGCCCCCTCGGCCTCGCCCAAAGTCTCGCGCTCGAAGCGGGCGTGATCCGCGATGCCCTGCAGGTCCGCGGCATGCCGCTGGCCGGATCACCACTGGCACGGCTCCGCGTCGTTGGCGCAATCACACTGGCGCTGGTCAGGGTCCAATTGCTCGAAGCGGCCCCGCGCGCCCTCGCGCTCGAGGCACGCGGCTTTCGCGCCTTGCCGAGCCGGAGCCTCCTCGAGCCGCCCGCCGATAGTGTCGTCCAAGCGCGCGCCCGTTGGGGATTTGTGGCGCTTTCGGTCCTGATCCTTGTGGCCGGAGTCGCCGGATGGGCCTGACGATCGAGGCTGCGGGATTTACATGGCCGAGCGGCCTGCGCCTGTTTGACGGGCTCGATCTGGCCCAACCGGAAGGCGACCGGATCGTCATCACCGGTGGGAATGGCGCGGGGAAATCGACGCTTGCGCGGCTGATCGCGGGGCAGGCTGCGCCGGATCGCGGGCGGGTGCTTTGGCATGGGAGGGCGTGGTCCGACATGACCCGCGCCGAGCGGGCCGCCACAGTCCAGCTCGTCGGCCAAAGGCCCGATCTTTTGCTGTCCGGCCGCGCGGCAAGCCTTGCCGGCGAGATCGCCTTCGGCCCCGAAAACCTCGGCCTGCCGCGCTCCGAGATTGCCGCGCGGCTCGAGGCGGCCCAATCCGCGATGGGCCTCTCGCATCTGGCCCACCGCGATCCGCGCCAGCTTTCGGGAGGCGAGGCGCAACGTCTGGCAATCGCCTCGGCCCTCGCGATGCGGCCCGCGCTGTTGGTGCTGGACGAAGCTTTGACCGATCTCGACCGGCAATCGCGCGACGGGTTGGCCGATAGGTTGCTGGCCTTCGACCCCGCGATGACGGTGATTGCGCTTGATGTGGCCGCAGAGCATTGGCTGGCGCAGGGCTTTCGCCATGCCGCCGAACTTGCGGGCGGGCGGCTGCATCCGCCCACGCCGACAATTCGCCCCACAAGGGCCATCGCGCCAATCGGGACTGGCAGCCCGTCAGCCGCGCCGCTCGTCACGATCCGCGATCTCGGCTTTGCCCATCCAGAAAGCGCTCCGCTTTTCACCGCGCTTGACCTGAGCCTGCCTGCAGCTGCCGCGATTGCGGTTACGGGGCCGAACGGGGCGGGCAAAAGCAGCCTGATGCGGCTGATTGCCGGTCTGATGAGGCCCTCGGCAGGAGAGATTTCGGTGGCAGGCCTGCCCGTGGGGGCAACCAAGCCGCGCGCTTTGGCCGCGAAGCTGGGCATGGTCTTCCAAAATGCCGACCGCCAATTCGTCACCGCCTCGCTTCTGGCCGAGGCTGCTCTGGCACCACGTCTGCACGGGCAGAAAGATCCGGCGCGTGCAGCGCTAGACGCGCTGGCTGCGGTCGGGTTGCAGGAAAGCGCGGCGAGGCATCCGCTCGATCTCGACAATGGCGGGCGTCGTCTGGCGGCAGTGGCCGCGGCGATCGCGCATCAGCCGGCGCTTGTCATCCTTGACGAGACCCAACGCGGCCTCGACCCCGATCACCGCGCGCGGCTCGAAAGCGTGATTGCAGCGATCCGCAAGCGGAGCGGTACGGTTCTTTTCGTTTGCCATGACGAGGAATTCGTCGCCCGCAATGCCACGCATCGCCTTGCGGTCGCGGCGGGTTCGGCCGTTCTCTGCCCGCCCGACAAGGCGCAACCGGCGGGCGGGCTGGACGCCTTGCGACCGATTTAGCACAATGCGGGCGGCCGTTTTGGCGGCACAACGGGTTCATGTATCGCCTGACCGCGATCATCGGAGGGGCGATTCCATGTCGGTTAACGAAACAATTTGTCTGGTCGGTTGGGGGCTATCGGCACGCGTCTGGCACAGCTTTTGCGCCAGACCGGCGCGCCGGTGCGGATCGCGGCAGTCGCCGTGCGCGACGCACAAACCCCGCGCGACGGCCTGCCCGAGGGCGTCGCTCTGATCGACAGTCCCGAGGCTTTGGCTGCAACCGGCGCCAGCCTCGTCGTCGAAGCCGCAGGGCGCGGCAGTGTCGGCATTTGGGGCCGTGCGGCCTTTGCGGCGGAAATGGATTACGCGGTCTCGTCAACCTCGGCTTTCGTGGACGAAGCACTTTTGGCCGAGCTGCTGTCCCTTGCCCGAGCAAAAGGCCGTCAATTGCTCATCCCGCCGGGTGCCTTGGGCGGGATCGATGCGCTGGCAGCGGCGGGACGTCTGCCGATCGCCTCGGTCGAGCACCGCATCGTCAAACCCGCTCAGGCCTGGAAGGGGACGCCGGCGGCGGATCTTGTCGATCTCGATGCGCTGAGCGGTCCGACCGTCTTTTTCTCGGCCAGCGCGCGCGAGGCGGCCGATGCTTTCCCGCAAAACGCCAATGTCGCGGTGATCACGGCACTGGCCGGATCGGGCTGGACCGGACGCGGATCTCGCTGGTTGCCGATCCCGATGCCATGCTCAACCGCCACGAAATCCGCGCCGAGGGCGATTTCGGCAAAATGGATCTCACCTTTGAAAACCGCCCGCTCGCGACCAATCCAAAATCATCCGAGATGACCGCGCTCAATCTGGCGCGGCTGATCGAGAGCCGCGTCAATCCTTTGGTTTTGTGACGAAAAGGCCGCGCCGAAAGGGATCTCCCTCGGCGCGGCCCGATGTTTCCAAGCGCGGCTTATTGCGCTTGGGTGATCGCTTTAGCCGCAGCCCGCGCCGCCGCATGAACCGCGACCAGAAGCGGGGCTTCGAATTGCGGCTGAAGGCGCACGGCCGAGGCGGAAAGCGGACCGCCTCCCATGATCACGGCCGATGCACCATCCTTTGCGACCGACTCGGTAACGGCGGCGGCAAGAGCCGCATCCAAAGCCTCGGCCTGTTCGACCAGCACTTTCGGATCGCCCTCGGTCACACGGGTGCCGCGATATTGTGCCTCGTAGCCGAGCGAGGCGGCCTTTTCGCGAAAGCTCTCGATCAGCGCGGGATCGGGCGTGACCGTGACGATGCCGAAGGGGCGACCGTCGCGGGCGGCCTCGTGAAAGACCTCTTCGCCGATGCCGAAGACCGGCACATCGACCGCCTTGCGCAATTCGGCCAGACCCGGGTCGCTGAAGGCCGAGACGATGATCGCGCCGACACGGGGGTCGGCCGCGGCCTCGCGCCCGATCGCCACAACGCCGGATGCCGCCGCCGCCATATCCTGCGGCGTGGTCAAAAGCGCGGGCGCGCCGGTATTCGAGCGTCCTCGACCACGGCGGCATCTGCCGCCGCGATCTGTGCCAACCCGGTCATGGATTGGGTGGCGGCCTCGTTGGAGTTGGGGTTGATAAGGACGATCACCCGTCCTCCATCCGCGTTCTGGTTGGCCATTGCCGTGCCTATCGTGCCGATTGTCAGGCCCGCGACGATGGCGCAAGCCGTCGCCAGTAGCCAGCGCCGCGACGGCGCGTTCGGGGAAAACGCCATGGCTCAGTTCTCCATGAAGCGCTTGGCGCTCGGCAGTTTGTGCATGAGCACATAGTAGAGGATGCCCGAGGGCAGCAGGCTGGCGTACCACGAGATCCCCGAGAAGATCAGCGCCGCGGCGATACCGGCAGCCATGGCGATCATCGCGGCCATATTGACGCCCTGATAGGGCCCTCGGGATCATAGAGTTTCTCGAGGTTGAGCGTCTGTTTGCGGATGAAGAAGTAATCCACGATCAGGATGGCGAAGATCGGGCCGAGGAAAGCCGAATAGGTGCGGATGAACAGGTTCAGCCCGGCGGCGGATCGTCCTTGACCAGCTCCCAAGGGAAGGTTGCGAAGGCCAGAAGACCGACCAGAACCGCCGAGGTTTTGAACTTGAGCTTGAAGATGTCCATCAGCGCATAGGCCGGCGGCACGACGTTGTTGAGGATGTTCGTGGTCACCTGCGCAAAGGCGATGAAGACCAGCGTGACGATCAGCAGGAATTTGTTGTCGACCGCGCTCGAGAAGACCTTGATCGGATCGACTTCGCCGGTCGCGCCCGAGACCATCAGGCCGATCATCCCCATGAACAGCGTCGCGGGCAGGATCGAGTTGGCATAGATCGCGACCTGACGCAGCGGCCCGACATCTTTGCGCAACTCGCGCGAATAGTCCGAGACGTTCAGCATCATCGTCGAATAGATCCCGAGGAAGAGCATCGTCGCGCCCCAGAAGGGTGCACCCCAGGTGCCTTCGACATTGATCAGATTGGCCGAAATCTGGTCGCCGTATTTGTTGATCACGCTGAAGAACATGTAGATCAGCGCACCGATGATGAAGACCGAACCGATGTTTTCCAGCCATTTGATGCCGTGGAAACCCAGAACCGACAGGCCGATCTGCAGGAGTTGGAAGCCGATGAAGAAGACCCAGATGTTGGAGAAACCGAACATGGTTTCCGACACGAGGTTCAGCGCGCCGGCACCGATCCAGCTTTGGAAACCGAACCAGACGATCGCAGGCACCGAGCGCACCAGCGCGGGAATGCGCGATCCGGTGAAGCCGAAGGCCGAACGGGTCTGGACCATGAAGGGGATGCCGTATTTGTGGCCCGCCTTGCCGTTGAACATCAGCGCGACACCGATGACCGTACAGCCGATGGTGATCGCGACGAAGGTCTGGAGCAGGTTCAGCGTACCGACCAGCCCCGAACCGATGGTGAAGGTCCCGATCGACACGCAGCCCCCAGCCACGCGAAGAGATAGGACCAGGGATCCATGATCCGTGTTTCTGCGGCGCAAGGCTTTCTTCGCCGATTGCCTTGTGCTCGATCGCACCTTTGCCGATCGCGGCGCCCTCCAGCGCCGTTGAATCCATTGTCATGGCTCTCCTCCCTAGCCGACAGTGATGTTTTACGCCTTGAAAGGCGACGTTTTATTTCGCGTTCGGGAACGCGTAGGCATTGATTTTGCTCGTTTTAAGCCCCGATCCGACCAGCGCTTCGATCATGCGGGTGGCGACGCTGACACCGTCGATGACCGGAATGCCGGTTTCCTTGCTCAGCCATTCGGTCAGATCGGCCATGCCGGCACAGCCGAGAACCACGGCCTCGCAACGGTCTTCCTCGATGGCGCGCAGGATCTCGTCGCGCACTTTGACGCGGGCGTTCGAGCCGGGCTCTTCCAGCGCCAGGACGGGGATCTCGGCCGAGCGCACGCGGCGACATTGATGCGAGAGGCCGTAGCCGTGGATCAGATGCTCGATCACCGGCACCGAACGCGGCAGGGTCGTGACCACCGAGAACGAGGTCGAGAGCATGCTCGCGGCTTTCACCGCAGCCTCGCAGATCCCCAGAACCGGACCGGTTGCGATTTCGCGGCAGGCAGCAATGCCCGGATCGTCGAAACAGGCGACAACGATGCCGTCGACGCCATTGGCCTCGGCCTCGCGGACCCGTGCCAAAAGACCCGGCAGCGACATGGCCTCGTCGTAGTGACCCTCGATCGAGGCAGGTGCGCCGCTTGCGGTCGCACCGTGGATGGTGGTGCCGGCGCTGGCGACGGCCCGCGCGGCATCGACGATTTTATCCGTCATCGATTGGGTTGAGTTCGGGTTGACGACCAGAATGTCCATATCTGCCTCCTGTGTTAACAACGATTGTTAACAATCACTGTTAACACGTCAACAACTTCTTCGGCTAATATGGTAAATTGTGGCGCGAGCCCTTAATTTGACTGAAATGACGCGCAAAACGAGCAGGTGTAGAAATGTCGGCGCTTCCCGAAGATCAGATCGTGAGCGCGATTCTGGACGCAGTTGCCGAGCAACGTCTGCCTGCGGGCGCGAAGCTGGGCGAGCAGGCGTTGAGCGACCTTTTCCAGTGCAACCGCGCCAATGTGCGCCGCGCGCTGGCGACGCTGGCTGCGCAGAATGTCGTGGAATTGCGGCCCAATCGCGGCGCTTTCGTCGTCACGCCTTCGCCGCAGGAGGCCCGCGACGTCTTTCAGGCGCGCCGCGCGATCGAACGCACCATCGCGCGTCAGGCGGCCAGCAATGCCAAGCCCGATGATATCGCCTATCTGCGCGAGAACATCCTTGCCGAATCGGAGGCCCATCGCCGCGCCGACAAGCCGACGGAGCTGCGTCTCACGCGGCAATTCCACATGTATCTGGCCCAGATTGCGGGCAACCACGTCCTCGAACGCTTCCTGTCGGAACTCACCATGCGCAGCACGCTGATCCTCGGGATCTATTCGCTGAGCGAACATTCCTGCGCCAGCGAGGCCGAGCATATGCGCATCGTCGATGCGCTTGAGGCCGGTGATACCGGGCTTCTGCTCGAACTGACCGACAGCCACTTGCGCCATCTCGAGGCGCATCTGAACTTCGACATTCCCCAGACCGCGGCGCTGAGCCTGCAGGACCAGCTCTTCCGCCACCCGATCGAGGCCTGAGCAAGCCGCGATCTCGGCACCGACGAGAAACCCGCCCGCAGATGCGGACGGGCAAAGGATGATCGGGAAAGATCCCGCGCTTATTCGGCGACGAGCGGCGCGTCCCAAGCGGTCAGATCGGCCTTGCGCCACGTCCCGTAGGTCGCGTTCGGCAGTACGATCCAATCCTTGCCGAAATGCTCGGCATCGGCCTCGACCAGCGCATGTTGCTCGGCCAAAGGCACCTTGCTGACGTAACCTTCCGAGAAATCGTGCAGCGTATCGCCGAGTTGGAGAACGACCTGATAATCCTTGGTCACCGAGGCGCGGCGTTCCTGTTTCGGCGGGCCGAGCAGCAGAACGGTTTCGTTGCTCACCTTGGGGAAGCCCAGCTTTTCGAGGGTCGCCATGGTCTGCGCTTTGTTTTCCTCGTAGCGGTCCGAGATATAGAAAACCGCGACGCCCTTTTCATTGGCATAGTTGAAGAAATCGAGCGCACCAGGCATGGCGGTCGGATTGCCCTCGCGCTCCCAGTGCTTCCAGGTGTCCCAGGTCGTGTAATTGTGGCAGGCGTTCATGTCGCGCACCAGAAGGGCGCTGTTGTCGATTGCCGTTTCGTCGAGATCGGTGATCACGGCCAGTTTCGCATCGGGCGCGGCAGTGGCCAGCGCTTCGTCAAGACGCAGCTTGGCCAGAGCATAGGCCTGACGCTGGAGCGCATCGACCTCGGCCGATTGCTGCTGGTAGCGCAGACCCATCGCATAGGCCTGCTGCTCGCAGAGGGTTTTGTCTTCGGGGATTGCGCGAAGCCTGCGCCGGAGAGCGGAGCAAGAAGCGCGCATGCGGTGGCAAGGGTCGTAAGCGGGTGCTTGATCAAATTGTCCTCCCATTTTGATCGGCCCGACCGGAATTCCGGCCCGACAACCCGATAGGAGTTTAAATTTATTGATCAATCAATCAAAATAAATCGATCAATAGATACAGTCTTGCGAAATGCGTCCGAAGCGCTTTCCCACGGGGCAGGGAAAGCCGCAAGCCCCGAAAGCTTGCGGCCGGTTTTCAAGTGACTTTCGCGCTTAGAAAGTCAGGCGGCTGGTGATGAACATCGAGCGGCCGGCCTCGGGATAGCCTTCGACCAGAGCGTAATTCTTGTCGAAAGCGTTGCGCAGCCCGAAGACGAGGCTTGCCTGTTCGCTGACCTGCCAGTCCAGATCGAGATTGACCAGACCGAAGCCGCCGACACGGCTATAGGCAACTTCGGTCGGATCGGCAGGCGGCACCGCGCTATCGGTCCAGCGCGAGCTGGCCAGCTCGGTCGAGGGCGAGAGCGTCAAATCCTGCTGCACGCGCCAATCCAGTCGCAGATAGGCGGCATGACGCGGAATATCGGTCGAGCGCAGCCCCGAGCGGACCGGATCGTCGATGCTGCGGTCGAGGTAGGTGTAGTTCGCGACCAGCGACAGGTCGGGGTTGATCTCGTATTGCCCCGCCACCTCGAAGCCGGTGATGCGGCCAGTGCCGACGTTCCGGCTCTGGCTGAGATCGGTGCCGACGGGCACGGATTGGATCATGTCGTCGACTCGGCTGTGAAAAAACGCGCCCTCGATCGCGACGGGGCCGAGATCACCGGCATAGCCGATCTCCACGGTCAGCGCGCGTTCGGATTTCAGGTCGGGATTGGGAACGGCAGTGCCGAAACGGGTCGAATAGCGGTTGAAGAGCGTCGGGAAGCGCGTGCGCGACGACAGGCTTGCGTGGAACTCGCCCTGATCCACCGCATATAGCGCGGCGAGCTGCCAGTTGACCGCATCGGTGCTGCCGGTCGGCCAACCGGGCTCTTCGCTGGTACGGCTGGCCTCGACCACTTTGGCGCGGTCATAGCTCAGGCCGCCGACAATCGTCAGCGCGTCATTGACGCGCCAGGTGTCCTCGACCGCAAGCGACCAGGTCTCTTCCTTGCTGCGCTCGACCGGATCGCTGACATCGTTCACATCGGGCCGCGAAAGCTGGATATCGTCATGCTGGTCGCGCCGGTAATGGAGCGCACCGCGCAACGTATGCGCCGCCGCGACATCGCCGCCAACCTCGATGCTGGCGCCGTAAGCGTGATCGTCATAGCGGCTGTCGAAACTGCGCCGCTGCTCTTGCGTGCTATGGGTGACGTCGTCGTAGGCCTTCAGCACATTGTCGAAGGTGTTGTAGTAGAGCTTGGTCTTCACATAGCCGCTCTCGCCGAAGCCCGTATGCGAATAGAAGGCGTAGCTGTCGAGATCCCAGACCGGCCAGCTCCAGTCGCGCTGGTAGCTCTGGCCCTCGGGCAGGGGCTCGGGCGTGGTGCCGCGCACCGGCTGCATGACGTTGTAGGGCGCGTTTTTCGCGCCACTCTGGCGGGTGAAGCTCAGGACATATTCATCGTCCGCATTGGGCGTATAGCCGATCTTGAGGTTGAGGCGGCTGTCCTTGGTATCGGAATAGTCGCGCAAACCGCCCGATTGGACGGGAGTGGGGCGGTAATCCTTGGAGAGATAATAGCCGTCGCTCTCGCGCCACATATAGCTGCCCTGCGCGTAGAACTGGTCCTGTTTGGTGCCGAAGGACAGATAGGCGTTCTTGCCGGTGATGTCGCCGCGATTGCCGGCCTCGATCCCCACACGCGCCTCGCCCTCGAAGGGGCGGTCGGTTTGCGGGTCACGAGGTTGATCGCGCCGCCCATTGCGCCCGGGCCGTTCAGCACCGAGACATAGCCCTTCTGGACCTGCACTTCCGCCAGATCCGGCGTCAGGAAACGCCCGAAATCCAGCCGGTTGTCGGCGGGCAGATAGACGCGGATGCCATCGACCGACAATGGCACCTGCAGGCGGTCGAAACCACGCACCGAGATCAGCCGTTCGTTGCGGCTGCCGCCGGTATTGCCGACGCTGACACCAGGCACGACGCGCATCGCATCGTCGAGCGTCTGACGGTTGCTGTGCAGAATCTCTTCGGAATCGACGATGGCGGTGGTGCCGCCCGCGCCGAGTTCCTCGCCCGAGGCGGTCAGCACGATGGTACCCAGCACGAAGGCCTTGCCGGCCGCCGCCTGGGCCTGCGCCTCCCTGATGACCTCTTCGCGGGCCAGATCGAGTTCCTGAGCCTGTGCCCAGCCTCCGGCCAATCCCGGCAGGATACACCCCGCCAGGGCAAGTCTTTGGAGCAATGACATTCTTTTTCCCTGTTGCTGCTTCCCGACCGCGAGGGGGAGAGCGGTCGGGAATCGTTGTGCATGGTGAAACATATCGAAGCGAAGGACAACACGACTTTCCGCGCAGAAGCCGCGCGGGAAAAAGGCGAGGTCACAAGGGGCGCTGCTTCAGGCGCGGAAATGCAGGCTTCCGTCCGACAGCTCTTCGCGCCGGATCTTGGTACCGTAAAGCGTGCTCAGCGTGGCAGGCGTCAGCGTCTCGCGCATCGGGCCGGCCGCCAGCACGCGGCCCCGATGCAACAGCACCATAGACCGGCAGAGCCGCGCCGCCTGATCGGGGTCATGGGTCGACAGGATGATCCCGATCCCGTCGCGGGCAAGGCCGAGAACCAGATCCTCGATCCGTTTGCGGTTGGCGAGATCGAGGCTCGCTGTCGGCTCGTCCATCACCACAAGCGGCGCATTCTGTGCCAGAGCGCGCGCGATCAGCACCATTTGCTGCTGGCCGCCCGACAGCCGCGTCATCCTCGCCCCCGCCAGATCCGCGATCCCGAGCCGCGCCAAAGCCGCCTCGGCCGCGTCGTGATCGCGCGCGGAAGGGGTGGCGAAAGCGCCGAGCGCCGCGCTCCGCCCCATCAGGACAATATCGCGGGCGCTGAAGGCGAAGGGCAGGTTTTGCGCCTGCGGCACATAGGCGATCCGGCGGGCGATCTCGCGCCGCCCGAGATCGCAAAGCGCGGCCCCGCCAAGGAGACCGTGCCGCCAAGCAAAGGCAAAAGGCCGAGAAGGCTCCGAAACAGGGTGGTTTTCCCGACGCCATTCGGACCGAGCAGGCCCAGAACCTCGCCCGCACCAACCGCCAGATCGACCCCCTGCAATGCCGCATTTCCGCTATGGCCGACCGACAGCCCTGTCGCGTCCAGCAGCATCAATTGCGCCATTCCGCGGCACTGCGCGCGAGCAGAAGCACAAAAACCGGCGCGCCGAGCACGGCCGTCAGAATGCCGAGCGGGATCTCCTGCCGTGCCAGCATCCGTGCGGCCAGATCGACGAGCAACATGAAGGACGCCCCGCCGAGGATCGCCGCCGGCAAAAGCCGGTCGAAGCGCGGCCCCGTCAGCGGGCGCAGCATATGGGGCACCATAAGCCCGACCCAGCCGATCACCCCCGCCATCGATACAGCGGCCGCCGTCATCAAGGTCGCCGCCGTCACCACGACCACCCTGACCGCACCCGCATTGATGCCCAGACTGCGCGCCTCGTCATCGCCCAAAGCCAAAAGCCCGATGCGCCAGCGCAGGAGCATCAGGGGCACCAATCCCGCGAGAATGGCAGGCGCCGCCGCCCAGACATCGCCGCGTTTGATGCCGGCAAGGCTGCCCATCAGCCAGAAGGTGATTGCGGGAAGCTGGTTGTCGGGATCGGCCAGCAGTTTGATGAGCGAGATGCCGGCCCCGGCCAAAGCGCCGACCGCTATGCCGCACAGCACCATGACCAAAGCCGCGCCCCCATCGCGAGCGAGATGGAGATCACCAGCCCGACCGTTGCCAATCCGGTCCCGAAGCCCAAAAGCTGGATCGCAAGCACCGGCAAACCGAGATAGATCCCGAGCACCGCACCCAGCCCGGCACCGGCAGATACGCCAAGAATATCAGGCGATACCAATTGGTTGCGGAATGCCGACTGGTAGCAGGCCCCTGCTGCCGCCAAGGCCGCACCGACCAGTGCGGCCGCAAGGACGCGCGGCAGGCGGATGTTCCAAAAGACGGTGGCGACGGTGCCGCCGGCGCTATGCCCGCTCAGCTCGCGCCAGATATCTGCGGGGGTAAGCGGGTAGGGGCCGAGCATGGTGCCGAGGATCAGGGCGCCAATCATCACTGCCGCCAGTAAAAGCGCTCCCGGCCACCGGCCAAAGGATGCGCCACGCCATCCTCACGCACCCAACAGCACTTTCACCTGATCATCGCTCAGCTCGATCTGGTAAAAGAGGCGGTAGAAATCGCGCAGATCGGCCTCGAGCCCTTCGCCCGCAAGATCGGGGTGGAATTTCGCGCTCAGCCAGCGCAGCCCCAAAAGCCGGTTGACCGAAGGCGGCGCGTCGATGAAGCCGAAGGGCGCTTGCGGGGCCAGATAGACGCGGCCGTTCTCGATCGCGGGAATTCCGGCCAGTTCGGGCATGAGATCGGCATTGCGTGCGAAATCGGCATCCAGCGTGATGATGATCTCCGGTGCCCAGGCATGGAGCTGCTCGGGCGAGACGGTCAGCAGGCTCTTGCTGTCGCCCTCCGCCACATTGATGCCGCCCGCGCGCTCGATGATTTCGGAATGGATCGAGCCTTTGGCGGCACTTTCAAGCCCCTTTGGCCCGCGCGCCAGATAGACTTTCGGCCGCTGGTCGGGCCCGAGCGCAGCCGTCATCGCCTCGGCATCGGCGATGATCTTTTCGGCCTGTGCGCCCAAGGTCTCGCCGCGCTCGGCGACACCCAGAGCGGCGCCGAGAATGCGCAGGGTCTGGGGCGTTTTGGCAAAGCTTCCGTCGAGCAGCAGATAGGGCAGGCCGGTCTGCTCCGTCACCCGCTGCGACAGGTCGAGATAAGTCGGGCTGATATTGCCGTAATCGAGGATCATCTGCGGCTGCGCTGCCAAAAGCCCCTCGAGGTTGAGCGTATCGCCCTTGCCGGTCAGACGCCCCAAAGCGGGCAGGTCGCGGGTCGCGGGCAAGACGAGATCGCGCCCGTTCGGCGGGATCGCGCGGACCCAACCCAGCATGGCCTCGGGCTTGAGGGTGTAAAGCAGCACATCCGCCGGCGGTCCCGCCGCATAGATCCGGCTGGCATGGTCGGGCAGGGCGATCTCGCGGTCGGCGGCGTCGCGCACCACGACCTCGGCCATAGCCGTCGGCGGGGCAAGCGCCATCACAGCCGCGACGAGCGTCACAGCCGAAAAACTCTGGGATGGAACATCAGGCAATCCGTTTCTCGGGCTGCTCGTCAAAGCAGAAAATGGGTTTGATATCGACCAGCGGCGTTTGGTCGATGCAATCGAGGCCGCGCACGAAAAGGCTCGTGCCCTCGATCCTCTCCAGCGTCACGGTCGACGAGGCGATCGGGTTCGGACGCAAGGGCGAACGCAGCGCGAAAGTCCCGATGGCGCGGTTGCCGAAATCGGGGTTTTGCCGGACCACATCGCGCCGCGCCAGATGCATCCAGTAAAGGATCTGGAGGCGGGTCTTTCCTTCAAGGCCGAGCATCGCCTCGGACCAGCGCGGATCGAGCACGATCTCGCACAGAGGGCCGTCCTGCGCGTCGCCTTTACGCGGGCAGGCGCGACGGTCGGTCCAAGGGGTGCGGATGCGGCCAATGAACCACAGATCCGCATCCGCGCTGTCGGGGGCGGAAACGGCGCGCTCGAACGGGCGCAAATCGCTGTCGGTCATCGTTCTGTCAGTCGTCGATGCCGATCATGACATCCGAGGCTTTGACGACGGCGCTGGCCTTGCTGCCAACCGTCAGGCCCAATTCGGCAACCGCCTCGTTGGTGATCGCGGCCGTCACGATGGTTCCGCCGACATCGAGCCGGACATGGCTGGTCACAGCGCCTTTGCTGATCTCGACCACGGTTCCGGCAAGCACATTGCGAGCACTGAGTTTCATGTGACTCTCCTTATGTTTGGGAAAACATATCGGTGCGGCTTCCGCCGAGTCAATCTCAAATGACGCCCGCGCCCACGTGCCCGCAGCGCGGTTTCGGGCAGGGGCGAAACGGGCCGGCGCGAGCCGCTTGACCGGACGCAACCACGGGCTGACAGGACGCGCATTCTGTCCGCTCGGGCAGCCGGATTGGGGCGGAATGGCCGGAAAGTCCGGAGATTAACCCTCCGTCACTTGGCTTTATGGGCAATTTTTCTGCCGGTAGCATTGTCCATCAAATGTTTCATAGTATGGAAGATAAGATCAACAAGGAGGAAGATCATGAATAAGAAGCTCATTCTTGGACTGGCTGCCGCTGTCGGCCTTTTCGTTCAAGGCGCATCCGCGCAAGAGATGTCGTTCTTCCGCATCGGCACCGGCGGGACGGCGGGCACCTATTATCCGATCGGCGGCCTGATCGCGAACTCGATCTCGAACCCGCCCGGCTCGCGCGCTTGCGAGGATGGCGGCTCTTGCGGCGTCCCCGGCCTGATCGCGACGGCCGTGGCCTCGAACGGCTCGGTCGGCAATATCAACGCCATCAACGGCGGCCAGATGGAAGCGGGTTTCACCCAATCCGACGTCGCCTATTGGGCACAGACCGGCACCGGCCTGTGGGAAGGCCAGCCCGCGGTTGAAAAGCTGCGCCTGATCGCGAACCTTTACCCCGAGAGCATCCACCTTGTCGCGCGCGCCGATGCGGGCATCGAGTCGGTGGCCGATCTCAAGGGCAAGCGCGTCTCGCTGGACGAGCCGGGCTCGGGCACGCTGGTCGATGCCAAGATCATTCTCGAAGGCTACGGCCTGTCGGAAGCCGATGTGAAGGCAGAATACCTCAAGCCCGACCAGGCTGCAGACCGCATGCGCGACAATGCGATGGATGCGTTCTTCTTTGTCGGCGGCTATCCGGCCGGCGCGATTGCCGAACTCTCCAGCCAGCACGACATCAAACTGGTCCCGATCGACGGCGAGGCTGCCGACAAGCTGCGCGAGAAGTACAACTTCTTCGCCGCCGACAGCTTCCCCGCCGGTACCTATAAAGGCCAGGACGCGGATGTTGCGACGATCTCGGTCGGCGCGCAGCTCGTGACCAGCGCGGACCAGTCGGACGAGCTGATCTACAACATCACCAAGGCGCTCTACAACGAGAGCACCCAGAAGTTCTTTGCCGCAGGCCATGCCAAAGGCAAACAGATCACGCTCGACAGCGCGACGCTTGGCGCGGGCATTCCGTTCCATGCAGGCGCCGAGAAGTTCTACAAAGAAGCAGGCAAGCTTCAGTAAACGGATCCTGCGCGATCCCTATGGCCCGGCTTTCCACAAGCCGGGCCGATTCCATTTCTAGAATCCGGAAAGGGCACTTCTGTATGTCTGAAACCGTCCCACATCTGACAGACGCTCAGCTGCGCGCGATCGAGGAAGAATACGACCCCGAAACCCGATTTCGCACGCTGTTGCCGCCGATCGCGACGCTGATCGCGGTCGTCATGTTCCTGCTGTCGCTGTATCACTACTACACCGCAGGTTTCGGGATTCCGCGTTCGACCACGCATCGCGGCATCCAGATGGGCGTGTCGCTGTTCGCGACCTTCATCCTGTTTTCGGCCTTCGCATCCAAACGCGGCGTCGCCACGAAATTTGCCGTGCTGGGCATCCCCTTGCCCGACTGGATCCTCGCTTTCGCAGGGATCATCGCCTCGCTTTACGTGCCGTGGATCTACGACCAGCTGGCCTTCCGCGTCGGCAACCCCAATACGCTCGATGTGGTGATGGGCACGATCCTGATCTTGGCGCTGCTCGAGGCGGTGCGCCGCTCGATGGGCTGGCCGCTGCCGATCATCGCCGCGCTTTTCATGGCCTATGCCTATTTCGGCCAAAGCATGCCGGGGATTTTCGTCCATCCGGTGCGGATTGGTCGACGATCGTCAACCACCTCTACCTGACTTCGCAAGGGATCTACGGGACCGCGCTCGGCGTGATCTCGACCTATGTGTTCCACTTCGTCCTGTTTGGCGTCATGGCGCAGAGGATCGGTCTGGGGCAGCTCTTCATCGACCTCGCTACCGCTTTGACGGGACGCTTTTCGGGTGGACCGGCGAAGGTCTCGGTGGTGTCTTCGGCACTGATGGGCTCGATCTCGGGCTCGTCGATCGCGAATACCGTGACCACCGGCGCGCTCACCATTCCGGCGATGATCAAGATCGGCTTCAAACGCCACTTCGCCGCTGCTGTTGAAGCTGCCGCTTCGACCGGCGGGCAGATCACGCCGCCGGTCATGGGCGCGGTCGCCTTCCTGATGGTCGAATATCTCGGCATTCCGCTGCGCACGATCCTGATCGCGGCCATCGTTCCAGCCTTCATGCATTTCTTCGGCGTACTGGTTCAGGTCCATCTGGAGGCCCGCCGTCTGGGCATCCGCGGCCTCACCAAAGAGGAACTGCCCAAGGCCTGGCTCGTCCTCAAAGAGGGCTGGCTGGCGACGATCCCGCTGATCCTGCTGGTCTTCATGCTGATGTCGGGCCGCACGCCCTTCTGGTCGGCCTTCGTCGCGATTTCGGCCTGTATGGTCGTCTATCTGATCCAGTCGGTGATGAAATCGGGCGCGGTCGAAGGTTTCAAGGAAACCGCAGCCGGCATTTTCGAGGGCTTCGTCTCGGGCGCGAAACAATCGCTTGCGGTGACGGTGGCTGCGGCGCTTGTGGGTGTCGTCATCGGGATCGTGACCCTGACCGGTATCGGCTTCAAAATCGCCTTCATGGTGACCTCGATCGCGCAGGGCTGGGGCGCCTCGGCGCATGAATTCCTCGGCTTCCTTCCCTTCGAGCTCATGAGCCAGCAGACGCTGACCCTGCTCTTCACGCTGATGATGACGGCCGTGGTCTGCATCCTGATGGGTTGCGGCATTCCCACGACCGCAAACTACATCATCATGGTCGCGGTCGCCGCGCCCGTGTTGGGGATGATGAACGTGGAGCCGATCGTGGCCCATTTCTTCGTCTTCTATTACGGGGTGATCGCGGATGTGACGCCGCCGGTCGCAATGGCGGCCTATGCGGCATCGGGGATCGCGGGGGCGAATGCCTTCAAGGCGGGCAATACCGCGTTCCGTCTGTCGATGGGCAAGGCGCTGGTGCCTTTCGTCTTCGTCTTCTCGCCGTCGCTTCTGCTGGTGACCGAGGGATTTACCTGGACGGCCTTTGCCCTGGCCTTCTCGGGAGCTGTCCTTGGGATCTTGTCGCTGTCGGCGGCGCTGACCAACTGGCTTCTTGCCCCGCTCAGCCTCTTCGAGCGGATTTTGCTGACGATCGGAGCCTTCCTGTTGATCGCGCCCGAGCCGATTTCGTCGGCCATTGGCGCAGCCATTCTGGCGCTGATCGCGCTCAAGCAATGGCGTATGAACAAGGCGGGCGCAGCTTTGCCCGCCTGAGACAAACAGCCCTTTCCCGCACCATTGCGGGAGAGGGCAGGGACCGTTCAGGATCAATCTCAAGCCCGATGGAAATTCGGGCTTGATTTTTGTCTCAATAGGTAACATCAATTGTTACATGAAAAGAGACAGCCGCCTTTCCCTCGTCCTGCACGCGCTTTTGCACATGGCGGAGCGCGCCGAGCCTGTAACCTCCGAAACGCTCGGCGAATGCCTTGACGCCAATCCGGTGGTGGTACGCCGCACGATGGGCTTGCTGCGCGACGCGGGCTTCGTCCATGCGGGCAGGGGGCCTGCGGGCGGTTGGTCGTTGGCGGTCGCGCTGGATAGGCTGAGCCTTCTCGATCTGCACAATGCCTTGGGACAACCGGCGATCTTCGCGATGGGCAACCGCTCGGACGCGCCGGATTGCCGGATCGAGCAGGCGGTGAACGCCGCGATGGGCGAGAGCTTCGCCGAGGCCGAGGCGCTTTTGCTGGCGCGTTTCGCCGAGATCACGTTGGCAGAGCTCTACCAGCCTTTCGCGGATCACCGCAGTCACGAAACCCCGCGCTGAAACTCCAAGAAGGAAAAGACCCATGCAGGATGTACTTGTGATCGGCGGCAGCTATGCCGGCATGGCCGCCACGCTTCAGCTGGCGCGCGCGCGGCGCAAGGTGACGGTGATTGACGCCGGTCAAAGGCGCAACCGCTTCACCACCCATGCGCATGGCTTTCTCGGGCAGGACGGCAAGGATCCCGCCGCGATTTGGGCCGAAGCCCGCAACCAGCTTCTGGCCTATCCGAGCGTCACCTGGATCGATGGTCATGCCGAGATGGTGGCGGGCGACAAAGACGGTTTCACCATTACCACCAAAGCCGGTGCCGTCGCGAGCGGTCGCCGCCTGCTGCTGGCGACGGGTCTTGCCGACCAGCTCCCCGAGGTCGATGGCCTCGCGGCGCGTTGGGGCAAAACCGTGCTCCATTGCCCCTATTGCGACGGCTACGAGTTGGGCGGGCGGGCGATCGGCGTGTTGGCCAGCCATGCCAATGCGCTGCATCAGGCGGAGCTTCTGACCGATTGGGGCACGGTCACCTTGCTGCTCAACGATGCGGTCGCGCCGGACGGAGCACAGCGCAATGCCTTGGCCCTACGCGGCGTGGTGGTGGAGGAAACGCCGGTTGCAACCGTGCAAAACAAGGCGGATGTCTTGCTCTCCGACGGGCGGGTGCTGCATTTCGCGGGCCTCTTCACCACGACGCGCACCAGCCCCGCCTCTGATCTCGCCGCGCGCGCCGGTTGCGCCTTGGCCGAAACGCCGAGCGGCACGCAGATCTGGACCGACGACACCAAAGCCACTTCTGTCCCCGGCATCTACGCCGCCGGAGATGTCGCGAGAGGGGCCCATTCCGTCTCGCTTGCCGTGGCGGACGGGGCATGGGCGGGCATGCAGATCCACCGCTCTTTGGTCTGGCCGCAAGGGTAGGTCTTGCGCCATAGGGCTAATCGGACTAAGTTGAGTGGACTAAGTTTGATTTGTCATGCGGGGTCGTGATGAAAACCGTCAATATGCACGAAGCCAAGACCAACCTGTCGAAACTCGTAGAAAGCGCCGCGCAGGGGGAGCCCTTCATCATCGCGCGGGCGGGCAAGCCTTTGGTCAAAGTCACCATGCTCGAGGGCGAAACCCCGCGCCGCATGGGCTTTCTCGCGGGCCAATACAGCATTCCCGACGACTTCGACAGCATGGCCGCCGACGAGATCCGCGGCCTTTTCGAAGGCGATGCCGATGCAGGGCCGGATCAGACCGCGCAATGAATCTGCTGATCGACACCCATCTGCTGCTCTGGTCGGCTTTCGCGCCCGCCAAAGTACCGGCCCGCGCCGCGGAGCTGATGCTCGATCCGGCGCATCAGCTGTGGTTCAGCGCCGCCTCGATCTGGGAGGTCGCCATCAAGCGCGGCCTCGACCGGCCCGACTTCCGCGTCGAGCCGGGGGTTCTGCGCGCGGGGCTTTTGGCCAATGACTACTCCGAACTCTCGGTCGACGGGCGTCACTGCCTCGCGCTGACCAGCCTGCCCGCGATCCATGCCGATCCCTTCGACCGCATGCTGATCGCGCAGGCGATTTCGGAAGGCATGGTGCTTTTGACCGCCGATGCGCGGATCGGGCAATATTCCGGCCCGATCGAAAAGGTCTGACCACCTCCACCCACGAAGACGCCGCGCGGAAGCAAAACCGCGCGGCGTAAATTCTGCTACCCGACAGCCCGATCAGTAACGGCCGAGCCAATGGCCATAGGGCGGCGGAAGGACGCTCGACAGCTCCTCGATCTTGAGCGTACGCGCCGCCTCATAGGCCCAATGGGGATTGGCGAGATGAGCCTTTCCGACCAGAACCACATCCAGCTCGCCTTTGGCGACCGCCGCTTCGGCAACGTTAGGCTCGCCGAAATTCCAGGCGCTTGCGACCGGAATGCCGGCCTCGGTACGGATGCGCCGCGCGATCGGACCCATAAAGCCCATCGACCACGGGATCGTATTCTCGGGCGTCGAGAAGCCGATGCTCGTATCCAACAGATCCATGCCGTCGGCCTTGAGATTTCGCGCCAGAGCCACGGATTCGGCGAGATCCTCGTCGACCCTTCCGTTGAATTCGGTCACGCCGAAACGCACCGTCAGCGGATATTCCTCGGGCCAGACCGCGCGCACGGCGGCGAAAGTCTCGCGCAGGAAGCGGCTGCGGTTCTCGAAACTGCCGCCATAGGAATCCGTGCGCTGGTTGGCCTCTTTCGAGAAGAAGGTCTGCGCGAGATAGCCGTGGGCGAAATGCAGCTCGAGCCATTCGAAACCGGCAGCGCGGGCGCGTTTGGCGGCGGCAACGAAATCGTCGCGGACGCGGGTGATATCGGCAAGCGTCATTTCGCGCGGGACCTTGCTCAGCTGTCCGCCGAACGGAATGGCCGAAGGGGCGATGGTCTCCCAACCGCGCGGATCCTCTGTCGGAATATGGTCGTCGCCTTCCCACGGGTTGTTGGCGCTCGCCTTGCGGCCGGCATGCCCGATCTGGATCCCCGGAACCGCGCCGAAGGATTTGATCGCGCGCACGATCGGGGCGAAGGCCTCGGCATGGGCATCGCTCCAGATGCCGGTGCAATCGGGGGTGATGCGGCCCTCTGGCGACACGCCGGTTGCCTCGATCACAACCAGCCCCGCACCACCGCGCGCTTGCGCGGCATAGTTGAACAAATGCCAATCATTGGCGATGCCGTCACGCGCCGAATATTGGCACATCGGTGCGACGCCGATGCGGTTGCGGAGGGTAACGCCCTTGAGCTGAAAGGGCTGAAAAAGTGCTGACATTCTGCGTTCCTGGGTCGGGGCGGATAGGGACGTCCCGAAAAACAGGACAGAATGCATTCAACCAATTTGTCTTCGTTCAGGTTCCGGCAGAAAGCTGCACTGCGGCATTGCGTAGCGTCACTTTTGTCGGCGGTCAGGAACGGCTCGGAAGGCGGAGCACACAGCGGAAGCCGACATGGCTGGTCGAGGTATCGACCGGCTCAGGATGACGCGCGGCGGGGCGGTAGCGCCGGCAGTAATTCGGCGCGCACAGATGCGAGCCGCCCTTGAGAACCTTGCGCGCGATCGGGGACCCGGGCTGGGCGAAATCATGGCTGCCTACGGCCGAGAGCTGGCGGGGATTTTGCGGGATGCAGCAGGCTTTGGCCGCATCGGCAGCGTGGCGGCCGGTCCAGAAATCCGAGGTCCATTCCCAGACATTGCCGATCATGTCGTAAAGCCCGTAGCCATTGGGCGGAAAGGCCCCGACCGGCGAGGTCAGCGGCCAGCCGTCGCTCTCGAGGTTCTCGTGCGGAAACCGGCCCTGCCAAAGATTGGCCAAGTGACGACCCTCGGGCATCAGCTCGTCGCCCCAGGCATAGTCGCGATCCTCCAGACCGCCACGCGCCGCGAATTCCCATTCGGCTTCGCTCGGCAGATCCTTGCCCGCCCAATGCGCATAGGCGAGCGCGTCGTCATAGGAGACATGGGTGACCGGATGATCGGCGAGCCCGTCGAGGCTGCTTTGCGGGCCGCGCGGATGGCGCCAATCGGCCCCGAAGCTGAAGCTCCACCACAAATCCCAGCGCGACAGGGGCACAGGATGGGGAGGCTGCGTGAAAACCAGCGAGCCCGCGCGCAGCATCTCGGGCAGGGCGCCGGGATAGTCCTTGGCATCGGGTGCGATCTCGGCCGTGGTGACATGGCCGGTCGCCGCGACGAATTGCGCGAATTGTGCATTGGTGACGGGGTTGATGTCGATCGCGAAGGGGCTGACGAAGACCGAATGGCACGGCGCTTCCTCGGGATAGAACCGGTCCGATCCCATGCGGAACAGGCCTCCCGCGAGCGCGACCATCCCGTCGGGAGCAATCTGGGCGGATTCCGGCGTGGTCATGGCTGCTCGTTCTTTATCTTCCGGTTTGTCGTGATCCTCTTTTGGCCACAACCGCGGTTCGGGCACAAGCTTTGCGGGGCGGATCAGATCGTATGATAACCGGAGTTATGTAATATACCATCATCCCGCATGGGTGCCGGTTCGGCGACGGCCCCGGTCACGGCCAGTTGCGCTACTATCGCTTAATCTGCGCGCGGTTTTTCGCGAGATCCAGGATCTTCCGCCCCGCAGCAATCCGCCAGAGGTTCGCAAATATCGAACGCTACGTTCTTGACGGGACCTCTTTGCCGTTGATGCATCGAACACTAAATTCACGGCAACCAATAGCAAGTCCGCTTCTTGCGGCAGGAGGAATTCCATGAGGGCATTCGGCTTTCTGAGCTTCGGCCATTATATGAACGCACGCGGCTCGCAAACGCGCAACGCCAGCGAAATGCTGAAACAGGCGGTCGAAATCGGCGTCGGCGCCGACGAGCTTGGCGTGAACGGCGCCTATTTCCGCGTGCATCACTTCGCCAAGCAGCAAACCTCTCCGATGCCGCTTCTGGCGACGATTGCGGCCAAGACCAAGAATATCGAGGTCGGCACCGGCGTGATCGACATGCGCTATGAAAACCCGCTCTATCTCGCGGAAGAAGCTGCCTCGCTGGATATTCTGGCCGACGGCCGCATCGCGCTCGGCATCAGCCGCGGCTCGCCCGAGACGGTTATTCGCGGCTATGAGGCTTTCGGCTATACTGGCTCGATCGACGAGCGTGGTGCGGATATCGCGCGCGAAAAGTTCGACCTGTTCCTGCGCGCCATCGACGGCGACCGTCTGGCCAAGGGTGACCGCCAGATGGCGGGCGGCCAGCCGCAGGCGATCGAGCCGCGTACCGATACGCTGCGCGACCGCATCTGGTGGGGTTCGGCCACGCGCGATACCGCCGAATGGACCGGTCGTCAGGGGCTGAACATGATGTCCTCGACGCTGCTGACCGAAGACGGAGGCATGCCCTTCGACGAGCTGCAGGCCGAACAAATCGTGCGCTTCCGCGACGCCTATCGCAAAGCCGGCCACAAAGGCTCGCCGCGCGTTTCGGTCAGCCGCAGCGTCTTCCCGATCATGAACGATCAGGACCGCGCCTATTTCGGCGGCGCGGCGAGCGTCATGACGGCGTGGGCATGATCGACGGCTTCCGTTCGACCTTCGGGCGCACCTATGCGGCCGAGCCGGACAAGCTGATCGAGCAGCTGAAAGCCGACAAGGCGATCGGTCTGGCGGATACGTTGATGCTGACGATTCCGAACCAGCTTGGTCCGGAATACAACCTGCACATTCTGGAATCCTTCGCCAAACATGTCGCTCCGGCGCTTGGCTGGAAACCGAACACGGAAGGCCCCGTGCAGGGCGACCAGATCGGGTGACCGGCAAGCAGTCACGCAAAAGGGCGGGTCGTCGGACCCGCCCTTTTCTTTGTCCCAGGCCTTTGCCCAAGCCCGATCCCTCAGATCGTGCCTTTTTCCATTTCGGCGGCGATGAACTCGGCCTGACGGATCGCCAGCGCGACGATGGTCAGGGTCGGTTCTCGGCGGCCGATGTGGTGAAGACCGAACCGTCCGAGACGAAAAGGTTCGCGACATCATGGGATTGCCCCCATTTGTTCACCACCCCGTCACGCGGATTTTCCGACATGCGGTTCGTCCCGAGGTTATGGGTCGAGGGATAGGGCGGCGTCGGCAGAACGCGGGTCGCCCCTGCCGCGCGATAGATCTTTTCTCCCGTCCGGTAGGCGTGATCGCGCATCGCTCGGTCATTGGGGTGATCGTCGTAATGCACGTTCGGGACCGGCAGGCCGAACTGGTCCTTGGCCTCGTGGTTCAGTGTGACGCGGTTGGTTTCCTGCGGCAGATCCTCTCCCACGATCCACATGCCGGCCATATTCTCGTAGCTGTCGAGCGCCGAGGTGAACTCGCGCCCCCAACCGCCCGGATCCATGAACGCCGCCATGAAGGGGATGCCGAGCGACAGGGTTTCCAGCTCGTAGCCGCCGACAAAGCCGCGATCGGGGCCGTGATGGGCCTCGTCTTGCACGATCCCCGCCATGGTCGTGCCGCGCCACATATGTACGGGCTTTTCGAAGATCGCATAGACCGAGCCGGTGGTATGGCGCATATAGTTGCGCCCGACCTGCCCCGAGCTGTTGGCCAGCCCGTCGGAAAGCGCTCCGAGGCCGAGGCCAGCAGCAGCCGCGGGCTTTCGATCGCATTGCCCGCAACCGAGACGATCCGCGCCTGCTGGAACTGTTCGGCGCCGTCCTTGTCGATATAGCGCACGCCGGTCACTTTGCCGGTCTCGTCATGCTCGATTCTGGTGGCATGGCAATGGTCGCGCACCTCGAGATTGCCGGTGGCTTCGCCGCGCGGAATATCGGTATAGGCCGCCGACCATTTCGCGCCCCATTTGCAGCCCTGAAAGCAGAAACCCGTCTGCTGACAGGCCATGCGGTCGTCGTTCTCGACCGAATTGATCGCCATATGGCCGGTCGAAACCTTGGTATAGCCGGCCGCCTTCGCGCCCTTTTCCAGAACCAGATAGTTCGTGTTTCCCGGCAGGCCAGGCAGGTCGTTGGTTCGGGTCACGCCCAGCTTTTTCTCGGCACGGTCGTAATAGGGTTCCATCTCGGCCAGCGTGATCGGCCAATCAAGAAGGTTCGCGCCGTCGACGGGACCATAGGTGCTCAGCGCCTTGAACTCGTGCTCCTGAAAGCGCAGGGACGCGCCCGCCCAATGGATCGAGGTTCCGCCGACCGCCTTGACGATCCATGCCGGAAGGTTAGCGAAATCGCGCGCCACCCGCCAATCGCCCGAGGTGGTGCGCATGTCGCCCCAGCTCAGCTGCGCGAAACTGTCCCATTCGTCGTTGATGTAGTCGTCGGGCAGATAGCGCCCGCCCGCCTCGAGAGCGACGACCTTGACGCCCTTTTGTGCCAGCTCGTTCGCGAGAACCCCGCCGCCCGAGCCCGTGCCCACGATCACCACGACCGATGCGTCGTCGAGGGCGAATTTTGCCACTGTATCAGCCATATCCGCCTCCCTTACAGCCAGTCGATGTCGTTGAAGCCACGGTTGATGTAGCCGCCCTGCGAATAGCTTTCGCCCTCGTAACCAAAGAGCGGCCAGATCTCTTTCTGGTTATAAAGCCCCGTCACAAGACCCGCGCGCACCCGCTGGAAGAACGGCGAATGCTCGATCATGCGCAGCATGACAACGCGGTCTTTCTCCCATCCGGCGGCCAGATAGCTGTCGAAACCCTGCGACTTCGCCACGACATCAAGCGCCGAGACCCCCTCTTCGATCAGCGCGGCCTGTTCGGGGTCGTCATAGCCCTTGACCGCGACCGCATAGAAACGGTCGGCAATGCGGTCATGGGGATAGATGTCGCGCGCCATCTGGATCAGCGTCGCCATGGTTTCGGGCTTGAGCGTGGTGGTTTCCACCGCCCATGCGGCATCCGGCGCGGCGACAAAACCGGTGCCCACGACGCAAAGCGCGCCCGCAGCGATTGCGCGCGACAAAAGGCCCCGCCGTGTCAACCCCCTGACCTTGTGGTCAGCGGGCGCGATGATTGTTTCGTTCATGTCGTTCCTCCCTCCTGTTGGTCGTCCCGCCTCCTCCCGACGGGGTTGCCTGCTTCGAGACGCTTAAAGATAGCGGCCGGCGCGCTGGAGCACTTCGATCTCGTATCCGTCCGGATCCTTGATGAAGAAAAACCGCGCGATCACCTCGCCTGCCGGCGCGAAATCGACCAGCTTGCGCGGCGCAAGGCCCAGATCGGTCAGGCGGGCATGTTCCGCCGCGACATCCGCGACCGAGACCGCAAGATGGCCGTATCCATTGCCGAGATCATAGCTTTCCGTGCCCTTGTTCACGGTCAATTCCAGCTCGAACGTGCTTTCGTCATTGGCCAGATAGATCAGGGTGAAGCTCTCGAAATCCAGCCGCTCGACCACCTCCAAACCGAAAGCCGCCTTGTAGAAGTCAAGCGAGCGTGCCTCGTTTGCGACGCGGATCATCGAGTGAATCATTTTGGCCATGGGCTGGCGTCCTTTCCGAAATCGTTTGAACCAATTTCAAAAAGTTTTCCGCTCTCGGGGTAGCATCATGCTACCACGCGGCGCTTTCGGCGCGAAATCATTCCGCGAATGGCGGCATTTCGGGAAAAGACGTTCCGGTCAGGCGGCGCGGGCGACCTGTCTTGCGGCCTCGCGGAAGGCCTGTGCATTGGTGCCGCGCAGCTCGAGCTGGACCAGACAAGCGCAGCGCAGCAGCGAGGTGAAGTTGACAGGCTCGCCGTCCAGCATCAACACCTCGGATTGCAGCGTCGACAGAAAGGCGGGCGTTGCTCGCCCTTCGCCTGCGGCAATTTCGTCGAGAATGTCCCAGAACGCCTGTTCAAGCCGGATCGAGGTGCTTTGCCCGTTCAGCCGGATCTTGCGTGTGACCGGCTGGTAGCGACGACGGTCCTGACGGGAAAAACTTCGCACATGGTGATCTTTCCGAGGCTGGGGTTGATCAATCCTAACAGATCCGCACGCTTTTGCTACCGGCGCGGGCCGGTTCTCCCTCGAACGGATGGGGCCGCGACCGAATGGGGAAAGCGGGGATGGCGCCCCGCTTTCCTTTTGCCCCGAGGGCGTCTCCTGCATCCTAAGGCGCGCATTAACGCAAGGTCGCCTCGCCCTTGGTCTTTTCGGGGTGGCGTGCGCGCAATTTGGCTGCCGCATCGCCGCGCCCGGTTTGCTCGAGCCAGTCGAGATAGCCCGGCAATTCGCCGCGCGTGTGATAGGGGCCGCCCTCGCGCAGGACGGTCATCAGCGGATCGACATCGTGATCCGATAGCGCAGCCTGCTCGGCCCACCAATCGGCCAGAAGCTTCGAGGCATGGGCGACGACATCGGCACGCGCGGGCGCGAGATCGGTGGTCTCGTGCGGGTCCTGCGTGAGGTTGAAAAGCGTCTCGGGTCCGAAATCCTTGAACCCGTCATGCCATGTGCGCAAGAACAGCCAGTCCTCGCCCTCGAGGCGGAAGCGCACGCCGCGCTGCACCGCCCATGCGCCTTGGCTCAGGACCAGAAATTCGCGGCCTCCTCGTCACCCTCGAGCAACGCCGGTTTGAAGCTGCGCCCGTCCCAGACCTCGGGAACATTGCCGCCGAGATGGTCGATCAGTGTCGCGGCCCAGTCGAAATGGTAATGCAGGCCCTGATTGACACTGCCGCGCAGATCGCCGCCCAGATCGGGTGCGCGAATGATCAAAGGCACGTTGCAGGTATATTCGTCGGCAGTCTGGTGGTCGCCCCAGACGTTCAGCTCGCCCAGATTTTCGCCGTGATCGGCCCCGATGACGATGATCGTCTTGTCGTAAAGCCCCAGTTCTTTGAGCGCTGCGACGAGATGGCCGATATAGTCGTCGGCATAGCGCACACCCGCATCGTAACCGTCGATCCAGGTCTTTGCCGCCGCGAGATCGGAATCGAGGCCGGTTGGCGCTCGAGATAGTTCGCATGCCAGTTATGGCCCGAAAATCCGGTCGGCTCCTGCGGGGAATGGGGCCGAAACCGTTCCAGCTTTTGCGCATCACGTCGTCGGTGATCCAACCTGCGATCGGCGCATCGGCAAAGGGATTGCCCCATTCGGAAGGCGTGCGATAGGGCGTGTGGGGGTCCCAGATGTTGACATGCAGGAAGAAGCCGCGCTCGCCGTTGCGCTTGAGCCAGTCGATCGCCTGCGGAATGATCTCGTCGGCGGTTTCCATGCCGCCCTTGCCGCAGTTGTGGACCTCGTTGAAGCCGGCATACCAATGCCAGCAGCCATGCCTTTCGCCGAAAGACGAAAAGGTCGCGGTATAAAGCCCGAGATCACGCAGCTGCTTGAGCCAGCCTTCCTCGTAAAACGTGCCCGCCCAAGCGCGCTCGCGGCCTTCGCGGAAGGGCTCGCAGGCAAGGCCGCCGTGGTTGACGACGCCGGTGCGAAAGCCGTGACGCCCCGACCACAGCGCGGTGCGCGACGGATGACAGGGCACGTCCGAGACATAGACGTTATCAAACCGGATGCCCTCGGCGGCGAGCTGGTCGATATTGGGCGAGGTGTCGCGGTGATAGCCGTAGCAGCCCAGATGGTCGCGGCGCAGGCTGTCGATGTCGATGTAAAGAACGTTCATGTCGCTATCCGTCGGTATCAGAAAGGACGGCCGCGCAGGAAAGCGCGGCCGCTCCGTGGATTATTTCACAAAGAGATCAGCAGTATAGTAGTCCGCCGCGGGCAGCGCCTTTTCGAGCTTGCCCTGTTTGACATAGATCGCGGCCATTCCGTCGAGCCAGCTGTTGATCGTGCCGTCCTTGGATTTCGCGGCCAGATCTTCGGCGGTGAAGCTCGTACCCATCGTCGCCTCCTGCTCCAGAACGGCGGCATCGACGCCCAGGAAATCGGCGGTGATCTTGATGGTCTCGGCAGGGTTGGCATGGCGCCAGTCGCCTGCCTCTTTCATCACGGCGATGAATTTTCCGACCAGTTCGGGCCGGTCGGTCACGGTGGCGGGATTGGTCACGAAAGCTGCCGGAAACTGGTTTTGCGGGAAGTCGGCATTCTTGGCCAGTTCGACGATCCCCGGGTTCGCCTTGCGGATCACGTCGACGAACGGATACCAGATCGCCGCCCCGTCGACCTGACCCGAGGCGAAGGCCGAGACCACGGTCGCCGGATCGGCGGTGACGATTTCCAGATCGTCGCGGCTCATCCCTGCCGCCTCGAGCGCAAGGCCCAGAAGCATATCGCCCGAAGTCCCTCGGGCACGGCGACCTTCTTGCCCTTGAGGTCGGCAAGCGAGGTCACGCCTTCACGCGCAAGAATGCGGTCCGAGTTTCCGACCGAGCTGATCGCGACGACCCGCGCCTTGTCGGATGCGGGCAACCACAAGGCCCCGGCCCGATATAGCCGAAATCGAGACTGTTCGTGCCAAGCGCCTGAATTTGCAGCGGACCGTTGGTGAAGACCTTGGTATCGGCGTCAAGCCCATGCTTTTCCCAAAGCCCTGCTCGGTCGCAACGGCAGTCGCCGAAGCCCCCAGAAATCGGCGATATAGCCGACGCGGACCTGATCGGTCTCGGCCAAAGCCGGATAGGCACCCGACAGGCTGGCAGCGGCAATGGCGGCTGCGATGAAATGGCGGCGTTTCATGTCTTTCTCCCTGATGGGCCGTCAAGCGGCATTGGCCTGCGAAGGCTGGTGGTAAACGGAATGCCAGACCCGATTGCGGATCGCGGCGAATTCGGGCGAGAGGCGCATCTCCTCGGTGCGGGGATGGGGCAGATCGACCTCGATCACCTCGAAAAGCCGCCCCGGACGCGCCGCCATCACGACGACGCGATTGGCGAGATAAACCGCCTCGTCGACATCATGGGTGATGAACAGGACCGAGCGGCGATCCTCGCCCCAGGTCTGCAAAAGCTGGTCCTGAAGCTTGATCCGCGTCAGGGCGTCCAGCGCGCCGAAGGGCTCGTCCATGAGCAGGATCTGGGGATCGGCGGCATAGGCGCGCGCGATCGCGCAGCGCTGTTTCATTCCGCCCGAAAGGGTTTTGGGCAGAGCCTCGGCAAAATCCTGAAGGCCGACCAGCCGCAGATAATGGTCCGAGATCCGGCGCCGCTCGGCTTTGGTTTTTCCGGCAAGGCGCGGCCCGAATTCGACATTTTCGCGAACCGTCAGCCACGGGAAAAGCGCATATTGCTGGAAGATTACCCCACGCTCGGGGCCCGGGCCACGGATCGGGCGCCCGCCGGCCAGAACCTCGCCTTCGGAAGGCTGCAACAGCCCCGCCGCAAGATTGAGCGCAGTAGATTTGCCGCAGCCCGACGGGCCGACCATCGTGACGAATTCGCCAGCCGCGATCGTCAGGTTGAGCTTGTTCAGCACCAGAAGATCCTCGAATTTCATCGAGACATTCCGGAAAAGGATCTCGGAACTCATAGCCGCTCCTGCCAGTTGGTGAGGCGTTTTTCGGCCAGCTGGAGAATGCGGTCCATCGCGAGGCCGAGAATGCCGATGGTGATCAGCGAGACGAAAATCGTCGGCATGTCGTAGTAAAGCTGCGCCTGCTGCATGCGGAAACCGAGGCCCGATTGCGCGGCGATCAGCTCGGCGGCGACGACGGTGGCCCAGGCCGAGCCCAGCCCGATGCGGCAGCCGACCAGAATGAAGGGCAGCGAGGCCGGCACCACAACGCGGGCGAAGATCACCCCATCTTTCGCCCCCAAAACCCGTGCGGCATTGATCAGCGTGCGGTCGACCCCGATCACGCCCTGATAGGTCGCCACCACCGAAGAGAGGAAGGCCGCAAGGAAGATCACGAAGATCTTGGGGGCCTCGTCGATGCCCAAGGTGATGATCGCAAGCGGAATGATCGCAAGCGGCGGGATCATGCGGAAAAACTGGATCCACGGGTCGAGCAACCCGCGTGCCACGCGGTACCAGCCCATCAGGAACCCGACCGGAATGGCCAAAGCCGTGCCGAGCAGAAAGCCCGACAACACGCGGCGCAGCGAAGCGGCAATATCGGTAAACAGCCGTCCGCTTTCGATCGCGGACCATGCTTTGCCCGCAACCTCGCCCGGTCCGGGCAGCATCACCGCACTAAAGCGGGTCAGCAGATACCACGCCAAAATCCCCAGTCCGAAAGACAGGAAACGCAAACCCGGAAGCTCTGATTTGCGGCTCATAGGGTTCCTCCCGAATAGTAAAAGCGGTCGAGCGCGACAGCCGCCGCGCCCTGCAAGGTCGCATCCGGCCCGAGCAGGCTCGGGCGGAATTCGGTCCGCGCCCGCGCATGCGGCATGACCTGCGCAAGGATCGCATCGCCAAGAGAGCCGCGCACCTCGGGCGAAAGCTGCGCCAGCCCCCGCCCAGAACCACGCGCTCGGGCGAGAGAAGGTTGACGATATTCGCGAATTGCTGGGCCACGAGGGCCAAGCCCCGCCGAGAATCTCGTGGTCGGAACTGCGGATCATATCGGCGGTCAGGACGGTCTCGAAACAGCCGCTCAATCCGCATTCACAGGGGCGGCCGGGGGTCTCGACCCTGATATGGCCAAGCTCCAGCGCGTCGCGCCCCGAGAAGGCGGCCCCGCGTCCCTCGCGGATGAAGGCCGCGCCCAGACCCTGATCGAGGTAGAGGTAAAGCATCGTGTGGTGATCGGCGCGTCGCGCGCGGACGGCCTCGGCAAAGGCCATCGCAGTGACCTTGTTCTCGAGCGTCACCGGCCAGGGCAGCGCGGCTTCGAGCACCTCGATCAAAGGCCCTCGCCCCAACCCGGCCGGCTGACCGCCAGCAGACGCCGCCCCTCGAGGTCGACATGGCCCGGCAGCGTCAGGCAAAGGCCCGCGATGCGGTCGTCGCCCAGATCCAGCTCGGCCTGCAGCGCACGCAGGGCATCGGGGACCATCGCCAGAGCCTGAATGGCGGAACAGTCGAGGTCGAAGCGCCGCGCCAGCAACACCCGCGCGTCCTTGTCGGCAATCCCGACTTCCAACCTGCCGGGCATCAGCGACACGCAGGCCACGCGCCAACCCGTTTCCGCGAGATCGAGATATTGCCGCGGCCGTCCGAAATTCACCTCGTCGCGTTTGCCGCCTTCGTGCAGCAGCCCCGCCTCGACCAAACGGTTCGCGATTTTGGTCAGGCTGGGAGAAGAGACCCCCATCTCGCCCATCAGCTCGGTCCGCGAAAGCGGTCCCATGTCGCGCACAAGGCGAAGCGTGGTGCCGTGAAACCGGCTCATGGAATGCCTCCGCAATCCTTTCGCATACTTTTCTAGTTTAGTTAGAAAAGTATGCGCCGCGCTATTACAAATTTGCGCCCTTGCGGAGAAAATCCTTCCCCTGCCGTTGGGTCCGAGAGAAATGGTGCGTTATGCCTATGCAGATTTTGGGGAACCTGGCGGATATGGAAGTTGCTTTCCTCGCCATATCACCATGATAAAATTGAATATTTATAAAGTGGCGCATCCCTGCCAGCGCCGCAATTTCGCCAAAAATCGTGACAGACCCCGCGTGATTGCGAGCCGGAAGAGGCCCGCAAGACCTTCCGGCGGCTCCAGCCTCCGCCCGTGAAATCTCTTGGTCGCGTATCGGATTCGCGTTATAGTTAGCAATATGGCTAAGTATGATTCCGACCTCTCGCAGCTCTTTCAGGCCTTGGCCGATCCGACGCGGCGGGCGATTCTGGCGCGGCTGGCGCAAGGCCCCGCCCCAGTTTCCGAGCTCGCGCGCCCGACCGGACTGAAGCTGCCGACAGTGATGCGCCACCTTTCGGTGCTCGAAGAGGCGGGATTGATTGCTTCGTCAAAGGACGGGCGGGTGCGCTCTTGCGCGGTCGTCCCCGAGGCGCTGACCCCGATGTGCGACTGGCTCGACGAGCAAAGGGCGCATTGGGAAAGCCGCCTCGACCGGTTGGAAAGCTATGTCATGACGTTGTTGGAGGACGAAGACCATGACGATCGAACTCGACCCTGATACCGACCTCAGCTTTACACGCACCCTCGCCGCGCCGCGGCACTCGTCTGGGAATGCTGGACCGATCCGCGCCATATTCCGCATTTCTTCATCCCCAAACCGCATAAGGTCACGGCGGTCGAGATCGATCTGCGGATCGGCGGACGCTTCGACACCCGCTTCGAGGTCGAAGGCAACAGCATCGCAAATCGCGGCGTCTATCTCGAGATCGTGCCGCAGGAAAAGCTGGTCTTTACCGATGCGTTCAGCGAGGGCTGGAAGCCCGCGCCGGAGCCCTTCATGACCGCGATCCTGCTTTTGGCAGATGCGCCGGAGGGTGGCACGCTGTACACGGCCATCGCGCGCCACCGCAATCCGGACAGCCGGAAAACCCACGAAAACATGGGCTTTTACGAGGGATGGGGTACCGTCGCCTCACAGCTCGAAGCCTATGCCCAAGGGTTGCGGTGATGGCGCAAGCAGCTGCAAACCCTGCGGCGACCATGCGCATCGAGCGGGTGATCGCCGCACCGCGGGCCGCAATCTGGCGGGCATGGACCAACCCCGAGAGCCTGCCCTTGTGGTGGGGCCCCGAGGGCTATTCCTGCCGCACGAAACGCATCAATTTGCGCACCGGCGGCGAATGGGTCTTCGACATGATCGGGCCGGACGGCACGGTCTATCCCAACCACCACCGCTACCACCGGATGGAGGAAGGCGCGGGCATCTCCTACAGCCTGCTCTGGGGCGAGAACGGCCCGAAACATGCCGATGCGGATGTGGCCTTCGAGGAGATCGGCACCGATGGAAAAGACGGAACCCTCACCGCCACGCGGATCACCTTGACGATGGTCTTCGCCAGCGAGGACGAATGCCGCGCCGCGAAGGCATTCGGGCCGAGGCGCTCGGGCAGGAAACCCTGGCGAAACTGGCGCGCTTTATCGGGGCGGGCTAGATCGCCTCAGGGCGCGATGCCGGTCAGCGGATTGCTCCGCGCGACGTCCCAGGCGATCTGCTGCATCAGGGCGGCGGTCTCCGGCTCGGGGCCGCGGCCGGCGTTCCATCGGCCCGCATCAGCGCGAAGGGCAAGCCTGCGGGGCTCTTTTGATAGAGCACCGCATAATGGACCAGCGCCACGAAATAGCTGCCGAGGTCGCTGAGATGGATATTGTCGGGCTTGCCATCCGGCGTCAGAGCGAAAGATCGGTCCTTTTCCCCAGGTTACCGACGCCGCCACGCGCCTCGACCGCCCGCACCAAAGCGGCCATCGCCTGCCCCGCGGGGATCAGATGGATGCGTTTGTCCTCGGGCAGCTCGCCCAATGCGGGACGCAGCACCCCCGCGAGCCATGATTGCTCGTAATCACCGTCGAGCCTTTCCAGAAAGCCCTCGGCGTGATCGACCTGATGCCATGTCTCGTAAAGATACAGGCGGGCATCGGGGCGGGCGACGATCGCCTCTTGCGCCCAGTTGGCAAGATAGCGCGGGCTGTCGAAGTATTTCAGCGCATCGCGGATCTCGACCATCTCGGTCAGCACAATCGCATCATAATCGCCGCTTTTGACGGCCTCATGGGCGGGACGGAAACGGGGATGATCGTTCTCGGCCTCGAAACCGTTGATCTTGTCGTCGCCCCAATGCGCCTTGAGCGTGGTGCCCCAGCCGAGCTGGCTATCGTAGCGGTAGCCCTCGCCCGCGAGCTGGGCGAGCATGGCGGGCATGTCGCGCCCGACGAGGCTATGCCCGATGAAATAGACCGAGAGCGGCTTTTGGGGCGGCGGCAGCGGCTTGGCGTAGCGCGCGGCCATCGCCGCTGCATCGGGGCCCTGGCCAAGGCTCGGCCCGCCGCCTGCACCCGCACCGCGCCACAGGAAAATCCCCGCAACGACGGCGGCAAGCGCCAAAGCGACAGCGAGCATTTTCGCAATAGTCATCCCATCTCCCTTCGGCCGCAACGCGCTTGGCAGCCCTTGTTTGCGGCCAAGAATGTCGGGAAGCTTGCCTGCCCTGTCAACCGCCCGCCCTACGGCCCCGCACGGCCTGCACCGGCCCCGTGGGCCGCTTCCTTGGCGCGATTTCGGCAGCAGGGCCCTGCCCGTCGCGATTTTCTCAGCAATCCCCGATGAATAGAATCATTTTCAACGATAATGAAATTCTGATTTTATAATTCCTTGATTGACGCTGCCTTGCAGGAGCGACCCAATGTCGCACCGCCTTTTGCGGTCCGGAGAAAATCATTGAAGAATGCGACTTTCTTTCTTGGTCTGACGACCTCTCTTTTCCTCGCCGGCGGCGTCATGGCGCAAGACAGCGATGCTTTGTCGATTGCCATGCTCATTCCGGGCAAAATCGACGATAACGGCTTCATGGAAGCGGGCTATAACGGCCTCTTGCGGATCGAAAAGGAATTTGGTGCCAAGATCGCCTATCGCGATCAGGTCACGCCCAAGCCCGAAGAACTGGCCGAGGCTTTGCGCGATCTCGCCAAGACGGGGCCGGATATGGTCATCGCCCATGGCGGTCAGGCGAATCAGGCGGCCGAGACCGTGGCTGCGGAGTTCCCCGAGATCCCGTTTGTCGTGGTGCAAGGCAATGTCACGGGACCGAACCTCTCGAGCTACGAGGTCCTGCAGGAAGACAGTGCATGGCTTGCGGGTGCGATGGCTGGCCTGATGACCAAGAGCGGCGTTGTCGGCCATATCTCGGGCATCCGCGTGCCGCCGGGGCTGAAGGGGCGCGGCGGTTTCTACAACGGGCTGATGCATACCAAACCCGATGCGACCTTCCTCACGACCTTTGCCGGCAATCAGGATGATGTCGCACTGGCCGGACGCGCCGCCCAGGCCGAGATCGACGGCGGGGCCGATATCATCTTCACCATGCTCAACGCCGGCCGGCAGGGCGCGAGCGATGCGATGCGTGCGGCCAAGGTGCGCCAGATCGGCAATGTCATCGACTGGACCACGGTCGATCCCGAGGTTTATGTCGCCTCGGCCCTCGCCGATGTCAGCATCCCCAGCGTCGAGGCTGTCCGCGACCTCAAGGACGGCAACTGGAAACCCGAGACCGTCAAACATATCGGCCTGGCGAATGCCGAAGCGGTCTCGCTGAGCTATGCCCCCGATGTTCCGGCAGAGATCAAAGACCAGATCGCCAAGCTGCGCGAGCAGATCATCAGCGGCGAAATCAAGGTCGAGACCAGCTACGACGGCCCCGAAATCACCGTCGAGTAAACCGGAATTGCCTCGCCCGCAGCCTTGGGATTGCGGGCGGGGTGTTGCCGTCCCCAAAGGACCATCCACTGACTGCGGCTTGAAAGGGTGACCCCCTCTCGGGCCGCTTTTACTTTGCGCGGCCAAGTAGATGCGGGGACCGCATCCTGTTGTCGGCCACGGAGAGCATCGCTCGGAGCGGCAAAAACAGAAATGCCGGCAGAACGGCACGAAGGCCGGTCGGAAGCGGCCCTTTCCGGTTCTTCTGCCATGCTTCGTGCAGATCCTCGCCGATATGGTAGACGGCTGCGCTGAACTGCAGCGCTTCCAGCATCTGGATGCTTGTCGCAACCGGCGTTCAAGCGGTCTTGCGATGCCAGCACCCACAGCCCCATCAGGACGGGTGCAGGCGCAGGGCGATTTCCCGATAAAGCTTGTCGATTTCGGCGCGCTCTCCGGTACAACGCGGATACGTGGCCGCGGCGGCATCGCCTCACATCAGCGAGCAGGAGTTTCTTCCTCCCCGAGCTACGCTCCGGCGCCGAACGCCCGATGCCGCGCCCTGCACTGTCTGGCCGCATGGCGCGTCTCGCCTGAACGATCACGGACAAACCTGCCGATAACCGCCTTACACCAGTTCCCGCAAAGCCAGGATCGATCCCGAAAAGAGCATCAGCCCGAAGAGAGCCACGCGGAACTGATCGTCGGACAGGCGCCGGAACACCAGCATGCCGACTTGCGCACCGATCAAGGTCGCCGGCAGGGCGAGTGCGGTCAGCCCAAGCGTTTGGGCTGTATAAAACCCTTTCCACGCCAAAAGCGCGGCGGTCACGGTCAGCACGATCACATTATAGCTTTGCAGCACCGCGCGGGTTTCGCCCTTTGGCCATGGCCGCAAAGCACACCACATCGAGGGCAACGCGCCGGACAGCGACGCGGCACCGCCAAGCATGCCCCCGCAAGGCCGACGACCATATCCGGAACGGATGTGCGGGGCTCGAACCGCGGCAGGTTGCCGCGCAGCAGGAAGAAGCCGCCATAGAAAACATCGATGCGGCAATCCCGATCCGGAGCAGTTCGGCACTGACGATCGACAGGGCGGCGACTCCCAGGGGAATCCCCGCCAAAGCGGGCAGCAGGAACCGCGCCAATCGGGCGGGGTGGCGCCGGATCTCGCTCCGCACGATCCAGATCCCCTGAAGCCCGCTCGCGATCGACATGACGACGGCAATGGCGACGGCCTGAGGGGCAGGAAGGATCTGCAGCCAAAACCCGAGCGCGAAAAGCGCGGTGCCGAAACCTGCAAGTCCGTTGACGAAACCGCCCGCAATCGCGCCCGCAAACAGCGCCGCGAGAAAACCCGTATCCATCAGCCTAGCCGCCTCGCGCAATCGCGCAGAAAGAGCAGGACCGGAGTGTGGGTGGGCACGCGCATTATCCTGCTTCTCCGTTCGAAAGCCGCCCGTAGGAAGGGTTCAAGGCAGGTGAGCTCCTGAGCCAGGTCAGAGGCCGGCGAGGCAAACGTATTTGATCTCGACATATTCATCGATGCCGTGACGCGAGCCTTCGCGACCAAGTCCCGACTGCTTGACCCCCGAACGGAGCCGCCTCGTTCGCCAAAGCGCCGGTATTCACGCCGACCATACCGGCCTCGAGCCGCTCGGCCACGCGGAAGACCCGCGCGAGATCACGGCTGTAGAAATAGGCGGCAAGCCGAACTCGCTGTCATTCGCCAAAGCGATTGCCTGCTCTTCGGTCGAGAAGGGAATGATTGCCGCCAGCGGAGCGAAGGTCTCTTCGCGGGCGACCAGCGCATCGGGGCTGACATCGGTGATCACGGTCGGCTGGAACCAGCTCCGCCCAAGCGCATGGCGCCCGCCGCCGGCAACAAGCCGCGCGCCGCGCTCAAGCGCATCTTCGAGATGGGCCTCGACCTTCTCCACCGCCGCCATATCGATCAGCGGCCCCTGTTCGGTCGCAGCGTCGGATCCGACCCCGACGACCAGCCGCTCGGCCGCTGCACCCAAGCGCAAGGCGAATTCCGCTGCGATGCTGTCATGAACATAGATCCGGTTAGCGCAAACGCAGGTCTGCCCCGAGTTGCGGAACTTGGCCATCATGGCGCCCTGCACCGCCGCCTCCAGATCGGCGTCGTCAAAGACGATAAACGGCGCATTGCCGCCCAGTTCCAAAGACAGCCGCTTGATGTCGCCGGCGCATTCGCGCATCAGCCAGCGCCCGACCTCGGTCGATCCGGTAAAGCTGATCTTCGCGATGGTCGGGCTTTTGCAAAAAGCCTCGCCGATCATCGTCGCCTTGCCGGTGACAACCTGAAACACCCCTGCCGGAATGCCCGCACGTTCGGCCAGAACCGCGAGCGCCAGGGCGGAGAGCGGCGTTTGCGAGGCCGGTTTGACGATGATCGGACAGCCTGCAGCCAGCGCCGGACCCGCCTTGCGGGTGATCATCCCGTTCGGAAAGTTCCAAGGCGTGATCGCGGCGCAGACGCCGATCGGCTGTTTCAGCACCAGAATGCGGCGATCGGTGGCCGGAGCGGGAATGATCTCGCCGTAAAGCCGCTTTGCCTCTTCCGCGAACCATTCGAGATAGGCGGCATTCGAAACGATCTCGCCTTTGGCCTCTGCCAGGGTCTTGCCCTGTTCGGCGGTCAGGATCTGTGCGAGATCATCGGCATTTTGCAAGATCAGATCATGCCACCGCCGCAAAGCGCCGCCCGCTCGCGGGCAGGACGCGCGGCCCAGTCGGCGCGCGCGGCTTCGGCGGCGGCAATCGCCTGCTCGATGGTCGTGCGGTCCAAAGATGGCACCCGACCCACGAGAGAGCCGTCGGCGGGGTTCGTCACTTCGATCCCTGCCCCTCGGCAGAGATCCAAGCGCCCGCCACATAGGCGCTATCGGTCAGTAGGGTCTGGTCTTGCAAAGCTGGCATCGTCTTTTCCTAATCGTCTGGGTCTTCACGTCGTGGCGGGCGGCCAAAGCTGCGTCAGTCCGGATAGTGGACCGGCTCGAGCGCCGATTTGCGCCGCAGCGTCTCCAGAACCGCAGACCAGTCGTTTCCGCCGAAACCTTCGGCTTTGGACATGGAGTAGATCTGCGCTGCTGCGGCACCGACGGACAACGGCACGTTCAATCCGGCAGCATATGACAGCGCCAGATTGAGATCCTTGGAGGCGAGACCCAGGCCGAACTCTGCTGAAATGTCGCCGCCGAGCACTTTGCGTTGATAGGCGCCGGTAACAAAACCTTTGCCCGCTGTAGTGCCTGCCAGCACCTCGACCGTGCGCGCGACATCCAGTCCTGCAGCCTCGGCAAAAGCGAGGGTTTCGGCGGTCAGCGTGTTCAGGGCCGTCGACATGAAGTTGTTGACGATCTTGGTGCGGGTTCCGGTCCCGTTATCGCCGCAATGGATCGTCTGACGACCGACCGCGTCGAAAATGACGGCCGCCGCCTCGACATCGCGAGACGCTCCGCCGGCGAGGATCAGGAGCTGGCCGCGCTCGGCCACTTCCGAGGTTCCGCCGACCGGCGCGTCGAGCATAGCAATGCCGATCCGCGAAAGACGCGTCGCGATACGGTCCGTGGCTTCGGGGGCAATGGTGCTCATGTCGATGAAAAGCGTCGCCTTGGCCATCGCATTCGCCACGCCCGGCGAACCGAACAGGATATCTTCGACATCCGGCCCGTTCGGCAGCATGGTCACGACGAATTGCCGGTTCGAGGCCGCATCGGCCGCCGACGAGGCGGCATGGCCGCCAAGACCGGCGATGCGCGCAACCGCTTCCGGATTGATGTCGTAGACCCAGACCTCGTGTCCGGCCTCGACCAAGTTGCGCGACATGGCGTGACCCATGCGCCCAAGACCGATGAACCCAATGGAAGCCATTGTTTCTTTCTCCGTTTTCCGATGGCCTGATGCAGGATCAGGCAGGATTGTTATCTGAAATTGATCGTCCGGCCGGCGGCCCGCCTCAAAGGAAGGCCATCGACATCCACGGCATGAAGGCGATCGCCACGCAGCACAGGATCAGCACGAGAACATAGGGGCCGACCGTTCGGGTTACGGTTGCGAAACTCACCCCCGAGACCGCACTGGCGACAAAGAGGTTCAGCCCGAGCGGCGGCGTGATGAAGCCGACTGCCAAGGTCGAGACGATGATCACCCCGAAATGCACCGGATCCACACCGATTTCACGGGCGATCGGGGTCAGCATCGGCGCAAGGATCAGGATATTGGGCGCGGCCTCCATCACGCTGCCGACAATGAGCAGCAGCAGGATGATCATGATCAGGAGCACCACGGGATCGGTGGACCAGCCGAGCATCGCCGAAACCAGAGCATCGGGGATCTTCAGCACCGTGAGGTTTTGCGACAGGACCATGGCGACCGCGACAATCGGGATGACCAAACCACAGATGCGCGAGCTGCTGACCAGAACCGCCGGAACATCGCGGAGCTTCAGCTTGCGGGTAATGACCACCGCCACAAAAGGCAGTAGACGGCGGCGACCGCGCCTGCCTCGGTCGGGGTGAAAATGCCCGAGTAGATCCCGACGAGAATGATGGCGATCGCGCCAATCGCGTAGCGCGTATCGATTGCAGCCGTCACCACGCCACGCGCGGAAAAGGCGTGCGCTCGCCATAATTGCGTTTGCGCGAGATGAGATAGGCCACGACACACATCGCGCCGACCATCACGAGACCCGGGATGATCCCAGCAATGAAAAGGTCGGTGACGCTGACGCCGGTCGTCACGCCGTAAAGAACGAAGGAGACGCTTGGCGGGATGATGATCCCCACGACGCCTCCGGCCGCAACGGTGCCTGCCGAAAAGCCGCGGTCATAGGATTGTTTGCTCATCTCGGGCAGAACAACCTTGCCCACCGTCGCGACGGTCGCCGCATTCGAGCCGCTGATCGCCGCGAAAATGCCCGAGGCCACGATCGTCGTCAGCGCCAGACCGCCGCGCATCCATCCCACGATGCTCTGGGAAAAGCGCATGATCTGCGCCGCAATTCCGCCGGATGCGATCAGATCGCCGGTCACGACAAAGAGCGGCAGGGCCAAAAGCGGGAAGAGGTTCAACGAGTCGAACATCGTCAGGCTGATGTTGAGCAGCGGAAACTGGTCGGTGATCAGCGTCAGCAGCACGGCTCCGATGCCGATGACGGTCAGGATTTCGACCCCGAGCAGCAGGAAGACTGCCAAGGCGATGAATACAAGTGTGCTTGGTTCCATGTCTTGCTCCCCGCAAGGCTCAGCTGGCCGAAGCGACCGGCGGCGTCAGCGGACGCCCGTGCCGATAGTCGCCGATGGTGGTAATGGCGCGCTGCACCGTCCGCAGGGCCACAAGGCCCCAGCCCACCGGCACCGAGAGCAGGGCAATCCAGAACGGCAGGTCGATACCAACCATTTTCTGCTCGAAATCGACGACATCGGCGAAAGGCTGGCGGATGAACACCACGACGATGCTGGCAAGGACGATCAGCAACAGATCGGACAGGAGCAGCAGGGCAAGCTGCGCGCCGCGCGGCAGCATGTCGCGCAGGACCGTCACCGCAAGATGGCTGCGGTTGCGCGCCATCGCCGCCATCGACAGATAGCTCAGCCAGATAAAAGCATAGATCGCCGTCTCGTAAGCAGAGAGGATCGAGGTTTTGAACAGGTAGCGCCCGATGACTTCGGCGAAAATGACGGCGATGATGTAGATATAGAGGATCGCACCCAGCGCATCCTCGAGATACTGGTCCACAAGCGCAATGGTCCGCTTCATCCTTGCCTTCCCTCCCATGGTTGCAGTGACCGGACGGCAATCACGCGCGGATCTCCGGCCCCCGAACTCACAGCTTCCACCAGCGCACCGGCTCGGTACCGCCTTGCGCCGCGGTCACCTTGAGAACGAGCTCGTAGGCCTCGCGCCCGTAGGTATCGACCGCTTGCTGCAGCAGGGGATTGCTCTCGACGGAAAGCGCGCTTTTCCACGCCGCGCGCTCTTCGTCGGTCAGGAAGGTCATCTTGGTTCCGGCAGCAAGGAAACCTGCATCCGGAGCCGATCCGGCATGATGCCGAATGTGTCCCGCTGGATCGTTTCATAGGTGTTGTAGACATAGGTCTGCGCCTCGAAAGCGGCTTCCATGACGGATTCCCGCAGATCCTCGTCCAGCTTGTCGAGCCAGCGGCTGCTGAGCCAGATCGAGTCGGTGTTGTACATCCAGTCGGTGTCGATGATCTGACCGATGACAGTCGCCATCCCCGTGTCGTAGCCGGAGCCCGGCGCAAGATGCAGCCCCTCCATCACACCATCCTTGAGCGCCGAGAAGGTCTCGGCCCATGCGATCGGGGTCGCGCTGGTGGGAAGGATCTGGAAGGCAAGCTGTTCGAGCTTTGCGGCCGTGACGCGGATCTTCATGCCGGCGAGATCTTCCGGCCGCCGGACCTCGGTCGAGACCGAACGCGACAGCATCACCCTGCGCACCCAGGGATGGGCAAAGGCAACAACAAGGCGGCGATCCTCGGTGCCCTTGCGGAAGGTGTCGTTGAACTCCTTGCTGAACAGCAGACGCCAGAAATTCTGTTCGTTCCCGATGGCATAGGGCACATCGAGAATGTTCAGGATCGGAACCAGCTGCGCGGCATTCTGCATGCTGCAACTGCCCGCCTGAACGACGCCCTGCACCTTCTTGAGCAGCTCGGCCTGACCGCCCAAAGCGCCGCCGTCATGGACTTCGACATAGATGCGGCCACCGCTCAGGCGCTCGATCGCGGCCTTGAACTCGGGTGCGCCATGGATCCAGGACATATGCGGCGTTCCGACACGGCCGGGGAACTGGTTCAACGTGGCGTCAAGTCCCATGGTCAGCACATGTTCGGCGGCCGCCTTTCGCGCGGTTTCATCCGCGACGACTTCGGCCAAAGCCTTGCCGCCCCCGACAGCGTGTAGCCAAAGCCCACGCTCGCAACCGTGCAACCGCCCAGAGCCGCCCGCAGGATGTCCCGTCGGTTCAGATGTCCCGAGGCCTTTTCAAGTTTCTTCATTTCCGTTGTCTCCCCCATATGTTCTTGCGTCGCCCGCCGGCCCCCGATCTCCGGCGCTCGGCCCAAGGTCCTGTTCCGGACCTCGTGCGTGAACTCCGCGGCACCTCCCTGTGCCGACGTGATCCCGGACGTCTTTGCAGGGAATTTAATCCACAGAACTACTTACGAAAAGTAATAAATTATTGACGGTTCTGTAAGTTGAGATTTAGGATGTACTGATATTCCAGCCAAATCCCTGCATTGCCGCGATACGGACAAGCAATACGGATCACGCCAAAGACCCTCAACCCAGACCGGATATGATCCATGTCGATCAGAATGCTCAAGACGCTTATTGCGATTGCAGACCACAAGACCTTCAGCGCCGCCGCCGATGCCGTCTTCGTCACCCATGCCGCCGTCAGCCAGCAAATGCGGTCGCTTGAGGAGAGCTGGCAGGTCAAGATCTTCGACCGCACGACCCGAACTCCCGAGTTTACGCCCGTCGGCCGCGCGCTTGTGTCGCAGGCCCGCGAAGTGGTCCGCGCCTACGACAATATCGTTCCGGCCGTTCTGGGCGATGGTGGCCTGCGGGAGAATTCCCGCTCGGAGCCGTCGCCACGACCCTGACGGCGATCGTGCCTTTCTCGGCGGCCCTGCTGAAGAACAGCTGTCCCGAACTGCATTTGCGGCTTTATCCGGGACTGACGAACCAGCTGATCCCGCAGGTCGAGCGCGGCACGCTCGAGGCGGCGCTGATCTCGCGGCCTCCTGCGCTCGCACCGAGCCTGGTCTGGCGCAGCATTGCGCAGGAAAAACTGGTGCTGGTGACATCGCACAAGGTCCAGAGCGACGATGCCGTCGAAATCCTTCGCAGCTATCCCTTCATCCGCTTTTCACGCGATGCCGTCGTCGGCACGTTGATCGAAAAATGCCTGAGCGATAACGGAATCGCCGTCACCGATACGATGGAACTGGCCAATCTCGAGGCGATCTACGGCATGGTGATTGCCGATCTCGGCATCTCGATCGTCCCCGATCCCTGCATCAAACTGGCCAACGAGCCGCCACTGCGCCGCATTTCCCTCAGGGGTCTGAACGCCCCTGTCCGCGAGCTGGGCCTGATCTACCGCAAGGATACGACCAAGCTGCGGGTGATCGAAGAGGTCGCCACCTCGATCGACAAGGCGCTCGCCATCGGGACCTTTTCGTCCGATTCCATCCGGCTGGCGACCTGAGGCGCAGCGGAGCGCGTCACTCCGGCTTGAAGAAGGGCGCGGGGATCAGGATCTTGTTCTCGATCTGGTCGACGAGCGGGCGCATCTGGACGGCATAGCTCTGCCATTCCTGCGAGGCCTGCAACGCCTTGCGACGCTCCCACCGGTCATCCATGCTGTCATAGCCCCACATATGGACGATCTGGTTCAGCGGGCCGATATCGGTAAAGTAATAGCCGACCATCTTGCCGAGAATGCGGGTCTGGACCTCCAGCCCTTCCGCCTCATAAAGCTTGAGGAATTTCGGGACATTGCCGTTTTTCAGCGTATAGGTTCGCATGTCGATGAACATCGATCAGGGCCTTTTCATGTTTGGAAAGGGAGAGGGGCTCAGACCTGCAGCGTTATGATCATGGTCAGCGCGAAAGCGGCGAGAACGGCCGTCAGCGCGCAGACAACCGCGATGGCGCGCGGACCGACCTCGGCCAATTTGCCGAGCGAGGTCTTCATCCCCAGTGCGGAAATCGCGACGATCAGAAGCCAGCGCGACAGCTCGAGAAGAAATGCCACAATCTCCGGCGGGATTATTCTGGTGCTGCCGATCAGAACGAGCGCCGCAAAGCCCAGAACGAAAAGCGGGATCGGAAGCTTGCCGCCCGATTGCGCGCCGGGATGCGAGGCAAAACACAAGGAGATGACGACCACGACCGGCACCAAAAGCGCCACGCGCAGCAGCTTGACGAAGGTTGCGGTCGCGCCCGCCTCGTCGGAAACCGAATATCCCGCCCCGACCACTTGGGCCACATCATGGATCGTCGCGCCGAAGAAGACGCCCATCGCGTGATCCGAAAGGCCCAATGCCGTGCCGATCATCGGATAGATGATCATTGCGATCGTGGACAAAGCCGTGACCGCGATCACGGTGAAGACCGTATCACGCTCGTGATTGGGGTCGTCCTTGGGCAGAACCGACGAGATCGCGAGCGCGGCCGAGGCGCCGCAAATCGCCACCGCTCCGCCCGTCAACAGGCCGAAGGGCAGCGAGCGGCCGGTAGCCCGCGCCAAAACGACGCCCAAGCCGATCGTCAGCCCGACACCGGCCAGAGTGATGCCCACGACGACCAACCCCGCCGAGGCGATCTGCTGGACGGTAATCCCCAACCCCAGAAGCGCCACGCCGAAACGCAGCAGCTTCTTTGCGGCGAACTCGATCCCTCGGCGGCCGGTGCCTGCGGCTCGGCCAGAAAGGCAAAGGCCATGCCCAGAAGCAGCGCCATGAGCATGACCGGCGCGCCGTAATGTTCGGAGAGAAACCGTGCCGCCAGCGCGACGGTCACCGCCGAGAGAATGCCGGGAAAAAGGCTGCGCAACCTGCCGGGAAACCGGCCCATCTCGATCACGGTCATCCGATCAGCTCGTCGGTGCGGTCGTCGGTCTCGCCGAAGCGCTTGAGGACGGCGGGTTTGGTGCCCTCGTAGACACGCTCGAGATTCCGGCGATCTTGGCATTCTCGCGCTCGAAGAGGCAATTCCCTTCCATATCCGAAGCTACGAGGAAGGGCCCCATGCGGTTGCATTTCAGCACCCACATCGCCTGGGCCAGACCAAGCTCCTCATGCCAGTGCACGGCTTCGACATTCTCGACCCCGCGCCCGAGAAGCGCTCCGGTGCCATAGCCCACGGTCGAGAGATAGATCGCTCCGTTCGGGACGAAGTATTCCTTGTAATCCTTGGACGACATTCCGCCCTTGCCGACGATCAGGCGCGCACCCGATTTCGCGATCCATTCCGGCAGCCATTTCGAGAAGCGGAAACTCGCCGTGGCGGTGACCGCCCCCATGTCGAAACTGCCGTCCTTGCGGATCGTGGCTGCCGGCGAGCAGTGGAAATTCGCCGCGCTCTGTGACGGCAGCTCCAGCGGGATATTCGCCTTGCCCTCGAGCGCGCGCATGTAGACGCCCTCTCGCGCGGTATACATCAGGCCGGAAAGATAGACGATATCGCCAAGGCGCAACGCGGCGATCTCTTCGGCGGTGGGCGTGGTCGAAAGCTCGACTTCGCGCGGCTTCATTCTGCAGCCTCCAATGCGGTATCCCATTCCACGGTCTCGCGGCGCTGATAGGGGGTGAACCAGTCGGGGTCGGTGCGGTGTTCGACACGCCCGTCGGGGAAGATGCGAGCCACCGCGCGGCGCGATGACAGGCAGAAGGCATGGACCGACATCTGCATCCCGCCGGTATGGCAATAGCCGACCTCGATATGGGTATCGATCACCATGTTCTTGCCGACAAAGCCCATCGCGCCCATGCCGATGGAGTTGCCCAGCTCCTTGAGCTCTTCCTCAAGCTCGGCGATCCGGGGATCCGCATTGCGGTCGCCCACCGTACGCAGACAAGCCGCGCGTTTGCCCAAAACCATGCAGGTGTCCTTGCAGCCGCCCAGCCCGATCCCGATGATCGCGGGCTGGCAGGCAAGTCCGCGTTTGCCGAATGCCACAAGGCTGTCGAGATAGAAGCGCTTTATCCCCTGGATACCGTCGGACGGAAAAAGCATCCGGTAATCGGTTCCGAACAGCCCGCCTTTGTGGACCGTTATCAGGTCGATCCAGTCACCGCCGGGCTCGTAGCCATATTCGATCTCGGGCGCGCCGATGCCCACATTGTTGTCATGATCGGTGCGCCACAAGGGGTGTACGCGGTTGGGGCGCAGGGGCACCGAACTCGTGGCATTTGCGGTCGCCCGCCGCAAGGCGGCCTCGAGCGCGACCGGCCCGCCCTCGATGCGGGCATCATTGCCCATTTTCACATACCAGCGCGGCGTTCCGGTATCGCCGCACATGGCGCGGCGGTCCTGCTTGGCGGCCTCGTAATTCTCGAGCATGGCTTGCAGCACGAAGGATGACAGATCGCCGTCCTCGGTCTTGGCGGCAGCCTTTAGACCGCCGAGATAATCCTCGGGGATCTCGATTGCCGCCTTGGCCATCAGCTCTTCGGCGGTGGATTGGATGAGGTGAAGCGGGATCACGTTCTTTCCTTTCGAAGCTCGCTCTGCTGGCGCTATTGGGCCGCGACGAGCGTCTCGGGCTCGCTGGCAGGCAGGATGGTTTCGCCCGGGCGCACGATCGTGAACCGGACCTGTTCGCGCGACATGGCAAGCTCGTCGCCCTGCATCCGGGCCAGCGTGAAATAGGAGCTTTCGAGATCGCCCGATCCGGAAAGTCCTCGCGGAAATGCGCGCCGCGGGAATTCTCGCGCAGCTCGCCGGCGCGCGCGATCACCGCAGAAACCTCGGTCAGCGAGGCCATGTTGAGCCAATCGTGCCAGGTAAGGTTGAAGGCAAGATTGGAGGGGTCGACCCCGTTTCCATCAGCTCCGCCCGAATTTCGGCAACGCGCTTCTGGCCGCGCTCCAGACCGGCAGCGGTGCGCATCACGCCTACATCCTCCCACATCGCCTCCTGAAGCTTGTGGCGAAGGCTGTGCACGGCTGCGGGCTTGCGCGTGAGCGGATGAAGCGCGCGTTCGACCTCGGCGGCCAGCACCTGCTCGTCGGGATCGCGCAGCGCCCCGATACGGCGCACGTCCACACCCATGACATCGCCCGCAATGCCGCCAAAAACCGTCGAATTGGCGACGCCATTCCCGCCGAGCCGGTTCGAGCCATGCGCACCGCCCGCATCCTCGCCGGCGACATAAAGCCCTTCCATCGCGGTGCGGGTATCGGGATCGACCACGACACCGCCCATGAAGTAATGCGCGGTCGGCACGACTTCGACTTTGCCGGCTGCGAGATCAAAGCCGCTATCGGCGCAGCGCTTGACCATGCCTGCAAATTTTTTGCGGACATTCTCGGGGCCGAGATGACCCATCGAGATAAACATGCCGACCTGCGAGGGTCGTTGTTCTTGCGCATCTCGGCATAAATGCCGCGGCTGACCACGTCCCGTGTCGCGCGTTCGCCGCGCTGGTCGTAATCGAACATGAAGCGCTCGCCCCGTGCATTCAGAAGCTGCCCTCCCGCGCCACGCAGCCCTTCTTCAAGGACGGTGCCGGTCATGCGGGTATGATCGCCCGCGAGCAGGCCGGTGGGATGGAACTGCACCATTTCCATGTCGCGCAACGGCAGACCGGCGCGCAAAGCCATCGCGAGCCCGTCCATCGTCTTGTCGCCGGAGGGCGTGTGATATTTGTACATGGTCGGCCCGCCGCCAGTGCCCATCATCACACATTTCGCGCGGACAAAACGGAAGCGGCCGGTCCGCATGTCGATGAAAAGCACCCCTGCAAGCGAGGCGCCGTCCCGCGTCGGGATCAGCCCGATGGCGCGATGCTCCTGCAGCTTCTGGATCGGCCGCGCCAGCACCTGTTCCATCAGGCGGCTGATGATCTCGATACCGGTAAGGTCGCCCTTGTGGACGGTCCGGTCGGCGGTTTGGCCGGCGAAAGCCTTCTGATGCAGGGTGCCGTCGGGATTGCGGTCGAAGAAGCAGCCGATCTCGTTTTCCAGCTCGGTGATCCGCACCACCGCCTGTTCGCAAAGACGCCAGGCCATGTCCTGATTGGGCAGCCATTTGCCGCCGTTGATCGTATCCATGAAATGGCGCTCGACCGTGTCGCCGCCGCCAAGCGCGACGTTATAGCCGCCCTGCACCATGCGGGTGCAGCCGCATTTCCCGATCAGCCCCTTCACGGCAAGGGTGATACGCGTCCCCTCCGGTGCGGTCTGCAGGGCATGGAGCGCGGCAAAGAGCCCTGCCTCCCGATCCGAGGATCAGGATATCGGTGTCTTCACGTTCGATTTGGATTTGTGGAGCCATGTTCACACCGCGCGCAAAGGAAAGTGCCCGAGACCAGAAAGGCCCCTGCGATCGAGGCCGCAGCCAATGACTTCTGGCGTGACGACCACGGCAGAAACTCGAGCGCCAAAAGCCGCAAGCCGCCGAAGAAATGGACTGCCAACAGGAAGACCAGACCGAATTCCGCGAGCTTCACGAGCGGGTTGTCGGCGAAGCTCAGGAAGTGGTCGAGCGTCTCGGGCTTTGTCAGAGCCAGCGACAGGACGTAGAAATGTGCAGGCAGGAACAGCGCGAGCGCGAGGCCCGACAGCCGGTGCAGCATATAGGCCAGCCATAGCGGATGACGACGGTGCGGCTTCAATCTCGTGCTCATGCCCATGTCACCGCCCAAAGGGCCCGTGCTCCCATCGTCAGCAGCACGAGACCCGTGCCATAAGTGAAAACACCCAGCCAAGCGCCGCGAATTCCGGTCGTTTCGTGCAGGATCACCCGCAGACCGATCGCCGCATGGATCGACACGGCCACCACCAGACTTCCGTAGAAAAGGAACCACATGATGCTGCCCTGCGTGCGGCCGAGGATCTCGGCCGTCGTCAGCCCGCCCTGGATCGCATAGGCCATAACCGCGAGGTGACCGAGCACCAGCGGGGCCATCACCATCGCGCTCAGGCGCTGCGCCATGTAAAGGTTAAGGTTGAGCATCCTTATGTCCTCCGCTTCAGGAATGAACCGGCGACCGCCCGTTTGAGCCCGGCAATCGCGCTCAGGGGGTCAAGCTCGTTCGGACAAAAGCGGGTGCAGCTTCCCTGCGTGTGGCAGTTCATGCAGCCGCCCGTCCCCGAAACGGCGTCGAGGACCGCGTTCCGATCCTCGACTTTGACGTCGTTATAAAGCGTCCAGGCGCGTTGCAGGGCCGCAGGCCCGAGATAGTCGGCATTCGCGGCGACGGTGTCGCAGGCGGCATAGCAGACCGAACAGTTTATGCACTCGATGGCCTTGTTGGCCTCGACCCGCCCGCGCTCGTCCGGCGAGACCTGCTGGATCGGTTCGTCGCGACTGCGCGAGGGGCGATGCGCGCCGCCGGCCTTGACCCATTTGTCGAAAAACGGATCCATATCCGCCGCGAGATCCTTGATGACCGGCAGGTTGCGCAGAGGGGCGATCTCAAGCCGGTCGCCGTCGAGCACGCGGCTGACATGGGTCCGACAGGTCCAGCGCGGTTCGCCATTCACCATCATCGCGCAAGAGCCGCACATTCCGACACGGCAGGCATAGCGGTAGGTAAGCGTCGGATCCGCGGATTGCTGGATCCAGCTCACCACATCAAGAACGGTTTGGCTTTTCCGGGACGGAACGGTGAAGGTCTCGAACGCGCCGCCATCCGCATTGCCGCGCCACACCGACACATTCAAAGGTCTTTCATTCTCGCTCACGGCCTACCTGCTCGCTTGTACGTTGGAGCAAGTAATATTCGGAACAAATTCTAACATAAAGGAACTAATAATAACACAAACGGTAAGATAAACTTACCTCAATCTGAATTATGTCCGTGGATTTCCGCCGCTTGATCGGCGCGGCGACAAGGGAGAACCAGCACCAGCCCTCGTCGCAAGATGCCTCAATGGCTGACCGCCATGGCTATAGCATCGATGCTGATACCCTTTGTCGGTTTGGGCTATACCGCCGTGCCCCCTTTTCCGCGTATCGCGCGACGGGCGGCAGCAGCACCCTGCCCCGTGGCCGCCGCCTATCGGCGGATCAACAAAGGGCTGCTTCCCGACGGGTCGCGCCGACCATTTTCCGGATCAATACCGGCGACGAATGAACAGCGCGGCCAGCACCGAAACCGTAATCGTCACCGACAGAAGAACGAAGGCCAGCGCCGCGCCGAAGGGCCAGTTTGCTTTGCTCATGATTTCGGTCACGATCATCGGTGCCATCATCCGGAAAGACGGCCCGCCGAGCAGGACCGGCGTCGCATAGGCGTTCATGGTCAGGATGAAGGACAAGGTCGCCGCAGCCAGCAGACCGGGCATCACTTGCGGCAGGCGCACCAGCAGAAAGGACTGAAACGGCGCCGCGCCAAGGCTGGCGGCAGCATAGTCGATATTTTCATCCAGCCCTTCGAACACGCTTTGCAACGTCAGAACCACATAGGGAAGATTGACCGCCGTAATGCCGATGAAAACCGCAAGCGGCGTATGCATGATCGTCAAAGGCTGCGAGATCAGACCCAGCTTGACCAACGTATAGTTCAGCACGCCGGTCTGACCAAATGCCACCATCCAGCCCGCCGCGCGCACCGCATTCGAGATGAAAAGCGGCAAGATGATGGCCATCATCAACAGCGTTTTGCGGTGACCTCTCTGGCTGGCGATCCAATTGGCCAAGGGCAAGCCCAGCAAGATGCAAAACACCGTGACGCCCGCCGCCATCATCAGCGTCGTGCCCATCCCCTCGAGATAATAGGCGTCGGTGAAGAAGGTGGTGAAATTGGCAAGGGTGAAGCCCGAAATCATGAACTCGCCCGGAACGAATTCGTTGAAGCTGTAGCGCAGCAGGTAAAGCAGCGGCAGCGCCATAAAGACCAGCACGAGGCCGGTCGCAGGCATCAGCAGCGCGGCGGCTGTCAAGGAACGGTTCTTCATCTGCTTGCCTTCCAGAAGCGGTCATATGGCCCGACCGAAGCGATCGGACGGGCCGGAGGCATTGGGGCGTAATCAGCCCCGCCCACACGGGCGAGCGGCCCACTCAGGCCTTGAATTCCTTGTTCCACCAGTCCTGAAGCGCGGCGTCCTGCTTGGCGAGATATTCCAGATCGGGAAGCAGGAACTGCTCGCGCTGCTCGGGCGTGTAATCGACCTGTGCAGCAAGCTCCGGCGACAGCTTCACCTCGGAGTTGCTCGGCGCATAGCCCATCTGCTCGGCAAAGGCGGTTTGCGGCATCTCCTCGAGCATGGCGTTCAGATATTGGTAGGCCGCTTCCTTGTTGGGCGCGTTCTTGGGAATGCACATATCCGAGAGATAGATGGCAATGCCCTCTTTCGGGATGGCGATCTCGATGTCGATACCGGCTTTTTCCACATATAGCCGCGTGCGTTCCACATGATGCACATGACGATCTCTCCCGATTTGAGCGCCTGAGCCATCGCCTCGTTGGTCGGATAGATTTTGACGCCCTGCTTTTTCAGCTCGAGCAGCTTGGCCTTGCCGGGCTCGTAATCCGACGGACCGCCACCCGCGATCATCGCCGCGGATTCGATCGTGGTCTGGTACTGGATGTCGATCACCCCGATGCGGCCGGCGTATTTCGGGTCCCACAGATCATTGTAGGAGGTCGGCGCGGGGCTCACCTCTTTGGGGTTAAACAGGATTACGCGGCCAGTATAGATATGGGGAATGCCGTAAGGCACGCGGATGAAGGGCAGGACTTTGGACAAGGCGGGGATCTTGCTCTCGTCCAGTTCCTCAAGAAGACCGTTGGCATACATCTCGTAGCTGCCCTGACGCGTCAGGCAGGCGATATCCATCGAGCCGCGCGGCAGGCGACGTTCGGCCATCAGCTTCGATTTGCGGACGACGTCGTTGGCCGGATCGTAGATCACCTGCATGCCGCTGTCTTTCAGCACGCTATCGGCGATATTGATCTGCTGGAGGTTCTGGTAATCGCCGCCCCATGTGCCGATGACCACCCGCCCGCCGGCCTGCGCAAAAGCAGGCAGCGCGGTCGAAAGCATCAGCCCGCCCGAGAGAATACCGAAAGTCCGTCTGTTCATCTTGGTCATGTCGCATTCCCTGATGTTATTGGTTGGAACGTCATCCTGCGCCTACGCATCGGGCGCAGTATTTTTCCGGCCGCCTTCTGCAGCCTTACATCGCGATGATATCGGCCGGCGAAATCGTCAGCGTCACACCGGCATCCGCGCGGAGCTCGATCCCCGCATCGCGCACCGCCGCAGGCGAGGCGACAACGGCCAGCCGCTCGCCGCCCTCGAGCGTCAGCCCAAGCTCGATCGCACCGCCGAGAAAGACGAAATGCGAAATCCGCGCGGGCAAGGTGTTCGGGCCGTTTGCGTTGAGCCCGCCCCTGCTTCGGCCGCGCCCAGACGGATCGCCTCGGGGCGGATCATGATCTCGGAGGCCGCACCCATATCCCGTCCGCCGCGCAGCATGCGCCGCCGGCGCTGCGGAACATATTGCCGATTGCCGCCCCGCTCAGGAAATTGGTGCGGCCAATGAAATCGGCGACAAAGCGGTTCGCGGGTTGATAGTAAAGCTCTTGCGCGGTCCCGACCTGTTCGATCATCCCCGCCCGCATCAAGACCAGCCGGTCACCGACCGACATCGCCTCTTCCTGATCATGCGTCACCATGATCGTCGTGATCCCGAGCGTCTTTTGCAGATTGCGCAGCTCGTCGCGTACCTGCAGGCGAAGCCGCGCATCGAGGTTCGACAGCGGCTCGTCGAGCAGCAGAATATCGGGACGGATCGCGATGGCACGGGCGATCGCCACGCGCTGCTGTTGGCCTCCCGACAACTGCTTGGGCAGCCGGTCACCCAGATGACCCAGCTCGACCAGTTCAAGCGCATCGGTGACCCGTTTGCGGATCTCTGCCTCGGGCTGTTTGCGGCGGCGCAGGCCGAAGGCCACGTTTTCGAAAATGCTCAGATGCGGGAAAAGAGCGTAATTCTGGAAAACCAGCCCGATGTTGCGCCGGTGCGGCGGCGCATGCGTGATATCACGCCCGCCAAGCGTGACCTGCCCGCCGTCTGGCTCGATAAAGCCCGCCAGCATCCGCAGGGTCGTGGTCTTGCCGCAGCCCGAAGGCCCGAGGAAGATCAGGAATTCACCATCACGGACGGACAGCCCGAAATCCGTCACCGCGCGAAAGGTGCCATAGGTTTTGGTCAGGCCCGCGATCTCGACATTTGCCATCAGACCATCCTCGAAATGTTAACAAAGCGATTGGAGACGACCAGCATCAGCGCGACGAACAGCACCTGAAGCACCGATACCGCAGCGATGGTCGGATCGATCTTCCATTCCAGATATTGCATCATGGCGACCGGCAGAGTGACCTGCCCCGGTGCCGACAGAAAGATCGACACTTCAAGATTGCCGAAGCTGACGACGAACGAGAAAACCGCGGCCGCAAAGATCCCGGCCGGATCAGGGGCAATGTCACCAGCCAGACCACGCTTGACGGCCCTGCCCCCAGAGAGGCCGCGGCCTCTTCGATCGACATGTTGACCCCCTCGAGCGAGGACAGCAGCAGCCGGATGCACCACGGGATCGTCAAAAGCACATGGCCCGCGACAAAGATCCCCGTCGAGCCGACCAAAGGCAGGCCCGAGGCGATCTCGATTTCAACCACGGTGACATAAAGCGCGGCCCCGATGACGATGGCGGGCACGGTAAGCGGCGACATCAGCAGCTGGACCAGCGCCCCGCGACCGCGAAAGCTGCGGCGCACGATGATCAATGCCGCGGGAACCGAGACCGCGAGACCGGCCAGCATGGCGAAAGTCGCCACCGAAACCGACAACAGGAAGCCGCTCAGGAACTGGGGCTGGCGAAACGCCTCGGAGAACCACTTGAGCGAATAGCCCTCGACCGGCAGGAGAGGATCTCGTTCGAGATCACCGAGAGCCAGAACACCAGTACCAAAGGCACCAGCATCAGCCCCAGACCGCAAGCGATGGTCACGCCTCCCGCCAGCCGTCCAACCCTTTCGGAAAGCGATTTTCCCCTGATCATGCGGGCTTACTCCGCCAGACGGTTCTTGTAGAAGACCCCGCCCTTCATGATCGCGCTCAGGCATTCGTCATGGCGTTCGAGCACGGTAATATCTTCCAGCGGATTGCCGTCGACGATCAGAAGATCGGCGTAGGCGCCCGGCGCCAGCGTGCCGATTTCGTCCTCCATGCCGCACAGCCGCGCCGAGATACGGGTGGCCGAAAGCAGCACTTCCTGATTGCTCAAGACGCGGGTGCGCAGCGAAAACTCCATCGACTGATATTTGTGCAGCTGACCAAGCAGATCCGAACCGAAGGCCATCGGCAGACCGGCATCGCGCATGATCTTCAGCGATTCCAGACCGGCGACGCGAACCGTATCGATCTTGGCGGCGGATCAGGGTTGAGCCCGAAATTCGCCCCCTCCAGCGCCAGCCCCTCATAGGCGACCAGAGTCGGGCAGGCGATCGCACCGGCTTCTGCGGCGAGACGTGCGGTCTCGGGGGTGATCAGGTTGCAATGCTCGAGCGATTTCACGCCGCATTCGACAGCGCGCCGGATCGACGCGTCTGAATAGGTATGGGCCGCAACATAGAGGCCGTAGTTTTCGGCCTCTTCGACAATGGCGATGATCTCTTCGCGCGAATATTGCAGAACATGGATCGGGTCATTGGGCGAAGCCACCCCGCCATTGGCCATGATCTTGATGAATTGCGCACCGTTCTTGATTTCCTCGCGCGTGGCGCGGCGAACCTCGTCGACACCATCCGCGATCCGGCCAAGCGAGCCGAGACTTGCTTGATGAAGCGGGCGGTTGTCGTAGCGGGCACGGTAATCGCCGTGGCCAACGGTCTGGCTGAGCGCCTTGCCGCAGATCACCAGACGCGGCGCGTCGATCTCGCCCTCGTTGATCGCCATCTGCAGCCCGAGATCCGCGCCCGCCAGATCGCGCAACGTGGTGAAACCGCGCATCAGCATCTTGCGCATGATCCCTGCCGAACGCAGCGCGATCACCGAACTGGGCAAAGCCGCATTTTCGGCCAGATTGACCAAAGTGGCGACGACATGGACATGGGCATCAACCAGCCCCGGCATGAGCGTGCGCCCGCCAAGATCGATCCGCTCGGCATCCGGCGCGTCGATCCGACCCTCGCTGACCTGAGCGATCCGGTCGTTCTCGACCAGCAGCTCCAGCCCCTCGCGCAGGGTCCCCGCGTCGACATCCAAAAGCTTTCCACCGAAAAATACATAGCGCGTCATCATCATCTCCGGGCGTTGGGCCTTGGCTGGTTTTGCATGCAACGAATATCCTGAAGGGCACTCTGGCAGGCGGTTCCGCATCTTGTCCAGAAAAAAACACCGCTGTTCGCAAAATTTCTTAAAAATACATAATGCCATGATTTTGCTTATTTATATTACAGAAATT
>JAUFRC010000003.1 GCA_030410095.1 Paracoccus cavernae
CCAAGATCAACGAATCGCTCGCGAAGATGAAAGAAGACGGCCGCTACGACGCGATCTACGAAAAGTGGTTTGGCACCAAGCCGGCCAAGTAAGCGCCTCCCGCACCTCCAGAGGCGGGCGCGCGCCTCTGATCTTCCCCCATCCGGAGGCATTTTTCCGTGAATATCGACTGGTCCGTCATCCCGACCTTCCTGCCTGCCTTGCTTGCCGGCGCGAAGGTCACGCTTTTCATCACATTCTTCGGCCTGATCGGCGGCACGATCCTTGGCGTCCTGACGGGCCTCATGCGCGCTTACGGCAATAAACTCGTCAATGGTCTGGCGCTGGTCTATGTCGAGCTGATCCGCGGCACGCCCATCGTCGTGCAGGTGATGTTTTTGTATTTCGCGCTGCCGATCATCTTCAAGATCATCGGGCAAAGCTATGGAATCGAAGCACTTTCCAAGTTCCGCATCAATCCGATGACTGCCGCCGTCCTGACCATCATCATCAATGCCGGCGCCTATATCGCCGAGGTGGTGCGCGGCGCGCTGCAATCGATCCCCAAAGGTCTGAGCGAAGCGGGCCTCGCCATGGGGCTGCCGCGCTGGAAGGTGCTGGCCTATATCGTGGGCCCCCTGGCCTTCCGCCGCATGATCCCGCCGCTCGGCAACCAATATATCGTCTCGCTCAAGGACACCTCGCTCTTCATCGTCATCGGTGTCGCCGAGCTGACGCGGACGGGGCAGGAAATCATGGCCTCGAACTTCCGCGCGGTCGAAATCTGGACGGCGGTCGGCCTCGTCTATCTGGTCATGACCGGCATTTTGTCGATGACCCTCCGTCTCATTGAAAAGCGCATGAGGATCCTGTGAGCATCATCGAATTCCGCAAGACCTCGAAAAACTTCGGGGCGGTCCAGGTTCTCAACGAGGTCGATCTGAACATCGACACCGGCGAGGTCGTCGTGCTGATCGGGCCTTCGGGCTCGGGCAAATCGACGCTTTTGCGCTGCATCAACGGGCTCGAGCAGATCACCGGCGGCGATCTGGTCGTGGACGGGATGTCGGTGAAATCCGGCAATGCCAATCTGCGCACCATCCGTCAGGAAGCCGGCATGGTCTTCCAGCAGTTCAACCTTTTCCCCCAGATGACCGCGCTTGAAAACGTGGCTTTCGGTCCGCGCAAGGTCCGCGGCCTGTCGAAATCCGAGGCCGAGGCGCAGGCGCTGGACCTTCTCGACAAGGTCGGCCTCAAGGAGCGCGCGCATCATTACCCGTCCGAACTGTCGGGCGGCCAGCAGCAGCGCGTCGCGATCGCGCGGGCTTTGGCGATCCGGCCCAAGGTCATGCTCTTCGACGAGCCGACCTCGGCGCTCGACCCCGAACTCAAGCAAGAGGTGCTCAATGTCATGCGCCAGCTTGCGACCGAGGGCATGACCATGGTTGTCGTCACCCACGAGATGGGTTTCGCCAAACAGGTCGGCACGCGGCTGATCTTCATGGAACACGGAATAATCTCGGTGGATGGCGATCCGCGCGAGATGATTGATAACCCGCCAAGCGAGCGGTTGAAGGACTTTCTGCAACATGTCTAAGCAAGCAAACGGCGCCGCCCACGAACTCGGCTGGCGCAAGATCGCGGGCTCGACCCCGCGCGAGACCGGACGCGCCCTCGGCGCGGCGGGGCGCGACGCGGTGCACAAGCACCTGCCCTCCTCGGAGTATTTCCAGCTGATCACCGGCGAGGCCCATGCCGAAGCCGTGGCCCGCATGGCCGAACAGACCCGCCTCCGTTTCCCGAAGATCTGGGAAGAGATCGAAGGTCTGGCCGAGGGGCTCGAACTCTCGCTCGAGCAAACCTTCGCCTGGAACTGCCGCGGCGATTTGCTGGCGCGCACGCCGGACGGCTGCACCACGATCCTGAGCGCCGGCCAATCCGATGGTCCGATGATCGCCCATAACGAAGACGGCCTGCCCTTCTTTCGCGGATCGAGCTTCATCGGCGAATTCGCCCCCGAAGGCGCACCCGCCTTCCGCGCCTTCTGCTATCCGGGCTCGATCCCGGGTCATACGATGGCTTTCAACGCGGCCGGTCTGGTGCAGGCGGTCAACAACATCCGCCTGACGGGGACCGAGCCCGATGTCCCGCGCATGGTGCTCGGCCGTGCGGTTCTGTCGGCGGCGGGCCTTGACGAAGCCGTTGCGATCCTGCGCGCCAACGCCAATTCCGGCGGCTTCCATTTCGGTCTGGCCTGCGCGGGCGATCCGCGGCTTTTGTCGGTCGAATTCGGGCGCGGCGAGGTCTCGGTCGTGGCGCTTTCGGGCGTGAACGCCCATGCCAACCATGCGCTGCACCACGAGATCGGGCTGAAGCACCAGATCATCACGCAATCCTCGGGCGATCGCCAGATCCGCGCCGATGCGCTGGTCGCCGAAGGACTCGATGCACTGTCGATCCTGCGCGATACCGGCGGCGCGGGCCTGCCGATCCGCCGCGATGCCGAGGATGATCCCGATGACGAAAACACCCTCGGGACCGGCATTTTCCACATCAAGGCCGATGGCGTCCATTGGAGCATCTATGACCAAAGCACCGGACCTGCCGCCTATTCCGGCGTCGACCAGCGGGGCTGAGGCGGGGCAGTCGGGACGAAAAGCGGGCAAAACCGGCACGGGCGGAGGCATTCCGCCCGAGGCCGGCGCGCCCCTCTCCCCCGCGAATTTCGAGGAATTGCGCGCTCTGGCCGTGGCGATCGCGCGCGGCGAGGCACGGGTCAGTCTGGGCAGCAAGGCGCGGGCGGCTTTGGGCCATCTGCTCGAATTGTCGGGCCATCCCGCGCTTTTGTCGATCACCAGCCTCGCCGAACATCTCGGCGTCAATCCCTCGACGCTGACGCGGCTGTCGCATGCGCTCGGCTATCCGGGGTTCCCCGCCTTCCAGCGCGTGCTTTTGTCGTCATCGATGAATGCGCCGGGGATTTTCTATGCGCGGCAGGCCGAAGGCGCGCTGGTTGCGGGCAATAGCCTGCGCGGTGCGGTCACGCGGCTTTGTCGCGAAAATCAGGCCAATATCGACCGTTTCGTCGATCACTTCGACGAGGCGGGTTTTGCCGAGGCGGTCACGATGATCATGGCTGCGCCCCGCGTCGCGGTCCACGGCATCCGGCAATTTCACGCATTGGCAAGCTTTCTGGCCTACGGGCTGCGCATGATCCGCGCCGATGTCGTCATGCTGGACGGCAACAATCTCGGGATTGCCGAAGGGCTGGCCACTCTTGGTCCGCAGGATGTGCTGATCTCGGCCAGCTGCACCCCTATTCGGCGACGGTGATCGAGGTCGCGAATGCCGCGCGGGAAGCGGGGATCGCCACGGTCGCGATCACCGATCTGGCCAGCTCGCCGCTGGTGCCGAGCTCGCGCGCGGCGGTGCTCGTCGGGCATCAGTCGAGCTTCATCTCGAACAGCATCGGGGCCTTCATGGTCGCGGCGGAATGCCTGATCAACGCCTGCGCCGCCCATCGCCCCGAAGAGACCCGCGCCGCTTTGCAGGCACGGGCCAGGATGATCCGGCGGCTGGGAATCGAGGTCTAGGCGGGGCGGGGTCGTCTCCGCCCGAGCGGGCGGTCCGCGCCGCTCTGCCCTGTTCCGGTCTGGTGGCGCGGCGGTTCAGCCCAGCCGCGCCACCAGATCCGCCACCCGCGCGGCATTGCTGTCGGCAAGCCGCCCGTCGGGGTGGTGGAGGTTGTTCTCGAAACCGATCCGCGCCTTGCCGCCAAGCGCCAGCGCCGCGATCAGGCAATCGGTTTCCGATTGGCCAAAAGCGCAAAGCCCCCAATCAACCTTGCGGTCCGCGAAATGCGCCGCACGCCGCGCGACGTCCGTAGGGTCCGAGACCTGACCGACCGAATAGCGCCCCAGCACATGCAGGATCTGCGGCACTTCGTCCGGAATCACGAGTTTGTCATGCAAGGCAATGAATTCGCGGCATTCTTCCTCGCTGTAAAGAATGTGCTGAACCCCGATGCCTTCCACTTTGCAGAAGGCGAAAAGATCGGCGGTCGCGGCTTCGTCGCCGTCCGACAGGATCTCGCGCATCCCGATCGAGACCTGTTTGGGCCGCAGGTCGCGCACCAGATCGCGCTGGACCTGTGCGGAATACTGCCCGACCGCCTCGGTGGTGATCTGGACGAAAAAGCCTGGAAAGGCGCGGTCGGTCTCGGCCAGAAGCTCGCGGTAAAGGCCCGCGTCAAGGCTGTGTTTTCCTCGGCGTCGCGGATATGGGCGTGAAGACCGTCCGCGCCGGCGGCAATCGCGGCGCGGGTTTCCTCGATGACTTCGGCCACCGTCACCGGCAGGCGGGGATGGTCGGCCTTGGTTTTGCGCGCCCCGTTCGGCGCGAGCATGATGCGGGGAAGCGCCATCAGCCCACCACCGCGCGGATCGCGCCCGAGATGCGCTCGACGATCAGATCGACCTCCTCCGCGGTGATGATATAGGGCGGCGCGAGCAGGATGTGGTCGCCCCTGATGCCGTCGATCGTCCCGCCCATCGGATAGGACATGAGGCCGCGCGCCATTGCCTCTTTCTTGATTTTGGCGTGGGTCTTGAGCTTGGGGTCAAGGGTTCTTTGCTGGCGCGGTCGGCGACCAGCTCGATGCCGCGAAACAGCCCGCGACCGCGGATGTCGCCGACATTGGGGTGATCGCCAAGCGCGGCCGTCAGCCCGTCCTGCAGGCGTTGACCCATCGCGTTCACATTCTCCATCAGGCCGGGGCGGGTCATGATCTCGACCACTTTATCGGCCGCAGCCGCCGCAACCGGATGGCCGAGATAGGTATGGCCATGCTGGAACAACCCCGAGCCGTTGCGGAAGGCGTCGTAGATTTTCGTCGACAGAAGCAGCGCGCCCACCGGCTGGTAGCCACCGCCCAGACCCTTGGCGATTGTCACGATATCCGGGACAATCCCTCTTGCTCGAACGCGAAGATCGAGCCGGTCCGGCCCATGCCGCACATCACCTCGTCAAGGATCAGCAGCACGCCGTATTTGTCGCAAACCGCTCGGATCTGCTTGAAGTAACCGGCCACGGCAGGCACCGCGCCAAGCGTTGCCCACCACCGGCTCGGCCACGAAAGCGATGACCTCGTCGGCACCCAAGGCAAGGATCTGGTCCTCCAGCTCGCGGGCGAGACGGGCGGCATAGGCCTCGGGGCCTTCCTGCGCGCCCATGTCGCGATAGGCGTAGCAGGGCGAGACGTGGTGCGTCTCTGGCAGGATCGGCTGGAATTGCGCGCGCCGCCAGGCATTGCCGCCCGTCGCAAGCGCGCCGATCGTATTGCCGTGATAGCTTTGCCGGCGCGCGATGATATGGCGGCGCTGCGGCTGGCCGATCTCGACGAAATATTGCCGCGCCATTTTCAGCGCCGCCTCGACCGCCTCTGAGCCGCCGGACACGAGATAGACGTAATCGAGCCCCTCGGGCGTCAGCCCGACCAGACGTTCGGCGAGGGATTCCGCCGCATCGGTGGTGAAAAACGATGTATGCGCATAGGCGATCTTGTCCATCTGCGCGCGCATCGCATCCAGCACCTCGGCATTGCCGTGGCCAAGGCTGGTGACCGCCGCCCCGCCCGAGCCGTCGAGATAACGCCGCCCCTCGGAGTCGGTGATCCAGACACCCTGCCCCGCGACGGCGCGGGAGATCGGGTCCGATGCTGCGATGGAGGATTTTCGTCATGATGCTGGTCCCGATGGCGCGAATCACGCGCAATTGCTGAAACGTTTCTTCGACTGTGCACCGCGCCGGAAGAATTGCAACATCCGTTTCATTATGACAGATTGGATTCATTCAGATCGCTCCATGTCGCGCCGCCATTCCTATTATGCTTGGAATCCGCGCAAGGATGCGGAAACATGATCCGGCCTGCCCCGAAAGATGAAACAGATGTCGCAAAACGGTCCCCTTCACCAACAGCTGATCGACCGTTTCGACGAAATGTCGCCGCAGCTTCAGCAGGCTGCGCGCTATCTGATTGAAAATCCGCAGGAAATTGCTCTCCGCTCGATGCGAGAGCTGGCGCGTAATGCCGGCGTCCAGCCTGCGACCATGACCCGGCTCGCAAAATTTATCGAGCTGTCGGGCTATGAGGATCTGCGTCGCGAACAGGCGCGGCTGATCCGTCAGGGCGGCGAGGGCTTTGTCCATCGCGCGCTCGAAAGCGACCGCAATCTGGTCGCGGGCAGTCCGGAGGGGCTCGCGCAGGAGGTGCTTGGGGGCCTTGCCGCGCAGATCGAGCAGCTGCGCCAGCCCCAGACCATCGCGCGCCTGACCGGTGCCGCCGATTGTCTGGCGGGCGCGCGGCGCATCTATGTGCAGGGCGCCCGCTCGTGTCATTCGGTCGCGTGGCAGTTCCATTACGTCCTCTCGCTCATGGGCGAAAAGACGGTGCTTCTGGAGGCACCGGGGGCACGGGGCCGATGCCTTGATGCGCGCCGAGGCGGGCGATGTCCTTTGGTGATCGCGGTCAGCCCCTATTCGCGCCAGAGCCTCGATGTCGCCAATCTCGCGCGCGAGCGCGGGCTAAAGCTGGTGGCGATCACCGATAGCGCGGTCTCGCCGCTGCTGTCTTTGGCCGATCATGCCGTGCTCTGCCCGACCGCCAGCCCGACCTTTTTCCACAGTCTGACCCCCGCGATGGCGGTTTGCGAGGTGCTTTGCGGGCTTTTGGCCAAGGCCGACCGCGGCGCGGCGCTCGAAGCTTTGGCGAAAACCGACGCCCAGCTCCGCGCGCTCGAGGCCTATGCGGCGGCGATCCCCAAGCGCAAGATCGGCTAGGGCGATTGCGGCAGCCTCGGCCCGCCGGCGGCGCTTGAAACCGCGCGGCTTTTGCGCCGATATGGCGGGATGAACCACATCGCCCCTCTCCGGATATGGCCCCTTCTCGGCTGGTTTGTCGCCGCGGCCCTGTGCCTTGGCGCGGTGGCTTTGGCCAATTACCGCAACGGGCTCGCGACGCTGGTGACCGGCCTGTCGGAGGCCGAGACGGTGCTGGCCGAAAAGCTTGCCCAGCATGACGCCCATCTGACCGCGCTGGCGGCCTTGGCGCGGATGCCGGTCGAAAGCGGCCCTTCGGCGGGGGTCGCACCTTCGGCCAGCGTGCAGGTTCTGGCCGAGGCGATCGAGACCTTCTACCCCCGCATCACCGAAATCGCGACGATCGACGCCGGCACGGCGCGCGAGATCCGCTATGGCGGGGCCTCCGGTCCGCAGGCGGGCCCCTCGGATGTGGCGGCCTTGCCCGAGCTGGAAAAGGCGGGCAGCAGCGCGCTGCGCATTCAGGCGGGTCTGGCGGAATACGAAATCGTCAAACTCGCGGCACCGGGGCTGTTTTTGCGCATGCGGATCAATGCCCGCGCTTTGCTTGATCCGGTGCTCATGGCGCGGGGCGACGGGTTCCGCCTGTCTTTCGGCCCCGATCTTCTGGTCGGCAACGATCCCGCCCCCGCCCTGCTGACCGCGAGCCGCGCGGTTGCGGTCAATAGCGCGAGCCAGCCTCTCCGGCTCGAAATGACCCATGGTTTCACCCTTGGCGATCTGCTGCCTTTCGTAGTGGTTGTGCCGCTTTTGCTGGGCCTTGGCGCGATTGCCTTGCTGATCGGGGCCTATCGCCGCGCCGTCCTCGCCCGTCGTCAGGGCGAGATCCGCGCCGCGCTTTTGGAACAGGAGACGCGGCTCGCACATGCGGGACGGGTCAATGCGCTGGGAGAGATGGCCTCGGGGATCGCGCACGAGCTGGCACAGCCGGTCGCGGCGCTCCTGAGCCAAAGTCAGGCGGCGCGGCGCGCGATGGAGCAGGACCGCCGCGATATCCTGACCCTCGCCCTTGATGCCAATGTCGGCGAGGCCAAGCGCGCGGGCGATATTCTGGCGCGGATGCGGGCGAGCATCGCGGGCGAGGCCCCGATTCTGGCCGATGTCGCGGTGCGTGACGCTTTGGCCGATGCCTTGGCGCTGATCCGGCCGCAGCTTGCGCAACAGGGCATTGCCTTCGTGCTCGACGATACGGCCGAGGGGCCTCGATCCGCATCGATTCCATCGCCTTCCAGCAGGTCCTGCACAATCTTTTGCGCAATGGCGCGGATGCTTTGATGGCCGATCCGCCCGAGGGCGGGCCGCGCCTTTCGCTTTCGGCGCGGCTCGAGGACGCTGGGTCGAGATCACGGTCAAGGACAACGGCGCAGGCATTCCCGCCGCCGTACTGCCGCGCATTTTCGAGCCTTTCTTCACCACCAAGACCGAAGGCATGGGCCTTGGCCTGCCGCTTTCCGCCCGCCTGATCGAGCAGATGGAGGGCACGATTTCCGCCACCAGCGATCACGGCGCGCAATTCACCATCCGCCTGCCGCTGCGGGCCACTTCAGGGGAGGGGCGATGATTTATCTCGTCGATGACGACGAAGCCGTGCGCAATGCGCTGGCGCTTTTGCTCGCGACCTACGGCAAGGAGGTCGCGACCTTCCCGATGCCGCGCATTTTCTCGCCCATGTCCGGCGCGACAAACCGGGGATCGTGATCCTCGATCTGCGCATGCCGACGGTCAGCGGGCTGCAGCTGATGGAACAGCTTGGCGCGCGCGGCACCGACTGGCCGCGCATCATGATCACCGGCCACGGCGATGTCGCGGCCTGCCGGCGTGCCTTTCGTGCGGGCGTCACCGATTTCCTGACCAAACCCGTGGACGAACATGTCCTGATGGATGCCGTCACCCTTGCCGAGGCGCAGCTTGCCGAGCATTTCGCCCGCGACGAGGCCCGCGCCCAGCTTGCGCTTTTGACCGCGCGCGAGGCCGAGGTGATCGCGCTGATCGCCAAGGGCCTCGGTACCAAGGAGATCGCCAATGCGCTGGAGGTCTCGGTGCGAACGGTCGACAGCCACCGCGCCAGCATCGCGACCAAACTCGGCACGGCCTCGATTGCCGAACAGACGCGGCTCTGGATGCAGATCAAGGGCTGAAGGCCGCGCCGCATTTCGTCCGTCTTTCGCTCCGAAAACGGCCCTCGGTAATCCTACCGAGGGCTTTCGGTTTTCCTGCGAATAGTGCGGCGGGCGCGGCGGGTTAGCTTTTGGTCATCACGACACACCATTCAGGAGCTTCCGATGAAAACGACCACTCTCGCACTGGGCCTTGCACTTCTCGCGGCTCCGGCTTTCGCGCAGGACAAAGTTGCGCAAGAGAGCCTCGGCACCGCATTCGCGGTCGAGCTGGCCCAGTCGACCGTCGCGGCTTGCGCAGCCGACGGCTATCAGGTCACCGCAGCCGTGACCGACCGTGCGGGCAACCTGCTGGCACTGGTGCGTGCCGAGAATGCCGGCCCCCATACCGTCGATGCGGCGACCGCGAAGGCCTATACCTCGGCTTCCTCGCGCAACCCGACCAGCGGCATCGCGAAGGCCGTGCAGGAGAACGCCGGTGCGGCGGGCATGGTCGACATTCCGGGCTTCCTCGTGCTGGCAGGCGGTCTGCCGGTGAAATCGGGCGACGTGACCCTTGGCGCGATCGGCGTCGGCGGTGCACCGGGCGGCCATCTCGACGAAGCCTGCGCGCAAAAGGCGCTGGACGGTCTGGCTGCACGGCTGCAGTAAGCCCTCCGCAAGGACAGGACCCGCGGCGCGAAAGTGCTGCGGGCTTTTCGTTTCTGGGCCCCGAACGCCCGCGTTGCGACCCCGTTTTACGATCCCGTGTTACGATCCCGACCTGCCGCGGGCGCGCTGCGCCAGAAGGCCGATCATTTCGGCGGCGAGATCGGCAATCGCTCCGGCATTTTCCCAGGCATAAAGCGAGAGCGTCATCGACGGCTCGGGCGCGAAGGCCGGACTGGGGCGCAGACCGGCAAGGCCGACCGCATGCAGGGGCAAAAGGGACAGGCCGAGACCCGCGGCAACAGCAACCTCGACGCTTTTGAGGCTGCTGCCCGAAAAGGCCACATACCAGCGCCGGTTCTCGCGCTCGATGGCGGCAAACATCGCCTCGCGGTAAAGACCGCCCGGCGGAAAGGCGACCAGAGGCACCGGATCCGCATGGACGGGCGGGGCTTCGGCGCTTTCGAACCAACCGAGCGGTTCGGGAAAAGAGGCGCGGCTATCGGCCTCGGCCGCGCGTTCCTTGACGACGACGATATCGAATTCGCCGCTGCGGTAGCGCTGCATGAGATCGCGGCTGAGGCCTGCGGTCACATCCAGACGGAACTGGCGATGCGTGGCGGAAAAAGCCTTGAAGACCCGCGCCATCTCGGCGCCCGCGATGTCTTCGGGCACGCCGATGCGGATCGCGGCGCTGCCGACCGGATCGCGCAACAGCGTCTCGGCCTCGGTTTGCAGCGCGAGGATGCGGCGGGCATGACCCAAAAGCCGCTCGCCTGCGGTGGTGGGCCGGATCGGACGGGCGCTGCGGTCGATCAGGCTACGGCCCACCGCCTCTTCGAGCCGCCCGAGCTGCTGGCTGATCGTCGATTGCGTCATGTTCAGAAGCTCTGCCGCGCGGGTAAAGCCGCCCGCATCGCAGATCGTCACGAAAGCGCGCAGCAGACGGGGATCAAGCATGAGGGCGTTCCTTTCGACGGGGCGTCCTGCGGCAAACTTATGCACAAAATGGATGGTAGCCATGAAAACATTTAATTTCACCATGATTTCGCCTTGGGGTAAGAAAGCCCACCCATTCGCCTTTGACGGCATTGCGCCCCGCGCGCCCCGACAACGCCCCGTTCCTTCAGGAATTTTGACCATGACCCGAAGCACACGACAGATCTCCTCCGCGACCGCAGCCGCGCTTGCGGCCCGTGCCGCCGCCAGACCCGCGCGCTCCGGTCTGGCGATGCGGCTGGCGCCCGCGCTTTTGCCCGCTTTCCTGTTCGCTCCGGCCTTCGCGCTGTCTTTTGCCCTCGCCCCCCATGCCCAAGGACAGACCATGACCGTCTCCGCCACGTCCGCCGAGGCTGCCGCCGCGCTGCACAAAGCCGCCTCCTCCGGCGATCTGGCGACGCTTTCGCGGCTTTTGCAGGGCGGCGTACCGGTCGACAGCCGCGATTCCGGCGGCGCGACCGCCCTTTTGGCCGCGACCCATGCCAACCGGATCGAGGCGGCCCGCATGCTGATCGCCGCCGGTGCCGATGTGAACGCCAAGGACAACATCAGCGACAGCGCCTATCTTTATGCCGGTGCGCGCGGCCATATCGAGATCTTGCGCATGACTTTGGAAAATGGCGCGGATCTCGAAAGCCTCAACCGCTTTGGCGGGACCGCCCTGATCCCCGCCGCCGAGCGCGGCCATGTCGAAACGGTCAAGACCCTGATCGAGGCCGGAGTCGCGGTCGATCACGTCAACCGCCTCGGCTGGACCGCCTTGATCGAGGCGGTCATTCTGGGCGACGGCGGCAGGCCCCATCAGGAGATCGCGAGCGCGCTGATCGCGGGCGGTGCCGATGTCGATCTGGCCGATGCCGACGGGGTGACGCCTTTGGCCCATGCCAAGGCGCGCGGCTTTTCCGGACTGGTCGCGATCCTGACCAATGCGGGGGCAAAATGACGCGGGATCAATCGCTTGATGACGGTTTCCTCGAACTTGCGATCTCGCTCGCCGGCGACAATACGGCAGGCGGCGGTCGTCCGTTCGGCGCTTTGGTCGTGCGCGACGGCTGGGTCATCGCGACCGGCGTCAACGAGATCCACGCGCGGCAGGATCCGACCGCCCATGCCGAGATGGTCGCGATCCGCGAGGCTGCCAAGCTGCTCGGCCCCGATCTGAGCCGCTGCACCATCTATGCCAGCGGCCATCCCTGCCCGATGTGTCTGGCCGCCATGCATCTGAGCGGCATCGAAGCGGTGCGCTATGCCTATTCCAACGAGGCTGCCGCGCCCTTCGGTCTCTCGACGGCGGCGGTTTACGCCGATCTCGCGCGCCCCTTTCACGAGCAGCGCCTCTCGATCGCGCAGCTTGCGCCCGCCGATGCCGCCGATCCCGCGATCTACCGCGCCTGGCGTGACGGAACGGTGCATCATGCGGCTGCGGCAGCCCGCTCGCCGGAGCGCGTCGCGGCACCCGCCCCGTTCCGGCAGAGGGCTGAGCGGAGATGGCCGGTTCCGGCGGGGCGAAAAACGCGCCCATGAGCGCCGCCCCGACCTTTGCCGCGCCCACGACGCCCGCGCATTGCACGCAGCAGAGCGCGCCGCGATTGATGCCAATGCCCTCCGCGCCTGTGCAAAGGGACGTGCCGCGCGGCACAGCCCAAGCGCGCAGGCTGGTGCTTTTGGCGACAATCGCGGTCATCGGGCTGAACCTGCGCCCCTTCATGACGGCGGTCGGGCCGCTTTCGGGGCAGATCCACGCGGCGACCGGCCTTGATCTGGCGCGGATGTCCTTGCTGACGCTGGTGCCGATGCTGCTGATGGGGGTGGTCGCTTTCGCCGGTCCCGCCCTTCAGGGCCGCTTTGGCGCGAAACCTCTGGTCATCGCGGCGCTGGCGGCGCTTCTGGCTGGATCGGGCGCGCGACTTTTGTTGAAAGCGGCAACCAGCTGATCGCGACGGCGGCGGTTCTGGGGCTGGGGGCCGCGATCATTCAGGCGGTTTTCCCGGCATGATCAAAGGCCTCTTTCCGCATCAGACCGGCATGGTCATGGGGCTTTACTCGGGCATGCTGATGGGCGGAGGCGCGCTTGGCGCCCAGCTCGCCCCCGCATCGCGGCCCGAAGCGGCGATTGGCATATCGGGCTGGGCTGGGTCGTGGTCCTGCCGGTGATCGGGCTGGCGCTGGCCTGCGCCTTTCTGCCGCGCCCCGCCCGCAAGGCCCAAAGTCCGCGCGGCAAAGCCGGTGCGGGGCTGATCCGCCAGCCGCGCCTGTGGCTTCTGATGGGCTGTTTCGGGCTGGTGAACGGCGGCTATTCCTCGGTCGTGGCGTGGCTCTCGCCCTCTTATCAGGCGCTTGGCTGGGATAGCGCCCCGAGCGGCAGCCTGCTTGCTGTCCTTGCGCTGTTTCAGGCGGCGAGCGCGCTTTTCCTGCCGATCCTTGCAAGGCGCGGGCACGACCGCAGGCCGTGGCTGGCGCTGACTTTGGCGGCGCAATTCGCGGGCTTTTCCGGTCTGGCCTTCTGGCCCGAAGCGGCCCCTTACTATGGGCCGCGCTTTTGGGCGCAGGGCTTGGCGGCTGTTTCTCGATGTCGCTGATCGTGGCGCTCGAACATCTGCCCGACCCAGCCGAAGCCGGCGCGCTTTCGGCGATGATGCAGGGCGGAGGCTTTCTGCTCGCCTCGCTGCCGCCCTTCCTCCTTGCGCGGCTCCATGACTGGAGCGGCGGCTTCGCGACGGGCTGGCTTTTGCATCTCGCGGCCGTTCTGGTGGTGGCGGTATTGGTCACGCGGCTCTCGCCCGCAAGCTACGGCCCCGCGCTGCAAAGCCCGACCCGTGGCTAGAGCCTAGCGCCCCATCGCGAAGAATTCGTCATTGGGCCGCAGCGCCATCACATTGGCCATGCGGTTCGACATGCCGAAAAACGCGGCAATCGCGGCAATATCCCAGACGTCTTCGGTCGAAAATCCATGCGACTGCAGCGCCGCGACATCCTCGGGGCCGGTGGTGGCCGCCCCGCCGAGACCTTCATCGCGAAGTCGAGCATCGCGCGTTGACGCGCGGTAATATCGGCCTTGCGGTAATTGCCCGCGATCTGGTCGGCGATCAGCGGGTTCTTCGCACGCACCCTCAAGATCGCGCCATGGGCAATCACGCAATACTGGCATTGGTTGGCGGCGCTGGTCGCGACCACGATCATCTCGCGCTCGGCCTTGTCGAGATTGCCGGGCTTGTCCATCAGCGCGTCGTGATAGGCGAAAAAGGCGCGGAACTCCTCGGGGCGGCGGGCGAAGGCCAGAAAGACATTGGGCACGAAACCCGCCTTTTCCTGAACCGCCATGATCCGCGCGGCGATATCGTCGGGGAGCGCGGAAAGATCGGCGGGATCGGCGGCGGGAAAAGCGCTGATCGCGCGGACGGGCGTGTTGGTCATGAGGCTTTTCCTGTGCTCTGGCGGCCGGGGCCGAAACGGCGCGGCGGGCGAAGGCATGCCGTGAACCGCATTCTGCCTGCGAGAACCAGAATGGCGGGCAGCCGCTGCCTGTCAAGGCCGATGCGGGGAGACGACTTTGCCTCTTGCGACACGCAAGAGCAGGCGGAAACCGCCGCGCGGGGCGCAATTGCGCGGGCGCATTGCGACAAAATGTCTACACTTATTCGCGCGTCGGCCGATGCGGCCTCCGGCCGTCTTCCGATTGCCGCAGACACCTGACGCCGCCCCTTTCCCACTGAAAGATAAGCCGTTTCCGGCACGAAACCCGCCTGAAAGCCGCGCGGATCCGAAGAAGTTTCCTTCGATCCGGCAAGAGCCTGTCGCGACTTCTCATACTTTTTGAGCATCTTCGGCTTGCACCCTGCCGGAGCTGCGGCTTTACTCCGCCCCGCAAGGTCCGCGTCGTGGCCTCGCGCCGCAAAGACGCCCCGCAAGGCGCGCCCGACCCGCCTTTTTCCATCCTCGCCGGTGTTTGTCCGGCGTGGCCGGTCGGCAATTCCTCCGGTAAATCCGCATCCTGTATACAAGAAATATTTTTATTGATCGGGAGCAATTGCCGACACATAGTCGACACATAGACAGATCAGGATCAACGATCACAACGACAGGGATGACCATGAAACTGAGCCATTTTGCCGCAGGCCTGCTGACGGCCACCATCGCCTCGAGCGCGGCCTATGCCGACAAGCTCGACGACATCATCGCCTCGGGCACGCTGCGTTGCGCGGTCGTGCTGGATTTCCCGCCGATGGGATCGCGCGATGAAAACAACAATCCGATCGGCTTCGACGTCGATTACTGCAACGACCTCGCCGCCTCGCTCGGCGTGACGGCCGAGATCGTCGAAACCCTTCCCCGAGCGCATCCCCGCGCTGATGTCGGGCCGCGTCGATGTCGGCGTCGCCTCGACCTCGGACACGCTCGAGCGCGCCAAGACCATCGGCGTGACCATCCCCTATTACGCTTTCGAGAACTCGGTCGTCGTCAACGACAAGACCGACATCACCAGCTGGGAAGGCATGAAGGGCAAGACCGTCGGCGCGACCGCGGGCACTTATGAAGCCATCTGGCTGGAAGGCCAGATCAAGGAATGGGGCGAAGGCACCTTCCGTCCCTACCAGACCCAGGCGGATGTCTTCCTTGCGCTGAGCCAGGGCCAGCTGGACGCGACCGTCGGCACCACCGAAGTCGCCAATGCCAACGTCAAATCCGGCAAATTCGCCGGCATCAAGATCGTCGACAAGGCACCGATGGTTCCCGACTACGTCTCGCTCTTCACGATGCGTCAGGAATACGGCCTGATCAACTACATGAACCTGTTCATCAACCAGCAGGTCCGTACCGGCCGTTATGCCGAACTCTACGCCAAATGGGTCGGCGAGGGCGAGCCCGCCAACCTGACCGTTCAGGGCGTTTACCGCTGATCTAATGTTTCATCGCGGCGCGGGGCCAAAGCCCTGCGCCGTTTTCCCGAACAACAACAATCAGCGGGAAGAGAATGTTTAGTTACACGTTCCAGTGGAATCAGGCGCTCCAGCGTTTGCCACAGATGCTGGACGGCGCATTGGTGACGATGCAGATCGCGATTTTGTCGATGGTCCTCGGGATCGTCCTTGCGGTTGCCCTCACCATCTTCCGCCGCTCCGGCTCGCGCATTTTGCGCGCCATCGCCACAGGCTGGGTCGAGCTTGCCCGCAACACGCCGGCGCTGTTCCAGATCTATATGGCCCATTTCGGCATCGCGAGTTTCGGCGTCCACCTGAGCCCCTTCGTCTCGCTGCTGATCGGCATCACCTTCAACAATGCGGGCTATCTGGCGGAGAACTTCCGCGGCGCGCTGAAGGCCATTCCCGATACCCAGACCCGCGCCGGCCGCTCGCTCGGCATGAGCGAGGGACAGAGCTTCCGCTATATCGTCGCGCCCCAGATGCTGCGCATCGCCTTCCTGCCGATGACCAACCAAATGGTCTGGGCCGTGCTGATGACCTCGCTCGGCGTGACGGTGGGCATGAACACCGACCTTTACGGGGTGACGCAGGATCTCAATGCCCTGACCTTCCGCACCTTCGAGCTTTTCGCGATTGCCGCCGTGATCTTCTATGTGATCACGAAAGTCATCACCCTTGGCGCGCGCCTGATTGCGGCGCGGCTGTTCCGGTACTGAGGGAGACACGCGATGTTCGATACCGCCCTCACAACGGCCGATCTGGTCTTCCTCGCCAAAGGCGCGGGCATGACATTGCTCGTCACCGCCATCGCGGTGGTGGTGGGGACCATTCTCGGGATCATTTTCGGCGTGATCCGCTATCAGGTCGGTGCGATCTGGGCCGCGCCTTTGACCTTCATCCTCGACATCTGCCGCTCGATCCCGCTGCTGATCCAGCTGGTGCTGCTCAATGCCTTCTTCGGCATCGTGCTCGGGCTGCGCTGGCCGGGGTTGACGGTCGCCTGTCTGGTGCTGTCGCTTTACACGGCCGCCTATTGCTCGGAAATCGTGCGCGGCGCGATCGAGGCCGTGCCCGCCAATACCCGCCGCGCGGGGCGTTCGCTCGGGCTGAACTGGTGGCAGGACATGCGCTATATCGTGGCGCCGCTGGCGACGCGGGTCGCGCTGCCTTCGTGGATCGGGCTCGCGCTCGGCGTGATGAAGGATCGGCGCTGGTCTATGTCGTGCAGGTCACCGAGCTGATGAAATCGACCCAGATCCTCATCACGCGCCTGCAGGAGCCCTTGTTCCTTCTGCTCATCTGCGGCGCCTTCTACTTCATCATCTCCTACCCTCTTGCCCGTTTCGGCGGCTATCTCGAAAAACGGTGGTCCAATGATTGAGATCGAAAACGTCCGCAAATCCTTTGGCCAGCTCGAGGTTCTCAAGGGCATCGACCTGACCGTCAAGAAAGGCGAGGTCGTCACCATCATCGGCGGTTCGGGTTCGGGGAAATCGACGCTTCTGACCTGTATCAACGGGCTGGAGCCGATCGCTTCGGGCAAGATCGTCATCGACGGGGTGGATGTCCACGCCAAGTCGACCGATCTGAACAAGCTGCGCCAGAAGGTCGGGATCGTTTTCCAGCAATGGAACGCCTTTCCGCACCTGACCGTGCTGGAAAACGTAACCCTCGCACCCCGCAAGGTGCTGGGCTATTCCAAGGAAAAGGCCGAGGAAATCGCCGTCAAACAGCTGACCCATGTCGGCCTTGGCGACAAGCTCAAGACCTATCCGACGCGGCTTTCGGGCGGCCAGCAGCAGCGTATGGCGATCGCCCGCGCGCTGGCGATGTCGCCCAGCTACATGCTGTTCGACGAGGTGACCTCGGCGCTCGATCCTCAGCTGGTGGGCGAGGTTCTCGATACGCTCAAGATGCTGGCGGACGAGGGGATGACGATGATCTGCGTCACCCACGAGATGGCCTTTGCGCGCGACGTCTCGGACCGCGTGGCCTTCTTCCACCAAGGCGTCATGGCCGAGATCGGCGCGCCCGAGCAGCTGTTCGGCAATCCCCAGCATCCCGAAACCCAGAAGTTCCTGTCGAGCACCCGTCAATGAACCAAGACGTCACGATTGTCGGTGCGGGGGTCGTCGGCCTCTCCATCGCATTGGCCGCGCAGTCGCGCGGCCTTTGTGTCCGCGTGATCGAGCGCGAGGGCCCGCCGCGGGCGCCTCGGCCGGCAATGCGGGCGCTTTCGCTTTTACCGACATCTTCCCGCTGGCCTCGCCCAAGATCATGCGAAAGGCGCCGAAATGGCTGCTCGATCCGCTGGGACCCTTGTCGGTGCCGCCCTCATACGCGCTGAAGATCGCGCCGTGGATGTGGAAATTCTGGCGCGCCTGTTCGCCCGCGAAAGTGCGCGCCTCGACGGTCGCGCAGACCGCGATGATGGATTATTCCAAAGCCGCGCTGGAGCCCGCTTTGGCGCGAGACGGGCTGACCCATATGCTGCGCCGCAACGGCCAGCTTGAAGTTTACGAGGGCGAAGCGGCCTTTCGCGCCTCGCTCGAGGGCTGGGATGCGCGGGCCGAACACGGCATCGCCTTCAACCATCTCATGTCGCCCGCCGAAATCGCCGAGATCCAGCCCGGCATCGCGCCGCGCTTCACCCATGCGACCTTCACGCCCGGTTGGTATTCGATCAGCGACCCCAAGGATTACACGCTGGCCCTCGCGGATCGTTTCCGCGCCAATGGTGGCGAGATCGTGATTGCCGAGGCAACCGCCTTGACCGATGACGGCGTGACCACCACGGCCGGTCACTTCAAGGGTCGCGTCGTTCTGGCGGCGGGGGCCTTTTCGCATCTTCTGGCCAAGACCCAAGGCGTCAGCATCCCGCTGGAAACCGAACGCGGCTACAACACCACCCTGCCCGCCGACGCCTTTGATCTCAAAGTGCAAATCACCTTCGGCGGTCATGGTTTCGTTGTCACGACGATGAATTCCGGCATCCGTGTCGGCGGTGCGGTCGAATTGGGCGGGCTGAAGCTGCCCCCGAACTTCAAGCGCTCCGAGGCGATGCTGACCAAGGCCGCGCAATTCCTGCCCGCGCTCAAGACGACCGGCGGCAAGCAATGGATGGGCTTTCGCCCCTCGATGCCCGACAGCCTGCCCGCGATCGGCCCCTTGCCGGGCCATCCCAACACCCTATGTGCATTCGGCCACGGCCATCTCGGCCTGACCCAATCGGCGGGGACCGCGCAGATCGTCGCGGATCTTCTGACCGGCCAAACACCCGCGATCGACCTTGCGCCCTTCTCTCCGGCGCGCTTCCGAGGCTAACATGACCCAATATATTTTTCCCTGCATCGACGGCCACACCTGCGGCAATCCCGTGCGCCTCGTCGCCGGCGGCGCCCGCGTCTCAAAGGCGCGAACATGCTGGAACGTCGCGCGCATTTTCTGGCCGAATACGACTGGATCCGCACCGGCCTGATGTTCGAGCCGCGCGGCCACGACATGATGTCGGGCTCGATCCTCTATCCGCCGACCCGCGAGGATTGCGATGTGGCGGTGCTTTATATCGAGACCTCGGGCTGCCTGCCGATGTGCGGCCACGGCACGATCGGGACGATCACAATGGGGATCGAAAACGGCCTGATCACCCCGCGCGAGCCGGGTCGCCTGTCGATCGAAACCCCCGCCGGCAAGGTCGATATCGAATACCGGCAGGAAGGCCGCTATGTCGAGGAGGTCCGCCTGACCAACGTGCCGGGCTTCCTTTATGCCGAGGTCTGACCGCCGAGGTCGAGGGCTTGGGCGAGATCGTGGTCGATGTGGCTTACGGCGGCAATTTCTATGCCATCGTCGAGCCGCAAAAGAACTTCCGCGACATGGCCGATTACACCGCGGGCGAGCTGATCGGCTTTTCGCCGAAGCTGCGCGCGGCGCTGAACGCCAAATACGAATTCGTCCATCCCGAATTCCCCGAGATCAACGGCCTGTCGCATATCCAATGGACCGGCGCGCCGACCGTCGAAGGGGCGCATGGCCGCAACGCGGTTTTCTATGGCGACAAGGCCATCGACCGCTCGCCCTGCGGCACCGGCACCTCGGCCCGCATGGCGCAGCTTGCCGCCAAGGGCAAACTGGCGGTCGGTGACGAATTCCACCACGAGTCCATCATCGGCTCGATCTTCAAGGGTCGTGTCGAGGCCGCGACCACCGTCGCGAACCGCCCCGCCATCATCCCCTCGATCGCGGGTTGGGCGCGCCAGACGGGTCTGAATACGATCTATATCGACACCGAGCGCGACCCCTTCGCGCATGGCTTTGTCGTCAAGTAAATGGCGCTCGGCATCCTGACGGGCGAGGCTTCGGGGCGGTTCTGGCCTCTCCCGAAGGGCTCAGCTTCTGGGGCGGCGTCGATGCCGCCTCGGGGCGCGTGATCGACGCGCATCATCCCTGGCACGGCGAAAGCCTTGCGGGAAAAATCGTGATGATGCCGACTTCGCGCGGCTCCTGCACGGGATCGGGCGTGCTTTTGGAACTGATCCTGAACGGCAACGCCCCCGCCGCTCTGATCTTTTCCGGCCCCGAGGACGTGCTGACGCTTGGCGCGATGATCGGCGAGCGTCTCTTTGATCACGGCATCCCCGTGCTGCGCCTCTCACCCGAGGATTTCGCGCGGGTCGCAACCAAGACTGAGGCCGTGATCCACGGCGACCACCTGCGCGCGGGCGATCTTTCGGTGCCGCTGACGCGCCTGCCGATGGCCGAGCTGGCCCTGACGGCAGAAGATCACGCCAAACTTGCGGGCCGCGACGGCAAACCCGTGCAGCTCGCGATGCAGATCATCACGGCGATGGCTGCCATTCAGGGCGCGACCAGCCTGATCGATGTGGCGCAGGTCCATATCGACGGCTGCATCTATGCCAGCGACGCCAACCGCATTTTCGCCGAGCGCATGGCCGATATGGGCGCGAAAGTGGTGCTGCCGACCACGATGAACGCGATTTCCGTCGATCGCGACAATTGGGAGAAACAGGGCGTGCCGCCGAGTTTCGGCACCCCCGCCAGCCGCCTTGCCGATGCCTATGTCCGCATGGGCGCGCGGGCGAGCTTTACCTGCGCCCCCTATCTTCTGCCGAGCGCGCCGGAATACGGCGACAACATCGCCTGGGCGGAATCCAATGCGGTGATCTTCGCCAATACGGTGATCGGGGCGCGGACGGTGAAACATCCCGATTTCTTCGACCTGCTGATCGCGATGACCGGCCGCGCGCCGCGCTCGGGCGTCTATCTGGACGCTGACCGCCACCCGAGCCGCATCATCCATGTCGCAGCGCCAAAGGGGCTCGACGATTCCTTCTGGCCGATGCTCGGCTATCTCGCGGGGAAACTCGCGCCCGACCGCATCCCGCTGATCACCGGACTTGAGGGCGTGACGGCGAGCCGCGACGATCTCAAGGGAATGTGCGGCGCTTTCGGGACGACTTCTGCCGCGCCGATGCTCCATGTCGCGGGCCATACGCCCGAGGCGGGGTTAAAGCCGCGCGCCGATGCCGATCACGTCGCGGTTTCCGTCGCCGATTTCGCGGCGATCTGGCGCGAGCTGAACAATGCCCCCGACGAGATCGAGCTGGCCGCTTTCGGCAGCCCGCATTTCTCGGCCTCGGAAACCCGCGCGCTCGTCGCGTTGATGGACGGACGGCGGCCCGCGCAAGGCGTCTCGGTCGTGGTCACGGTCGGGCCGGATGTGCTTGGCGACTTACGCGCCGACGGTACGGTCGCGGCGCTGGAGGCCCTTGGCTGCAAGATCGTGTCGGATATCTGCTGGTGCTCGATCACCGAGCCGGTTTTCCCGCCCGAGGCCCGCACCCTGATCACCAATTCGGGCAAATATGCCCATTACGGCCCCGGATTGTCGGGTCGCGCCGTGCGGTTTTCCAGCCTTGAAGGCTGCGTCTTTGCCGCCTTGACCGGCCGCGCGCCCGACCTGCCTGATTGGCTTAGATGAAAGAATATCATGCGTAGTATCAAGACCATCCATGTCATTTCCGCCCATGCAGAAGGCGAGGTCGGCGATGTCATCGTCGGCGGCGTCCGCCCCCGCCGGGCGAGACGATCTGGGAGCAGTCGCGCTGGATCGCGCGCGACAACACCTTGCGCAATTTCGTCCTGAATGAGCCGCGCGGCGGTTTTCCGCCATGTGAACCTGCTGGTTCCGCCGAAACACCCCGATGCGGATGCCGCCTGGATCATAATGGAGCCCGAGGATACGCCGCCGATGTCGGGATCGAATTCGATCTGCGTCTCGACCGTTCTGCTCGACGGCGGGATCATCCCGATGGTCGAGCCCGTGACCGAGATGCTGCTTGAAGCCCCGGGCGGGCTGGTCAAGGTCCGCGCCGAATGCCGCAACGGCAAGGCCGAGCGGATCTTCGTCCAGAACCTGCCGTCCTTTGCCTATAAGCTCGACCAGCCGCTCGAGGTCGAGGGGATCGGCACGCTGACCGTCGACACCTCTTTCGGCGGCGACAGTTTCGTCATGGTCGATGCCCGCGCCATGGGTTTCAACCTCACCGCCGACGAGGCCCACGACATCGCGCGGCTCGGAGCCAAGATCACCAAAGCCGCGACCGACCAGATCGGGTTCCGCCACCCGACCAACCCCGACTGGACGCATTATTCCTTCTGCCTTTTCGGCGGTCCGATCGAGAAGACGCCCGAGGGTCTGCGCGCCGGTGCGGCGGTCTCGATCCAGCCGGGCAAGGTCGACCGCTCGCCTACCGGAACGGCGCTTTCGGCACGGATGGCGGTGCTTCATGCGCGCGGCCAGATGACGACGGCGGACAGCCTGACCACGGTGTCGCTGATCGGATCGACCTTCACCGGCCGCATCGTCGAGGCGACCGAGATCGGCGGCGTGCCCGCGATCATCCCCGAAATCTCGGGGCGCGGCTGGATCACGGGGATCCACCAGCACATGCTCGACCCTTCGGATCCGTGGCCCGAGGGCTACCGCCTGACCGATACCTGGGGCGCACGCTAAGGAAAACACAAAAGGGCCGCATCGACGCGGCCCTTTTCTTTCCGATGCTTAGAGCGTCGATTTGAGGAATTCGGCGCAATCGGGCAAAGGATCCGCCGGCAGGAAACCGGGATGGTCCGCATCATAGCGGTAACGCGCGGCATAGCTGCAGGTCTGGTCCGGCTCGTCGATCAGATCGGCGGGCATGATCGGCTCGGCCCTTGCGCTGTCGTGCAGCCGGCTTGCGCCTTTGGGATAGCGTGTGGCCGAAGTCGTGACCGAAAATTCGGGGATCGCGCCTTCGACCGGCACCAGCGACAGGTCGGTCTTGAAGGCAAACTGGTCGCTGCAGGCCTCGCCGCGCCGCTCCTGATCCTCGGCATCGAAACAGGCGCGCACCGAAATGTCGCGGCTGATCGGAATGGTGCCGATATTGTTCGAGCCCGCGACCTCGCCGAGTGAGGCTTCGAAAAGATAAAGGTCGCGCGCCTCGAAAATCCCGCCGGAATAGGGCTGCTCCTCGCGGACGATGACGCCGACAAAGGCGCGTTCTTCGTCCAGACGGATCAGCTGGGGCAGAAATTCCGCCTTGGCGAGACCCTTGGGCACCTCGGGCAGATCCCAAAGATGGATCTCGCTGCGCAGGGTCCGGCTGGTCGCGAAAGGCCCGTCCTGATCGACGCCGAGGCAGAAATCCAGCGCGCTGTTGCAGTAAAGCGCGCTGTCGCTTTGCGGGGTCAGTTCCTCGATCACGGCCTGAGCCTCGGCGGCTTGGGGCACCGCGACGGCGCCGAAAACGGGCAACATCAGGGCAAGGGCGAAAAGCGGGCGTTTCACGGCAAAGATCCTGTCAAAAATGGTCCGTTCCAATCCCCGCCCCGTCCGACGGCGGCATTGTCGAGAGCGGGTCAAAGGGCACCATCAGTCTAGCCGACCGACCGCTTGTAGCCAATCACCGACACAAAGCCCGAGGAAGTTTCGGCGAAATTCCGGCCATCGTCGGAATTTTTCCGCCCCGCTTTCGGCGGGTTCCCTCTGGAGGCAGGATCAGGGGCGCGGCAGGCGGATTTCCGGCGCTTCGCGGCCCGCCTTCAGGCGTGATGTTGCCGGAGCCCGCTTAGTCGGCGAAGGCTTCGAGGCTTTCGGCCTCGCGCTCGGGCGTCAGGCGCTGGCCGAGATTGCTTTGCGTCAGATAATCGTCGAGGTTCTGCATCGAGCCCGAGCCGGGCAAAAGCAGCTCGCCCTCGGAGATCACCGTGATCGAGAACCGCCGGTTCCAGTCCCAGAACTCGCGGCAGGCGATCGAGATGCGCATGACGCGGTCGCGATGGGTCTCGTATTCGCGGCAGAAAATCCCGTCGCTGGTCATGAAGGACGACAGGATGTTCATCTGTCGCCCGTCGGGCAAAAGCTCGCCCTCGCCAGAGGGCAGGCGTTCGAGCACCGCGCGCTCGTCGGCAGAGGGGCCGCCCTCGTCGTCATGACCCCATTGCCACCAACCAAGCCCGATCGCCGCAATCGCAAGGCCGGTCGCGACAATCCCGAACGGCCGCGCATTCGAAGCACCCGCGGCTTTCTGTTCGCCCCCGGTTGCGGCTGCGCCAGCGTCTCGAGCTTTATCCGACGACTTATTGATCGGCATTGGTTTTCCTGCGGCGCCGCCATGCCCCGGGTATCGGTTGGGCCGGAGGGCATCCGGTCCGGACGAAAGTACAAGGCGCAACGGCAGACTCATCTAGAACTTTGAAATCCGGTTACCATAGGCCACCTCGGGGCGCGGAGGCGACCGGCGATCAGGGGGCGCGGCTATCTGTCGCGACCCGACGCGACCACCCCGCCGAGCCGCGCGATCCCCGCGAGGTAGCGCGCCACCGCCTGCCGGCGCGTCCGCGCAAAGCCCGTGGCCTGAGCGGGGGTGAGGGCGCGAAAATGCAGGCTCTCGTTCGGGCGCATCTGCGCCAGCGCATCGAGATCGGCATCGAGAATGGTCGCGATGCGCGGATAGCCTCCGGTCGTCTGGTGATCGGCCATGAGCACGCTCGCAACCCCGTCCCCCGCAATCTGGACCGCCCCGCGCGCCACAGGCCCCGAAGGGATGGCCAAAGCGCCTTCAGGCGTCAGATCAGGCCCCGCAAGGCGCATTCCCATCCGGTCGAAAGCGGGGGTGACGCGGAAGGGCATCGTCAAAAGCCGCGCCAAAACCGCGGGGAAAAGCAATCCTCCTGCGGGCCGATCGTGACATGGGCCAGCCCCGAAGGGCGCGCCCAAACCGGCACGGGAAGGCGCGCGGAGGCCAGCGGATCGGGGCGCAGCTCCTCCAGCAACAGCTCCCGCCCCGCCGTCAATCTGCCGCCGCCGAAGCCCGAAAGCGAATGGGTCGAGGCGCTGCCGAGCCAAAGCGGCACCTGCAAAGTGCCGGCGAAAGCCAAATAGCACCAGCTGCCCCAAGGGCCGGGCCGAACCTCGATCCGGTCGCCAGCGCAGAGCCGGGCGCGATGCCACGACACATGGTCGCGCCCGTTGCGCCGGATGCGGAACCCGCCGCCTGCCACCGCATAATCGACGCTTCCCTCGAGGCAATCGAGCACGAGACCGCCAAGCGAAATCTCGATCCCCGTCCGGCCCGCATCCTGCCCGAGCGCGAGATTGGCCGCCTGAAAAGCCGTGCGGTCCATCGGCCCCGATTGTGGGACGCCAAAGCGCAGGAAGCCGCGCCGGCCGCCGTCCTGCACCGACACATGCGGGCCCGCCGCATGGATGCGAAGACGCGCGCTCACGACCGCTCCCCCGATGCGGTTCCCAAGGCGGAGGCGGCGATGCGGCGAAAGCGGATGCGGTCGCCGACCTCGAAGCGGAAAGGCCGCGCGGGATCGCCGGTCAGCACCGGATCGGGCGAGCGGCCGATGATCCACCATCCGGTGGGCATGGTCAGCGTGGTGATCAGGCATTGACCGGCGGCGATGATGACGCTGCCTGCGGGCACATCGCGCAGCGCCGCGGCTTTGCGCGGCAGGCTGATCGGCGCGGGCAGGCCCGACAGATAGGCGTAACCGGGCGCGAAACCATAGAGCGCGACATGGTAATCGCCCGCCAGATGGCTTTGTGCGACCGCCTCGGGTGCAAGGCCGGTCAGCCGCGCGACCTCGGCCAGATCGGGGCATAGGGCGGATCATAGCAGACCGCGATCTCGTGGCTCCGGATGGCGCGTTGCGGCGCGTCCCGACGGGAAAGCAAGGCGCGGATCGCGGTGGCGGCGGCTGTGCAATCGCAAACCTCGGGATCGAATTCGACCATCAGGCTGGTCAGCGCGGGCACCGCCTCGCGCAGACCGGCGAAAGGTCGCGCGGTCAAGGCGGCATCAAGGGCCAGCACGCGGTGATGGGCCGCCGCCATGTCGCTCGGGTTCGGGAAATCGACCAGAAGGGCATGTTCTGCCACCGGCTTCAGGACGGGATCAATGCTCATTGGGTCGTTGTTCATGGGTCGCACTCATCGGGTCGGGCTCATCGCTTCCGGCTCACGGCTTCGGGCCGAGAAAGGGCCGGATCGCGACGCCCGCCGCCTCCAGCTTCTGCCGGATCATCGCGGCCATGGCGACCGCACCGGCGCTGTCGCCGTGAACGCAGATCGACTGCGCCTGCAAAGGGATCGGCGCGCCGTCGACCACCGGCATCAGCCCCGTTTCGAGGAAGGCCAAGAGCCGCACGGCGGCCTCGTCGGGATCGTGGATCATCGCCCCCGCCTGATTGCGCGGCACCAGCTGGCCGCTGGAGAGATAGCCGCGATCGGCGAAAATCTCGGAATGGACGGCAAGGCCCTGCGCGCGGGCCACCGTCTCGAGCGTGGTGCCCGAAATCGCCAGAACCGCGAGCCCGCCAATGCGCCCGATCGCCTTGGCACAGGCCTCGGCAACGGCGGTATCGGCGGCCGCGAGATTGGCCAAAGCGCCGTGGAGTTTGACATAGCCCACCTGCGCCCCCGCCAGCGCCGCGACGCCTTGGAGCGCGCCGATCTGGGCCGCGACAAGCCGCGCGATCTCGGGCGGGGTCATCGGAATGATGCGGCGGCCGAAGCCCTCGCGGTCGGCATAGCCGGGATGGGCGCCGATCACGACGCCTCGTCGCGCGGCTTCTGACAGGGTGCGAAACATCACCTCGGGATCACCCGCATGCCCGCCGCAAGCGATATTGGCCGAGCTGACCAGATCCAGCATCGCCCCGTCCTCGCCCATGGTCCAAGGCCCGAAGCTCTCGCCAAGATCGGCATTCAGATCAATCTCTTGCGCCATTTCCATCCCCTTTCGCATCCGGCCGGACACGATGCAGGCCACAGTATAGCCCGCATGGGCGCGCATGCAAAGGGCCGCAAAAGCGGCCCCTTCATCCGGCATGGCGCCCGTCTTAAAAGAGCAAAAGCGCGAGGGCGAGGCTCACGCCCGAAATCCAGACCGTCGCCGCGGCGCCGAGGATCAGGGGTTTGGGCCCAAGCGCGCGGAGCTTGCGGAAATTGGTGCCGAGCCCAAGCGCGGTCAGCGCGAGCGTCAGAAGGACCGGCGTCAGCGCGACCAGCCCGTCATGGGCCACCACCGGCACCACGCCCGCGCTATTGGCCAGCATGATCACGACAAAGCCGATCAGAAAGGCCGGAACCAGCGGGGTTTCGTCCCCGTTGCCGCGCCTTCGGGGCGGAAGCGGCTGGCCATCAAACCCATGACGATCAGGAGCGGCGCGAGCATCAAAACGCGGCAAAGCTTGATCACGACGGCGATGGTCAGCGCCTCCTCGCCGCCCTGCACGCCTGCGCCGACGACCTGCGCCACCTCGTGGATCGCGGCCCCCGACCATGCGCCGAATTGCGTGGCGTCAAGCCCGAGCGCCGGCATTGCCAGCGGGAAGCCGAACATCAAAAGCGTGCCGAAGATCGTGACGCAGGAGACCGCATAGGCCACATCCTCGTCGCGGGCATGGATCTGCGCATCCGCCGCCGCAATCGCCGACGCCCCGCAGATCGACGAGCCCGCCGCAATCAGCGCGCTCAGCGACCGCGCCACCCCGAGCCGGTCCCCCAGCCAGAGCGTGACGAAAAAGGTCGAAAAGAGCGCGGCCGCCGCAATGGCAAAGCCCGAAAAGCCCAGACTGGCCACCTGCGCAAGCGTGATCTGCAGCCCCAAAAGCGCGACCGCGAGGCGCAGCAGGGTCTTGGCGGCAAAGCGCACCCCGCCATCGCGCTCGCGGGCAGACTTGCGAGATTGGCAAAGCCCATCCCCACCACAATCCCGAGGATCATCGGACTGAAAAGCCCCAGCCCCGGCAGGGCGCGCAGAGCATAGCCCACGGCCGCGAGCGCTCCGACCAACAGAAGGCCGGGCAGCAGTCCGGCAAGCCCCGCAGCTGCCTGCAATTTGTCCTGCGCCTTGGCGGGCGGGTCGGCGGCCGGATGGTCGGGCAGGCTGGCGGGAGAAACGCTGTGGTTGAGGAAGGCCATGATCGTCGTCTTTCGCTACTTCACGATGGAAATGGGGCGAGAGGATCAAAAGGACAAACCGAAAGGTTTTATTGTTTCCATCGGAGAAACCGATTGATAGTCGAAGCGTGGCCACATTGCGGTATTTTATCTTTTCATTTCCGCATTCTAACGCGGATGTCGCGCCGTGATCGGGAACATCCTTGACGGCGACCGGCAAAGAATTTTTCAATCCGCGTCGACACCGAGAGGAATTTACCTCCGATGCGGCCACGAAAGGAATGTCCTTCTTCGACCTCTGCCGCCCCAGCCCGCCTTGAACCCGTCCGCGAAAAGAGCGAATCTCCGCGCGAACAAGCACAAGGAGCCGCCATGGAGCGCCCGTTCGATCCCGAACTCGAAAGCCGCCTGTTGCGCTATGCCGCGATCGACAGCCAATCCGATGCCGCCAGCGCCAGCGCGCCGAGCACGCCGATCCAGTTCGACATGCTGCATCTTCTCGAGCGCGAATTGCGCGAGATCGGGGCCTCGGATGTGCGGCTGACGGATTACGGCGTGGTGCTCGCGACCCTGCCCGCCACGATGCCGGCGACGGCTGCCGCAGGCCCCGTGATCGGCCTTGTCGCCCATGTCGATACCACGCCGCAATTCAATGCGACCGGCGTCAAACCACGGGTCATCCGCGGCTATAACGGCGGCGCGATCACCTTTCCCGACGCGCCCGATCTTGTGCTCACCCCCGAGGAATTTCCCTATCTCGCCGAGAAGCAGGGGCACGACATCATCACCGCTTCGGGGCTGACGCTGCTTGGCGCGGACGACAAGGCGGGGGTCGCGATCATCATGACCGCAGCGCGCCATCTGCTGGCAAACCCCGCGATCCCGCATCCGGAAATCCGCATCGCCTTTACCCCCGACGAGGAAATCGGGCGCGGGGTCGGGCCGGCGCTGCCGAAGGATCTCGGCGCGGATTTCGCCTATACATTCGACGGCGCGGGGCTGGGCGAGATCGAATACGAGAGCTTCTCGGCGGACGGGGCCGAAATCCGCATCACCGGCGTCTCGATCCATCCGGGGCAGGCCAAGGGCAAGCTGGTCAATGCGATCCATCTCGCCGCGAAAATCATCGCGATGCTGCCGCAGGCCAGCATGGTCCCGGAGCTGACCGAGGGGCGCGAGGGCTTTATCCACGCCACCGACATGGACGGCGGCTCGTCGGAGATGGTGATCAAGCTGATCCTGCGCGATTTCGAGCTGGACGGCCTTGCCGCCAAGGGCGCATTGGTGCGCGCGATCTGCGATGCGGTTCAGGCGACAGAGCCGCGCGCCACCATCTCTTGCGAGATCCGCCCGCAATACCGCAACATGCGTTACTGGCTCGAAAAGGACATGACGCCGGTCGAGCTGGCCCGCGCCGCCCTGCGCAAACAGGGGATCGAGCCGGTCTCGGTCCCGATCCGCGGCGGCACCGACGGCTCGCGGCTGACCGAAATGGGGGTGCCCAACCTTTTCACGGGGATGCAGAACATCCACGGCCCGCTCGAATGGGTCTCGGTTCAGGATATGGCGGCGGCGGTGCGGCTGTGCCTTGATCTGGTACAGGAAGCCGCGACGGCGTGACGGCAGTTTCGGGATCGGCCTTGCGCTGATCCCGAACCCTCTCAGGCGCCGGGGTCCTGTTCGTCCTTGGCCCAGAGATAGCCCACGAATGCGCCTTTGACATAGCGCAGCAGGATCAGCGTCATCACCGAGGTCAGCGCGCTCAGCACGACCAGCATCACGAAGGGGCTGAGGCGGAACCATACCCAGGTCGCCGCGATCATCGGGATCAGCAGCAGCATGATGTTGGTGATGGTGAAAAACGCCGGACCGTCGGCTGCGGGATAGCTGCCCAGAGGCTCTCCGCAATTTTCGCAGCGATCGACGATCTGGAGATAGCCGCGCATCATATGGCCCTTGCCGCATTTCGGGCAGCGGTTGGTAAAGCCGCGCAGAATGGCCTGTCGCGTGTCGCGGTGATGCTGGGGGCGCGGCCCGCTGCGGGCTGGCCTTCGGGCGGCATTTCGTTCGGCAGGGACATTGCTGCCCTCCTTTGGATAGGGATCGCCATGACCGCCCGGACGCGGATGCGCCGGATCGGGGCTGCCACACAGACAGTCTCTGCCTGTCGCAGGCCCCGCGCAACGCGATATTGCGCCGCAGGGAAAGGGCCGGAGGCGAAGCTGTCGCCCCGCCCCCGCGCTCCTTGCTTATTGGCCGCCCTTGGCGCGCAGCTCGACGCGGCGGATCTTGCCCGAGATGGTTTTCGGCAGCTCGGTCACGAAATGGATCCGGCGCGGGTATTTGTAGGGCGCGGTCTTTTCACGACAGAAGGCCTGGATTTCCTTGACCAGATCGTCCGAGCCCTCATAGCCCTTGATCAGGATGATATAGGCCGTCACCACCTCGCCGCGCTCGGGATCGGGCAGGCCGATCACCGCGCTTTCGGCGACGGCCTCATGTTCAAGCAGCGTGCTTTCGACCTCGAATGGGCTGATGCGGTAGCCTGACGAGGTGATCAGGTCGTCGGCGCGGCCCACGAACCAGAAATAGCCGTCCTCGTCGCGCCGCGCGGTATCGCCGGTGTAATACCAGCCGTGGCGGAAGGCTTTGCGGTCGGGGCCCTCCGGCGTGTAATAGCCCGAAAAGAGGCCCGGCGGCCAGGGATCGGTCGCGCGCATCGCGATATTGCCGACCTCGCCCGTGGCGCATTCGCGGCCCTCGTCATCGACCACGCGCATGTCGAGCCCCGGCACCGGCAGGCCGGTCGCGCCGATCTTGACGGGTTTCGAGGGAAGTTTCCGATGATGTTGAGCGTCTCGGTCTGGCCATAGCCGTCGGCGATCAGCGTGCCGGTATGGTCCTGCCAGAAGCGGATGACCTCGGGGTTCAGCGGCTCGCCCGCGCCGAGCGAGCGGCGGATCGAAGCGAGATCATAGCCCGAAAGATCCATCTGCGCGAAAACGCGGTAAACGGTCGGCGGTGCGCAGAAGGTCGTGACGCCGAGTTTCGCGATCAGCCGCAGATGGAGATCGGCGTCGAACCCCGTGCCGTTGAACAAGATCACGGTGGTTTCGGCCAGAAACTGCGGGAAAAGCATCCCCAAGCCGCCTTGGCCCAGCCGGTATCGGTCAGCGTCCAATGGCGGTCCGCGCGGGTCAGATCCATCCAGAACAGCGCGGTCGAGGCATGGGCGAGCGCATAGGAATAATCGCGCGGCACCATTTTCGGCATGCCGGTCGTGCCCGAGGTGAAATAGCCCATCATCACCTCGTCGCGCCTTGTGCGCGGGTGGTCCTCGGGGGCCACTTCGGGGCGGCGGCTGCGGCCAGAACCTCGGCCGAACTCCAGCCTGCCTGTTCGGGGCCGAGCACGATGAAGACTTCGAGCGAGGGGCATTCGGCGCGGATCTGGTCGACCTTGGCGCAATGGTCGGGCGTCACGATCACGGCGCGGGCGCGGGTCGCATTGACGCGGTAGGCGATATCCTTCGCGGTGAGCTGGGTCGTGCCGGGAAGCGAGATCACGCCGCGCTTCATGCAGCCGAAAATCGCATCATACCAGCCGATCACCCGACCCGCGACGAGGACCGCGTAATCGCCCTTCTCGAGCCCCAGCCCCGACAGCATATTGGCAAAACGCGACGAGCGCGCCGAGAGGTCGCCATAGCTGTATTCCGCCACATGCTCCCCATCGCCCGAGACCGCGAGCACCGCCGTCTTGTCACGATTTTGTGCAATATCGTCAATGACATCAAAGGCGAAGTTGAAATTCTCGGGGCAGTCGAAACGGTAGTTCGCGACCGCGGTATCATAGTCGCGCGGGCTGGCCATCAGCGCCTTGACGGCGGCGCGGGCGACCGGATCCACCGCCATTCCCCGACGCCCCTGCGCGCCCTGTTCCGCTTCGCTTGCGGCATTGTTCATTGCTGTCTCCTCCCCAGAGCATTGTTGCGGGCCTTTGTCTCGCCCTGCCCCGCGCCGGCGGCCCCGCCTCCTGAAAGGGTCGCCGAAGGGGCATCAGCCGCCCGATCCTTGGCACCATCATGCGGGGCTCTCGGCGCGGCTCAAGCCATTCATGCGCGTTTTGTCGCGTTTTCTGCCGCTGGTCCGGCGCGGGCGATGCGCCGGACGAACGGCTCGGGCGGCCCTGCCAAGCGCGAAGGCCCGCCCCTTTGACGGCATCCGGCGAGCGCTCAGCGCGCCTCGTTGATCACGCGGATCTGAGTGAACTCGGCCAGTCCCTCCTCGGCGAATTCGACGCCGAGACCCGATTGCTTGGCCCCGCCAAAGGGCATGTTCGGGCCGAAATCGAGGTGTTTGTTGACCCAGACCGTGCCGCTTTCCATCTGTTCGGCGACGCGGATGTTTTCCTCGCGATCCTCGCCCCAGACCGAGCCGCCCAGCCCGAGCGGGCTGTCGTTGGCCGCACGGATCACCGCATCGACATCATCGAACCGGATCACCGGCAGGATCGGGCCGAATTGCTCTTCGTCGACAATGCGGTCCCCGTTCGAGACATCCGCGACGATGGTCGGGCGCAGGAAATAGCCCGGGCGGTCCTCGGTCGTGCCTCCGGCGATAATGCGGCCGTCCTCGCGGGCCGAGGCGATGAAATCCTTGACCTTTTCATATTGCGCGCGGTTTTGCAGCGGGCCGATGGTGGTGCCCTGTTTCATGCCGTCATCGACCACGGCGGCATCCGCCAATGCGGCCAGACGCTCGCAAACCTCGTCATAGATCGAGGCATGGACATAGGCGCGCTTGATCGCGAGACAGACCTGCCCCGCGTTCATGAAGGCCCCCGAAAACAGCCCCGGCGCGACTTTGGCCGGATCGGCGCCCGGCAAAACGATCGCGGCATCGTTGCCGCCCAGTTCAAGCGTCAGGCGCTTGATCGTGCCCGCCGCGCTCGCCATGACCTTCGCGCCGGTCGCGGTCGATCCGGTAAAGGTGATCTTGGCGACATCGGGATGCGCGCTCAGCCGCGCGCCGAGATCATTGAGGTCGCTCACGACGTTGACCACGCCCGCAGGCAGCAGGTCGGCCATGATCTCGCCCAGTTTCAGCGCGGTCAGCGGCGTCGTCGGCGAGGGTTTGATCACCACCGTATTCCCCGCCAACAGCGCCAGCGGCAGCTTGAAGGCGATGATGAGCACGGGAAGTTCCACGGAATGATCGCGCCGACCACGCCCAACGGCTTGCGCAGCTGGCGCACGAGACGGTTGTCGTTGTCCTCGATCACCTTGACCGGCAGGTCGTAGCTCGCGAGATGGCGGATGAAGGCCGCGCTATAGGCGATCTCGGCCTGCGCCTCGGGCAGGGTTTGCCCTGTTCCTGCGTCAGAAGGCGCGCGAAAGCATCGGCATCGGCCTCGATCCGGTCGGCGAGCGTCAGGATGAGGGCGCGGCGGGCCTCGATCGTCAACGCGGCCCATGCGGGAAAGGCCGCTTTGGCGGCGGCGACGGCGGCGTCGAGCTGTTCGGCAGAGCCGCGCGGCGCATGGGCCAGAAGCTCTTCGGTGGCGGGGTTCACGACCTCCATCTCCATCGCGCCGGCCACCAGCTTGCCGCCGATCAGCAGTTTGTACTCGGTCATCTCCGTCCTCCTCGAGCGTATGACTTGGCCCCGAAGGCGCGGCTCCTGGCCGGCGCTTTCGGGCATTTCGAGCAAATGACGGGAGGCCTGCCCGATTCTTGCCATTTGCGGCCACAAAGCCGCAGGCGCGGGCGGCGGGGAAAATTGGCCGCAAATGTCATGTCGCTACGGCGGCCCGCGCCTATCATGACAAAAAAGAGTAAAAAGATAACACCGCATTAGCCGGCACATCGCGGAAAAAACGCGGTCCCCAAGCTTTCCGCGCCCTTTCGCGGGGCTGTGCTATGATGGGGTGACAGGGAGATGACGCCTGCCCCGAATGCCGCTTGCGGCGCGGGGTGGCCGATGGATTGGGTTGAGGGATGCAGACATCATGGATCCGTGCGCCGGTGGTCTCGTCGCTGCTTGGCGCGGAAGGAGAATCCTCGGCAGCCGTGCCTTTGGATTTTTCGTCGGCCAGCTTGAAGCCAGCCGCAATGCCGCAGAAAATCCTCTGGCGCTCTGGTCGATGGGGAAGGCATCAAGGTCGCCGCCCTCGGCTGTCTGGGCGAAGCGATTTCCGCTTCGGCCACGCTCGGCAAGGCGCTGCGCGTCTTTGCGCAGGGCTTCGGGCTGATCCAGTCCAATACCGATGTCCAGATGGAGGTCGACGAGGACGAGGTCCATATCAGCTACCGCGTCCTCGACCCCCATATCTGGCCGCGCCGCGCCGATGCGGAACTGTCGCTCGGCCTGATCCGCGGCATTTGCGAGACCTTCGCCCCCGGCCGCGACGCCTATCGCGGCGTCAGTTTCGAGCACGAGACCGCGGGCGAGCATCGCCAGTTGAGCCAGCATCTGGGCTGTCTCGCGCGGTTCGGCCAAGAGGAAAACCGCATCACCCTTGCCACTGCCGCCCTTTCGCAGCGCCGCCGCGAAACCACGCCCGACGAGGAAAAAGCCGCCCTGCGCGCGATGGAGAACGCGATGATCGCGCAGCGCCGCGAGACGCCTTTGTCCGAGCGCGTGCGCAGCGCCATCCTTGGCCAGATCGGGCGCAGCGCGATCAACCAGCAGGCGGTTGCGGTGCAGCTCGGTCTGTCGGACCGTTCGCTCAGGCGCGGACTTGCCGCCGAGGACCGGCCCTTTCACGAGATCCTCGAGGAATGCCGCCGCATTCAGGGTTTCGCGCTTCTGGTGCGCAGCGAGCGCCCGTTGAGCGAGATCGCCCTCGCGCTGGGGTATTCCGATCAGACCGCTTTCTCGCGCGCGTTTTCGCGCTGGTTCGGGGTCTCGCCGCGCGAGCTCAGGCGCAGCGGCGCGATCGAGGAAAGCGTGATCCGCTGATCGAAATCCAGCCCCCGCACCGGCCCGTTATGGGCGATGAAGATCAAAAGCCGCTCTGGGAAGCGTGTCTCCAGCGCGGCGAGGATGCGCATCGCGCCGGCCTCGTCGATCTCCGAAAAGCTCTCGTCGAAGACCATGACGGGACTCTCGGCCAGAAAGGCGCGGGCAAGCGAGATCCGCTGGCGCATCCCGCCCGACAGATCGGCTCCGGTCTCGGCGAGATCCGTGTCCAACCCCGCGCGGCTGCGCGCCCAAACGCCCAGATCGGCCTGTTCCAGCGCCTGCCATAGCGCCGCGTCGCCGGCACGAGGCGCGGCAAGGCGCAGGTTCTCGCCAAGCGTGCCGCGCATGATCCCCGGACGTTGCGGCAGATGGAGGATCAGCCCCCGCAAAGCGGCGGGGCCGAAGTCGCCGACCGCCCGCCCGTCGATTTCGGCCGCGCCGCATTCCACCGGCGCATCCCGCGTCAGCGTCGCGACAAGCCGCGTCTTGCCGATCCCCGACGGCCCGTCGAGCAGCACGCGGCTGCCGGTCCGCAGCACCGCCGATACCGGCTGATGCCGTGCCCCGCCGCCCGCAGGCGGGTCAGCGTGATCTCCTCCATCGCGCGGGGCGGCGCGGGGCCCTCCTCGTCGCGTGCCGCGGCGAAAAGCGCATCGAGCCGCGCCACCGCGACCTTGCTGCGAGCCTGCGCATGATAAAGGCCCAAAAGGTTGCGCAAGGGCCCTGCATCATCGCGGCATAGGCCAGATAGGCGATCAATGTGCCGAGCGGCCAGTCGCCGCGCACGACCAGCCAGCCGCCGACCAGCAGAACGCCCGCCCGCACCACCGCGCCGAGGATCTGGCTGACCGCGCCCACCGTTTCGGCCCAGAGGCGCTGCCGCATCAGTCCCGCGATCTGGCTGTGTTGCTGCTCCCCGAAATGCGCAAGTCGGGCTTGGCTCGCGCCAAGCGCCGCGAGGGTTTGGCGCAGCGACAGGGTTTCGGCGAGGGTCGAGGACAGGGCGCCGCGCTGGTCGCGGACTTCTCCGGCAAGGCTTTGGGTGCGCGGACGCGCGAGCGTCAGGAAGATCAGCTCGATCGGGGTCAAGAGCACCGGCAAAAGCACCAGCCTCCAGTCAAGCCAGGCCATGAGCGCCACGCCTCCCGCCAGCCGGAACAACGCGCCGATCGCGACCAGCACCGTATCGAAGGCGAAACGCTGGATTTCGCCGCTGTCGCCGTCGAGCCGCGCCATCGTCTCGCCCAAAGGCAGGTCCTTTCGCGCGGGATCGCGGCGGAGCGCGGCGTCGAAAGCGCGTTGGCGCAGATCGGCCAGCATATCGGCCGAGGCGCGCAGATGAACCATGCCGTTCGCGATCCCCAAGGCGACCGCGCCCAGACCCAAGGCGAAACTCAGCGCCGCATAATGGACGAGCCGGCCCATGTCGCGCGCCATGATGCCGCGGTCGATCACCAGCTTGGTCAGCATCGGCAGCGCCAGACCCAAAGCGGCCGCCAAGAGCGAAAGCGCCAGCACCGCCCCGATCCCCGGCAAGGCACGCGCCAGCACCGGTGCAAGCCAGCCGACCTCGCGCGTGCCGAAAATCACCCGCGCGAGGCGGGCGGCGAAGGCGGCGCGGCGCGGGAAGGGGGACGGGCTGGACAGGGCGCGGTTCGGGCATGGCCACGCTCATGGCTGCAAGATTGGCGGCGGGGAGGCCGCGAACCGTCGGCCGGCGGGCTCTTGCCGCGCCACCGCATTCGGGCTTTCGATCCGGCAGCTCTGGGGCAAACCTCCCGCCCCGCCGCGATATTCGCGCCCGCGCCAGCGCAGGCCCTTGCGCATATCGGCCAAAGCCTCCTCTGCCGTCATTCCCGCCGCAAGCCGCGCCGCGAGATGACCCGCGACCCGCGCGGCCCCCATGCTGGCACCGCCGACGCCTCCCGCTTCGGGCGAGGCATTCCACGCGCCGAAGACGCCCGTTCGCGGCTCGGACAGATCGTCCCAGCCGCAACGCGCGTCGCCCGTTGCCGCGATCACGCCCGCATAGGCCGCCGGATAGCAGGGCGCGCCCTGAGCGGGATGGGCCGCGACCAGCAAAAGCCCCGCTTCCAAGGTCAGCGCGCAGGCCGCGCGCAGGGGCGGACGGTCCTGAGCCAGGCCGAGGCTCATGCAGATCACTTCGGGACGCTCGCCCGCGGGCATGGATGCGAACCAGCGCAAGGCCGCCGCGACCCGCAAGGCGGAGGTCACGGGGCGGTCGTCGAAAATCTGGGCATGGATGATCGCGGCATCCGGACAGGCGCGGCGGATCACCGCCGCGACCGCCGTTCCGTGGCCGAGCCGGTCGGGCCGCGCCTCGACCGCGCTGCCGTCGGGCAAAAAGCCGCGGGCGCGTGCCGGATCCTGCGCCGGATCATCGGCAGGGCCACCGCTGTCGATGACGCCCACCCCGACCATGATCACTCGTCCCGATGGAAGATGCGCACGCTCGACAGCGACATCGAGGCCCCGTCCGGCAGATCGACCGCCGCTTTGCGCTCGAGCGTTTCGGCATCATAGGCCGCGATATTGCCGAGCGCGCCCGACAGGAAAATCGTCTTGTTGTCCTTGGAAACGTTGATCGAATAGTAGCTGTGGGGCAGCGGAACCCGCTTGATCGAGGCGCCCTTGGTCAGATCGAAGCTTTCGAGCACGTTGTAGACGCCATAGGCGCGGGTCTTGTCCGGGCTGACGGCGGTCGAGAAATAGAAAACATCCATCGTGCGCACATCGCGCATCACCATCTCGTCGCTTTCGAGGTCGAGCGTCAGAAGGCCGGTGCGGTAGGCCTCGGGATCGGCCGGATCCATCGCCTTTTTCGTCGTGTAGAAAGGCGTGACCATGACGCCGGAATTCTCGTGCTGGCTCCAGACATCGAGCACGTCGGGGATGTTGTAGGTCTCGGATCTCACTGCGAAATCGTGCGCTCGTTGATCTGCTCGCCGCTCGTCGCGTCGAATGTGTACATGTTGCGGCCCATGCCGTGCAGCTTGGTGCCGTCGCGCGAAAACATCAAAAGCGTGATCTGGCGCGGCGCGGGAAAGGTCTTGATCGGGGTCAGATCCGCGGCGTTGAACAGCGTGATCTGGGTCGGCTGCACCTCGAAATGGGCGGCTTCGAGTTTGACGGGGCTTTGATAGGCCGCGACGGTCTTGCCGTCGGGCGAAAGCGCCAGACCGAACAGGTTCTTGACCCGCAAACCCGGTTGGCTGAGGTCGACGCGCGCCACCGTCTCGCCCGAAACGAGATCGACCTTGGCGATGCTTTCGGTCTTGTTGATCGAGACGAAGGCGAACTTGCCGGTCGGGTCGACGGTGGGCGTCATCGGCATCGGGCCGGCATCCGCGTCCAAGGTCACGACCTTTTCGACCGCCATTTTCTCTGTATCGACGACCACGAGCTTGTTGGGCCGTGCGGGCGCAAGGATATATTCGCGCGCCGAGACCTCGGCCCCCGCAAGCAGCGCGACAGAGGCGGCCAGCGCCGCGATTTTGCCGGATATCGTCATCGCATCAGCCTTTCGTCTCGGGGAAAACCGATTGCAGGTTGCGCCAGTCGCGCGTGAGGTTGTCGGCACCCTCGCTCCAGTCGGGATAGGTGTTGAGCGTGTCCGCGACCTGCGCGGGCCACCAGCAGGGATCGGCGCAGCCGTAAAGATCGGCCTCCATCGGCTGGCAGAGGTTGGCGACCGCGCCGAAAGCGTCGATCTCCCAACCCGGATCGAAAGAGGTCGTGCAACCGACCAGCGCGTTCATCGCGACGACCTCTTCCTCGCGGCCCTCGGCCTCGGCTTCGACAAAGGCTTTGGCCTTCGCATTGGCGGGGGTGAGATGTTTCATGCGGAAAAAGCCTCCTTGGCTGGGCCGGTTGCGGCGCGCGGGCTGGGATTGGGGCCGGAGTTGGGGCTGATGCTGGGGCCGGAGTTGGGTCGCGTCATCCGCGGTTCCAGCTGGTTGCGGAAGAAGGACGGATTGGCCTGCATGATGCGGACATAGGCCTCGAGGCCGAAGTCCACCCAGTCGCGCAACAGGTCGCAATAGTGATAGACCGGCGCGAAGGGATCGCCTTGGCGCGCATAGCTTTCGTGATAGCACCCCCGCGCAGATCGAGCGGATGCGGCAGGTCTTGCAGCCGAACTGGCTGCGGTCCTGCGCGCCCTCGATGAAGGCGGCGAGTTTGGGCACGTCGATACCCTTGTCGACATTGCCGTAGGTCGGCTGGTTGGAGCCGACGAAGCGGTGGCACAGATGCAGATCGCCGTCTTTGTCGACCGCCAGCATCCCCAGTCCCGCCCCGCAAGGCACCGCCTTTTGGTGCCCTGCGCGATATCGGTCAGCAGCTGGTGCATATTGGAAAAGCCGATGTTCTCGCCACGGCAGGCGGCCTCGGTATAGCGGCGGCCAAGGGTTTTCATATCCTCGAACACCGCCTTCAGCGCATCGGTATCAAGGTTGAAAACCGCGATCGGGCCAGAGGTCGCGGGGCCGAAACCGACCTCGTGAAAGCCCAGATCGTATTTCAGGTGATCGTGGATCGCGATCACATCGGTCACGCCGCGCGTCAGCGTGACGCGCACGCCGACCGGCCGCGCGGTATAGCGCGACAGCAGCATCCGCACCTTTTGCGCCACGACATCATAAGTCCCGCGCCCGCCCACCGTCTTGCGGTTCGCGTCATGCAGCGCCTTGGGCCCGTCCATCGAAACCGTGATCGCGAAATTGTTGGCGTTGAACCAATCGACCATTTCCTCGGTCAGAAGCGTCGCATTGGTTGTCAGCGAGAAATCGACCGTCTTGCCGAATTCGGCGGCGCGCGGCACCGCATAGGCCACGACCTCGCGGATCAGCGGCATGTTCGACAAGGGCTCGCCGCCGAAAAAGACCACATTCAGGCGATCGCGGTCATAACCCTGTTTGAGCAGCAGCTCGAACGAGGCTTTCGCGGTCGCGAACTGCATCTTCTCGCCCTTGGAGGGGATCGCGAGATCTTCCTTGTAGCAATAGGTGCAGGCCAGATTGCAGCCTGTATTGACGTTCAAAATGATGGTCGAGAGCGGGATTTCCGTCACTTCGACGATCTTGCGCGGAATGTCGGGCGTCGCCGCATCGCGCAGGATATCGAGCGAGAGAAAGCTCTTGATGCAGTCGGCAAGGCTATCGGGGCTGTGCTGCGTGCCCAGCTCCTGCTGCATGATCGCCGCGCTGAACCGCTCGTGACGGCGCGACAGGTCGAAGACGTCGCGCGCGATCGGGTCCAGCTCGAACAGGCTGGTCGAGGGGACATGCATCAGCATGGCATGGCCGTCGACATCGACGCGGTGGGCGTTGTGGCGGATGAGGGTCAGGTCTCCCATTTCAATGCTCCCTTTACCGGATCGGCGCGTCGACGAAGCGCTGGACGGTCGCGTAAAGATGGGCCTCGGCACTCAGCACCTGCCCGCCTTCGCCGACTTCGGCGACGACCTTGAGGTTGCCGACGTTGTTCGTCGACATCGGACGTTCGGGGTTGGGACCTGCATCGGCGGGCATGAAGAGACCCTGCGCGTCGATCGTGCCCGCGAATTTGGTATCCTCCATCGCAAGCGCCGCCTCGTCGAAATTCTCGAGCCGCCAGCTCGCGGGCAGATAGCCGAGCGCGAGATCGTCTTCGGTGCCGGCCTGACCGTCCGCGCCGTTGATCCAGGCCATCGCCTCGAACTGGGCGGGGTTTTCGGGATCGGGCCGCCGTTGCCGCCGATCCGCGCCAGCGTGAGCTCGGGGACGACGGTGATGCGGTCGATGCTGTCATAGGCCACAAGCGCGGCCTTCTGTACGCCCAGATCCAGCTCGATCGCGCGCGGCTGCCGGTGGCGGTCAGGGTCAGCGTGATGCCTTCGGGCGTGGCGGCGGTTACGCTGCCGGTCACGCCCTCGGGCAGGGTAAGCCCGTCGCCGAGCGCGGGACCGGAGATGCGCACCTCGGTCGCCTCGCCGATCTTCAAACGCGGCGGGACCACCGCCAGAACCTGCGCGGCAGAGCCCGCCTTGACCGCCGAGATCCGCCCGCCGGTCACGTCATAGGTACGGTCGAACCAGCGGCCGGTGATCGAGCCGTCCTCGTTCAGGGCAAAGACCTGCCGGATCTCGGTCGTCCCGTCGCTCAGGCTCGCACGCCATTCGCCCGCGCCGATGATGCGGCCGGTGCCGGTAAAGCGGCGCTCGACTTCGCCCGAAAGCACCATCTCGACCGTATAATCGCGATCGGCCTTGGCAATGGTCAGCGTGCCCGTGTAATCGCCTTGCCCCGGTTGGCGGCCCGCCAAAATGTAGCTGCCCGACAGATCGCCGTCATAGGGTGCGGGGGCCTCGCCCATAGGATAGGTCGCGCTCAGAAAATCGTGGATCTCGGTCTGGGCGATGCCCCACCAGTCGCGGTCGCGCGCCAAAGCCTGATATTCCAGCGTCGGAAACTGGCCGAGATGGAAATTGATCAGATGCTCCCAATCCTCGGGCGTGCGGCGTTGCAGCGCGACACGCGCATAGGAATGGCAGCGCGAGCAGGTCTGGGTCATCAGCTCCGAGGGGCCCGCATCATTCGCGACCGGCTCGCGTTCGAGGATGTAGCGCAGGCCCTCGGTCTCGGCGACGCTCAGGCCGCGCGTGTCCGAGAGGTAGCGCACCACCGCCAGACGCTCCTCGTCCGAGAGCGCGACCTCATGGTTGCGCATCATCCGCACCACGGTCATGTCCCAGGCTTCGGGGTTTTGCGCACCGCATCGATGCGGTCGATCTTGCCGTCCCCGCCCGTCGCATGGCAGGCGGCACAGGTGTTTTCCAGAACCTCTGCGCCGGTCACCGCGAAGGCCGGCAGGGCCAAAGTCGCGAAACCGAAAGCACAGCTGGAGGCAAGGGCGAGACGGGTGAGAGATGTCATCGGTCGGGCTTTCCTCTGGCTTGCGGGCGGCCCATTCCGGTTCCCGCCACTTGCTGTTTGCCTATGGGAGGCGAGGCGGGGCCGAATTTTCTTGTCATTACCGGCCAAAGTTGCGGCAATCTGACGCAGGGCTTTGCGCGGCGCGCCACTCTGGCCGCAAATGTCAGGCACAGGCGCGCGGGCTGGCCGAGGTTGGAGCGGAACGGCCACGCGGGACGGTCGGAACACGGCAGAAACGCGGACGAAGCGCGGTCGAAGCGACGGTCGAAGCGACGGGGCTCCTGCAACCGCGGGAGGCGGCAGAGATGGTGGGGGCGATGGAACAGGCGGGGGCGATCTGGTCGTTCTGGGCGGCGGTCCGGCGGGTGCGGTGTCCGCCATCCTCGGGCTGCGCGACGGATTGCGCGTCACGCTGGTCAGCCCCGCCCCTGTTCCTTCGCGCGCCGGACGGCTCGAAGGGCTAAGCCCGCGCCTCCATCAATGGCTCGCGCGTGAAGGCCTTTTGAACGGGTTCGACGGCATTACCGGCCCCTTGCCACGCCGCGTCGATTGGGCGGGGATCAGCGGGAGCAACCGCGAATTCGTCGTCGACCGCGCCGCGCTGGACGCCCATCTTTGTGCGCTGGCCGAAGCGCGGGGCGCGCGGCGCGTGACAGGAACCGGACGGATCGTCGGCAGTGGCGAGAGTGCAAAGCGGTCGGTTCTTCTTTCCGACGGGCGCCGCGTCTTCCCCGACTGGATCATCGACGCGCGCGGCCGGAGTGCGCCGCGCATGGCCTCCGGCGCGGCCAGCCTTGGCCGCATGCCTGCGACCGTGGCGCTTTGCGGCTGGCTCGAGGGCGATGTTTCGGGGTTGAAGCGGGGATCGCGCTTTGCGCTTTGCCTCAGGGCTGGCTCTGGCGCGTGGCCTTGCCAGACGGCAGGATCTGGGCGCAGTTTCTCGGCGATGCGGCCGACCCCGAACCCGCCCCCGCGCGCCTCGTCGCCGCAATTACTGCGGGCACAAGATGCGCGCCCGCGCCGACGCTGCGCCTTGCCGGTCCCTTGATCGCCCGCGAGGCGGCGCCGCGACTGCCCGCGCCGGTGACCGATCTGCGCTGTCTGCCGGTGGGCGATGCCTTTGCGGCAATGGATCCTTTGTCGGGGCATGGCCAGTTCTGGGCGGTATCGAGCGCGCTGGCCGCGGCCGCCGCGCGCCGCACCCTGACCGCCGATCCGGCATCAGAGGATCGCTGCCTGCGCTACCTGCGCGAACGGGCAGCGGAAACCGCATGGCGCATGGCACGGGTCGGGCGCGATTTTCTGGCGCTCGAAACGCGGTTCTCCGGCCAGCCCTTTGGGCCGCGCGCCGCGCCTTGCCCGACAGCCTGCCCGCCCACGAAAGCCGCGAGGGCTTTGCCGTTGCGCAGGCGCTTGTCATCGATAACGGGCTGATCACCGAGCGCGAAGTGCTCAAGACCCCGTGCTCGCCCGCGGGAATAGGCTGGTTCGGCCGCCTGCCCGCACCCGAGATCTACCGTCTGGCGCAAGCAGGCCCCGAGGCTTTGCGCCAGCGTTTCGGACCGCAGGCAGAGGCGCTCTTGGCGGCCATCGAAAGCGAAAGGACGAGCCCGCACCAAAGGGTTGAAAACCCGTCCTAAATCTCCGGCGCGATCTCGAAACGCGGATCCTCGGCCCAGAGTTTCGGCGGCCATTTCGCCGGATCCGGCGTCGGGTCCTGACCGGGGCGGAAGCCGTCGAAACGCGGCTCGAACCCTTTGGATTTGACCCAATGCGCCAAGGCGTAACCCGTCCCCGAGGGCCAGCATTTGACCTCGGATGCCTTTTCCCAACGGTATTCGACCAGCTCGGGGAAAGACGGACCTCACCCTCGACGCGCAGGTGATAGGCGACAATCACCTGATTCATCCGCAGGAATTCCACGATCCCAGAACGCGCAATGCCTTGGTGCGCAGGCCGGTTTCCTCGAATGCCTCGCGGCAAACCCCCGCCTCGGGGATCGCCCGCCTCCATGAAGCCGGTGATCAGGCCGAACACACCTTCTTCCCAAAGCGCGTTGCGCGCGATCAGGACCTCGCCTTGGTCGTTCTCCAGAACCGCCGCCAGAACCGGCGTCGGATTGCCCCAATGGGTCCAGCCGCAATTGGCGCAACGCAGGCGCTCGGTCGGGCCGCTGTCCTCGTGAAGGGTGATCAGGGCCAGTTTATGGGCGCAATTGGGACAAAACGCATCTCGAACGGGGCGGTCATGGGCGATCTCGGCAGCGAATAAAGGGGGCGGGAATGAACGGGAGGTAAAGCGGGCCCGCGACAGGATGCGGGCGCCTGCGCCGAGTTGTGACGCGAAACCGGCCGAGGTCAAGAGCCGCCCCCACTGTGCCCCCACCCGCTTTGCCCGAAGGGATCGCGGCGCGGCCCCATCCCCGAAATGCAGCGCGGGGGATGGGGGCCGGTCTTCGGCGGAGGCGCGCGGCCCCCGCAGGGTCCTTGCACGCAAAGACCCGAGCCCGACCGGCGCGCGGGGAGGCGGTGCCGGTCGGGAAAGCGGTTGCGGATCAGACGCGCTCGATCGCGATGGCGATGCCTTGGCCGACGCCGATGCACATGGTGGCCAGCGCGCGTTTTCCGCCGGTCTCCACCAGTTCGAGCGCGGCGGAGCCGGTGATGCGCGCCCCCGACATGCCGAGCGGATGGCCAAGCGCGATCGCGCCGCCGTTGCGGTTCACGCGGGCATCGTCATCGGCAATGCCCAGACGGCGCAGAGTGGCCAGACCTTGGCTCGCAAAGGCCTCGTTCAGCTCGATCACGTCGAAATCGGCCGGCGTCAGGCCCAGACGCGCCATCAGCTTTTCCGAGGCCGGCGCAGGGCCGATCCCCATGATGCGCGGCTCGACACCCGCCGTCGCCCCGCCAAGGATGCGCGCGATCGGGTTGAGCCCGTGGCGTTTGACCGCCTCGGCGCTGGCGATGATCAGCGCGGCCGCGCCGTCATTGACGCCTGACGCATTGCCCGCCGTGACGGAACCACCCTTGCGGAAAGGCGCTTTGAGACCGGCGAGAACCTCGATCGTCGTCGGGCGCGGATGTTCGTCGCGATCGACGATCTGGGGGTCGCCCTTGCGTTGGGAAATGGTGACCGGCGTGATCTCTCGCGCCAAGCGGCCATTGGCTTGGGCAGCAGCCGCCTTGTCCTGACTGCGCAGCGCGAATGCGTCCTGATCCTCGCGCGAGATTGCGAAATCCTCGGCCACGTTTTCGGCGGTTTCCGGCATGGAATCAACGCCGTATTGCGCCTTCATCAGCGGATTGACGAAGCGCCAGCCGATGGTGGTGTCGTGGATTTCCGCCGCGCGCGAAAAGGCGCTTTCGGCCTTGGGCATGACGAAAGGCGCGCGCGACATCGATTCCGCGCCGCCCGCGATCATCAGCTCGGCCTCGCCCGCCTTGATCGCGCGCGCCGCCATGATGATCGCATCCATCCCCGAGCCGCACAGCCGGTTGATCGTGGTGCCCGAAACCGAAACCGGCAGCCCCGCCAGAAGGCTCGACATCCGCGCGATGTTGCGGTTGTCCTCGCCCGCCTGATTGGCGCAACCGAAGATCACGTCGTCGACGGCCTCCCAATCAAGACCCGCGTGGCGCGCCATCAGCGCGCAGGGATCGCCCCAGATCATCGGCGCGCACGCCCGACAAAGCCCCGCCGAAACGCCCGATCGGGGTCCGGATATAATCGCAAATGAAAACGTCGCGCATGGTCAAAGCTCCGGCACAATGAGATCGGCAACCGGCCCGTCCAGATGGAGCGGGGCGCCGGTCAGGGCTTGCAGGTCGTCGAAGGAGATCGAGGGCAGTTTCTCGCGCAGAACGAAGCGGCCGCCCTCGATGTCGATGACCGCAAGCGAGGTATAGACGCGCGTGACGCAGGCCACGCCCGTGAGGGGCAGCGTACAGGCCTTTAGCAGTTTCGGCTTGCCGTCCTTGGTGACGTGATCGGTGATCACCGCGACGCGTTTCGCGCCATGAACCAGATCCATCGCGCCGCCGACTGCAGGCACGCCTTTGGGTCCAACCGACCAATTCGCGAGGTCACCATTCTGCGCGACCTGATAGGCCCCGAGGATCGCCACATCGAGATGCCCGCCCCGCACCATCGCGAAACTGTCGGCATGATGGAAAAACGACGCGCCGGGCTTGAGCGTGATCGCCTTTTTGCCCGCGTTGATCAGATCCCAGTCCTCGGTGCCCGCCGCAGGGCCTCGCCAAAGCCCAAAACGCCGTTTTCGGTGTGGAAAACCGCCTCGCGGCCCTTGGGCTGGAATTTCGCGACCATTTCGGGAAAGCCGATCCCGAGATTGACGTAAGCGCCGTCCTGAATGTCTTGCGCCGCGCGCCACGCGATCTGCGCATTGCCGAGTTTGATGGTCATGCCTGCACCTCCGGATAGCTGGCATTGGCGCGGTTGAGGGCCTCTTCCTGCGCGGGATCGGAGACTTCGATGATCGCATCGACGAAGATGCCCGGCGTGATGACGCTTTCGGGCTCGATCATGCCCGCCTCGACGGCGCGGCTGACCTGAACCACGGTGCGCGCGGCCGCCATCGCCATGATCGGCGCGAAATTGCGCGCGGCCATGCGGAAGGTCAGGTTGCCGTGGGCATCGCCGAGCTCTGCCTTGAGCAGCGCGAAATCGGCCTTGAGCCAGCGCTCCTGCACATAGGAACGCCCCTCGAATTCGGCGACGGGCTTGCCCTTGGCCAGATCGGTCCCGAAAGAGGTCGGCGTATAGAAAGCGGGAATGCCCGCGCCGCCTGCGCGGATACGCTCGGCCAAAGTGCCCTGCGGCACCAGTTCAAGCGCGATCTCGCCGGCCAGATATTTCGTGGTGAAGACCACCGGATCGGCCGAACGCGGGAAAGAGCAGATCATCTTGGCGACCATGCCCTGCTCGATCAGCGCGGCAATGCCGACGTGACCGTTGCCGGCGTTGTTGTTGATCACGGTCAGCGCCTTGGGGCTGCCGGTCGCGAGAAAGCGGTCGATCAGGGCATGGATCAGCTCGATCGGCGCGCCCGAGCCGCCAAATCCGCCGATCATTACCGTGGCCCCGTCAGGGATGCCGGCAACGGCCTCCTGCAGCGAGGCAATGCGCTTGTCCATTCTGTCCTCCGTCACTGTTGGCGCGATCTTGCGCCTTCCGGCGGGCAAGGCGAAGCCGGTTTGTGCGCATCTTGAACTTTGTTCAACTGGCGGGTAAATTTGTGCGCATGGTGAACAAAACCGATTTTATCGCCTCTTTGGGCAAGGGTCTGGCCGTGATCGAGGCCTTTCGCGCCGAATCGCCGCGCCTCGCGATTGCGGATGTGGCCGAGGCGACCGGCCTTGACCGCGCCACGGCGCGGCGCTGCCTGCTGACGCTGCACAGCCTCGGCTATGCCGATTACGACGGCAAATACTTCACGCTGACGCCGCGGGTTTTGCGGCTCGGCATGGGGGCTTTGGCCGCACTGCCTTTGGCGCAGATGGTGCAGCCCTGGCTCGACCAGCTGTCCGAACGGATCGGGCAATCGGTGTCGGTGTCGATCCGCGACGAGACCGAGATCGTCTATCTCGCCCGCGCGGCGCAGCGCAAAGTCATGTCGATCGGGCTTTTGCCCGGCTCGCGGCTTCCGGCACATTGCTCCTCGATGGGGCGGGTGCTGCTGGCCGCCCTGCCCGAGCCGGAAGCCCGCGCGCTGGTCGAGCGCTCGGACCTGTCGCCGCGCACGCCCTTCAGCCTGACCATGCCGGAAGAGATCTTCGCGCGGCTGCGGCAGATACGCCACGACGGTTATGCCGTCATCGATCAGGAGATCGAGCTGGGCCTGTGTTCGCTGGCGGTCCCACTTTACGACGGGCATGGCCGCGTGGTCGCGGCCCTGAACACCGGCGTCGCGAAAACGGCGGATATGCCGGCGCGACTGGTCGTCGATTATCTGCCCGCGCTACTCGGCGTGCAGGACGGGCTGCGGCGCATCATCCACTGAGCCACCGGAGCCTTCCGCGCCCGCGTGCCCCGCCACCAGATCGGCAAAGGCGCGCGCCGCGCGGGAAAAGTGGCGCTCGAGATGGCGCAGCTGCAAAAACGGGCGCGCATCGAGGGTAAAGGGCAGCGCGACCAGACGGCCCGCCTCGATCAGCGGACCCGCGACCAGACGCGGCACGACCCCCAGACAGGGCTGTGTTCGACCGCCGAACAGACCGCCTCGTTGGTCGAAAACTCCATCATCACGCGCAGCGCGGCCGGATCGCCGCCCATGCGGCGCAGCTGGTCCTCGAAGCTCGAGCGTGTCCCCGAGCCGCTCTCGCGCATGACCCACAGCTGCGCGGCAAAGCCCTGACGCAGACGCGCGGGCGGACGGACGGCCCAGGGATGCGTGGGGGCGGCGATCAGGACGAGCTGGTCCTGCGCGACCGCCGAAACCGCGATCCGCGCGGCCTCGGGCCCGCTCAAACGGCTTTCGACCTCGCCCTCGACAAAGCCCAGATCACAGGCGCCACGCTGGACGGCATCGAGACATTGGCTGGTGTTTCCGACCGCGATGTCGAGATCGATCGCGGGATGCAAGGCTTTGTATTCCATAACGAAACGGGGCAGCCAATGGCTCGCGACCGTCTGGCTGGCAAAGATGCGCAGCGCCCCAATCCGAAGTCCCGAGAGATCGCCGAGCGTGGTTTCCGCATCCTGAACGCCTGCCAGAATCCCGCGCGCTTTCTCTTGCAGGATACGCCCCGCCTCGGTCAGCCGGATGCCGCGCCCGACGCGGTCGAACAGCGCCACCTGATGGGTGTTTTCCAGCGTCGCAATCGCGCCGCTCACCGCCGATTGCGTCAGATTGAGACGCCGCGCCGCCTCGGTGACATGTTCGAGTTCGGCGACCATCAGGAAAATGCGCAGCTGTTCAAAGGTCATCGCCCCATCCTTTTTCGCAACTGTGACCGAATTGCGGCGCGGCGCAGCGCTCCGCGCCACCCGAATGCCATGCTGTACCGCTTGCGCATTTTGCGCTGGCCCTTTCCCGCCCCCCATCCTGCGGCCGAAACGCCAAAAGAGGATGCGGTCATGTCTGAATTTGCAGGGAAACTGGTGGTCATTACGGGTGCGGCGCGCGGAATCGGCGCGGCGACTGCCCGCGCTTTTGCCGCCAAAGGTGCCAAACTCGGGCTGATATCGCGCGACAAGGCCGCGCTGGAGGCTTTGGCGGCCGAGACCGGCGGGCTGGCATTGCCCTGTGACGTGGCCGATGGTGCGGCGCTCGCCAAAGCGGTTGCCGAAGCCGAGGCGGCCTTCGGTCCGCTGGCGGTTCTCGTCAACAACGCCGGCATGATCGAGCCGGTCTCGCTTTTGTCCGAAACCGATCCCGAGGCTTTCGTCCGCGCGGTCTCCGTCAATTTCATCGGCGTTTTCAACGGGATGCGCGCAGCGATGCCCGGCATGATCGCGCGCGGAGAAGGCACGATCCTGACGGTGAGTTCGGGCGCGGCCCATAATCCCTACGAGGGTGGTCGGCCTATTGTTCCTCGAAGGCGGGCGCATGGATGCTGAGCCAGAGCGCCCATCTCGAGGCGGCCTCGAAGGGGCTGCGCATCCTCTCGCTCTCGCCCGGCACGGTTGCGACCGATATGCAGCGCGTGATCAAGGCGACGGGGGTCAATCCGGTCAGCCAGCTCGAATGGTCCGATCACGTCCCGCCCGAATGGCCGGCGCAGGCGATCGTCTGGCTCTGCGGCGACGGCGGGGCGGATTATGCCGGGCGCGAGACCTCGCTGCGCGACGAGGATCTGCGCCGCAAGATCGGACTGATCTGAGGCGGAACAGCGGATGGAACGGGGCTTCGGCCCCTAGCCCTGCTGCTCGTTGCGCCCGATCCGCGCCAGCAGGATCACCGGCAGAATGCCCACGACGACAATCGCCAGCGCGGCAATCGAGGCCTCCTCATAGGTGCCGCGCGCGGCCTCGCCGTAAAGATGGGTGGCCAGCGTCTCGAAATTGAGCGGGCGCAGCAGCAGCGTCGCCGACAATTCCTTCATGCAATCGACGAAAACCAGCAGCCCCGCCGCCGCGATCGCCGCCTTGGACAGCGGCAGATGGACGTGGCGGAAGGTGCCCGTCAGGCTGTGGCCGAGCGTGCGCGCGGCCTGATCGTAGCTGCGCGGGATGCGGGTCAGACCCGCCTCGACCGAGCCGACCGAAATCGCGAGGAACCGCGCGAGATAGGCATAGCCCAAAGCCGCCCCCGAGCCGATCAGCAAAAGGCCGGTCGAGACGCCCAGCCATTCCCGCGCCTGCGCGTCGAGAAAGCGGTCGAAACCCGCCGTGGCGATCAGGATGCCGAGCGCCAGCACCGTCCCCGGCATGGCATAGCCGAGCGTCGAGATGCGCGAGACCGCCTGCATTCCCCGCTGCGGATAGGAGCGCGCGGCAAAGGCTACGACCAGCCCGCAGACCAGCACCGCGACCGTCGCCAACGCCGAGAGGGTGAAGGTATTGCGCGCCTCGATCAGCAATTTCCCCGAGAGGCCCGCGAACTGGAACCGCTTCCATGCCTCGACCGCGAGATAGCCGGCGGGCAGCAGAAAGCCGAAAACCACGGGCAGAAGCCCGAGGACCAGCGCCAGAGCGGCGGCTTTGCCCTTGAGCGGCTTTGGCGCGAAGCTGCGGGCACGCTGCGCGGTGATGCTGTAGCGCTGGCGCCGGCGCGCCCACCGCTCGAGCGAGACCAGCGCGATCACCAGCACGATCATCGCCAGCGCGATTTGCGCCGCGCCCGGCAGATCCGAACGCGTGACCCAGGTGGTATAGATCGACACCGTCAGCGAGCGCACGCCGAGAAATTCGGAGGCGCCGATGTCGTTGAGCGTCTCCATCAGGGCAAGGCTGACCCCGACCGCGACGGCGGGGCGCGCAAGCGGCATGGCCACGCGCCAAAAGATCGCGCGGCGGCGGATGCCCAAAGTGCGCGCGACCTCGACCAGATTGGCGGCCTGCGTCATGAACATCGCGCGGACCGGCAGGTAGACATAGGGGTAAAGCACGAGGCTGAGCAGGATGATCGCCCCGCTCATCGAGCGGATGTCGGGCAGGCGGAACTGGCGCGGGCTGTCGTAACCCAAAACCGCGCGCACCCCCGACTGCACCGGCCCAAGCGGGTGCAGCAGGTCGAGATAGGCATAGGCCACGATATAGGTCGGCACCGCCAAAGGCAGCAAAAGCGCCCATTCGAGCACCCGTTTGCCCTTGAAATCATAGGCCGTGACCAGCCATGCCGCCCCCGTCCCGATCGCGGCGACCAAAACCCCCACTCCCGCCATGAGGATCGCGGTCTGGGACAGCGCATGGGGAAGCACAAAGCGCGCGAGATGCGACCAGAGCCCCGCCGAGCCCTGAAGCGCCTGCCACAGCAGCGCCGCGACCGGCACCATGACCAGCGCCGCGATCACGAAGCTCGCAAACAGCCAAACCCTTCCGCGGCTGCGGAAGGGTTTGAACAGGCGGCGCTGGCCGCGGAAATTTCGCTCTGAGACATCATCGCCCGAATGCAGAAAGGCGGCACCTCGCGGCACCGCCTCCGACGTTATCCGCCGTAATCAGTTGTCGAAGCCAACTTTGTCGACCAGCTCGCTGGCTTCCTTGCGGTTCTTGACGATCTCGGTCAACGGGGTGCTGTCGATCTTCAGCGTGCCGAAGGAAGCGACGATCGGGTCGATTTCGGCATTCGGGTTGACCGGATATTCGAAATTCGCCTCGCCGTAGATCTTCTGCGCCTCGTCCGATGCCAGATATTCGATCAACTGGACGGCCTGATCGCGGTTGGGTGCATTCTTGGCAACGGCCGCGCCCGAGATGTTCACATGGGTGCCGCCGTCGGCGAAGGTCGGCAGAACGACCTTGATCGCATCGCCCCATGCGCGCTGTTCGTCGCCGCCTTTGCCCGAGCGCATCAGCCCGACGTAATAGGAGTTCGCAACAGCGATATCGCAGATGCCGCCGAGGATGTCCTTGGCACCGTCGCGGTCGCCGCCACCCGCCTGACGCGCGAGATTGGCCTTGAGGCCGGTCAGCCATTCCTCGGTCTGGGCCGCGTCGTGATGCGTGAGGAAGGCCGAGATCAGGCCGGTGTTATAGGGGTGCTGGCCCGAACGGATGCAGACTTTGCCCTTCCATTTCGGATCGGCCAGCTCTTCATAGGTGATCGCGTCCAGATCGAGATCCTTGGCCGCATAGACGACGCGGGCGCGCATCGACAAAGCGAACCACTGGTTGCCCGGATCGCGCAGGTTTTCCGGAACAGCCGCGCTGAGCGCCTCGGATTCGACCGGCTGGGTCAGGCCCTTTTCGACCAGATCGACCAGATTGCCGACATCGACCGCCATCAACACATCGGCGGGCGAGCTTGCGCCTTCCGAAGCGACACGCTCCGCCAGACCATCCTTGAGGAAGACGGTATTCACCTTGACGCCGGTCTTGGTGGTGAAGGCTTCGAGCAGCGGCTCGACCAGACCCGGCTCGCGCGAGGTATAGAGGTTCAGCTCTTGCGCGGCGAGACTACCGGCGGAACCGGCCATGACGGCGCCGGCCAGAAGAAGACGCGACAGATTGCGATCGAAGATCATGAGGAAACCTCTGAGGGGATGGGTGACAATTTTACTTGGACGTGATGCTCTTATATCTTAGAGCTTTAATCAAGATTGACCGTTCTGGGACAAAATGTCGCATCCCGAAACCCGCCTGTCGCGCCCTTTGGCCAAGCGGATGCGCGGCCCGCGACGGATTGCGGCGATCAGCCTTCGGGCCGCGGCTGGGCCGGATCGGCAAAGACATGGACCTGCGCCCCGTTCAGCCGCAGGCTGACGCGCGCGCCGACCTCCATCGGGATGCGGAAATGGCTGTGCATGCGCAGGGGCGCGCCGAGCGGATGGACCTGAATGTCGATCTGCTCGCTCTCGCCGATGAAGGTTTTCCCCAGCACCCGCGCCGAAATCCCCGCCCCATCCGGCTCGATCGACAGCGCTTGCGGGCGGATGCAGGCCAAAGCGAGCGTCCCGTCCGGCAGGTCGAGATTGCCCGGAAAGGCCCCGATCGGGGTTTCGAGCATCCCCTGCGACCAGATCCCCGTCAGCCGGTTGCACGGCCCCATGAATTCGGCGGCATAGGGCGAGACGGGGTTGTCGTAGATCGCGAAAGGGCTCGCGACCTGCTCGATGGTACCCTCGCGCATCAGCACGATGAGATCGCCGACCGCCAGAGCCTCTTGCGGATCATGGGTGACGATGATCGCGGTCGCGCCAAGCGCGCGCAGGGTCTGGACGGTCTCGCGCCGGACCTTCTCGCGCAGGCCCTGATCGAGATTGGAGAAAGGCTCGTCCATCAGCAGGATCGCGGGCTTGGGCGCCATGGCGCGGGCAAGGGCCACGCGCTGCTGCTCGCCCCCGAAAGCGAATGCGGGAAACGGCCGCGCAAATGGCCGATGCTGATGCGCTCGGCGACTTCGGCAACGCGGGCATCGCGCTCGGCGCGCGACAGGTGGCGCAGGCCGAAGGCGAGGTTGTCGTCCACGCTCAGATGCGGAAACAGCGCGTAATCCTGAAACATGAAGCCGATGGCGCGGTCTTCGGGCTCGATGAAGGTACGCGGCCCGACGATCTCCCGACCGCCCATGCGGATGCGGCCGCCATCCGGCGCATCGACCCCCGCGAGCAGGCGCAAAAGCGTCGATTTCCCAGAGCCCGATCCCCCAGCAGGCAGGTGATCTTGCCTTCGGGCACAGCCAAGGTGATGTCGGAGAGAACCTCGCGCGCGCCGAACCGGCGCACGAGGCCGTCGATTTCCAAGGCGATGCGACCGGCTTCGGACATGTCTGCCATCCTCGTTACCCCATAGCTCCGGCCGCGACGGCCCGTCCGGTCGACCGCCTGCCGCCTGCCCTCGGGCCTGCGGCGGTGAAGCCGAGTGTTTTTGTTCCATACTGGGGAAGCATGGCCCCCGTCCAGTCACTGCTTGCCGCGCGCGCCCAAGCCTGTCGCGCCCGAAAGTCGCGCTCGCGGCAAGCCGCAAAGGTGGGTATGATGATGGCCGACGACAACCATCCGGCTTGTGCCGCCCCGCACGGAAAGAGCGACCATGCGCATCAATGACGATTTCGACCGGCCGGTTCTGGTCCAGGGCGCGGCGCTCGACTGGATCCCCAGCCCTGCGGCAGGGGTCGACAGGCGGATGCTCTTCCGGATCGGGGACGAGGTTGCCCGCGCCACCTCGATCGTGCGCTATGCCCCCGGCAGCAGCTTTCCGCGCCATATCCATTCGGGCGGCGAGGAGATCCTCGTCCTCGAAGGCACCTTTCAGGACGAGCACGGAGACTATCCGGCGGGCAGCTATTTCCGCAATCCGCCCGGCACCGGCCATGTGCCTGCGGCCGAAGACGGCTGCGTGATCTTCGTGCGGCTCTGGCAATATCGCGCGGGCGATGCGGTCCAGATCGTGCGCCAACCCGGCGAGGGCGAGGAGCTCGCGCCCCGTTCGGGCGAGACCCGCCTGCGCCGCCTCTTTGCCGACGGGGCCGAAGAGGTCCGCATCGGCGATTGGGCCGCAGGGGCCGACATCGCGATCGACAATCCGCGCGGGCTGGAATTCATCGTCATCACAGGCGGCGCCACCGTCAGAGGCGCGCTTGGCGGGAACGAGACCCTGCGCCCGCAAAGCTGGGGCCGCCTGCCCGCAGGCCAACCCTGAGCGCGGTTGCGGGACCAGAGGGCGTCTCGATCTGGATCAAGGACGGCGCGCTGCTGCATCCCGATGTACTGACCCTGCCCGGGACCTAGGCCCCTTTCGCAGCCCCTCAAGCCCCATTGCCGCATGAAACCGCGCGCAGGATTTTGCCTGCACGCGGACGAAGTCGTTGGCGATTTCCGACCGCATTGCACCCAAGTGTTCGCAAATTGCGAACGCCGCATTTGCCCTGCGGAGACGGTGATACCACTCCTTATCACTTTAATACCGAACCGTATTATTCTAACTTGAGCTCAACGAAAGCCGCATCGACTGGCTGGAACCCGTAGCCCAAGAAAGAAAGAACGATGTCCATGTCACCCAAACTCGCGGCTGCAATCGCGGCCATCCTGTGGGGCTTCACCTATATCATCACCACCAGTTTCCTGCCGCCGAACCCGATGTTCAACGCGGCTTTGCGTGCCCTTGGCGGCGGCCTGCCGCTCTTGCTTCTGGCGCGGGACTTTCCGCCGCGCGAATGGTGGGGCCGCATCCTCGTGCTGGGGACGCTGAACAGCGCGCTGTTCTTTGCGCTTCTCTTTGTCGCCGCGATCCGCCTGCCGGGCGGGATGGCCGCAACCTTCCAGGCGCTCGGGCCGCTGTTCATGGTGCTTCTGGCATGGCCGGTTCTGGGAGCGATCCCCTCGAAAGCCAAGGTCGGCGCGGTTGCGCTGGGTGCGGTCGGCGTCTCGATGGTCGTGCTCAAGGGCAATGCCGCGCTTGACGCGATCGGGATTGCGGCGGCTTTGGGGGCGGCTCTGGCTGTCGCACTGGGCGGGACCTTGCTGCACAAATGGGGCCGTCCCAGCTCGATCATCAGCCTGACCGGCTGGCAAATGATCGTCGCCGGTGTCGAGCTGTCGATTGTCGCGGCCTTCCTTGGCGACATTCCGGCGACCATCACCGCCGCCAACCTGCTCGGCTTTGTGCTGATCGCCCTTGTCGTCACCGCTCTGGCCTTCGCCTTGTGGTTCTTTGCGATCCAATCGGCCGGAGCCGCCTCTGTCGCGCCGCTCTTGCTGATGACCCCGCTCACCGCTTTCGCGCTGGATGCGGTCTTCAACGGGGTTGTGCCCTCGGTGATCCAGTCGATCGGGGTTGCCGTCGTCATCGCAAGCCTGCTTTTGTCGCAACATATCGATCGCCGCGCCTTCCGCATCGCCCACCACCATGCGAAATCGGCACGGCAGGAGGCCCGCGAGCAGGCCAATGCAATGGCACGACCGGACGGACGGCAAGCCGGACCGGCCCCCGAACAGAAGGCTGAATTCAAATGAGCGCGGCGAAGACGCCCCGACAAACCGCAACCGGCAGCCCGACCTCCGCGCAAGCGGAGGGCGGGCCCCGGCTCAACACCCGCGGCCTCGCGCGGCGCGAGCTGATCGTCGAGACCGCGACCAACCTCTTTCTGGAGCGCGGCTATGATGCGGTCTCGATCGACGAGATCATCCGCGAAGTCGGCGGCTCGAAGACCAATATCTACAAGATGTTCGGCGGCAAAGAGGGGCTTTTCGTCGCCATTTTCCAAGGGCTTGGTGCGGAATTCGTGTCGCCCCTGCGCCAGCTCGATCTGGGCGACACCCCGCCCGCCATCGCGCTGGGGATCCTCGGGCGCACTCTGATGCGCCAGCTGACCGCGCCGCGCCATCTCGCTTTCCAGCGCATGGTTCTGGCCGCCTCGGGGCGTTTCCCCGAGATCCTGCGCGAATGGTATATCGCGGGGCCGCGCGCCAGCCGCAAAGTGATCGCGCAGGTTTTGCGCGATTTGCCCGACCCGCGCGGCGCGCGCTGCTTTTCCACGATATGATCGCGACGGATGCCATCATTCGCGGGCTGATGGACAACCCTCCGGAATGGAGCGAAATCGAGGCGCGGATCGATCTGGCGGTGCGCGTCACCTGCGAGCCGCCGCAACAGGACGGGCAATCATGATCACCTTTCTCGCCTTGTTTCTCGCAGGTCTCTTCGGCGGGTTGCTGCTCGGCATGATCGGGGTCGGCATGGCCTTGGTGGCGGTGCCGGTGCTGACCTTCTCGCTGCCCCATCTCGGCGTGCCGCCGGATCTGGCGCCGACGGTGGCGCTGGCGACCTCGATGGGGATCGTGACCATCGGCTCGGTCAGCTCGGTCGTGACCCACAACCGGCTCGGCAATATCGACTGGTCGAGCTTTCGCATGATCGTGCCGTTCAGCCTGATCGGCGTGCTGGCGGGCTCGGTTCTGGTGACGCGGCTGCCCGCGGATATGCTCAAGCTGATCTTCGCGGCCTTCCTGATCTTTGTCGGGCTGAAGATGCTGCTTTCGCGCAAACAACGCGTGCAGGACCGTCCGGTATCGGCCGCGACCTACCGCGCGGCGGGGGCGGCAATCGGCTTTGCCGGTGCGTTGATCGGCGCGGGCGGCGGGGTCTTCATGGTGCCCTTCCTGTCGGGGCGCGGCTGGAAGATGGTGCGCGCCGTTGCCACCTCGGCCACGATCGGCCTGCCGGTGACGGTCGCGGGCGCGGTCTTTACGCGCTGCGGCCGGTCGGGGGTGGATGCACCCATGCTCGGCACGCTCCATATCGAGGCGCTTCTGGGGATCGGTTTCGGCAGCCTGATCGGGGCGCCCTTCGGGGCGCGTCTGGCCAGCCGCGTGCCGGGGGCTCTGCTCAAACGGGGCTTTGCCGTGGTGCTCCTGATCCTTGCGGTCGGGCTGGTCCTCGGCTGACCGGACGCAACTGCGGCCGAAGCGGCGAAGAATACGGCGGGCTTTCGGGCCCGCCCTTGCGTTCAGGCCAGCATGCGCTTCATGGTGTCGTCGCGCAGCACGCGGTGATGGAACACGGCCATGAAAATATGGCTCAGCACCAGCAGGCCCATGAGCCAGGCCAATTCGCCATGGAACATGTCGCCCAGCTCGACGGCGGCGGTCACCACGGTATCGGGCGTGCGGGGGCGAACAGCTCGAAGCCGAAGGGAGAAAAGCCGCGCTCGCGTCCCCAGGCGCGGATCAGCGCCATCAGCGGCACGAGGAGCATCAGCGTATAGATCGCGGTATGGCCCGCAACAGCCGCCTTGGCCAAAAGCCCCGCCCCGTGCGAGGGCCGGTTGCGGCGGTTGATGAAGGCCCAAGCCAAACGCAGGACGATCAGCACGAAGAGCACCGTCCCGATGTTCAAGTGATAGCCCCCGAGAAACTGGCTCACGGGGTGTTCGCGACCCACGGCGACCTTGCTGATCATGCCGACGAACTGCCAGCCTATCAGCACGGCCATGCTCCAATGAAGGGCGCGGGTCACGGTGCCGAAACATCCTTGATTGTCCATTATCTGCATCTTTTTCATCCTTGCGGCCTCTGGTTGGAATCGGGTTAGCGGCCCCGACCGAAACAAAGACCAAACGGAAATATGCACGCGCCGCAGTGCGGCAATCCGCCGCGGGAGCACCGGAGGCGGGGATGCGGACGAAACCGGACTGGAAAAAGCGCGCGCGGAGGCACCTGCTTCGGGCCTAATGCCCGCCGCCGCCCCCGCCGCCGCCGATTGCCGGACGCTGCACGAAAAAGAGCAAAAACGCCAAGCCGAGGAAAAGCCCCGTCAAAAGCACGAAGAGATCGATCAGCGACATCACCATCGCCTGCACCGAAACCATCCGCGCCAGCGTCGCATAGGCCGCGCTTTCCGCCGCATCGCCCAGCCCCGCAAAGGCCTGAGTCAGCGTGGCAAGCGCCCCCGCGGCACTGTCGTTGGCGCCGTTCACACTTTCGGCAAGACGCGCGAAATGGACATCCTCGCGGTTCGACAGAATCGTATTGATGAGCGCAAGCCCCACCGCGCCGCCAAGATTGCGCGTCAGGTTGAACAGCCCCGAGGCGTTCTTGACCTGCTCGGGCGGCAGCATCCCCAGCGCGATATTCGAAACCGGCACCATGCACAGCATGAGCGAGATCCCCGCAGCACCTGCGGCAGGAAGATCTCCCAATAGTCCCAGTCGTCGGTCAGGCCGGTCATCATCCATGCGCTCAGCGCGAAAAGCGCGAAGCCCACACCCATGACCAGCCGCAGATCGACCGATTGCACCAGCCGCCCCGCAATCGGCGCGGTCAGGAACATCGCGACGCCGGTGACCATCATCGTCTCGCCGATCTGGAGCGAATTGTGCCCCCGCACCCCGAGAGATAGACCGGAAAGATATAGATCATGCCGTAAAGCCCGATCCCCAGCCCGAAGGAGAAGATGGAACCCATCGCGAAGTTGCGGTCGGTGAAGGCATCGAGCCGCACGATCGGCTCTTCGGCGGTAAAGGCGCGCCAGAAGAACAGAAAGCCGCCCAAAGTCATGATCGCGGTCATCATCACGATCGTCGGCTCGGCAAACCAGTCGTCGGCCGCGCCCTCCTCGAGGACATATTCCATCGTGCCGAGGAAAACCGCGAGGCCGAGAAAGCCCCACCAGTCGAAACGGCTGAGCAGGCTCAGATCCGGTTTGTCGAAATCGATCAGGAAGAAGGCGGCCAGGGTCACCACGATGCCGGGAACGACATTGATGAAAAACAGCCAGTGCCAGCTGAGGAATTCCGTCAGATAGCCGCCCAAAGTCGGCCCGATCGTCGGCGCCAGCGTCGCCACCAGCCCGATCAGCGGCGAGACGATATGCATCTTGGAGCGCGGGAAGATCGTATAGGCGCTGGCAAACACCATCGGGATCATCGCCCCGCCCAGAAAGCCCTGTAGCGTGCGCCACAAGATCATCTCGCCCATGGAATTGGACAGGCCGCAAAGCACGCTCATCACGGTGAAACCGCCTGCCGAGATCGTGAACAGCCAACGCGTCGACAGCATCCGCGACAGATAGCCCGACAGCGGGATCATGATGACTTCGGCGATCAGGTAGGAGGTCTGGATCCAGGAATCTCGTCGCTCGACGCGCCGAGTCCCGCCTGGATTTCCGGCAACGAGGCCGAGACGATCTGGATGTCCAGAATTGCCATGAACATGCCCAGCACCATCAGAAGGAAGGTGACCAGCTTGCGCATGTCGAGATGTTCTTCGGCGGGCATCGCCACGGGCGGGGCAGCCGAAGGGACGCCGCCGGCGGTGGCCGCGCCCGATGTGGGGCCGGCCAAATCAGCCCCCGTGGTGGTGGTGGCGGCCGGTTGCTCGGCCTTGCTCGTCGTAGCGGCGGGCTGTTCGCCCTGCGCTGCCGGCGCGGGCAGAAGCAGGCGGTTCTCGCCGGTGCGGGTATCGACCTCGACCACGACCGACATGCCCGGACGCAAAGGCAGGCGGTTGCGGTCGGCCTCGTCAAGCGTGATGCGGACCGGCACGCGCTGGACGACTTTGGTGAAATTGCCGGTCGCATTGCTTGAGGGCAGCAGGCTGAAAACCTGCCCCGTCCCCGCCGTCAGGCTTTCGACCGTGCCCGAAAGGCGCTCTTTCGGCCAGGCATCGACGCGGATCCCGACTTTCGCGCCGGGGTGGATATCGGCGATCTGGGTCTCTTTGAAATTCGCGCCGACATAGAGGTTCTGGACCGGAACCAGCGTGCCGAGACGGCTGCCCGCCGCCACGAAAGAGCCGACCTGGATCTGGCGCTCGGTCAGGATGCCGTCGAAAGGCGCGCGGATCGTGGTGAAGTCGAGATCGAGCTGGGCGCGCTCGACCTGCGTGCGCGCAACCCGCACGTCGAGGCGCGCGGTATCAAGCTGGGCGCGCAAGACGCCGAGCTGGGCCTGGGCCTGCGCGATCGTGGCCTTGGCGCTTTCGACTTCGGCGGCGGCGGATTTGGCATTGGCTTCGGCCGCATCCAGCGCGGCCTGCGTCCCTGCGGAATTGGTGCGCAGTTCGCGCGCGCGCTGATAGGCCTTTTGCGCGCCGTCGTTTTGCGCCTCGGCGGCGATCAGCAGTGCCTCGCCCTGACGCACGGTCGCTTCGGCCGCGACGATCTGCGCCTCGAGCTGGAGGCCCGCGCTTTTAGCGACTTCGAGGCTGTTTTGCGCGGCGGTCAAGGCGATCTCGTAATCGCGCGGATCGATGCGGGCGATGATCTGGCCACGGCTGACCGGCGCGTTGGGCGCAATCGCGATTTCGGTGATATAGCCGCTTTCGCGCGCCTGCAGCACCACGAGATCGGCCTGAAGATAGGCGTCGTCGGTGCTTTCGTGGAAGCGCCCGAAGGTGAACCAGCGGTAGCCCTCATAGGCCACGACCCCCAGAAGGATCAGCGCCACCAGCCCCAGAACCCGCTTGGCCTTGCCCGATTTCGCGGGAGGAGCCGCCGGCGCGGATGCCGGAGCCGGCCCGCCGTCGGGCGTCGCGGTTTCGGCTTGGGCTGACGAGGTCGGGGGTGTTGCCATGATCGGGGCCTTTCCTCTGCGCTACATGCCGCAACACGGGTCCAGAGGCTGGATCAGGGCATGATTCGACCCGCGCCAAAACGGCGCGACTCCTTGTCACAACCGCTATCATTGACCGAACGGTTCGGTCAATGTTAATTACCTTGAACCCGCAAAATTGCGGACCCGCCCCGCCACGGCCGACGCAGGAGCCCCGCATGAACACGACCTTTCCCCTCGGCTATCCCGCCGGTCCCCACAGGCCGAAACCGCAAGACCGCCCAAATCCCGCGTCGAAGGACGGGCAAATCAGCGACGGGCTTCCCGGGGACGGGCAGCCCGCGCCCGAAGACAATCCCAAGCGCCGCCAGATCCTCGACGGCGCGCGGCGGATGTTTCTGGCCAAAGGTTTCGAGGCCGCCTCGATGCAGGATGTCGCCCGCGCGGCCAAGGTCTCCAAAGGGACGCTCTACGTCTATTTCGACAGCAAGGAAGCGATGTTCGAAAGCCTCGTTCTGGCCGAGTGCAGCCGGATGCAGCAGGCCATCCGCGAGATCGGCAGCGGCGCGGGCGCGATCGGCGACGAGCTGCGCCGGATCGCGCGCCATGTCATCACCACCCTCATGAGCGGCGATGTCATGGCTTCGATGCGCATGATGATCGGCGCGGGCGAGAAATTTCCCGATCTCGCGCGCTACCTTTACACCTCGGGGCCGGAACGCTCGATCCAGTCGCTGGCCGATTATTTCGGCACCCGCGTCGCGCGCGGCGATCTCGTGATGCCCGATTGCCGCGAGGCCGCGAGCGAGTTTCTCGACATGATCATCGCGGGCCTGCAGCGACGCGCGCTGTTGATGATGCCGCCTCTGGCCGAAGACGAGCTCGATGCCTTCATCGCGCGCAGGGTGGCGCGTTTCCTCTCGCTTTATCCGCCGCAATCCGCAGGCGAAACCCGCTAAGGAAATGCGCGCAACCCATTGACGCAAAAGCCGCCGCGCGAGGATATCCCCGCGCGGCGGCCCTGTTTTGCGCTACCCCGATCAGGCGGCCGCGATGCGGAACTCCGCCATCATGCCGGTCTGGAGATGCGGCATATGGTGGCAATGGAGCATCCAGCGCGCCGCCTCTCCGGCATCGAGCGCGACGGTCACCGCAGCATTCGGCGGGACATAGACCGTATCGCGCAGCGCCCCCGCAAAGCGGTGGTTGTTGATCGCGACGACCTGGAAAACATGGCCGTGCAGATGCATCGGATGGCCCATCATCGACATGTTGTGAAAGGTCAGCTCGACCCTTTCGCCGGTGATGGCGGGCACGGGGTGATGCTCGCCCCAGACCGCGCCGTCGATCGTCCAGCGATAGGGCGACATCGAGCCGCCGAGCATGATCATCTGCGCGCGCTGGACCGCGCGCGCGGCCAGAGGCGCAGCGGCGGCAAGGCCCGCTTCCTGCTTGAGGTCGATGTCGAAAGCCGGTGCCTCGGTCTCGGCCAGAAGGTCGATCTTCGCGACCTGCGCACCGGGATTGGCGAGAATGATGCCGGTCTGCTCGCGCGCGCCTTCACGCAAGGCGAGGATCGGCCAAGCGCCGGTTTCGGCCGGAAGATCGATCTCGAGATCGAGGCGCTGCCCCATCGCCACGCCGAAGCGCGTCCCCGAAACCGGCACGATCTCGTGGCCGTCGACAGCCACCAGTCGCGCGGGTGCGCGGCCGGTCTCGATGAAAAAGACGGTGGCGGCGGCACCATTGATCACGCGCAGACGGATGCGCCCTCCGCGCTCGACGGTAACGACCTCCGGGTCGGAGAGAATGCGGTCGTTGGCGAGATAGGCGTCCCAGTTATAGTCGTTGAGATCCATCTCCATGCCCGACATATCCATGCCGCCCATATCCATGCCCGACATGTCCATGTTGCCGTGGCCCATCGCGGCGTGGTCCATGCCCGACATCGCCGTTCCGGCCATTCCGCCCGAAACCGCGCCCGAAGCCGCCCCATGCCCCATCGCGGAATGATCCATCCCCGTTTGCGCCTCGGGCGCTGTGGCGGTCGTCGCGCCGGTCATCGCCCCGTGGTTCATCGCCCCGTGATCCATCGACCCGTGATCCATTCCGCCCTGACCGGAGGCAGGCGGGGCTTCGGCCCCATGCGAGCCGCCATGGCCTTCAAGGATCGTCGCCATGATCTCCTCGGGCGTGCTGAACGAGAAATCATGGAGGAACATCACCACCTCCTGCCGGTCGGCGGCGACATCCTCGGGGCGGCGCACGATCAGGGGCGCGGCCAGAAGCTGCATCTCCTGCATCGGAATATGGCTGTGCATCCAATGCGTACCGGGCTGCGGCGCGAAGTCATAGCTGCGCATCTCCCCCGGTGCGAGGACCGGCGCAGGCAGATCCGGCACGCCGTCCTGCGCATTGGGCGGGATCTGGCCATGCCAATGGATCAGCGTGCCGACATCGAGCTTGTTCGTCAGATCGACGCGGAAGCGCTGGCCGGGATCGAGGACCAGCCCTGACCCGAGGGGCCGGAGAGCCCGTAGACGGTGGCGGCACGCCCGCCGATATCAAGCGTGCGGCTTTGCGCGGAAAGCGCAATCGCTGGGGAACCTTGGGCGAAGCCGCGCAAAGGCATCTGGCCGGCCGCAAAGGCGGCGGCGGTTGCGGTCATGAAACCGCGACGGGAAAATCTGGTCATAAGACCTCCTCGGGGCAAAGCCCCCTTGAAAATCAAACATTGCGGCACCAAAGCGGCCGCCGGACGTCAAAGGGTGGCCGCGATCGGCGGGCGCTGGTCGACGGGAGGTGCGCCCGCAAGCGGCAAAGCGGGGCTTTGGCGCAAATAGGGCTCGCGACGCGCATCGCCGAGCCCCGCAATCCGCCCCGCAAAGGGCAAGGCGCCAAGGCCGGTGCAGACGAAACCGCACAGCGCCGAGGCCGAAAGGCAACCCGCCCCAGTGGCGCTTCCGCCTTCGCAGGATGCAACTGTCGCGCCGTGATGGAGGCTCTGGTCTGCGGAATTTTCGGGCGCATGAGCTGCCCCGTGATGCGCGGCGGCGGGCTGCGGAACGGCCTGATGCGCACCGTGATGTGTGTCGCTTGCAAGCATGGCGCTGCCGTGCACCTGCGCCGCGAAGAGGGCGAGGGTCAGGGCGACCAGCGTCAGCATGGTCATGGCGAGGGCAGGCATCCGGCGCAGCATGGTGCAAGGATAAGGCCTCGCGGTCCGACTGTCATCGCCCCGCGCGCGCCCCTCACGCGAGCGTCATCGCGCAAGGGCAGAATTGTGCCGATCCGGCGCGGAAAACCTTCCGAACCAAAGACGGCCGCATCTGTCGCGCCGGTCGAAACCGCGCTAGGAACAGGCACCGCCCCAGCGATGAAGGTCGATATGCCCGCGCCCGATATGCCTGCCACCGATACGGCCTCCCCAGCAGTGCCCGCACCCGGTATTTTCTGGCTCACGCGCGACTTCCGCTTCGACGACAACCCCGCCCTGCTCGCCGCTTTGGCCGAGGGGCCCTTGGCCGTGCATTTCTTCCTCGACCGGCTGACGTTGGCGCAGGGCGCGGCCAGCCGTTGGCGGCTCGAGCGGGCTTTGCGGGCCTTTGACGCCGAGCTGCGCCGCAGGACCGGCGGGACCGGCATCACGCTGTGGCAAGGCGAGCCCGAGGCCGTTTTTCCCGCGCTCCTGCAGTCGGCGGGCGCGCGCAGCATCCACCAATCCGACTGGCCCGCCCCGAGATGCGCGCGCTTCAGACCCGCGTGCGCAACGCCGTGCAGAGAGTCGGGGCGAGCTTGTGCTGCATGCGGGCCATCTCCTTGTCCATCCGCGCCTTTGCGGACGCAGCAGGGCGCGGGTTTCAAGGTCTATACCCCTTCGCCCGCGCGCTCCGCCGCATCGGCCCCGACCGCCCCGCGCCCGATGCGCCGCAAAGGATCACCGCGCAGGCTTGCGCTTTTGCCCCCGCTCCCGCCGCCGGCATCCCCGCCCCCGCCCGCAATCCCCGATCTCGCCCCAGATCTGCACCGCGGCCGCGCGGCGCTTGAAACCTTCGCTTTGCCCGCCGGAGAGGCGGCCCATGCCCGCTTCGGGGCCTTTCTCGATCAAGCCGCAGGCTATGGCGATCTGCGCGACCGCCCCGATCTTGAGGCGACCTCGGGCCTCTCGGAGCATCTCGCGCTCGGCGAGATCAGCCCGCGCCGGATCTGGGCCCGCGCCCGCCTTGCCGCCGAGGCCGATCCCGCCGCGCCGCGGGGATCGGGAGCTTCCTGTCCGAGGTGATCTGGCGCGAATTCGCATGGCATCTCCTGATCGAGAGCCCCGATCTCGCGACCCGCTGCTGGCGCCCCGAATGGGAGGCCTTTCCCTGGCGCGAGACCCCCGCGATCTGGCCGACTGGCGGCAGGCCCGAACCGGTGTCGCGCTGGTCGATGCCGGTCTGCGCGAGATGTGGCTGAGCGGGCGGATGCACAACCGTGTGCGCATGGTTGTCGCAAGCTGGCTGACAAAACATCTGCTGATCGACTGGCGCGCGGGCCTTGCCCATTTCGCCGATTGTCTGACCGATTGGGATCCCGCCGCCAATGCGATGAACTGGCAATGGGTCGCGGGCTGCGGCCCCGATGCCTCGCCTTTCTTCCGGATTTTCAACCCCGAAAAGCAGGCGCGCCAGTTCGACCCCGAGGGACGCTACCGCGCACGCTGGCTGGAAGGTTACGGCTTGCCCGCCCCCGACGGCCCCGAGGCCCGCGCCTATCGCGAGGCGATCCCGCGCGCATGGCTCGAACGCGACCCCCGCGACCCCGCGACGGCCGCCGTCGCCGGTTGGCAGGGTCAGGAGACGGGCCAAGGCGCGGCGGCTTTGGCCGGGCATCTCGCCCAAGGCCGCGCCCGCGCGCTGGCCGCTTACGAGGCTTTCCGCGAGCGGCCCTCGCAGGCCCAAGACCGCCCGTGATCCGCCCGACTGTCTTTGAAACCACATCTTTTCGTGAAAGATTGCGGGCAGACGAGCGACACCAGAATGAGCCGTGAATGCACATCGCCACCCCTTTCCCCGCAGCTCGCCGTTGTGCGCGGAGCCGCTTGCCGCGCCTCGGCCCAAGCCCGAAGCACCGGATGCGCGCATTCTGGCCCGGTTGTCGCGCCGCAATGTCGACGTGGTGCCAAAGGGCGCCGGCCCCGAGAGAAGCCCCGCAACCATCTGAACTTATTGACATCAATGACGCGCGCCCCAAGCTGACAGCAGCGCGGCCCCGACCGGAAGACAGACAGCCCATGCCGGAAGCAACGCCGATCCCGCCCCGCAATCCACCCGCTCCGCCGCGCGGTTCGGTGGCCGAGGTTTTCTCGGTTTTCCTCAAACTCGGACTCACGAGTTTTGGAGGGCCGGTCGCCCATCTGGGCTATTTCCGCGCCGAGCTGGTCGAGAAACGCGGCTGGCTCGACGATCGCGCCTATGCCGATCTGGTCGCGCTCTGCCAGTTCCTGCCCGGCCCCGCCTCGAGCCAGACCGGCTTTGCCTTGGGGCTGATGCGGGCGGGATGGCTGGGGGCGCTGGCGGCTTTCGCGGCCTTCACCCTGCCCTCGGCGCTGGTGATGGTGGCACTGGCTTTGGGCGCGGCGCGGATTGCGGGGCCGGTGGGGAGCGGCGCGATCCACGGGCTCAAGATCGTGGCGGTGGCGATCGTCGCGCAGGCCGTCTGGGGCATGGCGCGCAGTCTGACGCCCGACCGCGAGCGCGCGCTGATCGCGCTGGCCGCCGTCGCGATGATCGCTTTCGCGCCGGGGGCATGGGGCATGATCGGCGCGATCCTTCTGGGCGGCGCGCTTGGCTATATGCGCGGACCCTTCGGGGAGCCGATGCCCCCGAGGCGGGCCGCATGGCCTTGGCCTTTCCCGTTTCCCGTCGCGCGGGCCTGGGCGCTTTGGCCGGTTTCGGCGCGCTTTTGCTGGCGCTTCCGCTGCTTGCGCCTCTTGCGCAGGGATGGGCCTTGTTCGACGCCTTTTACCGCGCGGGCGCGCTGGTTTTTGGTGGCGGCCATGTCGTCTTGCCGCTTTTGCAGGCCGAAACCGTCGCGCGCGGCTGGATCACCCCGAGAGCTTTCTTGCGGGCTATGGCGCGGCCCAAGCCATGCCGGGCCCGCTTTTCACCTTTGCCGCCTATCTGGGCGCGGCGCTTGTGCCCGCGCCCCACGGCATAGCCGGCGCGGCAATCGCGCTGGTTGCGGTGTTTCTGCCGGGCTTTCTCCTGCTGACCGCGGCCCTGCCCTTCTGGCAGGATCTGCGCAGAACCCCTGCCGCGCAGGCCGTGATGCAGGGGGCGAATGCGGCGGTGGTCGGGATCCTCGGCGCGGCGCTTTATACGCCGGTGGCGACAAGCGCCTTGGGCGATCTGCGCGATTTCGCGCTGGCGCTCGCCTGCTTCCTGTTGCTGGTGCAATGGAAGGCCGCGCCTTGGGTCGTGGTCCTTGTCGGCGCGGGCGGCGGCATCCTGCTCGGTCTTCCGGCCTGAGCGGTCCCGGGCAGCCGCGCCGCAGCTAGATCCGCGCCGCAAACCACGCGGCGGCGTGATCCGCGAACCGGCGCGCGATGCCGCCTGCATGGACCTCGCGCGAGGCGAGCACGACATTGAGGGGCCGCAGCGGATCGGTGAGCGCGATGGTGCGGACCGCGCCGCCGTCATAGGTCTGGTCCGAAGGCGGGCGCATCACCAAAAGCGTGAAGCCGAAGCCCGCCGCAACCGCGCTGCGCACCGATTCCATCGAGGTCGAGGCATAGGCCACCGGCGGGGCGATCCCGCCCTCGGCCAGAAGATCCTGAAAATAGCTGCTGCTGCCGGGTGCGTCGAAAAGCACATAGGGCTCCTGCGCCAGATCGCGGAGAGAGACCGCCTCGCGGCCCGCCAGCGGATGGTCGCGCGCCACGACGACCATCGGGCGCAAGGCGGCCAGCGGCTGGAAACCAGCCCCTGCGCATCCGCGCCCTGATCATAGGTCAGCGCGAAGTCGAGTTTGCGCTCGCGCAGGCGCTCGGCCAAAGCCGACAGCGAGGCCTCTTGCGGATGCAGGCGAACCTCGGGCGCGATGGCGCGGAAACTGCGGATCAGCCCCGCCGCGTAAAAGGGCGCGAGCGTCCAGAAAATCCCCAGCCGGATCTCGCCGCGCAGTCCCGAGGCCAGAGCCGTCGCCTCGCGTTCGACCTGCATGGCGCGGGCCTCGAGCGCCTCGACCTCGGCCAGAAACAGCCGCCCCTGCATGGTCAGGGTCAGGCCGCGGGCGTGGTGGCGCTCGAAAAGGGCCATGCCGGTCACATCCTCGAGCTTCTCGATGGCCTGCGCGACCGAGGGCTGCGAGATATTGAGAACCCGCGCCGCCTGCGCGATCCCGCCCTGTTCGGCGACCGCGCGGAAATAGGCACATTGGCGGAGGGTGAACCTGACCATATTTTACCTTCTTAATTCTTAGGTTATTTGAATTTTGATATTTCTTGGCGCTCGGTCAAGCTGGTTCCAACAGAAGTGCTGCCGAAGCGCCGCCCCGCGCATCCGGCCCGCCCAGCCAAGGAGACAGCAATGTCACAAGCCAGCCCCCTCGCCGAACTGCTTGCCGCCGCCGCCCGCCCGATGGTCGATGCCCGCGCCATGCCGCCTTCGGTCTATACCAGCACCGATTTTCTCGATCTCGAACTTTCCGAGATTTTCGGCAAGGAATGGGTCTGCGTCGGCCATGCGAGCGGCCTGCCCAATGTCGGCGATTACCTGACCTTCGATCTGGCCGGACAGCCCATCGTCGTGATCCGCGACCGCGAGCAGGGCATCCGCGCCTTTTCCAACGTCTGCCTGCACCGCATGTCGACGCTGGTCGAAGGCACGGGCAACAAGCGCGTCCTCGTCTGCCCCTATCACGCCTGGACCTACGGGCTGGACGGCCAGCTGCGCGGCGCGCCCTTCATGGCAGAGACGACGGGTTTCTGTAAGGAAAACTACAAGCTGCCCGCCATCCGCTGCGAGGAATGGAAGGGCTGGATCTATGTCACCCTCGACAACGACCGCCCGAGCCTTGCCTCGGGGCTGGCGAGCTTGACGCGATGATCGCGCCCTACGAGGTTGAAAACTATCAGGAATGCTTCCGCGAGACCCATGTCTGGGACACGAACTGGAAGGTTCTGGCCGAGAATTTCATGGAGAGCTACCACCTGCCGGTCTGCCATGCCGATACCGTCGGCGGCCATTCCAAGCTGGAGGAAATGGACTGCCCCCGGCCTCAAGGCCTTCAACTATCACTGGATCACCAAAGAGGCGTCCCTGCCGATGGGCAACGCCCATCCCGACAACACCCGCCTGACCGGCCATTGGCGCAAAACCACCGCGCTGATCACGCTTTACCCCAGCCATCTGATCACGCTGACGCCGGGCTATTTCTGGTATCTCTCGCTCCATCCCAAAGGGCCGGGTCAGGTCGCGATCACCTTTGGCGGCGGCCTCTCGCCGGAATTCATGGCCGATCCCAAGGCCGGTGAATTTGTTGCCACGCTCAAGACCCTGCTCGACGAGGTGAACCTCGAAGATCGCGGCTGCACCGAGAAAGTCTATCGCGGGCTGAGCGCCGACAAGGCCGTGCCGGGCCATCTGTCCTATCTCGAACGCCCGATTTACGACTTCATGCAATATATCGCGGAACGCACCGCCGGTTTCGAGCGCAGCTTCGCGCAGGCGGCCGAATGAGTGCAGCAGGCGCAAGGCCGTGCAGCGGGGCGCGGGCCGGATGGTGAGGATCATCTGGCGCGAAGCCTCGGGGCGCGAGATAGCGGCGGATGTCGCCCCCGGCACCACCCTCATGCGCGCCGCGCTCGAGCAGGGGTGGGCGGGATCCGCGGCGAATGCGGCGGCAATCTCGCCTGTGCGACTTGCCACGTCCTGCCCGATCCGGCATGGATCGCACGGCTCGGCCCGCCCTCCGCCCCCGAGGACGACCTGCTCGATTTCCTCGACGACGAGCGGCGGCCCGAAAGCCGTCTGAGCTGCCAGATCACCGCCTCGGAGGCGCTCGACGGGCTGATCCTGACCGTCCCCGCGCCGTGATCCCCCTTTGGCCGGACCTTGCCGGCGAACGCCGCCCCTTCGTGCAGGGGGCGGCGCCTCCCGCGTTTTCCGTCTGCCCGAAACGGCGGCTTTTGCCGCTTCATCGGGCAAGGCGCGATCATCGGGCTTCCCGAGGCACAGATTAGGCTGAACCGAAGCAGGCCGACGGAAATCTTTAATTTACCTGAAATTCGCCGCTCCCGATGATCACCCATCAACCTCTTTCAAGCGTCGTCACAGCGAGAAGCCACCGGATGAACAGCCAGACCCTAGCCCCGCAGACGAGCACCGCACGTTTGATCGCCGATCCCCTGTCACGTCCGGACCCGCGCCCGTTGCCGATCCCTATGTCGTCTTCGACCGCGTGCAGAAGAGCTACGACGGCCAGTCGCTGGTGGTGAAGGATCTGAACCTGACGATCGGCAAGGGCGAGTTTCTGACCATGCTCGGGCCTTCGGGTTCGGGCAAAACCACCTGCCTGATGATGCTGGCGGGCTTCGAGACCGCAACCTCGGGCGAGATCCGCCTCGACGGCAAAAACATCAACGACGTGCCGCCCCACAAGCGCGGGATCGGCATGGTCTTCCAGAATTACGCGCTGTTTCCCCATATGACGATCGGCGAGAATCTGGCCTTCCCGCTTGAGGTGCGCGCTCTGGGAAAATCCGAGCGCGAGGAAAAGATCTCCCGCGCCCTCGACATGGTGCAGATGGGGCAGTTCCGCAACCGCCGCCCCTCGCAGCTGTCGGGCGGCCAGCAGCAGCGTATCGCGCTTGCCCGCGCGCTGGTTTTCGACCCCAAGCTGGTCCTGATGGACGAGCCGCTCGGCGCGCTCGACAAGCAGTTGCGCGAACATATGCAGTTCGAAATCAAGGCTTTGCACGACCGTCTCGGCATTACGGTGGTCTATGTCACCCATGATCAGGGTGAAGCTTTGACCATGTCGGACCGCGTCGCGGTCTTCAACGACGGGCGAATCCAGCAGCTCGCCCCGCCCGCCGAGCTCTACGAGCGGCCCCACAACAGCTTCGTCGCGGGCTTCATCGGCGAGAACAACAAGCTGCCCGGCCGGATTGAAAGGCTCGAGAACGGCAAAGCGCTCGTGCGGCTCGCGACCGGCGAGCTGATCGACGCCACCGCCGTCAACATCCGCGAAAAGGGTCAGGAGACGCTGGTCTCGATCCGCCCCGAACGCGTCGAATTCAAGCCCGAGATGATGCCGCGCGACGCCCACCGCATCAGCGCGACCGTGCGCGATGTCGTCTATATGGGCGATATCCTGCGCGCGGCTCTGCGTCGCCGGATCGGATGATTTCGTCATGAAATACCGCAATACGCTTGGCCAGCGCCGCCTGACGGCAGGCGAGACGATCGAGATCGGCTGGCACCCCGAAGATGCCCGCGCGCTGGATCCGGTCTGAGCCTCTCCGACACCGACACCGGACCCGCCGCACGACCGCATGACCCCACAAGGCAACCACAAAAACCAAGACAGGGAACACGGACATGAAGAAGCTTCTTTTGCAAGCCAGCGCCCTTGCGCATTGACCTATCCGGCCCATGCCGAATTGACCGTCATGAGCTGGGGTGGTGCCTACGAGCGCGCACAGGTCGAGGCCTATAACAAGCCTTTCACCGCCGAGACCGGCATTGCGGTCAAGATGATCTCCTCGGACAACCCCGCCGCGCCGATCAAATCCATGGTCGATGCGGGCAATGTCACCGTCGATGTCGCCGATCTCGAATTCACCGATGCGGTGCGGCTTTGCGACGAAGGCGTGCTCGAGGAAATCGACCCCGCCTCGCTGCCCGCAGCCCCCGACGGCACGCCCGCCGTCGACGATTTCCTGCCCGAGGCCGTGACCGATTGCGCGATTGCCTCGATGGTTTTCGCGACCGTCTACGGCTATGACACCACGAAATTCCCGATGCCAAGCCCGCGACGATTGCCGATCTTTTCGATACGGCGAAATTCCCGGGCAAGCGCGGCCTGCGCAAAGGTGCCAAGATCAACCTCGAACTGGCGCTGATGGCTGACGGCGTGCCGGCGGCCGAAGTCTACGAGACGCTGGCCACCCCCGAAGGCGTCGACCGCGCTTTCGCCAAGCTCGACCAGATCAAATCCGATATCGTCTGGTGGGAAGCGGGCGCGCAGCCGCCCCAGCTTCTGGCCGATGGCGAGGTGGTGATGTCGACCGGCTACAACGGGCGGCTCTTCTCGGCGATGGTTTCCGAGGGCAAGCCCTTTGCCATCGTCTGGGACGGCCAGGTGCAGGAATACGACCTCTTCGCCGTTCCGAAAGGCGCGCCGAACAAGGACGAGGCGCTGGAATACATCAAATTCGCCACCAGCACCAAGCCGCTTGCCGACCAGAGCAAATGGATCGCCTACGGCCCGCCGCGCCGCTCCTCGCAGTCGCTCGTCGGCCTGTTCGAGGACGGCAAGACCGAAATGGCCCCGCATATGCCGACCAATCCGGCCAATATGGGGAATGCCCTCGTGTCGTCCTATGACTACTGGGTCGACCACGAAACCGAGATGACCGAGCGTTTCAACGTCTGGCTCTCGAAGTAAGCACACCCTCCCCGCCTGCGCTTTGCCGCGCGGGCGGGCTCTTGCCCGACCGCTCACCCGCCCATCCGCCGGCCCCTGCGCCCGTGCCGCGGCCCGAACGGCCGGTTCCGGCCTCTCCGCCCCACCCGTCACGACACCCCAATTGACGCGAAACAGGCCGGATCAGAACGGGCCTGCGGCAGCGAAATCCGGCGGCGACACCCGCCGCCCCTGCCCCCGCGCGTCCCCGAGAATGAAGGAAAGCTATGGCCCATGCGCTTGATCCCCATGCGGAGTCCGCCTCGTCCGGCGGGCCGCTCCGCACCTCCGACGGGCAGCCGCTGACGCGGGCTTTGGCGCGGGCCTCGCGTCGGGCGCGGCGGCGGGCGTTTTTGCTGGTGCTGCCGCTTTTGCTGTTCATCTTGCTGACTTTCGTCGTGCCGATCGGGCAGATGCTGCAACGCTCGGTCCATAATGACGGCTTTTCGGCGAATATGCCGGCGCTGACCCAATGGTTCAACGACCACCCCCGCGGCAGCGCCATCGACGAGAGCGCCTATGCCGCGCTGGCCGCCGATCTCGCGACCTCGGCCGAGGCGCGCACCATCGGCACCGTCGGCACCCGCATCAACTATGACCTGCCGGGCTCGCGTTCGCTTTTCACCTCGGCCGGCCGCAAGGCGCGCGCGGCTTGAGCCGCCCTTCCGCGAGGCGGTGCTCGCGCTTGATCCCAAATGGGAGGACCCCAAGCTGTGGTCCGCGATGCGCGAGGCCTCCGACCCGCTGACCGCCAATTTTTATCTCGCGGCCATCGACCGCACCCGCAACGATCAGGGCGAGATCGTCGCCGCCCCGCCCGAGCAGCAGGTCTATGTCATGCTGTTCAAACGCACGATGATCCTTTCGGCGGTGATCACCTTCACCACCTTCGTGCTGGGTTTCCCCATCGCCTATCTGCTGGCGACCCTGCCGCTGCGCAAGTCCAACCTCTTGATGATCCTTGTGCTTTTGCCGTTCTGGACCTCGCTTCTGGTGCGTACCACCGCCTGGATGGTGCTGCTGCAGCAGCAAGGCGTGGTCAATGATTTCCTCGTCTGGCTGGGCGTGATCGGCAACGAGCAGCGCCTCCAGATGATCTACAACCAGATGGGCACGATCATCGCGATGACCCATATCCTGCTGCCCTTCATGATCCTGCCGCTTTACTCGGTGATGCGCACGATCAACCCGAGCTATGTGCGCGCCGCGCGCTCGCTGGGGGCGACGAGCTGGACGGCCTTCCGGCGCGTCTATTTCCCGCAGACCCTGCCGGGGCTGGGGGCGGGGGCGCTTTTGGTCTTCATTCTGGCGATCGGTTACTACATCACGCCCGCGCTGGTCGGGGGCTCGTCGGGCCAGCTGATCTCGAACATGATCGCGATGCATATGATGCAGACGCTCAACTGGTCGATGGCGGCGGCGCTGGCGGCGCTTTTGCTGGGAGGCGTGCTGATCCTTTACTGGGTCTATGACCGCCTCGTCGGCATCGACAATCTGAAACTGGGCTGAGGGGGCTGACCATGGCACTTCCGACTTACGCATCCCCCTCGAGAAGGTCTGGCATTACGCCTATCTCGTGCTCTGCGGGCTGATCTTCTTCTTCCTGATCGCGCCGATCGTGGTGGTGATCCCGCTGTCCTTCAACGCCGAGCCCTATTTCACCTTCACCGACAAGATGCTGTCCCTCGACCCCGAGGGCTATTCGATGCGCTGGTACGACACGCTTTTGACCTTCGGCATGACCAATCCGGACGCGCCGCGCGGCTGGAGCTGGTGGGTCGATGCCTGGCAGAATGCGAAATGGGTGAATGCGGCGAAAAGCTCGATCATCATCGGGGTGTTCTCGACGATCGTGGCGACGGTGCTGGGGACTTTGGCCGCGCTCGGCCTGTCGCGCCCCGAGATGCCCTTTCGCCGCATCATCATGGCGGTGCTGATTTCGCCGATGATCGTGCCGATCATCATTACCGCGACGGGGATGTTCTTCTACTCGAACCCCTGCGCGCCTTTGGGCTGGATCGGGCTGGAGCCCTCCTGCGGCAAGCTGGCGGGGACCTATCTGGGCGTGATTTTGGCCCATGCGACTTTGGGGATCCCCTTCGTCATCATCACGGTGACGGCGACGCTGATCGGCTTCGATCAATCGCTCAACCGCGCGGCGGCAAGTCTTGGCGCGAACCCGAGGGTGACCTTCTTCCGCGTGACCATGCCGCTGATCCTGCCGGGCGTGATCTCGGGGGCGCTTTTGCTTTCGTGACCTCGTTTGACGAGGTCGTCGCGGTCCTCTTTATCGCGGGCCCCGACCAGCAGACCATCCCGCGCCAGATGTGGACCGGCATCCGCGAGCAGATCTCGCCCGCAATCCTCGCCGTGGCCACATTGCTCGTGATCTTCTCCATCGCGCTCCTCACAACCGTCGAGCTCCTGCGAAGAAGAACCGAAAGGCTGAGGGGCGTCACCCCGCGTTAGGGCTGTTTGCCCGCCTTGCTCCCTTGAATGCGGCCGCCGGTGATGCGGCCGCTATTCGTTGAAATCCACGCTTTCGCGGCATCGAGAAAGGCCTTGTGCAGGCTTGAACGATCAAGCGAGGTATTCATCAACATCCCCATTTTCATCGGGCGCGGATGACCGGCCAAGGGGATGAAACGCAAGGGCTGCCCGTCGGGCGCAAGATCGTTCAACGGCCTGATATTGAAGATGGAATAGCCGAAACCATTGGCGACAAGCGAACGCGCCACCGCCATGTCGCGGGTGCGTTCGGCGATATTGGCGCGCAGGGATTTCTGCGCGAAGAACGACAGGAAATAATCGGCGCTGAGCGGCAGGTCGAGCAGGACCAGCGGCAAGGGTGCGAGCCTCGACCGAGACCTCGGCGCGGTCGGCGAAAGGATGGTCGGGTGCGACCGCGACCAGGGGCGGCAGCTCGAGCATCGGGAAAAACTTCAGATCGGCCGGCAGGTTCAGGTCATAGGTCAGCGCGACATCGATGCGCGCCTGACGCAGCAGGCTGAACAGCTCGGGCTGGTCGGCCTCGAGCTGGGAGATGCGGACCTCGGGGTAATCGGCGACGAAACTGCGGCGCAATCCCGGCAACACGACCTGCGCAAAGGTGCTCAGGCAGCCGATCGCCAGAGGTCCGCGCACCTGCCCCGACAATTCCCCCGCGAGATCGCGCAAAGCCGCCGCCTGACGCAGCACCATCTGCGCGTGATCGAGCAGCCTGCCCGCCAGGGTCGGCGTCAGGCCCTGCGCGTGATGGCGCACGAAGAGCTGGACGCCCAGCTCGTTTTCGAGATGCGAGATCCCCGCCGAGATCGAAGGCGCGGTCACATTGACCTGCTGCGCGGCGGCAACGATCCCGCCCGCCTCGCCGACGGCCACCAGATATTCAAGCTGACGCATCGTGTAGCGGATCGACATGGGCGGCCCTCGGGCTGGGATTTCCGGCGCGGCCCGAGCCTTGGGCACCGGCCGCGATCATGGCGCGGAACCTATGCGAAACCGGCCCATGCGGCAAGCGCATAGGCCGGTCGCGGCCCTCGTCAGAAGGCGGCCGAAGGGGCGGGCGACGCCCCCGATACGCGTTACTCGTCGCCCGGCACGCCGTAGGACGGCGCGGCGCGCGGGTCGAGCGCGCGTAGCACATAGGCGTCGATCTGGGGCTTGTAGACCTCCCATGCGGAGGCGATCGCCTCGATCGGACAATCCTCGGTCCAGTCACAGCGCAGATCGGCCAGCGGCCAGCTTTGGCGATGCGCGATCTGCATGCCCGCCGAATGGACCGGCCCCGCCTCTCCGCCCGCCGCAAGCCCCGCGCGCATGGCCGCGATCAGGCGGTCGCCGATATGGCCCGAGGCCGCCAGAAAGCCCGCGACAATCGCCGCCGGTACGCCGTCATTGGCCAGAAGGTTGCCGCCCGAGGCCACGCCCTCGCCGCGGGCCTCGGTCCAGATCCCGAGCGAATTCGGCCCCGAATGGATCGCGACACGGCCGTTGCGGTCGACCGCAAGCACCTGCCGGTATTCGGCGAATGTGGCACGACGGCGGATCTCGTCGATGGTTTCCTGCGCCCCGAGCCCGCTTTCGAGAAGATCGAGCCCCATCGGCCCCAGCCGCGGATCGGTGACGTTTTGCGTGGCAACCGCCCCCACGCCCGCGCGGGTATAGGCGCAGCGCGCCGCAACCGCCGGCGAGGACGAGGCGATCGCCACTCCGAACATGCCCGTCTCGGGGCATCGTGCGACCAGTGAAAAGGTCATGGCCTTATTCCGGAATGACGGCGGTGCCGTCGATTTCGACCAGCCATTCGGGCCGCGCCAAGGCCTGCACCACCAGCCCCGTCGAGACCGGATGCACCCCTGAAGATATTCCCCATGGTGCGGTAGACCGCCTCGCGGTGGCGCACATCGGTGATATAGACCACGACCTTGACGAGATGCTCCATCTTTCCGCCCGCCTCTTCAATGAGTTGGCGGATGTTTTGCATGACTTTATGGGTCTGCTCGACCGGATCGTGACTGTCGAGATTCTTGCCGTCGTCGAGGCTTTGCGGGCATTGGCCGCGCAGCCAGATGATCTTGCCGCCCTGCGTCACCACCGCCTGGGCCAGATCGTTGTCGAGCTTTTGCTCGGGATAGGTGTCGCGGGTGTTGAAGGGGCGGATGCGGGTATGGGCCATGTGGGTCTCCGGATGGCAGGTGTTTGGGGCGGATGAAGGGGCCTCAGGCCGGTTCGCGCAGGGCGGCCCGTTCTTGGGCCTGCGCCTCGTCGTTATAGGCACGGTATTTGCGCTGGATGCCGATCTGTTCGGCGACATGTTTGGCATCATGCCAGACACCCCAGATAAAGCTCGATCCGCGACGCGATTGCCACGGCAGGCCGAGGAAATAGAGCCCCGGCTCGCGCGAGACGCCGCGCTGGTGGATCGGGCGGCCCTGCGGGTCGAAACTGTCGCTTTTGATCCAGCTGTAATCGGCGGTGAAGCCCACCGCCCAGATCACGGTCGAAATCCCCGCCTGTGCCGGATCGAGTTCGCGCAGGGGCGTGGTGATGCAGCCTGCATCGGGGTAGCGCGCCCGTGCCTGCGGATCCTCGGGCAGATCGAGGCCGTTCTTCGCGACATAGGCATCGGCCTCGTCGAGCAGCGCGTTGTGGTTGGCATCGCCCGCATCGAGATTGCGGCCGAGATCGCCGGCAAGAAGCAACTTGCCGTCAGCATAGCCTTCGGTCCGCCCGAGCAGCGTGATCCTCCTGCGCGAGGCGGCGGAAATCGATGGTCTCGCCATTGCGCGCGCCGCTGACGGCGATGGTGACATGTTCAGTGCCGGGCGCGGGTGCGGCCATGTCCCATTTGCCCAAGACACCCAGCCACCAGCAGAAATCGCGGCCGCGATAGGCGCGCGGCGGACGGTCGTGCGGCCCGACCGAGAGATAGACCTTGCGCCCCGCGCGATTGAGCTCGTCCGCGATCTGGACGCCCGAAGAGCCCGCGCCGACGATCAGAACCGCGCCCTCGGGCAGCTGGTCGGGGTTGCGGTAGCCGCTCGAATGGATCTGGGTGATGCGCTTTCGGGGATCACATCGGGGATGATCGGCGTCTGGAACGCGCCGGTCGCGGCGACGATGCTCTGGGCCTCGTAATCGCCCGCGCTGGTCGAGACATGAAAACCCTGACGCCCCTCCAGCCGCTCGACGCCCAGAACGGTGACGCCGGTCTTGATCGGCGCGTCGAATTTCCGCGCATAGGCGGCAAGATAATCGGCGACGACCTCTTTGGCGGGGAAGGCGTCGGGGCCGACGGCGGCATCGACCTCGTCGAAGGTCATTCCGGGAAAGCGGTCATGCCAGGCGGGGCCGTTCGCGACCAGCGATCCCACCGGCCCGAGCGCCAACGCTCGGCGATGCGGTCGCGCTCCAGCACGATATGGGGCACGGAGGCCGCGCTCAGATGCTCGCTCATCGCGATCCGGCCTGGCCCGCGCCGATGATGAGAGTGTCGATTTTTGTAACCGGCATTGGACGATCCTTTGGCAGGGTTCTGCCCTTGGAGTAATGCCGGTTTTGCCGCGCAGGATATTACAATATGGCGTTGCATTGCTTAGGCTGAGCCTAACGCCACCGCATCAACTCACTGATATTGAAATAGATTCGCGAAACGGTGCCGCGTCCGCGAAGCCGCGCCGCAAACCCGCGCGGAATGCCCGCTTGCGCGCGGGCCGCGAACATCCGAGCAAGGGACAACGTCTTTCCGAGGGCCCGAGATGACCGCGCAACACCCCCAGACCACGCCTTCCCTGCCGCCATGACCCGCCCCGTTCCGCCCCGCTCGAGATCCTCGCGCGGCTGGTCGCCTTCCCCACGATCTCGCGGCGCACGAACCTCGACCTGCTCGATCATATCGAGGCGCTGTTCGCCGGCTCCGGCGCGCGGATGCACCGTTTCGCGCATGAAGACGGCAGCCGCGCCAATCTGTGGATCTCGATCGGCCCCGATATTGCGGGCGGGGTCGTGCTTTCGGGCCATAGCGATGTCGTCCCCGTCGAGGGGCAGGACTGGAGCAGCGATTCCTTTGCGCTGCGCATCGCGGACGGGCGCGCCTATGGTCGCGGCACGGCGGATATGAAGGGCTTTCTCGCCTGCGCCATCCATGCCGGTTTGCAGGCGACGGGGCGCAAGCTCGCCCGCCCGCTCCATCTCGCGATTTCCTATGACGAGGAGATCGGCTGCCTCGAGTGCGCGGCATGATCGAGGCTCTGGCCGCCCGACCCTCCCGCCCCGCGCTTTGCATCATCGGCGAGCCGACCGGCATGAAAATCGCCTCGGGCCACAAGGGAAAGGCGGGCTTTCGCGCCTGCTGCCACGGCCGCGAGGGGCATTCGGCCTCGCCCTCGCGCGCTCAACGCGCTCCATCTGGGCGCGCTTCGTTCAGGCGCTCGAACAGCGTCAGGAGGCGCTGGCGGCGACGGGGCCGCGCGATGACGATTACGACATCCCCTATTCGACGATCCATGCCGGCGTGATGCGGGGCGGAACCGCGCTCAATATCGTGCCGAACCTGTGCGAGGTGGATTTCGAGATCCGCAATATCGCCGAAGACGACCCCGAAACCATCCTTGCCGGCATCCGCGCGGATGCCGAAACCATCGCCGCCCCTTATCGCGCCACCTTCCCCGAGGCGCGCATCACCATCGATCCGGTCACCGCCTATCCGGGCCTCGCGACGCCCGAAGACGGCGCGGCCCTCGCCTTGCTGCGCCGCATAACCGGCCGCAACGATCCCGCGATCAAGGTGGCTTTCGGCACCGAAGGCGGGCTTTTCGCGCAGGGTCTGGGGATCTCCACCGCGATCTGCGGACCGGGCTTCATGGATCAGGGCCACCGCCCCGACGAGTTTGTCGCCCTCGACCAGCTCGCCGAATGCAGTCGGGTGCTGGATAATCTGCTATTCTCGCCGAGGCTTAGCAAAAGAGGCTTTTGGCCCTGCGGCCCTGTCCTTTGCCCTCGCGGCAAGGGCCGCAGGCCGGAGTTTTCGTGCGAGAGGATGCGGCAATGGTGAAACTGGTGATCGACACCGATCCGGGCGTGGACGATGCCATGGCGATCCTTTTGCGGCGCGTCATCCCGCGATCGAGCTCTTGGGCATGACCTCTGTTTTCGGCAATGTCACCGTGGCGCAGGCCACGCGCAATGCGCTCTATCTGGCTGAAAAGGCTGGGTTCTCCGGTCTTCCGGTCGCCGAAGGCGCGGGCGCGCCCTTGGTGCTGCCGCCCTTCCCGCCCTCGCGGCAGGTCCACGGCGACGAGGGGTTCGGCGATCTGCCCGCCTTTGTCCCGCAAGGCCGTGCCGTCACCGAAACCGCGGCGGAATTTCTGGTCCGACTGGCGCGCGAACATGCGGGCGAGCTGGTCCTCTGCCCCGTCGGCCCGATCACCAATATCGCCGAGGCGATCCGTCTCGACCCCGATTTCGCGCGCAATGTGAAGAAAATCGTCATCATGGGCGGCGCGCTGGATGTGGCGGGCAATATTACGCCCCATGCCGAGGCAAATACCTATCACGACCCCCATGCGCTCGATCTCGTGCTGCAAAGCGGGGCCGATATCACAATGGTCGGGCTGGATGTGACGCTGCAGGTCCTGCTTTCCGAGCCCGATTTCGCCGAGCTGGCAATCCGCGCGCCGCGTCACGGCCGCTTCCTGCAAGACATCAGCCATTTCTACCTCGACTTCTACCACTCGGTCGGGCTGACGGGCTGCGGGCTGCATGATCCGATGGCCGTCATCGCCTGTATCGCGCCGGAGCTGTTCGAGGCCGAGCGTACCGGCCTTGCCGTGACGCTCGACGGCGAGGCGGTGGGCGGACCATCCGCGACCCCGCCCGCCCGCCGGTTTCGGTCCTGACCGGCTGCGACGCCGAGGCGATCCGCTCGCTCTTTTTCGACATTCTCGACGAAGGCGCCGAGGCCATGCCCTGGCCGCGCGCGGCTGAGGGCGGGCTAGCGCAGCAAGAGCTTGAGGTCGCTGGCGGGATCGGCGACCAGCGCGGGATCGGCCGACTTTTGCGCCTCGATCAGGCGTTTTCCGACCATATAGGCGCGCGGATCGTTCATCGCATCCACCGCGAGAAGCCGGTCCCCGCGATAATACCAGATGCTGAGCGCCGTCTCCGGTCCGGCAACCGGTCCAGCGTCGGGGCCGGTATCGCGGGCGGCATCCCCTATCGGGGGCGCGCGACGGACAATGCGGTCATAGCCGGTATTGAGCCCCGCGATCTGCAGTTTGCAGCCGTATTGATCCGACCAGAACCACGGTTTCGCGTGATAATCCTGCGCCGCGCCAAGCAGGTTGGCCGCGACCAGCTCGGCGTGATCGATCGCATGGCCGACCGATTCCAGCCGCGCCTGCCCCCATCGAGCGGGAAGGAGGCGCAATCGCCCGCCGCCCAGATATGGGGCCGAGAGCTGCGCCCGCGCGCATCGGTCCTGATGCCGTTCTCGATGGCCAGCCCCGCGCTTTCGGCAAGGGCGCTTGCGGGGTGATGCCCACGCCCGCCACCACGAAATCCGCCGCGATCTCGCGCCCGTCCTCCAGAACCACCGCCTCGACGCGTCCCGTTCCGGCAAGGCGCGCGACGCCCACGCCTTCGATGATGCGCACGCCGTGCGCGTGATGGAGCGCGCGGAAGTAATCCGCCGTCTCGGCTGCGGCAACGCGGCCCAGAATGCGCGGCGCGGCCTCGACCACCGTGACCGAGAGGCCGATCTTGCGCGCAACCGCCGCCGCCTCGAGGCCGATATAGCCGCCGCCCACCACCACCAACCGCCGGCCCGGCTGGAACTCGGCCCGCATCCGCGCGATATCGGCAAGGCTGCGCAAGGGATAGACGCCCGCGAGATCGCCCCCGATCGCGGCCGGCAGACGGCGCGGCTCCGCGCCGGTCGCCAGCACCAGCTCGTCATAGGACAGAACCTCGCCGGCAAGGGTCACGGTCTTTGCCTTCGCATTGAGCGCCAACACCCGCGCGCCGAGTTTCAGCGTGATATCATGCTCTTGCCAGAAGCTGTCCGAGCGAAGCCACAGTCTTTCCTCGTCGATCTCGCCCAGAAGATAGGCCTTGGAGAGCGGCGGGCGCTGATAGGGCGGCGCGGCCTCTTCGCCGATCAGGGTCAGACGGCCGCCATAGCCCGAGGCGCGCAGTTTCGCGACCAGCGCCGCTCCGGCCTGACCGGCTCCGACGACGACGATATGGGCGGGCGGGGCATGGTCCGGCATCAAAGGCTCCTGTGGGGATCGGGGCGCCGTCGGGCGCCGTTCGGCCGCAGAATGCCGCCCCGCGCCGCAGCGAAACATCAGATTCTCGCGATGCTTTGTTTCGGATTTGCCTAAGCCCTATCGAGGGCACTTGACGCAAAGGGCACGAGCCTAGCCTATGGGAGGCGGAAACGCGCGGTTGGGGGCGGCCTTTGACTTCTGAACTCTGGACGCAAGCGGCGACGCGCCACATGATTGACGGCGCAAGCGGCAAGATCGCGACTGTGGTGGCAGAGCCCCATGACGCGCCCGGAGGCGGGACCAAGGGCAGCGTGCTATTGGTCCACGGCCGCAACGGCGCGCCCGAGCAGCCCCAGATCGCGGAAATGGCGCGCGCCTATCTGGCGCGTGGCTGGCGCGTGGTTGCGCCGGAACTGCCCCATTCCGCCGCCCTGCCCGAGACCGGCCCCGCCAATCAGGTCACCTTCAGCGGCCATACCAAAGCCGCCGCGCAGATCTGGGACTGGATCGCGGAGCAATGGCCGGGCCAGCCCCGCGCGCTGGCGGGCCACAGCCTCGGCTCTTTCGCGATCGCCCAGCTTGCGACCCATATGCCGCAGCCGCATCACCTGCTGGCGATGTCGCCGCCTTTGTCGGGCAAGGTGCTGTACAATTCGCGCCTTGCGATGGGCAAAGCCGCAATCGATGCCGTCCGTGCCGAGGCGCCGCTCTTTCTCGACGAAATGGCCACGGCCGATGCGGGCCCTCGTTGCGCCGCAGCCCCGCGCCTCTGGCGGTGGTCACCGGCGCCTCGGACGGGCTGGTGCGGATTGCCGATGCCCGCGCCTATTTCGCGGCCTCGCCCAACGGCCGCTATTTCGGCGCGCTCCCCGACGAGCATCACTGTCCTTCGGGCGCCGCCTGCGCCGAGATGTTGCGCGCCGCGCTTCTGGCGCTCGGGGCCTGACATTGAGCCGCGCGTTGCGTCCGGTCGATCCCGCATGGATCGCGGCGCAGCGGCTGGCCTCGGCGCGCGAATTGCGCCGCGCCTGTTCGGCCACCGACATCGAGCGTTACCGCGAGGGGTTCGGCTGGCGGCTGTCTCCGGCGCGCGGTTCGGTACTGGCGTCCTACCGCATCGCCTGCTGGAACCCCGAGCCCGATTATTTCCACCACTGGATCCGCGACAGCGCCATCGTTTTGCGCGCGGTCCCGCTGGCCATGACCGCAGATCCCGGGGCCGCGCGCTTCTGGGCCGGTTTCATCGCCGATTTCACGGATTTCTCGCTAAAGATTTCCGATCCCGCGCGGCGCGGCCCCGCCGTGAACCCGCTGCGCGCAACCGCGCGGGCCGACCACCTGCGCTTTTTGCGCGATGACGGCGAACTCGCGGCGCTGACGGGCGCGGCCTGGCTCGAAGAGCCGCGCTTTGCCCCGACGGCAGCCCCGATCTCGAAAACTGGAGCCGCCCGCAAGACGACGGCCCCGCTTTGCGCGCCACGAGCCTGATGGCGGTTCTCGCCGCCGTGCCCGAACCAGCCCTGCCGCAGGCCCTCCGCCTGATCGCCCGCGATCTCGGCCATACCCTCGCCGTGGCCGGACGCGCCGCCATCGGGCCGTGGGAGGAAGCACCGCCCAAACGCACGAGCTTTGCCCTGATCGCGCAATGGGATGCGCTGGATCGCGGCGCGGATCTGCTGCGGCGCGGCGTGCTGACAGGCCGCCCGTTCTCGCCCCAGCAATCAGGCCCCGAACTATGCCCCGATGCGCTTTCGGCGGCGGCCAAGCGGCTCGAGGCGCTGATCCTCGGGGCGCGCGACGCGGCAGGCGCTTTGCGCGAGAGTATCGAGAGCGAGACCCTCGATGCGGCAAGCTGCCTTGCGCTTTGCACGCGGATCGCACGGCGGGGCCCTTGCCCTGACCGGCGATCTGATGGAGGCGACGATGGGCGCGCTCGATCAGGAATTCGCGGCGCTTTATCCGATCAATGCCGGCCGCGCCGCCCCTGCCGTCGGGCGCTGGCGCGACGATCTCTATTTCGAGGGGCAGCCGTGGTATCCGACCACTCTGGGCTTTGCCGCCATCGGCTACCGCATCGCGGCGATCGCGGGCGATCCTGCCGCTTTCGCCCGCGCCGAGGCCCGCCTTGCCCTGATCGCCCAACTGGCCCCCGATCCGCCGGGCGCGCTGCCCGAGCAATTCGACCGCCAAAGCGGCGCGCCGCGCTCCTGCCTTGCGCTGAGCTGGTCGGCGGCGGCTTTTCTCGAGACCGCCCATGCCCGCGATCAGGCAATCGCCGCGCTTTCTCGGCTCGCGCCGCCAGATAAGGCGCGGTGAAACCCAGCGCCCTCAGGCCCCTTTGTACCTCGGGCCGACCCGAAACCAGCCGCCACAGCAGGCCCGAACGCGCATTCTCCAGCCCGATCACGATCGGGGCCTGATCGATCGCGAGGCGGCTGTCGGCCACCCAATCGCGGCTCGCATTGAACGCATCGACAAAGCCCGCCTCGCCCCAGATCCGCCCGCCGAGATCGTCATGCAGATGGCGCAAAACCCTCATCGCGTGATCTGGGACAAAGGGAAAGGACGACAAGGCGGCAGTCGGGGTGATTGTGCCGTTGTCGTTGGTCGGCGCATGGGCGCTGTAGCCGTCGGGGTCGTCGCTGGCGGTCAGGCCCCAGCAATCGTGACCATAGCCGCGCCAGCCCTGCGGGTTTTGCAGGCAATGGGCGCGGTTGACCAAAGCATGGGCACACGCCTGTTCGCCGTAATCGGCATATCTGTCGCGAAGCCGCGCGGATCGATCCCTAGAAAGGGATATTGCGACAAAAACAGCGGCCCGCCCCAATCGGGTCCAAGCGGCAGAACCGTTCCGGCATAATCGCGCCCGTTCAGAAAGGCCGGCGCTGCGGCCCAGCTTTGGTGATAGCTTTCGGGCGCGACCGGATGGGTTTGCGAGCCGGCGGCCAGGACGAAGACCACAAAGGCCTCGTTCCAGCCGCGGATCGGCAAAGCATCGGGGCGCCACGGGCGGGCGGGATGGCGGTGCCACATCAGTGCGCCGTCCGCGCGCCGGTGCGCGGCCCAGTTGACGCCTGCCGCAATCGCCTCGATCCGGCGGACGAGCTCCGGCGCCTCGGTGAAATAGGCGGCGGCGCCCAGAAGGCCGGTCACCAGAAAAGCCGTCTCGACCAGATCGCCGCCGTCGTCGCCCGCCATGAAGGGCAGAACGCGGCCGGTGGTGCCATGCAGGAAATGCGGGAAAACCCCGTCGAAACGGTCGGCGGCCTCCAGAAAACCGACCAGCCTTTCCAGCCGGTCGAGGATCTCGCGGCGCGGACGCCAGCCGCGCTCGGCCGCGACGATCTGGGCCAGAAGGCCGAAGCCCGTGCCGCCGGTGCAGGTCGTCTCGTTGATGTCGTAACCGAAAGCACCGCCGCTACGTTCGCGCGCCATGCCGCTGACCGGATGGCTCCAATCGAGAAAATAGCCCGCCGTGGCCTGTGCCACGCGGTCGCGCAGGGCCGTATCGTCAAGGCCGGTGATCAATCGCGCCATGTCAGCTCCACCATCTGGGTATCGCGGCTGTTTGCCCCGACATGCAACCGGATCAGACCGGGGTCGCGCTGCCAGCACGCGGTCTCGAGCGCTGGGGCGACGGGATAGGCGAATTGCGCCGCGCTGATCGAAAAACCGATCTCGCGGCTTTCGCCGGGGAAAGGCTCACCTGCATGAAGTCGATCAGCTTGCGCGCGGGCCGCGTCACCTGCGCCACCGGATCCGAGGCGTAAAGCTGGACGGTTTCGATCGCGGTGCGCGTGCCGTGGTTCACGACCATCACGCTCAGCGTCACCCGATCCGAGGCGGGGGCCGTATCGCGCGAAAGGCGCGGCGGACCGTAGCCCACCGGCGCATAGCCCAGCCCGAAGCCGAAGGGGAAATGCGGCGCGTCATCCTCGAGATCGAGCCAGCCGGTCAGGAATTTCGCGAACCGCCCCGGCGAGGGCCTTCCGCTCGGGTCCGACGCATAGGTCACGGGGGCCTCGGCGCCATGGCGGGGCATCGAGATCGCGAGCCGCCCCGAAGGCTCGGCCGCGCCAAAGAGCAGATCCGCCACCCTCGGGGCCGCCAACCCCGCCGTGCCATGCGTAAAGCAGCGCATCCGACTGCTTTGACAGCGCCGCGAGCGACAGGGGACGGCCCGCGAAGACAACCGTCACCAAAGGTTTGCCCAAAGCCGCCAGAGCCGCGAACAGCCGCAACTGGACCGCAGGCAGATCGACCGAAAGCCGCGAGGAGGATTCCCCGCATGCTCCTTGGCCTCGCCCAAGGCCGCGATCACGATATCGGCCCCGCGCGCCACGGCCACGGCCTCGGCGATCTGTTCGGCCTCGGGGCGGGGGTCGCGGTCGACGGTCACGCCGTGGACATTGAGCCGCGCGGCAAGCCAGCTTTCATCGACGATATCGGCCCCCAGGCGCGGGCGGGCGTCACGCCGGTCAGCGCCGCAACCGCCTGATCGAGCGGCACGACATCCTCGGCCCGCCCCGAAACCGACCATGTCCCCAGCATATTGGCGCGATCGGCAGCAAAGGGCCCGATCAAGGCGACACGGGCCCCGCGCGCAAGTGGCAAAATCCCGTTGTTTTCGAGCAATACCGCCGAGGCCGCCGCCGCTTTGCGGGCCAAGGCGCGGCCCTTGTCGCGGGCGGGGGCGCGCGGTTTCGGCCATTCCGCGGAACGGATCATCCAGCAGGCCGAGCCGCGCCTTGAAGGTCAGCACCCGCCGGCAGGCGCAATCGATCATCGCGCCGATACGCTCGGCGCCAAGCGAAAAGCCCGCATCTGGCGCGTCTATCCCGTGGTGCGCCAGCGCGGGCAGCTCGCGCCAGTAATCCTCGCCGACCATATCCATATCGATGCCGGCATGAAGCGCGCGGGCCACGGCGAGTTGCGCGGGGCCAAGCCCGTGGGGGTGAGTTCCTTCACGCCGGTATAATCGGAGACCATGAGCCCGTCGAACCCCTGCCCTCCTCTGCGCGCGATGCGCGCAGCCAGCCCTCGATCAGGGGGTGATGGGCATGCATCGGGACTTTGTTGACCGCGTTGAAAGCCGCCATGACGCTGAGCGCGCCCGCCTCGAGCCCTGCCGCGAAAGGAGGCAGATAGGTCTCGAGCAGATCCTCCCACGAGAGGCTCGCATTGTCGTAATCGCGTCCGCTTTGCGGCGCGCCATAAGCCACGAAATGCTTGAGGCAGGCCGCGACATGGCCGCTCGCCCCCAGACCCGAGGCCGAACCCGCGCCGAGCATCGCCCCCAGCCCCGGCCCCTGAAAACCCTGCACCATCGCGGTGGCGATGCGCGAAGCCAGAAGCGGATCCTCTCCCGGCCCTTCGGCCACGCGGCCCCAACGCGGATCACGCGTGACATCGACCATCGGGGCATAGACCTGATGCAGCCCTTCGGCGGCGGCTTCTGCGGCGGCATAGGCGGCGGTCTCGCGGATCAACCCCATGTCCCAACTACAGGCCATGGCAATGCCCAAAGGGAAAATCGTGCGGTGGCCGTGAATCACATCCTCGGCGAAAAACAGCGGAATCCCGAGCCGCGATCCGGCCAACGCGCGCTCTTGCAGGGCCCGCGCCGAAGCCAACGATTTCGTCCCGAATATCGCGCCGACCCCGCCGTTTGCGAGGCGGTCGGACAATGCCGTCGGCTGGCCCGCGCCGGTCACTAATCCTCGCCGGCGGCCAAAAGGTTTAGCTGGCCGATCTTTTCGGCAAGGTCCATCGCGCCAAGCAGGCTCTCGACACGCTCGATTATGGTCATGCGCCTTTTCCTTTCACTCCGCCGCATGGCGGGACGCGCCGAATTCATGCGCAATCCCGTGCCGCAGAATGGCCGATCCGTCGCGAATATCGAGCATGGATTGATAGTAGGACGCGCCATCGGGCGTCACGGGCAGGGATCCGCCATGGAGGACGGCAAGCACCGCCGCCTTGGGCAGGGACTCGTCGAGCGTGGCGTAGAAATCCATCGTCGCCTCCACATCAAGCGCGGCCGTCGCCTCGTCCAGAAGCAGGATATCGGGCCGCGCGATCAGGATTCGCGCCAGAACGAGGCGCTGCTTTTGCCCGCCGGAAAAGACGTTGCGCCAGTTCTTGCCCTGATAAAGCGGCTGGTCGAGGACATGGACGAAATCGCCCAAACCCACCCGCGACAAGGCCATCGCAATCGCGATGTCGCTGTGATCCTCGGGCGCGTCGGGATAGCTGACCAGCGCCTTGAGGCTCAGCCGGTCGGGCAGGTCCGGCTCTTGTCCGGCAAAAAGATCCGCGCGCCGTCGCGCCGCGTGATGCGGCCCGAACCATAGGGCCAGATCCCGGCCACCGCCTTGAGAAGGCTCGATTTTCCGCAACCGTTCACCCCGTTCAGAAAGACGCGGCTGCCCTCGTCGAGACGCAGATGGGCAAGGTGGAGAAAGGCCGGTGCATCATGACCGCGGTGATGGAGGCGCAGATCTCCCGCTTCCAGAAGCGGCCCCTTGGCGCTGCTGCCGCGCTCGAAGGCGCTGGCGCCGGTCTCGGCATAGAAGGCGTCGCGCTCGCGCACGCGCTCGATCGCTTGGGCAAGCTCGGTCAGGCGCGCGGCATTGGCCTTGAGCGTGGCGATGGCGGGCATGACGTTGATGAACCACGACACATCGCCGATCAGCTCGGCGGTCAGCTCGCTGCTGGCGATATAATCGCGGAAATTCATGTTGTTCGCCATATAGGCGGGCAAAGCGGGCAGATAGGCGAGCAGCCGCGCGGAAAGGAAACCATAGGTGCTGTTGAACATCATCAGCCCGCAGCCCAGCCAGTTCTGCTTGCCCCAGGTCGCGTCCAGATCGGCATAAAGCGCACGGTTGATGCGCTTTGCGCCTCTCGCCGCGCCCGATCGCGAGCTGGGCGACGCGGTTCATCATCACGCCCCATTCGCCGCGCCATGCCCCGTCGCGGCGTTGGCGCAAGATGGTCAGCCGCTCGATGATGCGGCCGAGTTTCCAGGCGATCAGCGTGGCGCAGGGCACGAAAACCGCAACCAGCCCGAGGCTCAGCAATCCCGAGCCATAGGCCCCAGGCACGAGATCGATATGCGCGGCGGCCTCGGGGCCGATCAGCCGCGCAAGGCCCGCATTGGCTTCCGCGCCCCAGCGGTCGAGAAAGGGCACCGCCTCGCCGCGTTCCAAAAGCGCGGCAAAGACGAAATAGATCGAGGTCACCGCCCCCCAAAGCCCCATCGCAAGGCCGATGACGCCCCGTAAAGCCCGCCGGTGCATTCGTCGACGCGCTGGTCGACCGCATCGGGCATGCGCGACCGGTCGCCTCCGTCCGAGCGGTCGCTCATCAGGTCGAACGCGATCCGTTCATCCGCGAGAATGGCATCGTTGAACTGCGCGACCAGCCAGCGCGCGCGCCGGTGCAGCGTCGAGGAGACGAAATGGCGCAGCGCCACCCCGCCGTCCGCGCCAGAAAAATCGCGAGATAGGCCCCCGCCGCCATCAAAACGACATGGCCGGAGGCGAGGGACGAGGATGCGGAAAGGGCGGAATCGCCGCTGGCGGGCTGGATATTGACAAGGGCGGCCATGAAATCTGCGCTGGCAAGGGCGACCCAGACGCTCGCCTTGCTCAAGACCGTCGTCAGCACGAAGACGATTGCCGTCAGGGTCCAGGCCTCACGCCAGCGCTCCGAGCGCCAATAGGCCGAAAGCAGCCCCCAAAATCCCGTCAGCCTCCCCATCCACACCGCCTTTCGGATGCCGGAAAAACCCTCTCCCTCCCGCAGCAACATGACGTTGCCTGCGGGCCGTTTCCGGCACGTTGTCAGTATTTTTCAGCGAGTCGCGCAGATCGGATCCTCTGCTTGCGACCAGTCCATAACTGAATCATAGACCCGTCCCCGATCGGCAGTAAATCGCCGAGATGCGGCAAGCGCCTATCCTTATCGCCAGATGGTTAAGGGTCCGCGCGCGCAAAGGGCACAGGCGCGCCGTGGCACCGCCCCGAGGAGGGCCCGATCGGGCGCACCGGATGGCGGAAATGCTGCGCGCGCACCAAAGATCGGGCTGGTATCGCCGCGATTTTGCCAAGCAACTCTGCGCTGCGGCGCGAATGGCTTTGCGGATGCGGCACGAAACGCGGGCCCGCGGATCGGGGTTAACCCCGCGCATCACGCCAGCCCCACCTGTTGCCGATCTACGCCAGTAGCAGGGAAAAGCCCGCGCCCCGGGGGATTTCCTTCAGCCTTTGTGCCCTCCTGCCCGACTATTGCCGCGTCGTTTCCCGCGCGGATCCACCACCACCACCCCGATCTGCGGGCCTAGGCACGGGAACGCACAAAGGAGGGGTGACAGCCACCGGTCTTTGCGTCTCAATACCGCAGGGCGCGGCAGAGCGGCAGCGATCCCGTTGAAAACGCTTGCAGACAAGGATCTCGACATGAGCTGGTGGTCACTTTCCGGACATCGCGCCCTCGTCACCGGCGCCAATACCGGCATTGGACAAGCCATTGCGATCTCACTCGCCCAAGCGGGGGCAGAGGTGATTTGCGCGGGGCGCTCAACGTCGGCGGAAACGGTGCAAAAGATCCGAGACGCGGGCGGGACGGCGCGGGAAATCCACCTCGACCTCGCCGATCCGATGGCGGCGCGGGATGTCTTTTCGGGCGCGGGCATCGATATTCTGGTCAATAACGCGGGTATCATCCGCCGCGCCGACAGCCTCGACTATACCGAGGCCGATTGGGATGCGGTGATGGACATCAACACCAAGGCACTGTTTTTCACGGCCCAAGCCTTCGCGCGCGAGATCCTTGCGCAAGAGGGTGGCAGGGGCGGAAAATCATCAATATCGCCTCGCTTCTGGCCTTTCAGGGCGGGATCCGCGTGCCGGCCTATACCGCCTCGAAACATGCGGTCGCGGGGCTGACCAAGCTTTTGGCCAATGAATGGGCGTCGCGCGGGATCAACGTCAACGCGATCGCGCCTGGCTATATCGCGACGAACAACACCCAAGCCCTGCGCGAGGACCCCGAGCGGACCCGTCAGATCCTCGAGCGCATTCCCGCCGCACGCTGGGGCCGTCCCGAAGATATCGGCGCGACGGCGGCCTTTCTTGCCTCCGAGGGCGCGGCCTATATCCACGGCGCGGTGATCAGCGTCGACGGCGGCTGGATGGCGCGCTAGGACGGCGGCGCGAGGCACCGGACAGCGACTGCGAGCATGCGGCTGCGAGCAGCGGCCCTTATCAGAGAATGATTGCGCCGATTGGCACCTTATGCCTATGGTTTGCCTGCCTGCAAACAGCCGGACCGCCCTTGCCTGATGTGTGCCCCACACCCTGCGCGCCGGCCGGTCGCGATGCCCCGATCTTTCGGCCGATCCCGCCCGATCCTCGCCAAAGGCCCGACATGCTTGAAGAATTCGACCTTTATGCCGCCAGCCTTCCCCGCTCGATCCGCGCCCCATGACCGGCGAGGCGCTTGTTTTGCGCGCGATCCTGCTGCTGGCGCGGGTCACGCAAAGCCCGCCATGGATCGGGCATCTGGGCACGCAGCTCGCCCCTTTCGCCGAGCCCTTTCCGCGCCGACGCTTTGCCGCTCAAGGCCCGCTCAGCGATGGTGAGGCCGTGGCGGGGGCGTCGCTTTGGCGCTCGCCGGCAGCTCGGGCGGGGGCGAGTGGCACCATATTCCCGACCATTTGCGCAAGCGCGCCCTGCAGGAGGACGCGGGCCATGCCTCGGCAATGACCGGCCCTTTCCTCATCGAATGCGGTCTGGCGAACTCCAAACCGGCGCTGATCGAGGCGGGCGTCGCACGGCTCCACCACGGCACGACCGGATGGACGGCGCTGGCCCTGTGCGATGCATTCTCGCTCATCGACGAGGCGGCCGATCAGGACCATGCCCTCTCCCGCGAATTTCTGGCGGTTCTGACCAAACATGCCGCCCCGCTCGAACTCAGGATGCGCGACATGCTGGGCGGCCTGCTCGAACGCCAGGGCCCCGAGGAGCTGGCCGGGCGGGTCGGGGATCGACCTAGTCACGGAAACCGCGCTCCATCTGTTCGTCCTGCGCGAGGCCGAACGACTCGATATAGGCCCCGAGGACGGCGGCCGCGAAGGGAGCGGGACGGAAATCCTCGCGGCCCCCATTGCCGCAGCCGAGGCCTTTCTGACAACCGCCTTGCCGCCCGGGACTTTGGCCAGCGCCGCCCCCGCCACCATCGGCGCGCGGATGATGGGCGAGGCCTTGCGGATCGCCGCGCGGCGCGACAGCGCGATGCACAGCTATTTCGACTATGTTTGAGCCCCGCCGCATTTCCCGACACATCTCCTGACAGGAGCGCGCCGAATCCGGCACGCCGCACCTCGAATGCCCGCCTTTGTCGCGAAACCGCGCGGACAGGTCGGAAATCCTCCATCCGGCGGATTCGGCCCCCCTATTCTCGAAGGGTCAACGCATGCCACGAGGCCTTCATGTCGCAATTTCCAAACCACGCCAAAGTCGTCATCGTCGGGATCGGCGGCATTGTGGGGGCCTCGGTCGCCCATCACCTGATCGAGCGCGGCTGGGACAATATCGTCGGCATCGACAAATCCGGCATCCCGACCGATATCGGCTCGACCTCGCATGCCTCGGACTTCTGCTATGTCACGAGCCACGATTTCTTCTCGGTCTGGACCACGCAGTATTCCGTCGATTTCTTCGACAAAATGGGCCATTACGCCCGCGTCGGCGGCCTTGAGGTCGCGCGGACCGGCGACGAGGAATGGCTCAAGGAAATCAAGCGCAAGGTCACATCCGGCAAGGCCTTCGGCAGCCGCGCCACGCTGATTTCGGGGGCGGAGGCCAAGGCGAAATTCCCGCTTCTGGAAGAGGACATGGTCGAGGCCGCGCTGTGGGACCCCGATGCCGGTCTGGTCATTCCGCGCTCGCAGACGGTGGCCGGCAAGCTGGTCGATCAGGGCGAGAAAACCGGCAAGCTGCGCGCTTTCGCCAATACGCCCGCGCAATCTCTGGTGATCGAGGGCGGCCGCGTGAAAGGCGTCGTGACCCATCGCGGCACGATCATGGCCGATCACGTCATCGTCTGCACCGGCCTTTGGGGCCGACTGATCGCCGAAATGGCGGGCGAGGATCTGCCGGTCATGCCGGTCGACCACCCGCTGACCTTCTTCGGCCCCTATGACGAATTCGCCGGCACCGGCAAGGAAATCGGCTATCCGCTGCTGCGCGATCAGGGCAACTCGGCCTATATGCGCGACACGGGCGATCCGACCACGGCCGAGGGCGGCCAGATCGAATGGGGCTATTACGAGCCCTTCGAGCCCCGTATGTGCCACCCGAGCGAGATCCTTGAAAAGGAGCAGTCGCGCCTGTCGCCGTCCCAGCGCGATCTGGAGCTGGATCAGGTCATGACGGGTCTGGAAAAGGCGATGGAGCTGACCCCGATCCTTGCGGAACTGGGCTATAATGAAAGCCATTCCTTCAACGGGTTGTTGCAGGTTTCCGCGGCCGGCGGGGCCTCGGTCGGGGAAAGCCAGAAGGTGCGGGGCCTGTGGTATTGCGTGGGCATCTGGGTCAAGGACGCCCCCGCTTACGGCAAGATCATCGCCGATTGGCTGACCGACGGGCGCACCGAGATCGACCATAACGGCATCGATTACGCGCGCTTTTATCCCTATCAGCTTGAACGCAGCTTTATCGACGCGCGCTGCACCGAGGCCGCGAAAAAGATCTACTGGCCCGCGATCCATCCGCGCGAACCCTATGCCAGCGCCCGCAACATCCGCCGCTCTCCTTCTATGCCCGCGAAGTCGCGCTCGGCGGTCATTTCATGGAACTGGGCGGCTGGGAGCGCGCGCATGGCTATGCCGCGAACGACCACCTGCTCGAAAAATACGGCGACCGCGTGCCGGTTCGCGAAAACGAATGGGACAACCGCCATTTTTGGCGCGTCTCGAATGCCGAACAGCTGCATCTGAGCGATGATGTCGGCATGATCAACCTGTCGCATTTCGCCATCTACGACGTGACCGGCCCCGATCACGAGGCGCTTCTGGAATGGGTCTCGGCCGCGAAAATCGGCGGCGAGGGCAATATCGGCAAAGGGATCTACACCCATTTCCTCGACGACGAGGGCATGGTGCGCGCCGACCTCACGATCTTCCGCATGAAGGACCGCGCCCGTGTCATCGACGGGGCCGATGCGGGGCCGCGCGACTTTACCTATCTCAAGCGCGTGGCCGAAGACAAAGGCTTCGACGTGACGATCACCGATGTCAGCGAAGAGATCGTGACGCTCGGTATCTGGGGGCCGAATGCGCGCGAAAACCTCAAGAAAGTGGTCGAGGATCCCGCGCAGCTCGATCTTGAAAACTTCGCTTTCGGCACGCTCAAGGATATCCGCATCGCGGGTCAGGATGTCATGGCCTTCCGCATCTCCTATGTCGGCGAACAGGGCTGGGAGCTGCATATGCGCTATGGCGATGCGCTGGCGGTTTGGGATGCTTTGGCGGCAATCGGCGTCACGCCGGTCGGGGTCGAGACCTATGCCAACTCGCGCCGGATGGAGAAAAGCCTGCGTCTGCAGAACGCCGATCTTCTGACGCAATACAACCTGATCGAGACGGGTCTGGCCCGTCCCAAAGTCAAAGAGGCCGATTTCCGCGGCAAGGAAAAGCACGTCGCCTTCAAGGCCCTGCCCCATCAGGCCGCGACGCTTTGCACCTTGGTCATGCTTGAAAACACCGACAAGGACGGCGTCAAACGCTATCCGGTCGGCATCATGCCGGTCTTCGATCCGGCCACCGGCGAAACGCTGGTCGATGCCTTGGGGCGGCGGTCCTATACGACCTCGGTGGCTTTCGGCCCCACGATCGGCGCGAATATCGCGCTGGCCTGGTTGCCGCACGGCTATGCCGAAAAGGGCCGCAAACTCGCCGTCGAATATTTCGGCGAGACCTATGCGGTCGAGGTGGCGGGCGTGGGCTATGCGCCGCTTTACGACCCCGAAAACCTCAAGCCGAAATCCTGATCCGGTCCGGTTGCGGGGCCGCGCAATGCAAAAGGGCGGGCCTTCGGGCCCGCCCTCGCCATTTGCGGGGATCGCGGATCAGGGCCTGACCGGTTCGGGATCGCGCAGGGCGTCGCGAAACTCCGCCTCGAGGAAATCGAGGAAGGTCAGCACCGTCGGAGAGCGTCCGCGCCTGCTCGGGAAAACCGCATGGACCACGCCCGAACGGGGCCGCCAGCCGGGCAGGATCTCGACCAGACGGCCGGTCTTGAGATGGGGCCGCGCCACCGCCGCCGGCAATTGCGTTACGCCCAGCCCCGCCAAAGTCGCCTCGACCAAGGCCGCCATGTCCTGCGTCAAAAGCCGCGGCTGGAACGAGATGCGGGCATGACGCCCCTCGGGACCGACCAGATCCCAAAGATGGCTGGTGTCGTCGGGGTTCCACGACAGGCTCGGCAGGCGCGCGAGATGCTCGGGCTCGCGCAGCCCTCGGCATGGGCGTCCTGCACGCAACCCGGGCTCGCGACGAGATATTGCTCGTCGGTCTCGAAGCGGCGCACGATGAGATCGCTGTCCTCGAGCGGCGGAAAGCGCATGCGGATCGCCATGTCGAAGCCCTCGCGGAGCACATCGACGCGACGGCTGGTGCTTTCGAGGATGATCGTCACCTTGGGATATTTGCGCATGTACCGCGCCGCCATCCCCGCGATCTGGTACTGGATCAACGACGAGGGGCAGGAGATGCGCAAGGTCCCTACCGGCTCGCTGCGCTGGATCTCGATCACGGCGGCGGCGGCCTCGGCCTCGGCGATCATCGACAGGCAATGCTGGTAGAATTGCTGCCCCAGCTCCGAGACCTGGAAGTTGCGGGTCGAGCGTTGCAGAAGCCGCATCCCGAGGGCATCCTCCAAAGCTGGATGCGCCGGCTGACGAACGAACGCGTCAGCCCCAGCCGCCGTCCGGCAGCGGCAAAACCGCCCTCGTCCACCACGAAGGCGAAGAGGCGGAAGTCGTTAAGATCATACATGGTCTGTCCCACCTATAGGACACTGTGTGTCATTTTACGAAACTACTAGGCTGTTTGTCGTTTTGATATGTATTTTTTCGCGGGATCGGTCGTCAGCTTTGCTGTGCCGGCTGTTTGGAACCGCAGGCCAGCTCCCGGCCTTACCGAGTTAAAAGGAAGATGAAATGTCCAAACCCTATGTCCGTCTGAACAAGGAAGATGCAGCGGTTCTTTTGGTGGACCACCAGACCGGTCTGTTGTCGCTCGTGCGCGACATCGACCCCGACAAGTTCAAGAACAACGTTCTCGCACTGGCCAATCTGGCGAAATATTTCAACCTGCCGACCATTCTGACCACCAGCTTCGAAGCAGGCCCGAACGGCCCGCTGGTTCCCGAGCTGACCGAGATTTTCCCCGACGCGCCCTATATCGCGCGCCCCGGACAGATCAACGCCTGGGACAACGAGGATTTCGTCAAGGCCGTCAAGGCAACCGGCAAGAAGCAACTGATCGTCGCAGGTGTCGTGACCGAGGTTTGCGTGTCCTTCCCGGTGCTTTCGGCACTCGAAGAGGGCTATGACGTCTTCGTCATCGCCGATGCTTCGGGCACCTTCAACCCGATGACCCGCGACGCCGCCTGGGACCGCATGTCGCAAGCCGGTGCGCAGATGATGACCTGGTTCGGCACCGCATGCGAGCTGCACCGCGACTGGCGCAACGACATCGAGGGTCTGGGCGCGCTGTTCTCGGCGCATATTCCGGACTACCGCAACCTCATCAACAGCTACACCACCCACCGCGAAAACGGCAAGAAAGACGCCCAGAACGGCTAAGCCGCACAGTTTCGGGACAGATGATCACGACGCCCCTCCGCAATGCGGAGGGGCGTTTTCGTTGCGGCCCGCGCCACAGAGGGCGTTCGGCGCGCGTTCGGGGCGACGTGTCAGGTCGTGCTTAATGCGCCATCATCTCTTCGCGGATCTGTGCCCCGTCCATCGCGGCGGGGTAATAGGTCGGCCAATGCTCGACCTCGGCCAGAAGCGCGGCGCGATCATCGCCCCAATAAAGGTGGTAATGCCCCGCCTTTTGCGGCGCGATGATGTGGTCCGAGAACTGGATGAAGGCGGGCGTGCCCTCGTCCCCCGCCACCTTGGCAAAGACGAAGCGCACGCCGCGATTGCCCTTGGCATAGGTCAGGATCTCGAAACCGTCGGAGCGGTAGGTCGCGCGGCGGGTGGTGCCCTGCGTGGTAAAGGCCACCTCGTCGCCCGCGATGACGATGCGGTCGGTGTCGGTGCGGTAGCCCGCCTCGTAGGTGGCGCGGTGCTCGGCTGCGGTTTTGTCGCCCTGCGCGGCCTTATGGGCCATGACGGGATCGAGCGTCCCGTCCTGCAGATAGGGATAGACCGACTGCCACTCTCCCTCCCAATCGCCAAGCACGCGCGGCTTGACCTCGTCATCGGCAAAATAGCCCTTGGCGATTTCGGCGGCGCGCCCGCCCGCGGGGGTCTCGGTCTGGGTGCCGGTATGGCTATGCCCGTGGTCATGGGCGTGATCATGGGAATGGTCATGCGCGTGGTCCTTGGGCGCGGCTTGTGCCGCCAGCGGCAGCAGCGCCAGCGTCGAGAGGACCCCCGCCATCACCAAGGTCCGGCCGCAAAGGATCGATCTGTTTTTCGTCATGTGCTTTCTGTCCCGATTGATTCTGGTCCGGCCGATTCCCCGCAGCGCCGCACCTCATGGCAGGTGGGGGCGCGGGTTTTTCGGCACTATAACTGTTATGTTATTACATTACCGATTCTCAAGCCGAAATCGTGGTGCAGGGCGAAGAAAATGTGGCGGCCGTTCAAAATCATGCCTTTACCGCGTGAAATTCAGGCGTGGGGGCCGCAATTTTGCGCGACTTTGCCTAATGCCTGCGACATAAGCGCAGGGGTTTCCCGCTATGATCTGACTTGACGCATCATTCATCAGATGATTAATCGCCCCAGCCTGTGAGGAGGCATGCCACTTGGGGGAGGATCAGCCTTGGTGAAGGAAAAGCGCGCCGACAGCGTGTTGGACAGCCTTGGTGCCGATATTGCCGCCGACCGTTTTGCGGCGGGCGAAGCCATTCCGACCGAGCCCGAGCTCATGGTGCTTTACGATGTCGGTCGCTCCTCGATCCGCGAGGCGATCCGCACGCTTTCGAGCCTCGGCATGGTCGAGACCGCACCGCGCCGCGGCACCACCGTCACGCCGCGCAAGCAATGGAACATGCTCAGCCGCGAGGTGATGGGCTGGGTCATGGCGGGCAAAAACCACACCGCCGATCTTCTAGCCGCGATCGACGAGGCGCGGATGATCTTCGAGCCCTCGGCCGCGGCCCTTGTCGCCAGCCGCGCGACGCGGATGCAGGTCATCGCGATCGAAACCGCCTATGCCCGCATGGAAGAGGCCGCCGCCTCCGGCGCGCCCGATGCCGCGATCCTTGCCGACCGCGAATTCCACCTCGCGATCCTGCAGGCGACCGGCAATCCCATTCTCGAGGCCTTCGATGCCGCGATCGATGCGGTTCTGGGCGTGCTTTTCTCGGTCACGGCCAATCACATGGAAAATTTCCGGGCCAATCTGTCGAACCATCTTGCCGTGCTGGAAGCCATCCGGCGCGGCGATCCGGAGGCGGCGCGCGATGCGATGACCGTCACCATCGGGTTTACCACCGTCAAAATGCGTGACGCGGGGTTGATCCATTAATCGGCGATGCCCCGAAGGGCGCGCTTGTCTACAGGAAGGGATGAGATGAAAAAATTCATGATCGCCGCAGCGGCAGTTGCGCTCGGTGCCGGGGCCGCCATGGCCGAATTTCCGGAAAAGCCGATCACGCTGATCGTGGCGTGGAATGCCGGCGGCGGCACGGATGCGATTGCCCGCGTCGTCGCGGCAGGCATGGAAAAAGAGCTGGGCGTGACGGTCAATGTCGTCAACAAGCCCGGCGGCGGCGGCGTCATCGGCCATTCCGAGATGCTGAACGCGAAATCCGACGGCTATACGCTCGGCTTCGCCAGCGCCGAAATCGCCAGCTATTACTGGGCGGGCAACGCGCCGTTCAAGGCCGACGAATTCACCCCGCTCGGTCTGGTGAACTTCGACGCCTCGGCCTTCCACATCTCGACGGATCGCCGTGGACCGACGCCAAAGCCGCGCTGGAAGACATCAAGGCGCAGCCCGCAGGGACCTACAAACTGTCGGGCATGGGCGCGGGCGCAGCCTATCACCTTGCTTTCGCGGGCTTTCTCAAAGCCAACGGCATCGACCCGCTGGCGGTGACCCATGTGCCGTCGCAAGGCGCGGCGCCGGGCTTCCAGGAGCTTGCGGCCGGCGGCGTCCAGATCATCCCCTCGTCGATCCCCGAGGGGCTCTCGATGATGCAGGCGGGCAAATCCAAGCCGATCGCGGTCCTGTCGGAAACCCGCATCGCGGCTTTCCCCGATGTTCCGACCGCAGAAGAAGCGACCGGCGTGGCCTTTGCGGGCGGTACCTGGCGCGGCGTCGTCGGCCCGAAGGATCTGGACCCTGCAGCAGCGGAAAAGCTCGCGGCAGCCGTTTCGGCCGTGGCGAATTCCGAGGAGTTCAAGAGCTTCATGGACGAAAAAGGCTTCGGCACCGCAGCCTATGATCCGGCGGCTTTCGCCACCTTCCTGAGCGCGCAGCATACCGGCGTCGGCGAGATCATGAACGATCTCGGCCTCGCGCAGCGCAAGGAATAACCGATGCGCCTGCCGGATTTCTGGACTGGGTTGGCCTTTGCCGCCCTCGGGCTCGCGATTGCCTTCATGGCGCGCGGATTTCATGTGCCGGCAGGCGCAGCCTCTCCCAAACTGCTGCCGATGATCATCGGCGGCACGATGGCGGCGATGGGGCGGCCGTCGCCTTGCGCGGTCTGCGCGAGGCGGGCAGCTTCTCGCGGCCGCAATGGCTGGGCTCGCCGCGCCGCATCCTGCTTGTGCTTTACCCGCTGGCGGCAATCGTCGTCTTCATCACCTTCGCCCCCGAGCTCGGCACAATCGCCCTCGCGGTACCGATGGTCGTCATCCACTGCCTGATCTACGGCCTGCGCCCCGCAAGCGCGATTGCAACCGGTCTGGTTGCGGGCGTCGGGATCTCGCTGGTCTTCACCCATCTTCTCGGCGTCGCCCTGCCGGAAGGCATTATCGAGGGGCTGCTCTGATGGACGCATTCATCTCCGGCCTCGGATTGGTCATGCAGGCCGAAGTCCTGCTCACCATTTTCGTCTCGGCCTGTTTCGGCCTTTTCGTCGGCATGATCCCCGGCCTCAGCGCGACGATGGCGGTGGCGCTTCTGGTGCCCGTGACCTTCACCATGTCGCCGGTCGCGGCGCTGGCGGCGATCATCACCTGTTCGGCCATGTCTATCTTTGCGGGCGACGTGCCGGGTGCGTTCCTGCGCATTCCGGGCACGCCCTCCTCGGCGGCCTATACCAACGACATGAACGATCTCGTCCGTGCGGGCCGCGTCGGAGACGCGCTCGGCATGTCGGCCGTGGCCTCGGTTTTCGGCGGCATCATGGGCACGATCATTCTGGTTTTCGGCGCGCCCTTCCTTGCCGAATTCGCTTTGAATTTCTCGAGCTTCGAGTATTTCTGGCTGGCGCTTCTGGGCCTGTCCTGCGCCACGCTGGTCGCGGGCGACGACGCGCTCAAGGGCAGGATTGCGCTGATGATCGGCCTGTTCTTGTCGATGGTCGGGCTTGATTTCGTCACCGGCATGCAGCGCTATACCTTCGGCCTGATGGAGCTTCAGGGCGGTGTCGGCTTCATCTCGGTGATGATCGGTGCCTTCGCTCTGGCCGAGATCCTGCGCCGCGGCGCGGGCTTTACCCGCCAGAATGCCGATCTGCCGCAAGCGCCGAAAGTCGATGTGAGCGGCGCGCCGATGCCGTCCCTGTCCACGATCTGGGCGCAGCGCAAGGCGATCGGTCGCGGCGGGATCGTGGGCACGATGATCGGCGCATTGCCGGGCGCGGGCGCCGATATCGCGGCCTGGGTCTCTTATGCGCTGACCAAGAAGTTCTCGAAAAAGCCCGAGACTTTCGGCAAGGGGTCGGTCGAGGCGGTCGCGGGCGCATCCTCGGCCAACAATGCGGCGCTGTCGGGTTCCTATGTGCCGACGCTGGTCTTCGGCATTCCGGGCGATTCCATCACCGCGATCGTGGTGGGCGTGCTGATCCTCAAGGGCATCCAGCCCGGGCCGCTGGTCTTCACCCAATCGGCCGATATGGTGAACGCGCTTTACATCATCTTTCTGCTCTCGAACCTGCTGCTGATCCCGCTTGGCATCCTTGCGATCTATATGGGCCGCTTCGCGATCCGCGCGCGCGACGAGATGCTGTATCCGGTCGTGCTGCTGCTCAGCCTTTACGGGGCCTATGCGGTGTCGAACAACCTGTTCGAGCTGTGGATCGTGCTGGCGATCGGCTTCCTCGTCTGGATCATGCAGGACAATGACTATCCGGCCGCGCCGCTGATCCTCGGCCTCGTGCTGGGTCAGGTGCTCGAGCAGAATTTCATGTCCTCGATCATCAAGTCGGACGGCAAGCTGCTGGCCTTCTTCGACCGTCCCATCGCAGGGGCGCTGGGTGTGCTGACCATCATCGTCTGGCTCTACCCCCTGCTTTCCTTCGCGCTGCGCCGCCTGTCCGGCAAAGCGAAATCCACTGCCTCCCCGCTCTGAAAGGACCTTTCCGATGTATGCCAACATGACTGGCTCGACCCATCCCCTCGCCCCGAGCGAAATCGCGATCAAAGCCATCCCCGAGGATGACCGCGTCTGGGTTCCGCAGGCCCCGAACGTCTTCTTCCGCCCGATGTTTCTCAACACGCTGACCGGCCAGTGGTGCAACCTTTTGAAGGTCACGCGCTCGGGCATCCTGTCGCGCCACCTGCACCCCGCGCCGGTCTTCGGCATGGTGCTGAAAGGCAAGTGGCACTATTTCGAACATGACTGGGTCGCCGAAGAAGGCTCGTTCGTCTATGAACCCCCGGGCGAGATCCACACGCTGAACGTCCCCGAGGATTGCAGCGAGATGATCACTTTCTTCAACATTTCTGGCTGCATGGTCTACCTGAACGAGGAAAACAAACAGATCGGCTACGAAGACGTCTTCACCAAGATCGACATGTGCCGCGCGCATTACGAAAAAGTCGGTCTGGGTGCCGATTATGTCGACCAGTTCATCCGCTGACATGACGGGTGCAGTCATGAACAATGCCGGTTGGGCCAAGGATTGGCTTGAAGGTCGCGTGGTCCTCGTGACCGGCGGCACCGGCGGGATCGGCGGCGCGATTGCCGAGGCGTTCCGCGATGCGGGCGCCGAGGTCATCGCGACGGGGCGAGCGGGCGCGAGGTGGCTGAAGCCTCTGCCCGTCCGCAGGCTGCGGGCATCCGGCATATCGTGCTGGATGTCCGCAGCACCGAAAGCGTGCGCGCGATCGTGGGCGGTCTGGAGCGCCTTGATGTCGTGGTGAACTGCGCCGGCATCATCCGGCGCGGCGAGGAGCTTGCCTCCGAGGTCTTCGAGCAGGTCGTCGACATCAACCTCAACGGCTCGATGCGGGTCTGCGAGGCGGCGGCACCGCTGCTGGAAGCGACCGGCGGGACGATCATCAACATCGCCTCGATGCTCAGCTTCTTCGGCGGCGGGCTGGTGCCGGGCTATTCGGCATCGAAAGGCGGCATCGCGCAGCTCACCAAATCGCTGGCAATCGCCTATGCTCCCAAAGGCATCCGCGTCAACGCCATCGCGCCGGGCTGGATCGCGACGCCCCTGACCGAGGCGCTACAAAACGACCCCGCACGTTCGGGCCCGATCCTTGGCCGCACGCCTTTGGCACGCTGGGGCCGCCCCGAGGATCTGCACGGGCTCGCGCTGTTCCTGACCAGCCCCCATGCAGCCTTCATGACCGGAAACGTCATTCCGGTCGACGGCGGCTATTCGATCAGCTGACGACACCCCGACGGGCGGCCCCGCGCCGCCCGTTGCCGTTTCCCTTTCCCATTCCATCCCGAGAGTGCCATGAAAGCAGTCGTTTACGACGGGCCGATGCAGGTCGCCGTCAAGGATCTTCCCCTGCCCGAAGGTCGGGGCGTGCTGGTTGCGGTCGATGCCTGCGGCATCTGCGGCACCGATCTCACGATCTACAAAGGCGCCCATCCCCGCGCCAAGGGCCCGCTGGTTCTGGGCCATGAATTCGTCGGCCGCACCACCGAGGATTGCGCCGAATTTCCCAAAGGCAGCCGCGTCACCTGCTATCCGCTGATCTCTTGCGGGGAATGCCAGACCTGTCTGTCGGGCCAACCCCATATCTGCGAGGTGCTGCGCCTTTACGGCATCGACACCGCCGGCGGCATGGCCGAGATGGTGCGCATTCCGGCCTCCGAACTGCTGGCAGTTCCCGAAAGCGTCAGCGATGCGGTCGCGGCGCAGGCAGAGCCTTTGGCGGTTTGCGTCCATGCCGCGCGGCGCGCAGGTTTTGCGGCGGGCGATCATGTCGCGATCATTGGCGCGGGCCCGATCGGGACGACGCTTGCCGCCTATCTGCGCCGCATGGGCGCGGGCTCCGTCGCGCTGTTCGACACCAACGAGGCACGGATCGCCCAGCTTCGCGACGCCGGTTTCGACGCCCGTTCCACCGCGAGCGAAAGCTATGAGGCGGCACTTGCCGCGCAAGGCCGTGCCGGTTTCGATCGCGTTTTCGAATGTGCCGGTGCTGCGCGCGCGGTCGAGGATGCGTTGCGCTACACCCGCGTCGGCGGCAGCGTGGCCATCGTCTCGATCCACAAGGGCGCACAGCCCGTGGACCTGCAATTGCTGGCCTTCCGCGAGCTTTCTGTCATCGGCACCCGCGTCTATACCCGCGCGGATTTCGCCGAGGCCGTCGCCATGCTGGCCCCTATGGCCGAAGAATTGGCTGGCTCGCGGGCGCGCCCTGCCTGCCCGAAGAGGCCCCCGCCCTGTTCGAGGCGCTGACCCAGGGCGCGGCCCGATGAAGGCCATCATCCATTTCGCGCGCGAATGAGCCGCGATCGGCATCAACGCGAAGGGCCGCTCACTTCGGCCCTTTGCCCCCGTTGCGCGCCGAGACCAGCGCCTCTGCAACGGCGGCCGCCGCGCTGACGAAAAGGCCGACGCCGCACATCAGATAACCGATGGTGAAAAGCTTGCCCAAATCGGTCTGCGGCACGAAATCGCCATAACCGACCGTCGCCAGAGTCACGACCGAAAAGTAAAGCGCATCGATCAGCCGCCAGCCCTCGACCAGATGGTAGAAGGCGGTGGCGATCGTGATCAGAAAAGCGCTCAGCACCATGAGCGCACGGGCATGTGGATCGCGCAAGGCGCGCGCCAACCCTTTGAACAACGTCACGAAATTTCCCATCTTACCCTTTCCGGCCCGCCTCGGGACGCGTGGCGATCCCGCCGCAACCCCATCGCCCGATTGTGCGCGAGGCGGACGGCTTTGTGCCAGCCGAAAGAAAAGGCCGCGACCAAGGCCGACTCGGGACGGGCGGAGCACCGCGTCTTTTGTCGCCATTGGTCACGGCCGCAGGCGCCCGAACGTGCCGAGGCACGTCCGGACCGCATTTTCGGTGCAAGTTTACGACAGGGTCGCGATCAGCGGCTGCTGGTTGTGCATGTGGCGCATGGCGAGCTTGCGCCCGTTGCGGCCGCTCAGCAGCGGGCGGGCGGCGGCCGGAACATGGCCCTCGTCGCGCAGTTCGGGGAACAGCGCGAAGACTTCTTCGGCTGCTGCCGCACCAATCGATTTCAGAGCCTCGGCACCGGTGTAGAGCGATCCGTTTCCGCACCGTTCGAGAGGACGATCTCGTGGCGATCGAAGAGGATGTGGACATAGGTCACCTCCTCGAGATCGGTCGCGATATCAATGCCGTCGAGCTGGAGAAGCTGCTTGGCGGCAACCAGAACCTCGGGCGTGCCGAACATGCGCATCGCGATTTTCGAGCGGATCAGGACGCGGTGCTGCGGCGAGACCAGCAGGTCGCGCGCGGGGCAGCCGTCACCCAAAGCACCGGCTTTGATGCGGATCGGCAGGAGCTTCGGCGCGCGGGCCAGATCGGCTGCGCTAAGAGTGCGCGTCCCGATCCAGCGCATCGGCTGCGCCCCGTTGTCGCCGGTCAGAACCAGATCGCCAAGCGCCAGCGTCTCGATTGCAACCTCGCCCGAGGGCGTCGCAACCATCGTGCCTGCGACGAAGCAGACGATATCGCCGATCTCGCCCGACGGGATGATGAAGTCCTTGGCCGGATCGGTCGTGAGCGGCGTGCTCGGGCGCGAGCCGTTGACCTGGCCGTTCCAACCCGATTCCTGCTCCCAGACGAAATCCTCCAGCCGCGGATCAATCGTGCTCGCAGCCGTTGCCAAACGCTCGATCAGCATGTCGAAGGGTTCGTTAACGGTGACGGTCTCGCCATTGAATTCGATCGTCGCCGTCACAATGACTTTGCTTTTGTCGAAATCGGTAGCGGTCAGGACGTAAACCTTGCCGTCCGCACCCTCAATGATGCTGCCCGGAACAGAGGCAACCTGGAAGTTGACGCTCAGATCGGCGAATTCACCGGCATTGATGGTCAGGCCGACCGGTTCGAAGGCGACCTCGACGCCGCCGATATAGGTGCCCGCGATCGGGGTGCCGTTCACCACCGCATCGACGCGATCACTAGTGCTCAACGTGCCTGCGCCTGAAGCATCGTTTTCGACATTGAACTGGGTGACTTGTTTGGTGGAGCCGAACATATTCCCGAAGTTGGGACGGCCTGAGAATTCGAGCTCTGGGCCATTGCCCTTGTCGACGACAGAGGCTCTCGGCAAGTCGAATAGATAAGACATAGACATACTTTCTTCGTCCGCCGAACCGGGGAAATCCGGTCAGACAGGAGGACATAGATAGAGTGGGTGTTCTGCGCGTAACCCGCTGCTAAAAAGCACACCCGCGGCTGTCAACCGCTGCGCGTTCACAAAAAATTATCGTAAATATTTGAATTATATGATAAATACTATAGGTATATTGCAATATGCCGTGATTGGACTAAGCCCATAAACTCATGGTGTCTGCCCATATGGCGGGCATGTCCGCAGACTGCTTTCCTTAACGGAAAGCAGTCTGGCCGGGATATCCGTTTTTGTTGGGAAATGCGGTGTCAACCCGAGGCATGCCCTTCGGCTGCAATCGAGTGCAGAACGGGTTCCGCCAGAGCCGACGAAATGCCATCACAAAAGCGTGAAGTCCCGACCGGCAGGCTCCGGTCGGGCGAATGGTTTGATCCGTTCGGCCGCGCGCCCGCGAGGCGCGGCGGGCCGGACTCAGCCGCAGCTGACTTTGATCAACTTGCCGCTGCGGTCATAAAGGAAGTTGATCCGCGCGGGCTGAAGGTCGAGCGTGACCGGATCGCCGTCGCGCATGCTGCGATGGACGGTTCCGGCAGGGACCGAAATCTGCGGCGAGGTCTGGCCGACGAGGCCCGCATAGCGCGCGGCGCCGCAGGCATCCGGCCCGCCGCCGGTACCGGCATCCACGATCCCCTGATCGGTGATCACCGGCGCATCGATCGCGACTTGGGTTCCGTCGGTTTCGCAAGCAGCCAGCAACAGGGTTGCCGAGAGCAGGGCCAGAGGGGCGAAAAGCTTCATCACGGTTCTCCAGGGTTGGGGGCATGTGTTGGTCAACGCCCGCCCCCGCTTCCGGTTGCGCGCGATTTGTGCCTCCACAGGGCTTGGCGCGCCAAAAGCGGCGGAAATTCCGGAATCGGGCAAAATCCTGCCGATGGTCAGAAAGATTTTGTGCTGCGCGCAAAGGAGGTTACAGTCATATCGGACGAAACGTCGACCAGCCTTGCCCAAACCGCCCGCAACCCGAACGCATCCGGCCTCACGCCACATATCGGGCCTTTGCGCCGCGCGCGGGCCAGCAAGGAAAGACAACAAAGAGACACGGACCCGACGAAAGCCAAACCGAAAGACACTCTGCGACAGACAAACCGAGACCGCACCAACAGGGCCCGACAAAGGCCCATCCTCCGGGGAGAGAATACATGCGTCACATCTCTTGGATCATGGCCAGCGTCGCGCTGATGCCTTTTGCCGCTCAAGCGCAAACCGAAATCTCGTGGTGGCACGCCATGACCGGCGCCAATAACGAGGTCGTCGAAAAGGTCGCCGCCGATTTCAACGCAAGCCAATCCGATTACGTCGTCAAACCCGTCTTCAAGGGCACCTATCCCGAGACCCTGAACGCGGGCATTGCCGCTTTCCGTGCAGGCCAGGCCCCCGACATCATGCAGGTCTTCGACGTCGGAACCGGCGTGATGATGTCGGCGCAAGGCGCGATCAAGCCGGTGGCGGATGTCCTGACCGAGGCCGGTTTCACCTTCGACAAAAGCCAGTATCTGCCCGGAATCGTGGGTTATTACTCGACGCCCGAGGGGGTGATGCTGTCCTTCCCGTTCAACTCCTCCTCGCCGATCCTCTACTACAACAAGGACATTTTCGAGAAGGCCGGCCTCGATGTGAATACTCCGCCCAAGACCTGGGCCGAGGTTTGGTCGTCGGCGCGCAAGATCAAGGAGAGCGGCGCGGCGAGCTGCGGCTATACCTCGACCTGGCTGACGTGGATCCATACCGAAGTCTTCGCCGCCTGGAACAACACCCCTTGGGCCAGCAACGAGAACGGCCTTGCGGGAACGCCCGAACTCGCGATCGACAGCGCGCTTTATGTCAAACATTTCGGCGAGTTGGCCGAACTCGCGAAGGAAGGCGTCTTCGTCTATGGCGGGCGCACATCCGAGGCGAAGCAGAACTTCACCTCGGGCGAATGCGGCATGCTAACAGAAAGCTCGGGCGGGTTGGGCGATATCGTCAAATCGGGGATCAACTACGGCATCGGCCAGCTTCCCTATGACGAAACCGCCGAGGGCGCGCCGCAAAACACCACGCCGGGCGGGGCCTCGCTTTGGGTGATGGCGGGCAAATCCGACGAGACCTACAAGGGCGTCGGCGCATTCTTCAACTACCTCTCGCATACCGCGGTTCAGGAAGAGCTCCACCAGAAATCGGGGTATCTGCCGGTGACGATGGCCGCTTACGAGGCGACCAAAGCCTCGGGCTTTTACGAGGAAAACCCCGGCCGCGAGACGCCGATCCTGCAGATGATGGGCAAGGCTCCGACCGCCAATTCCAAGGGGTGCGCGCGCCGAACCTGCCGCAGCTGCGCGATATCCAGAACGAGGAATACGAAAAGATGCTCTCGGGCGGACAAAGCGCCGAGGAGGCGCTGAAAAACGCCGTGACGCGCGGCAATGCGGCCATTGCGGAGGCGGCGGGCGGCTGATCGCGCAGGCCCGATCCCGAGCCCCGGCTCCCCTGTCGTTCCCGCCCCGCGGGAACGACGCCCCTGCAAGCGCGAGGAACGGATGCGCAGAACCGTCTTTCCCCACAAGCTCCTGCCCTGGCTGCTGATCGCGCCGCAGCTCGCGATCACGCTGATCTTCTTTTACTGGCCCGCGCTTCAGGCCTTTCGCCAATCGCTGCTCAAGGAAGACCCTTTCGGGCTGAAGACCAGCTTCGTCGGTCTGGCGAATTTCCGGAAGGTTCTGCTGGATCCGGCCTATCTCAACGCGGCGAAAGTCACGGTGATTTTCTCGGTCATCGTCGCTTTCGCAGCCATGGCAATCGCACTTTTCCTTGCGGTTCAGGTCGAGAAAATCCGCCGCGGCAAGGGCTTTTACCGCACGATGATGATCTGGCCCTATGCGGTGGCGACGGCGATTGCGGGGATGATGTGGCTGTTTCTCTTCAACCCGACCTTCGGCACATTCGCCAAGCCCCTGCGCGCGATGGGGATCAACTGGAACCCGCTGTTGAACGGCGACCATGCGATGATCCTCGTGATCGCGGCCGCGACCTGGAAGCAGATCAGCTACAATTTCCTGTCTTTGCGGCGGGGCTGCAGGCCATCCCGAAATCCCTGATCGAGGCCTCCGCCATCGACGGTGCCTCGCGTCGTTACAGTTTCTGGACGATCAGCTTCCCGCTCCTGGCGCCGACCACCTTCTTCTTGCTGGTGGTCAACACGGTCTACGCGCTTTTCGACACATTCGGCATCATCCATGCCGTCACCGGCGGCGGGCCGGGGAAATCGACGGAAACGCTGGTCTACAAGGTCTACAACGACGGTTTCGTCAATCTCATCATGGGCGAAAGCGCGGCGCAGTCGGTGATCTTGATGGTAATCGTCATCGCGCTGACCGCGATCCAGTTCCGCTTCATCGAGAGGAGGGTCCATTATGGATGAAGGCCCGCTCGCCCCTCGCGCCTCCGCCCGAATTCTAGCCCATTTCTGGATGGTTCTGGGCGTCATCATCATCGCCTTTCCGATCTATTACGTCGTCATCGCCTCGACCTATTCGAGCGGCGCGATCCTGCGCCCGCCCCTGCCGCTGACGCCCGGACCAGAGACGGCCACCAATTACCGCGAGGCCTTTTCCGGCGGAATGGGACGGATCGGCGGGGTCGGGCTCGGCACGCTCTTGCTCAACAGCACCGTCATGGCCCTCGGGATCGCACTGGGAAAATCGCGATCTCGATGGCTTCGGCCTATGCGATCGTCTTCTTCAAATTCCCGCTGCGCATGGTCTGTTTCTGGCTCATCTTCATCACGCTGATGCTGCCGGTCGAAGTCCGCATCATGCCGACCTACAAAGTCATGGTGACATTGGGGCTGATCGACAGCTATGCGGGGCTGATCCTGCCGCTGATCGCCTCGGCCACGGCCACGCTTTTGTTCCGGCAGTTCTTCATGACCATCCCCGACGAGCTGCTCGAGGCCGCGCGGGTCGACGGGGCGGGACCGTGGCAGTTCTTCCGCGACATCCTGTGGCCTTTGTCGCTGACCAATGTCGCGGCGATCTTCGTGATCCAGTTCATCTATGGCTGGACGCAATATCTCTGGCCGCTTCTGGTCACGAATTCCAACGAAATGACCACAATCGTCATCGCTTTGCGCAAGATGATCTCTTTTGCAGATGCCGATACGCCGTGGAATCTTGTGATGGTGACATCGGTTCTGGCGATTGCGCCACCGATCATCGTCGTGGTGCTGATGCAGCGCTGGTTCGTGCGCGGACTGGTCGAGACGGAGAAATAAATGGCACGCATCATTCTGGACGAGCTGCGCAAAAGCTATGGCGGCACCGAGGTCATCCACGGCATTTCGATCGATATTGCGGATGGCGAATTCATCGTGATTGTCGGCCCTTCGGGCTGCGGGAAATCGACGCTTTTACGCATGGTCGCGGGGCTCGAGGCGATCAGCGCGGGCACGATCTCCATCGGCGGACGGGTGGTCAACGAGCTTGACCCGCGCGCCCGCGACATCGCGATGGTTTTTCAGAACTACGCGCTTTATCCGCATATGACGGTGCGCGAGAACATGGCCTACGGGCTCAAACTCGCGGGCATGCCCAAGCCCGAGATCGCCGAAAAAGTCGCGGCCACGGCCGAAATGCTCGAACTTGCGCCCTATCTCGACCGCAAGCCGCGCGCGCTTTCGGGCGGGCAGCGCCAGAGGGTGGCGATGGGGCGCGCGCTGGTGCGCGATCCGGCGGCATTTTTGCTCGACGAGCCGCTCTCGAACCTCGATGCCAAACTTCGCGTGCAGATGCGGCTCCAGATCCGCGAGCTGCACCTGCGCACCGGCCAGACCTCGCTTTATGTCACCCATGATCAGGTCGAGGCGATGACTTTGGCCGACCGGCTCATCGTGATGAACAAGGGCCGCGCCGAGCAGATCGCCACCCCGATCGAGGTCTATACCCGCCCCGCAACCGAATTCGTCGCGGGTTTCATCGGCTCTCCGGCGATGAACATCCTCACGGTGGAGCGGAGCGAGGGCGGACTGCGTTTCCCGACGGCACGGTTTTGCCCCTGCCCCGCCCCGTGACAAGCGCGAAAACCCTGCGCTTCGGCGTGCGGCCCGAGCACCTGCGCCTTGTCGAGGCGGAGGACCATGCCCTCGGCTTCACGCTGCAATCGGTCGAGCATCTGGGCGCCGATGCTTACGGCTACGGCCGCATCGACGGGGCCGAGCAATTGATGACGATCCGGCTGGCGGGTACGACCAAAGCGCAGCGCGGGGACCGGCTGGCGGTTCTGCCCGATCCCGCGCATCTGCATTTCTTCGATGCCGAAAGCGGTCTGCGTCTCACCGGCTAAGGCCTGCCGTTCCCCTGCGCGAAACCGGCACCACGCATGAAAAGGGCGGTCGCGACCGCCCCTTTCCCGTTTCCAAGCCCCGCGGGGCCGCGCTCAGATCGCCGAGACCAAAGCGCGCTCGTTGATGCGGTGACGCTCGGCCATCTTGCGGCCGATGCGGCCGGAAACCAGCTGGCGGGCCGGCTCCGCACTATAGTCGCGGTCACGCAACTGAGGAAAAAGATTGAAGATTTCCTCGGCTGCGGCACGACCCACGGCCTTGAGCGCCATCGGTCCGGTAAACAGCGATTCCGTTTCCGTACCGTTGGAATAGACGATCTCGTGATGTTCGAAGAGCATGTGGAAATAGACAACCTCGGTCGCATCTTCGGCGATCTCGATTCCGTCGATCCCCACCAGTTGCTTGGCCGCGACCAGAACTTCGGCGCAACCGAACATGCGCTGCGCGATGGTCGAGCGCACCAGAATGCGGTGTTGCGGTGAGACCAGCAGATCGCTTTGCGGGCAACCCCGTCCCAAAGCGCCGGCGCTGATGCGGATCGGCAGATATTGCGGGCATTCGGCCAGCTGGCGCGCGGAAAGATGGCGCGAACCGATCCACTGGATCGGCTGGAAGCCGTGGTCGCATGTCGCGATCATATCGCCGACAGAGAGCTTTTCGATCGCGACCATGCCGAAATCGGTCCGGATCATGCTGCCCGCGGCAAACAGGGAACCGCCAGAGCGCCGGGAAAAGTAAAGGAATTGCCGTTCAGATAGCGACCCGGGTCGGCTTTGAAGAGCTCGAATTCCGCCTGCGTCATTGGGATCTCGACGTTGACGGTCTCGCCAACGATGACCGAGCCCGGCGAAGTCAAATGCAGCACGCCGTCGCGGTAGGCGTTATCAGGCGTCGCCGCACGACCCAGACCAACCTGCTTGAGCTGGAAGTTCGTGCGACCCTCAACCTCGAAGACATCCGTGGCGTCCATGCCGGTCACACGGAAGGTCTGCGGCACGACTGCGAGAAGTGACAGCCCCGGCGGCTTGTAGATGAATGTCCCGGTGTCGTAATCGCCGCTATAGTTCAGATCGAAGCGGTTGAGCAGAGTATCGAGCAGTCCAACTTTAAGCGCCGATGCGTCCAGTTTGATCGTGCCGCTGTCGCGGATATCGAACTTGGGGTTGGTCAGCACATCGACCTCCAGCAACCCTTGGTTGATTGTCAGCGAACCGCCACCTTGTGCCGCAAAAGTCGGCGACCCGATCGCCCCGACGCCGACCAGCTTATTGAGCGTGACATCAACGCCATCAACAACCAGTGTGCCCGATCCGATAAGCTTCAGATCAATGGTATCACCGTTATTGGCATTTTCATCGGAAATAATGGTCTCGGAGTTGCCGAGCTCGATGTTCAGGAGCGCCATGATTCAATCTATCTATAGTTGCAATGATTTTCGAACCATCGACCAAATATAAAAGATCAATCATTAAAGGCAGCTAACAGACAGCCAAAGCCGGTCGATGCATGCCTAAATCAAGACATTGACGGCAGTATCATGAACGGGCGCACAGAGGTCAACACAAGAAATTAACTATTTTTTAACCACTCGTGAAATCATTGAAAAACTTCATTCCTTGCGAGAATTGTCCCGGCCCATTCTCAATTGACCCCACCCCGGAGTGGAGGAAAACGGAGAAATCACCTTGACGAAAAGACCGCTCCGAATCGGTATCCGTATCATGTAATTCGGCTTGGGGATCATCGTTAAAGTCCAATGTTTTCAGGTACATTGTATAGATCCGGAAAAGCGTATTTCCCGTGAGAAAGGCCGCTCCGAAATCGCGGTTTCCTCCGTTCCGGCATATTGAAACGTGGCGCCGCATCCGGCCATAAGTCTTATCGATCAAATAGAATTATGCATATCAATATTAAAGCATATCGAGCATATTCGACGCAGGTTTTTTCCGGCAGCGCTTGCGCCTTTGATGAAGCGCCCTTCACTGGACCCCGCGTCCTCGGCCTATCCGGTCACCCCGAGTAATCGGCGTTATGCATTCAATCGAACGCGCCATCAAGCGCCGCATGGCTCAACGAGAAACGCACCGGTATCCGGTTGCGCCATCACCCTTCATCCAAATGCGAACCCGACCGATCGCGAATGCCGCAATCGCATAGCGCAATAAGCCGCAACGACGAGCGAAATCCCGACCCCGCCGCTCCCGCCCGCAATTCGCAATTCCGCAGCACCTCGATTAATAAAAGAAACTTGGTTTATTTACCTGAACCGCGCGCACAAACTCGCCTTAGGCGTGTGTCATGCTGTTTTCTCCACGCTGCCCGAGCGCGGAAGCAGCGATCCTTTCGGGAGGGATCTGCGACGAAAGCAGCGGCAGGCCAGACGAAGGTCTATGGTTTTAAAAATAATATGCCTAGCCGTAACTAATGCTTGCTCGAGAGCGAGCTACCGCTAACATCCCTCCTGTAGATGCCTTTGGGAGGAGGGATCAGTGGCTTCAGTGACCATTGACGACGCGCGCAAGTCCTATGGCGCCGTAGAGGTGCTGCACGGCATCGATATCGACATTGACGAAGGCGAATTCGTCGTGCTTGTCGGCCCTTCGGGCTGCGGAAAATCCACGCTTTTACGAATGCTTGCGGGGCTTGAAAAGATCTCGGGCGGGCAGATCCGCATCGGCGAAAAGGTGGTGAACGACCTGCCGCCCAAAGAGCGCGACATCGCGATGGTGTTCCAGAATTACGCGCTTTACCCGCATCTTTCCGTGGCCGAGAATATGGGGTTTTCGCTGAAACTCGCGGGCAAGCCCAAGGCCGAGATCGCCGAGAAAGTGCGCCCCGCCGCCGAGATTTTGGGCCTCGCCCATCTGCTCGACCGCTATCCGCGCCAGCTTTCGGGCGGCCAGCGCCAGCGCGTCGCCATGGGCCGCGCCATCGTGCGCGATCCGCAGGTTTTCCTGTTCGACGAACCTTTGTCGAACCTTGACGCCAAGCTGCGCGTCTCGATGCGCACCGAGATCAAGAACCTGCACCAGCGCCTCAAAACCACGACCGTCTATGTCACCCACGACCAGATCGAGGCGATGACAATGGCCGACAAGATCGTCGTCATGAATGCTGGTCGGGTCGAGCAGATCGGCGCGCCCTTGAGCTTTACGACCGTCCGGCCAATCTGTTCGTCGCGGGCTTCATCGGCAGTCCGGCGATGAACATGATCCCGGGCGAGATCGCGGACGGCGGTTTCCGCACCAGCGACGGAACGATTCTGCCTCTGGCCGATGATTTCGGCGCGGCTGCGGGTCAAAAGCTGGTCTACGGGTTGCGTCCCGAGGCGATCACCCAAGGGGGCACGATTGCCATGCGCGTCGAGGTAACCGAACCGACCGGCGCCGAGACCTATGTCGTCGGCAACCTTGGCGGGACCGCGATTACCGGCGTCTTCCGCGACCGCGTGACGGCTCAGGCCGGTCAGTCGCTTGCGGTTTCGATCGACCCCAATGCCGTGCATCTGTTCGACGCCGACAGCGGCAAACGCCTGTCGCGCTGATCCGTGAATACCCCGCGGAGGGAGGCCCCGAAACATTTCGGGGAGCCGTGGGGAACAGGGGCGGGTCAACCGCCATCATCACAGGAGAGGAGGAAGTCATGACGATTGACCGCAGAAAGCTTCTGCAGGCCGGTGCCGCTTTGGCGGCAAGCTCGGCGCTGGTCGGCCCCTTCCGGGGTGGCCGTGCCGCGGCGCAGGCGGCCCCGCTGACCTTCACGCCGGAGGCGGGCGCGAGCCTGCGCCTTTGCGCTGGGTTCCTTTTGTCACCGCCGAGGAAGAGGCCTGGAACGCCAATACGAAAGCCTTCACCGAGCTGACCGGCGTCGAGGTCAAAATCGATCAGGAAAGCTGGGAGGACATCCGCCCCAAAGCCGCCGTGGCCGCCAATGTCGGCACCGGCCCCGATATGGTGATGGGATGGTTCGACGACCCGTTCCAATATCCCGACAAGCTGGTCGATGTGACCGATCTTTGCACCATGCTGGGTGAAAAGAACGGCGGCTGGTATGACGGTCTGCGCATGTATGGCGAGCAGGACGGCAAGTTCATCTCGACCCCGCTTTGCGCCATCGGCAACGCCGTCTGCTACCGTGACAGCCATATGAAGGCCGCCGGTTTCGAGGAGTTCCCCACGGATACCGAGGGCTTCCTCGCTTTGTGTACCGCGCTCAAGGAAAAGGGCACGCCCGCGGGTTTCCCCTTCGGCAAGGCGGTCGGCGACGGGAACAACTTCGTCCATTGGCTGCTCTGGAGCCACGGCGGCAAGACCGTCGACGAACAGGGCAATCCCGCGATCAACAGCCCCGAGACCGTGGCCGCGATCGAATATGCCAAAAAGCTTTACGCGGTCTTCATTCCGGGCACGGAAAGCTGGCTCGACATCAACAACAACCGCGCTTTCCTTGCGGGGATGTCTCGCTGACGGCCAATGGCGTCTCGCTCTACTACGCGGCGCTCAAGGACGAGGCGCTCAAGGATCTCGCGGCCGATATCCGCACCCATATCCTGCCGATCGGGCCGGTCGGGACGTCGGTCGAGCTGCACCAGACCTCGACCATCTCGATCTTCAACCACTGCAAATTCCCCAATGCGGCCAAGGCCTATCTGGAATTCATGTATAGTGCCGACCGCATGAATGCCTGGATCGAAGGCGCGAGCGCCTATTGCTGTCAGGCGCTCAAGGGCTTTGCCGACAATCCGGTCTGGACCTCGAACCCGATCCACACGCCCTATGCCAATGCCTCGGCATCCCTGCGCGTGAACGGCTTTGCAGGCCCGCTCGGGCCGGCATCGGCGGGGGTCATGGCCGATTACGTCCTTGTCGACATGTTCGCCGAAGCCGTCACCGGCCAACGCACGACCGAGGAAGCCATCGCCAACGCAGAGCGCCGCATCGCGCGCTACTACCGCTAAGGCGGCTCCGGCGCGCGGGCTTTGCCCTTCGAGGGCGGCCCGAACCCGCGCGCCGGTCCCATCCGATCAGGGGCTCGGGCTCCTTTCGGGCCACGGGATGCCCCCGACGATACTGCAAAGACACAGCAAAGACCCTGCCAAGGCCCGCCAAGGAGAGAGAGGCTGATGACCACTGTGCCAGACCCCAAAACCCGGGCGCCGGTCGCTTTTCCAAAGGCTCGGCGAAAGCAGAAACGGGCTCGGCCTGCTGTTCATGCTGCCTACTGCGGTGTTTTTGCTGTGTTTTCTGACTTACCCTTGGGGCTTGGCGTCTGGCTCGGCTTTACCGATACCAAGATCGGCCGGCCGGGCGTCTTCATCGGGCTCGAGAATTACGAATGGCTCTGGCATGACAGCGTCTTCTGGCTCGCGGTCTTCAACACGCTGTTCTACACGATCATCGCCTCGATCCTGAAATTCGGGCTCGGGCTGTGGCTGGCGCTGCTGCTGAACCGCAACCTGCCGTTCAAGAACTTTTTCCGCGCCGTGATCCTGCTGCCTTGGGTGGTGCCGACCGTGCTGTCGGCGATGGCCTTCTGGTGGATCTTCGATCGCAATTCTCGATCATTTCCTGGGTCTTGCAGAAATGGGGCGTGATCAGCCAGCCGATCAACTTCCTCGGCGATCCGTGGAATGCGCGTCTTTCGGTCATGGCGGCGAACGTGTGGCGCGGCATTCCCTTTGTCGCGATCTCGCTGTTGGCGGGGCTGCAAACCATCCCGCAATCGCTGAACGAGGCCGCCGCAATCGACGGGGCGACGCGCTGGCAGATGTTCACCAAGGTGACGCTGCCGCTGCTGACGCCGATCATCGCGGTGGTGATGACATTTTCGGTCCTGTTCACCTTCACCGACTTCCAGCTGATCTATGTGCTGACGCGCGGCGGGCCGGTGAACGCGACCCATCTGATGGCCACGCTGTCCTTCCAGCGCGCCATTCCGGGCGGCCAGTTGGGCGAGGGTGCGGCAATCGCCGTGGCGATGATCCCTTCCTTCTGGCGGCGATCCTGTTCAGCTTCTTCGGCCTCCAGCGCCGCAAGTGGCAACAGCAAAACGATTGAGACGAGGGCGTCATGGCGAAAGAAAAAGACGAATCCACCGAAGCCCTCGGCCAATACGAAAGCCGCGCCCGCCGCATCATGGTGGTCTGGCTGCCGATGGCCTGCTTCATGTTCGTGCTGCTGTTCCCTTTTACTGGATGGCGATCACGGCGGTAAAACCGAACTACCAGATGACGGATTACCGCAACTACAACCCGCTTTGGGTGGTCGAGCCGACGCTGCGCCACATCAAATTCCTGCTGTTTGAAACCAGCTATCCGGCATGGATGTGGAATACGGTGATCGTCTCGGTCTGCTCGACGGTGATCTCGCTGGTGGCCTCGGTGCTGGCAGCCTATGCGATCGAGAGGCTGCGCTTCAAAGGGGCGCGCATCACCGGCCTGCTGATCTTTCTGGCCTATCTGGTGCCGCCCTCGATCCTCTTCATCCCGCTGGCCTTCATCGTCTTTCAGGTCGGCATTTTCGACAGCAAGCTGGCACTGATCCTGACCTATCCGACCTTCCTGATCCCCTTCTGCACATGGCTGCTGATGGGCTATTTCCGCTCGATCCCCTACGAGCTCGAGGAATCCGCGCTGGTCGACGGGGCCTCGCGCTGGCAGATCCTGACCAAGGTCGTGCTGCCTTTGGCCGTTCCGGGGCTGATCTCGGCGGGAATTTTCGCTTTCACGCTGTCGTGGAACGAATTCATCTATGCGCTGACCTTCATTTCCTCGTCGGAAAACAAGACCGTTCCGGTGGGCGTTCTGACCGAGCTGGTGCGCGGCGACATCTATGAATGGGGCGCCTTGATGAGCGGCGCGCTGCTTGGCTCGCTGCCCGTTGTGATCCTCTATTCGTTCTTCGTGGATTACTACGTCTCGTCGATGACCGGCGCGGTCAAGGAGTAAGGCGGAGGGGCGGAAAAGCGACCGCCCCCAATCGCCCTCTGCGCCGCCGTCGCGGCTTCGGCGCAGAAAGCGGCGGAAATCGCGGCGTAGTTCCTTTAAATTATCTTTTGCGAATGATAATATCACCGCAACCGGCATGAGGATTGCGATGAATTATCTGGATCAGGAACGCGACGTCGTCGACCGCGGCATCGCCCTTTGGGACGCCGAAAAGCCCGAACTGGATTGTTCGGGCAAGGCGATCACCGGCCGCATCTTGTCGCTGAGCGAGATCGTCGAACAGGCCATGAATGCCTCGCTGCGCGATCTGGGCATCCGCTATTCCAGCTATGCCATCATCGCGACCCTGCGCGCGGTCGGCGCGCCCTACAAGATGTCGCCGGGACAGCTGCAGAACACACTGGTCTTTTCCTCGGGCGGGATTTCCAACCTCATCCGCCGCGTCGAGAAAGAGGGCTATATCACCCGCGAGACCGATCCCTCGGACGGGCGCGGCGTTCTCGTGGCGCTGACCCCTCGGGCATCGATCTGGCCGATCGCGCCATGCCCCTGCAGGCCGCGGCCGAGCTGCATCTGATCCGCATGCTCACCCCCGAAGAGCAGGCCGTCATGACCAATCTCTTGCGCCGCATGCTGGTGATGAACCGCAACGGCCTGCGCTGAGACCCGCCGCACGCCCGAATCCCTGCGCAAAATCACCGCCCTGCCCGCCCCTGCAAAGACGCTGCGAAAGAAAAGATCGCGCAAGATCCTTTCATATACCTTTCGTAAAGATTATTCTGGACAGAAACGCGGAATCTGTCCTAGGTTTGCCAAAAGAAGAACCGGATATGTCACGACAGGGACGCCAACCATGCGCAAAACCGCCATCCTTCACGCCGGCCTTTCGGCGATCGCTTTGGCCGCAGCCGGCCAATCCGCAGCGGCCGACGAACTGATCGTCGGCGGTTTCGGCGGCAATTTCGCCAAAGCGGTCGAGGCCTGCCATATCCCCGCTTTCGCGGCGGCGACCGGCGACACGGTCGTGCTGCAGGAGGAACTCCTCGCAGCTTGCCGCCACGATCCGCGCCACGCGGGGCCAGTCCGATTACGATATCGTCTATATCGACAATTCCTTTTCGACCCAGCTTGCCGCCGAGAGCCTGCTGGAACAGATCGCGGTCGAGGGTCTGACCAATGCTCCCGATCTGGTCGCCGGCGCGATCAGCGAAGACAAGACCGCCGTCCAGTACCAATGGGGCGCGACCGCGCTGGCCTATGATCCCGAGGTCTTCCCGACCGCGCCCGACAGCTGGGAGGCGATCTTCGATCCCGCCAATCAGGGCAAGATCGCGCTGCCCGATATTGCGGGCACGGCGGGCGTCCATTTCCTGATCGCGGCGGCCAAGCTGCGCGGCGGTGATATCGACAATCTCGACCCCGGTTTCGCGGCGATCAAAGAGATCACCCCGGCATCGTCGCCTATTACAGCCAGGCCGACCAGCTGATCTCGATGTTCGAGCGCAAGGAAGTCGCGCTGGCGCCGTGGTATCCCGACCGCGCGGCGGCCGCCGCCGACGCCGGTCTGAAGATCGCGACCGTCTATCCGAAAGAGGGCGCGATCGGGATCAAGGTCACTTTGGTCATCCCCAAAGGCGCGCAGAACCCCGAGGCGGCGCTGAAATATATCGACGCGGTGCTCGCCCCGAAGTCCAAAGCTGCTTTGCCGAAAAGATGTATGCAGGCCCCGTCAACACCAAGACCGAGCTGACCGGCCGCGCCGCCGAAACCGTGCCGCAATCGGTCTATGAGGCGCTTTATTTCCCGATCCCGCGACGGTGGCCCAGAATGTCGCCGATTGGCGCCAGCGCTGGCAGCGCGAGATCACGCGCTAAGACCGGCCGATACCCCCGCGTGCAACCTGCCGGATGATCGCCGGCCGGATGGATGCGGAACCACCAGAACCCTCGCCCGCACCGACAGGGCCCCGCCGCCGCCCGTCCGGTCGGGCGGGGCCGCCGCCACCCCGCCCGACCCGCATTTCCAAGGACGGAGATCCCCTTGTCCTCGCTATCCATCCAGTCCCTGACCAAAAGCTACGGCGAATTGACCATCGTCAAAAGCGTCTCGCTTGATGTCGCCGAGGGGGAATTCCTGTCGCTATTGGGGCCCTCGGGCTGCGGCAAGACCACGATCTTGCGGATGGTGGCGGGGCTTTTGCCGCCAAGCGGAGGCCGCATCATCATCGGCGGCAAGGATGTCACCACCTTGCCGCCCAACAAGCGCGATATCGGGCTGGTCTTCCAGTCCTATGCGCTGTTTCCGCAAATGACGGTCTTCGACAATATCGCCTTCGGCCTGCGCCGTCAGGGCGTGAAGGGGACCGAGCTTGACCGCCGCGTCATGGAGGCGCTCGATCAGGTCCGCCTGACCCAGATGCGCGACCGCTATCCGCGCCAGCTTTCGGGCGGCCAGCAGCAACGCGTGGCGCTGGCGCGGTCCATCGCGCCGAAACCGGGGATTTTGCTTTTCGACGAGCCACTCTCCAATCTCGACGCGCAATTGCGCGAGGAAATGCAGATCGAGATCAAGCGCCTCCAGACCGAGCTGCGCCTGACCTCGGTTTTCGTGACCCATGACCAGCACGAGGCCATGTCGCTGTCGGACCGGATCTGCCTGCTCGAACAGGGCGCGATCCAGCAGATCGGCACACCGGAGGAGATCTATTTCACCCCCGCCAACGGTTTTGTCGCCGGTTTCGTCGGCAGTCCGAACAAACTGTCGGGTCGGGTCTCGGGCGGGCGCCTGCATCTGGCGGAGGGGCTGTCCTTTTCCCATGCGGCGGAGGGCTTTGCCGACGGCACGCCGGTGACCGCCCGCATCCGTCAGGAAGATGTCGCCGTCGCCGCTTCGGGCGCAAGCAGCAGCATGGCAAACAGCGCGGTCGGGGCCAGCGCGGTTCCCGCCCGCATCGCCATGCGCATTTTCGAGGGGGCTTCGGTCCAGCTTGTCCTGTCGCTTGCCGGCGGCACCGAGATCCTTGCGCGGATCGGCTCGCGCGCGCCGCTCGCCTCGTTCCCCGAGGGTTCGGAGGTCTTGGTCTTTATCGCGCCCGACCGCATCCATCTGTCGCAGGCGGAGGGCTGAGCCATGGCGAAAGCCCTGCCGCGCGGTGCGGCCCTGATCACGCCGGTTCTTGTGCTTCTGGTCGCGGGCTTTCTCGCCCCGAGCCTGATCATGTTCGCGCTCAGCCTGCGCAATTACGACGGGCTTTCGGGGATGGGGGACAGCTGGACGCTGGTCAATTACCTCTCGATCCTGAGCGACGGTTACTACCTCGAAATCATCGCCCGCACGCTGCTTTTGGGCTTCGGCGTGGCGCTGGTCAGCCTGATCCTCGGCTTTCCGCTGGCGCTTTTCATCCTGCGCACTACGCCGCGGATGCAAACCGTCGCGCTTTTGCTGGTGATCTTCCCGCTGCTTTTGAACATCGTCGTGCGCTCTTTCGGATGGATGGTGATTCTGCGCCGAAAGGCATCCTGAACCAGACGCTTCTGGATCTGGGTCTTATCGCGCAACCTCTTGATCTGATGTATAACACTTTGGGCGTCATGATCGGCTTGGTGCAGATCTATGTGCCTTTCATGGTGCTGATGCTGGTCCCCGCATTGCAGGCGATCCCTGCGGATGTCGAGGCCGCCGCCTCGATCCTGAAAGCCGGACGGGCGCGGATTTTCTTCACGATCACCCTGCCCTTGGCCCTGCCCGGCATCGTCACCGGCTCGATCCTCGTCTTCGTGCTGACGATTTCGGCACTGGTGACGCCCCGGATGCTGGGCGGGCCGACCTATCAGGTGATGGCGACGCAGATCTATGACGAATTCATGACCAATCTCGACTGGCCCTCGGGCGCGGCACTGGCCTTTGTGCTGACCGCGATCGCGCTTGGCCTGATCTGGGGCGCGAACCGGCTGTCGGCGCGCGTGACGCGGGGATTACCGGATGATGGCGAAAGCACCGGGCTGGAAGCTCGCCCTTGCGGCGACGCTGATCCTCGCCTTTCTGAACCTGCCGACGATCGTGATCATGCTCGCGGCCTTTTCCAAAACCACCTATCTGACGATCCCGCCGCAGGGCTGGACGCTGGACTGGTTCCGCGCCGTGCTGAATGACGCGAGCTATCTCAAGGCGATCTCGACCAGTCTCTGGCTTGCGACTTTGGCGACGGCGCTGTCGCTGATCCTCGGGACGGCGGCGAGCTATGCGCTCCATCACCGCCTGATCCCCGGCCGCGACGCGATCATGTCGCTGATCATGGCGCCGCTGGTTTTTCCGGCGGTGGTGATCGGGGTCGCGCTTTTGCAATATGTCACGATGATCGGGCTGCGCGGACATTTCTTCGTCCTCGTTCTAGCCCATGCGATCATCACTTTGCCCTATGTCGTGCGCTCGGCCATGTCCTCGCTGACCGGCATCAACCCCAGATCGAGGAAGCCGCGACCGTGCTTGGCGCGAACGGCTTTACCGCTTTCCGGCTGGTGACGCTGCCGATCATCAAACCGGGGCTGGTGGCGGGCGGGATCTTCTCTTCGTGACCTCGCTCGACAACGTGCCGGTGACGATCTTCCTGCTGACCCCGCGCCAGACGACCCTGCCGGTCAAGATCTTCGGCGCGGTCGAACATGGCGTCGATCCCTCGATCGCGGCCGCCTCGACACTGATGATCGCGGGCACGGCCGTTGCGCTGATCCTCGCGCAGCGCTGGGTGAATTTCACCCGCTTCTTCTGAACCCTTCCCGACCTTTCTACGCGGAGCATCCCGATGAGCCTCACCCCGCACGGCTTTCCCCTTCTGCTGACCTTCGATCTCGATTGCGAAACCATGTGGACCGCCCGCGACCCCGAGGCGCACAAGCGCCCGATCCTGATGTCGCAAGGCGCTTACGGCTGGAAGGTCGGGGTCTGGCGCGTGATGGATGTGTTGCGCCGCTACGGGCTGCGCTCGACCTTCTTCGTGCCGGGTCAGGTCGTCGAGGCCCATCCCGAAGTCATCGAGGCCCTGCTGAAGGACGGCCACGAGATCGCCCACCACAGCCATACCCACCGCTGGATCGTGACCCTCACCCCCGAGGAAGAACTGGAGGAGATGGAAAAGGCGCAGGCCGCGATCATCAAGGCCACCGGCGAGGCCCCGCGCGGCTGGCGCAGCCCGCGGCAGAGGTCACGCCCTATACGATGGATCTGATCAAACAGTTCGGCTTCGGCTATTCCTCGAATTTCTTCGACGACGACAGCCCCTATCTGCTCAGGATCCGCGACGAGGTGAGCGATGTGGTCGAGCTGCCCTTCCGCTACATCAACACCGACAGCCCCTATTTCCAATTCTCGAAAATCCTGCCCGGCCGCACCATCACCTCGCCGCCGCAGGTGCTTGATACCTGGAGCTGGGAGCTCGACACCCTTCACGCCGAGGACCGTCTGATGGTTCTGGCCTGCCATCCCGAATTCATCGGCCAGCCCTCGGGCGCGATCCTGCTCGACCGCTTCATCCAGCATGCGCTGACCAAACCGAGGATCTGGATCGATCGCTGCGACCGCGTGGCCGAGGCGCTGCGCCCCGCGCTTCAGGCCAAGCTGGGCGCCGCGGCATGAGCGAGGGCTACACGGCAAGCGCGCGCTGGTGACGGGCGGTGCGGCGGGGATCGGGCTTGCGGCGGCGCGGATGCTGGCCGCGCGCGGGGCCCAAGTCGCGATCATCGACCGCGACCAAAGCGCGCTTGATGCCGCCGACGGATTTGCCGCCAGCGCCTGCGCCGATGTGCGCGATACGCTTGCGATCCGTGCGGCCATCGGCGGCGTGATCGGGCGGCTTGGCGGGCTGGATATTCTGGTCAATTGCGCGGGCGTCGATCTGGAAGCGCCGACCGCCGACATGTCGGACGAGGCATGGGAGCGCGTGCTCGACATCAACCTGACCGGCACGATGCGCATCTGCCGCGCGGCCTATCCGGCGCTTGCGGCATCGGGAGGCGCAGGGGCGCGGCGATCGTGAACCTGTCCTCGGGTGCGGGCCTGTCGCCCTTGCCCGAGCGCGCGGCCTATTGCTCGGCCAAGGCGGGGCTGGTGATGTTCTCGAAATCGCTGGCGATGGAATGGGCCAAGGACGGGATCCGCGTCAATGCGATCTGCCCCGGCGCGGTCGATACCGCGCTTTTCCGCACGAGCTACGAAAGCCACCCCGATCCCGATGCACGGCTCGAACAGATCCGCGCGCGCTATGCGCTCGGCCGCATCGCGGGCCCCGACGAGCTGGCCGAGGCGATCGTCTGGCTTGCCTCGCCCGCCGCATCCTATGTCACCGGCATTGCCCTTGCGGTCGATGGCGGGCGGACCTTCCACTAAAGCGCAGCAAACGAGGTTGCCATGAACAGACTGGACGGCGCGACCGCCATCGTCACCGGCGGCGCGGGCGGGATCGGCCTTGCCGCCGCGCACAGGCTTTGGGCCGAGGGCGCGAATGTCGTCGCCGTCGATCTGCGCGCAGCCCCGCCCCTGCCGAAGACGAGGGCCGCTGGCTTTCGATCGCGCTGGACGGGACCGACCCCGATGCACCGGCCGAAGTGCTGGCGGAAACCGAGGCGACTTTCGGGCCCGCCGATATCCTGTTCAACAATCTCGGCCAAAGCGGGCGCGAACGCGCGGGGCTGTTTTGCGACTCGGACGAGGATGTCTGGCGCTTCGTCACCGAAATCAACCTGATGACGACCATGCGTTTCTGCCGTGCCTTCGCACCCGGAATGCGGGACCGCGGCGCGGGACGCATCATCAATATGGCCAGCGACGCGGCGCTTTCGGGCGATCTGCGGCTGGCCGATTACGCCGCCGCGAAAATGGGGATCATCGGCTTTACCCGCGCGCTCTCGCGCGAGCTGGCCCCTGCCCGCGTCACCGTCAATGTGGTCTGCCCCGGCGCGATCCGAACCGAGGCCCATGCCCGCATCCCGCAGGAAACGCTGGCGGCTCTGGTCGCGGCGACGCCCTCGGCTTCATCGCCGAACCCGAAGAGGTCGCGGGCCTTGTCGCCTATCTCGCCAGCCCCGAGGCCCGTTTCATCACCGGCCAGACGATCGCCATCAACGGCGGCCGCAACATGATCTGAAGGAGGGCCGCGCATGGCCGCAATCATCGACATGACCGCCCGCGAGATGGCCCGCGCCTTCGCGACCGCAGCCTCTCGCCCGTCGAGGCAACTCAGGCCGCGCTTGACCGGATCGCGGCCCGTGCCGATCTGAACGCTTTCGTGACCGTGGTGCCGGAACTGGCGCTTGAGGCCGCCCGCGACGCCGACGCACGCGCCCGCGTCGGCGCGCTGCGCGGCCCGCTCGACGGGATTCCTATTCCGCGAAGGATCTGATCGACACGGCGGGCGTGCGCACGACCCACGGCTCCAAGGTCTTTGCCGACAATATCCCCGCGCAGGATGCGGTCTCGGTGGCGCGACTGCGCGCAAGCGGCGCGGTTTTGCTGGGCAAGACCACGACGCCCGAATTCGGGCACAAGCCCGAGCCGGTCTCGCCGGTCTCGGGGCGGACCTATCACCCGACCCATCCCGACCGCACGCCGGGTTTTTCCAGTTCGGGCGCGGGCGTCGCGGTTGCCGCGAAAATGGGGCCGATCGCGCTTGGCAGCGACGGCGGCGGCTCGATCCGGATCCGGCGGCCTGTTGCGGCGTGGTCGGCATGAAGCCCACGCTCGGCATGGTGCCCCATCTGCAATTGCCCGATCTCTTCGGCGCGAACTCCTATATCGGCCCGATGGCGCGCGGTATCGCCGATACCGCCCTGATGTTCGAGGCAATCGCCGGTTTCGACAGCCGCGACCCCTATGGTCAGGCCAGCCTGCCGCCCGAACAGGAGCTTGACGGGCTCAAAGGTCTGCGCATCGGCTGGCTGCCGGTTGCGGGTACCCCCATCGAGGCCGAGACCCTCGCCGTCACCTCTGCCGCCGTCGGGCGCCTTGCGCGCGAGGGCGCCGAGGTCGAAGAGATCGCGATGGATTTCCACGCGCTCGAGCCGGTGTTTCTGACGGTTCTGCGCGCGGGTCTTGCCGCGCGTTCGGGGCCGCATATGGACCGCCACGGCGATCTTTTGGACGAGACCCTACGCCAGCGCATCACCGAAGGGCGCGCGCTTTCCGCGATCGACCTGTCCGAGGCGGCCTTTGCCCGCACCCGCTGCTTCCGCGAGATCCAGGACCAGCTTGCGCGCTTCGACGTGATTATGTCGCCGGTGCTGACCGCGCCGCCGCTGCGGATCGACCGAGACCCGAACGGCATCGTCGAGATCGCGGGCAAGCCTGCCGGAACCATTCGCGGAGCATGGTACCCCTATACCTATCCGATGAACCTGACCGGCCACCCCGCCCTGTCGATGCCCTGCGGCAAAACCCGCGACGGACTACCCGTCGGCCTCCAGCTTGTGACGGGCTGGTATCAGGACCGCTACCTTCTCAAGATCGGCGCGCTGGTCGAGACCGCGCTGGCCTGAGCCCCTGCCCTCCCTACGAGAACCCCGCGCCCGAATCGTCGCATTCCGGCGCGGGACGGGGTAGTTTTCCCGCAGGGCGCCGCACCGCGATTCTGCACCCTCAAGATGCGGACCTGTCGCCTCCTTGTCGCCAAAATGGTCCAATTCACGCCAATTGGCCGCTTTCCTCGAGACAAGGCGGCTAAAGTGGTGAAAACACTTGCAAGAAATGGGCGGCTGATTGATAGTCACGAAAAATGGCGCTCAAACGACAAAAAACGTGAACACGCCTTGGGCAGGATAATATGAGCAGAGACGACGCGAACGGTGATCTTAATACAGTCATCCGGGAACATTCGGAATGGCTTGCCAACCAGCTGCATGCGCAGCGCGCAAGCCTGTTTCCGCCCGATGCCGCCAAAACCATGCGCAGGTTCACCTCCGGCGAGGCGGCGACGCTTCTCGATGTGAACGACAGTTACCTGCGCAAACTGCATCTCGACGGCAAGGGCCCCTCGCCCGAAATGTCCAGCGGCAACCGGCGTCTCTATTCGGCGCAAGATCTGCAGGATTTGCGCGAACTCCTTGAAAAGACTGCACGAAAGCCCGGCGACTACCTGCCCGGACGCCGCGAGGGCGACCATCTCCAGATCATCGGCGTGATGAATTTCAAGGGCGGCTCCGGCAAGACCACGACCTCGGCACATCTGGCGCAGCGCCTCGCCCTCAAGGGGTACCGCGTTCTGGCGATCGACCTTGACCCGCAGGCCTCGATGACGGCTTTGCACGGGTCCAGCCCGAATACGACCTGCAAGACGGCGGCACGCTTTACGACGCGATCCGCTACGAGGACCCCGCCCCGATCCGCGAGGTCATCCGCAAGACCTATATCCCGAATCTCGACCTGATTCCGGGCAACCTCGAGCTGATGGAATTCGAGCACGAGACCCCCGCGCCCTTGCTTTGGGCAAAGCGGGGCTGTTTTTCTTCCGCGTGCGCGATGCTTTGGCGCAGGTCGATGCCGATTACGACGTGGTGGTGATCGACTGCCCGCCGCAGCTGGGTTTCCTGACGATGTCGGCGCTTTCGGCCGCGACCGGCGTGCTGGTCACGATCCACCCCGAGATGCTCGACGTCATGTCGATGAGCCAGTTCCTGCGCATGACCGCCGATTTGATGGATGTCATCGCCGAAAGCGGTGCCGATATGTCGCATGACTGGATGCGCTATCTGCTGACGCGCTACGAACCGACGGATGCGCCGCAAAACCGCATCGTGGCCTTCCTGCGCACGATGTATGGCGACAAGGTTCTCAATGCGCCGATGCTGAAATCCACCGCGATTTCCGACGCCGGCCTGACCAAACAGACGCTTTACGAGGTCGAACGCTCGGCGTTCACGCGCTCGACCTACGACCGCGCGATCGAAAGCGTGAATGCGGTCAATGACGAGATCTCCGACCTCATCCAGAAGACATGGGGTCGATGATGACGGATAGCAAAAAACGCCGCATGTCGATGCTCGATACCCTAGCGAATGCGGGGACGCCGGCCGCGACGCCGTCGATGATGATGACGAACCGGGCCCTGCGCTCGGCGCGTGACGCCGTCGACAGCCACCGCATCTGGGAGCTCGACCCCGAGCAGATCGCCGACGACCGCAAGGCCGACCGCCTCGATCTGACCGATATCGCGGATCTGCGCGCCTCGATCGAATCGGTCGGGCAAACCGTGCCGATTCTGGTCAGGCGCGACCCGCAGGACCCCGAACGCTACCTGCTGGTCTACGGGCGGCGCAGGCTCGAGGCGGTGCGCTCTTCCGAGCGTGTCGCCAAGGTCCGCGCCATGATCGCGGCGATGGATGATGCCGATGCAATCAAGGCGCAAGCCTCTGAAAACACTGCAAGACGTGACCTGAGCTTCATCGAGCGCGCCCTGTTCGCTCATGAGCTTCTGGAAAGCGGTTTCGGCACCCAATCCGAGGTGGCCGAGGTGCTGAACGTCTCGAAATCGGCGATCTCGATGGCGCTTTCGGTGGCCCGTTCGGTCGGCCGTGACCTCGCCTATGCGATCGGTCCGGCCCACGGGATCGGACGGCCGCGGTGGGAGGCTCTGGTGGCCGAACTGGCGGCTTCGGACGCCCTGCCCGAGGATCAGATCGACATCGCCCTCGAGGCACGCCGCAGCGCCGATCCCGAAGCAACGGACCCCTCTGTTGCAGCGTTCGATGCGGTAAGCAAAGCTTTACGCAAAGCGGCGACAGTGCCGAGCGCACGGGTGAAAGCGGTCAAGCTCGGGGTTCTGACGCTTGGCGGCAAGCCCGCCGGGAAGATCAAGCGCACCAAGGACGGTCTGCGGCTCGATCTGACCATCGAGAACGAGGAATTCGCACGTTGGCTCGAAAAAGAGGCCGCCGATGCGATCGAAGACCTTCACAACCGCTGGCAACAACGCGGGTGAAGTTTGAGGCAGTTTAGAAACAGGTAAGGAGGCACGAACAAGTCAAAGAAAAAGGTCCCGCAAAGCATTCACCTCACGAGACCCCTTCGATTGTAGCAAGTCCAAGGTAATCGTAACCGGCTGAAACTGCAAGTCCTTGTGATTCTGCAGACGGGATATCTTTGTCTTCGTGATATTTGAATGGGTTACACCCTGTAACGCCGTTTCGGCGGATGATTGATGCTGCGCAATTGCAACATCAGGCGATGGCGGCTGCGCCGCTTCCGGCACAAGCCATCGCGAAATGGGACGTATTGCGCGAACTCTCGGTCGCGCGCGCCGATTTCAACCTCACCGACCGCGATTTGGCGGTTCTTCAGGTTCTGTTGAGCTACTATCCGGCCGTGACGCTGGACCAGCCGCAGAAAATGGTTGTCTTTCCTCGAACCAGTCGATCTGCGAGCGTCTGAACGGCATGCCCTGTTCGACCATGCGGCGGCATCTCGGCAATCTGGTTGAGGCCGGCGTCATTCTGCGGCGCGACAGCCCGAACGGCAAACGCTACCAGCGCAAGTTTGGCGGCGTGGCCCAGGCCTTCGGTTTCGACCTCTCCCCCTGCCCCACCTGTTCCCGCGCATTCTCGCCGCTGCTGATCGCATTCGTGCCGAAGCCGCAGAGATCGCCTCCTTGCGGCTGACCATCAGCCTGATGCGGCGGGATCTGCGCGGGCTGGTCGAGCTGATGCAGATGGATGGACAGGACGCGCTTCAGGGACTGCTGGAGGACGATCTGGAGCTCACCAAGATCTTGCGCCGCAAGCTTGACCTCTCTGCCCTGCAAAGGATCGCCGCCCGCCTCGAAGAAGTTCTGTCGCGTCTTCGCGGCACCCTTGTGGAAGCCGTTCGAACCCCTGCCGAAACGGTTGAAACGAGCACCACTGACGTCGAAAACGAGCAGCACTATCAGAGTCAAAAAAGAAATTAATGAATCTGAATCTTGCATAGAAAACCGGGATACGGAACGGTTGGAGCCTCAGGCGGTCCCCTTGTCGATGGTGATAGGTGCTTGCCCAGAGATTTTGAACTATGCGCTTGATCCGGTCAGGAATTGGACCGACTTCATGCGGCTTGCCGAGCAAGTGCGGCCGATGTTGGGGATTTGCAGCTCTGCTTGGGAACATGCCAAGAGTGCAATGGGTGCGCAGAATGCCGCGACGACTTTGGCGGCGATCCTGCAACGACTGAACGATATCCGCTCGCCGGGCAGTTATTTGCGCAGTCTGGCCAAAAAAGCGGTTGCTGGTGAGTTCTCGACCATGCCGATGATCCGAGCGCTGGCCAATTGACCGACGGGGCGTGTTCACAGCTGTGAACTTTTCCCGAAGCCGCCTGGATTGATTGGCGATCTTTGTGACCTCTATTCGAGCTTTTCGGGATAGCCTGTGATCTGGCGAAATCGTGGCTGGTCGATCTACGATCCAAAGCCGGATCAGCGCAATCAGGATTTGCGTTCGTTTTGACGCGTCGAGACAAAGATGGAAGCCGCTGCGACAGAAGTCTCTGTTGAGTGGACGCGGCAAGGGTTGATGTTGCGGATAATCCTTCGCATCAATCCCTCCTTCATATATTTCAGTGGCACATGCCCAGGCTGCCAAAGACAATCGATCAGAAGCCCGAAGGGCAACATCCTTCCCGCGCCACGACGAGGCATTGGTCAATCCTCATGCGGGAGCCAACAGCCGCCAAGGGATCTCCGATCAAAACTTTCTCGCATTCCTGATCCGGCCACGGCCACGGAACCAAGCTGAACGGTCAACCCGATTGCCGGATCGCGCTAAGGCAATAAGAATAGATGCTAGGGCAGGGCGGTTCTGTTGACGATCCGTGATCAACTAAATCGAAACAGGCATTCCTTCTTTCGTTGCGGAATGCTATGATGATCGCAGTCCGCTGGTTTCTCCACCAAACGTCACGCGAATGCAGAATGCGCAAAGGACCCAAAAACCACATCGACCTTTTTTCATCCGCTCTGCGACAAGACCCGCAAAATATCACCAGACAGGCTCCTTGCGGTTTGGTTCACAGATGAAAATGAGGGAGCTTGCAAGCCATTGGAATCCTTGTGGGCATATGATACAAAAGTATGAGTATCGCGCCAAAGCACCTGTGCCGATTGATGTGGCTGTCACAAACCCGTGAGAGTCCGTGATAAGGCAGCAAAATTTACTTATTTCAATCTAACCAACTGAAATAGCACTGAAATCTTGTCAAATCGATATAGGATCTTGCTTTTCCTTGTCGATCGGAGCCAGAGATGCTGTGTCAAAAGGTCGCAAGACTTTTGGGTGAAGGAGAAAAAGCGTGTCAGAGATTTCAAAAGGAATGTCGCGCCGGGACTTGCTGGCGATGGTCGGCTTTGCCGCCGGCGCTTCGGCAATGTATTCGGCGATGTCGGGCATGGGCTATGCGGCCCCCTCGACCTATACCGGCCCGATCAAGCTCGAAGGCGACCCCAAGGGCGCCTCGGTCCTGATCCTCGGTGCAGGCCTCGCAGGCATGACCGCAGCGCTCGAGCTGCGCAATGCCGGCTATAAAGTGCAGGTTCTGGAATATCGCGAAAAAGCGGGCGGCCGTTGCTGGACGCTGCGCGGCGGCGATGTCTACACCGAACTTGGCGGCTTCAAACAGGAAGTCAAATTCGCGGAAGGCAACTATCTGAACCCCGGCCCGTGGCGTATTCCGTCGGACCACTATGCGGTTCTCGATTACTGCAAACGTTTCGGCGTCAAGCTCGAGCCGTTCGTCCAGCAGAACTACAATGCCTATCTGCACAGCACCGAAGCCTTCGGCGGCAAGCCGCAGCGCTTCAAGGAAATCCAGTCGGATTACCGTGGCCAGATTGCAGAGCTGCTGGCGAAAGCCGTCAACCAGAGCAAGCTCGACGAGCTGGTGAACGACGAGGATGCCGAACTGCTGGTCGAGTCGCTCAAGCGCTACGGCGTTCTGAACGACGATCTCGCCTATGTGAAATCGGACGCCACCTCGACCTATCGCGGTTGGGAGAAGGATCCGGGCGGCGGGGTCGGCGCAGCGCCGGTCGCATCCGACATCATCTCGCTCAAGGATATCCTGCAGGGCCGTCTGTGGAACGATCTCATCACCGGTGAGTCGATCGACCACCAGGCTGCGATCTTCGAGCCGGTCGGCGGCATGGACATGATCGCCCAGGGCTTCGAAAAAGAAGTCAAGGATCTGATCACCTACAACGCCAAGGTCATCAAGATCGAAGGCGGCGACACCGGCGTGACCGCGACCTATGTCGATGCGAACGGCGGCACCGAAGAGAAACCGTCAGCGCGGATTACTGCATCTGCACCATCCCGTTCTCGGTTCTGGGCCAGATCGACCACAACTTCGGTCCCGATATGACCGCAGCCATCGACGACGTTTCCTATGCGTCCTCGATCAAGGTCGGCCTCGAGTTCAAGCGCCGCTTCTGGGAGCAGGACGAGCATATCTACGGCGGTATCTCGTACACCAACACCCCGATCACGCTGATCTCCTATCCGTCGACGAACTTCTTCAGCGATGGCCCGGGCGTTCTGCTGGCGGCTTATTCCTGGGGTGCGGCCTCGTATCAGTTCAACGCCATTCCGGCGGAAGAGCGGATCGAGAAAGCGCTGGAATACGGTGCGCTCATCCACCCGCAGTACCGCGAGGAATATTCGAACGGCGTCGCCGTCGCATGGCACCGCGTGCCGTGGACGCTCGGCTGCTACGGCGAATGGCGCGATATGGCGGCGCATTACGACAATGCCTGCAAGATGGACCAGCGCACGCTGATGGCCGGCGAGCACATCTCCTATCTGCCGGCATGGCAGGAAGGCGCGATCCTCTCGGCGCTCAATGCGATCGAGCGTCTCCACCAGCATGTCATCGGCGCGTAAGCGGTAGAGAAGGAAATATTGTCATGAAACGTCAAATCTCTTTGGCCGTTTTCGCTGCTGCAATGGCGGTCTCGGGCGCAGCTTTCGCACAGGATTTCGTGCAGAGCGGTGCGGCCGACCACCTGCCGCAGAAAGAAGGCAAAGACATCTACAACGCCATCTGCTCGGCATGCCACATGCCGGAAGGGCAGGGCGCGGTTGGTGCGGGCCACTATCCGGCGCTGGCCAACAGCGACTTCGTGGAATCGCCCGATGCGGTGATGGCATGGGTCGTGAACGGCTATAAAGGCATGCCGCCGCTCGGCGGGGTGCTTGATGATGCGCAGGTTGCCGCGGTTGTGAATTACGTTCGCCACAATCTTGGTAATAATTACGAAGGCGAAACGACGGCCGAAGAGGTCGCCGCAATTCGCTAACGTCTTGAAAGGGCCCTCTGCGGGCCCTTTCTTCTACCTACGCGACCCAATCTCGCGACCAAAAAGGAAAAGTGACTATGAAAAAGACTTTTGCTCTTGCAGCAGCTCTGTGTGCGGCGCCGCTTCTGGCCAATGCCCAGGACATCATCCGCCACAAGACGCCCGGCTCGGATTTCCCGATTGCCCGCGCGGTCGAGATCCCCGCAGGCAAGACGACGGTTTATGTCAGCGGCATGGTTCCTTCGGTTGCCGATGAAAGCGCGGATCCCAAAACCGCAGCGGCTTGGGGCGACACCAAGACCCAGACCGTCAGCGTCCTGAACTCGATCGAGGCGACGCTGAAGGATCTCGACCTGACCATGGGCGATGTCGTCAAGATGCAGGTCTTCCTCGTTGCTCCCGAGGGTCAGGCCGCCGATTTCGCGGGCTTCATGGAGGGCTATACCCAGTTCTTCGGCACCGAGGCACAGCCGAACCTGCCGTCGCGTTCGGCGATGATCGTCGACGCGCTGGTCAACCCGAACTGGCTGGTCGAAATCGAAGTGACCGCCGTTCGCCCCTAAGGGCTGCGCAATCATAAAGGTCCCCGCGCCGGAAGGTGCGGGACGGCCGGGCGGGCAGGGAAACCTCTGCCCGTTGCCTTGTCGGGCTAGGGCTTGCCGCTGGTGCCGGAGGGGTTGGCGCTCAGGACTCCGGCCCGCTACAGGTCGCTTCCGCCACCACGGGATGGCGGCTAGAAGGATCTCGACATGGCTGACGGCGGGCAGGGCGTAAAGCGCGTGTTCGATCGCCAGACGGTGCATGATCGTGATGGGCGCTTCGGTATTTTCGACCCGCATCACCACCAGATGGAGCTGCCCTCGATCGCGACTTCCTCGATCATGGCGATCAGGCTTTCGCCGGTCGCGGGGTTGCGGGTCTTGCACAGGACCGAGCGGATCAAACCGGCGTTGAGCGGCGCAGCCTTGGCACCCTCGCCCTGCGTGATTGTTCCGGCCGCGCCTGTCGCTTCGCGCATCAGAACGGGCTTGCGGCGGTTGCGCAGCGCCCAAGGCAAGGGCGGCCAGCGGCGCCGTTTGGCGGGCGCGGCCGCGGGGAGGCCGTTCCGGCCGAGGCGGCATCAGCGGCAACCGCCGTGGCGCAGCAGCAATCGCCGCCGCAATCGCCGGAAGCGCGCAATCCCGCCGCATGGGCATCGTTGTCACGGCTATCATCGGCGAAGGGCATGCCCGAGGCACGGGCCTCGTTTCTATTGGGCGGGAATTTCGGCCATTTGGGCATGGCTATCCTTTTGACGGTCAGGCGCGGGCGGCACCGGTCTTGGCGGGATTCGGTTTCTCTCTAATAAAACCTAGCCGAAACTCCTTTCTCCCGACTTGCGCTGGATCAGTTTCGCGCAGGCCGTGGAAATTAATTTCCGGCGCGGAAACAGGTTCGGCGCCGGTCAAGGTTTTGTCAGCTCCGTCAGCCGGTTATCGGCCCTGCTCGGATCGGGCTTCGTCGGGATGACCACCCGCGGGAGCGATTACCGGCGGATGCTTCTGCGGCCAAAGCGTCGCGCGGTGATAGGTCTCGCCCATAGCCAGCACCGCCGCGTCCTGTCCATGCGCCCCGATGATCTGCATCCCCATCGGCAGGCCGCTTGCGCCAAAGCCCACAGGCACGTTCAGCGCCGGAAGCCCGATCAGCGAAACGGGGACGACCACCTCCATCCAGCGGTGATAGCTGTCCATCGCGCGCCCGTTGATCGCCTGCGGCCAGCGCTCCCCGACCGCAAAGGGCCAGACCTGCGCCGTGGGCATGACCCAGGCGTCATAGCCCTGAAACAGCCGATGCGCGCGGGCATACCATTTAGAACGGATGGTCGAGGCCTCGTAGACCGCCTCGGCCGAAAGGCTCGCGCCGGTCGAGATCTCCCATGCGCTTTCGGGTTTGAGCAGCGCGCGTTTCGCCGGATCATCCCAAAGCAACTTTTTCGCACCGTAGTTCAGCATGGCGCGCAGGGTGATCCATGTCTGCCAGAGCTTTTCGGCGGGGTAGGGGGCGGCAAGGGGCACGACCTCGGCCCCGAGGCCGCGCAGGACGTCGAGCCCGCCCGCACAGGCCTCCAGAATGCCCGGCTCGCAGGGATAGGCCCCGTCCCAATCGCCGAGCCAGGCGATGCGTTTGCCGCGCAGATCGGCGGGGCGGCCTCCACCTCCGTCAGGAAATCGCGCGCGGGCAGGCCGAAGGGCATCTGCGGGTTCGGCCCCGAGATGACGCCAAGGAGCCGCGCGAGATCTTGGACGCTGCGCGCCATCGGGCCCTCGGTCGCCATGGTAGACAGAAAGCTCTCGCCGCCCGCATCGCCGGGCACGAGGCCCCAGCTCGGCCGGAAGCCGTAGACGTTACAAAAGGCCGCCGGATTGCGCAGACTGCCCATCATGTCCGAGCCGTCGGCCAGAGGCAGCATCCGCGCCGCCAGCGCCGCCGCCGCCCCGCCCGAGGATCCGCCGGGCGTACGGGCAAGGTCATAGGGGTTACGTGTCGCGCCGAAGACGGGGTTGAACGTGTGGCTGCCGTGGCCCCATTCGGGCGTATTGGTCTTGCCGATCACGATCGCGCCCGCCGCCTTGATGCGGGCCACCATCAGCGCATCGGCCGCAGGCACATGACCGGCATGGATCGGCGAGCCCCAGGTCGTGCGGATGCCTTTGGTGGGGGCGAGATCCTTGATCGCCACGGGCAGGCCGAACAAGGCGCCGTTCGGCGGGGCATCGTCCAGTGCCCGCGCCTCGGCCATCAGCGCATCGCGATCGCGCAGGCTGACCACGGCATTGATCGCGGGATTGACCGCGGCGATGCGGTCCAGACAGGCCGCCATCACCTCGGAAGGGCGCAGGTTGCGGCCGGCAATCGCGGTCGCGATCTCTTGCGCCGAAAGCTCGTTGATCTGCATGGCCTACCCTTCGAACCGGTCTTTTTGCGCATCGCGGAGAAGGTTCTTCTGGACCTTGCCCATCGTGTTGCGGGGCAGGCTCTCGGCGAAAACATAGGCCTTGGGCTGTTTGAACCGCGCGAGATGCCCGCTCAGCGCGGCCTCAAGCACGGCCGCATCCGGCGTGGCACCCTGCTTCGGCACGACGACGGCGACCACCGCCTCGCCGAAATCGGGATGGGGCACGCCGATCACCGCGCTTTCGAGCACGCCCGGCTGTTCGTCGAGGATCAGCTCGATCTCCTTGGGATAGATGTTGTAGCCGCCCGAGATGATCAGATCCTTTTGCCGCCCCACGATCGAGACATAGCCTTCCGCATCCACCACCCCGATATCGCCCGTGATGAAAAAGCCGTTTTCGCGCAGCTCTTCGCGGGTTTTTCGGGCATCTGCCAATAGCCGCGAAAGACGTTGTGGCCGCGAACCTCGATCATGCCCGGGCTACCTTGCGGCAGTTCGGCGCCGGTTTCGGGATCGGTGATCTTCAGCTCGACGCCGGGCAGCGGAAAGCCGACGGTGCCCGCCCGCCGCTCGCCCTCATAGGGGTTCGAGGTCGACATATTGGTCTCGGTCATGCCGTAGCGTTCGAGGATGCGGTGGCCGGTGCGCTCCTGGAACTGGCGATGGGTCTCCGCCAGAAGCGGCGCCGATCCCGAGGTGAAAAGCCGCATGTGCCGCGTGGCCGCGCGGTCAAAGGCGGGCTCGGCAAGAAGGCGGGTGTAATAGGTCGGAACCCCCATCATCGTCGTGACCTTGGGCAGGTGTTTCAGTACGAGCTCGGGCTTGAACGCCGGCAGAAACACCATCGCGCCACCCGAAAGCAGCACGACATTCGAGGCAACGAAAAGCCCGTGGGTGTGAAAGATCGGCAGCATGTGGAGCAGCGTGTCATCCGCAGTGAACCGCCATTCGCGCGCCAGAACCTCGGCATTCTCAAGCAGGTTGGCATGGCTCAGCATCGCGCCTTTCGAGCGCCCTGTCGTGCCCGAGGTGTAAAGGATTGCCGCGAGATCGTCGCGGGTGCGCGCGACGGGGAAATAGCTCTCGCTCTGCGTCGCCGCGCCCGCGGCAAGACTGCCGCCGCCCGCACCGTCCAGCGTCTCGAACCCAGCGCCGAAGCGGGCCGCAACCGCGGCAAGGCTGTTGGCCTTGGCCGGATCCCCGACCAGCAGCGCCGCGCCGGAATTTTCGACGAAATAGGCCACTTCCTCGGCGGTATAGGCGGTGTTGAGGGCAAAAACACAACGCCCGAGGCAAGGGCGGCACCGTAAAGCGCCAAAGCGGCGGACGATTTCTCGATCTGGACCGCCAGCCTGTCTCCCGCCTTGAGCCCCAGCGCGCCAAGCGCATGGGCGAAGCGGTGGGTCTGGGCCACGAAATCGGGCCCCGAGACCGTGCTGTCGTCCCCCAGATAAAGCAACGGCGTCGCACGTCCTGCCTGCGGCGCGATCAGCGCGTCGTAAAGCGGATTGGTCATCTTTCTCCTCCCTCGAATTCCGGTCCGGCTTTTATGACGCCAAGGTCACGTCTCGCGCGCCAACAGTCCAGAGCGCGCGCGGGTGATTCGGTATGGATCGGGTCGAAAAAGGGAACTGAACGAAATTGTTTAACGTAGCGTCGACTTGCGGTTGAAGCAGGGGAGGCTCGGGCTATGAGAAAGCGAATCCTTGTGATTTGTTTATGAAAAATAAACCCTTAAGAACTATTTGTTCTCCGGTTCTCGTGTAGTCTGTCCCGATCGAGATCTTCCGTTGAACGCTTCCGCCACCGTTGCCGCAAGGCTCTTGTCATCCCTTTTGCAAAGTTCAGAGACATGAAAAAATTGCCCTCATCGCCCCGATCGCAGTCGTTCTCGGCCTCTCGGCCTGCGCGACGCCGGAAAATTACGAAACCACGCCGGTCGTGGTGCAATCCGCACAAGGTCCGGTGACCTGCCAGCTTTACACCAAGAGCCTCACCACCTGGGACCGCTCGATCGACCGTCCGGCCGCAATGTCGGTCAAAGCGGCTGATGCCGCCTGTCAGGCCGAAGGCCAGCGCCAGAAAAACGGCTGATCCGCCAAAGAAAAGCCCCGCCCCGACAGCTGTTCAGGGCAGGGGCCGACATCCCGCCGTTTCGTGGCCGCGTCATGCGGCTGCGTCCGGCGGGAGTGCTAGCTGTTCGTGATCAAAGCGTGCCCGCCGCGTGGAAGGCGTCCCGCAGCATCACATATTGGATGACGGCCAGCGCCATCATCACGCCAAAGACGACATACCACAGCATGTGGCGCTGACGCGGACGGCGCGGCAGCCAGACGGTCGAGCTGCGGGCCAAAAGTCCGATTGCGACCAGCGCGGCGGGGCGACGAAAGCCCCAGACCCCGACGGGTTCGGATTGGATGTTGAAGGCTTGCGTCCATTCCAGCGGAATGCGCGTTTCGAACGGAATGCGGTTGACGGCGAAAGTGGCGGCTGCGGCCAGAAATGCGGCCCAGAGTGCCAGCATCGCGCTGGTCCAGTTTCGCGCCTCGAGTTTGCCTTTATTGGTCATTGCCCTACTCCCTGAATACCATTGATCGGAGCTACTGGTTAAAATCGGGCGAGCTGTCGGCAACGGCGCAGCTTTCTGATGATCCCCGCATGGTTGAATATGTCGGCAATCGGCCGAGCTGCCAAGACAAAAGCGGTTTTCCGCCGATCGTGGTTAACGTCGTGACGGCGCCCGCAGGGCTTGTGTCACCGCATTGCCGAACCCCAATAAAATGCGGTTTTATTAGCTGGCCGGCACAAAATTCTCGGCGGATTTTTGCCGTTAACAAATTCCTAATATGTTCATCTGATGCGGAATTTCCGTGCTTCGGCTCATGGAAAGGTTTCAGACTTCGGGCGATATTTCTTCTTAAAGTTGCAGTCATTCTCTGCGCATCCTGCGCTCCCGCGGGCCTTGCCGGCAGGCGTGGAGCAGGGCTAAACATATCCCAAAAGACAGGCCGACCATGAACGATCTCCGCGCGCTTTATCCCGAAATCACCCCCTACGAGACCGGCATGGTCGAAGTCGGCGGCGGCCATAGCCTCGCTTACGAGCGCGTCGGCACCAAAGGTGCCACGCCCGCGGTCTTTCTGCATGGCGGGCCGGGGGCGGCATTTCATCCGGCGCACGGCGTTTCTTCGACCCCGCCCGCTATGACGTCCTGCTGTTCGACCAGCGCGGTTGCGGCGGCTCGACGCCCCATGCCTCGCTCGAGAACAACACGACCTGGGATCTCGTGGCCGATATCGAACTGTTGCGCCGCAAGGTCGGTGTTGAAAACTGGCTCGTTTTCGGGGGCTCCTGGGGCTCGACCCTGGCGCTGACCTATGCCCAAACCCACCCCGAGCGCGTCTCGGCTCTGATCCTGCGCGGCATCTATACCGTCACCAAGGCCGAGATCGACTGGTATTATCAATTCGGCGTCTCGGAAATGTTCCCCGACAAATGGGAGAAGTTTCAGGCCCCGATCCCCGAGGACGAGCGTCACGATATGGTCGCGGCCTACCGCAAGCGCCTGACCGGCGCGGATCCCGTGGCGCAGCTTGAAGCCGCCAAAGCATGGACGATCTGGGAGGGCGAGACGATCACCCTTCTGCCCGATCCCGAGCTGGTCGCGGATTTCAGCGACGGCCATTACGCCTTGGCCTTCGCGCGGTTGGAGAACCACTATTTCACTCACGGATGCTGGCTCGAAGAGGGCCAGCTTCTGCGCGATGCCCATCGTCTGGCGGGCATTCCGGGCGCAATCATTCACGGCCGCTACGACATGCCTTGCCCGATGGCGACGGCGTGGAAACTGGCGAAAGCCTGGCCCGATGCCGCCTTCCACCTGATCGAGGGCGCGGGCCATTCCTCGGGCGAGGCGGGGATCCGAGACGCCCTCATCCGCGCGACGGACCGTTTCGCGGATGGCCCGCCCGCCCGCGCCGGTTTGGCGAAATAGCGCCGGTCGCAGGCGGGGCCGCCTCTGGATCGGAGGGGCCGAACCGCTATGACGGTCGGACCAGACAGGCCCCGAAAGGAAGTGACATGGACGTAGCCGACCGCATTGCCCGCGTAATCGCATCAGAGATCGGGGCGGGGGCCGCGCAGGTCACGGCGGCCGTGGGGCTGCTCGACGGCGGCGCGACGGTCCCCTTCGTCGCACGCTACCGCAAAGAGGTGACGGGCGGGCTGGACGATACCCAGCTGCGCAACCTTGCCGAGCGTCTGGTCTATTTGCGCGAACTCGAGGCGCGGCGGGCCTCGATCCTCGGTTCGATCAAGGATCAGGGCAAGCTGACGGACGATCTCGCGCGCGCGATTGCCGTGGCCGAAACCAAGGCCACGCTTGAAGATATTTACCTGCCCTACAAGCCCAAGCGCCGCACCAAAGCGATGATCGCGCGCGAAAACGGGCTGGAGCCGCTGTTGCGTCGCATCGTCTCGGATCGCGGCGTCGATCCGAAAGTGCTGGCCGAGGGCTATGTCTCCGAGGCCGTTGCCGATGTCAAAGCCGCGCTTGACGGCGCGCGCGACATCCTGACCGAAGAACTGTCCGAGAACGCCCCGCTTCTGGGCCGTCTGCGCGAATTCATGCGCAACGAGGCCGTGGTCGGCGTCAAAGTCGTCGCCGGAAAAGAAGAGGCGGGCGCGAAATTCTCGGATTACTTCGACCACCGCGAGAAATGGGCCGATATGCCCTCGCATCGCGCGCTTGCGGTGATGCGCGCGGCCAAGGAAGATATCGTCACCATCGAAATCGCCCCCGATCCGGAAACCGGCGCGCCGCGCGCCGAGCGTATGGTCGCGGCGGCAATCGGCGATCTGGGCTCGCGTCCGGGCGATGACTGGCTGCGCGGGGTTGCGGGTTGGGCTTGGCGGGTGAAGCTGACGAATACGATGTATATCGACCTGCTGACCGATCTGCGCAAACGCGCCCATGATGATGCCATCAAGGTTTTCGGGCGCAATCTCAAGGACTTGCTGTTCTCGGCTCCGGCGGGCGCGCGCCCGACCATCGGGCTTGATCCCGGTATCCGCACCGGCGTCAAGGTTGCCGTGGTCGATGCCACCGGCAAGCTGGTCGAGACGACGACGGTCTATCCGTTCCAGCCGCGCATGGATGTGCAGGGCGCGCAGGCCGCGATTGCGGCAATGATTGCGCGCCACAAGATCGAGCTGATCGCCATCGGCAACGGCACCGGCTCTCGCGAGACCGAACGGCTGGTCGGCGATCTGCTCAAGCAATTGCCGAAAACCGTGAAGGCGCCGACCAAGGTCATCGTGTCCGAGGCCGGCGCTTCGGTCTATTCGGCCTCGGAACTGGCGGCCAAGGAGTTTCCCGATCTCGACGTGTCGCTGCGCGGTGCGGCCTCGATCGCGCGGCGTCTGCAGGATCCTTTGGCCGAGCTGGTCAAGATCCCGCCGGATCCATCGGCGTCGGGCAGTACCAGCACGACGTCGACCAGCGCCAATTGACCCGCGCGCTTGAAGCCGTGGTCGAGGATGCGGTGAACGCGGTGGGCGTCGATCTCAATATGGCTTCGGCCTCGCTTTTGTCGCATGTCGTGGGGCTGGGGCCTTCGCTCGCGCAGGCGATCGTCACCCATCGCGAGGCGAATGGCGCGTTCAAGTCGCGGAAATCATTGCTGAAAGTCACCGGCCTCGGGCCGCGCGCTTTTGAACAGGCCGCGGGTTTCCTGCGCATCCGTGACGGAGAGGAACCGCTTGACGCCTCGGCCGTGCACCCAGAAGCTTACGGCGTCGCGCGGAAAATCGTTCAGGCCTGCGGCCGCGACATCCGCCAGATCATGGGCCATCCCGAGGCTTTGCGCGGCGCGCGCGCCGAGGATTTCGTCGACGGCAGCTTCGGCCTTCCGACCGTGCGCGACATTCTGGCCGAGCTGGAAAAGCCCGGCCGCGACCCGCGCCCCGATTTCGTCACCGCAAGTTTTGCCGACGGGATCGAGGATATCAAAGACCTCCGCCCCGGCATGTTGCTGGAGGGGACCGTCACCAATGTCGCCGCTTTCGGGGCCTTCGTCGATATCGGTGTCCATCAGGACGGGTTGGTCCATATCAGCCAGATCGCCGACCGTTTCGTGAAAGATGCCCATGAAGTCGTGAAAGCAGGCGATGTCGTCAAGGTTCGCGTGACCGAGGTCGATGTCGCGCGCAAACGCATCGGGTTGTCGATGCGCAAAGACGGCGGCGGCTCGGACGAACGCGGCAATGCGGGCGGGCCGCGCGCGGTGGCCAGAAGCCCGCGCCGCAGGGGCGAGGGGGCGCAAGGCAAGCCCGCAGCCGGAAAATCCGGCGGCAATTTCCAGAGCGCGCCCAAATCTTCGGACCAGACCGGCGCTTTGGGTGCGGCATTGCTGAACGCCTTGCGCAAAAGCTGAGACATCGGGGGTGGTTGCTTGCGGGCAACCACTTCCGCCAAATCGCGGTTTCGCCGCTTTTGCCGTCTTGCCGCAGAAAAGCGGCGGCACTAGATCTTGCCTCGAACGGGGACGACCCCGCCTGATTTCAGGTCATATCCGCGCGGGACGACCCGGCATTCTTCAAGGGAAAGCCGATGGCTTGGATTTATCTTACTTTCGCGGGTCTGCTGGAAATCGTCTGGGCGGTTGCGATGAAACAATCGCAGGGTTTCACGCGGTTGACCCCGACCCTCGTCATGATCGTGACCATGATCGGCAGCTTCGGCCTGCTCGCGCTCGCGATGCGCTCGCTGCCGCTTGGTACCGCCTATACGATCTGGACCGGTATCGGCGCGGTCGGCGCTTTCGTCGTGGGGATCATGTTTTTCAACGAGCTGGTCTCGCCCATGCGGATCCTCGCGGCGGTGCTGATCGTGAGCGGCCTTGTCTTGATGAAGATGTCGTCCTCTTCGTAAGGGCGACAGACTGCGAAAGACAAACAGCCCCGCAATCGCGGGGCTGTTTGCATTCAGGCGCAAAGCGTTTCGGGCGGAAGGCCGCCCGAAAGCTTTTCTTAACCGATTGCCGCGAGAATACGCTCGATCACGCGATCGGCGGCTTCTTCGGCGGAAAGCTCGACCGTATTGACGACGATTTCGGCATCCTCGGGGGCTTCATAGGGGCTGTCGATACCGGTGAAGTTCTTCAACTGGCCGGCACGGGCCTTTTTATAAAGACCTTTGACATCGCGCTCTTCGGCAACCGCCAGCGGCGTGTCGACATAGACTTCGATGAATTCGCCGGCGGCCATCAGGTCGCGGACCATCTGGCGCTCCGAGCGGAAGGGCGAGATGAAGGCGGTCAGCACGATCAGACCGGCATCGGTCATCAGTTTCGCGACCTCGCCGACGCGGCGGACGTTCTCGACGCGGTCGGCATCGGTAAAGCCGAGATCGCGGTTGAGACCGTGACGCACGTTGTCGCCGTCAAGCAGGAACGTGTGCTTGCCCATCGCATGAAGCTTGCGCTCGACGATATTGGCGATGGTCGATTTGCCCGAGCCCGAGAGGCCGGTGAACCAGACGGCTTTTGCCTGCTGGTTCTTTTGCGCGGCATGGGCGTCGCGGTCGACATCGGTGGTCTGCCAATGGATGTTCTGCGAGCGGCGCAGCGCAAAATGCAGCATGCCGGCGGCAATCGTCGCATTGGTCATGCGGTCGACAAGGATGAAACCGCCGAGATCGGGGTTCTCGGCATAGGCCTCGAAGGGGATCGGACGGTCGGTCGAGATATTGACGACGCCGATCGCATTCAGCGCCAGCGTTTTGGCGGCCGTATGTTCCAGCGTGTTGACGTTGACCTCGTATTTCGGCTGATTGACGGTCGCGGTGACGGTCTGGGTGCCGATTTTCAGAAGATAGGGGCGGCCCGGGAGCATCGCCTCTTCGGCCATCCAGACGACGGTCGCCTCGAACTGGTCGGCCACTTCGCAAGGATTGTCCGACTGCACGATGACATCGCCGCGCGAGCAGTCGATCTCGTCGTTGAAGGTCAGGGTGACCGACTGGCCGGCAACCGCCTTGTCGAGGTCGCCGTCGAAGGTCGTGATGGTTTTCACGGTCGTGGTCTTGCCCGAGGGCAGCACGCGGATCGCATCGCCCGGACGCACCGTGCCCGCGCTGATCATGCCGGTGAAACCGCGGAAATCGAGGTTCGGCCGGTTGACCCATTGCACCGCCATGCGGAAGGGATGTTCCTGCATTTCGGTGTCGTTGATCGGTGCGACCTCGAGATGGTTGATCAGGGTCGGGCCCTGATACCACGGCATCGCGGTGCTCGGCGTGACGATATTGTCGCCCTTGAGGCCCGAAATCGGGATCGGCAGGAAGCTTTCCATGCCGATGCCTTTGGCGAAATTCGAATATTCCGAGACGATTTCATAGAAACGCTCGGCCGAATAATCGACCAGATCCATCTTGTTGATGGCCAGCACCACGTTGCGGATGCCCAGCAGCTTGACCAGATAGGAGTGGCGGCGGGTCTGGGTCAGAACGCCCTGACGCGCATCGATCAGGATGACGGCAAGGTCGGCGGTCGAGGCGCCGGTGACCATATTGCGGGTATATTGCTCGTGGCCGGGGGTGTCGGCCACGATGAATTTGCGCTTGTCGGTCGCAAAGAAGCGGTAGGCCACATCGATGGTGATGCCCTGTTCGCGCTCTGCGGCGAGGCCGTCGACCAGCAGGGCGAAGTCGATGTCGCCGGCCTGGGTGCCGACGGTTTTGGAATCATGCTCGAGGCTCGCAAGCTGGTCCTCGAAGATCATCTTGCTGTCGTAGAGCAGGCGGCCGATCAGCGTCGATTTGCCGTCGTCGACCGAGCCGCAGGTGATGAAACGCAGCATGGTCTTGTGCTGGTGCTTAACCAGATAGGCATCGATGTCTTCGGCGATCAGCGCTTCGGTGACGTAAACCGGCTCGTCGGTCTTGGTATCTTGGATATCGGCGCTCATCAGAAGTAGCCTTCCTGTTTCTTCTTCTCCATCGAGGCGGCCTGATCCTTGTCGATGGCCCGGCCCTGACGCTCGGATGTGGTGGTCAGGAGCATTTCCTGAATGATCTCGGGCAGTGTGCGCGCCTCGGATTCGACGGCGCCGGTCAGCGGGTAGCAGCCCAGAGTGCGGAAACGGACCGAGCGCATCTCGGGCGTTTCGCCTTCCCTGAGCGGGAAGCGGTCGTCATCGACCATGATCAGCAGGCCGTCGCGTTCGACCACCGGACGCTTCTCCGAGAAATAGAGCGGCACGATGTCGATGTTTTCGAGGTGGATGTACTGCCAGATGTCGAGCTCGGTCCAGTTCGACAGCGGGAAGACGCGGATCGATTCACCCTTGGCTTTGCGGGTGTTGTAGAGCTTCCACAGCTCGGGGCGCTGGTTTTTCGGGTCCCAGCGGTGGTTGGCCGAGCGGAACGAGAAGATGCGCTCTTTGGCGCGCGATTTTTCCTCGTCGCGGCGTGCGCCGCCGAAGGCCACGTCGAAATTGTATTTCGTCAGCGCCTGTTTCAGACCCTCGGTCTTCCACATGTCGGTATGCAGGCTGCCGTGATCGAAAGGGTTGATGCCCTTTTCCAGGGCCTCGGGGTTCTGATAGACCAGCAGCTCCATTCCGGCGGCTTTCGCGGCGCGGTCGCGCAGCTCGTACATGGCCTTGAATTTCCAGGTCGTATCGACATGGAGAAGCGGGAAGGGCGGCGGCGCGGGATAAAAGGCCTTGCGCGCCAGATGCAGCATGCAGGCCAGATCCTTGCCCACCGAGTAAAGCATCACGGGGTTTTCGGCATTGGCCACAACCTCGCGCATGATGTGGATGCTTTCCGCCTCGAGACGCTGGAGATGGGTGAGCGAGGTCGGGCTCGGTCGGCTGTCGGTGGCTGGTTTGCTCGTCATTAGCATAAACTCTCTTGGCGAAAGGCGCGCGGGATGAGTTCGCACGTCGGCGGTCGTTGGAGCCGCTATCCCTCTTTAGAGGGGAGTGCAACTCAAGAATGGGTCCATTCCGTCATTCCGGTCGGGAATGGTGCATCCCCCGTGAACGGCAGGATGATATTCAGCATCAGCTGCGGAATGGGGAAATAATTTGCCCGTTTTTGCGGGGGATCGGCGGGGCGGGGCAAGGCGGGATATCGGCATGGGCAGGGCTCGGGACAGTCGGATAAAGCGGCGGCGCGAGGGGCGGCCTGAAAGGATCGGAACAAAGCTTCGGGAAAGCGGAAACAGGGAAGCGGCCCTGAAGGGGCGGGCCGCGGAGAAAAACGGGAGCAGGACAAGAAGGTGACGTGAAAACCTGATCTTAGCGCTTTTCACCCTCCGCTGCCAAGGGGCCGCGGTACGTCGATCGGGGCAGCGGGTGCAGGCAGGCGCCGTCGCAAAGCGCGCGATGCGGCCCGGGGTTGTGCCTTGTGGGCTGGCTCGCCTTTGCGGGCGGGTGCCGCAGGGTCGGGCGGGCGCGAAAGGACGGGGGCGGGGATCAGGGTCGCGGAGGTTTTGGCGCGCAGGTCGCGGCTGCTTGCGGCGCGTGGTTTTCGGTCGCCAGAATGCGCGGCTTCGGGGCGTGACCCGCGCGGCAGTCGGGCTGTTCTGGGGCCCTGGTCGGGCGGAGGGATCGGGCGGGATTGCCGCCCGACCGATGGTGCTCAGGAGGCGAATTTGCCGTGCGGGATGATCGGTGCCTTGAATGTCTCGGCCGAGGCGCGGCCCCAGCGGCTGATCCATTCGCGCAGCTCGGGGATCTCGCTGCCTTCGATCAAAAAGCCGGTGGGCAGATGCGGATAGGCCTCGTTTCCGTCAAGGAAGGTGCCGTCCTTCTGGCGGAACATGAAGTGGTAGGGCAGGAATTCGCTTGGCGTATCGAGCCCCGCAGCCCCCGCGATCTCGCCCAAAGCATGCAGCGTATTGCGGTGGAAACGCGCGACGCGGTCGCTTTTGTCGCCGACATCGATGGCGCGCTGACGAAGGGGTCTTGCGTGGCGATCCCCACGGGGCATTTGTTGGTGTGACAGGATTGCGCCTGAATGCAGCCGACCGCGAACATGAAGCCACGTGCCGAGTTGCACCAATCCGCGCCCAGAGCCAGCGCGCGGGCAATGTCGAATGCGCTGGTGATCTTGCCGGCGGCACCGACGCGGATCTGGTCGCGAATGCCGGCACCGCGCAGCGTGTTATGGACGAAATAGAGCCCTTCGAGCATCGGCATGCCGACATGGTTGGCAAATTCCAGCGGTGCCGAGCCGGTACCGCCCTCCGCCCCGTCGACCACGATGAAATCGGGCAGAATGCCGGTCGAAAGCATCGCCTTGACCATGCACATGAATTCGCGCCTGTGCCCGATACAGAGCTTGAAACCGACGGGCTTGCCCTCGGACAAAGCGCGCAATTCGCCAAGGAAACGCATCATCCCCTCGGGCGTCGAAAAGCTGCTGTGCGAGGGGCGAGATGCAGTCCTCGCCCATGGGAATGCCGCGCGCCTCGGCGATTTCCTTGCTGATTTTCGCCGCGGGCAACATGCCGCCATGACCGGGTTTCGCGCCCTGGCTGAGCTTCAGCTCGATCAGTTTGATCTGGGGGTCGGCGGCCTGAAGGCGGAACTTCTCGGGGTCGAAACTGCCGTCGGCTTTGCGGCAGCCGAAATAGCCCGACGCCACCTGATAGATCAGGTCGCCGCCGCTTTCGCGGTGATAGCGGCTGATCCGCCCTCGCCGGTATCATGGGCGAAGCCGCCCTTCTTCGCGCCGCGGTTCAGCGCCGCGATCGCATTGCCCGACAGCGCGCCGAAGCTCATGGCGGAGATGTTGTAGAGCGAGGCATCATAGGGCTGGCGGCATTCCGGCCCGCCGATCGGGATGCGGAAATCGGTATCGGTGATGATCTTGGGCGCGACCGAATGTGTCACCCATGAATAGCCCGCTTCATAGACCTTTTCGGATGTGCCGAAGGGGCGCTTGTCCTCGGCGCCTTTGGCGCGTTGGTAGACGAGGCTGCGCGCCTCGCGGCTGAAGGGCAGCTCGTCATTGTCGCTTTCGATGAGATATTGCCGGATCTCGGGTCGGATGCTTTCCAGAAGGAAGCGGATATGGCCGATGATGGGATAGTTGCGCAAAACCGCATGGTGGCGCTGGGTCAGGTCATGGATGCCGAGCGCCGTCAGCAGGCCGAAAATGACCAGAAAAGCCAGTGCCGCCTGATGACCCGCTACCGCCATGACCGCGGCGGCAAACAGGCCGAAAATCGTGCAGCCCAAAATCGTGTAGCGTGCATATTGTGTCGACGTGAGAACCTTCAAGACCCTGTTCCTTTGGTACCTTGCGCGTGCGGTCGGGGAGGACCCGCCGCCCCCTATAGCCGAGATCGCGCGCATTGGTTACGACAAGCTAGCCGCTTTCGGTGAACTTCCTGTTAACGCCGCGCCGCAAATTCGTGAGCCGTGCCATAAAGGCCGCGGCCGCGGGCATCTGTACTTCGCGCGGCGGGCGTGGCTTAGATGGCGCTCCATCCCACTTCCGGAGCAGGACATGCCGCGCAGGCCTTGGACCAGATCGACCGCAAAATTCTCGAGCAATTGCAAAGGGACAGCAAACTGAGCAATGTCGAGCTGTCGAACCGCGTGGGCCTGTCGCCCTCGCCCTGCCTTGCGCGCGTCAAGCAGCTGGAAGCGGACGGGATCGTGCGGGGCTATGTCGCGCTTCTGGATCCGGCGGCGGTCGATCTTTCGATCAGCGTCTTCATCCATGTCACGCTGGAAAAGCAGGTCGAGCGCGCGCTTTCGACTTTCGAGCAAAAGATGAACGCCTTTCCCGAGGTCATGGAATGTTATCTCATGACCGGCGACAGCGACTATCTGGTGCGCCTCGTCGTGCCCGATCTGGCGGCCTTGCAGGATTTCATCGTCAAGGAGCTGACGACCATCCCCGGCATTGCCAACATCAAGTCGAGCTTTGCGCTCAAACAGGTCAAATACAAGACGGCGCTGCCGGTCTGAAAACGGCGCGCGGCCTGCGCCAAAGTCTTATTTGCCCGATTGGCGTGATTTGCCTGTGAATTGTTTGCGCCGGAAGTTTCGGCGTTTTGTGCTGATTCTGTGAGATAAATCAGCAGGACATGCTGCAAGGTTGGCATATTGCCGGATCAACGGCACCATATTCCGCGCGACCCCCGATATGCTGGCCTGACGTCAATTGGGGGAAGATTATGTCGCAGCTCGAGCCGCAGGCCTTTGGAATGGTCGATCCGGATCCGGTGGAAACGCAGGAATGGACCGAGGCGCTTTCGGCGGTTGCATCCGCCTCGGGCAGCGAGCGCGCGCAATTCCTGCTGCGCCAGCTCGAGGGCGTGGCACGCGACAACGGCGTCTTCCTGCACGGCCAGCCCTATTCGGCCTATCGCAACACCATCCCGTGGCCCAGCAGGGCGCCTATCCCGGCGATCTCGCCATGGAGGAGCGGCTGACCGCGATCATGCGCTGGAACGCTTTGGCGATGGTCGTTCGCGCGAACCGCGCCTATGGCGAGCTTGGCGGCCATATCGCGAGCTATGCCAGCGCGGCCGAGATTTTCGAGATGGGCTTCAACCATTTCTTCCGCGCCAAAACGCCGGAATTCGGCGGCGATCTGGTCTATTTCCAGCCCCATTCCGCCCCCGGCGTCTATGCCCGCGCCTTCCTTGAAGGGCGTCTGTCGGAAGAGCAGATGAACAATTACCGTCAGGAAACCGGCGGCAACGGGCTGTGCTCCTATCCCCATCCGTGGCTCATGCCCGATTTCTGGCAATTCCCCACCGGCTCGATGGGTCTCGGCCCGATCAGCGCCATCTATCAGGCGCGCTACATGCGTTACCTCGAGGGCCGCGGCCTTGCCGATACGGCGGGCCGTCACGTCTGGGGGTATTTGGTGATGGAGAAATGGACGAGCCCGAGTCCATTGCCGGCCTGACTTTGGCCGCGCGGGAAAACCTCGACAACCTGACTTTCATCGTGAACTGCAACCTGCAGCGTCTGGACGGGCCGGTGCGCGGCAACGGCCAGATCATCCAGGAGCTGGAAAGCCTGTTCATCGGCGCGGGCTGGAATGTGATCAAGGTGCTTTGGGGCTCGGAGTGGGACGGGCTGTTTGCCCGCGACAAGGATCTGGTCCTGCTGCGCCGCTTTGCCGAGACTGTGGACGGGCAATATCAGGATCTGGGCAGCAAGGACGGCGATTACAACCGCGCGAAATTCTTTGATACCGACCCCGCGACCCGCGATCTCGTCGCCCATATGACCGATGCCGAGATCCATGCGCTCAAGCGTGGCGGCCATGACTTCCGCAAGCTTTACGCGGCTTTCGCGGCGGCCAAGGCGCATAAGGGACGCCCGACGGTGATCCTCGCCAAGACCAAGAAGGGCTACGGCATGGGCAATGCCGGCGAAAGCCGCATGACCGCGCATCAGTCGAAAAAGCTGGATATGGAGGCTTTGGTCGCCTTCCGCGACCGCTTCGATCTGCCGCTGTCCGAGGCCGATCTCGAGGCGCTGAAATTCTATCGTCCCGCGGACGACAGCCCCGAGATGACCTATCTGCGGACCCGCCGCGAGGGCTTGGGGGCGCTCTGCCCGCTCGCCATCAGGGCGGGGCGGCCATTCCGCGGTGCCCGCGCTGGCAAGCTACGGCAAATTCGCGACCCAAGCCGAGGGGCGCGAGATGTCCACCACGATGGCGGCTGTTCGCATGATGGGCGGGCTGTTGAAGGACAAGGCTTTCGGGCCGCGCATCGTGCCGATTGTCGCCGACGAGGCGCGCACCTTCGGCATGGACAACCTCTTCCGTCAGGTCGGGATCTATGCCCCAAGGGCCAGCTTTACGAGCCCGAGGATGCTGGCTCGATGATGTTTTACAAAGAGGCCAAGGACGGCCAACTGCTGGAAGAAGGCATTACCGAGGCCGGCGCGATTTCAAGCTGGGCTGCGGCGGCGACATCCTACAGTGTCCATGACACGCCGGTTCTGCCCTTCTATATCTATTACTCGATGTTCGGTTTCCAGCGGATCGGCGATCTGATCTGGGCGGCGGCCGACCAGCGCGCGCGCGGCTTTTTGTTGGGCGCGACGGCGGGGCGGACCACGCTTTCGGGCGAAGGGCTCCAGCATCAGGACGGCACCAGCCATGTCATCGCGGCGACGATCCCGAATTGCCGCGCCTATGATCCGGCCTTTGCATCCGAACTGGCGGTGATCATGGATCACGGCATGCGCCGCATGATCGACGAGCAGGCCGACGAATTCTACTACGTCACCGTCATGAACGAGAACTACGCGCAGCCGAACCTGCCCGAGGGCCGCGAAAGCGACATCATCAAGGGCTTTACCATTTCGGCACGCGCGGCGACGACAAGGCCGAGACCCGCGTGCGTCTGCTTGGCTCGGGCACGATCATGCAACAGGTCATTGCGGCGGCGGATCTTCTGGCCGCGCGTTTCGGGATCGCGAGCGACATCTATAGCGCGACCAGCTTTACCGAACTGGCCCGCGAGGCCCGCGAAATCGAGCGCGAGAACCGGCTTTGCGCCCATGACGAGCCGCGCATCAGCCATGCCGCGCGCCTGCTTTCGGGCCGGATGCCGGTGGTGGCCGCGACCGATTACGTCCGCGCGCTGCCTCAGATGATCGCGCCCTATCTCGATGCGCGGATGGTTGCTTTGGGCACCGACGGTTTCGGGCGCAGCGATACCCGCACCGCGCTTCGTGCCTTCTTCGAGGTCGATCCGCAAAGCATCGCTTTGGCCGCGATCGACGCCCTCGTGCGTGACGGCCATCTGCCGCGCGACATCCAGCGCGAGGCCATCGCGGCCTTTGGTCTGGACGCGCAAAGCCCAGCCCCTGGACCGTGTAAGGAGGCCCCGACAATGACCATGCTGACAAAGATTGCAGTGCCGGATCTGGGCGAGTTCAAGAATGTGCCGATCGTCGATATTCCGGTGGCGGTGGGCGACGAAATCGCGATCGGCGATACGCTGATCGTGGTGGAATCCGACAAGGCGACGCTGGACGTGCCGAGCGATTTCGCGGGGGTGGTGACATCGATCCTCGTGGCGCTTGGCGACAAGGTGAGCCAGGGCTCGATCCTCGCCGAGATCCGCATGGAGGCGGGGCTGCCGCGCCCGCCCAGCCTGCCGCGCCCGAAGTGGAGGCGGCAGAGGTTGCGCCGCCTGCATCCACAGCGCCCGCACCTGTCGCGCCGGTTCCGGCGGCGCTGCCCGTCGCGGCGCCCGCGACGGTCACCGCTCAGGCGCCGGTTCAACCTGTAGCGGGCGGCTCGCCGTTCCCGCCCCATGCCTCGCCCTCGGTGCGCAAATATGCGCGCGAGCTGGGGTCGATCTGGCGGGGATCGGCGGGACCGGTCCCAAGGGCCGCATCTCGCGCGAGGATGTGCAGGGCGCGGTCAAGGCCGCGATCGCTGCAGCCAAAGCGGCACCTGCCGCGTCGGGCGGGGGCCTCGGGTTCGATCTTCCGCCTTGGCCGCAGGTCGATTTCGCGAAATTCGGCGAGATCGAGCGGGTCTCCTTGTCGCGCATCACCCGCATCTCTGGTCCGGCTTTGGCGCGCAATGCGATCATGATCCCGCATGTGACCAATTTCGACGAGGCCGATGTCACCGATCTTGAAGCGTTCCGCAAAACCCTCAATGCCGAGGCGGCAAACGGGGGCGCGGGCAAGCTGTCGCTGCTGCCTTTCGTGGTCAAGGCGGCGGTCGCCGCGCTCAAGACCTATCCCGCCTTCAACGCCTCGCTGGATGGTGGCGAGATGGTGCTCAAGCATTACTGGAACATCGGGGTCGCGGCGGATACGCCCGACGGGCTGGTCGTGCCGGTGATCAAAGGGGCGGACCGCAAGGGCATCCGCGAGATCGCCTCGGAAATGGCGGATCTGGCCGCCGATGCGCGGGCGGGGCGGCTGCATCCGACGGATATGCAGGGCGCGAGCTTTACGATTTCTTCGCTCGGGGGGATTGGCGGCACGAATTTCACGCCGATCATCAATGCGCCGGAGGTCGCGATCTTGGGCATGACGCGGGCGGCGATCAAGCCGGTCTGGGACGGGCAGGGCTTCGCGCCGCGCCTCATCCAGCCTTTGTCGCTGTCCTGGGACCACCGTGCTGTGGACGGGGTGGCGGCGGCGAAATTCCTTGGCGTGGTCGGGAAGATGCTGGGTGATTTCCGCCGCATCACCTTGTGAGGCGGGGGCCGCGCGCAAGCGCCTTCGGGTGAAGCCGTCGGGTGAAAAAGGGCTGCGGGAAACCGCAGCCCTTCGCGTTACAAAAGCGCCTTGAGGTCCGAGGCCGGATCGGCAATCACCGCCGCCTCGGGCGAGCGCCCCGCCTCGATCAGGCGTTTGCCGATCATATAGTTGCGCGGATCATTCATCGCATCGACGGCAAGCAGGGTCTCGCCCTTGAAATACCAATGCGAACAGGTGGTTGCGCCTTCCGCCTTGCGTACGACAACGCGGTCGAAGCCGGTGTTGAGGCCCGCAATCTGTAGTTTCAGCGCATATTGATCCGACCAGAACCAGGGTTTGGGATGATAATCCGCCTCTGCGCCCAGCATATTGGCGGCGACGGCCTCGGCCTGATCAATCGCGTTCTGGACGCTTTCAAGCCGGATCATCGCGCCGCGATAGGGTAGAACCGTGCAATCGCCCGCAGCCCAGATGGCGGGATCGCTGCTTTGGCCGCGCGCATCGACGATGATGCCGCCCTCGCAGGCAAGCCCCGCCTCGCGCGCGAGCCGGTCATTGGCCGCAACCCCGATCCCCGCGATGACGAAATCGACGTTCAGCACGCGCCCGTCCGCCAGATCGGCGGTGATCGCGCCGTCACCTGTCCCGCGCAAGGATGCCAGTCCCGTGCCCTCGATGATGGCGACGCCGTTTTCGCCGTGGAGCGCGCGGAAGAAATCCGAGGTCTCGGGCGCGGCGACGCGTTGCAGGATGCGCGGCGCGGCCTCGAGCAGCGTGACCGACAGGCCGAGCTTGGCCGCAACCGCCGCCGCCTCGAGGCCGATATAGCCGCCGCCCACGATCAGCACCCGCCGCCCCGCGACGAATTCCGGCCCCATCCGCGCGACATCGGCCAGATCGCGCACCACATAGACGCGCTCCAGATCGCCGCCCATCGCGGCAGGCAGGCGGCGCGGGCTCGCCCCGTGGTCAGCGCCAGCCCGTCGTAGCCGAGTGTCGTGCCGTCATCGAGACGGATTTCGCGGCTCTCGCGCCGGATTTCCGCCACGCGGCGCCCGGTCAGAAGCGTGATCCCCTGATCCTCGTAGAACCGCGCGGGCCGCAGATGCAGCTGCTCGAGCGTCATCTCGTTCATCAGATATTTCTTGGATAGCGGCGGGCGCTGATAGGGCAGCGAGGGTTCGTCGCCGATCAGGGTGATCGCGCCTTCATGCCCCAGCGCGCGGAGCTTGGCTGCAAGCGCCGCCCCCGCCTGTCCGGCACCAATGATCACGAAATGGCTCATGCGGGTGGTCTCCTGTCGTCTGGGATGTCCGGCGGCGGGACGGGTCACGGAAAGCTGCGCGTTTGCCGTGGTGAATGATCAAAAAGTTCATTATTCATCAGCGCCTTGAAAGAATCATACCAAATGGTTTGACCGATTGCTATTATTTTGTTTAACTTTTCCCCAAGGAGGAGAAACCATGACAGAGATGCCAGACCGCACAGGGTCCAGCCGGGGGTGCCGATGAAACGCTATTGGGCCGATTACTCCAGCCGCGAATTCGCCGCGCTCGACCGCGAGAGAATCATTGCCGTGCAGCCGATCGGAGCGATCGAGCAGCATGGCCCGCATCTGCCGATGTCGGTCGATGCCTGCACCGTTGACGGCGTTGCAAGACGCCTCGCGCGCGCCTTGCCCGAGGATAGCCCCGTGCTGATCCTGCCGACGCAGGCGGTGTGCAAAAGCGACGAACATATCGATTTCCCGGGCACTTTGACGCTTTCGCCGGAAACGCTTCTGCGCGTCCTGACCGAAATCGGCGCCTCGGTCGCGCGGTCGGGCGTACGCAAGATCGCCTTTCTCAACGGTCATGGCGGGAATATCGCGGTCATGGACCTTGCCGCCCGTGCCCTGCGTGTCGAGCACGACATGATGGCCTTTTCGGTCAACTGGTTCGGCTTCGGCATGCCCGAGGGACCTATTCGCCGCTCGAATCCGGCCACGGCATCCATGCCGGCGATATGGAAACCTCGGTCATGCTGGCGCTGGACCCCGACAATGTCGATATGGGGCTGGCGCGCGACTACCGCTCGCGCGGGCAGGATCTGGCAGAGACCACGCGCCATATCGGGCTCGGCCGCGGCGTGAAGCCGGGCTGGAAGATCCAGGATCTCAACGACGACGGCGCTTGCGGCGAGGCCCATCTGGCCAGCGCCGCCAAAGGCGAGGCCACGCTTGACCATGCGGTCGCGCGTCTGGTCGAGGCCATGGCCGAAATCGACGCCATGCCGGCCAGCTGGCTGCGCAAACGGCAGGAGGGCTAGGCGATGCCGGACCAATCCCACGGCCATCCCGACGGCGGCCGCGCGGGGCAAACCGCCCTGATCGAAATGATCGACGTCGACAAGGAATTCGCCAACGGCACGGTCGCGGTCCGCGATATGTCGCTGGTGATCAACAAGGGCGAATTCGTCAGCTTCCTCGGGCCGTCGGGCTGCGGGAAATCGACGGCGCTCAAGATGATCTCGGGGCTTTTGTCGGTCTCGAACGGCTCGATCACGGTGAACGGGCATCTGGCGGGGCAAAGCCCCGATGCCAGCGACATCGGCTATGTCTTCCAAGAGGCCAACCTGCTGCCTTGGGCCACGGTTTTCGAGAACGTGTATTTGCCGCTGAAGCTGCGCGGGCTGTCGCGCAAAGAGGCGAGCGCGCGTGTCGAGGAAGCCCTCGCGATGGTCGGGCTCGCGAAATTCGCGAAATCCTATCCGCGCCAGCTCTCGGGCGGGATGCGGATGCGCGTCTCGATCGCGCGGGCGATGGTGACCAAGCCCAAGCTTTTGCTGATGGACGAGCCCTTTGCCGCTTTGGACGAGATGACGCGCGCCAAGCTCAATGACGATGTGCTCCAGCTTTGGGAAAGTCAGGGACTGACGGTGATCTTCGTCACCCATTCGGTGTTCGATCCGTCTATCTGTCCAGCCGCGTCGTCGTCATGGCCGCCCGTCCGGGCCGCGTCGTCCACGATATCGCGCTCGGGGACGGCTATCCGCGCAACGCCGCCTACCGCATGACGGCGGCCTATACCGAGAGCTGCCGTCTCGTCAGCAACGCTTTGGAAGGGACCATGGACCATGTCGATCTCAACCATTGAGGGCGCCGTAACAGCGGGGGCCCCACCCGCGCCAAACCCGATCCCGCGCTGGCCCGCGCCCGCGCCGAGCGCTTCGAGGCGCGCAAACGCGTCATCCTGCCGGTCGCCTCGATCCTGACCGCGCTGGCTTTGTGGGAATTCCTCGTCTGGTTTTACGAGGTCCCCCATTACCTGATCCCCGCGCCGAGCCTGATCGCGAAAACGCTGGTTCAGGACTGGTCGAGCCTGATGGGCAGCGCGATCTTCACCATCAAGCTGACGCTGTTGTCGCTTGGCCTTGCGATCGTGGGCGGCGTCCTGATGGGGATGCTTTTCGCGCTGTCGCGCAATCTGGAAATGAGCCTGTTTCCCTTTGCGGTGATCTTGCAGGTGACGCCGGTGATCGCGATTGCGCCGCTGATCCTGATCTATGTCAGCAACACGTTTTTCGCGTTGCTGATCTGCGCGTGGCTCGTGGCTTTCTTCCCGATCCTGTCGAATACCGCGATCGGGATGCGCAGTGCCGACCATAATCTGCGCGACCTTTTCACGCTCTATCAGGCGACGCCGTGGCAGCGGCTGCGCTACCTGCTGATCCCCTCGGCGCTGCCCTATTTCATGGCCGCGCTGAAAATCGCGGGCGGGCTGGCGCTGATCGGCGCGGTGGTCGCGGAATTCGTCGCGGGCACAGCGGGGACGAATACCGGCCTTGCCTCGCGCATCCTCGAATCCAGCTTCCGCAACGAGATCCCGCGCATGTTCGCCGCGCTTTTCCTCGTGTCGATGCTGGGGATCGTGATCTTCCTTGCGACCTCGTGGCTCTCGCGCGCGGTGCTTGGCCATTGGCACGAAAGCGAGATCAAACGCGAGGGCTGAGACCCGCCCGAACCATCCGCCCGTCCGGTCCTCCGGTCGGGCGTCTTCCATCCCGTCACCGCCCCATCCGCTCCGCCGCTTCCCAAGGAAAGAGACCGACCATGACCAGAACCCAAGCCCTCGACGCGTTCAAAGCCGATCTCGCGGGGATCCGTTTTCACGACGACGCCAATTACCTCTCGGCGCGGTCCAAGGATTATTTCTGGTACAGCCCGATCCTGAACGATCTGCTGCAGGACAAGCTGGGCGAACTGGTCGTCGTGCCGCAATCGGTCGAAGAGGTCACAGCCGTTGCTGCCCTGATCGCGCGCTACAAACTGCCCCTGACCCTGCGGGGCGGCGGCACCGGCAATTACGGCCAATGCGTGCCGCTTGAAGGCGGCGTGATCATGGATCTGACGCGGCTCGACAAGGTGCGCGAAATCCGCGAGGGCTATGTCCGCGTCGAGGCCGGCGCGCGCATCTCGCGTCTGGACGAGGCCGCGCGCGAGACGGGGCAGGAGCTTTTGATGTATCCCTCGACCCGCCAGATGGCGACGATCGGCGGCTTTATCGCGGGTGGTTCCGGCGGGATCGGCTCCTTGCGTCACGGGATGCTGCGCGATCCGGGAAATGTGAGCTATATCAAGGTCATCACCGTCGAGGAAAACCCGCAGGTGATCGAATTGCGCGACGACGCCATCCAGAAGGTCCAGCACGCCTACGGCACCAACGGCATCGTGGTCGAGGTCGGTCTGGCCCTGACGCCCGCCACCGACTGGATCCATACGGCGGCGCTCTTCGACGGCTACGACCATGCCTTGCGCTTTGCGACTTCGGCGCAGGAAGGCGGGATGGATTGCTATCTGCTGACCGCGGTCGAGCGCCGCTTCGCGCCCTATTACACCAAATTCGGCGACTACTTCCCCGCCGACCGCGACGCGATTTTCGCCATGGTCGCGCCCTCGGAACTGGCGCGTTTCACCGCCGAGGCCGAGGCGCGGGGGCCGTGTCTCCTTTGCGATGACCAAGGACGAAATCCGCGCGGCCGGTCTTCAGCCCGCCTATGAATGCGGCTGGAACCATACCACGCTTCAGGCGCTCAAGGCCGACAAGGGCTGGACCTATCTTCAGGTCGCCTATCCGCGCCCCTTCGATCCCGATCTGGTGATGGCGCAGATGGCGCGCTACGGCGAGGAGCTTTACTGGCACCACGAAATGGCGCGGATGGACGGCGAGATCCAGATCTTCGCGCTGCCCCTCGTGCGCTATCGCGGCAAAGACGAAACCTACCGCCTGATTGCCGAGCTCGAAAGCCTCGACGGCTGCACCATCTTCGATCCCCATGTCGTCACCATCGAAGACGGCGGCATGAAGCAGATCGACGACAGCCAGATCGCATTCAAGAAACAGGCCGATCCTTACGGCCTGATGAACCCCGGAAAAACGCGGGGCTGGAGCGCCGATATGGCGCGCAAGGACGAAACTCAGGGAGAGGTCGTATGAAGGGAATTCTCGCGGCATTGGCCGCAGCAGGCGCCTTGATGGCGGCAGGCGGGGCTTGGGCGCAGGACAAGGTCGTGCTGGGCACCAACTGGCTGGCGCAGGGCGGGCATGGCGGCTTTTATCAGGCCGTGGCCGACGGGACTTACGCCAAACACGGGCTCGAGGTCGAAATCCGCCCCGGCGGGCCGCAGGTCAACAACCGCCCCATGCTTTCGGCGGGGCGTCTGGACTTCATCATTGCGGGCAACCTGTTGCTTTCCTTCGATAACGTCCGCAACAACATCCCGACCCGCGTCGTCGCGGCCTTCTATCAAAGGATCCGCAGGCGGTCATGGCCCATGCCGGCGCCTATCCCGATTTCGCGTCGCTGACCAAGGCGCCGACGGTGTTGATGGGCAAGGACGGCCAGTTCAGCTTCTGGAAATGGATGGTCGCGGACAAGGGCTTCAAGAACGAGCAGCTGCGCCCTACAACTTCAACCTCGCGCAGTTCCTTGGCGATCCGGCCATGGTCCAGCAGGCCTACGGTACCGCCGAGCCGCTTTATGCCAAGACCGAGGGCGCGGCGGTCGATACCTTCCTGCTCGCCGATCAGGGCTGGACGACCTATGGCGGCACGATCGAGACCCGCCAGCAGCTCATCGACGAAAACCCCGAGCTGGTGCAGCGCTTCGTCGATGCCTCGATCGAGGGCTGGTACAATTACATCTACGGCGACCGCAGCGCCGCCTATGCCGCGATCATGGCCGCCAACCCCGAGATGACGGTCGAAAAGCTTGATGCCGAAATGGCGCAATTCGAGGCTCTGGGCATCATCGATTCCGGCGAGGCGCTGGAAAAGGGGATCGGCGCGCTTGACGAGGCGCGGATCAAGGATTTCCACGATCTCGCGGTGGCCTCGGGCATTCTCGAAGCGGGCAGCGTCGATCTGTCGAAGGTCGCGGATACCCGTTTCGTCAACAAAGGCACGGGGCTTGATCTGAAAGCCAAGCTTTCGGCCGAGTAATTCCCCGCCTCACGACAACCGGCCGGACGCGCATCCGCAGCGTCCGGCTTTTTCTTGACCGCAACCTTCTTTGCCGCCGTCTTTGCCGCCGACTTTGGCTGCCGTCTGTCGCCGCCGCGCGCGCGATCCGGCCCCATCCCGTTCAAAAGGCTGGTAAAGCCGCGCGGGGCAGGCTACCGCCAGAGAAGGAAATCCAGATCCGGAGGGAGGGCGGCATGACCAGCGCCCAGCAACGACGCCGTGAAATCCAGGCCGCGATCCGCGATGCCGCGATCCGCGAATTCGCCCGTAACGGGCTGGCGGGGACCTCGACCGCGGCGATCGCGCAATCGGCGGGGATCACCAAGGCGCAGCTGCATTACTATATCTCGTCCAAGGAAGAGCTCTATCAGGATGCGCTCGGCCATATCGTGACAGAATGGCGCGACATTTTCTTCATCAATGCGCCGGGCGACGATCCGGCGTCGACGATCTCGGCCTATATCGCGCGCAAGATCCGCCATTCGCTCGACCATCCCGATGTCTCGCGCTTTTTCGCCAGCGAAATCGCCCGCGGCGCGCCGGAAATGGGCGAACATTGGGGCGCGCTGAAAGCCGCCGTTCAGGACGCGAATGCCGTGATCGAGGGCTGGATCGCGGCGGGCAAGATCGCGCCGCTCGATCCTTTGCTGTTCCAGTTCAACATCTGGGCCGTGACCCAGCATTACGCCGAATACGAGGCGCAGGCGCGCGTCCTGATGGAGGTGCCCGAGGGCGCGGCCCTTGATCTCGACCGCATCATCGCCGAGGCGACGGGGCTGTTTCTGGCGCGCTGCGGTTTGGTCGAGCGCGGCTGAGGGCGTCTGGACGGGGGCAGTCAAGCCGCCCCCTCAGGATCGCGCGACGCTCAGCTTGCCGCATATGCCAAGCGGCTGCGCAGCAGATCGACGGCCAGAAAGAGGGCGAGGCTCGCGCCCAGAGCCGGCAGCGCCCAGCCAAAGGCCAGCGCGGCGATCAGGGTTGCGATGCGTGCAGTCGCTCCCGTCCGCGACCAGCCGGCAATCAGCCCTTGCGGCAAGGCCCCGCTGCAGGACGGCGCAGCCACCAGATGCGGTAGCCATAGGCGATGACCGCCACCAGACCCAGACCCGCCTGCGCGACGACGATCTGGTTCGCCAGCCCGAACAGCACGCCCATATGCGCGTCGATCCCCCAGCGCACCAGCTTCGCGACCAGCCCGAAACTGTCGAAATCGGTGCGTGCAATCACGGTGAACATCGCCGGATCGACCGCCGCCGCATCGACCTGACTGGGCCAGCGCCGGTCGTATTCGGTCACGAGCCATGCCTTGCCGGCTTTCGGCGGACGGATCTCGGTCATGGGGGCGTCGATCCTCGAACCGCGCCGAGGCCAGCGCGACATCGAAATAATCGTCCAGCTCGGGGCCGGATAGCGCGGTCATCGCGGCGGCTTGCGCCATATGTTCGGCATGTTCACCCCCGACATATCCGCCATCCCCGCCCCGTCCAACGACAGATCCAACGCGGGCGTGACCCAGCCCATGACGCCGCGCAACGCGTCGATCCGCGCCCCGCCGCCTGAGACCATGTCAGCCCCGTGACCGACAGGAAGAGCAGGACAACCGCGATCGAGACCCCGATCATGCTGTGGATCCAGCGCAGCCTTTGCGCCTTGGGCAGCTGGTTGACCGGCCGCGCGCGCCTGCGCCCCGTGGCCCAGAGCCAGACCCCGCCGAGCGTTGCCACCCACAGCCATGATGCGGCCAGCTCGCTGTAATAGCGGCCCCATTCGCCCAGCATCAGGTTGCGGTGGAAATAGTCGATGGCGGTGCGGAAGGGCAGGATCCCCGAGGTGCCATAGGCCACCATGTCGCCTTTGACCGCCAGCGTGAAGGGATCGACAAAGATCGCGCGCGTCTCGGACGGGCCAAGCGCGGGGTCGGAAAACATCACCCGCGTCGTATCGGCAGGTGTCGGCGCGGGCCGGAGCGCAAAGATCGGCGCATCCCCGCCAGCTTGCGCGCGGCGCGGATCTGCTCGGCCAGAGGGGCGGGTTTCGGGGTCTCGGGGCTGGTCCAGTCGCCGGTCTCACCGGTCGAAAGCGCCTCGCGGTAGATCCATGCCTCGAGCTGGGGAGTGGCGACGTAAAGCGTGCCGGTCAGCGCCGCGATCAGGATGAAGGGGCCGGCAAAGAGGCCGACATAGAAATGGAGGCGCAGCAGAAAGGCGCGCCAGGCGGCGGCATTGGTGCCGCTATTGCTGCCCTTGTTGGCGGCATCGGGCCGCGCGTTGGGAAAAGTCTCGGTCATTTTTGGTCCCGCATTCGCAAAGAGAGGGCGCGCGCGGCGGTCCCGCGCGGGCGATCACATGTCGAAAAGCCCAAAGCCGGCCCGTGAAAGCGTTCAGACGGGGCGACCGGCAAGCGGGAAGAGGGGCGGGCCGCGCGGCGGCGTCGCGCGGTCGCGCAGCCGGTCGAGCGCATAGCGGCGCATCGGCAGATAGGTGACGGCCTGCGCGTGACGCTCGATCGCGACAAGGCAGGGCTCGGGATCGGGCAGGATCGCGGGGCCGACCTGCGTGCAGACCGGACAATGGGGCAGGGCGAATTCGTCATGCCCCTCGGCCCCACCGCAAAGATCGCTCGGCAATCCGGCGAGCGCATAGGCGCGCAGGGCAAGCGATCCGCCGAAGGCAGACGATGGCCAGCCCCGCCATGCCCAAAGCGAGCGTCAGCATCGCCACGAGCACCAGACAGAAAGAGGGCAGAATCCGCATCGCCATGACCCGCAATAAAACGGGATCCCGCGCGAGACAAGTCGCCAGAAATGCTGAATTTCGTCCCCTGCGCGGCAAAGGGCGGGCCGGTGCGTTCCCTGTTTGCCGCCGCGGCGCGCGCGGGTCTTGTTTTGCGGGGTCCCGTCATGGTGCGGCGGCCGGTTGCCGTGCCGCGATCGAGCCGCAGCCCGAGCCTGTGCAAGCCGGGCTATCTTGTTGGCGACAATCCCGTCATGCTGCGCGAAATCATGCAGGAAAGCGGGAAATGATGCGCGACTTCAAAGCCATTCTCTTCGATTGCGACGGGGTTTTGCTCGATAGCGAGCCTCTGGGCTGCGATCTCTGGCCCGCGCGGTCAGCGCTGCGGGCAGGCCGATGACCACCGTCGAGGCGGCCTCGGTCTTTTCGGGCAATTCGGTTCAGGCCAGTCTCGCTTGGATCGCGGGCGAGGGGCTCGATCCCGAACAGGTGGTCGCCTCGGCCGACGAGATCCTTTTGCGATGTTCGACATGGATATTCCCCATATTCCGGGGGTGGAGGCGGTTCTGCGCGGTTTCGACCTGCCGATGGCGGTCTGCTCGAATTCCAGCATAAACCGGCTCGAGCAATCCTTGGCGCGCACGCCTCTGGCCGCGCATTTCGGGCCGCATATCTATTCGGCCGAACAGGTCGCGCGCGGTAAACCCGCGCCGGATCTGGTCTATTTCGCCGCCGAGAAACTGAGGGTCGCGCCTGCCGAGGCGATCTTCATCGACGACAACCCCCACGGCGTGAAGGCCGCGGAGGCGGCGGGCTGTCTTGCGGTGGGATTCGTCGGCCCCTCCGACCACCGTGCGGGCCATGCCGAGGTCCTGCGCGCCGCCGGTGCCGATCATGTCGTGAGCGGAATGGCGGCATTCCACGAACTTCTGACCCGCCTCTCGGTCCCCGTAGCCGCGTGATATTGTTCGATTAAAGGCGCGTTCTTCCCCGTGTGTGCGCGGCAATGGCCGCCATCGGGCGCGATCGGCGGCTGGCGTGCCGACCCGTGCGCAGAGATGGGGCAAAGGGCCTGTGCGGCCCTTTGCTCATTCCGAGCCGAAGATGAAGGCCCCAAAAGTCGCGGCGCGACCGGCTTTTGCAAGATCTCGATCCCGTATTCGCGCGCGCGTTCGCCCAGCTCCGCCGAGCGGTCCGCAGTGACCAGGCGGGCGGGCAGATCGCGGCCGAAACGCATGCGCAAGGCATTGAGGCAGGCGATCCCGTCCATCCCCGCGCCAAGCTGGTAATCGACAAGGCACAGATCGGGCTCGACGCCGGTTTCCGCAATCAGATCAAGTGCTTCCTCGCCGCTGGCCACGCCCAGAACCGTCAGCCCCCAGCGTTCGAGCAGTTCGGTCGTGGCGCGCGCCAGCTCGGCATCGTTTTCGACCAGAAGGACGGTCTGGCCGCTCTGTTCCTCGTCGGGACCGGCGGTGCGGGTCTGGGGCGCGGGCGGCGTGCGCGCGGGTAAAAGCCCCTCGGCCGAGGTCATCGAAACCGAAAAGGTCGAGCCGCATCCCAAGGCCGAGCGCAGACCGATCCTGTGGCCAAGCTGGCCTGCCGCGCGCTCGACGATGGCAAGGCCGAGCCCCAGCCCTTCGCCCGCCGCGGCCTTGCTGTCGAGGCGGTGGAATTCGCGGAAAATCAGGGCCTGATCGGCGGTATCGATCCCCGGCCGCTGTCGCGGATCTGGGCCTGCCATTCGTCCCCGCGCCGACGCAGACCGACATGGACGCGGCCCTGCGCCGTATAGCGGATCGCGTTGGAAATCAGGTTTTGCAGGATGCGGCGCAGATAGACCTGATCCGAGATCACCACGGCGCCCTGCACCGGCGGCACGATCAGTTGCAGCCCCTTGCGCGCGGCGAGCGGGATGAATTCCTCGCGCAATTGCGCAAAGAGCGGCCCCAGCTCGATCGGCTCCAGCGTGACCGCCGCATGGCCGGACTCAAGCCGCGAAATATCGAGCAAAGCGCCCAGAAGGCCCTCGACCGAATCAAGCGAGCGCTGCACCTTGTCGATGGTTTTGCGGGCGGGCGCGCTCATGGTTTCGTCGGGAAGCGAGGCGAGATACAGCGTCGCGGCAGACAAAGGCTGCAAGAGATCATGGCTCGCGGCGGCGACGAAACGCGCGCGCACGGCATTGGCGCGTTCGGCCTGCGCCAGAGCATCCTCCAGCTCGAGCGTGCGCGCGGCGACCCGCGCCTCGAGGGTTTCATTGGCCTGCGACAGCGCCGCAAGCGCGCCGCGTTCGGCCGAAACGTCGTCGAAGGACATCACGAAGCCGCCGCCCGGTGTCTCTTGCGCGAAGATCTTGAAGATCTGCCCGCCCTTGCGCGTCAGCTCGATCGCGAGACTGTCCTTGCGCCGCACCCGCCGCACCCAATCCGAGATGCGGTGCGGCGACAGCCCGTGCGGAAAGAGGAACTGGCTTTTGACCTGTTCGAGCAGCTGGTCGAAATGCATGCCCTGCCGGACGCGGGTCCGCGGCAGCGCGAGATATTCGGCAAGCTTTTCGTTCCAGCCCAATAGCAGAAGCCGCGCGTCGAAAATGCACACGCCAAGCGTCAGATGGTCCAGCGTCGCGCGCATGATCTGGGCGTGATCGTCCTGCAGGCGGCCGCGCTCCTCGCGTTCGCGCCGGATGAGGTCGGTCACCTCGGTTTGCAAGATCACGGTGCCGCCGTCATCGGTGCGGTGTTCGGAGATCTGGAGCCAGCGATCGCCTTCGACCGCGAGATCGAGGATGAAATGATGCTCTTTGTGGCGGGCGCGCCGCATCTCGACCCAATCGGGCGGGGAGACATCGGCGGGCAGCAGGATATGGGCAGAAGAGGCCGCGAGGTTGAGGTAATCGTCAAAGCCGAGGCCGGGCACGAGTTTCGGCACGATATCGGGCAAGAGCACGCTGAAGCGCGAATTGCACATCACCATGCGCTCGTCGGTGTCGAAAAGCGCGAAACCTTCCTGCACCGTCTCGATTGCCGCGGCGAGGTTCTGGCGCGCGGCCTCGGTCTCGCGACTGGCTTCGGCGAGGCGCGCGTTCGAGGTATTGAGCAGATCGAGCGCGCGTTCGAGATCGCGCGTCCGGCTGCGCACCTGTTCTTCCAGCATGGCGGCGCGCTGGAATTGCGCGAAACCGTGGTCGTGATCCTCGGGCATGGCCTCGACCTGACGGATCAGCGCGCCGGTGATCGACAAAAGCTTTTCGTTGCGCCGCGCCAGATCGTCTTCGGGATGGAAAAGCGCGCCGAGATCCAGCGGCGGGGCGGGGTCGGGCTGGCCGCTGCGGTCGCTCATGGCCGGACTTCCGGCGGATAGAAAGCCACGCCGGTCAGGGTCTGGTTGACATGGAGCCCGCCGAATTGCTCGCCATAGGTCGAAAAGCCGACGACGCGGTTATTCGCCAGAATCCGCGAGACTTCGGCGCCCTTCTGGCGGCTTTCGGCGTCGATGCGGCGGAAGATGCAGTCGAAACCGAGGATGAGATCGGGCGCGCCCGCCGCCGAGATTTCGGCCAATGCGCCTTCGAGATGCTCGGCGATATCGCTTGATTGGGCGATGGTAAGCACCATGCCCTCGGCGATGGCACTGAAGAAGACCAGCGAATTGTCGGGCAAGGCGTGGCGGATGGCGCGGGCGTGATAGCTGCCGCCGGCGCGCACCAGAACGGGGCGGGTGGCGAAGACATCGGCCGTCAGCGCATCGACCGGCAGGCCGACAAGGCGGGCATATTCCAGCGCCGCCGGCTCGTCGTTGATGCGCGTCACGATGCGGCGCAACGGATCGGCGGCGGTCACGATCATGCGCGCGGACGAGGGCCGGTTGTTGTCGAAAGAGAAATTGCGCAACTCGCCGCGGCTGCGGATCAGGCACAAAATCGCGGCATTGTCGAGAATGCGGCCGTCGGCAAAGACTTTGGCATTGCGGAAATGGCCCGAATCCCCGCCGATCCGCCGACCATCGGCACATGGCCGAGCCCGCCGGTCAGCGCCGCGATCAGGGCTTCTTCCTGCCCCGACAGCCCGTCGACCAGCAGGATCGCGAGGTCATGGGGCAGGGCCTCGGCGCGGCGGGTCAGATCTTCGCGGGCATGGAGAACCTCGGCCACGATTTCGCGGGTGGCGATGTGCTCGATATTCTCGATCACGACATATTCGGCGGCAAAACTCGTCTCGGGCAAGGCGAGGGCGACAATCTGGCCGGTCTCGTAACCGCTGGCACCGATCTCTCCGGCGGTGGTGCAGCCGGTGATGCGCGAATGGGGATAATGGCGTGCCGCATCCGCCAGAAGCGGCGCGATATCGGCCTGAAGCGAGGCGAAAAGCACGATCAGCGCGAAAGGCCCCGGCCCGAGCATCCCCGCAAGGGCCTGCGCGGCATCGGGCGTATCGGCCGCGACCGAGGCGCTGCGGGGCGCGCTGTCCGCTGCCGTGTCTTGCGTCCCGCCGATAGCTTCGCCATCCGTGCGGGGCGCGAAGGAAAGCAGCCCGTTCAAGGGGATATCACCATCCGAAACTTCCTCCATACCGCTTAACCCTCCCCCTCGGGCAAAGGTTATGAACTTCGTCGTGACCCGACAAGGGGCGGCATCGGAGCGGCGTGATTGCGCGGGCCGACATGGATTTCGTCGCGCGGCTTAATGGCTCGGGCTCGGGCCGGTTTCCTGCGCTTCGCGCGCCATGAGCACGGCCTGGGTGCGCGAATAGACCCCGAGTTTGCGCATGATCGCGGTGATATGGGCCTTCACCGTGGTCTCGGCGATGGACATGTCGTGGGCGATCTGCTTGTTCATTTTCCCCGCACAGATCTGTTCGAGGATCTTGGCCTGCTGGCGCGTCAGCTGCGAGAGCTTGCGGATCGCCTCGTCTTGCGACGAGGGCGAGCGCGGCTCCGTCAGGCTGGCGAGACTGGCTTCGGGGACGAAAACTTCTCCGCGCGCAATCGTGTCGAGCGCCTGCCGGAACATGTCGCGTTTGGCATGTTTGGGCAGATAGCCCGCCGCACCGGCCAGCAGCGCCGAGCGGATGATGCGTGGCTCGGCGGCGGCCGTCACCACCACGACCGGAACGTCCGGCGCGGATTGGCGCAGGGCCATGAGGCCGGAAAGTCCATTGACATCAGGTAGATGCAGGTCAAGCAGGATCAGGTCGGGCCGCTCGGCGCTTTCAATGCGGGCAATGGCCTCGTCCATTGTCTCATAATGTTCGATCCGCTCGATTCCGGCCACGGATTGCAGCGTCATCGCCAAAGCATCCCCGAAAAGCGGGTGGTCCTCGACGATCAGGGCCGAGCGGAATCCGTTCTGCGGGCGGCTGAAGGCGGGGTCGTCCTGCATCTTTTCCTCGGCGTTGTTTCTGCCTTTTGCCGATCTTAGACCGCGTTTTGCGATCTGCGGTATTGCTGAAAAGTCGCGGTTGTTCCCTGCCTGCGATGCGCACAGGATGGCGGCTGTCGGGCCGTGGCCCGTGCGGCGCTCAGGGCCTGCCGCTGGCGATGGCCAGACCGTCGACCACGGCGGTAAAGGCCTCGGAGCGGCTGACCTCGGCCTTGGTGCAAAGCGCCTTCGCCTCGTCGGCGACCAGCGACATCAGGCTCGAACCGCCGACCAAAACGATGCGCCCGATCGCTTCGGGCGCGGTGTCCGCCATGTCCAGCGTCTCGGACATGGCCTGATGCAGGGCGCGGCGATAGGCACCGAGCGCGGCATCCATCGAGGCCGGCGTGACATCCGCCGCAAGGCCGCGCTCGATATAGCCCATGGCGATACGGGCTTCGGGGCGGGCGGAATTGGCGGCGATCTTGCCCTTTTCGACGGCAAAGGCCAGCTCGTGGCCCAGCTCGTCCCCGATCACCGTGGCGAGGCGGGTCATCTTCTTGGGCTCGACCGCATGTTTGACCAGATCCGCCACCAGTTTCTGGGTGTCGCGGGTATAGAGGAAGGGGATTTTCGGCCAGCTTGAAAGGTCCTGATAGACCCCGTTCGGCACCGGCAAGAGCCCTCGCCGAAGGTGCGGCGCAGTTCGGTGCCGTGACCCAGCAGCGGCATGGCATGGCTGAGCGAGATCGCATGGTCGAAATCGGTGCCGCCAAGACGCAGGCCGTGGCTGGCGAGGATCTCGACCCGGCCTCCGGGCGCGCGATAGACTGAGAAATCCGAGGTGCCGCCGCCGATATCGACGATCAGCCCCAGCTCTTCGGGGCGGCCGAGGCTATGGCTCGCGACAGCGGCTGCCTCGGGTTCGAACATGAAATCGACCCCGCGAAACCGGCGGCGAGATAGCAGGCGCGCAGATCCTCTTCGGCCTTGCGGTCGCGGGCGGGATCGGCCGAGTGGAAATGGACCGGACGGCCCGACAGCGCATGGGTGAAGCGGCGGCCGGTCTCGGCCTCGGCGCGCGCTTTCACGGCGGCGAGAAAGGCGGTGACGATTTCGGACAGGGTGCGGCGCTTGCCGCCGACCAGACGGCTCTCGTGGAAGAGGCTGGTCCCGAGGATGCTTTTGAGCGCGCGCATGAAGCGGCCGTCTTCGCCGTCGATCAGCGATTGCACCGCCTGCTGGCCGATCTGCATCGCGGCGCCGCGCGTCGGGAAAAAGACGGCGGTGGGCAATGTGTCCTCGCCGCCCGCAATCGGGATGCGGCGGAGCGCGCCGTCCTGCCAGATCGCTGCGGCAGAGTTCGAAGTGCCGAAATCAATGGCGAGAATGGCGTCGGGCGCGTCGGACATGGGCGGACCTGTGATCGGAGAAGGGCGCGGCCGCGGGGCCGGAAGGCGGAGCGGCGGGGCTATACCGAAGGCGCGCCTGCTGCAAGACCCGCATTGGCCCTTACCCCGCATCGGCGCGAAAGTGCTTGGTCCGAAAGGCAAGGGTCGCACCGGCATGATCCGCACCGGCATGATCCGCACCGGCAAGGGCCGAAGGGAAAGGCCCCGCAGGTGCGGGGCCTTTCGGGATGGTGAAGGGCTCGGGCCGATCAGGCCGCGAGTTTGGCGATGACGCCGCCCTGTTTGCTCCAGTCGGCGAACCAGTCCTGGAACAGTTTGAGCTGCGCTTCGCAATAGCCCTGCTGGCTCGGCGAGAGCTTGTCGAACTCGTTGAAATGCGTGACATATTCCGGGTTGCCGGTCAGCACCATCATATGTTTGTAGAACAGGACCAGATCCGGGCCTTCGTCGAAGGACGACAGCACGCGCAGCGCCGCTTCCAGTTCCAGCGCGCGGGTGCGGGCCTCGGCATCGCCTTTGGCTGCGGCTTTGCACAGTTTGACCAGCAGCAGGACCTCTTTGGGCAGGACGTTGCCGATGCCGGTGATGGTGCCGATCGCGCCGCATTCGACGATGCCGACGAAGTTGGCGGTATCGACGCCGACCATCAGTGCGACCCCGTCATCGGCCGAGGTGATGAATTCCGCTGCATAGCGCAGGTCTTTCGGCCCGCCGAATTCCTTGAAGCCGATCAGGTTCTTGTGCTCGCGACGCAGTTCGAAGAACAGCTCGGCGCGGGTCGCGAAACCGTAATAGGGGCTGTTGTAGATCACGGCCGGAACGTCCGGAGCAGCGGCGAGGATCGCCTTGAAATGCTCTTTCTGGGCCGCGACCGAGGTGCCGCGCGACATGACGCGGGGATCACCATCAGCGCCTGCGCGCCGACCTTCTGGGCATGGGCCGCATGGGCAACCGCCAGTTTGGTGTTGACCGCGCCGGTGCCGACCATGACCGGAACGCCGGCTTTGACCAGCGCTTCGACGCCCTGCATGCGCTCTTCGTCGGTCAGCAGCGGCCAATCGCCCATCGAGCCGCAATAGACGACGCCCGACATGCCCTGCGCGACCAGATCCTGACCCTTGCGCACCAGCGCGTCGAAATCAGGGTACGGTCCGCTTTGCACGGGGTCATCAGCGCCGGGATCGTGCCCGTGAACATATCCGAAATCATCTTTCTCTCCATCATTACAGGGCCTGCCGCGGCAAAGAGATCCGCGATTCCCGTCATCTGACTCTCAACATAACTCATGTATTTTATTTGTCGACAAGTTTTCTGCATGATCCGCAACAGGGCCCGCCGCAGGGCGAAAGGCGCGCGCCGCATCGGGAAAAGGGTGGAACAGCGGCTGGAACGGTGCGCCCGGGGCGGGGTGGCCAAGGTACGGGCAAAGGGCGCGAAAAGGCGCGCAAACGCAGGGAAACAACAGCAAAAGCGCTGAAAAGACTTTGATCCTCGGCCCAACAAGTCCATATTCATTGTCGACACAGAGGATACCAGATGGACCAGAAACAGGCGCCCGCATCGGCAGACCGCAAACGGGGCTCGGGCGTGAAGCTCGTCTATGACGTGCTGCGCGACGAGATCATCAGCCTTTCGCTGCCCCCGGCAGTGCGATCGACGAGAACCAGTTGGCCGAGCGCTTCGCCATGTCGCGCACGCCGATCCGCGAGGCTTTGGTGCGCCTTGCCGGTGACGGTCTGGTCACGACCCTGCCCAACCGTTCGACCGTGGTCTCGAATATCGACTTCCTCAGCCTGCCCGCGTTTTTCGATGCGATCACCCTGATGTACCGCGTCACCACCCGTCTGGCCGCGCGCAACCGCACGCCCGAGGATCTCGCGGTCATCCGCGCCCATCAGGCCGATTTCGCCCGTGCGGTGCGTGATCAGGATGCTCTGGGCATGATCGCGACCAACCGCGATTTCCACGCCTCGATCGCGGATGCGGGCAAGAACCCCTATTATGCGAGCCTCTTTGCGCGGCTGCTGGACGAGGGGCGGCGCCTCTTGCGGCTTTACTATTCCTCTTATGCCGACAAGCTCCCCGAGGAATTCGTGACCGAGCACGAAGAGATGATCCGCGCGATCGAGAATCAGGACATCGACACCGCCGACCGGCTCGGCGCGACCCATGCCGACCAGATCGTCCTGCAGATCCGCACCCTGATCGCCGAAGACCGGCGCGAACATATTCCGCTGTAAAGCCGTGTAAAATCCCAGCAATCCGGGCCCGTCGCAAGATCGGGCCCGTTTTCGTCGGGCGCGCTGCACGGTCAGGCGCCCCCGCGAAACTCCCCGCGCTTTCGCAAAACTTTCACAACCGCGACACCCCCTGTCACAGCCCCTGCCTATTTCGGTCGCCAACAAGCCGGGGGCGAGATGCTGCTATCTTTTGAGAATGTGACGCGGATTTTCGGGCAGGCCACTGCCGTAGATCACGCGAGTTTCCAGATCGACCGCCCGATGATGGTCGGCGTGATCGGCGCATCGGGCGCGGGAAAATCGACGCTGTTGCGCATGATGAACCGACTGACCGATGCGAGCTCGGGGCGGATCCTTTTCGAGGGGCAGGACATTCTGGCCTATAAGGGCGCCGACAAGCGCCGCTGGCAGAGCCAATGCGCGATGATCTTCCAGCAGTTCAATCTGGTGCCGCGCGTCGATGTCGTCTCCAACGTGCTGCACGGGCTGCTCAACCGGCGCGGCATCGGGGCGACGCTTCTGAACCTGTGGCCGCGCGAGGATATCGCCCGCGCCATCGCGATCCTCGACCGTCTGGGCATTGCCGAACAGGCCGCCAAACGCGCCGAGGCGCTTTCGGGCGGCCAGCAGCAGCGTGTGGCGATCGCCCGCGCCCTGATGCAGGACCCCAAGATCATCCTCGCCGACGAGCCGATCGCCAGCCTCGATCCGATGAATGCGCAGATCGTGATGCGCACGCTGCGCCAGATCCACGAAGAGGACGGCCGCACGGTGATCGCGAACCTCCACACGCTCGATACGGCGCGGCGCTATTGCGACCGCGTGATCGGGATGCGCCACGGCCGCGTGGTCTTCGACGGCGCGCCCGCGCAACTGACGCCGGCCGCCGCCCGCGACATCTACGGCGCGGGCCACGACTTTTCCGAGGCCGCGACCTCGACCGAAATCGACACGCTGGAGCGCGATCCCGCCCCCTGCGCGACGATGCCTATGCCGCCCGCATGTTGGCGGATTGAGCGCAAGACCAACCCCAGACCCCGAAAAACCGGAGTTCCACCCCATGAAATCCCTTGTCCTCGCCCTGACGGTCTCGACCGCGATGGTGCTGCCTGCTTTCGCGCAGGACGGCATCAAGGAATTCAACATCGGCGTGATGGGCGGCGAGAATGCGCAGGACCGCATGACCGCGAATGCCTGCCTGCAAAAATATGCCGAGGAAGCGCTCGGCGTTCCGGTCAAGCTTTTCACTCCGGCCGATTACGACGGCGTTATCCAGGGCCTGCTCGGCGGGACGCTGGATGCGGCGAGCCTCGGCGCCTCCAGCTATGCCAAGATCTATCTCACCGATCCCGAAGCGGTTGATCCGGTGCTGGTCAAAGCCAATCTCGACGGCTCGACCACCTATCACTCGATCGGCTTCGCGCGCACCTACAGCGGCATCACCTCGCTGGCCGATATGAAGGGCAAGAGCTTCGGCTTCGGCGATCCGAACTCGACCTCGGGCTATCTCATCCCGCTGGTCGAAATCCCGGCCGAGGGCTATTCGATGAAGCCGGGCGAGTATTTCGGCGAGATCAAATTCACCGGCGGCCACGAACAGACCATCATCGCGGTCCAGAACGGCGATGTCGCGGCGGGCGTGACCTGGGCGGATGCCCAGGGCGATTGGGCCGACGGCTACAATTCGGGCGCTTTGCGCAAGGCGGCAGATGCGGGCATCGTCGACATGAACCAGATCGTCGAGATCTGGAAATCCAAGCCGATCCCCGAAGGCCCCTTTGTCGTCCGCAAGGCGCTGCCCGACGACGTGAAGACCAAATTCACCGCACTTCTGGCCGAGCTGGGCGAGAAGGACAAGGAATGCCTTTACGGTGTGGCTTCGGGCGAGACGGCGGGCTTCAAGCCGGTCACCCACGAGGCCTACAACACCATCATCGACGTGCGCAAAGCCGAACTTGCAGCGCAGTAATTTCCGAAAACGGGCGGGCAGGGGTTTTCCTGCCCGCTTTTTCACATGCAGGTTTCGATGACCGATCTGGACCACCTCCAATCCCGCTATCTCGATCTGGTGCGCCGCCGCCGGATGTATTCCGGCCTTCTGCTGATCGTCTTCGTGGCCCTTCTGGCCGGCGGTTTCCAGATCGCCAACGACCGCAATGCAGGCGGCTTTCTGCGCGGTCTGCCCCATGTTTTCGACTATCCCTCGGAGCTGATCGCCGAGGCAGCCGCCAAGGCCGCCAATCTGCCGGGGCTGATGTGGACCTATCTGCCCGCGCTGGTCGAGACGCTCAATATCGCGGCGGTCTCGACGCTGGTGGGAGCGCTTGGCGGCGGGGTGCTGGCCCTGCTCGCGACGCGCGGACTTTCGCCCTGGCCGCGCATGGTCGCGCCGGTGCGCCGCCTGCTCGACATCATGCGCGCCATCCCCGATGTGGTGATCGCGCTGGTGCTGATCTTCGTTCTGGGCGGAGGGCCGGTGCCCGCGATGATCGCCATCGCCTTCCATACCACCGGCGCCTTGGGCAAACTCTTTTCCGAAGTGGTCGAGAATGCCGATACCAAACCGGTCGAGGGGCTGGAAAGCGTCGGTGCGGGCTGGTTGCAGCGGATGTGGCTTGCGGTCATGCCGCAGGTCGCGCCGAACTGGCTGGGCTATGCGCTGCTGCGCTTTGAAATCAACATCCGCGCAAGCGCCATTCTGGGCTTCGTCGGCGCGGGCGGCATCGGCTACGAGCTGAGAAACGCCATCGCCTGGGGGCCGGGCCGCTATGATGCGGCCGCGGCGATCTTCATCCTGCTCTTCGTCACCATCGTCGTGATCGATCAAGCCTCAAGCACGGCGCGAGACCGCCTCATCCACGGGGAAAAACCATGACGAGCGCCACCCGAACCGCGCCGATCGCGCAAGTCGCCCTCATCGAGGCCCGCGCGCAGGCGTTGATCCGCAAGCGCAGCCTGCGCGCAATGGCGGTGCCTGCGGGGATTCTGGCCTATCTCGTCTATGTCTTCTTCGCCTTCGATCTTGCGGGGCTCGCGGGGCGGGCGCGGCTGGACAATGCCGCGCTGCTGATGCGCGATTTCTGGTCCTACAAGACCCATGTGACGCTCGACAACCGCTCCGATCTGGTCACGACCGCGATCGAGGGCAGCCGCAAGATGACCTATCCCGCGGGCGAGGAGCCGGCATGGATCACCCGCGAGGGCAGCGCGACCCGCGTCGAGATCCCGCAAGCCGAGGTCGTCCTTGCCCCCGGTCGCGTCGAGGTCCTGCGCGAGGGATTTACCCCGATAACCATCCTTCCCGCCCGCTCGGGCATTACATGGAGGGGATCACCGGCAGCGAGGATTGGGTTTCGGCCAGCGCCTCGCGCGTCGATCTGACCATCGGCTCCTCTCGGGTCAGCGTCACCAAGAACCGCGCCGAGGTCATGCGCCGCTTCGCGGGCTGGGAGCTCTTTTTCTTCACCCTCGACAGCCCCTATCACGGGCAGGGGCCGCTGGCTCTGGCGGGGACCGCGCTGTCCGATCCCGCGCAGATCGGCGCGATGGCCCATGACTTCTGGACCAATCGGGTCTGGCATCACGGCGATGTCTTCGGTGCCTTGGGCGAGACGGTCCTGATGGCCTTTCTCGGGACCTTCGGCGCGGCCCTGATCGCCTTGCCGCTGGCCTTTGTCGCGGCCAGCAACTTCGGGGTCTCGCGCATTTTGCGTCAGGTGGCGCGGCGGTTCTTCGACTTCCTGCGCGGGGTCGACGGGCTGATCTGGACGATCATCCTGTCGCGCGCCTTCGGGCCAGGGCCGCTGACCGGCAGTCTCGCGATCCTGATCACCGATGTCGGCAGCTTCGGCAAGCTCTTTTCGGAATCGCTCGAGAACATTGACGGCAAACAGGTCGAGGGGCTGCGTTCGACCGGCGCGGGCCCGCTGCAACGGGCGCGCTGGGGCGTGCTGCCGCAGGTGGCGCCGGTGGTGTTGTCGCAGGTGCTCTATTTCCTCGAATCCAACACCCGCGGCGCGACGGTGATCGGCGCGATTGTCGGCGGGGGTATCGGTTTGATGCTGACGCAGGCGATCCAGACCCAGCAGGATTGGGAGCATGTCGCCTATTACATCGTGCTGATCGTGCTGGTGGTGATGGTGATGGACTGGTTCTCGGGCATGTTGCGCCGCCGCCTGATCAAGGGCTGAAAAGCCCCGCAGAAAACACGCGGGCCGCCCTTTCGGGGAGGCCTTTGCCTGTTCAGGCGCTGCGTTCCTCGGCGATGTGATGGGCCATGACATGGAGCATGTCGCTGACATGGGCATCGCTGAGGCTGTAAAAGACCTGCCGCGACTGGCGCTCTCCCTTACGAGACGCGCCGCGCGCAACAGGCGCAGATGGTGGCTGACGAGCGATTGCGACTGGTCGAGCGCCTCGGCGATCTCTCCGACCGAGCGGGGCGCATTGAGGCAGCACAGCAGGATGCTGAGCCGCGTCGTATCGCCCAGAAGCTTGAATGTATCCGCCAGAACCGCGGTCTCGGGCTGGCTGAGAACCAGCCCGCAAGGCGCGGCGGCCGCAGGCAGGGTGCTCATGGGGCGGTCCCGCCCGCAAGGCTGCAGCGCCGCGTTTCGCCCGACCAGTCAAGCGCCACGGTTGCATGTTCGATCTCGAAACGCTCCTGCAGGGCGCGGGCGATACGGGCGGAAAGATCGCGGAACGCGGCCCCTTCGGAGGGCTCGACGCTTAGCGTTGCGAGCATGCGCTTGTTGGTGATCTGCCACAGATGGATATGCGCGACCGAGGTGATTTCAGCCGCGAAATCCGCGCGCAGGAAGGTCTCGACCTCATCGGCGGACAACCCTTCGGGCGCGCCTTCGAGCAGGATGTCGAGCGAGCGTTTCGCCAAGAACCACGCGCTGCGCAGGATCAGGACCGAGACGACGACCGACAGGATCGGGTCGATCGGGGTCCAGCCGGTCAGCCAGATCGCCGCCGCCGCCGCAATCGCCCCGACCGAGCCGAGCAGATCGCCCAGAACATGCAGGGTCGCGCCCTGGATGTTGACATGGTCGTGGTCGCCGCCCTGCGTCAGGATGCGCAGCACCAGCAGGTTGACCAAAAGCCCGAGCACCGCGACCACCAGCATCGGCCCCGCGAGGATCTCGGTCGGCGAGGTAAAGCGGTGCCAGGCCTCGAAGGCGATCCAGAAGACGATGGCGAAAAGCGCAAGCGCATTGACGAAAGCCGCGATGACCTCGAAGCGCAGATAGCCGAAGGTGCGCCGCCCGTCCGCCGCGCGGCGTCCGAAGCGGAAGGCGAGATAGGACAGCGCCAGCGCCGCGGTATCGGTCAGCATATGGCCCGCGTCTGCCAGCAGCGCGAGCGAGCCGGACAGATAGCCGCCCACTACCTCGACCAGCATGAAGCTTCCGGTAATCGCGAGCGCGATCAGGACCTTGCGCTCGTTCTCGGAGGTGACGGCGGGTGTGTGGTCATGGCCCGCATGGTCGTGATCATGGCCATCGTGGCCGTGGCCGGCGTGCTCGTGGGGTCCGTGACCGTGGGTGCCGTGACCGGCGTGGCTGTGGTCTGGATGGTGGTCATGCCCCTCGGGGGCAGGGTGGTCATGCGCGGCCATGGTCGCTTCCTGCGAATGAGTCAACATATGAATACCTATTCATAGATTGATTCCTTCGGCGCAGCCAGCCCCGATTTCTCCCGCGCGGCGCCAAAGAAAGGCGGCCCGAAGGCCGCCTTGCCGGTCCCGAAAGGGAAGTGATCAGAAGCTGCGCAGCAGACGGCCGAGACGGGTGATGCCCTCGTCGATCTGCTCGTTGGTGGCGCAGGAATAGCTTAGCCGCATGTCGTTGCGCCGCGAGCCGTCGGCGTAGAACGCCCCGCCCGGCACGAAAGCGATGCGGTAATCGGCAACCGCGCGCGCCAGAACCTCGGCCGCATCGAGCTTGGGATCGATCGTGACCCAGACGAACATGCCGCCTTCGGGGCGGGTAAAGGTCACGCCCTCGGGCATTTCGCGCGCCAATGCGGCCAGCATCGCATCGCGGCGGCTGCTGTAGATTGCGCGGATCTTGGCGACATGTTCGTCGAAAATCTCGCGGGCGACGAAATTCGTGGCCATCTGGCTCAGCGTCGGCGAATGGAGATCGGCCGCCTGTTTCATCAGCACGAGCCGCCCGATCACATCCTTGGCCGCGCAGACCCAGCCGACGCGCAGACCCGGCGCGAGCGTCTTGGAGAAAGAGCCGCAATAGATGACGCGGGAGTTTTCGATACCGCCTTTGGCTTCGATATCAAGGGCTTGTAGCGGGGATCGCCTCGCCGTCAAAACGCAGCGACTGATAGGCCGCATCCTCGATCACCGCGATATTCATCGCATCCGCACGCGCGAGCAGGGCCTTGCGCCCTTCGAGCGACAGGGTTTCGCCGGTCGGGTTGGCGAAATCGGCCGAGAGATAGGCGAATTTCACGCGGCCCTTGCCGTCCGAGGCTTCGGCGGCTTCGGCCTGAGCCGCCTCGGGCGTCTCGTTCGAGAAAGCGTCGAGGCGGGCATAGCGCGGCTCGTAGGCATTGAAGGCGCCAAGCGCGCCCAGATAGGTCGGCGCGGTCACCAGAGCGGTATCGCCGGGAGAAATCAGCAGCTTGCCGAGATAATCCAGCGCCTGCTGCGAGCCCGAGGTGATGAAGATATTGTCGGCATCGCAAGGCACGCCGATCTTGCCCATCTCGCCCGCGATCCATTCGCGCAGCGGCTTGTAGCCCTCGGAGACGGAATATTGCAGTGCCGAGGCGGCATGTTCCGGCGTCATCGCGGTCTCGAAGGCTTTCGAGAAGGCGGCGGTCGGGAACAGGGCCGGGTCGGGAATGCCGCCTGCAAACGAAATGATGTCGGGCTGGTCGAGCAGCTTCAACAATTCACGGATTTCGGATGCTTTCATCCGGCTGTTTCGCGTGGCGAGCACATCCGTCCATTGCATGGGCTCATTCTCCTACTTGTATGATCGGGCGGAACCTGCGCCTCGGCGTCGGGAAAATCAATGCGGCGAAGGCGTGAAATCGGCAGGATTCTTACGTCGGAGGGTGCTTTTCGGTACGATTGTGGAAATCCTTGCCGTTTCGCGCGCAAAAAGACACAGGCGAAGGGGCGCGCGGCACAATGGTCGCCGCGCGCGCGGCTGCAAGTGGGGTGCGCGGAACGGTGCGCGACTCGCACTTCGCGCGATTGCCGCAACAAAAGCGGTCCGGCCCCCGCGAAAACCCCGCCGCGAAAAAGCCGAGAAAATTTTAGCGGTCCCCTTGATCGAAAGAGCGGCTGCGCTAATTCTAAAAACGCAGGACGGGCCCTCTGGCGATCGGCATTTTGGCTGAACGTGATGTCGGACTGCATCGAGCATGCTCGAGGCTGGCCCGGTGATCCCTACGCGATCTCATCTCCTGACCTCTGGCTTTGTACAAACGGAGGTCGAATGGAATTTCTTCTCGCATTATTCATGGGCACACCGGTCTGGATGTGGCTTTTGTTCGTGGGCATCGTGCTGGGCCTGCTGATCCTTGATCTGGGCGTGTTCAACACCGAGGATCACGAGATTGGCGTTGCCGAAAGCCTCAAGATGTCGGCGTTCTACATCACTTTGGGCCTCGCCTTTTCGGGCTTTGTCTGGTGGCAGATCGACGCGACCGCCTCGGCGCAATATCTGACGGCCTTTGTGGTCGAAAAGACGCTGGCGCTCGACAATATCTTCGTCATCGCACTGATTTTCAGCTTCTTCGCCATCCCGCGCAAATACCAGCACCGCGTGTTGTTCTGGGGTATTCTGGGCGTGATCGTGCTGCGCGGCATCATGATCGGCCTTGGTGCGACCATTGTCGCGCAATATCACTGGGTGCTCTATATCTTCGCGGTCTTCCTTGTCCTGACCGGCATCAAGATGTTGTTTTCGGGCGATGATCACGCCCCCGACCTGAGCAAGAACCCGATCCTGCGTTTCGCCAAAAAGCGCATGCGCGTCACCGAGGATCTGCACGGCAATGCGTTCTTCGTCCGCCTGCACGACAGCAAAGCCGGCAAGATGGTTCGGTTCGCGACGCCTTTGTTCCTTGCGCTGGTGATGATCGAATTCGCCGACCTGATCTTTGCTGTCGACTCGGTGCCTGCGGTCTTCACGATCACGACCGACCCGTTCATCGTCTATACCTCGAACATTTTCGCGATCCTCGGCCTGCGGGCGCTGTTCTTTGCCCTCTCGGCGATCCTGCACCGCTTCGCCTATCTGAAATATGCGCTCGATCCTGCTGGTCTTCATCGGCTCGAAGATCTTCATCGCCGATGCGATGGGCTGGGAGAAATTCCCGCCGGCATGGTCGCTCGGCATCACCTTCGCGATCCTTGGCGCGGGCATTGCGGTCTCGCTGTGGAAAACCGGCGGTGGTGATGACGGCGCGGCGATCAGCGGCGAAAAGCAGCACTGATCAGACCCCATGACGCGCGAGACGCCGGCCGGTCCTTCCGGTCGGCGTTTTGCATGTCCGGCGCGGGCGCGGCAGAATGCGGGGATGATTGCTTCACATGCATACACGTTATATGCAGGATGGCGAAGGTTTGATGCCGCGCTTGATGCCCGCAGGAAAAGGACATGACCATGAGCGATTCCACCGTGATTTCCGAACAGGATCTGACCGCGCTTGTCGCGGGCGTGCTGCGCAATGCGGGCTTTTCCCAAGATCACGCCACGGCCATCGGCCGCACCATCGCGGCGGGAGAGCGTGACGCCTGCAAATCGCATGGCGTCTACCGCGTCGAAGGCTGCCTGCGCACGCTGAAACTGGGCAAAGTCGTGCCGGATGCAGTGCCCGAACTGATGGCGGACGAGGGATCGTCGGTGATCCGCGTCGATGCCAAGGGCGGTTTCGCCAACCTCGCCTTCGAGATCGGCGCTCCGGCCCTGATCGAGCGCACCCGCAAGCTGGGTTTTGCGGCGCTTGTCATCAATGATTGCACCCATTTCGCCGCCCTGTGGCCCGAGGTCGAGCTTTTGGCCGAGGCCGGTCTTGCCGCAATGGCGATGTGTCCGAGCTATGCGACCGTCGCGCCTGCGGGAGGCAACAAGCCGCTTCTGGGCACCAACCCCTTTGCCTTCGGCTGGCCGCGCCCGAACCAGAATCCCTATGTTTTCGACTTCGCGACCAGCGTCGCGGCGCGCGGCGAGCTTGAACTTTACCGCCGTGCGGGAAAACCGCTTCCCGAAGGCTGGGCGATCGACGCGGACGGCAACCCGACCACCGATCCCGAGGCCGCTTTGGCCGGTGCAATGCTGCCTTTCGGCGCGCATAAAGGCTCGGCGATCTCGACCATGATCGAGCTGCTGGCCGGCGCGATGATCGGCGATTTCACCAGCCCCGAGGCGCTGGATTTCCTTGGCACGACCACGATCGCGCCGCGCCACGGCGAGCTGATCCTGGCCTTCGATCCGGTCCGCATGGCCGGTGGCCGCGCCGATCCGTCCGCCAAGGGCGAGGCGCTTTGACCGCGATCGGCGGGCAGGGGCGCGTCTGCCCTCGCAGCGCCGCTTTGCCGCCCGCGCCTTGTCGCGCGAAAACGGCATCACCCTGACTGCCGAGGAAATGGCCCAGCTCGAACGCCTGCGCGATCAGGGGCTTGCGGCGGTCAACTAAGCCACACCTTTGTAAAGACATGGAAAAGGCCCCGTTCGGGGGCCTTTTGTCGTTGGTTGGCCACTGCGTGCGCGCCTTAGTCCGCGTGGAATTTCGGGCTGCGTTTCTCGACAAATGCGCCCATGCCCTCGCGCTGGTCGGCGGTGCCGAACATGCGGTGGAACAGGCGGCGTTCGTAAAGGATGCCTTCGGACAGGCTGGTTTCCTCGGCGCGCATGACGGCCTCGCGCGCCATCCGTGCGGCATTGCGCGAATAGCTCGCGATCTGGCGCGCGGCCTCGAGCGCGGTCGGGACCACTTCGGCGTCGGGGACGACGCGGGCGACGAGGCCCGACTGAAGCGCCTCGGCCGCATCCATCATCCGGCCCGTCAGATGCATGTCCATCGAGCGCGCCCGCCCGATCAGCTTGGTCATCCGCTGCGTGCCGCCCATGCCCGCGATGACGCCGATCTTGATTTCCGGCTGGCCGAATTTCGCGCCCTCGCCCGCAATGGCGAAATCGCACATCATCACGACCTCGCAGCCGCCGCCCAAGGCGAACCCGTTCACGGCGGCGATCTTCGGGGTCTTGCAGGCGGCGAAACGGTCCCAGACCGCGAAGAAATCATCCTCGATCATCTGATCGGCGCTGCGGTCGACCATTTCGGAAATATCCGCGCCCGCGGCAAAGGCGCGCTCGGATCCGGTGATGACGATGGCGCCGATGCCCTTGTCCTTCTCGATCGCCTCGACGGCTTCGACCAGCTCGACCGCGAGCGCGGAATTGAGCGCATTGAGCTGTTTGGGCCGGTTGAGGCGGATCAGGGCGACGCGGTCTTCGACTGTGATTTCAATCAGTTCGGGCATGACTTCCTCGGGGTTTCGGAGGCTTTTAAAGGCTGCGGGCGATGACGAGACGCTGGATCTCGCTGGTGCCTTCGTAAATCTGGCAGACGCGGACATCGCGGTAAATCCGTTCAACCGGATAGTCGCGCAAATAGCCGTAGCCGCCGTGGATCTGGATCGCGTCGGAACAGACCCGCTCGGCCATTTCCGAGGCCACGAGTTTCGCCATCGAGGCCTCGGTCAGCGCCGGACGGCCCGCCTCGCGGAGCGCGGCCGCATGGAGGACCATCTGGCGCGCCGTCTCTATCCGCGTCGCCATATCGGCGAGTTTGAAGGCCACCGCCTGATGCGCCATCAAGGGCTTGCCGAAGGTGATGCGTTCCTTGGCATAGGCGCGGGCCGCGTCGAAAGCCGCGCGGGCCATGCCCACCGCCTGCGCCGCAATCCCGATCCGCCCACCTTCAAGGTTCGAGAGCGCGATTTTCAGCCCCTCGCCCTCTTCCCCCAGACGGTTTTCGACCGGAATGCGCATATTGGTAAAGGCGATCGCGCAGGTATCCGAGGCATGCTGGCCGAGTTTGTGCTCGACGGAAACCACCTGATAGCCGGGCGTGTCGGTCGGCACGATAAAGGCGGTGATGCCCTTCTTGCCCGCCTCGGGATCGGTCACGGCAAAGACGATAATCACCTTGCCGTTCTTGCCCGATGTGATGAATTGTTTCGCGCCATCAAGCACATAGTGATCGCCGTCGCGCCGCGCCCGCGTCTTGATCGCCGCCGCATCCGAGCCGGTCGAGGGCTCGGTCAGCGCGAAGCCCCGATCCATTCCCCGAGGCCATTTTCGGCAGAAAGCGCGCTTTTGCGCGTCGGTGCCGAATTTCAGGATCGGCATGCAGCCGACCGAGCTATGGACCGAGATGATGGTCGAACAGGTCCCGTCGCCCGCCGCGATTTCTTCGAGCGCGGCGGCATAGGCCACCATGCCGAGGTCCGAGCCGCCCCATTCCTCGGGGACGAGCATGCCGAGAAAGCCCAGCTCGCCCATTTCGCGCATCTCGTCATGGGGAAAGCGTGATCCGCGTCGCGCTGATGGGCCCCGGCAGCAGGCTGTTTTGCGCGTAATCGCGGGCGGCCTCGCGGATTTGTTCCTGATCTTCGTTCAGCAGCATCAGATCAACCTTTCGATCGCGACGGCGGTGCCTTCGCCGCCGCCAATGCAAAGCGAGGCCATGCCGCGTTTGAGCCCGTGGGTCTCGAGCGCCGACAAAAGCGTGACCATGATCCGCGCGCCGGTCGCGCCGATCGGATGGCCAAGGGCGCAGGCACCGCCGTGGATATTGACCTTGTCATGGGGCAGATCGAGATCCTTCATCGCGGCCATGGCGACGACGGCGAAAGCCTCGTTGATCTCGAACAGATCGACATCTTTCAGGCCCCAGCCGGTCTTTTCCGACAGTTTGCGCATCGCGCCGATCGGGGCGGTCGGGAAGAGGTTCGGCTTGTCGGCATGGGTCGCATGGCCGACCAGAACCGCGCGCGGGGTCAGCCCGCGACGCTCCGCCTCGGAGGCGCGCATCAAGACCAATGCCGCGCCGCCGTCCGAGATCGAGGACGAATTCGCCGCCGTCACCGTGCCGCCCTCGCGGAAGGCCGGACGCAGGGTCGGGATTTTCTCGGGACGGGCCTTGCCGGGCTGTTCGTCGATGGAAATCACGGCCTCCGCGCGGCCGGCCTTGACCGTGACGGGGCGACTTCGGCGGCAAAAAGCCCTCGGTGATCGCGCGCTGCGCCCGTTCGAGAGAGGCGATCGCATAGGCGTCCTGCTCTTCGCGGGTGAAGCCGAAAGCCTCGGCGCAATCTTCCGCGAATGTGCCCATCAGACGGCCCTTGTCATAGGCGTCCTCCAGCCCGTCGAGGAACATGTGATCCAGAACCTGCCCGTGCCCCATGCGGTAGCCCGCGCGGGCCTTGGGCAGAAGATAAGGGGCGTTCGACATGCTCTCCATCCCGCCCGCGACCATGATCTTGGCGGAACCCGCCAGCAGCATGTCATGGGCAAACATCGCCGCCCGCATCCCCGAGCCGCACATCTTGTTCACCGTGCTCGCGCCGACCGCGACCGGCAGGCCCGCGCCAAGCGCCGCCTGACGCGCGGGGGCCTGACCCTGACCGGCGGGCAGGACGCAGCCCATGATCACCTCGTCGACCTGATCGGGGACAAGGTCCGCGCGCTCAAGGCTGGCGCGGATCGCGGCGGCACCAAGTTGCGCGGCGGTGGTCTGGGCGAAATCGCCCTGAAAGCCGCCCATCGGCGTGCGCGCCACGCTGACGATGACGACCGGATCAGAGGCAAATGATTGGTTCGACATGGTTTTCTCCTGTTTGGCCGCGATCATTTCGCCGACATGCGCAAAGCGCCGTCGAGGCGGATGACTTCGCCGTTGAGCATCTGGTTCTCGACCGCATGGCGCACCATCGCGGCATATTCCGCCGGATCGCCGAGGCGGGGCGGGAAGGGGACCAGCGCGCCGAGGCTGTCTTGCACCTCTTGCGGCATCCCCGTCATCATCGGCGTGGCGAAAATTCCGGGCGCGATGGTGATCACGCGGATGCCGTGACGCGCCAGCTCGCGCGCGGCGGGCAGGGTCAGGGATGCGACCGCGCCTTTCGATGCCGCATAGGCCGCCTGCCCGATCTGGCCGTCATAGGCGGCGATCGAGGCGGTGTTGATGATCACGCCGCGCTCGCCGCCCGAGGCGGGCTCGTTCTTCGCGATCGCTTCGGCAGCAAGACGCAGCATGTTGAACGTGCCGATCAGGTTGATCGAGACCGCGCGGGCGAAGCTGTCGAGACGGTGCGGCCCCTCGCGGCCGAGGATCTTTTCACCGGGCGCGATGCCCGCGCAATTGACCAAAGCGTCGATGCGCCCGAAGGCCGCAAGCGCCGCCGCGACCGCCGCCTGACCATCGGCATCCGAGGTCACATCGGTCTGGTGAAACAGCGCATTCGGCCCAAGTGCTGCGGCCGCTGCCGCCCCCGCCTCGGGGTTGATGTCTAGCAAGACGGCCTTGCCGCCGCCCTCGACCACCATTTTCGCCACGGCATTGCCGAGGCCGGAACCCGCGCCGGTAATCAGGAAAACACGGTTTTCGATCTGCATGGTTTTCTCCTTAGGCAGCAGGCGTGGCGGCGGCTTCCAGCTTTTCGATCTCGGCTTTGCGCAGCAGGAAGCGCTGGATCTTGCCGCTCGGGGTCTTGGGCAATTCTGTCACGAAATCGACCGCGCGGGGATAGGCATGGGCGGAAAGCTGTTTGCGCACATGCTGGCGCAGCTCTTCGGCCAGCGCCTCCGAGGGGTGGCGTCGGGGGCAAGGATGACGAAGGCCTTCACGATCTCGGTGCGCTCGGGGTCGCGGACGCCGATCACGGCGGCCTCGGTCACGGCGGGATGTTCGATCAGCGCGCTTTCGACGTCGAAAGGCCCGATCCGGTAGCCCGATGAGGTGATCAGATCATCCGAGCGTCCGATAAAGCTGATGCGCCCGTCGGGTTCCAGCTCGACACTGTCGCCGGTGCGGTAATAGCCTCCGGCAATCGCGGGCGTATCCTTGCGGTAATAGCCCGTGAACCACAAAAGCGGCGAGGCTTCGATATCGACCGCCAATACGCCGGGCTGGTTCGGCCCCAGCTCGCGGCCTTCGGCGTCCAGAACCGCGACGCGGTAGCCGGGCATGGCGAAACCGGCGGAACCGGGGTGGACCGGATGGCTCAGGCCGTGGTGGTTGTTCACGACCATCCCCGTTTCGGTCTGGCCGTAATGGTCAAAGATCGGCGCGCCGAGATGGGCGTCGAACCAGCGGATGACCTCGGGGTTGAGCGGCTCTCCCGCGCTGGAGACCGCGCGCAGGCGGCCCTTGACGGCAGCGGCCGCCTCGGGGCCTGCGGCCATGAGCAGGCGGAAGGCGGTGGGCGAGCCGGCAAGGTTCGTCACGCCGAGGCGGGTGATCAGCTCGTAAGTGCTTTCGGCGGTGAAACTGCCCTCGTACAGCGTTGTGGCGATGCCCAAAAGCAGCGGGCCGGTGATCGCGTAGTAAAGCCCATAGGCCCAGCCCGGATCGGCGATGTTCCAGAACACGTCGCCGGTCCGAAGCCCGACCGCCTCGCGCATATAGGCCTCGAAGGCGAGCATGGCGCGCAACGGAACCGGCACGCCCTTGGGCAGGCCCGTCGTGCCCGAGGTCGACATCATCATGAAGAGATCGTCGGCCCTGCGCATGACCGGCGCGAAATCGGCCGAGGAGGCGGCCAAAGCGGCGGCCAGATCCAGATCGCCCGCAGGCAAAGCCTCGCCCGCTTTCAGGACGGTTGCGACGGGGGCGCATCGGGGATCTCGGCGATTTTGGCGCGGTTGGCGGGATTGGTGACGACCAGTTTCGCGCCGCTGGTGTGAAAGCGGTGCTCGATCGCCTTGGGGCCGAAAGCGGTGAATAGCGGCTGATAGACCGCGCCGATCAGCCATGTGCCCAGAATGGTCGCGACCAGATCGACCCCGCGTGGCAAAAGCCCCGCCACGACATCGCCCGCCTTTATGCCCTGTGCGGTCAGGACATTGGCCATGCGCGCCGAAAGATCGCGCAGCTCGGCGAACGTATAGTCTCGCCCCGTGCCATCCGCCGCAATCGCCCGCAGCGCCAGCCCGCTCGACCCATCCGCCGCAATATGGCGGTCGACGCATTCGACACAGGCGTTCAGCGCCTCGGGACTGCCCGAAAGCCGCGCCATTGCGGCCTCGAGGGTGAAATCCCTGACGGCCTGCTCGTGGCTTGCGGGCTGCGATTGTGCTGTGGTGCTCATCCGAAGGCTCCCCTTCTGCTGCTCTTTGGGCCCGCCTCCTCGCGGGTGTGACGGGGAAAGGTTAACGCGGAGTTTCTTGCAAACAATGACGCAGCCTGTGCTAATATCTGATCGGTTTTGCAATATGAGGCAGGGATGGAGCGCGCCAATATCAGCCCCGGTTTCGTCGAGGATGCGCTGAATGCCTTGCGCATCAAGGGGATCGCGACCGCGCCCTATCTGGCGGCGGCGGGACTGCCGCCCGTGGTCGATGCGCCGGTGACGAACGGGCAATATGCGCGGCTGTGGCTGCTGATCGCCGAAGGGATCAGCGACGAATTCTTCGGCCTTGGTGCGCGTCCGATGCGGCCCGGCGCGTTCCGGCTGATGTGTCAGGCGATGCTTCATGCGGGGACGCTCGATCAGGCGCTCAAGCGGGGCTTGAGCTTTCTGGATGTGGTCCTTGATGCGCCGACGGGGCGGCTGCGCCAGCAAGGTGGCGCGGCGGTGATCGCGCTGTCCGAACCCGAGGGTGCCCCCGCCCGTCCCGCCTTTGCCTATCGCGCCTATTGGCTGATCGTGATGGGGGTGGCCTGCTGGCTGATCGGGCGCCGCGTCGCGCTGAAGCGGCTTGATTTTGCCTGTCCCGCGCCGGCGGACCGGCTCGATTACCGCCAGTTCTTCGGCGCGCCGGTGCGGTTCGACCAGCCCGAGACGCTGCTGGTTTTCGACGCCTCTTACTTGGCCCTGCCCTTGGTGCGCAGCGAAACCGCATTGCGCAGCTTCATGCGCGAGGCCCCCGCGAACCTGCTGGTGCGCTATCGCCACGACCACGATATCGCCGCCGAGGTGCGCGCGCGGCTCGAGAAAGTCGCGCCGCAGGACTGGCCCGATTTCGAGGCGATGGCGCGGGATCTCGGCCTGTCGCCCGCGACATTGCGGCGCAAATTGCGCGCGGACGGGCAAAGCTTCGGCGCGATCAAGGACGAGCTGCGCTCGGTTCTGGCGCAACGTCTGCTCAAGGGGCGGCAAAGCGTGGCCGAGGTTGCGGGTGCGCTTGGCTATAGCGAGCCCTCGGCCTTTCACCGCGCCTTTCTGAAATGGACCGGCCAGAGTCCGGGCGCTTTCCGGCGGTTGGCCTGAGGCGGGCGCGGCCTAAAGGATCTGGCGCAGAAGCCCTGCCGCGACGATCGCGATGATCACCGTGGGCAGCATCGGCAGCCGCGCCGCCGCCACCATCGTGATCACCAGCGCGATCAGGTCGGCGGGATGGCCGGTGACGAAATGGGGGCGATGACGCTGATCAGGATGCAGCCGGGCGCGGCCTCCATCATCAGTTGCAGGCGCGGGCTGATGGTGCGGTCGCGCAGGAACAGATAGCCCGGGATCCGCGTGGTATAGGTCACGGCCAGCATGGCGAGGATGGTCAGAACGGTCGAAAGCGGGATCACGGCGCGCGGTCCGCCAGCAGCAAGGCCACGCCCAGCCCCGTAAGGGTGCCGACCGGCACATACCACGCGCCGGGCAGGTAAAGGACGCTCAATCCCGCGGCAATCAGGCTCGCGATCCAGGGCAGCGCGGCGCGCAGCCCGCTCCACATGCCCGCCAGCATGACCAGAAAGACAGCCGGAAAAGCCATGTCGAAACCAAAGCGCGTGACATCGCCCAACACCGGCCCGATGGCGGCGCCGATCGCGGTGCAAACGACCCAAGTGAGGTAAAGCGGCGCGGCGACGCCCGCGTAATAGCGCAGGCTGATCACGCCGCCCTTGCGCCGCATTTCCTGCATCGCCAGCGCCCAGACCTCGTCGCACATGAAGAAAAGCGCGGGCAGGACCTGCCGCAGCGGCTTGCCCTTGAAGGCGGGTGCAAGTGCGGCCCCCATCAGGATATGGCGGCTGTTGATCAGCGTCACCGCCGCGATCAGCAGAAGATGCGGCGGAGAGGACCAGAGCGCGACCGCCGCAAACTCGGAGCCGCCCCCGAAATTGAGGCCGGTCATCAGCGGAACCTCGACCACGCTCATGCCTTTTTGTGCGGCCTGCGCCCCAGAACCAGCGCGAAGGGCACGAAACCCAGCATGATCGGGACCGCATCCAACAAGCCGCGCAACGCGGGAGGGCGCGCGGAGGAGGGGCAAGTCCGGCGGGGAAGGGCTGTCGACAGAGGACATGGCACACTCGGCTTTTTTGCCGCTATGCCCGCATTCGCCCGCAAATGCAATTCCCGCGCCCTTCCGGTATACCAAAGCGTGAACGCAAAAAGCGGTTGCAAGCGGTGGCGGGCGCGGCGGTATCGGGCGCCGCCGCGCAAGCCCGCCACGGCCCCGCCAAGCCCCGCTCCCGACAGATCCGGCCCTGCCGCCGTCGTCCAAAGCTCCCTCGCGCGCATGATCCGTCGCCGGAGCGGCTTGCTTTGGCGGGCAAAACTCCCGAGACTGCCGGCAGGCTGGCCAGCCAAGCGCCACGTCTTTTCCCACCGACTGCCTTTTCCGACCAACCCTTTCGACCATGCGGCCCGCCTTGACCTTCCGCTTCATCCATACCGCCGATCTCCACCTCGACTCGCCCCTCGTTTCGTTGGCTTTGCGCGACCGCGATCTGGCCGAGCGTCTGGGCGTCGCGAGCCGTGCGGCGCTGAGCGCGATTGTCGATCTCTGTCTGGCAGAGCAGGTCGATGCGCTGCTGATCGCGGGGGATTTGTGGGACGGTTCGCAGGCCTCGGCCAAAACGCCGGGGATGCTCAAGGCGGAGCTGCGCCGCCTCGATGCCGCCGGAATCCGCTGCTTCATCATTCGCGGCAACCATGATGCGATCTCCAAAGTCACGCGCGAACTCGACCCGCCGCCCAATACCGTGGTCTTCGGCGCGCGCGCCAAAACCCACCGTTTCGAGGCGGGCGGGCACGAGATCGCGGTTCATGGCCTCAGCTTTGCCGATCCCCATGCGCCCCAAAGCCTGCTGCCGCTTTATCCGGTGGCGGTCGCGGGGGCCTTCAATATCGGGATGATGCATACCAGCCTGAACGGGGCCGAGGGCCACGACATCTATGCGCCCTGTTCGCTGGCCGAGCTCGACGCTTTTTCCTATGATTATTGGGCGCTCGGCCATATCCACCGCCGCGCCGAATATCACGGCCGCGCCGCCGTGGTGATGGCGGGCATCCCGCAGGGCCGCGACATCGGCGAGGCGGGGCCGGCCAGCGTCACGATGGGCACGCTGTCGGATGCGGGGTTCTGACGCTCAGCCAGCATAGCGTTGCGAGCCTGCGCTTCGAGCGGCTGGAGGTCGATGTGACCGCTGCCGAGGACTGGCCCGGATTGTTGCAGCTGCTCGAACGCGCCTTGGGGGCCGCCGCCCGCGCCCCGCGCCCCGAAGAGCATCTGGTCCTGCGCCCGCGCCTGACGGGCGCCAGCGCTCTGGCATGGCGCATCGCCCGCGATCTCGGGCGGCTGGCGCAAGAGGCCGAAAGCCTTGCCTCCGGCCATGCCGGCCTCTGGATCGACAAGCTTGAAAATGCGACCCATGCGCCGGACGGCGCGGGCGCGGAGCATCTGCCCGACGAGCTGTCGCGCATCGTGCTCGAGGATCTGCCGCAGGATGCGGGGCTTTTGGCCGCGCTCGATCAGGCGATGGCAGAGCTGCAACGAGATCTGCCTGCCGATCTGGCGGGGATGTTCGGCGATGACGAGGGCGCTGCAGCCCGCGCCCGCGCCACGCTTTTGTCCGAAGGCAGCGCCGCGCTTTTGTCGCGGCTGACCCTCGGCAACACCGCATCCGGCAGCGGCGAGGAGGCGTGATGCGGCTCGAACGGCTCGATCTGACGCGCTACGGCCGCTTTACCGATGCGGCGCTGGACTTTCCCGCGCCTCAGGCCGGCGCCCCGATTTCCACATCATCTACGGACCGAACGAGGCCGGAAAATCGACGCTCTTTTCGGCATGGCTCGACTTTCTATTCGGGATTCCGGCGCGTACGCCCTATGATTTCCTGCACAAGGGGCCGACGATGCGGATCGGGGCGCGCATCACCCATGCGGGCGGCACGCTCGATCTGGTGCGGCTCAAGAAAAACAGCGCGAGCCTTGGCGATCCGCATGGCGCGCCGGTGCCCGAAACCAGCCTTCAGGCGCTTTTGGGCGGCTCGCGCGACAGTTACGGCGCGATGTTCTCGCTCGACGACGAGACGATCGAGCGCGGCGGCGAAAGCATTCTCGCGAGCAAGGGCGATCTGGGCGAGATGCTGTTTTCCGCCAGCGCCGGCCTGTCGGGCTTGGGACCGCAGCTTGACGGCCTGCGCGGGGCGCTCGACGAATTCCACAAGCCGGGCGGGCGCAAGGGCATGCTGCGCGAGACCCGCGCGGCGATCACCGATCTCGACCGCCGCCGCCGCGAGCTGGACACTTCGGCCGCGGCTTTTCGCCGCCTGAGTGCCGAGGTCAATGCCGCCGAGACGCAATGGCGCGAGGCCCGCGCCGGCGAGGCCGCGCTGGATGCGGCGCTTCGCCAGCGGCGCGATCTGCTGGCGGCGGCCCCTTGCGCCAGCGCCTCGCCGATCTGCGCGCCAAATGGCAGCCCTTCGCCGCGCTGCCCCCGCGACCGAGGCCGATCAGGCCCGCTTCCGCGCGCTCGAGGACCAGCGCATCGCTTTGGATACGCGGATCGCCGACCGTGCCCCGCGACTGGCCGAAGCCGATGCCCGTCTTGCGCAGCTCGCGCCCGATCCCGTGCTGGACGAAGCCCGCGCCGCGATTGCCGCCGCCGAAGCTTTGCGCCCCGAACACGAGGCCGCGCTCAAGGATCTGCCGCGCCGCCGCGCCGAGCGCGACGAGGAGGGCGACAATCTGCGCCTCGCCCTTGCGCGGCTCGACCAAAGCGGCGCGGATCCTGCCGCGCTGATCCTCGATGTGGCGCGGCTGTCGCAGCTTCGCGGGCTTTTGACGCGGTTCTCCGGCCTCGAGGCCGAAGCCGCCCGCGCGGGGCTCGAGGCCGAACGCGCCGCCTCGCGCCTGCGTCTGGCCGAGACCGAGGCGCAAGCCTCCGGCGCGCCGGAAGATGGGGCGGTGCTCCACCAGCTGATCGCGACGCTGCGCGGGCGTGAGCTCGCGGACGGATTGGCGCGCGCCCGGACTTTGCGCGAAATGACCCGCGCCGAGCTCGCGACCGCAATGCGCGGCCTTTTGCCTTGGCGCGGCACGCCCGAGGATCTGGCGGCACTTCCCGTGCCCGCCGACTGGCAATGGGTGGCACTCGAGGCGCGGGCAGAGACCACGCGTCAGGCCGAAGCCGATGCCCGCCGCGCGCGTGACTCCAGTTTCGAGGCCCGCGATCTGGCGCGGCAGGAGGCCGCTTTGCGTGATGCGCGCGGTCAGGCGCAGAGCCTGCATCTGGCGGCTGCGACCGATGCGCGGGCGCGGCGCGAGGCGCTGTGGTCGGATCACCGCGCGGCGCTCGATCCGGCTTCGGCGCAGGCTTTCGAAGCGGCCCTGCGCGAGGACGACCGCCTCTCGGCGCTTTTCGCGCAGGCCCTCGCCGAAGAGGAGCGGCGCGGTGCGGCCGATGCCGCCCTGACCCGCGCCGAGGCCAATGCCGCGCGCGACGAGGGGCTGTGGCAGGGTGCCGATGCGGCCCGCCGCGCCCATCTCGACGAGGTGGCGGCGCTCGCCTCCGCCCTTGCGCTCGACGCGCCCGATCTGGCCGCTTTGGGCCAATGGATCGAGCGGCGCGACGAGGCCCTGCGCCGGATCGCGGCGCAAGATCAGGCCGAAGCGGCGGTGCTTCAGGCCGAAGCGGCGCGTGACGGTGCGGCCCGCGCTTTGGCGCAGGCTTTGGGGCGCGAAGGCGGGGACGGCGCCGGTTTCGATCTGCTGTGGTCCGAGGCTCTGGCGCGCGATGCCGCTGCCGAAAAGCATCTGGCCGAGCGCCGCAGGCTGGCTGAAATGCGTTCCGATCTCGCCGGTCGCGACGAGGATCTGGCCCGCGCCTCGGCAGCGCTTGCGGATTGGCGCGCGGCTTGGGATCAGGCGGCGGCGGGCAGCCTTCTGGCCGGTCGCGCACTTGATCCGGCGGCCGTCGGCGCGCTTCTCGACGGGTTGGAGGCCTTGGGCAAAAGCGCGCTCGCCCATGGCTCGCTCGCCGACCGCATCGTCAAGATGGAGGCCAATAGCGCCGCGTTCCAGAGGGCCGCCGCCGCTGTCCTGACCATGCTCTCCTGCCCGAAGCTACGGCTTGGGCCGATGTTCTGGCGCGGCTCGGAGAGGCCGAAAGCCGCGACCGCCAGCGCCGCGAGTTGCAGGCAAGTCTTGCGCTCGAACAGCAATCTTCGGCGCGCGACCAGACGGCGCGTGCCGAAAACAGCGCGGCAATCGCCGCCTTGGCGCGCGAATTCGCCATGCCCGCCCCGAAACCGATGCTCCGGCGGGCCGGCTTTCCGAAGCGCTTGCCGCGCATCTGGCGTCCTGTCTCGAAGGGAGCCGTCTTTCCCGCGAAATCGGGGAATTGCAGCGCGATCTTGCGGATAAAGCGGCCGCCGTGACCGAAAAGGGCGCGACCGAGGACGGCGCGCCCGCAGGTTCCACCGGCACCGCCGATCCCGCAGCTCTCGCGCAGGAGGCCGAACGCCTCGCCGCCGATCTCGATCTGGCGCGCCAGCACAGTCAGGAGCGTTTCGCCGCCCTCAGCGAGGCGCGCCGCCAGCGCGATGCGGTCGGCGGCGATGATGCCGTGGCGCTGATCGAATCGGAACGTGCCAATCTTCTCAACCTCTTGCGCGAGAAATCGCGCGAGCATCTCGCCGCGCGCTTCGGGCTGATCGCGCTCGAACACGGGCTCAGACGCTTTCGCGACAGCCACCGCAGCGCCATGCTCGCCCGCGCCTCCGAGGCCTTCCGCCAGCTCAGCCGCAACCGCTATCAGGGGCTTGCGGCCGAGCCCGACGGCAGCAACGAGGTGCTTCTGGCGATCCCGCGCGAAGGCGGTGCGAAACTGGCCGCGCAGCTTTCCAAGGGCACGCGGTTCCAGCTCTATCTCGCCCTGCGCATCGCGGGCTATCACGAGCTGGCCGGGACCCGCCCGATGGTGCCCTTCATCGCCGACGACATCATGGAGACCTTCGACGACGGCCGCGCGACCGAAGCTTTCGCGCTTTTGGGCGCGATGGCGCGGCGCGGGCAGGTGATCTATCTGACCCACCACCGCCATTTGTGCGATTTGGCGCAGGAGGCCGCACCCGGCGCGCGGATTATCGATTTCGAGACGATCTAGCGCGGGCGATCGGGGCCAAAGCGCCTCGGGACGATGACCCGCGCGATGATTTGCGCGTGATCGGCGGGGCCCGGGCGAAACCGCGCGACAACGCGCGCGTTTCGTGTATCTCTGGCCGCAATCGCCGCGCCCTGCCGCGATCCTCTTTTGCATGGGGCCCGTATCGGGTGCCGATGCACGGAACGGGACTGCAACGGGGCCGGGCCAAAGCCAGAAGCACCGTTGAAGAATGCCGCAGAACGCCAAAGACCGGAGAGCCGACATGCCCAAAACCAGAGCCCTAAACAATTTCTCGGTGCTCTCGCTCTTGGTCGGGTTGTTGCTGGCGGCGGCTTCGCTGACACCCTCGCTGGTGCCGCGCAGCACAGTCTTTCAGGGCGTGCTGATGGGGGCCTCGGCCGCGCTCGGCTATCTGGTGACGCGGTTCTTCCTCGCGCTTTGGCGCGCGCTCGAGATCAAGGTGCTGACCGGACGTCCGGCCTCGGTCGCACTCGGGCTTTTGGCGGTTCCGGTGCTGGCGGTTCTGGCCTTTTGCGTGGCTGATGCGCGCGGCTGGCAAAACACCATCCGCAGCCGCATGGGCCTGCCCGATCTCGAGGCGGTGAGCACGGTCAAGATCCTCGTGATCGCGGTCGGCGTCTTCATCTTGCTGTTTTTGATCGGATATCTGATCCAGCTTTTGTTTCTGGTGCTGCGTGACCGGCTCGCGCGCTATATTCCCGCCAGTAGCGCCAATGTGCTGGGCCTGCTGCTTTCGGCCGTGCTGGTGGTGATCGCGACGCGGGACGGCGCGGTGAACTGGTTCCTGCGCGTGGCCGACAGCTCTTATGCCGCGGCCCAGCATTTGACCGATCCCAACCGCCCCGCACCCGAGACCGACTGGCAACCGGGCGGGCCGCAATCGCTGATCAGCTGGGATCTGATGGGCAAGCCGGGGCGCGATTTCGTCATGAGCGGGCCCTCGCGCGCCGATATCGAGGCCTTCTCGGGCCGCCCCGCCAAAGAGCCCCTGCGCATCTATGTCGGCCTCGCGCAGGACACCGATCCCCAGCGCCGCGCCGAGGTCGCTCTGGCCGAAATGATCCGTGTCGGCGCCTTCGAGCGCAAGGTTCTGGTCGTGGCCAGCCCGACCGGCACCGGCTGGATGGACCCCGCGAGCTATGATGCGCTCGAATATATGCATCAAGGCGATATCGCGACGGTGGGGGCGCAATATTCCTATCTGCAAAGCCCGCTTGCGCTGATTTTCGAATATGATTCCGGCCTCGCGCAGGCGACGGCGCTGATGCATGTGGTCTACGAGCATTGGGTGTCGCTGCCGCCCGAGCAGCGCCCGCGCCTTTACATGCACGGGATCTCGCTCGGCGCATGGTCGTCGATGTATGCGTTCAACGTCTTCCAGATGATGAACGAGCCGGTCGACGGCGCGCTTTGGGTCGGCCCTCCCTTCCCCTCGACGCTGTGGAACCAGGCCAATGCCGCGCGCGAGCCGGGCAGCCCCTTCGTTCTGCCCGAGGTCGATGACGGGCAGGTCATCCGCTATGCCAGCCAATTCGCCAAACCCGAGCGCTCGGGCAAGCCGTGGGGCCGCATCCGCGTGCTGTTCCTGCAATATGCCAGCGACCCCATTGTCTTCTATTCGGCCTCGGCGCTCTGGCGCGAGCCGGTCTGGATGGGCGAGCCCGCCGCCCCCGATGTCTCGCCATCGCTGTCCTTCACGCCGATCGTGACGCAGTTGCAGCTGACGATGGACCTGCTGGCCTCGACCACGCCGCCGCCGGGTTACGGCCATACCTATCACGTCCACGATTACATCGACGCCTGGGTTTCCGTCACCGCGCCCGAAGGCTGGAGCGCGCAGGACAGCACCCGCCTCAAGGCGATCTGCGGGCAGGAGGGGGCCTTGGGATGCGCAAACGCTACTTGATCGCGGGGATTGCATTCGCCGGTCTGGTCGCGGCGGCGCTGGCGGGCAATACCGCGCGCAATGTCGCGCGTTTCCAGCCGCTGACCCGCAGCCCCGCCGAGGCCGAGGCGCTGCTTGCGCCGGCATGGCGGCTGGTGATGCCGCCCGAAGATGCGGGTTTCTCACCGCCCTACAAGGCGGCGGTGGTGATGTCGGGCTGCGACGGGGTGCATGACAATATGGACCTCTGGGCGGGGGTTCTGGCGGGTCACGGCCGCGCCACGCTGATCCTCGACAGCCACGGGCCGCGCGGTCTGGACCAGATGCAAAGCTGGCGCGCGGTCTGTGCCGCGCAGATCCTGCCGGGGGCCGAGCGTGCCGCCGATCTGGCCGTCGCGATCGCGGCGATGGGCCGGATGGAGGGGATCGACACCAGCGATATCGCGGTTCTGGGCGCCTCGCATGGCGGCTGGTCGATCATGGAGCTGCTTGAACTTCTGGGCACCGAGGCCCCGCCGCCGGGGTTGGGCGCTTGGCCCGAGCCGCGCGCGGAGCTTGCGGCGCGGATCGGGCCGGTGGTGCTGCTTTACCCCTATTGCGGTGTGGTCAGCGGTGCGGGCGACGCCCATTGGCCCGCCAATGCCGAGGGGCTGATGGTTCTGGCGGGCGAGGACAGCATTGTCGATCCGCAGAAATGCCGCGAGATGGCTGCGGGGCTGGTCGAGCGCGGGGCCGATCTGACGGTCGCCACACTCGCGGGGGCCGATCACGGCTTCGATCAAAAGGAGCATTCGGTGGTCTCGTCGCTCATCTTCGATCAGGGGCTGACCGATCAGGCCGAGGCGCTGGTCTCCGGCCTTTTGGCCGAGCACGAGGCGGGCGCACCCGCGCTTTAGCGGCGCGTCTGCCCGTTACGCGCGCGACGGCCACCGTTACCGTCTTTCGGCGACCTCGCCGCAATTCGGGTCTGCCCCGTCTGCGGACGCCCCGCTTTTGCTTTGCCTGTGGCGTGGCCCGATCCGTAATCAACGCCCGCGCGCTTCGGCCGCAGCTTTGCCTTCCGTGCAGGGCGGCCAGCAGCAGTGCGTCGCGATCGCGCGGGCTCTGGTCGGGAAGCGGCATCGCCACGCCCGCATTCTCGTCCGCACATTGTCACCCTCGTATCTTCGGCACCGGAAAAATGACGGCAAATAGGCTGTTTGGCCCATCCAAATGACTAATTGACCCTACCGTTAACCATGGCCATGCTGGCGGGGCGGAAAAAGCTCCGCCCTGTTGTTGTAACGAGAGAATCACGAGGTCTTCGATGTCGACTGCGCCCTTTGCGACCCATAGCCTTTCCGGGGAAATTGCCGCCTCCGCAGCGCGGGCGATGCCTGTGGCCAAGGCACCCTCCGCGCCTCAGGGCCCGCTTTCCGCCGTGCGGGTCGGGACTGCGGGCAATGATGTGATGAACGGCTCGGAATGGGGCGACGATTTCTCGGGCGGGGCCGGAAACGACACGCTGAACGGTCGCGGCGGCAACGACAGCCTCGACGGTGGTGCGGGCAATGACGTGCTCGACGGCGGCGACGGGATGGATCTGGCGGTCTACGACGGCCTGCGCGCGGCGCTGACCGTGAACCTGACCACCGGCGTCGCCTCATCGAGCGAAAGCGGTCGCGACCAGCTGATCAGCATCGAGCGACTGGTCACCGGCGCGGGCAACGACCACATCACCGGCAATGGCGCCAACAACCGCATCTTCGCGGGTGATGGCAACGACACGCTGATCGGGCTTGGCGGCGACGATACGCTGAACGGCGAGGGCGGGCGCAACCATGTCGACGGCGGCGCTGGCAACGACCATGTCCACGGCGGCGGCACGCTTTGGGCGGGGCGGGCAATGATTACATGCGCGCGCTGAACGGCGCCGACCAGCTTTTCGGCGGCGAGGGCAACGACACCTTGCGCGGCGAGGGCGGCAACGACCGGCTCGACGGCGGCAACGGCAACGACCGGCTTTTGGGCGGGACGGGCAATGACCTGCTGATCGGCGGTGCGGGCAACGACTCTCTGATCGGTCACGAGGGCAACGACACGCTCAACGGCGGGCTCGGCAACGATGTACTGCGCGGCGACGAGGGCGATTACGCCGTCGCGGCCTTTTCGACCGGCAATGCGATCACGCTCAGCTACGAGAGCGGCAATATCGCCACGGCGACCGGCGAGGGTACGGATTCGCTCAATAATATCCAATATGTCGTCACCAGCGGCGGCAACGACGTCCTGCATGGCGGCGGTCGCGACAACAATTTCCAATCGGGGCGCGGCAACGACCTGCTGACCGGCGGTGCGGGCAACGACACGCTGATGGGCGGCGCGGGCAACGACACCCTGCGCGGCGATGCGGGCGAGAACCTGCTCGATGGCGGCGACGGCACCGACACGCTCGATTACCGCGAATGGGGCGCGGTTTCGATCGATCTGCGCGCCGGCACGCTGGAAGGCCCGACCATGACCGACCGTCTGGTCTCGATCGAGAATGCCTGGTCGGGGATCGGCAACGATACGCTTCAGGGCGATCGCGGCAACAATGTCTTTGACGGCGGGCGCGGCAACGACATGATCTCGGGTGCTTTCGGCAACGACACGCTGCGCGGCGGATTGGGCGAGGATACGCTGGTCGGCGGCGGCGGCGTCGATGTTCTGGACGGCGGCGCCGAGCAGATGCGCGACGTCTTTGTCTTCAACACCGCCTTTGAAAGCGGGCTCGGGGCGAATGCCGACCGCATCGCGAATTTCGTCTCGGGAACCGATGCCATCGATCTGAGCGCGATCGACGGAAACGGCAGCGGCGCGGGGAACGGCGCTTTCGCTTTCTCGGGCACGACGGCTGCGGCCCATTCGGTCTGGTACGCGGCCGAGGCCGGCGGACTTCGGGTTTCGGGCGATGTGAACGGCGACGGCCGCGCCGATTTCTCGATTGTGATCAACGGTGTGGCTTCGGTCACAGCGGATGACTTCCTGCTCTGAACGCGCATGATACGGGTGCCATTGCAAAGCCAAGTCGTGGGTCTTACATCACGAATTGCGATGTGATGGCGCTTGTTTCATCTTTCCAAATGGGAAGACTTGCGCCAAACTGAATATGCGGTCCTTTCGGGGGCCCGGTTCAGGGCTCTTTTGCCCATGTGATTGCTGCCTCCGTCCGCGGGGGCGGCGGATACGGTCAGGACAGGAGAGTCGGGTTCAATCCCGCGCCGACGGAGCAACGCCCCGGAATCTCTCAGGCAAAGAAACTGCCGGACCGACACTCTGGAGAGAGATGCGCCACGCATCCGCCGAAGGAGAAAGCCGCAAGCGGCGATGCTCTCAGGCAAAAGGACAGAGGGGGAATGCGTCCACAAGGACGTATTCGAACCCATACGCATCAGGAGAGCATGATGCAGTCCATTGCCGTGATCGGCGCCGGTATTACCGGCGTCACGACCGCTTACGAGCTTGCCGTAAAGGGCTTTTCCGTCACCATCTACGACCGCCAGCGCTATGCGGCGATGGAGACGAGCTTTGCCAATGGCGGCCAGCTTTCGGCCTCGAATGCCGAGGTCTGGAACCATCCCTCGACCATCATCAAGGGTCTGGGCTGGATGTTGAAATCCGACGCGCCTTTGTCGCTGAGCCTCAGGCCGAGCTGGCACAAATATAGCTGGCTGGCGGAATTCCTTGAAATATGGGGAATTACCGCGCCAATACGACCAAAACCGCGCGGCTTGCGGTGGCGGCGCGGGCGCGGATGCGCGAGATCGCCGAACGCGAGGGCATTGCCTTCGACCGCGACGACCACGGCATCCTGCATTTCTACGAGACCGAAAAACAGATGGCCCATGCGCGCCGCGTCTCGGCGCTTCTGGCCGAAGGCGGGGTCGAGCGGCGCGAGCTCGATGCGGCGGGCGTCCATGCGCTCGAGCCGCGGCTCAAGGGCGAGGTCGCGGGCGGCTTTCACACACCGGGGATGCGACGGGCGATATCCATCTCTTCACCAATGGACTGGCCGAGGCCGCGCGCCGCCACGGCGTGACCTTCGCCTTCGGCAGCGAGATCCTGCGCACCGCCAGCGACGGGCAGGGGGTCGAGATCGTCTACCGCGACGGCGAGGGCGCGACCCGCACCGCGCGTCATGCGGCGGTGGTCGTCTGCGCGGGCATCGGCAGCCGCGAGATCGCGCGCCAGCTTGGCGACCGCATCAACGTCTATCCGGTCAAGGGCTATTCGATCACGGTCAACCTGCTCGATGCGCAATCTCGCGAGGCCGCGCCGCAGCTGAGCCTGCTCGACGATGCGGCGAAAATCGTCACCAGCCGCCTCGGCCCCGACCGTTTCCGCGTCGCGGGTACGGCGGAATTCGCCGGCGAGAACCGCGATATCCGCGAATGCCGCATCCGACCGATCGTCGAATGGGTGAACCGCCACTTCCCCGATGTCTCGACGCGCCAATCGGTGCCTTGGGCGGGGCTGCGCCCGATGACCCCCTCGATGATGCCCAAAGTCGGGCCGGGGCGGCGCGAGAATGTCTTTACAATACCGGCCACGGCCATCTCGGCTGGACGCTGTCGACCGCGACAGCCGAACTCGTGGCCCAATCCGTTTTGACCAACTGGAAAGGAGCCCGCCCCATGGCGCAAAACCACCTGCTGAAAGCGGCCTGATATGTCTGAGGTTGCACCTTTCTACATTCCGACGCTTGGCGACATGTATGCTGCGCGCGAGCGGATTGCGCCGCATGTCCATGTGACGCCGGTTCTGACGTCGCGGATGCTCAACGAGCTGACGGGGGCTGAGCTGTTCTTCAAATGCGAGAACCTGCAGAAAGCCGGGGCCTTCAAGGCCCGCGGCGCCTCCAATGCGGTGTTTTCGCTCAGCGACGAGCAGGCGGCGCGCGGGGTTGCCACGCATTCGAGCGGCAACCACGGCACCTGCCTGAGCTATGCGGCCAGCCGTCGCGGCATCCCCTGCACGGTTGTGATGCCCTCGACCGCGCCCCAGGCGAAAAAGGATGCGGTTCGCGGCTATGGCGCGCGGATCGTGGAATCCGAGCCCTCGACCAGCTCGCGCGAGGCGGTTTTCGCCGAAGTCGTGGCCTCGACCGGCGCGGAATTCGTCCATCCCTATAACGACTGGCGCGTGATTGCGGGTCAGGCGACCTGTTCGGCCGAGCTGATCGAGCAGGTCGAGGGTCTCGATGCGGTCGTGGCCCCGATCGGCGGCGGCGGCATGGTCTCGGGGACGTGCCTGACGCTCTCGAACCTCGCGCCGAACGTCAAGATCTACGCGGCCGAGCCGCTCAATGCCGATGACGCCGCGCGCAGCTTCCGCGCCGGCCGCATCATCGCCGACGACGCGCCGGTGACGGTTGCGGACGGGCTCAAGGTCCCGCTCAAGGAGCTGACCTGGCATTTCGTGCGCAATCACGTCACCGATATCCTCACCGCGACCGAGGAAGAAATCGTCGATGCGATGAAGCTGATCTGGAAGCGCATGAAGATCGTGATGGAGCCTTCGAGCGCCGTGCCTCTGGCCACGATCATCAAGAACCGCGACCTTTTTGCCGGCAAACGCGTCGGTCTGATCATTACCGGCGGCAATGTCGATCTCGACAAGCTGCCCTGGAACTAAGGAGCCAACCCCATGAACATCAAAGCTGACCTTGCCGGTTACGAAGTCGGTTTCGACATCCCCGCGCTGCCGGGGATGGACGAGAAGGACATCCAGACGCCCTGTCTGATCCTCGATCTCGACGCGCTCGAGCGTAACATCAAGAAGATGGGCGATTACGCCAAGGCCCACGGCATGCGCCACCGCAGCCACGGCAAGATGCACAAATCGGTCGATGTCCAGAAGCTGCAAGAAGAGCTTGGCGGTTCGGTCGGCGTCTGCTGCCAGAAGGTCTCGGAAGCCGAAGTCTTCGCCCGCGGCGGGATCAAGGACATTCTGGTCACCAACGAAGTGCGCGATCTGGCAAAAATCGACCGTCTGGCCCGCATGCCGAAGCTCGGCTCGACCGTCACGGTCTGCGTCGATGACGTGACCAATATCGCGGATCTTTCGGCTGCGGCGCAAAAGCACGGCACCGAGCTCGGCATCTTCGTCGAGATCGACTGCGGCGCGGGCCGTTGCGGCGTGAAAACCACCGAAGCGGTTCTGGAAATCGCCAAAGCGGCGGCGGCTGCCCCGAACCTGACCTTCAAGGGCATTCAGGCCTATCAGGGCGCGATGCAGCACATGGACAGTTTCGAGGACCGCAAGGCGAAGCTCGACGCGGCCATCGCGCAGGTCAACGAGGCGGTCGAGGCTCTGGACGCGATCGGGCTCAAGCCGGAATTCGTCTCGGGCGGCGGCACGGGTTCGTATTACTTCGAATCGAATTCGGGCGTCTATAACGAGCTCCAGTGTGGCTCCTATGCGTTCATGGATGCCGATTACGGCCGCATCCACGACAAAGAGGGCAAGCGCATCGATCAGGGCGAATGGGAAAACGCGCTCTTCATCCTGACTAGCGTCATGAGCCATGCCAAACCGAACCTCGCGGTGGTCGATGCCGGCCTCAAGGCGCAGTCGGTCGATTCCGGCCTGCCCTTCATCTACGGCCGCGACGATGTGAAATACATCAAATGCTCGGACGAGCATGGCGTGGTCGACGACCCGAACGGCGTTTTGAAAGTGAACGAAAAGCTCAAGCTGGTTCCGGGCCATTGCGACCCGACCTGCAACGTGCACGACTGGTATGTCGGCGTGCGGAACGGCAAGGTCGAAACCGTCTGGCCGGTCTCGGCACGCGGGCGGGCCTACTGATGTATGTCGTCGCCGAAAAGGAAATCGCGGGTCTGATGACCCCGGCGGCGGCGTTCGAGGCGATCGAGGCGATGTTCGCCTCGATGGCTTCGCGCAAGGCCTACAACTTCCCCGTGGTGCGCGAAGCGATCAGCTATGAAGATGCGCTTTACGGCTTCAAGGGCGGTTTCGACGGCGCGGGTCTGGTGCTCGGGCTGAAGGCGGGCGGTTACTGGCCGCACAACCAAAAGCACAATCTGATCAACCACCAGTCGACGGTCTTCCTGTTCGATCCCGATACGGGTCGGGTGAAGGCTTCGATCGGGGGCAATCTGCTGACGGCTTTGCGCACGGCGGCGGCTTCGGCGGTGTCGATCAAATATCTCGCCCCCAAAGGCGCGAAAGTGCTGGGCATGATCGGCGCGGGCCATCAATCGGCCTTCCAGATGCGCGCGGCGGCGGCGGTCCACCAGTTCGAGAAAGTCGTCGGCTGGAACCCCCATCCCGAGATGCTCTCGCGTCTGGCCGATACCGCGGCCGAGCTGGGCCTGCCCTTCGAGGCGGTCGAGCTGGACCAGCTTGGTGCGGATGCCGACGTGATCGTCTCGATCACCTCGTCCTTCGCCCCGATGCTGATGGACGGCCATGTCAAAGGCGCGACCCATATCGCGGCGATGGGCACGGATACCAAGGGAAAACAAGAGCTTGATCCTGCTCTGGTCGCCCGCGCCCGTGTCTTCACCGACGAGGTTGCGCAATCGGTCTCGATCGGGGAAACCCAACATGCGGTCGCATCCGGCCTGATCGCCGAAAGCGCGATCTCCGAGCTCGGCGCGGTCGTCGCCGGCCTCCACGAGGGCCGCGGCACTGCCGAGGTGACGCTGTTCGACGGCACAGGCGTCGGCCTGCAGACCTCGCGGTCGCAAACAAGGTCCTCGAGATCGCCATCGAAAAAGGCATTGCCCAAAAGGTCGAAATCTGACCCGTCCGGCGCGCGGAACACCCCGCGCACCGAAACCGTTCCGGGAGGGGGGTGGGTCTTTGCGTTTTCTTAAAGCTTATATGCCAAAGCTTGACCCCGAGAGGGCGTTGATACGGCGGTCACCCTTTTCTCAGGGCAAGCGCGAAGGGGTTTGGGGCATTAAAGACAGAATGCGCGCGTGAAGCGCGCGGGGCAGAGCAATCCCGCATTGCGCTGATTGCGCACGCGCGGCATGGCGGCGTTCGCCCGGCAGGCGCGCGCCCTGATCGCGGATGCCGTTCAGGACGGTCTCGGCGGCATCCGTCCCGGAGGTATTGCCGAAAACGGCGGGGTTGAAGGCAATGATCAGCTCGCCATGAAGCGGTGCGGCACTGGCTCCCTGATCGAAAGCCGCCGATTGCGCGCTGGTGCGGTCGCCGATGAAGGGGCCTGCCATCAGCTCGATCATTGTGGCCAAAGCCGAGCCCTTGTGCCCGCCGAAAGGCAGCATTGCCCCCGCAAGCACGGCGGCGGGATCGGTGCTCGGACTGCCGTCGCGATCCAGCCCCCAGCCTTCGGGCAGGGTCCTGCCTTCGTTACGGTAAAGCGCGATATCCGCGCGGGCGGCGGCAGTCGTCGCGAAATCAAAGACATAGGGCGGCTGATCCGCGCGCGGCCAGGCAAAGGCCAAAGGATTGGTCCCCAGAATGCCCTTGCTGCCCCCGCTGGCGCAACCCAGTCATGTGTCGGGTTCATCGACATGGCGGCGAGGCCGGCCTCGGCAATTTCCTCGACCACGGGCCAAAGCGCGGTCGAGTGAAAGCCGTTCTGCACCGCAAGTACCGCGATCCCCAGACTTTGGGCCTGAGCGATCAAGAGGGCAGGCCGCGCTTGGCCGCGAGGACCGAGAAACCATATCCGGCATCGATGCGGATCATCGCCGGCGTCACCATCTCGGGTTGCGGATCGGCTGCGCGGTTGAAGCGCGGATGGGCCATGGTATCGCGCGTGCCCGGCAGGCGCTGGAGCCCGTGCGATTTGCAGCCGTCGCGTTGCGCCTTGACCAGCGTCTCGGCCATGGCTTCGGCCTGCGCGCGGCCAAGCCCGTCCGCGATCAGGAAATCCAGCGCGAGCGCGCGAGCCTCGGCCTCGCTGATCGTGATGTCGGATGCGTGATCGTGACCTGCCATTTTTCCCAGCCTTTTCAAACCCCGCGCAGTATAGGGCGCGGGCGGGCAAGGACCACCGGCGCGGCCCCGCTCAGGCCGTGGCCGCGGCCAGCATTGCCGCGCGGGCCGCTCGAAGGCGCCGGCGCGGTTGGCCAAAGCCGAAATCGTCAGGCTTGGCGGATGGAGGCAGTAGCGCGGCAGCGCCGCCTGCAATGCGCCGAGCACGCGCGGCTGGCTGCCGATCGAGCCTCCGAGAACCAGATTTTGCGGTGCGAGAACCGCGATCACCGCCTGGATCGCCTGCGCCAAAAGCTCTGCCTGCACCTCCAGGGCTGCGCCGAAAGCGGGGTCGCTACCGGCAAAAAGCGCCGCGAGATCATCCGCGCCGGTCCCGCCATGCGCGCGGTAGGCATCGCGCCAACCCGCGCCGCCGAGCCTGCTTTCCAGCGCGCCCGAGGCCCGCAATGCGGGATCGGCGGCATCCGCGCCAAGCGGCAGAAAGGCGATCTCGCCCGCGCCGCCGCGCCAGCCGCGCAGGAGCCTGCCGCCGTGGACAACCCCCATGCCGATGCCGGTGCCGATGGCGACGAAAGCCATGGGATCGCCGCCCGCGCCCAGCCATGACTCGCCCAAAGCGGCGGCATTGACGTCGTTTTCGAGCGCAACCGGCGCATCGAGCCTTGTGCGCAGCAGCGGCAGGAAATGGGTGCCCGCCATTTCGGCGATATTGGGAATGGCCGAAAGCGCGCCGTTTTCGGGATCGACCGAGGCCGGAAGGCCGACGCCGATCGCGACCCGAGCCGCATCCGCCCCGATTTCGGCGCAAAGCGTGTCGCGCATCAGCGCGATCTGGTCGGCCAGCGCGGCACCGCCCTGCGGCACGGTCGCCTCGCGGCTTTCGGCGAGAATGCGGCCGTCTGCATCGCATAAAAGCCCGTGGACCTTGGTTCCGCCGACATCGACGCCAAGGAAACTCTGGTGCTCCGTCATCCTCTTACGCCCGACCGATTGCTTTTTCCGACCGGCCGTCGAAGCGGTGGAGCTGCCCGCGCGCAAGTGATGCGGTGATCACGGTGCCGGTCTGCGGGATCTGGTTTCCGGGCGCGGTGCCGGTCACGCTTTGGCCCGCGACCTCGAAATGGACCAGGGTCTCGGAGCCCAAAGGTTCGACCGCCGTCACCGGACCCGAGACGGTCAGGACGGGATCGGCGACCGTCACTCCGATCTTCAGATCATGCGGCCGCATCCCGAGATAAAGCGGACCGCTTTCATCGACACCGTAACCCGCGCCGGCCTCGCCGCCGCGCAAAACGTTCATCGAGGGACTGCCGATAAAGCGCGCGGTAAAGACGTCGACGGGGCTTTCGTAAAGCTCGAGCGGGCTGCCCGCTTGCAGGATATGGCCGTCCTTCATCACGACGATGCGGTCGGCCATCGTCATCGCCTCGACCTGATCATGGGTCACATAGACGATGGTCGTGCCGAGGCGTTGGTGCAAGCGCTTGATTTCGATGCGCATTTGCGCGCGAAGCTGGGCGTCGAGGTTGGAGAGAGGCTCGTCGAAGAGGAATGCCGAGGGATCGCGGACCATGGCGCGGCCGATGGCGACGCGCTGGCGCTGGCCGCCCGAAAGGGCTGCGGGACGGCGGTCGAGATAGGGCGTCAGGCCCAAAATCGCGCCCGCTTCCTCGACCCGTTTGTCCTTTTCGGCCTTGGGCAGTTTCGAGGTATAAAGCCCGAAAGCGATGTTCTGGCGCACCGACATATGCGGATAGATCGCATAGTTCTGGAACACCATCGCGATATTGCGCGCTTTGGGGTCCATGTCGTTCACGACCTGATCGCCGATGCGGATCTCGCCGCCCGAGATCTCTTCGAGGCCAGCGATCATGCGCAAGGTCGTCGATTTGCCGCAGCCCGAAGGCCCGACGAGGACGACGAACTCGCCGTCCTTGATGCCAAGGTCGATGCCGTGGATCACATCGGTCTTGCCGTAGGATTTCACCAGTTTGCGAAGCTCGATCGTGGCCATCAGCGGGTCTCCAGAAGGGCGTTGAAGGCGGCGTCCAAAGCGGCGGATGCGCGGGCCTCGTGGTCTTGGCGGGCGCGCGCGCGGGTGTGAAGCGCGGCGAGCGTGTCGGAATAGGCGGCCAGTGCCTCGGCCATGGCGGCGGGGGCGGGGCCGCCGAAACGGTCGCGGACCGCGACGAAATGTTCGGGGCTGACGATTTCGGCGAAAGCGGCGGGATCAAGCGCGCTTTCACGGCCGGTATGGCGCGTAAACGCGGCGCGGAAGGGGGCAAAACCGCCCTCGGTCAGGCTGGTTTTGGCCGCGACAACCGCGCGGGCGGTATCGGCGGCGATCTCGTGGGCTTGGCGGAAGGACAGGTCCTCGCGGCGCACGAGACTGTCGGCAAGCTCGGTGATCGTGATGCAGGAGCGGTCGATGTTGGCGCGCACGCGTGCGTCATCGACCTCGACCTGAGTGATCAGCGCGGCCAGAAGCGGCAGGACGCGACCGGCAGTCGCGAAGGCCTGATAGCCGGCTTCGTGCGATTCCCCCTCGCTGTCGTTCATATCGGTGAAGGGGGTGTTGTGGACGATGTCGAGCATCACCCGCGCGCGCCCGACGGTCTGCGAGGAGAGGTGGCGCAGATGCTCGATCGGGACCGGATTGCGCTTTTGCGGCATGATCGAGGAAATCTGGACCAGCGCATTCGGAACGTGAAGCTGGCCGACCTCGAAAGCGGTCCAGAACTGGAAATCCTGCACCAAACGCCCGAGATGGAGGAACATCAGCTCCAGCGCGGAATAGGTCGCGGTGATGTAATCGACGGCCGCGATGCAGGAATAGCTGTTCCTTTGCGGCGCGGCGAAACCCAGAAGCCCGGCCACGCGGGCACGGTCGATCGGGAAGCCCGAGGTGGTGATCGCGGCCGCCCCCATCGAGGACAGATCGACCACGGCGCGCGCCGCCTCGAGCCGTTCGATGTCGCGGGTCAGGATCTCGATCGCGGCGGAAAGATAATGGCCGAAGGTCGTGGGCTGGGCGGGCTGGCCGTGGGTATAGGCCACGATCAGGGTCGCACGATCCGCGTCGGCTTTGGCGATCATCGCCGCCAAAAGCGCGGTCGCATCCGCCAAAAGCGCGTCGATGCGCGGCTTCAGCGCCAGTTTGAACAGGCTGTGGTCGATGTCGTTGCGCGACCGCGCGGTATGGAGCCTGCCGCCGAGATCGGGGCCGAGCCGCGCCTTCAGCTCGGTCTCGGTGAGGAAAAAGTAATCCTCGACCGCGCCGGTATAGGTCAGCGTCGCGGGATCAACCTCGGCCTCGATGGCTTTCAGTGCGCCCGCAATGGCCGAGGCCGCGTCGCGGGGCAGGATGCCGGTCTCGGCCAGCATCACCAGATGGGCGCGGTCGATCTTGCGGAAGCCCGCGACATGATGGGTTTTCGCGCCGTCGAAAAGCGGGCGCAAAACGGTGTCTTTATAGATCGGATCGGGGAAAACAGAATTATCTTCGCGAAGGGTCATCATTCAGCCTTTCAGCCCCGCCAGCATCACGCCGCGCACGATATAGCGTTGAAGAAGAAGGAAAATCAGCAAGGTCGGGATCGTGGCCAGCGCCGCGCCGGTCATGATCATCTCCCATTGGATCGACTGTTCGACCGCGAAAGAGGTCAGGCCGATCGGCAGGGTGTAAAGCTCGGGGCTGGTCGTGACGATCAGCGGCCAGAAAAACGCGGTCCAGTTGCCGAGGAAGGTGAAGATCGCCAGCGCCGACAAAGCGGGCGTGACCAGCGGCATGGCGATTTTCCACCAGATGGTGAATTCGTTCATCCCGTCGATCCGCGCGGCCTCGAGGAAATCGTTCGGAACGCCCTCGAAGAACTGTTTCATCAGGAAGGTGCCGAAAGCGGTCATCATGCCGGGGAACATGATCCCCCAATAGCTGTCGAGCCAGCCGAGATTGGCGCTCATCAGGTACCACGGGATCACCAGCATCTCGGTCGGGATCATCAGCGTCGACAGGATCGCGATGAAGACGAATTTGCGGCCGCGGAAGTCGAATTTCGCCAAAGTATAGCCGACGAGGCTGTCGAAAAAGAGGTTCGAGAGCGTGACGACGGTCGCAACCAGCATCGAATTGCCGAACCATTGCATGAAGCGCCCGTCCGAGAGCACTTTGACATAGTTGTTCAGCGTCGGCTCGGACGGGATCAGGCGCAGGTCATAGATCTGTCCCGCGGTTTTCAGCGAGGTCGAGAACATGAACAGCAAGGGCGTGACCATGATGACGCCGCCGATGAACAGCACCGTCCAGGTGACGATCTTGCCGGGGCTCAGGCGCGCGAAAGGCAGGTTTGGGGTGGCCGACATCGCTCAGCGCTCCTTCAGGATCCAGAGTTGCACGAGCGAGATCACGAGCAGGATGGTGAACAAGACCACCGTCTGCGCCGAGGCATAGCCCATCTCGTAGGAGGAAAACGCGGTTTGATAGATCATCAGCACAAGCGGTTTCGTTGAATTGAGCGGCCCGCCGGGGTCGATCGAGCTCATGTTGTAGACCTGATCGAAAATCCGCAGGAAGCCGATCGAGGAAAAGACCACAAGGAAAACCGTCGTCGGTTTCAGCAAGGGCAGGGTGATCTTGCGCAGGATCTGCCAGTCGTTGAGCCCGTCGATCTTGGCGGCCTCGTAATAGGTCGCGGGAATGGCGCGCAGGCCGGCCATGAAGATGATGATCTGAAAGCCCAGCCCCGCCCAGATCGCGGTGAAGGTGATCGAGGGTAGCGCCAGCTCGACGGAGCTCAGGAACGGGATCGGGCTGACCCCGATTTTGCCGAGTGCATTGTTGATGATCCCCGTCGGCGCGGGCTGGTAGAACCAGCGCCAGACCCAGGCCATAGCCGAAGCCGTGGTGATGAAGGGCAGGAAATACAGCGCGCGCAGGAACGTATGGCCAAAGCGGATGCGGTCGAGGAAATAGGCGATCACGAAGGCCAAGGCCAACGAGACCGGCGTTCCGATGATCAGATAGGTGAAAGTATTGCGGAAGACCTGCCAGAAGGCGGGATCCGCGAACAGGCGGCGGTAATTGTCGAGCCCGATGAATTCGGGATCCGACAGCAGGTCCCAATTCGTCAGCGACAGCCGGAAGGCGTCGAGCGTCGGGTAAAAGCGGATGACGCTATAGAACAGCACGGGCAGGGCGAGAAAGCCCCAGATCCACAGCAGCCGTTTGGTGCGCATCTTGAGGCCGCGTCGCGGGGCGGGCGGGGCATGTCCGCTTGTGTCGGGGGCGCTTGCGGCGGGGAGAAAGCCTCGCTCATCCTGCATTCCTTTGCTTGGCTTCGGCCCGTTCGGCCCAGGCGAAAGGGGCCGCGAACGGCCCCTTCTGCGGAGATTACTGGGCGAATTTGTCCAGAAGGGCCTGTTCGGCGGTCGCTGCCTCGGCGACGGAATCGGCGGGGCTTTGGCCCTGCAGCAGCACGCGGTTCACCATATCCGTGGTGATCTGGCGCTGCGCGTTTTCCTCCACGAAGCGGGTGGTATGGGCATAGTCGAGGCCCTTGAGGAAAGGCGCGGTGACCGGATTGGCAAGGTTCGCCTCGGTCAGCGCGGCGGCGCGGCGGGCGGGCAGCTCGCCAACCTCTTCCAGCCACAGCGTCATCGCCTCTTCCGAAGAGATATAGGCGAGGAATTTCTGCGCCGCTTCAAGCTCTTCGCCCGACGCGCCCGAACCGATCGCATTGGCGAAATAGGAGGCATAGTTCGACTGGACGCCATCGGCGCTTGCCGGAAGCTCGGCCACGCCCCATTCGAAATCGGTGATCTCGCGGAAGGCGCCAAGGCGGAAGGTGCCGTCGATGGTCATGCCCGCGCGACCCGCACGGAAAGCGGCCTGACCTTCGTCCATAAAGCCCGAAAGCCCGACTTTCTCGGAGGTCTGGAGGCCGGTGTAGAAGGCCAAAGCCTTTTCGCCCGCCGCATCGTTATAGGCGACCTTGCTGCCGTCGTCGGAATAGGGCGCGCCGCCGAACTGCCGCACAAGGATCTCGCGCCACCAATGGTGGTCCTGACCGGCCATATCAAGCGTGATGCCCTCGACCTCGAAATTGCCCGCCGCATCGGTCTTGGCGATTTTCTTGGCGGCCTCGACCATCTCGTCCAGCGTCTTCGGCGGCTCGGCGATGCCGGCTTCCTCGAAGAGCTTCTTGTTGTAGAACAAGGCCAGCGAGCGCACGGCGGTCGGCAGGCCGTAGTAATCCTCGCCGCGCTTCATCGCCGATACGATCGGGAAGAATTCCGCTTCGATCTTGTCATGGGGAAAACACCCGCGTCCAGCGGCTGGATGACCTTGCCCTTCACGAACTGGTCGGTCCAGCCGTAGAACAGCTGCATGACGTCCGGACCCTTTTTCGCCATGGTCGCAGCCACGACGCGGGTCTGGTAATCGGCATAGGGGAAGGTCACCTGTTTGACGGTGATATCGGGGTTTGCCGCCTCGAAATTCGCGATCAGCTTGTCCATCGCATTGACGCGGGTTTCAAAGACATATTGCCAATATTCGATCTCGACCGCATTCGCGCCGGTGGCTGCGAACAAGGATGCGCCTGCCATCAGGCCCGCGAGGATGGTGCGTTTCATTTCTGGTAACCCCTGAATCCGGGCTTGCGGCCCGCTTTTTCCCGTTTTTCCCGAGGGCCAAGGCAGCTTGTGCGGCTTGCTCCTCCACGCGTCAGGATTGTGACAATGGCGCGTGCTGTCAATAAGTAAATTAACTTGCAGTATTGCGCACGGGCTGGAACACTCCGCAAAGACCGCCCGGAACTGGTCGCAGGGCATGGCTTGTGCAATGTCTAAGGACTTGCCCGCAAAAGAATGAAAGCGCAGGAGAATTAGGTGGCCGTGAAAGACGAGATCGGACGCGGGCGCGGCGGGATCGGGAAGAATCCGGCGCGCTCGCGCGACCATAACCGCCGTGTCGTGCTGGACCTTCTGCGCCAGAACGGCCCTCAGGGCCGCAAGGAGCTGGCCGAGGCCACGCAGCTTTCGAGTCCTGCCGTCGCCAATATTCTCGACGAGCTGCTGGCGGAGGGGCTGATTCTCGATCTCGGGCGCCGCCGTGCGGGTCGCGGCCAGCCACCGCTCCATTTCGCGCTGAACCCCGAGGGCGCACATACATTCGGCTTCGAGATCGGGGTGAACGGCATCGTTACCGTCGTGCTCGATCTTCTGGGCAATCCGGTCACGCAGCGGCGCAGCGATCCCGAGAGTCTTGCGCCCGAAGATTGCCTGCGGCTTTTGCAAAGCGAGATCGCCGCGCTGCGGGCGGATGCGGCGGGCCAGCTTTTGGGGATCGGCGTCGTGCTGCCCGGCCCCTTTTCGACCGATGCGCAGCGTGCCGCCGATCCGACCACGCTGCAGGGTTGGGAGGATGTGAGCGCGCAAAGCTTGTCCGAGGCGCTCGGCCATCCGGTCTGGATGGAAAACGACGCCAACGCGGCCGCCTTGTCCGAGGCGCTTTCGGCGCGGCGGCGCAGCTTCACCATGCGGCGGTGATCTATTTCGGCGAGGGCGTCGGTCTGGGCGTGCTCAACGAGGGCCGCCTGTTGCGCGGCGCCCGCGGCAATGCCGGCGAGATCGGCCATATTGTCACCGTGCCGAACGGACGGCCCTGTCCCTGCGGCCAACGCGGCTGTTTCGAGCGCTATGTTTCCCGCCACGCTTTGGCCGAAGCTCTGGGCATGACCCTGCGGCCGGGCGCGATCGGGCGGCTCTGGCAGGAGCAGGACCCGCGTCTTCTGGGCTGGATCGCCGAGGCGGGGCGCCATCTCGCGCCGATGGCCGCGATGATCGAAAACATGCTCGATCCCGAAAGCATCATCATCGCGGGGCAGTTGCCCGCGCCGGTGATCGAGGCGCTGATTGCCGCGGTGCCGCTTGTCCTCGGTCGCGGCCCATCCGGCGCGGGCCTTGCCGCGGCTCTGTCTGGGCCAAAGCGGGGCCTTCACCGCAGCGTTGGGAGCGGCGGCGCTGCCGCTTTACGAGGCGCTCACCCCGCAATCCTGGGTGGCCCAACCCGATAGCGCGCGCGGGGCGAGGCATGAGACCCGAAATCACAGGCCGTGCGGGGCTTGCAAGGCTGCGCGACGAATTCCTTGCCAAGGGGTTGGAGCGCGCGCTGTCGCGGCTCGGCAATGTGAACCATTTTATGAATACTGGTGCGCATCCTGATGATGAGCATAGTATTTTTCTGTCATGGCTGCGCTTCGGGCGGGGGTGAATGTCTCGATCGCCTGTTCGACGCGTGGCGAGGGCGGGCAGAATATCTCGGGGCCGGAACGCGGTGCGCGGCTCGGTCTTCTGCGCAGCACCGAGATGGAGCGCGCGGCCGCCGTGATCGATGCCGATGTGCATTGGTTGGGTTTTGGTCCCCAAGATCAGGTCTTTGACTTCGGTTTCTCGAAAAGCGGCGAGGATACGTTGGCGCGTTGGGGCGGCGCGGATGTGATGATCGGCCGCATGGTCGCGTTGTTTCGCGAAACGCGGCCCGATATCATCCTGCCGACCTTTCTGGATGTGCCGGGTCAGCACGGCCACCACCGCGCCATGACCGCCGCGGCGCTTGCCGCATGGCGGCTGTCCGGTGATAAATCTTATCATATATCTGATGCAACATTATGGGATAGCGCGAAATTCTACCTTCCGTCGTGGTCGGGTGGCGGCGCAACCTATGATGACGAACTGTCTCCGCCTGCCGCCAGCGTGACCGAGGCCGCGCAGGGCGTCGAGCCTTGGACCGGCGCAAGCTGGACCGCGATCGGCGAGGCTTCGCGGCTCTGCCATGCCTCGCAGGATATGGGCGATCCCTTGGCCGAGCGGGCGGAAAGCTGGGCGCTCCACCGCGTCGACGGGCCCGATGAAAGCGATCTGCTGGACGGTCTTCCGCAGGGGCTTGGCGATCTGGCGGAGAACTACGGCGGGCCTGCGCGATTGCGCGATCTCGGTGCGATTTTCGACGCCGCCCGAACTCTGCGCGGACCCGCGCTTCTGGATGCTTTGGGCGAGGCCGACCGTCTGCTCGAGGCGGCACAAGCCGCGCAAAGCAACCCTTTCCGCGCCGCCCACGGCCACCGCCTCGCGCGGCAAAAGCAGGCGCTCGATCATGCGATGCTGCTTGCGGCGGGGCTGATGCCCACGCGCATCGGCACGCGGGACGCTGTGCTGGCGGCGGGGCAGGAAACCCTGCTCGAATGCGTGCCTCGGGTAGAGGCCGAGATTTCCTATCATCTTCCCAAAGGGTTATCCGTTGCGGGGAGCGTCTGATTGCTGATCCCGAATTATCCGCAGAATCTCCATTTTGTGCGGATTACCTTGTTTTGGGTGGTGGCTCTGCCCTTTTTGCCGGAATTTCCGCTGATATCGCAGGGCGTCGCTATCAGGCCAAACTGGATATCGATGCGCCGGCGCTCAAGCCCGCGGGGGCCGAGGATCTGGCCCAAAAGGATCTGATCTTGCGGCGCGAGGCGGGGGCGGTCGGCTGGCCGGTACCTCTCGATCTGCCGCAAGGGGTGACGCTTGACCCGCCGCTCGAGGCGATCACTACGGCGCTTCCCGATCCGGCGCGCCGCGCGATTGCGGCGGGGCGGTATGATCTGGTCCCGCGCCGCGACGGGCGGGCTTTGGTCGACTGGCAAGAGGCTGGCCGGATCGAAGGGCGCGCGCTCCATCTCGCCGCGCCGAGGATCCTGCGGCTGCTCGCGCTTGATCTCGCGCTGCCCGAGACGAGGCTCGGCTATATCGCGGGTTCGGACGACAGCCTGCCTTGGCTGAAGGCCGCGGGCTTTGCGCCGGAGCGCCTCGACGCGATCACCCCGACCACCGATCTGAGGCGTTTCGACAGCCTTTTGATCGGCAGCGTGGCCTTTGGTATGGTCGAAGGTCTGGCGCGGTCGGGCCCGCAGTTGCGTGCTTTCGTTGAGGGCGGCGGCAATCTGGTGACGCTTTACCAACGCCCAGATCAGGGCTGGAACGGCGAGACCATCCGCCCGCGCGGCTGATGGTCGGCCAGCCCTCGCTGCGTTGGCGCGTAACGGATCCGGCGGCCGAAATCCGTATGCTCGCCCCCGATCATGCGCTGCTTGCCGGTCCAAACCGCATCGGGCCCGAGGATTGGCAGGGTTGGGACAAAGACCGCGGGCTCTACTTCGCCTCGGAATGGGACGCGGCCTACCAGCCGCTTCTGGCGCTGTCGGATGCGGGCGAGGCACCCTTGCACGGGGCGCTTGTGACGGGCCGGTTCGGGGCAGGACGGCACAGCCATGTCGCGCTCGGCCTGCCGCATCAGATGGCGGCGCTGGTGCCTGGGGCCTATCGCCTGATGGCGAATCTGCTGCAAAAGGCCTGAATCCGGCCGGTTTTTCCGGTGTTTCGCGCTTTGGCCTTGCGCAAGGGGCCAAGGGGGCATTGAAGGCAAAGGACTGTCGCGCGATCGCGGAGTCGTGACTTTCGAGATCATGGGGGCAGAGGTGACGCTGCAACTGGCGCAAGAAACCGGCGGTGCCGGCAAGAACGACGGCGGCCGCGCCGCTTTTGTACTCGGGGCGATGGGGGCGGTCTATCTGGCCGCCGAGGCTCTGGGCTATCACATCAATGCGGTGGTGCTGGCGATCGTCGTGATGATCGCTTTGTGTCTGCTGCGGGTGCCGGTGGCGATTGCGATGATCGTCGCGGCGCTGCTTGGCGGGCTTCATGCGGGCCTCAGCGTCCCCGAGGCGAGCGCGGCGCTCAACGACAATCTGCTGGTCGGCGCGCAGGTCGGCATGACCTATGTCATGATCGGAGCCTTCGCCGTGGCGCTGTCGCGCTCGGGCCTGCTCGAGCTTTTGGCCGCGAAAATCTCGGCTCGGCTCGGCACCGATGCGGCGGCGACGGGGCGCGGGTGAAATGGACGCTCTTCGGCCTGTTCATCGCGGCTTCGATCATGTCGCAAAACGCGGTGCCGGTGCATATCGCCTTCATCCCCGTGCTGATCCCGCCGCTTTTGGGGTGATGAACCGGCTGCGCCTCGACCGCCGCGTCGTCGCCTGTATCCTCGCCTGTTCGATCTCGGCGAGCTACCAGCTGCTTCCGATGGGGTTCGGAGCGATTTTCCTCAATGAAATCCTGCTGGTAAATGCCAATCAGGTCGGCAATCCGCTTGGCCTGACCGTCACGGCAGAGATGATGCCGAAAGCGATGCTCCTGCCGGTGATGGGGATTTTGCTCGGCATGGTCGTCGCGATTTTCGTGACCTACCGCAAGCCGCGCGATTACCGCATGACCGCGCTCGCAGCCGAAAAAGCGGGCCCTGCCGTGCCGGTGATCCGCCCGCTGCAGCTGGTCGCGACCTTTGTGGCCATCGCGACCGCGATCTGGTGCCAGCTCGCCTTCGAGAACCTGCTTTTGGGCGCAATGCTCGGCTTTCTCATCCTTGCGGCGGCGGGGGTTTTCCGCTGGTCCGAGCAGGATGACGTCTTCACCAAGGGCTGCGCATGATGGCGCAAATCGCGGTCATCATCACCATAGCCTCGGGTTTCGCGGGTCTTCTGACCGCCACCGGAGAGGTTGCGCCCTTGGTCGAGGCCTCGGCCGCGCTGATCGGCGACAACCGTGCTTTGGGGGCCGCGCTCATGCTGCTTGTCGGGCTGTTCATCACGATCGGCTTCGGCGATGCCTTTGCCTCGGTGCCGATCCTCGCGCCGATCTATGTGCCGCTTTGCCTTGCGCTCGGCTTTTCGCCTTTGGCGACGGTCGCGCTTCTGGGGGCATCGGCGGCGCTCGGGGATGCGGGTTCGCCGGCCTCGACCATTACGCTTGGCGCGACCGCGGGGCTGAATGCAGACGGCCAGCACGACCACATCAAGGATAGCGTCATCCCGACTTTCCTTCATGCCAATATCGGCATGGTGATCTGCGCCTGGATCGCGGCAATGGTGCTGTAAAGGCCTTCGCGATTGCGGCAAGGCGGCGGCGCGGCGGGCATGGTCCTGCCGCGCCGCTGTTCATTTCGGGGGCAGGGTGCTAGCTCGGGCCGCAGCATCACAAGCACAGGTCCGCCATGCACCCCCTAGCCCATGAGGCCCTTTGGGACCCCGCCAAAATCGACAGCGACTATAATGCCCGCGCCACGGTCAGCGTCGCCGAATTCGACGCCGAGATCGCGCGCTACCGTGCTGCCTCGGATGCGGCGCGAGGAGCTGCGGACGCTTTCTCGATGTCGAGTATGATCGCGCAAGCGGCCAGACCATCGACATTTTCGGGCCGGAGGGCATGGGCGAGGGCGCGCAGGTTCCGGTCTTTATCTTCGTCCACGGCGGCTATTGGCGCGCCCTTTCCAAACGCGAAAGCGCGATGATGGCGGGGATGCTCGCCGCGCGCGGGATCGCGACCGTTGTCGTCGACTACCGCCTTGCCCCCGAGGTCGATCTGGCCGAGATCACGCGCGAGATCCGCGCCGCCACCGCTTTCGTCTGGCGCGAGGGCGCGCGTTTCGGGCTGGACCCGCGCGCATCAGCATCGGCGGCAGTTCCGCCGGTGGCCATCTTGTGGGCGCGGTCATGGCCCCGGGTTGGCAGAGCGCTTTCGGTCTCCCCGAGGATGTGGTGAAATTCGCCATGCCGATCAGCGGTTTGTTTGAGCTTGCTCCGATCGCGCGCAGCTTTGCTCAGGCCTGGCTGTCGCTGGACGCAGAGGGTGTTGCGGCGCTCAGCCCGATGCGCCACATCCCCGCCAAAGGTTGCCCGATGGCCGTTGTCTGGGCCGAGGGCGAGCCTGCCGGTTTCCGCCGCCAATCGGGGGCCTATGCCGCCTTGTGGCGCGAAACCGGCGCCGAAGTCGCGGTGATGGAGGTTCCTGCCCGCAACCATTTCAGCATCCTGATGGATCTGGCCGATCCCGATCGGCCGATCTCGCGGCTGCTTCTGGCGGGGATCGAGGGGCGTGATCTGGCGCAGGCCGTCACCCTCTGACAGCGGTGTCCGCGTGGTTTCGGGCCTGCCGGAGCGCGTGTGATATTTCCAACATCTTGCGTCCGATGCGGCGCATTCCGGCCGCCGCGCCCCGCAAAACGGGCCGGCGGCCTTGTTGTGTGAATGTGGCAAATATTATCAAGATTTCAAAACAGGTTGTGATCAATATCTGATTTTCTTTCTAACTGTCATTTGCCTCTCGATTTCGTCTTTTGGTTGCGCTAGTTCTGGGTTGGTTCTGGATTGGTTCCAATCCGCGCCAGTGCCGCCGTCCGCCGTTTTCCGGTCTTTGCTTTTTGTCCTTCCGGTCCGTTTCGGCCGCCGCCGCCCCCTCTCGTCTCCCCGCCATTTCCGAGCCATCATGCCTGACGATCAACCGCGCCTCCCTTCTCCCGAAACCGTGGCCGACCCCGCCGCGGAAACCGCCGTGTCCTGCCTGCCCGAAGCGGGCGCGCCGAAGGGCGAAGTGTTCGCGGCCGAGCCGCCGGAAGCCGTGTCAGGGATCGGGGAGGAGATCGGGGCCGAGGACGCCCCGTCGGAAGTTGCGGCCACCGTGCCGGAGGTGGAGGAAGAGACCGCACCCCTTCCCGAAGCCGATCTGGTCCTGAGCCCTGTTCTGCGCGGCAAGGTCAATTTCGCGGCCGCACAGAACGGTGTCTCGATCCTGCGCGGGCTCTCGATCGCCAATCGCGGGCCCGATGCCGTGCAGGATGTCGCAGTGCACCTTTCGGCGACGCCCGCGGTTCTGCGACCCAAAGCTGGGTGATCGACCGGATCGCGGCGGGCTCCGAGATCGCGCTTTCCGATCTTGCGACCAGTTTCGACACGGCGATCCTTTCGGGGCTCGACGAGGCCGAGATCGGCGAGATCCACCTCGCGGTGACCCTTGGCGGGCGCGAAGTCCTGCGCGAGACCCGTCCGGTCGAGCTTTTGGCCCGCGACGAATGGGGCGGGCTGGCCGAGATGGACAATATCCTCGCCGCTTTTGTCTCGCCCAACCACCCGCAAGTTGCGCGCCTGCTCAAGGAAGCGGGGCGGCTGCTCGAGGCGGCGGGCCATTCCGGTTCGATGGAGGGCTATCTTTCCAAAGACCCGCAGCGCGTCTGGATGATTGCGGGGGCGATCTGGTCGGCGGCGACGGGTCTCGGGCTGACCTATGCCGTTCCGCCCGCGTCCTTCGAGCAGAACGGCCAGAAGATCCGCGACCCCGAACGCATTGTCGCAGAGGGGCTGGCGACCTGTCTCGACAGTACGCTCCTGCTCGCGGCGGCCTATGAGGCGGCGGGGCTGAACACGGCGGTTCTGTTCTCGCGCGATCACGCCTGGCTCGGGGTTTGGCTCGTGCCCGAGGATTTCGGCAAACTGGTCGAACATGATGTGGTCGCCTTGCGCAAGGCTGTGGCCGCGCGCGATTTTCTGGCGATCGAGACGACGCTTCTGACCAGACGCCCCAGCATCGGCTTCGAACAGGCGGTCGAGGTGGGGCGCGAGTGTCTCGCCGAGGCGAAAGAGGCCGAGTTCGAGCAGGCGGTCGATATCAACCGTGCCCGCGCCGCCCGCATCCGCCCGCTTGCCAGCCATCGCGAGGCCGAAGCCGCCGAGGAAAGCGCCGATCACGGCGCGCCCGCCGCTTTGCCGCGCCCGCTCGATCTCGGGCGGCTGCCGGGCGAGATCAGCGACGAAAGCCCGACCACGGCGCTTGGCCGGATCGAGCGTTGGCAGCGCAAATTGCTTGATCTGTCGCTTGCGAACCGCCTGTTGAACTTCCGCGAGACGCGTCTGTCCCTGCCGCTGCTCTGCCCCGATGTCGCGGGGCTCGAGGACCGGCTGGCCGATGGCGACAGCCTGAGGATGCTTGCGCTTCTGGATGAAAATGCGGTTGCCGGCCGCGATCTTGCCCCCGAAGAGGCGCGCAGGATCGGCGAGGATCTCGCGCGCGACGCCCTGCTCAAGGGCCAGATCGCGGTTTCGCTGACCCAGCGCGAAATGGCGGGCCGCCTGACCGAGCTTTACCGCAAGGCGCGCAGCGATGTGGCCGAAGGCGGCACGAATACGCTGTTTCTCGCCATCGGTTTCCTGCGCTGGAAGCGGGTCGAAAGCGATCCGAAATCCTATCGCGCGCCCCTGTTGCTGATGCCCGTCAAGCTCGAGCGGCGCTCGGCGCAATCGGAGTTCCGCCTCGGCATGCTCGAGGATGAAATCCGCATCAACGCGACCCTGCTCGAATTGCTCAAGCGCGATTTCGAATTGCGCATCCCCGAGCTCGAAGGCGATTTGCCGCGCGACGACAACGGGCTGGATATCGCGCGCATCCTCGAGATCTTCCGCCGCCGCATCCGCGATGTCGCGGGCTTCGAGATTGTCGAGGAAACGGCTCTATCCACCTTTTCTTTCGCGAAATTCCTGATGTGGAAGGATCTGGTCGACCGCACCGACCAGCTGCGCGAAAGCGGCCTCGTGCGCCATCTTGTCGACAGTCCGACCGAAGTTTTCGCGGGCGCGACCGAGCCGATGCCCCGTCCGCGCGATCTTGACGAGCGCCATGCGCCTGCCGATCTTCTGACGCCGCTTCCGGCCGACAGCTCGCAGCTCGCGGCGGTTCTCGCGGCGGCGGAGGGCGCGATTTCGTGCTGATCGGTCCGCCCGGCACCGGCAAAAGCCAGACGATCACCAACATCATCGCCGACCAGCTCGGGCGCGGGCGCACGGTCTTGTTCGTCGCCGAAAAAGCGGCGGCGCTGGATGTGGTGCAACGCCGGCTCGAGCGGCAGGGTCTGGGCGCGGCGGTGCTGGAGCTGCACTCCAACAAGGCCGACCGCAAGAAGGTTCTGGGCCAGCTCGGCCGCTCGTGGGAACGCGCCACCCATGCCGGCGAGCAGGGCTGGATCCGCGTGACCGAGGATCTGCGCATCAGCCGCGACCAGCTCAACGCCTATGTCGCGGCGCTGCACCGGCGCGGCACGCAGGGGTTCAGCGTTTTCGAGGCGATCGGGCAGGTGATGGGGGCGGACGTGCCGCAGCCTTTCGCTTTGGCCTTTGCTGGCAAGGATTGCCACGACGAGGGCAGCTGGCACGCCTTGCGCGAACTCGCGGCGGAGCTGGGCCAGCGCCATGCCATCGTGGCCGATCTGCTGGCTGATCCGGCGGCGGGCAAAGCTTTGGCGCTCGTGGATGCGGGCGAATGGTCCTTTGGCTGGCAGGACCGCATTCTCCTGTGCGCGGCCGATCTGAGGCTTGCGTTGCGCGCGCGTGATCGGGCGCGGGAGGCTTTGGGCGCGGCGCTCGGCTGTGGTGCGGCTGAGGCCACGGGCGACGGGGCGACGGTCGCCTTCCTTGACGCTCTGCCCGCCGCGCGGCTTGATCACCCCGCCGTGCCCGAGGCCGCTTTGGCGCAACTCGCGGCTTTGCGTGCGGCTTTGGCCCCCTTGGCTGCCGCCGTGGCCGAGGCTCGGTCCGCGCGGCAGGCCCTGCGTGCGCGCTATTGCGACCAGACGATTGCAACCATGCCGCTCGAGGCGCTCGATCTGGGCTGGCGCGAGGCGCAAAGCAAGATCTGGCCTCTCGGCGCTTTGGCCAAAACCAAACAGCGCAAATTGCTCCAGACCTATGCCGAAAGCGGGCAGGCCGATCCCGAGACCGATCTGGCCGCCCTGCGCCGGCTTGCGCCGCAGCTTGCGGTGATCGCGCAGAGCCCGCTTGCCGTTCTGCCCGAATTCGCCGGAGAGGGCAGCGATCCGGCGGCGCTGGATGCCGCGCTTGCGCGGCTCGAGGCGCATGGCGCCCTGATCGCGCGGCTCGAGGCTTTGACCGGCAGTAGCGCGGGGCTTTCCGCCGCGACCCGTTCGGCTTTGGCAGAGGCCGGAGGAGGCGATCTGGCACCTGTGCTTGCGGCGTTGCAAAACGCGCAGGCCGACGCCTCTGCCGCCAGTGCCGCTTTCGTCGCCGCGGGCGGCAAGGTCGGGGCCGATGGCGCGGCGCTCGATGCGGCTCTTGCGGGGCTGGACGCGCAAAGCGGGCGTTTCGGCGATTGGATGAAATGGCTCGCGACGCGGGCGCGGGCCGAGGCTTCGGGTCTCGCCCCGCTGGTGCGCGCGCTGGAAGACGGCGCGGCGATCCCCGATACCGCCGGGGCTTTCGGGCGCGCCTATGCGGCCTGGTGGCTGCGTCTCGCGATGGACGCCGAGCCGGAGCTGCGCGGCTTTGCCCATTGGGAACACGAGGCTTTGGTGGTGCGCTTCCGCGCGCTCGATCAGGCAATGACCGAGCAATCGGCGGCCGAGGTCATGCGCCGTCTGGGCAACGACCTGCCCGCGCGCGACAGCGTGCCGCGCAAATCCGAGCTGGGGGTCTTGCGCCACCAATTGGGCCTGCAACGCCCGACCGCCGCGATCCGCAACCTGATCGCGGAAATGCCGACCAGCTTTCCCAAGCTCGCGCCCTGCGTGCTGATGTCGCCGCTGTCGGTCGCGCAATATCTGCCGCCCGGTCAGGCGCTGTTCGATCTGGTGATCTTCGACGAGGCCTCGCAGATCTCGACCTGGGACGCGATCGGGGCGATCGCGCGCGGGCGTCAGGCGATCATCGTGGGCGATCCCAAGCAGCTGCCTCCGACCAGCTTTTTCGCGCGCAACGACGACAGCGAAAGCGAGCTTGCCGATGTCGCGGAATTCGAGCGCGACATGCCCTCTATCCTCGACGAGATCGGCGCGGCAGGGGTGCCGACCCATCGCCTGAACTGGCATTACCGCAGCCGCGACGAGGCGCTGATCGCCTTTTCCAACCATAATTACTACGACGGCGGGCTGGTCACTTTCCCTCGCCCGATGCATCGGGGCAGGCGGTGCGTCTGCACCGCGTCGCGGGGACCTATCTGCGCGGTCAGGGCCGCACCAACCCCGAAGAGGCGCGCGCGATCGTCGCGATGATCCGCAAACGGCTCAAAGCCGCGCTGGCGCTGCCCGAGGACCGTCGTCCGACGCTTGGCGTGATTACCTTCAACGCGCAGCAGCAGGGGCTGATCCTTGACCTTCTCGATGCCGAGCGCAAAGAGGATCCCGCGCTGGAATGGTTCTTCTCGGATGACCGCGAAGAGCCGGTGATCGTGAAAAACCTTGAAAACATTCAGGGCGACGAGCGCGACATCATGTTGTTCTCGATCACTTTCGGGCCGGATCTGGCAGGAAAGCTCACGATGAATTTCGGCGCGCTGAACGGGGATGGCGGCGAGAAACGCCTGAACGTGGCCGTGACGCGCGCCCGCGCCGAGCTGCATGTTTTCAGCTCGGTCACCGCCGACCGCATCGATCTCGGCCGGACTTCGGCGCGGGGCGTGCGCGATCTCAAGGCCTTCCTCGATTTTGCCGATTGTGGCGCGGTTGCGCTGGCGGCGCAGGATCAGGGCTCGCTCGGAGGCGCGGATCGCCCTTTGAAGAGGCGGTGCGCGATGCTTTGGAGCGCAAGGGCTGGGAGGTTCACGGCCAGATCGGGGTCTCTGGCTTCCGCATTGATCTGGGCGTGCGTCACCCCGATTTCGCGGGGTCTGGCTGGCGGGCGTCGAATGTGACGGCGCGAGCTATCACGGCTCGGCCACCGCCCGCGACCGCGACCGCATCCGCCAATCGGTGCTGGAGGGGCTGGGCTGGACCATCCTGCGCATCTGGTCGACCGACTGGTTCCGCGCCCCGCAAGAGGCGGCGGGCCGGATCGACACGGCCCTGCGCGCGCTTTTGGAACAGGACCGCGCCCGCCGTCTGGCCGAAGACGAGGCCCGCGCGGCAGCAGCTTTGGCTGAAGCCGAAGCCGAAGCGGAGGCAGCCGAGGCCGCTAGGGCGGCAGCGGATCTGGCCGGAGTAGAGGTTGATGATGCTGAAGCGGAGGCTGATGCCAAAGCTGCTGCCGTCGAATGCATCGCTGTCGATGCGGCGGAACCTTTGCCCGAGTTGCCGGAAGCCGCGAGCCCTTGCATTGGAAACCCCGAGGCCGGGGCTCTCCTGCCGGAGCCCGAAGCACTGCCGCAGGAACCCGAGGGGCAGAAATTCGCGGCCCCCTTTGCCACGCCTGCCGCCATGCCCGCCGCTTCTTCTGCCGCTGCGCCGATGGCCGGGCCGGAGGCCCCGACCCCGAGCCTTCCCCGAGGGCGCGCCCGATCCCGAGCGCTTCTTTGACGCCGAATACAGCCCCCGTTTGGGCGCTTTGATCGCCGCGCTGGTTGCGGCAGAGGGGCCGATTACCGAGCAGGCCCTGGCGCGGCGCATCGCGCAAGAGCACGGTTGGCAGCGGACGGGTGCGCGCATTCAGGCGCGGGTCGCCGATTTCCATGCGGGGCTGGATGACGGCATCGAAGGCGAAATCCGTTTCCTCTGGCCCGCGGGCGGGATCGCCAACCGCATCCCCTACCGCGGCCTTGCGGGGCGCAACCTGCGCGAGATTTCGCGGGCCGAGATCGCCGCGCTCGAGGATCTCCATGCCGCGCGGATCGCGCAAAGCGCGGATCCTTTGCAGGAACTGGCGCGGCTGATGGGGATTGCGCGGCTTTCGGGCGATGCGCGCGACTATCTGGGCGCCTGCCGGATCTGGCGCGCGGACAATCCGGCCTGAGCAGCGGGCGAAACGAGTGCGGGGGCGTTTGATGCGCCCCGTCCAATTCTCCGATCCTGAAGAAATTATGATTTTTATCCAAGAATTTCGCGCAGGATGCTCATGTAGATTTCAGCCCCTCTGGCGATGAGATCATCGGGGAAATCGAAATCGGGATTGTGCAGCGCGCGGCTGTCCTCGCCCGCGCCCAGCATCATCAGCGCCATGCTCGCCGCCTTGCCGAAAGAGCCGAAATCCTCGGAGCCGCGCAGCGGCAGCGAGAAGGGACCATGCGGCACGCCGATCGCATCAAGGGCGCGGGCGACGATTGCCACCGCCTCGGGGTTGTTGTCGCAGGTGACGAAAATATCGTCGTAAGCGATCTCGAGCGCGAGCCCTTCGGCCGCTGCAATCTCGCGTGCCAGCGTCTCGGCCGCGGCGACGAGCGCCTCCATTTTCGCGTCGGTCAGCGCGCGCAGCGTTGCGAACACCTGCGCCTCGCCCGGCGAGACGCCGAAAGCGGGGCGCCCATCTCGGCATGGGTGATGGTGACCAACGTGAAATCGGGATTGCTGGTCGCGACCGAACCATTGGCCAAAGCGGTCAGCGCCGGCATCAGCTTCGAGACCGCGACCATCGGCGAGAGGCCGGTTTCGGGCTGCGAAGCATGGGCGGTCCTGCCGGTCAGCCGGAACTTCACCCCGCGCGAGGCGCAGCAGGCAGGACCGGCAATCACCGCGACCTGCCCGAAGGCTACGCCCGGCATATTGTGGATCGCGAAGGCGTAATCGGGCTGGAGCGGCGCGAAAGCCGGATCATTGACCACGAGATTTGCGCCCGAGCCGTCCTCTTCCGCGGGCTGGAACATCAAAACGACCGAGCCTTTCGCAGGCCGCGCCCGTCCCAGCAGCCGCGCCATCGCCGCGAGGATCGCCATATGGCCGTCATGGCCGCATTGATGGCCCTTGCCCGCGACGGTCGAGCGGTGCGCGCTGCCGGAGAGATCCGCGATCGGCAGCCCGTCCAGTTCGCAGCGCAGCAGCACGCGCGGGCCGGCAATGCCGCTGTCGTAAAGCGCCGCGACACCATGCCCGCCCAGACCGGAGACGATCGCGTCGGGCGCGGTGTCGCGCAGCATCGCGGTCACGGTCGCGGCGGTGCGCTCTTCCTCGCCGGAAAGCTCGGGATGGCGGTGCAGGTCGCGCCGCCATTCGGTCAGCTCGGCAATATCGGCATTGCCGAGGCGGGGCGGGGTGCCGGTGGTGGCCATTACAATTTCTCCGCGGCTTGTGCGTAGCGCCCGATCATGCCGAACAGATCGCGCGGATCATCGGGATCGGCCAGCATATCGAGAAGTTGCAGATCCTTGCGCCCCGCGATCCGGTCCTTGAGATAGCGCAAGGCGCTGAAATCCTCGGTTGCGAAACCGACGGAATCGAACAGGGTGATCTGCTTTTCGCTGGTGCGGCCCTGCGCCTCGCCGGTCATGACCTGCCAGATCTCGGTGACGGGATGGTCCTCGGGAAGCTGCTGGATCTCGCCTTCGATCCGCGTCTGGGGCGGGAATTCGACGAAGATGTCCGAGCGGGTCAGGATGTCCTTGTGGAGCTCGGTCTTGCCCGGGCAGTCGCCGCCGATCGCGTTGATATGGATGCCCGCGCCGACCATGTTGTCGGTCAGGATCGTGGCATATTGCTTGTCGGCGGTGCAGGTCGTGATGATCTGCGCCCCTCGATCGCCTCCTGACCCGAACTGCAGGCGACGACCGTCAGCCCTTTGCCGGCAAGGTTGGCGGCCGCTTTGGCGGTGGCCTGCGGGTCGATGTCGTAAAGGCGCACGGTATCGATGCCGCAGATCGCCTTGAAGGCGAGGCACTGGAATTCCGATTGCGCGCCGTTGCCGATCATCGCCATGGTGCGCGCACCCTTGGGAGCAAGATATTTCGCCACCACCGCAGAGGTTGCGGCCGTGCGCAGAGCGGTCAGGATGGTCATTTCGGTCAGCAGCACCGGATAGCCGGTATCGACATCCGAAAGCACGCCGAAAGCGGTGACGGTCTGGCGGCCGGCCCGGAAGTTCTTGGGGTGGCCGTTGACGTATTTGAAACCGTAGCTGCGTCCGTCCGAGGTCGGCATCAGCTCGATCACGCCTTCGGGCGAATGGGCGGCGACGCGCGGGGTTTTGTCGAAGAGCGGCCAGCGGCGGAAGTCCTCTTCGACATAGGCCGCGAGCTCGATCACGGTTTCTTCGATCCCGCGCTCGAGCAGCAGCTTCATCATCATCTCGACGCTGACGAAGGGCACGAGGCTCATCGGGCCGGGGTGGGCAGTGTCATGGTTTCCTCCTCAAAGGCGGCCTCTTCCGGGGCCGCAACCGGGGTCGCGATGCGGGCGCGCCCACCCGTCCGGCACGATTACGGGGCCAGTTATGGCGGCAAGACTAAGCAAGGATTTTAGGTCTGTAAACTGTTAACAGTTGACAGAAGGGGCGCGATCATGAAGTCTCCACATCTGCCAGAGGTTCAAAATCCTGCAAAAGGCGGGTCGGACCGATCTGAAAGGGGGCGGATGTACAAGGATATGGTGACGCGTGTGCAAAGCGGCAGCCTTTCGACGGCTGTGCGCGACGAGCTGATCCGGCTGATCACCACTGCCGTTCTCAAACCGGGCGACCGGCTCAACGAGGTCCATCTGGCCGAGCAGCTCGGCGTGAGCCGCGGCCCCGTCCGCGAGGCGGCGCGCGAGCTTGAAGGGCTGGGCCTGACCATCAGCCGCCCGCGTCAGGGCTTTTACGTCGCCGATTATTCCGATGCCGAGATCATCGACATCTACGAGGTCGGCGCCTGGGTCGGACAGGCCGTCGTCCATGATTTCATGACCTATTCCGATCTTGCGGCGCGGCGCGAAATTCTGGCCGACATCGCGACGATCAGCCGTGCCTCGACACAGGCTTTCTCGGAAACGCTTCTGGCCTTCCGCCAGCGTTTCGTCGCGCAAATCCACAACCGTTACCTCGCCGAGCACGCGCTCTCGCTGTACCGCCGCTATTATATCGTCGCCGCGCTGATCCGCGCCGAGGACGCCGCCGGACGGATCGCGCGCATCATCGACACCCAGCAGGCGCTGTGGTCGGCCATGGCGGCAGACGACCGCGCGCTGGCCGAGCGCATCATGGCCGAGGATGCCGCCTACTGGATCAAGGACGTGCCGCCGCGCTTTCACAAAAGCCCGTCGGGAGACAGGCCCGAAGGCACGCAGGAAAACCCGTCGAAGGACAGGACGACCCCGTGGAGGCGGGGCAGGCCGGACGCTGATCCGCGCCGTGATTTCGGTGCAGGAGAGCGGCCCGCGCATCCTCCCTGCTCCGTTTCTATGAGGAGAGACCCGAAATGAATGGAAACAGGGCGATCTGGAAAGATACGCTGGTTATCGGATTTGCGATGTTCGCCGTCTTTTTCGGCGCGGGAAATCTGATCTTCCCGCCGCAAATCGGCTTTGCGACGGGCACCGAATGGGGGTGGCGCTGCTCGGGCTGATGCTGACGGGCATGTTGCTGCCGGTTCTGGGCGTCATCGCCATCGGCCTTGGCGGCGGCAGTTTCGAGCGCCTGACCCGCCCGATCGCGCCCTGGTTCGGCACGGTTTTGATCTTTACCACGATGATCGCCATCGCCTGGCTGATCACCATCCCGCGCACGGCCTCGGTCGCCTTCGAGAGTGGTCTCCAGACGCTTTGGCCCGCGCTTGATGCCACGGTCGGGATGCGCGTTTTCGTGCCGCTCTACTTTGCCGTCTCGCTTTATTTCGCGATCGACCGCTCGCGGGTGATCGACAAGGTCGGCGCGGTCTTGACGCCGGTTCTTCTGGCCTTGCTGCTCGTGATCGTGGTCTGGGCGGTGTTCGATCCGCTGGCCGCGCCGGTCGAGACCGCCGAGGCCGCACCGTTCTACCTGGGCTTTACTACCGGCTACCAGACCGGAGACGTCTTCACGGGGCTGCTGTTCGGCATCCTTTTCCTCAATGCGATCCGCGCGCGCGGCTATACGGAGGGGCGCGATTTCCACAAGGTCCTCGCGGGGATTGCCGCGGTCACTTTCGCGGGGCTTTTCGTGGTCTATGGCGGGCTCGAATATCTCGGTGCGACCGGCAGCGGGATATTTGATGCGGGGATCTCGCATTCCCAGCTGCTCACCGGCCTCGTGGAGGCGCTTGCGGGCAAGCTCGGCGCGAACCTGCTCGGCGTCGCCGTGCTGCTGGCCTGTCTCACGACCGCTGTCGGCGCGACCGCGGTCATGGCCGAATATATCGCGCAATGGAGCCGCGGCCGCATCAGCTATCCTGTGTCCGCGATCATCACGACGCTGGTCGCCGCCGCGCAATCCTTTGGCGGGGTGGATTACATCATCCGCATCGCGGGACCGATCTTCATGCTCTTCTATCCGGTCGGCATCTGCATCGTGCTTTTGGGGCTGGCCTCGCGGCTGTTTTGCAACGACGGGATCTGGAAGGGCACCGCGATCGCGGCGCTCCTGATCGGGGCCTATGACTGCCTCAGCATCCTGTCGGGCATGACGGGCTTTGCCATGCCGCAGCCTCTGGTCACGGCTTACGGCCATATTCCCTTGTCGGATATGGGCTTTGCCTGGGTCCTGCCTGCGATCCTCGGCGGGCTCACCGGCGGGGTTCTCTGGCGCGCGAGCGGTCGCGAAAGCCAGGGCAACCGCCCCGATGCGGAGCCCCGCCTGCCGGCCTGAGCCGCAGACATTACGCATCTTTGGTCACGATCTGGGGCGCTTTCGGGCGCCCTTTTTCACGGCGCGAAGCGGGGAGGCCGCGCCCCTCCTGCAGCGTTCGCCCCGGTTATTCCCGCGCATTTGCTGCATTTCTATACGAAAAGACATGTTTCAACCGCAGGTTTAGACTGTCTGGTTCGCTTCAGCTTGACTATGCTGCCATCTGGTTGGGCCTGTTGGCCCGTGTTGGTGGTGTTTTCGGTAGGTTTGTCATGCCTGTAACGATCAATGCTTGGGGTTTCGACCCTTTCTACAACTTTGGCCCCGGGGGTCTTCCGCCCGGCTGGACCACAGAGATCGTCACCCACGAAATCCGCGACAGCTCCGGCCCCGCTTTCGATCTCGGCAATGTCCTGACCGAGATCACGCTGAACGATACCGACGGCAATGGCGAATATGGCGCGGGCCAAGGCGATCAGGCGGTGATTGGCGGCGAGACCTATACGATCATCAGCATTTTCGACACCGATCAGGTCGTCATCGACGGCCAGACCTATACGGTCGTTACCTTTCTCATGAACGGTCCCGCCGACATCTCGATCTCGCTGCCCCTGATCAACGGCAAGGTCGCTCCGGCTTTCCCGGGCATGCTGACCCGCGCAATCGCCGACCAGAACGCGGCGCAGGCGGTTATTCCGGTGGGTGACGTCATCTGTTTCGCCGCAGGCACAATGATCGAAACCGATCGCGGACCGCGTGCCGTCGAAAGCCTCGAGGTGGGCGATCTGGTGCTGACGCGCGACCACGGGCTGCAGGCTGTGCGCTGGCTGGGCTGTGCGCCGGTCTCGCGCGCCGCGCTGGACGCCGCGCCGCATCTGCGCCCGATCCGCATCCGCGCCGGCGCGCTTGGCGCGGGCATACCCGCCGCCGATCTCGTGGTTTCGCCGCAGCACCGCATCCTCGTCAGCTCGAAGATCGCGGCACGGATGTTCGGGACCGCCGAGGTTCTCGTCGCGGCCAAGCAGCTTTCGGGCCTCGACGGGATCGGGATCGACGCGGATCTGCCCTCGGTCGATTACTACCACATCCTGCTCGACCACCACGAAATCGTTTTCGCCAATGGTGCCGAGGCCGAGACGCTGCTGACCGGCCCCGAGGCGCTCAAGACCCTGAGCCCCGCATCCCGCGCCGAGATCGAGATGCTCTTTCCCGAACTGGCCGCGCCCGATTACGCCGCCCGTCCCGCCTATCCGCTCGCGCGCGGGCGCGAGGCGCGCAAACTGGCCGAGCGTCACCAGCGCCACGGCCGCGCCCTGGTCTGATCGCCTCGGGGCGCTTAGTCCAAAGCCTCGAGGATCGCGCGGGTTTGCGGCATCCGCGCGAGGCTCGCGTCAAGGCGCGCTTGCCACCGCGTGCCGGTTTCGCGGGCGGTCCGGTAGGCCTCGAGCAGATCGAAGGGGCGCTCTTCGGCCAGAATGCGGATGAGGTAATCGGCCTGTGCGCGGTCCTTTTCGGCCTTCTGCCGCCCGTCTCCATCCCCGCGCTTTCGCGCCGCCGGTCCGCCACGATCAGCTTGTGGATCGCGAAACGCTCGGGGCGCGGCACCTGCACCAGCGCGCCGTCGCGGTAGAGAAAGGGAACCTCGATCGGCTCGGCGATCAGATAGTTCAGATAATGCAGGCTTTGCGCGCTGACCCCCAAGGCGGGCAGGTCGCGCAGGTCTTCATCGGCGCTGAACGACGGCGTCAGGAATTCGACCAATGTGCGGCGCTCCGAACCTGCCCACCGCCAGACGCGGCCCTTTTCCAAAGAGGGCAGCGGCTCGAATTTCAGCTCGTCGAAAGCTTTGGTCAATGGCTCGCTGACCTGATCTTCCAGCGCGATCGAGAGACGCTCGAAACTGGCGATGTCGATGTCGTCGGTCAGCGCGGCGCGGTCCGAGGACATCATGCGCCCGAGCTCGCCCTCGTAGCAGCGGAAGGCCTGCGTGCCGATCAGCGTGCCGCCCAGACGAAAGACGCCGGCGCGGCTCATCGCCAGAATGATGCGGCCGGTGACGACATCGGCGGTCAGAAAACCTTCGGCGCGCAGGATGCGCATCAGGCGGGCGCGCTCGCGGGCGTCGTCCTTGGCGCGGGCACGGATCGCAGCGGCATCGTCCAGACGGGCGCGCAGCTCCTCGCTGTCGGGGCCGATGTATTTTTTCACCACCTGATCGCCGACGCGGTAGGCGTCATACCAATAGGATTTCCCGCCGATTTCGCGTTTGGTCGGGCTGCCGCGCAGTTCCGAGACCCGCTCGTCGCGCAGATGGCGGCGCAGGTCGATCCATGCCGCCATCCCGATCGGGCTGACCGCGCGGCCGGGGCTGGTGTCGAAGAAAGAGGCGGCCATTGTCCCTCCGCGAAATTACCCAACAAAGATTTGTTTGTTGGATATAGGGCGGAAGCGCGATTTGCACAACGAAAAATCTTTGTTGGGTAAACGCGGGAAGGCAAGGCGCGCCCATGAAAAAACCCGCCGCAAAGGGGCTGCGGCGGGCTTTCCGAAGCGCGATAGGCAGGCCGGTGAGGGCCTACATGCTGGCCTCGAACAGGGCGCGGGTGTTGTCGCGCGTCATCTCGATCGGGTTGCCGCCGCAGCTGGGATCTTCCAGCGCCATCTCGGTCAGCTCGTCCAGACGGGCGCGTTCGACCCCATTGCGCTCAGGTTTTGCGGGATGCCGAGTTCCGCGCGCAGGTCGATGACGCGGGCGCGGAAGCCGTCGAAACCGCCCTTGATGCCCAGATAATCGGCGGCGCGGCCCAGAAGGGTCTCGATCGCGGGGCGGTTGAAATCCAGCACCATCGGCATGACCACGGCATTCGTCGTGCCGTGATGGTTGCCGTAAACCGCACCGACCGGATGGGACAGGCTATGGATCGCGCCAAGGCCCTTCTGGAAGGCGGTCGCGCCCATTGCCGCCGCGCTCATCATCTGGGCGCGGGCTTCGAGGTCGTCGGGCGTGTGATAGGCGCGGGGCAGATATTCGTTGACCAGACGCAGCCCCTCCAGCGCGATGCCCTGCGACATCGGGTGGTAGAAGGGCGAGCAATAGGCCTCGAGGCAATGGGCAAACGCGTCCATGCCGGTGCCTGCCGTGATGAATTTCGGCATGCCGACGGTCAGTTCGGGATCGCAGATCGTCACCGCGGGCATCAGCTTGGGGTGGAAGATGATCTTCTTCTTATGGGTCTGCGAATTGGTCAGAACGCCCGCGCGCCCGACCTCGGAGCCGGTGCCCGCCGTGGTCGGAACCGCGATGATCGGCGCGATTTTTCCGGCATCCGCGCGGGTCCACCAATCGCCGATATCCTCCAGATCCCAAACGGAAATCGTCTGGCCCGCCATCAGCGCGATCATCTTGCCCAGATCCAGCGCCGAGCCGCCGCCGAAGCAGATCACCCCGTCATGACCTCCCGCCTTATAAACGGCGATGCCCGCATCCATATTGCCCTCGTTCGGGTTCGGATCGACATCGGAAAAGACCGCGCGGCCAAGGCCAGCCGCGTCCAGAATGTCCAAGGCGCGCGCGGTGATCGGCAGGCCCGCCAGCGCCTTGTCGGTCACCAGAAGCGGGCGTTTGATGCCCACGGCCTGCGCCTGTTCGGCCAGTTCCGAAATGCGGCCCGCGCCGAATTTGATGGCGGTCGGATAGGACCAGTTCGCACGAAGGTTCATTTCGTCACCTTTTTCAGATGGTAGGATTTGGGCCGGGTCAGGGCCAGATAACCAAGGTTGGACAGGGCCGCGGCCGGTGTCTTTCGTGCCGGTCCAGACCAGAGCGGGGTCAAGATAATCGGCGCGGTTCATGAAGATCGTGCCGGTTTCAAGATGGTTGCCGATCTCGGCCGCCGCATCGGCATCCTTGGTCCAGATCGAGGCCGTCAGCCCGTAATCGCTGTCGTTCATCAGGGCGATCGCCTCGGCATCGTCCTTGACCTTCATGATGCCGACGACGGGGCCGAAGCTTTCTTCGCGCATGACGCGCATGTCGTGGGTGACATCGACCAGCACCTGAGGCGCCAGATAGGCGCCGCCGTCATCGGCGGGGAAATGCGCGGGATCGATCAGGGGTTTGGCACCCGCAGCCACGGCCTCGGCCACCTGTCCGCGCACGACATCGGCGAAACGGCGATGCGCCATCGGGCCCATCGTCGTCGCGGGGTCATGGGGTTGCCAAGCGTCATGCCGTTGACCCAAGTGACTGCTTTTGCGACGAAATCATCGTAAAGGCTTTCATGGACATAGATGCGCTCGATCCCGCAGCAGCATTGGCCAGAGTTGAACATCGCGCCGTCCATCAGCCCGTCCACCGCCGCATCCAGATCGGCATCGGCGCGGACATAGCCCGGATCCTTGCCGCCCAGCTCCAGCCCCGTGCCGGTAAAGGTGCCCGCCGCCGCGCGCTCGATCGCGCGACCGCCACCGACCGAGCCGGTGAAGTTCACGAAGCCGAAGCTGCGCTCGGCAATCAGCGCCTCGGTCGTGTCGTGATCGAGGATCAGGTTTTGCATGATATCGGCCGGAACGCCGCCTTTTGCAGCGCAGCCGCCAGACGCTCGCCCGCCAGAAGGGTCTGGCTTGCGTGTTTCAAAACGACCGCATTGCCCGCGACCAGCGCCGGAACCACGGTGTTGATTGCGGTCAGGAAGGGTAGTTCCACGGCGCGATGACGAAGATCACGCCCAAAGGTTCGCGCCGGATTTCGCGGCGGAAGGTCTCGCTGTCTTCGGCCTGAACGGGGACAAAGCCTCCTCGGCGATGGCGAGCATATGGTTCGCGCGCTCGTTCACGCCGCCGAACTCGCCGCCATAGCGCACCGGACGGCCCATCTGGTCGGCAAGCTCGCCCACGACCGCGTCCTTCATCTCGTTCAGCGCGGCAAGGCCCGCGCGCACCCGCACGATCCGTTCGGCCAGGGGCAGGGCCGCCCAAGCGGGCTGCGCCGCGCGGCGCGGGCGACCGAGGCGCGGGCCTCGTCCAGCGACAGCTGCGGCCTTTCGATCAGCACCTCGCCATTCACCGGCGAGATCAATTTGGTGGTCTTGGTCATGTCATCCTCTTGGATACCGGATGGATTACCGGCGTTCCGGTTAACTCAGGCGCGTTCGAAGCCGCGGGAAATCTCGAAATCGGTGACAACGCGGTTGTGTTCCTGCACCTCCCATTCGGCGGCGCGGGCATAGTGGTCGACCACCTCGTCGCCCATTGCGCGGCGCAGCATGTCGGAACCCGACAGTTCGGCAATCGCCTCGGGGAGGGTGGTCGGGATCTGGCGGGCCGATTGCGCGGCATAGGCGTCTCCGGTAAAGGCGGGCTCGAGCGCGAGCTTCTTTCGATCCCTTCGAGCCCCGCCGCCAAAAGCGCGGCGCAAGCGAGATAGGGGTTCAAATCCGAACCTCCGATCCGGCATTCGACGCGCACGCCCGGACCATGTTCGCCCACGACGCGGAAACCGGCGGTGCGGTTGTCGACCGACCAGATCGCCTTGGTCGGCGCGAACAGTCCGGTGACGAAGCGCTTGTAGCTATTGACGAAGGGCGCAAGGAAACAGGTCAGCTCGCGAGCATGGGTCAGCTGGCCCGCCATATAATGGCGCATCAGATCGGACATGCCCTGATCGGCCTTCGGGTCGAAAAAGGCGTTCTTGCCGTCCCTGAACAGCGACTGGTGGACATGGCTGGAAGAGCCCGCATGTTCATGGGAATATTTCGCCATGAAGGTCGCGGATTGCCCGTGCAGATGGGCGATTTCCTTGGTCGCGGCCTTGACCAGCGCATGCATGTCGCCGGTGTCCAAAGCGTCGGAATATTTCACGTTGATCTCGTGCTGGCCGGCATCGGCCTCGCCTTTCGAGTTCTCGACCGGCACGCCCGCCCCGTAAAGCCCGTTGCGCAGATCGCGCATGACCGGTTCGTCGGCGAAGGTGCTGGTCAGCGCGTAATCGACGTTATGGCGCGCGGTCGGCACGAGGCTGCGATAGCCTTGGTCGAAATGGTCCTTGTAGGTATTGGCGAACAGATAGAACTCCAGCTCGGTCGCCATCATGGGTTCCAGCCCCATGGCGCGGGCGCGTTCGATCTGGCGGCGCAGTACGCTGCGCGGGGCATGGGGACCAGCTCGTGGGTCTTGTGGTCGATCACATCGACCATGCAAAAGGCGGTCGAGGGGATCCACGGCAGGCGCCGCAGCGTCGAGAGATCCGGCTTCATGACATAATCGCCATAGCCCGAGGACCAGTTGGTCGCGCGGTAGCCCTGCACCGTGTTCATGTCGAGATCCGTTGCCAAAAGATAGTTGCAACAATGGGTTTCGGCCGGATTCTCGATAAAGTGCTGGGCGTGGAAACGCTTGCCCATCAAACGGCCCTGCATGTCGACAAGGGCGACGGTGACGGTATCGATCTCGCCCCGCTGAACGGCGTCTTTCAGGGCTTCAAAGGTAAGATTGGCAGGCATGACGGACTCCGGAGGGGAATGGGCGCGCACCACGGCGCGCGCCCGTCTGACAAAAGGCGCGCGCGATCAGCCGTAGCGATAGGGCGGGCCGGCCTTTTCCATCGCCTCGTTGTATTCCTTGATCTTGGCGACGACCTGCGCCTTGATCTCGGATCCGCGGCGATCTCGTCCCAGAACTCCTTGGCGGCGGCCTCGACCGTGGCCCATTCGGCGGCGGGGATCGTGGTCAGTTTCATCTTGTCGCCGCCGACGCGCAGTTTGGCCTCGCCCGCCCAATACCAGTGCTGGCGGTAGTAATGGGACTGGTCGAAGACGGCTTTCATCAGCTCGCGCAGATGTTCGGGGACTTCCTCCCAACGCTTCTGGTTGGCGAAGAAATGCCCGATCCATGCGCCCGAGATGCTGTTGGTCAGGAAGTTGCCGGTCGCTCCGGCCCAACCCACGGTGTAATCCTCGGTGATGCCCGACCATGCGACGCCGTCAAGTTCGCCGGTTTGCAGCGCGACCTCGATGTCCTCCCACGGCAGGGTCACCGGAACGACGCCGAATTTCGCAAGGAAGCGGCCCGCCGTCGGGAAGGTGAAGACGCGCTTGCCGTTCAGATCCGCCAGCGCGTTGATCGGCTGTTTGGTCGCGAAGTTGCACGGATCCCACGAGCCGGCCGAGATGTGCTGGATGCCGTGTTTGGCATATTCGGCCTTCCAGATCTCGTCGAGGCCGTAGTGGTTGAACAGTGCCGGTACATCGAGCGAATAGCGCAAGGCGAAGGGGAAATAGCCGCCGAAAACAGTGACTTCGGTCGGGCTGGCCATGCTGTCGTCATCGGATTGCACCGCGTCGATCGTGCCGTTCTGCATGGCGCGGAACAGCTCGCCCGTGGGGACGATCTGATCGGCGTAGTAAAGCTCGATCTCCATCTGGCCGTTGGCGATCTTGTTGAAGGCGTCGATCGCGGGTTTGCAGACATGCTCGCCCAAAGCGGCACCCGCATAGGTCTGCATGCGCCATTTCAGCGGTGCGCCTTGCGCGATTGCGGGGCGGAAAGGGCGCTGGCGCCTGCGGCGGCCAAGGCTCCGGTGGTCAGGAACTTCCGTCTTGTCGTGGACATTCTACTTGCTCCCTGTTGGTTGAGATATGTTTGTTTTTCTTTGCTTTATTGTCCGTAAATCGAATGGGGCAGCCACATGGCGATCCCCGGGAAGGCGATGACGAGACCCAGCGTCAGCACCATGATCAGCACGAAAGGCAGGACCGAACGGTAGATCACGCCAAGCGTGAAATCCTTTGGTGCCATCGCCCGCATCAGGAACAGGTTGTAGCCGAAGGGCGGGGTCAGATAGGCGATCTGGCAGGTGATCGTGTACAGGATGCCGTACCAGACCAGATCGAAGCCGAGCGTGCGCGCCATGGTGACATAGATCGGCGCGACGATGACCAGCATGGCGGTGTCGTCAAGAAACATGCCCAGCACCAGAAACGAGGCCTGCATGATCAAAAGCACCTGCAACGGCGAGAGCTTCATTTCGCCGATGAAAAGCTGCTCGATCGCGCGGCCCGCGCCCAGCCCGTCGAAGACCGCGCCGAAGCTGAGCGCCGCCATGATGATGAGCATGAACATGCAGGTGATGGCCAGCGTCTGGCGGGTCGCGACTTCAAAGACCTGACGGGTGAAGCGGCCCTTGATCACGGCGGCGATTACCGCTGTCAGCGCGCCGATGACGCTGCTTTCGGTCAGCGAGGTCCAGCCCTTGACGAAGGGGATCATCATCGCGGCAAAGATGATCAGCGGCAGAAAGCCCGCGCGCAGCAGCCGGAACCGTTCGGACCAGGTGATGGCGGCGCGCTCGGCGGCGGGCATCGGCGGTGCGAGGGAGGGGTTAAGCGTGCAGCGGATCAGGATATAGGCGATGAAAAGCGCCGCCATGAGCAGGCCCGGCACGATCCCCGCCAGCCAGAGCTGGCTGACCGGCTGGCGCGCGATCAGCGAATAAAGCACCAGCACGACCGAGGGCGGGATCAGGATGCCGAGGCTCGATCCGGCCTGAATGACGCCCGAAATCATCGGCTTGTCGTAGCGGTGTTTGACGAGTTCCGGCAAAGCGATGGTCGCCCCGATCGCCATGCCCGCGACCGACAGCCCGTTCATCGCGGAAATCATCACCATCAAAAGCACGGTCCCGATCGCAAGCCCGCCCGGAAGCGGGCCGAACCAGACGTGGAACATGCGGTAAAGATCCTCGGCCAGTCGGCTTTCCGACATGACATAGCCCATGAAAACGAACATCGGCAGCGTCAGCAGCGCGTTCCAGCGCATCACCTTCATGACGGCGGAAAAGCCCATATCGGTTCCGCCCGGCCCCAAAGCAGCAGCGCCGCCAGAACCGCGACAAAGCCGATCGCCCCGAACACCCTCTGCCCCGTGATCATCATCAAGAGCATGGTCGAGAACATCAGGATGGCGATCCATTCATAGCTCATCTGTCGACGTCTCCGGTAAGAGGTTTGGGGATTTCCTGCCCGCGGATGATGGCGATATCGCGGATCAGATGGGCGATCGCCTGAAGGATCATCAGCAAAAAGCTGAGTGTTATGATTACCTTGATCGGCCACAGCACCGGCCGCCATGCAGTGGGCGCGCGCTCGGATACGCGGAAACTATAGGCGGTGCTGTCGACCGCGCCCCAAAGCATCACGCCCAGATAAAAGAGCAGGCAGAAGATCGTGACGATGTCCCAAACCGCCTGCCGCTTGAGCGGAAGCCGCGCGTAAAGCAGGTCCATTCGGACGTTGGCGCCAAGCTGCATCGCATAGGGCGCGCCCAGAAGATAATAGGCGACCAGCGTGAACTGCGCCATTTCCAGCGTCCAGAGCGAGGGCACCTTGATGATTTTCGTGATCGAGGACCACAAAAGCACCCCCATGATCACGAAGAGCAGATACATCGCGAACCGGCCGAGGCGGTAGTTGAGCGCCTCGACGCGGTGGACGTAACAGACGGCCCAATTCGGCATCACACCACCTCCGAAACGGCGTCGCGGATCACGGGGGCGAGGCGCTCGGCCATTGCCCTTGTGCCGCGGGAGTTGCGATCAGATCATTGCGGATTTCCAGCATGGCATGGGCCAGACCCAGCGGCGTCGCATGGAGCGCCAGCGTATGGGTCACGCCGTCGGCCGCGCTATAGGGCTCGTTGAGGCGGGTCATCAGGCCGGTCGGACGCGCGGCAATCGCGCGGGCCAGACGGTCGTCCTCGTCGTGGATGATGCCCAGCTCGACCGCGCGGGGATTGCCGAAATAAACCGGCGTGAAACTGTGGACGGTGATCAGCGCGGTGGGCTTGCTCACCGCCAGACGCCGCGAAAGCAGGGCGAAAAGCGCCGAATGGAAGGGCAGGTAATGCGCTTCGGTCCGGCTCAGACGCTCGTCAGGGGAAAGCGCGCGATTGCCGGGGATCGGGTGGATCTCGCTTTTCTCGGGCATGGCGCCGGCGGCATCGGGCGGGCGGTTGAGATCATAGATCAGACGCGAGGCGGTGGCGCGGATCAGCGGCGCATCAAGGAGCGCGGACAGTCCCTGCGCCAGCCCCAAAGCGCCCGGATCCCATGCGATATGCGCCTCGCGCTGCACCGGATCGAGCCCGAGCCCCGCCGCGGTCGCGGCCAGATCATTGGAGGCATGTTCGCAGACGATGACCGCGGAACCTGCGCCCGTCGCATTCTCGATTTCGAAAAACGGTTTAAGATCAGTCACGCCGTCCCCCCGCACAGAACCTCGCCTGCTTGTGATCAGGTTGGAACGGGAGCTTCGATTCTGTCAATAATATTTCAGTATGGGAATTTTCTGGTAAATTCTTTACGGTCGAGCAGTGCCGCGAGGAGAAGCAGATGCGCGAAAAAGACCCGATCCCCGATCCGCAACCGGATCAGAAAGATGATGTCGAGGGGGTCGCGGCGGGGGCGGACATGCCCGAAAACCATACCGAAGCAGGTGTCGAAAACGGGCTCCGGTCTCGGGCGCGATCGAGGATCGTCTGCGCCGCCATTTCGGCCAGCTCACCCCGTCGGAGCGCCTTTTGGCCGACCATCTGACGCGCAACTTTCCCGTGGCGGGCTTGGGTTCTATGACGCTTTTGGCCAAAGAGGCGGGGTCTCGACGCCCACGGTTTTGCGCATGGTCCAGAAGCTCGGATTTCGCGGCTATCCCGAGTTTCAGGCCCAGCTTCGCGACGAGGTCGAGGCGCGGCTCGAATCACCCTTGTCGAAACAGGCGCGCTGGACGGGAGGCGCGCCCCAGACCCATATCCTCAACCGCTTTGCCGATGCGGTTCTGGCCAACCTGACGCGCACGCTCGGCCAGATCGACCATGCCGATTTCGACGCCTGCGCCGCGCTTCTGGCCGATCCCGACCGGAGAATCATCGTGACCGGCGGGCGAATCACCCATCCTCTGGCCGATTATCTGGTGACCCAACTGGGCATCGTGCGGCCGGGGTGGCCTCTGCCGAGCAACTCCAATACCTGGCCTTCGGTCCTGCTCGAGATGCGGCGCGGCGATGTTCTCGTCGTTTTCGACATCCGCCGTTACGAGGCCGCGACGCTGCAACTGGCGGAAATGGCGGCGGAGCAGGGGCCGAGGTCGTGCTTTTGACCGATCCCTGGCTCAGCCCGATCGCCCATCACGCGCGCTTCCGCTTTGCTGCGCAGATTCAGGTCCCTTCCGCTTGGGATAGCACGACCGCGCTGATGGTTCTGGTCGAGACGCTTCTGGCTGCCGTCCAGCAGATCAACTGGGACCAGACGCAGGAGCGTATGACGCGGCTCGAGGGGCTTTACGAGCGCGCGAGCCTGTTCCGGCGTGGCGGCAAGGGCTGATTATCCCTTTATGATCAGGTCTTTGACCGGAAGGCGTGCCTTTGGGGCGATCTCGGGCGCGGGCCTGCGCGCCAGACGGTGATCAGGCGGCGGCCTTGCGGGATCGCGAAACGCCCGCGCAGGACCGCCGCGGTTTCGGGGTCGTCTGCCAGCACCGCCATCGGCCAAAGCGACAGGCCCTCGGCGGCAAGGGCCAGCCAGAGCCTGTAGAAAATCCGGCCGGTTTCGACGGGCGATTCACCCTCGGGACGGTGGAAGAGCACGAGGGCGGTCGCGCTTTTGGTCTTGGCGGCCTCGCCCAGAAGCATGCGCTGGAGGCCGAGCGCGCCGGTCAGGCGAAACAGGGTCTCGCGGCCGAGAATCCGCCCGCTGCCGCGCCCTCGAACCCCGACAGCTGCAACGCCTCCAGATTGAGCCCGTCGCGCGCGAAATCGGGATGGCGGCGCGACAGCCGCATCCAGCCCAGAAGCTCGCGGCGATAGGGCGAATGGCCGTAAAACCGCAGGCTCGCATCATCGTTGAGCCGCGCGAGAACCGCGATATCCTTGGGCGACAGCGCCAAGGCAAGGTCGTCGCGGCGGCCTTCCAAGGCTTCGATGCTGCGTCGCGCCTCGGGCGTCGGGGCCATGAAAGCGCCGCGCCACGTCGCGCGTCGCCCGATCGCGGAGGCCAGCGGATCGGGCGTGCCTCCGGTCTGGGCAATCCCCGAGCGGCGATACGCAAGCCTTTGAAATCACTACTAGATTTCCAAAGGTCGCGGTAACCGCCAAGCGCCAGACCCAGCTCGGACAGCGCCAGCGCCGTCCCCTCGATCGCGGCCCCGCAGGACAGGCCCGCATCGCGCAGTTGCGGATCGCCGACCCCGAGAAACCGCGCCGGATCGGCCAGCAGCGTGATGGTGCCGTCGGGCGCGAAATGCCAGCGCGCGGGCTGGGTGTTGTGGACCGAGGGCGCAAGATTGGCGCGCGCCACCAGTGCCTCTTGCAGGATCTCGTTCAGAATCACGCCAAAGCCTTCCGAAACAGATGCAGACGGTGGAGCGGTTTGCCTCCGACCTTTTCCAGCTGGCGCAGGCTCGCGGCATTCACATCCGCAATCCAGGTGCCGCCGACCTTGTGGTAGCCCGCCTGTTTCATCGCCGAAAGCACATGCCACAGCATCAGCGGATTGAGCCCCGCGCCGTGAAAATCGGGCATGACGCCCTGAAAAATGATCACCGCGCGCCGCCGCGTCAGCCGGTAGCGCAGATAGTGCCAAGGCGTCGACCAACGCAGCCTTGCCCCCGTCGCGCGCACCAGAGGGTTGAGGTCGGGAATGGCGATCACCGCACCGACCGGCGCGCCCTTGCGCATCAGCACGACGGAAATCCGCGTATCAAGAATGGCCTTCATCTCTTTGGCCTGAAAGTGGAATTCCTCGGCAGAGACCGGCACGAACATCGGATTGTCGGTGAAGGAGGCGTTGAGGATCACGCGCGCATCTTCCATCCGTGCCGCAAGGGTTTTGCGGTTCACCGGCGCGAAGGAATACTCGCCCGAGGCGAGATGCGCCTTTGCTTGGGCCCGAGCAGCCGCGCCGGATCGAGGCTTTGCAGGTCGATCTCGGAGGTGGTCATCGGGAAGTCCCGGGCGTAGCCGTTGGCCTCGAGCAGGCGGACGATATGGGGCGGATTGTAGATCTGGTCGGTATAGGGCGCGGCATCGAACCCGTCGGTCACGACACCGGCCTGCTGCATCGCGGTCAGGTTGAAATTGCCCGCGATCTCGGTCATGCCGCGCGCTTTCGCCCAGGTCTCGGCGTAAGTCAGCAGCGCGCGCGCCGCATCGGGATCGTCGCCGCAATCGAAAAAGCCGAAATGGGCGCGGGTCTCGTTATGGCGTGCATTCGAGGCGCGGTGGATATGGGCGGTGATGCGTCCGACCGGAAAGCCGTTCCGGTGCGCGGTGAAAAAGGCGATGTCGTCGGGGCTTTGGAACAGGGGTTCTCGACGGGCGACAAAAAGCGCGCCAGATCGGCCCGCATCGGCGAGACATAGAGGCTGTCTTGCCCGTAGGCGTGGGAAGGGGCCTGAAAAAGGCCTCGAAATCACCGGTGCGCAGTTCGATCATCATCTTGATCCGCAAGCAAAAGGGCCACGCGCTGGATCGCGCGCAATTCGGTTTCGGCACCCGGATGGCTGGCCATCGCGGGCAGGTTCAGGGCGATCAGCCGAAGAGGCTCGCGCGCGACCAGCATCAGATGCGAGACCTGATAGCGCGAGAAAAGCGCCTGCAATTGCTCGTCAGGATCGGCTTTGGGGCCACGATGCTGGCGCAGGGGATCAGCGGCGAAGGCGGCGGCAAGGGCCTTTTGGTCAAAGCCCGCAAGCTCCTTTGCCCCGAGAGCAATCGCGCCTTCGGTGGCGAATTCCGCGCGCAGCCCCTCGAGAAAGGCGGCTTGGTCGCCCTTCTTGCTGGCGGCGATGCGGCGCAGCAGCCCGTCGCGGCGGCTGTCGGGTCTCAGGTTCATCGCCTCTGTCACCGTCGCGACCAAAAGCAGTGCCGAGAGGACCAGCGCGACGGCGCGGATATGGCCCGCGAGGTCAAGTTCGGCAATCCGTGCGATCGCGATCCCGAAGGCCAAAGCCGCCAGTGCAATCACCGCGAAAGCGCGGATCGTGGCGCGGTGGTCGAGCGTGCTGCGCCCCATCGAAACCGCGAGCCAGCAGACCGCCAAAATCGCAACCCCGCCCAAACGCACGGGGAAATGCAGCCAGGGCAGGTGGAATTCGGTCAGCAGGAACGGCAGGATCAGGGCCAGAGACAAGGCAATGCGGTCGATCAGCCAGTTTTCATTGGGCGAAAGGCTGTCGCGGTTGCGGCTCGCGACCAGCCAGCCGGTCGCGACAAAGCCGGCAAACTGGAAGGCAAGAAGGGCGATGGCGCGGTAGGGTTCGACCGCGGGAGCGGGCAGGAGGGCCAGCACGGCAAAGACCAGCCCGCCGATCAGCGTGAAACCTTTGAGCCAAAGCGGGGCATGGCGGCGCAAAAGCCCCTCGGTCAGCACGACCATGGCGATCGGGATCAGCGCGGCGGCGACCAGCATCAGCGCGAGAAAGAGCCCCGCGCCGCTTTGCCACCACAACAGCCGCCCGCCGAGAAAGACCGTCACCGTGATCAGCCCCAGCCGGAAGCGGCCGGTCTGCGCATCGAGCGGGCCGGCGCGGCGCAAAACCCCAGCACCACCCAGAGCCCGAGGATCGCCGCGAGCGAGATCATGCTGTCGGCGATCAGGGCCGGACCGGAAAAGCCTCCGCCCATGGTCTAGCCCGTCATCCGCTGCAGGGCGCGGCGCACGAGCGGGCGCAAAGCGCGGCGCTCACGGGGTTGCGCGGATGCTCGACACGGCCGCGCATCGGGTTGAAGAACCAGCCGCGCTCGGTCGTGGCGCTGTTTTGGCCGGTCACGATCGCCGCGACCTCATAGGCCATGAGCATGCCGGTCGTGACCACCATCGGCGCGAAGGACATGCGCGAGCGTTTGCCGGCCGCGACCTCTCCGGCCAGAGCCAGATCGATGTGATGGCGCGAGGAGGAATGGAGCATCACATATTCCGCCTCGCGCAGGAACGCCTCGGCGCGCTGGTCGGGCGTGAGCGCCTCCGGGGCGGTCGCGAGCGTCGGATAGGCCAGACGCTCCTCGGGCATCGGGCGGCCGGGGCGCGTGACATAGATCGAGGGCAGCGGCGCGGCATAGGCGTCGATGACGGTTTTGCCCAAAGCGCGCGCGTCGGTAAAGGATCAGCGAGGCCGCAAGATCGTCGGTGCCGTTCACCACCACATCGGCCGCGCCGATCAGCCGGTCGGCATGTTCGGCCCAATCGGCGTCGAAAACCTCGATCTCGGCTTGTGGGTTGATCGCCAGACAGGCATCGCGCGTGGCCTGCGCCTTGTGCCGGCCCACGGTCGACAGATTGGCAAAGAGCTGGCGGTTGAGGTTCGAAACCTCGAAAACATCAAGATCGGCCAGGGTCAGATGCCCGATCCCCATGCGGATCAGCGCCTGGACCGAGGCCCCGCCCATGCCGCCGGTGCCGCAGACAAAGACCCGTGCCGCGCGCAGGCGCTCTTGCTGGTCCTGCGTGATAAATCCCAGATTGCGGGTGGTCAGCTCGCCATAGATGAAGGCGGGGCCGGTGGAGGTGGCGGCGGCTTGCGCGCCGTGATCGGTGGTCATTTCCAAGGCCGGAGCCCTCCCCATTGGCGGCTGGAATCGAGCCAGTAGACCAGCGGCAGGATCAGACCCTGAAGCCCGACCAGCGCGCCCGAGACCAGCAGATGGCGCAGGGATTCGCGGGCACCGCGCCGGTCAGATATTTGCGCGCCGTCGCCAGATCCATCTGGCCCAGTTGCAGGAAGTCGTCGCCGCGATCATAATCAAGCGACTGTTCACAAAAGGTATTATACTTTTCATCGCGGTGTTTCGCGGCCTCGGCATAGGTTTTCTTCAGCCCGTCCGAGCCGCCGGTATAGGCGTTGGTGATGATGAAATGCGGCTCGTCGAAGCCTGCATCCTTGCCCACGCCGAAGACATGGCGGTGCTCCTCCATGATCGCGCGCCAGTTGCAGCTGGTCGAAACGGGCGATTGCGGTCCGTCGGGCGCGGGATAGACACCCGAGAAGCCCTCGGAGACGAGACCCACCACGGCGGGCACCTGCGTCACATTGGAAATCCAGAAGGGCCGCAGCTGGTTGCGCAGGAAAATCACCAGACAGGTCAGCCCGTAAAGCACCCAGGACAGGCCCTTGCTGCGAGCCTCGGGATTGACCAGCACGAGGCCGAGATGGACGACCTGCTGGATCTGGCCGTTCAGCGGCACATCCATCACCGCCAGCGCGTTGAAAGCGATCGGGTGGCGGTCCTTGCGGCGGTAAACCAGCGTGATGATGCTGTCCGACATCCGCGAGCGGTCGGCGGCAAAAACGCCGTAGCTCAGCGCTTCGCGGGGCAGGGTCGCTTCGGCCACGCGCCGCAGATCCTTCGAAAGCGCCTGAAGCTCGGCCTCTTTCATCCAGCAGCCGGGGCGCTCGATGATGCGGGTCTCGAGATCCGCGCCGACACGCAGCCGGGCATCGAGCGTGGATTGGGTGAGGGACTTCAACCAGATACGCATCATGAAACGGTTGTCGCTTGGCCGCGCGCCGGAGGCAAGCCCGTCTTTGATCCGCCCGCGAGGAGGGCCGCATCAGGCTGCGGCCCCCGAAGTTTGCGGCTCCGAACCCGATTAGGCCGGATCATTCTCGCGGCGCAAAGCCGGAAGGCCGACGCCGGTCGCATCGAAGCCGCCATCCGCGGCCAAAGTCTGGCCCGAAATGAAGCTGGCTTTTTCCGAGCACAGGAAAACGATCGCCTCGGCAATCTCGCGCGCCTCGCCATAGCGGTTCAGCGGGATCGCGTCGTAATAGGCCGAGATGATTTCCGGCGCATGGACCGCCATCGCCAGCTTGGTGCGCACCGGACCCGGCGCCACGCAGTTGACGCGGATGCCCTGTTCGCCCAGTTCGGCCGCGAATTGCTTGGTCAGATGGATGACGGCGGCTTTGGAGGTGCCGTAGGCCACCCGCAGCGTCGAGGCGCGCAGCCCCGAGATGGAGGCGATATTGACGATCGCGCCCTTGGTTTTTGCCAGCTCGGCGGTCGCGGCCTGCGTGCACAGGAAAACCCCGTCGAGGTTGGTGGCCATGACTTCGCGCCATTCCTCGTAGCTCGTGCGGCCTGCGCGGGCGAAATGCGCGACGCCCGCGTTGTTGACCAAAGCATCGACGCGGCCGAAACCCGCAACGGCCTCGGCGACCATGCGCTCGACATCGGCGGGGACCGAGATATCGGCCTCGACCGGCAGGACATTGGCGAGTTTCGAGGCGACGGCGTGAAGCTCTGCCGTGTCGCGGTCAACCATGACCACGCGCCAGCCCTGCTCGAGGAAAATCTCGGTGGCGGCCAGACCGATGCCGCGGCACCCGCCGGTGACGATGACGACTTTGCTCATGTTTTTCTCCCTTGGAATGCGGAATTCTTTGGCCTCGGGGCGGGGTGGCGGCCTTCGCCCGGGCCGACCTTGCGCGCATGCTGCATCCTGTGCCCGGGACGTCAGACCCCTGCGGGTTCCGGCGGTCACGAAGCGGCATGATGTCCTCCTGATGCGGCTTGGCCTGTGGCGGCGTTCCGGGTCCATATTATGGATCGAAACGCCTTGGTTAAGCATTGATTTCGGCGATATTTCGCGGGGAATTGAGGGAAATGCAAGCGGAAACTGATACGCAAAAGTCCCTGTCCGAGAATTCCGGAGAGGGTTCCATCTCGTGGAATTGCGGGGCCTCTGGGGGCCGGTCCCGACCGGCCCTCATCCTGCCCGCCTAGCGGCGCGGGCGCGTTACGGCGGGGCCTGCAAGCGGGATGATGCAGATCAGCGCGGCCAGCAGGACGAATGCGGCGGGCAGGCTCGCGATCTGGGCGACAAATCCAAAAGCGCGGGGCCGAGCAGGATGCCCGCATAGCCCACGGTCGTGACCGCGGCGATGGCAAGTGCGGGCGGCATGACGCTTTGGCGTCCCGCCGCGCTGAACAGCACCGGCACGATATTCGAGGCACCAAGCCCGATCAGCACGAAACCCGCCAGCGCAAGGCCGGTGAGGGGCGCGCCAAGCGTCAAAGGATGCCGAAGGCCGCCAGAATCCCGCCGGCAATCAGGATTCTCGTGCTGCCGACGCGCAGGACGACCCGATCGCCGCTGAGCCTGCCGATGGTCATCGCCCCCGCGAAAAGCATATAGCCGATCCCGCTTTGCTCCGCGCCGAGCAGATCGCGCGCGACGATCAAAAGCGCGCCCCAATCGAGCACCGCCCCTCGACGAGGAAGGTGATCCCCGCGAGGACCGCGATCAAAAGCACGGTGCCGCGCGGCCATGAAAAGGGCACGGGCTCTCCGGCTTTGGCACGCAGAAGATGGGGTGCGGCGAGGACGAGCATCAAGAGCGACAGCAGACTCCCGCAGCCCGCAGCCCAGGCCGGAGCCATCCCGAGCGAGAGCAAAAGCGTCATGCCTGCCGCTCCGGCAAAGCCTCCGATGCTGAACATGGCGTGGAAGCCCGACATCAGCGGGCGGGTGGCGTCGCGCTCGACCTCGACGGCATGGATATTGATCGCGACATCCAAAAGCCCGAGCGCCGCGCCGAAAAAGGCCAGCGCCACCGCCAGCGCAACCGCGCTTCCGGCCAAGGCGAGCATGGGCAAAAGCACCACCAGACCCAAAGCGCCCGCAACGATCAGGGGCCTGCTGCCGTGGCGCGAGGCCAGCCAGCCGGTCGCGGGCATCGCCACCAGAGAGCCCGCGCCGAGGCAGAGCAGCAAAAGCCCGATCCCGCATCATCGACGCCGACATTGGCCTTGGCGATCGGCACGAGGGCGCCCAACAGGCCATGGCGAAACCCGCGATGATGAAGCCGAGCCGCGTGGCGAGACGGGTTTTCGGGGTATCGTTCGACATGGGTGAAGATCCTTCGCGGCAGAAAGCGGGTCGGGGCGGGGCAGATCGGGCGCGGCCGGTCCCGAAGGGTTTGCTGCGCAGATTTCGCGCGAAGGCGGGCAGGCCGCAAGCGCTGATGGGGGTGGGGCGTCGATTTTCTGCCCGTTGCCGCCGTCTCTCCTGACCAAGGGCAGGGCCGTGCGGCGGGAAAGAGGCCGCCCGCAATCGCGCGACGCGGGCGGCGGCGTGTTCTGGGGCGGGTTCCCGCCAGAACGGATGGTTTCGCGGAGGGTCGCGTTTAGACGCGTTCCTCGCGCAGATCGACGGTGGCGGGGTGAAGGGCTCCACATCGACCATCTGCGCCACGCCGTTGAGAAACTCGGTCGGGGTCGAGGGGTCGAGATGGGCGAGCTGCCATGTCGCGAACCGCCACCAGCGCAGATGCAGCATGCGCGCGATGATGCCGGGCGGCAGGCGCATGCGGCGGATCACGGCGGGATTGCCCGCAACGATGGCATAGGGCGGGACGTTCTGGTCACGACCGCGCCCGCGCCGATGATCGCGCCGTCGCCGACCGTGACGCCTGCACGCACGATCGCGCCATGGCCGATCCAGACGTCATTGCCGATCGTGGTGACCTGCTCGCGGGTCGGGGGGCCGTTCTCGAAGGTGAAGGCCGCGCTGTGATAGCCCTCGGCGCCGGGGAATTTATGCCCCAGCGTGAAGATCCTGTCGCGCAGATAGAAGGCGGGCGAAGTCGAGGCCCAGGTCATCGGATGGTTCTGCCGCCCGATCTGGACATCCTCGCCGAACGAGCAATAGCGCCCGATCCGATCCGAGCCGCGGCGCAAAAGCCCGAGACCTGATAGGAGAACGCCCCGAGCTCGATCGAATTCTCGTAAACCGTCCATTTCAGGCTGGAGGGCGCCTCCAGCACCGTATGCTGCGGCATCGAGAATTCGGTGCCGCCGCCGCGCGGCAGAACCTCCACGCCGCGCTCCGCCAAGCCTTTGTAACTTACCATAACCATTGTCGTTCACTCCGTAGGCGACAGCATGGGTTTGGACGATTGCTGTGCCGTCTGCAGCGCCTCGGACGGGCGCATATTGGTATTGGTTTCACCGGCGGCCGCAAAATGGGCCAGAATATTGCCGGCGGGATCGGGACCGAGCGGGACCGCGACCCCTTGCGGCGCGGATTGCACGGCCGTGCCCTGTGCGCCCAGATCGAAGGCCAGAACCGGCAGGCCGGTCGCGATCGCCTCGTGGGTCGTATAGGAGAACGTCTCGGGCCAGACCGAGGGGATCAGCCAATGGGTGACCCCGTAATGGGTCGCCAGATCGCCGATGTCGCGCGGCCGGTAGGGGCCGGTGACGGTGATTTCGGGCGGCAGGGCGTATTTCGGATCGATCCGCCCGATCAGCACGAGGCCCGGACGCGGGGCTTGTGCCCGTTTGTCCGCCGCGCCAGCATTGGCGGGGGCGGTGATGCGCCGCGCGATCTCGGCCACGACCGCCGCGCCTTTGGGCTGGCCGATGCTGCCCAGAACGCCGATCACCGGCGGTGCGCCCTCTGCCGGTGCGGGAAGGGCGGCGACAGGCTCGATGATCGAATGGGCGATCACGCGGATGCGCGGCGCGAGATCGGGCCAGACGGTCGCGACAATGGTGCGGCTGTCTTCGGAGAAGACCGTCAGATGGTCCGCCTTGGCGGCAAGGACATGCCAGGCCTCCTGCCAGACGCTCAGAGGGATCTGCACGCCTTTGCCGGTCACGAAGCGATGCGCGGGATCGATACGTCCGGCCACCGGCACGCCGCGATAGACCCCGTCGGAATCGAGCAGCGTGTAGGAGGGCGAGATCGGCAGGAAGTCGTGGAAAAGAACGTCCAAAACGTCCTGGGCGCGGTGCATGCTGGCCATCAGGCGCGGCAATTCATGCGGGGCGCGGTCGCCCACGCCGCAGGAATAGATCAACCGGCGCTCGGGCAGGATATCGAGCAAGGCCGCGACAATCGCGAAATTGTCGGTGCTGCCGGTGGTGCGGCCCATGGGCGAGATCAGCTCGATCCGCCAGCGCCGCGCGCCGCCGATACGCAGCACGACTGCCGCTCCTGCGGCCTCGGGCGAAAGCTCTTGCGCGATCTTTTGTTCGAGATAGTGATCGGCCCCGCCGCCGAGCGAATGGGACAGATAGACGGGCACCATCGGGCGGTCGGGGTCTTGCGCGCGCAGGCTGCCCGCCCAGGCGAGACCCAGCGCCAGACGGCTGGTCGCCAGCGGGTCGCGCGCGATAAAGTTCTGGACGTCGGTGTCGAAGGCGGGATAGCGCCGCGTCACGATCTCGCCGTTTTGCAGGATGCGTGCCTGCTTTTCCGCCGAGCCGAAGCTCGATCCGCCGCGATGCTCGACAAAGAGGTTCTGCACCGCCACATGCCGGCCGCCCAAAGCGCGCACGCTTTGGCACCAGTCGACCTCTTCGCCATAGCCCTTGCCGAAAACCGTGTCGAATTGCGGGACTTTCTTGAGCCAGTCGCGCGCGATCGCCATGCAGAAACCGACGCCGGTCGGCACTTCGACCCAATCGGAGCCGAGATTGAACCGTGCCGCAACCGCGTCGATCGCATCACCCTGACCGGGCGCGAATTCCGACGGGCGGCAGATCTGGGGCACGTTGAAAATCTCGGCATCGCTCGACATCGGCGTGCTCGAGGCGATCTCGGGATCGCTGGTCAAAGGCGCGCATAGCCGGCCGACCCAGTTGTCGGGCAGGAAAGCATCCGAGTTGAGCAGAAGGATCGGCCCCGCGGCCTCGCGCTTGCTGCCCTGTTCGAGCGCCATGGCGAAACCGGCGTTGACGCTGCCGATAAAGCCGAGATTGACGGCATTCTCGATCACGTCGATTGCGGTGATGCGGCCCTGGCCCTGATGCGTGCGCGCGAAATCGCGCAGGAAAGGGCGGATGCGCGGATCGGTCGAGCAATCCTCGATCAGGATCAGCCGCACGTCGGTTTCGGTGGTGCGCAACAGGCGGTCGAGCGCCTCGGTCAGCAGTTCGAACGCATTATAGACCGGCAGGACAACGGTGATGTCGCTCGGGCAGGGCAGGTCCTTGGGCTTGGCGCTGTCGAGAATGCGCGGATCGAGCGGCTGGTCGACCACGACCGGATCGACAAAGCCGAGCGTGTTCTTGACGGTCGCGCGCGCCTTGCCCGAGCGCGTCAGCCGCCACCACAAGATCGCGGGCGTCGAGCGCAAAAGCGCGGCCAGAAAGCGCCGCTTCAGGCGCAGGTGCTCGCGCCGCGAGGCCATGCCGGGAACATCCAGCGCAAGCCGCTCTCCGGTTTCGCGCAGCACCGACAGGCGCGGGAGGGGTTGTCGCAGAGGCCCTGCCACGATGCGGGCAAGACCAGCTCGAAGCCGCAGGCCGCGGGTAGGCCGGTCGCGCGCTGGACATCCTCGCGCAGGAGCTGGGGCTGGGTGGTGATTTTCAGCCCGGGCAGGGTCAGCGTGATCTCTTTGGCATGGGCCCAGCCTTGAATGCGGACGCGGCCCTGTGCGAATTCGGCGCGGTCGACAAAGCCGATCGGTTGCCCTTCTTCGCCAATCCGGTGCGGTCCCGAAGAGGTTTTGGCATGGGTCGTGGCATAGCGGTGGAAGACGGCGCGCAGGCGGTGGGACATGCTCATATCCGTGATCCGATCATTGCACTGGAAGAATGTCTTTGCGGGCTGGATTGACGAGCCTGTCGAATTGGGGTGGTGCGCAAAATGTATTAATCCCTATGCCGGAAAGTGTCCGGTTGATCGGAGTGGCCATAGGCCATGCTGTGCCTATGAAAGCTTCTGTTAAACATAGGCGATCTGAAATCTATAGGGAAAATTTCGAAATTCGTTCCCGCTAAGCGGAATAATTCCGAAGTAAGAATGGTCAAAAAGACCAATTAAAAGATCATATACGGCATATAGGAATTGGCCGCGATTTGGCTTCGGCCTTTGCCCGCCCATCCTTGCAAAGCAGCGCGCCAGCGCTGCCCGAAAAAGGGCGGGGCGCAGCAGGGGGCGGGTCCCGAACCGACGGGCAGATGCGGCTGCATCATGTCGGGGCGACTCTATGTTGATGGGCCGCATCTTGCGCAGATACGGCCCGTCTGGCTCTCAGAGAATGTCGCGGCGCAAGTAATCGTAGTAACGCGCGCGGAATTCGTCGTTGAGCGCCGATGACTGCTTCTGGATCGAGGGAGAGCGGACAGGCCAGGAGCTGCCGTCTTCTCCGGCGAAGGCGGCAATCGTGTCGAGGACGGCGCGGGGTCTTCGACAAGGTTCTCATAAGAAACATGAAGATAGGGATATCCGAACGCCGCGGCGAACATCGCGATGCTGCTGTTGTCGGCCTGAATCGCGTCGATAATGGCCGTGAGCTGGCGCGCGTCGAACTGGACCACGACATCATCGCCTACACCGGCCTGATTGCTGGTCCATTTCCGAGTTTGCAGCGCGATCTGATAGGAAATCGCCTGACCGATCAGGTCTTCGCGCGTGATGTGGATGACCTTCATGCCGCCGCGATACATGCCCGCGATGCCGAAACGCTGGAGCATCATAAGCTGGTCGGCAGAAGCTTTGAAACCATAGCTCGTCCGGTCGGCTCCAAAGGTTTTGCCTGCCGAAACCATATATTCCGAGAGCGACGTCGTTCCCCACTGCTCGCTGCTTTTCACGACGCTGTCGAAATTCAGCTGTTCGTGGAAGCCTCCGAAATAGGGCGTCGCCCGCAGGTAATCCGCCAAAAGATTGGAGCCGCAGCGATTGGTGAAGCCCATGCAGTAAAGCGGAGTTTCAAAGATTTCCGTGCCGTCGTAGTAGGCCGCGCGACCGAAGCGCTTTTTGAGGTTCTCCTCGTGAGTGCCGGTGCGGGAAAGATGGGTCTTAAAGCTCATCATGGCCTCGAGTGTTTCTTATTGCTTCACGCAATAGAGGTGAACGGGCCTGGATGACAAGGCGAATATAGCGTTCCCAACCAGCAGTTGGCATAGGCATATAGGATTAATCGGCGCTTTGGGCGGATAGGCGCTGCTTTGGGCAATGGGCGCCATCAGGCATTAAAAAACCCGCCCTGATCGGGGCGGGTTCGGGAACGGGCGAGGGCGTTGCCTCAGCCTGCGATAATCTCGAATTTGCGGACGTCGACCATGCCGCGATCGGTGATCTTCAGGGCGGGGATCACCGGCAATGCGAGAAAGCCGAGCTGCAGGAACGGCTCTTCGATGCCGATCCCGAGGCTGCGCGCCGCGCCGCGCAGGGCGACCATGTGGTCGCGCACGGCCTCGTAGGGCTCGAGGCTCATGAGGCCCGCGACCGGCAGCGCGATCTCGGCCAGAATGGTGCCGTCGCGCACCACGACAAAGCCGCCCTCAAGCGCGCTCAGCCGGTTAACGGCGACCGCCATATCGGCGTAATCCGCGCCGACGGCGATGATGTTGTGGTGGTCGTGGCACACGGTCGAGGCGATCGCGCCGGCCTCCATCCCGAAGCCGCGCACGAAGCCGTTGGCGATATTGCCGTTCTTGCCGTGCCGCTCGACCACGGTGATGCGCATCAGGTCGCGCGCGGGATCAGGGCCTTGTCGCCCGAGACGATCGCGATGTCTTCGTGCAGATGCTCGGTGATGATCTTGCCTTCGAGGATGCCGATGACGTCGGTGCGGCTGTCGTTGCTGGTGGTGCGGAAATCGGCGGCGGTGACCGCTGGCGCCTTGACCGAGCGGCGGCCGATCTCGTGTTGCGGTGCGCGCAGGGCAAAGGCGGCCTCGGTGACCTCGCGCCCGCCGGCCAGAACCAGCTGCGCATGGCAACCCTCGAGGCTGTCGATCGCCACGATATCGGCGCGCAGGCCCGGCGCGATCAGCCCGCGATCCTTGAGCCCGAAAGCCTCGGCCGCCGAAAGCGAGGCGGCGCGGTAGGCGGCCAGCGGGCTCGTTCCCAGCGCGATCAGGCGGCGGATCATATAGTCGAGATGGCCGTGCTCGGCGATGTCGAGCGGATCCGGTCGTCGGTGCACAGACACATATAGGCGCTGGTCGCATCGTTGAGACAGGGTTGCAGCGCGTCGAGATCCTTGGAGACCGAGCCCTCGCGGATCAGGACGCGCATGCCTTTGCGCAGCTTTTCCAGCGCCTCTTCGGCGGTCGTCGCCTCGTGTTCCGTGCGGATGCCGGCGGCGATATAGGCGTTGAGGTCAAGCCCGCTCACCTGCGGGCAGTGCCCGTCGATATGGCGGCCGGCAAAGAGCGCGAGTTTGTCCAAGACCGGCGGGTCGCAATGGATGACGCCGGGATAATTCATGAACTCCGCCAGCCCGATTCCGAGGGATGGCCCATCAGCGGCTTGAGGTCGCCCGCCTCGATCCTCGCGCCCGAGGTTTCCATATCGGTCGAGGGCACGCAGGAGGACAGCTGCACGCGCAGGTCCATCAGCAGATGCTCCGAGGCGTTCTGGAACCAGCGGATCCCGTCGGTGCCGATGACATTGGCCAGCTCGTGGGGGTCGCAAATTGCGGTGGTGACGCCGCGCGGCGTGACGCAGCGGTCGAATTCATGCGGGGTGACGAGGCTGCTTTCGACATGGAGATGGGTGTCGATGAAGCCCGGCACGAGGATGAGCCCGCTCACGTCGATCTCGCGCTTGCCTTCGTAGCTGGCGCAGGTGCCGACGATGCGGTCGCCGCAGATCGCGACATCACCTTCGAGCAGGATGCCGGTCACGAGATCGAACACCCGTCCGCCCTTGAGCACGAGATCGGCCTTTTCGCGGCCATGGGCCTGCGCGATCCGGGTCTCGAGGGGCTGGGGTGTCGGGGTCATGGCGGTCTCCGGTGGGTGATGGGCTGGTGGTTGGCTGGCCGGTTGCGGACGGTCCGGCTGGGCAGTTCAATTCCGAGTTGAGCCATTATGGCGCAGTCGGGGAAAACGGCCATAAGCGGCAGCTGTCTCGGTGTGCCTTGTTGCGCCGGTGCGGCCGGTCCGCGAAACGGGGCCAGACCGCACGGGTTCTGGCGCGGAAGCGGGGTTAAAGCCCCGGCGGCCGGACCGCGACGTCCGCAGGAGGCGGCAGCGGTGGTTCAAGCTCTGTGGGGTCGGGCGGGATTTCGGTGTCGCGGGGATGGGTTTCGATCTCGCGCTGCCATTCGCGCCAGATCGAGACCAGAAGCGCCATCAGCACGGGGCCGACAAAAGCCCCAGAATGCCCATGGTTTTCACGCCGCCGATCAGTCCGAAGAAGGTCGGCAGGAACGGCAGCTTCACCGGCCCGCCAACCAGCATCGGGCGGATGGTTTTGTCGACGACGAAAAGCTCGATCGCGCCCCAGAGGAACAGCCCGATCCCCGCAACCGTCGAGCCGCTCGCCACGAGATAGATCGAGATCAGCGTGAAGGACAAAGGCGCGCCGCCCGGCACCAGCGCCATGAAGCCGGTGATGACCCCGAAGGCGACCGGCGAGGGCACGCCCGCGATCCAATAGGCCATGCCCAGAATGACGCCTTCGCCAAGCGCGATCAGCGTCATCCCGGTCAGGGTCGAGCTGATGGTCGCGGGCACGACGCGCGAAAGCCGGTTCCAGCGCTCGGGCAGGATGCGCTGGCCGACGCGGTCGATCTGCTCGACGATTTTTCGCCGTCGCGGTAGAGCACGAAAAGCGTGATCAGCGTGAACAGGGTCGTCAGCGCCATATGGGCGGTCATGGCGCCCGCCGTGACCACGCCGCGGTAGAAACTGGCGATGTTCGAGCCGCTGACGGCCTGTGTCAGATGTCCGATCGCGCCGGGCTGGCCGATGAAGGTCTGCCATTGCTCGTCGAGCCAATCGCCGATCTGGGGATGCGCAGCATCCAGCCTGGGGTCGGCGCGCCGGTGACATTGACCTCGAGCGCCCAGTAAAGCCAGGCCCGCACCTCTTCGACGGCATAGAAAAGCGCGATGCTCATGGGCACGACGATCACGCAAAGGATCGTCAGGATCATTGCCGCCGCGCTGAGGGTTTTGCCGAGGCCCAGCCCGTGGACCAGACGCTGGCGGATCGACCAGCTGGCCACCGCCATCACGGTCGCGGCAAGCACGGGTACAAGGAAACTGTGGAAGAAATAGACCGAGGCGATCAGGATCAGCAGCAACAGCCAACGGGCTGCCGAAACATCGGTAATCAGCGGACTACGGTATCGCGTTTTTGTCGAGCTCATCAATTTCCGTCCAAGTGCTGACCCCACCCTAGTCCTGCGCGCGCGAAAGCCCAAGCACTGATCGGCAGGCCGCGGCGCTTATCTTTCGTCGCAAAGATGAAGATGGCGTGAATCTTCGGGTTTCCGGCGCGATTTCCGGCGATGATGATGAAAACGTGAACGGATTTTGCCGCATTCAGGACCCGATCCGGCGGGATCGGGTCCTGTGCGTCGCGATGCGCGCGCGGGTCAGGCGCAGGTCGGTGGTGGGGCAGGCGCGGGGCTTGCGTTGCTGCCTCAGGCTTTGCGGATGCGCCGCAGCTCGGTCAGTTCGGCGGCCATTGCGTCGATCAGCGCGGCCTCGGCGGTCAGACCGGCCTCGGCCAGACGATGCGCGAGCATGGTGAAGGTGCGCAGGAAACGGTCGGAATCCTTGCTGGTCGCGGCGATGCGGTTCAGGCAGGCATGGACCGCGCGCCGGATCGAGGGCGCGAGATCGGCGCGCTGGTCGAGCCGCTTGAGCAGGAAAACCACCTCGGCCAGATGCATCGTCACGAAGCCCTTGTGCATGGTCACGGCCGCTTTCTCATAGCGCCCGCCTTCGAGCGAGGCCCAATAGGCGATCTTGAGGAAACGCGCGCAGAAACTGAGCCGCCATTCTTCCTGCGCGAGGGTGAGACGGCGCATGCGGGCGATTTCCTGCAGGTCGCGCTTGATCATCGACCACAGGGATTTGCGCCGCGCGCGGGCGTCGGTCGGGAAGACGAAGACGAATGCGAGATAGCCCAAAGCGCCGCCCGAGGCGGCCATCAGGCCCTTCCAGACCGGGAAAATCCCTCCTGATAGGTCGTGTAGCTGGGGCTGAGCAGCAAGAACAGCGTGATCGCATAATCGGGTGCAGAGAGCGACATGCGGCGGTGCGAGCGGATGAAGGCAAAGCTCGCCAGTGCCGGAAGCAGCGACAAAAGCTGGCCCTCGGGGCTGGAGAAGACGGGCCAGAGCAGCATCTCGGTCGCAATGGCGACGGCGGCGGCGGCAAACTGGCCTTTGACGACATCCAGCATCTTGCGCGTGGGCGTGACGCCGGTGGTCGCCAGCGCCATGCCGATCGCGGCGCTGACCAGCGGATATTGGAACACCGGATTGCCGGTCACGATCCAGCCGATCGACAAAAGGCCGAGAACGAGGAAGATCCGCAGACCGCCCTCGGTCGCGCCGCGCCAGTCGAGCGCATAGCGGCGGCGCTCCTTGCGGGTGATGCGCAGGCTGCCCTGCTCCTGCCCGAGATTGGTGATCGCCGCCTGAAGCGAGACCAGCGCCTCTTCGAGGACGGGATCTTCGGTCTGGGCGATCAGCTTGCGCAGCCCCGAGGCCATGCCCGCGAAGTCGTTCTGCCCGTGCAGACGCGCGGCCAGATCGCTCAGACCTTGGGCCAGGGCGGGCGAGGGCGGATGCTGCTCGGCGGCGAAAAGCAGGTTCACCAGCGCGGGCAGGAGCGGCTCGACATGGCCCGCGCGGATGCGGCGCCCATTGGCCGAGAGGGTTTCGAGCTCGTTTTGCAGGAGCGAGGCGGCGGTCACGAGGCGCGCGAAAGCGGCTTGGTCGCGCCGGTTGGTCCCGCCCTGCGCCATGCCTGCCTGTTGCAGGATATCGGCGCTCAGACGGCGCATCTTGAGCTGGATCTCGTTGTCGCCGCGGTTCATGCGCGACAGATAGGCCCAGATCACGCCGGTCATCGCCCCGATCAGCACGGTGAGGATGCGGTCCATTGCGACCGCGCGCACGGTGTCGGGGTTGAAGGGGCTGAGCACGATCACGATGATCGCCGAATAGCCCGCAAGCACCGTCCCGTAAGAGCGGTAGGAGCGTTGCAGCGAGCCGATGAAAACCATGAGGCTGGCCCAAAGCGCGAGGGCAAACAGCTCGAAGCCGATATGGCCGCCGCCGAACCAGGCGACCAGCGCGCCGAAGGTCGAGCCGATGATCGTGCCGATAAAGCGGTAGGAGGATTTCTCGATGATCTGGCCGCGCGTCGGTTGCAGCGTCACGAAAACCGTGATCGCGGCCCATTGCGGATGCTCGAAGCGCAGGGCCCAGGCGAGCAAAAGGGCGACAAAGGCTGCGCCCGAGACTTGCAGCCCCTGGATCAGTTTGGGGCGGTCGAAACCAAGCCGTTCAAGCAGTTTCGGAAATGAAGTGAGGGCGGGCATGATGGCCGGGGCAATCTCGCGGAAGGGGGTGGCGGATCGCAGGATGCGCCGGAACTGCCCGAAGGCGGGCGGCTTTGCGCATAGACCCCGACCAAAGCCGCAACAAGAGCGGCCTTGGTGGCGCTCTGCGGCAATTCGCCACGCTACGGGGCAGGGTCCGCCGCGGCTGCCGTTATGCCTGAATTTTGGGCAGGTTGTGCATAAAGCGGGCAGTGCGGGCGCGGGGATCCGGCCCGCCGCGCCCGCGCTGTTGCCCTGTCGGATTAGGCCGCGCCCTCGGGTGCTTGCGCCGATCCGTGCCGCTTTGCGGTCCGGTTTCGCGGTTCGGATCGCGACCCGCATCCCGAGCGGCATAGCGGCGCGCCAGAACCGCGCCGACCATGATCTGGATCTGGTTGTAAAGCATGATCGGCAGCACGATCATCCCGAAACCCGTGGCCCCGCGAAAAGCACCTGCGCGAGCGGCAGCCCCGAAGCGAGGCTCTTCTTCGAGCCGCAAAAGACCGCCGCGATCTCATCCTCGCGCGAGAGGCCCAAGGCGCGCGAGCCGCGGGTGGTGAAGGCGATGACGACCAGCAGGATGACCAGACACAGCGCGCCCGCGAGGATCAGCCCGCTCAACGGCAGGACCTGCCACAGACCGGCCTCGACCGATTGCGAGAAGGCGGCATAGATGATCAGGACGATGACCCATTGGTCATAGTTCGACAGCCATTTGCCATGCGCCTGCAACCAGGGCCCGATCAGGCGATGCGCCAACTGGCCGAGGCCGAAGGGCAGCAGCAATTGCAGGCAGACATCGCGCAGCGTCTGGCCCAGATCCATCGCGCCGCTGACCGCGCCGCCGAACAAAAGGCTCATCAGAAGCGGGGTGAGCAGCAGGCCGAAGACGTTCGAGCCCGCCGAATTGCAGACCGCAGCCGGGACATTGCCCCGCGCCATCGCGGTAAAGGCGATGGAGGAGGAGACCGCCGAGGGCAGCACGCCGAGGTAGAGAAACCCCGTCGCGAGATCGGCGGGCAGGATGCTCTCGGGCACCAGCCGCAGTGGCATGACGATCAGCGGAAAGATCACGAAAGTCGTGCCGAGAATGAAAAGATGGAGCTGCCATTGCTTGAGCCCGTCCAGAATGGTGCGCGGCGAAAGCGCCGCCCCATGCAGGAAGAACAGCATGGCGACCGCCGCCGTCCCCAGACCCTGCGCGGCGTCGCCCGCCTTGCCGGTGGCCGGCATCAGCGTCGCCAGCACCACGGCACCGATCATCAGCGCCAGAAACGGGTCAATCCGGTTGGTCAGGGCCTTGATCATCGGCCGTCTCCTTTGCTCGAACATTGCTTGTGTTTTCGTTGCGATCCCTTACGAGATAGCATGATTGGTCTGCAAATTGGTCTGGAAATGTCGGTCCTTCCCCAAGAGGCGCAGCGCCGGTGGTCACGGCGCGTCTGCGCGATCTGATCGCCGCCGGCCGCTGGTCGCCGCAAGAGGCGCTCCCGCCCGAGCGCCGGCTTGCCGCCGAGCTGGGCTGTAGCCGCGAGACGCTGCGCCGCGCTTTGTCGGCGCTGGCCTCCGAGGGGCTGATCTGGCGTCATCAGGGCAAGGGCACCTTTCTGGGATCCGCGCCCTCGGGCGGGACTTTGGCGGCGCCTGTGCCGCTGCAACAACTGCTCGAAATCGCCTCGCCCCATGATCTGATCGAGGCGCGTCTGATCTTCGAGCCCGCGCTTGCCGCCGCGGCCGCGTTGGCCGCCGACGGGGCCGCGATCAAGGCGATGCGCCAGCTTGCCCGCGCGACCGGTACCGCCGCCGATTGGCGCGACTACGAAAAGCACGACGACGCGTTCCACAAGGCAATCGCGCGCGCGAGCGGCAATGCGCTTTTGTCAGGCATTTACGCGCATCTGGTGACGATGCGCGGTCGCGCGCGCTGGCAAAGGCATCACGACGCGGTCTTCCGCAAGGCGCGGCGTCTGGAATATGCGACCGAGCAAAGCGCGCTGCATCTGGCCATCGTCGAGGCCATCGCCGCAGGCGATCCGCAAGCCGCCCGTCAGGCGATGCACGACCATCTCGCCGCGATCCGCGCACTTTTGCGCGCTGCCGACAATCCGGAGCGCGGGACACGGAATGAGTTTTTTATTACATAATTCGCATTATATTATGTTTCTGGGCCCGTCCGATGGCGATTGCCCGATTGGTGGGTGACTGCTCGATTTTCCGGACGGTATTTGCCGCAAAAGATTGATTTTGATCACCATAGATCCGTTCGGTCCCGGCAATTGCCGATGTCGTCGGGCTGATGGCGGCGATAGGGTTCGGCTTGATCCGTTCGGCGGAACGGCTTTCTTCGGGCGTGCAGATCACCCAGCTTTGCCCGAAGTCACTCCACCGCGTTGGGCAGCCGTCCCTTCTCGGCGAGCGCCATCATCTCGGCGGCGCAGATATCCCTGCATTGCCGGAAGGCCGCCGGCAATTCGCCTCAAAGCGCTGTGCTTTCGCCGCGTGTCGGGATGCTCCCGCAGAGCGGGCCGCTCGTGCTGCTGCCGCCTGAGAAGATGCGGCGGTGCTCAGCCCTGCCCGCCATCCGTCTCCTCAAGCGTCAACTGCAGGAAGGCCAGATCGAGCCAGCGGCCGAATTTCGTGCCGACTTCGGGCAGATATCCGACCTGCCGGAATCCCAGCTTTCGTGAAGTCGGATCGAAGGTGCATTGCCCGCTTCGATCCCCGCTATCATGACATGTTTGCCGAGGTGGCGCGCCCGCGCGATCAGGGCCTCCATCAAGGCGCGGCCGATGCCGCCGCCGCGTTGATCGGCGCGGATATAGACCGAATGCTCGACGGTGTGGCGATAGCCGTCAAAGGCGCGCCAATCGCCGAAAGAGGCATAGCCGAGCACCGCGCCATCGCCGATCCCTGCCCCGTCCGGTCCTGTTCCGTCGCCCGCCGCCTCTCCCGCCACCGCAACCAGAACCGGATAGCCCGCGCGCAGACGCTCCGCCCGCCATGCCAGACGATTGGCCAGACTGGCTTCGGTCTCGTTCCAGATCGCGGTCGTATGGGCGACGGCATCGTTGTAGATCGCCGTGATCGCCGCCATATCGGCTTCTGTCGCTTCGCGGATCCGCATGCTCGCGCCCTTTGTCCCGAGTTCTGCCGCCTTGCTCTGCCCAAACCCGTGCCGCGTCAAAGAATCCGCGCGAAATTTGCCCCGCTTTTGCGCTGTGCCCGAAAAACAGGCAGTGCCGCGCCGAAGATTGGGGCAAAGAAACAGGGCCGGAGTTTCCTCCGGCCCTTGGCGTCATTTGCGCAGGAAATCCTGAAGTCGGGTCAGGCCGTCCGCGATCTTTTCTTCGGAGGTGGCATGGCACCAGCGCAGCCAGCCTTCGCCCTCGGGACCGAAAGCACGGCCCGGCGCCAGCCCGAGGCCGGTTTCGCGCACGAGGCGCTGCGCCAGATCGAGCGAGTCGTCATAGCCCTCGACCTTGAGGAAGGCATACATCGCCCCGCCCGCATCGGGGACGCTGACGCGGTTCATGGCCGAGAGCCCTCGACCAGCAGTTTGCGGGTGCGGCCCAGTTTGGCGCGCATGGCGGCGACCTCGGCCTCGCCCTCGCGGATCGCTTTGGTTGCGGCGCGTTGGGTCGGCTCGAAAATGCAGGAAAAGTTGTATTCGACCAGCTTGGTCGCATCCTGCGCCAGCGCCTCGGGGATCACCATCCAGCCGATGCGCCAGCCGGTCATCGACCATGCTTTCGAGAAGCTGTTGACCGAAATCACGCGGTCGCCATCCTGATAATGGCGCATGAACGAGGGCGCCGAGGCCACCGCGGGATCATAGGCCAGACGCTCGTAAACCTCGTCGGCCAGCACCCAGATGCCGTATTTGCGGCAATGGGCGAGGATTTCCTTGATGCTTTCGTCGTCGATCATCCAGCCCGTCGGATTGTTGGGCGAATTGATGATGACCATGCGCGTATCGGGCGTGAGCGCCTCGAGCAGGCGCGCGACATCCAGCGTCCAGCGTCCGTCGACGATGGACAAGGATACGCGGTCGACTTTGGCGCCGAGGATCAGCGGAACCTCGGAGATGTTGGGCCAAAGCGGCGTCACCGCAACCACGCGGTCGCCCGGCGACAGGACCAGCTGGTTCGCGATCTGTAGCCCGCTCATGCCCGATCCGGTGGCGGCGATGCGTTCGGGGGCGATGGTGCGGCCGTGCAGCGCGCTCAGATAATCCGAGATCGCCTGACGCAGATAGGGGCGGCCGAGGTTTTGCGAATAGAAGGTCTCGCCCGCCATCATCGCATCGGAGGCGGCCTGACGGATGAATTCGGGGTGGGCTGGTCGGATTCGCCGAACCAGAAGGGCAGCACATCGGCCTTGCCCATCGCGGCATTGGCGACCTCGCGGATCAGCGAGCTGGACAGCGCGCGCACCGCGGGGCGGGCTTGGACATCGGTATCAATCATCGGAAGACTTTCTGAAGGCGGAGCGGAGTTTGGCCTGACGCGCCGGCGTCAGGCGCCGTGTTGGATCGCGCTGAGGAAGGCTTGCGCGCGTTCGGTTTGCGGCGTGTCGAACAGGGCCTCGGGGGCGTTTTGTTCGATGATCCGGCCGGCCTCCATAAAGACGACGCGGTCGGCGACGCGGCGGGCAAAGCCCATCTCGTGGGTCACGACGAGCATGGTCACGCCACTGGCGGCCAGACTTTGCATGACGTCGAGCACCTCGCCCACCATTTCGGGATCAAGCGCCGAGGTCGGCTCGTCGAAAAGCAGGACCAGCGGCTCCATCGCCAGCGCGCGGGCAATCGCGACGCGCTGCTGCTGGCCGCCCGAAAGCTGGTCGGGATATTTGTCGACATGGGCCGACAGGCCGACGCGGTCGAGAAGCTGGCGGGCGCGGGTCTCGGCCTCGGCTTTGGAGATCCCGCGCACCCGCATCGGCGCGATCGCGACATTGCGCAGCACGCTCATATGCGGGAAGAGGTTGAACTGCTGGAAAACCATGCCGACTTCGGCCCGCACGAGGGCAAGGTTCTTGCCTTCTTTGACGGTGACGCCGTCGACGGTGATCGTGCCGGAGGAGATGGTTTCGAGGTGGTTGATGCAGCGGATCAGCGTCGATTTCCCGAGCCGGAGGGCCCGATGATCGCGATGACCTCGCCCCGCGCTACATCGAGGTTGATGTCGCGAAGCGCGTGGAAATTGCCGTAATGTTTTTCGACATTGCGCATGGTGATGATCGGGTCCTGACCCGATGCGGCGGATGCGTCTTTGGCGGAAATCTGGCTCATGGGAACTCCGGTCTGGTCTGTCGCGGACATCAGCGTTTGCGCTTCTGGCGGGCTTCGAGAATGCTCACGAGGCGCACCATCGGCAGCAAAAGCGCCAGATACAGCAGGGCCGCGCCGACCAGCGGCGAGGGATTGGCGTAGAAGGCCTGCGTCTGGGTCGCCTGTTTCAGAAGATCGGGCATCGCGACGACCGAGGCGAGCGCGGTATCCTTGATCAGCCCGATCGAGACGCCGGTGGTCGGCGGCACCACAAGGCGCATCGCCTGCGGCAAAATGATGTCGGCCATCATGCGCGGCCAGCTGAAGCCGAGGGTTTGGGCGGCCTCGAACTGGCCCTTCGGCACGGCCTCGATACCGGCGCGGAAGGTCTCGGCCATATAGGCGGAGGCCACCAGCGAGAGCGCTGCGGTCGCGGCCCAGAAGGAGGACAGGCGGATGCCCACGAAAGGCAGCGCGTAATAGACGAGGATCAGCAGCACCAGCAAAGGCAGCGCGCGGAAAATGTCGATATAGGCCACAGCGAGCAGGCGCAGGGCTTGGGCGCATAAAGCCGCATGAGGACGAGCAACAGCCCCAAAGCCAGCGAGATGACCAGAGAGGTCGCCCCGAGAAGGATGGTCAGCCAGAAGCCCTGCAGCAAAAGCGGCGCGGCCTGCCTCAGAACGTCGATGTTGAAGAATGTCGTGATCAGGTCCATGCAGCCCTCGGTAATCGGAGTCCGGCCCGGTCAAGCGGCGGGCCGGACGAAGTGGTTCAGGCGAAAAGGATCAGAGCGCCGGAACCGGCAGAACCTTGACGGTGCTCGAATCCGCGGCCGGCGCCATGCCGAACCATTTTTCGTGCAGCGCGGCCATCTCGCCGCTTTCCTTCAGCTTGGTGACGACGCCGTTGACCTCTTCGACCAGCGCGCTGTCCTTGGGCAGCATCAGGCCGAATTGCTCGTTCGTCGGAATGGTAGCGACGATTTTGAACTGCGGCTTGTCCTTGATGTAATAGGCGTCGATCGGGCAATCATGGACGAAACCGTCGATGCGGCCGGTCGCGATATCCATCATCGGATCCTGATTGCCGTCATAGCGGCTGATCGAGGCGAATTTCAGCGTGCTTTCCTGCTCGCTCGCCCAGATCTCGCCGGTGGTGCCGGTGATGACGGCCAGCGTCTTGCCTTCCAGCCCCTCGAGACCTTCGATCCCGCCGTTTGCGGCGACGGTCAGGCACTGGTCGGCGTCGAAGATCGGCTGGCTGAAGCTGACCGATTCCAGACGCGCGGGCGTGATGGTGATCGAGCCGATGGCGACATTCGAGCGCGTCGACTGCACGGCGGCAAAGAGGCTCTGGAAGGGCATTTCCTGAAACTCGACCGGACGGCCCAGCTCTTCGCCGATGCGGCGCATGATGTCGACCTCGAAGCCCATCAGCGTGCCGCTGCCGTCCTGGAATTCGAAGGGGACGTTGGCGATATTGGTGGCGACGTTGAGCGCCTCTTGGGCCTGTGCCGCAGTGCCCGCAACGAGCAGCGCCGAGGCGAGAAGGGTTTTGACTTGCATATCTTCCTCCCGGGGAAAATCAGAGATCAAGCCGCTTACCAGATCTGTTTTGCGGCAAATATCCTCCCGCAGGGGGACGTGGCCTCATTTTCTTGCGGGTGCCGCGGGGAAATCGCGCGGATATGACCGCCGACACGCCCGAATTGAGCCCCTAAGCGCAAGGTCACGCCGCGATTGATATTGACGGACTGGCGCCAATTTGGTGTTTGTCCCGATGTTTCATCGTGACCATCGGGCGGCAAGGTAGCGCGCAATGTCCTCCTTTGACGAGACCGGCCGGCCCCATCGCCGCCCCCATCATCTCACCCCCGCCACCAAGGCGCCGCATATGGGGCCGAACAACGGGCCGGAGCTTGAGCGAACCCGGGACCGGCGGGCCTGCCCCGATCCGCAGCCGCGCAGATCCTCGTGACTTCCGCGCCCGCCCCTGCCCTGCCTGCCACTTCTCCATCCGGCCCCACCGCATACGGCCCCGCCAGCCTGCTGCCGCGTGTGCCGCGCCGTCCGGACGAGGCGCTCGCGGTTGATCCTTGCCGCCGACCAGCCCGATTTCGACCGCCAGCTCACCGCGATCCTGCAGGAGCTGATCTCGTTCGATCTCGCGATGATCTCGCTTTATCACGACAATGCGCTGATCGAGGTCGCCTCGACCTCCCAGCCCGAGCAGCTCGCCTCCGAAGTGCTGGCCTCTTATGCCAAACACACCTACCGCCACAGCCCCTTCTTCCAGATGCACCGCCACAAGATCCAGAGCGGCTTCTATCTGATGGAGAACATGGCCCGCCATCCGGCGCTGGCGCGGCCCTCGGGCGGGGCCGAGATGCTCGAACTCGATCAGGGCGAAGAGGTGGGTTATGTGACCGCGGGCTGGCCGAAGCGCCTCAAGGAGCTCGACATCGCCTTGCGCGTATCGGATCGCGATACGGTTCAGGTCGCGCTTTACCGCACCGGCAACCGCGGCTTCAGCGCGGCGGATCTGGCGGCTGTGGCCCCGATCCAGAGCTCGCTTTTCGCGATCTGCGGCCGCTATTGGCAAAACGCGCCCGCGCGCTCGAGACGCCGCAAACCCCGCTGCAACGCGCCCTCGGCCGGATCGGCGGCGCGGATCTGTCGCCGCGCGAAAGCGATGTCGTCATGCAGCTCATTGCGGGCGAGAGCGAAAAGGATATCGCCGAGAGCCTCCATATCGGGCTCGAGACCATCAAGACCCACCGCAAACGCGCCTATCACAAACTGGGCGTGACGACGCGGGTCGAGCTGTTGGTAAAACTTCTGGATGTGGCGACGGCCGTCGAGGGCACGGCGGATGGTGGGGCTGTCGCGGGACATCTGCGCCTGATGATGTAGCGGCCTTTGGCCGAACCGGCGCAGCTGTGCATTCCTTTGCGCAATTTGTGCAAATCCGTGCTAAACTGGCCTCGGACTGCTTAAGGCGGCACCCGCCCGAGCCATCCCCGGTCCTCCAGCGGCAGCACCGCGTACGGAGGGCCGGTTATCCCTTTCCCGCCCGATGCAGAGCCTTTTCCGGCGCCGATGGCGTCGATCGCGGGTGACGGGCGTCGGGGCGAGGGATCGCTTGGCCGTGACGGCCCGACAGAGCGGGCACGGGGACGGGGTTAACCTAGGGTGCCGTTTCTTTTTCGCGCACAAAGAGCGGCGCCGGAAAGCGGAGCGCATTGCCCTGCCCCGATGCCGAGACTAATGATGCATATTGCGGCGCGTTTTGGTCATGACAGGCGATTGTTCCATGGAAATTTTCTGCTTCGGCGATTCCCATTCCCGATATTTCAAGAAAAGCAACATGATGGGTTGGTCGGGGTGCTGACGCCAAGCTCGCCGAAAATCACGGCTTTCGATTATGTCGCGGCCTCGGCCAAGGGCTTCGCGGCGGGCGAGAAATCCCGTTTCGCCTACAAGAAATTCATGCGCGATGTCACTGAAAAGGCACCGGATTTCATCTGCCTCGCCTATGGGCAGGTCGATGCCGAGGTCGGCTATTACTACCGCAAATATGTCGCCGGTTCGACCGCCTCGCCCGAGGCCGACCTCTCGGCCGTCTACGAGGCCTATGTCGCGATGGCCGGACAGGTGTTGCCGGGCCGCAAGCTGGTTTTCAAGGGGCTCAACCCCTCGACCCTGCGCAACGAGACCCAGCTGGTGACCTATGCCTATCGCCGCCTCACCGCGCGGATGACCGACGAAGGCGAGCGTCAGGCGCTGGCCGATGTGCTCGCGAATGCCGGTCTGACGGTTGCGGCCCATGCCGGCATCAACCGGATGGCCAACGAGATTCTGGCGCAAAGGCGCGCGCGGCGGGACACGGCTTTTTCGATATCCGCGATACGGCGGGCGATCCCGCGCATCAGGGCCTTGCCGCGTGGTGCTATGTCCCCGCCGAAAGCGACGTCCATCTCACCGATTGTTTCGAGATCCGCGCAGCCTACCAGACCAAGCTTTTCGCGGCTTTCGATGCGCTCTATGGCCGCTCGAAGGCCGATTGAGCGCGGGGAGCTGGGGCTTTCACCCCGCGCGGTTTCGGAGTGGAGCGAAACGCCCGTGAACCTGCCATCGAGGGAGCAAGGGGAATGGCCGCAAACGCGGCCTTTCCCGGCGCCGGAGGTGGTTGGCGGGCCGATGCCTTCCCTTTGACTGCACCGGAACGGAGCGGTTTCGGGAAAGCATCGGGCGCGGGAATCCGGCCTTGATCAGGGATGGTGCGGGCCGGTCCCTCTGGATGGGAAGGGCCGCCCCGAGCCGTCACCCAGCCTGTCCGCGCAGCACGGCATTGAGCGCATTGGCGACGATCTCGGCCTCACCGTCATGGAGGTTGCAGGGGTCGAGATAGAAATGCCCGCGGCTCGCCTCATGCCCGCGAACGATAATCGGCGGATCGTTTGCCGCCAGAATCTTCGCGAGCCCTTCCGCCGTATGGCCGCTGCCGGTGCCGACGCGGATTTCCAGCCGGTCAAGGGGATTGTCCGTAGGGTCGGGAACGATCTGTGCCTGAATGCCGGGCAGACCGGCAAGAGCATCCGACCACAATTGCAAAGCTGCCCGCTCTCTCGCGCGGACCGCGTCGCCGTCGCGCCGCTCCCATGCTTCGAGCGCTGCGATCACGCCGGCAATGGTCTCTTTGCCGACCTTCATGGCGCGCCCGATGCCGCGGTTTTGCAGATAGGCCGCGCGAACGAGGTCCCTGCGGCCGGCGACGATGCCGCTCGTCGGGCCGGACAGGAATTTGTGGCCCGAATAAACCACGATGTCTGCCCCCTCGCTCAGGAAGCGGCGGAGGTCGTATTCCGATGCGGCATCCACAATCACCGGAATGTCGTGCGCGTGGCAGATGCGCGCGAATTCGGTCAGGGGCAGCATGCCGTATTGCACGGTGTGGTGGCTGACGACGTAGAGCGCCGCTGCCGTCCGTTCGGTAATCGCGTTCTCGACATGATAGGGCTGGACCGAGCTCACGGTCCCCGCATGGACGACCTTGCCCCCGCAAGCCGGACGGACTGGCCGATCGGCGCGCCATAGTTCACGTCATGCCCCATCTGGAGAATGACCTCGTTCGGGCGCCCTCCCGTGTCGTCGGGCAGGCGCTCCACCGCGAGCAGATCGTCGCCGGTGATCGTGGCCGCAACCGTCAGGCTGATGCCCGCCGCGCAGCATGCCGTGACGAAGCCGGATCGCTTCCTGTCAGGCGCGCGATCGTCTCGGCGCTTCGCGCCTGAAGGGCATCCATCTCGATCCATTCGGGCGCGATCTCGGCCATGGCGGCGATCGCGTCTTTCTGCATGATCGACGCACCGAGCGCGGTCATCGTGCCGGATACGTTGATGATGGGCCTCAGACCTAGCCGCTGGCGGATATCCTCGTTATGTCCGGTCTGGGATCCGGTGATCGAGAACTGCGCCGGGTTTGACGTTGACATGGGGTCGTGTTCCTTTATTGTGGAATGACTGACATTAAGAGGTAGGCATGACCGAAGGGCAACTGCGCAAGAGAACCAGCGGAATCGACAGAACACTGCAGATGCTGGACATTCTGGCCGACAAGCAGGTGCCGATGACGGTGTATGAATTGGCGAAGTCCGCGGGAGCGCCTGCCTCGACGATCTATCGGCTGGTCGACGAACTGGTCGAGCGCGACATGCTGAGCCGGCGCGAGGGCAATGTCGTTTGGCTCGGCCCGCGCCTCATGCGTTACGGCATGGTCTACCGCGGCCATGTCGATGCGATTGCCCTTGCGGAACAGGTGATGGGGAAGCTTGCACGGCAAACCGGCGAGACGGTCCAGATCTGCACCAACGACGACGACATGATGCTGGTCGTGGCAATGGCCGGCGGCGAGGGGCATTTCCGCATCTCGTCCGAGGTGGGAACCCGCGTCCCGCTGAACTGGACCGCATCCGGCAGGCTGCTGTTGGGCCATCTTTCCGAGCCGGAGCGCATCGCGCGCTTTGCACGGCTTGCACAACCTTCCCGCACTGGGCTGGCCGAGACCGATCCCAAGGTTCTTTCGGATCAGGCAGCGGCGGATTTCGCCGCAAGGCTCGCGGTTCAATTGAACGCGTCGGAATTTTCGGTCGCCTGTATCGCGGCGCCGATCCGCGATGCGAAAGGGGTCTGCATCGCCACGATCTCGATCGTGACGGCGGATCGCCAGGTCGAGATGCGCGGCGACGAACTGGCCGCTGCCGTTCAGGCCGCCGCGCTCGAGGTCGAGAATGCCGTCGGGCACTAGCCGCATCAGCTTGGCCTGATCTCGAAAATCGCCTCGATCTCGACCGTGATGTTGTTCGGCAGCGAGGCAACCCCGAAGGCCGAACGCGCGTGTTGGCCTGCGCTCCCGAATACTTCCGCCATCAGATCCGACGCGCCGTCGATGACGAACGGGTGCCGGAGAAATTCCGGCGTCGCGTTCACGAGGCCCAACAGTTTGACCACCGACTTGACGCGATCGAGAGAGCCGAGTTCGGCGCGCAGAGCGGCAAGAATGTTCAAACCGACCAGCCGCGCGTGCTCGCGCGCGACTTCGGCGGTGACGTCATCTCCCACTTTCCCGCATTTGAGCGACCCGTCGAATTCGATTGGCCCTGACCGGAGACATAGGCCAGCTCGCGGTGGAGCCGGACGTTGACGAAAGCGCCGATCGGCTTTGGCGGATGGTCGGGCAGCGCGATTGCCGCTGCTGCCAGCTTGTCTTCGGGCGAGGTGTTCGGGTTGACGGTGCTGTCGTGACCAGTCGGTTCAAGTTCCGGTCGCATCATCGGCCGTTTCCTTCGATATGGATGCAATGGGCGACATGGCTCGCGCCAAGCGCTACTGCCGGAGGAAGGGCAGCAGCGCATTCCTGGGTGGCTTTGGGGCAGCGCGTTCTGAACACGCAGCCCGACGGAGGGGAGAGCGGGCTGGGAATCTGCCCCGCGAGGATCTCGCGCTTGCGTGCAGCATGGGGATCGGGGACCGGCACGGCCGACAGCAGCGCCTTGGTATAGGGATGGGCGGGCGCGCGGTGCACGACCTGCGCAGGCCCGCTTTCGACGATCCGGCCAAGATACATGACCGCAACCTGATCGCACAGGTAGTCGACGACCGACAGATCATGCGCGATGAAGAGCATGGTCAGGCCGCGTCCCTCCCGCAGATCCAGCAGCAGGTTCAGGATCTGCGCCTGAACCGACACATCGAGCGCCGAAACGGATCTGTCGGCGACGATGAATTCGGGATCGAGTGCCAGCGCACGCGCGATGCCGATGCGCTGCCTTTGTCCGCCCGAAAACTCGTGCGGGAACCGGCTGATGCAATCGGCCGAGAGGCCGACCTCTTCCAGCAGCGCGGCGACGCGGTCGCGCCGCTCGGCCGCATTGCCGACCCGATGGGCGACCAGACCCTCCGCGATGATTTCCCCGACCTTCAGACGGGGTTCAACGAGGACACGGGGTCCTGAAACACGATCTGCATGCGGCGCCGCATCGCGGTCAGTTCGCGCTGCGGGATCGCGGTGATATCCTTCCCGTCAAAGAGGATTTCCCCGAGGTCGGCTCGATCAGGCGCAGGACGGTCCGTCCGAGCGTGGTCTTTCCCGAACCGCTTTCGCCGACCAGTCCCACGATCGAACCACGGGCGATGTCGAGATCGATCGACTCGACGGCGTGAACCGTGCCGCGCGGGCTGTCGAAGCGCTTGCTCAGCGAGCGGATGCGGACAAGGGGAGTTCCGTCTTGGTCAAACATGGACCGTCCCTTCCGTTGTGAAGGCGGGTTCTCCCGCGCGCAGGCATGCTACGAGTTGGCGCGGATGCATCGGCGCGAGCGGCACGGGGCCCGAGCACGGCCCTATCGCCAGCGGGCAGCGCGGCCGGAACGCGCATCCCGACGGGATCGCGTAAAGCGGCGGAACGCTGCCGGGAATGGCGCGGAGCCGCTCGCCTGCCGTCCGGTCCGGACGCGGGATCGATGCCAGCAAGCCCTGTGTATAGGGATGGCCGGTGTGGTCGAACATGCGGTCCACATCGGCCTGTTCGACGACCCCGCCCGCATACATGACGGCAACCTCGTCGGCCATCTCGGCAACCACGCCCATATCATGCGTGATGAACAGGATCGACATTCCGAGCTCGCGCTGAAGGCGGCGCATGAGGTCGAGGATCTGGGCCTGAACCGTCACGTCGAGCGCAGTCGTCGGCTCGTCCGCGATGAGGAGTTGCGGGGCGCAGACCAAAGCCATCGCGATCATCACGCGCTGGCGCATGCCGCCCGACAGCTCGTGGGGATAGGCGTCGACGCGGCTCGAGGCCCCCGGGATCTCGACCATTTCAAGCATCTCGATCACGCGGGCACGTCTGGCGCGGCTATCGAGATTGCTATGCAGCAACAGCATCTCGCCGATCTGGTCGCCGATCGTGAACAGCGGGTTCATCGACGACATCGGCTCCTGAAAGATCATCGAGATCTCGCTGCCGCGGATCCTGCGCATTCCCGACGCGCGAAGGTCCGCCAGATCGCTGACGGAGCCGTCGCGGTTGCGATAGTTGATCCGGCCGCCCAGTATCCGGCCTCCCTTGGGCAGAAGCCCCAAAATCGACAGGGAGGTGACCGATTTTCCCGATCCGCTTTCGCCCACCAGAGCAAGCGTCTTGCCGCGTTCGATGCTGAAGCTGACATCCCGCAGAGCAGTGATCGACCGCGCGCCGGATCCGAAACCGACGCGCAGGCTCTCGACGCTCAGGATGCGCGGCGCGCTCATCTGGGCGCCCCGATCCGCCGCGCGGCCGCCTGCACATCGGCGCCAATGATCGTCATGCGCGGTTCGAGCACCTTTTCGAGACGCAGCACGCCGCCGTCGCTGTCGGTCGCGATCATGTCGCAGTCGGCGAGATCGAAGACGGTAAAATCCGCCCGCCGCCCCGCCGCCATCCCGTCGGGGCCGCCGAGCCCGATAATGCTGCGGGGTTGGTCGTGATCGCGGTCACCGCATCCTCGAGCCCCAGACCGACCGCCAGAAGCTTGGAGGCGGTGGTCGCCAGATCATGCACGGGGCCCGCGATATTGCGCAGGTGGAGGTCGGTCGAAATCGACCACGGCTTGAACCCTTCCGAGATCGCGCGACGGGCGACGTCGAAATCGAAGGAGGCGGCACCATGTCCGATATCCATCCTGACGCCGCTGTCCGACAGCTGCCGCGCCTGTGCCCACAAAGCCGGTGTGTCCCTGATCGAGCCCGCCCGCTTGCCGTTGAAGCAATGGGTCACGATATCGCCGGGCGTCAGGATATCGAAAACCTCGTCGATCAGCGGCGGCGGCTCTCCGACGTGGACCATCAGCGGCAGCTCACACATCTCGGCGATGCGTTTGGCGATCTTTGCGGGCGTGATGCCCCAGCTGCCGACGATGACACCGCTGGCGCGCACCTTGATCCCGCAGATCACGTCACGGTTGGCCTCGATCACCGCAAGGGTGCGGTCGATGTCGATCGAGCGCATGTCGATCAATTCCGGAACACGGTTGCAGGCAACCAGCCCGATCGAACCGATGTTGAGGAATGCGCGCACCGTCTCGGCGGCGGGGTCGATGACATATTCCCGCAGCCCGTGGAAATTGGCCTCGCCCGCCGAGCCGGCATCGGCCATCGATGTCACCCCCGTTGCCCGCCCCGCTTCGGAAGCGCGCACGGAAATGTCGGTGCCGCCGTGCCAGACGTGGACATGCAGGTCGCTCCAGCCCGCCGAAAGATAGGCTCCGCCGCAATCGACGGGCACGGCGCCTTCGGCAGCCTCGTCGCGGATCATGCCGTCCGGCCCGATATGGATCACGTCGACCGGATCGTTGAAGCCGACGGGGCGGAAGTTTTTAAGCGTCAGGGACATATCAGGCCTCTTTGGCAAGTCGGGGGTCCAGAGCATCGCGCAAACCGTCGCCGATCATCTGAAGACTGAGGACGGCGAGAGAGATCGCCAATCCGGGAAAAACAATGAGATAGAACGCCTGGTCGAGCGTCTGCCGGCCCTCGTTGATCATCGTGCCCCAGGTCGGGACGGAGGGGTTGACCCCGACGCCGAGGAACGAAAGTCCGGCCTCCGCCAGCATCGAATAGGCAAAGATGAAGGTCGCCTGCACGACAACGGGAGACACGATGTTGCGCAGGATGTGCTGGCGCATGATCGTCACGGTGGACGAGCCGAGGGCGCGTGCCGCTTCGACAAAGGGCAGCTCGCGGATTACCAGGGTCGCCGCCCGCACGATCCGCGCGATCCGCGGCGTATAGACGATCGAAAGCGCGATGATGACGTTGCTGACCGAGCCGCCGAAGATGGCGACCAGCGAGATCGCGAGCAGAATGTCGGGAAAGGCCATCATCGCGTCGATCAGCCGCGATATCGGCGCGTCCAATGCCCTGAAATAGCCGCCGAGCATGCCGAGAACGATGCCTGCCGCTGTGGCCAGAACCGCGACACCGACCCCGATGGTGAGCGAGACGCGTCCCGCAAACAGGATCCGCGACAGGACGTCTCGCCCGAAGGCATCGGTGCCCATCAGATGTTCGGAGCCGGGGGGATAAGCCTTGCCCGCACCGACATGCGCGCCGGATCCGCCGGAGCCAGCTGGGATGCGAAAACCGCAGACAGCAGGATCAGCACAAAGACGGCGAGCGCGATCAGGACCGCCGGCCGACGGGCCATCGTCCGCCACAGGCCGGGTTCTCGAAAACGCGGGTTCCGGAAGCTGCCATTTCTCAGTACCTCACGCGCTTGTCGATCAGCAGATAAAGCAGGTCCACTGCGAGGTTGATCAGGATATAAAGCGTGGCCACAACGACCAGAGTGCCCTGGATCACGGGATAATCGCGGCGCTCGACGGCGCTGACGACCAAATTCCCCATGCCGGGAATGTTGAAGACGCGCTCCGTCACCACCGCCCCCGAGACCAGCATCGCGAAGGTCAGGCCGATGACCGTCACGACAGGGATTGCCGCATTCTTCAGCGCGTGGCGGAGCAGAACGCGCCTCTCGCCCATGCCTTTCGAGCGCGCGGTGCGGATGTAATCCTCGCCGAGAACATCGAGCATCGAGGCCCGCGTGAACCGCAGGATCAGCGCCGAGTTCACAATCCCCAGCACGATCGAGGGCAGCAGCAGATGCCAGATGCGCTCGTCAAATGTGGCGCCGGGTCCGCCGTATCCGGCTGCCGGAAACCACCCCAGTTCGGTGGCGAAATAGCGCTGGAACATCAGTCCGGTCCAGAACGAGGGGATCGAGGCTGCCAACATCGCTGTCGATATGCTCGCCTGATCGAAGAACGAGCCGCGGCGATAGGCCGACCAAACGCCGATAGGCAGCGCGATCACCAGCGCGATGAGCAACGACATCAGCGCCAAAAGCACGGTCGGCTCGGCCCTTTCGGCAAGGACGCTGGTGACCGGACGGCTGAAGTAGAGCGACTGGCCGAGATCGCCGCGAAGGGCGCGCGACATATAGGCCAGATATTGTTCGGCGATCGAGCGGTCGAGGCCGAGGCGTTCGCGCAAGGCCGCCGCATCGGCAGGCGTCGCGTCCGGCCCCAGCATCAAGGCGGCAGGGTCACCGGGCGCGAGCCTGACGATCACGAAAGAGATCGTCAGGACGAGCAGGACAACGACGATCAGCCCGCCGAAACGCTTGAGGATATAACGGGACACGAACGCCTCCTACCCGATCACGCGGTCACTCTTTCGACGCATTCCAGAAATACGGCCAAGGCGACGGATCGACCCCGTTCAGAGCCTTCGACTTGCCCAGAACCGCATTGAAGTTGCCGATCTTGATGAAGCCGACATCCGCGAGATTGGCGCCCTGAAGCTGCCCGAACAGCTCGACGCGTTTCGCCTGATCGGTTTCGGCCAGAAAGGCCTCGGCGATCTTGTCCTTTTCGGGCTCGCTCCAGCCGAGGCGGGATGTCGTGAAATACATGTCCGTCAGGGCGGGCTCGGGCAGGAAAGGCGAATGCGAAATGTAGATGTCCCACAGGGCGGGATTGTTGCGCTGCTCTCCCAGTGTCGCCCAATCGACAACGTCCAGCTGAACCTTGAGGCCGGCCGCCTCCAGCGCCATTTTCGCGACTTCGGCCATCTTGTAGTGGAACTCGTACTGGCGCGACGTGAGAATGCGCAGCGGCGTGCCGTCATAGCCTGCCGCGGACAGCGCCTCGGCCGCTTTGGCGGGATCGTTCACGTTGTAGAGCTCGATCCCGTTCTCGACCCGCCACGGCCAGCCTTCGGGATACATCGCACCATCGGTCTTGAAGAACTTGTCGTCCCCGAAGGCCGCGAACATCATGTCGTCCATCGGCAGAGCCATCTGCACGGCCTGCCGGATGCCCGGATTGGTCATCAATCCCTCTTTGTGGTTCACGGCAAAGACGGGCCAGCCAAAGCCTTCGAGCATCATCGGCTCCGCCGTGCTGCTTGCCGACACGCGGTCGAAAGACTCGGCGGGCAGGCTGTCGGCAAAGTCGAACTGGCCCGAAAGCAAGCCCTCGACCCGCGTGTTGGGATCCGGAGTGGGAATGAAGCGGATCTCGTCGGGCACCTGCCCGCGCTTTCCGGCACCGCCGTTTGTCGGCTCTTCGCGCGGTTTGAAACCGTCGAACCGGACGAGTTGGAGATATTGATCCGGAACCCGCTCGCCGACCTGATAGGGGCCTGTTCCGACGACTTTCTCCAGCTGGTCCGCCTGGTTCTCGGACGGATAGATCGCCGCTGCGGAGTTCGAGAAGGCCAGCAGCGACAAGAGCGGCGCATAGGGCGTGGAAAGCGTGATCTGGACGGTATCCGGACCGACGGCCTTGATTTCCGCGATCTTGTCCGCCGCGCCTTTGCCGCGCGTGGCGAGCTTGAGCCAACGGTTCAACGAGGAAACCACGTCCTCGGGATCGAGCGCCGAACCGTCGTGGAATGTCACATCCGTCCGAAGCGGAATATCATAGACCAGACCATCCGGCGATATGCTAGGCATGTCCTTGGCCAGAAGAGGCGCGACATTCCATTGCGAATCAAAGGTATAGAGCGTCTCGACAACGTGTTGGGTAACAATGCTGACGACATCCTTGGTCGAGACAACCGGATCAAGGGTATCAGGCTCGCCCACAATGGCGACATTCACGACGCCGGCAGCCAAAGCCGGCGGCACCATAAGCATAGATGCGGCCGTAGCCAGGAAGAAGGATCGGGGAAAGGACAACGCAACCTCCACTATTATGGCATATCTCCCATTATTACGTCATTCGGAAGATCGTCTGTCAAGCGTTTCGTCTGTGAGGGATTTCGCTTTCGTCACGGGGAGTCGGGTCACGGGTGGGGAAGCGGGAGTTTCTGCCGGAGTCGCGGCCGAGAGGCGCGGGCGCTTCGCGCCACGAGCCGAGAGCCCGAAGAGGCGGGAAATCGCGTCCCTGTCCGAGCGTTTCATGGCATTGTCGTCCAAGCGGAGAATGCGCCGCTCGGGCGCGCGAAGCGCTCGGGGCGTCGCGGCAAGGGGTCTCGGACGATGGCCGGAGCGTTTTGGCCGGAAAGCGCGGCGATCAGCCTCTTTCTGCCACGGCCTGCGCTTGCGTGTCGCGCGACGACATGACGACAAAAGCCATGCGGGGGTGAATCGCGCGGCACCGCCTGCGCATTCAGACATGCGGGCTCCATCGGAGCAGACTTAGGGATTTCGACGCGTCAGAGCGTGGCGCGCCTGCTCCGCGCCGCGGCCACGGCCCGCGGAATGGATCACGTCACCATTTCGTCTTGGCTTGCGGCCGCATCTGCAGCCGCTCCCAGAAATCATCCGAGCGGCTTTCGAAGGTTGCGCCGCCGCGGCCGTCGCTTTGGTAAAAGCTGCCGCGCGGGATGCCCGGCGTGTAATCCTGCTCGACCCAGCCGCGCGCATCGTCATGGGGAAAAGATAGCCCTCGTGACCCAGCTTTGCCGCGCCTTTGTAATGGGTGTCGCGCAGATAAAGCGGCACATTCAGCGGCGCCTCGGAGGTGACATAGCCCATCGCCAATGCGATCCCGCGATGGGCCGCGTTCGATTTGGGCGCGCGCGCCACATGCAAAGCCGCATGGGCAAGGATGATCTGGGCCTCGGGATAGCCGATTTTCTCGACCGCATGCAGCGCGGCAACGGCGGTTTGCAGCGCGCTATTATCGGCAAGGCCCACATCTTCCGAGGCATGGATCATGATCCGGCGCGCGATATAGCGCGGATCCTCGCCCGCATGGATCATGCGCGCCAGCCAGTAAAGCGTGCCGTCGGGGTCAGATCCGCGCATGGATTTCACGAAGGCCGAGGTGATGTCGTAATGGGCGTCGCCCGATCTGTCATGATTGACCGGGGCGGCGGCAAAGGCCTCGTCCATCATCGCGTCGGTGATCTCGACCTCATTCGGACCGCGCCCGACGGCCAGCCCTTCAAGCGTGGTCAGCGCACGGCGCACATCCCCGCCCGAGCGGCCCGCCAGCGTCTTGATCTGCGCATCCGACATGCTGACGGGCGCGCCTTCGCGGACAAGCTGCGCGATGCCGCGCCGGACCAGCTGCTCCATATCCGCGATGGCCACGGGTTCCAGCTTCAGGATGGTCGAGCGCGAGACCAGCGCCGGCGGCAGCGTATGATAGGGGTTGCCGGTCGTCGCCCCCATGAAATCGGCGACCCCGTTTTCGCAGATCGACAGCAGGTCGTCGGCTTGCGTGGCGGAAAAGCGGTGAACCTCGTCGACGAAGATGAGCAAGGGCTTCATGCGGGCCTCGTCGGCCAGTTTGCGCAGATCCGCGACACCGGCCCGCGTGGCATGAAGCTGGCGGAACTCCTTGCCGATCATCGCGCCGACCGCCTGCGCAATCGAGGTCTTGCCGACACCCGGCGGGCCGTAGAGAATGATGCTGCCCAAGGCTTTTGCCTTGATCCGGCGCCGCAGCGTCGAGCCTTCGGCGGTAATGGCGTGCTGGCCGACAATCTCGTCCAGCGTGCGCGGGCGCATCCGTGCCGCAAGCGGCTGCTCGGAAAGCGGCTCGGCTTTGTCAAAAAGATCCATGCGGGCGCACCTCGGGGTCAGGACAATGCAAGGCGCCGGATCGCGACGCCGCCTTGCGGCAGGTTGGGAAAAGGTCGGGATGGGGTGTCCCTACCGGCCGAATGCCGACTTAGGATGAGGGCCCGCCGAATGTCAAAGCCGCTCGGTGAATTGGCGGCGCGCGCGGCGCCAGGTTCAGGCGGGACGCGCGACGCCTCTGGGCTCGGAGAGGCGGGTTTCGCGCAATTCGCCCAATTCCTCCATGATCGGATAGGCCACCGAAGCGAGATGCGCGTTGATCCGTTTGAGATCGCGCAGCAGGTCCAGATGAATCGCGCTGGTTTCGATGGCCTGCGCCCGCCCTCGCGCACCCGCTCCAGATGGCGCGCGGCGGATTGCGCTTCGAGTTTGCGGCTCCCGAGCTTCCGGTCGATCAGACGCCGTGCGAGCAGCGGATCGCGCGACAGGAAAATCGCCTGCGCCAGCTCGAGGTTCTCGCGCGTATGGTCAAAAACTCCGTCAGCTCGGCCAGCCCTTCATCCGAAAAGCTGAGGTTTTTGCGCGCCCTTTGGCCGCAATCCCCGCAAGGCCGCGATTGACGGTATCGCCGACATGCTCGAGGTTGATCGCATAGGACATGATGTCTTGTGCCCGCCGTTCCTCCTGCGCGGTAAGCGCACCTCGATTCAATCGGGCGACATAAAGCTTGATCGCCTCGTGAAGCCCGTCCACCTCCTGCTCCAGCCCCGCAATCGCCGCAATCGCGGCCTCCTCGCCGGTGGTCAGGACATCGCGCGCCCGACCGAGCATCGCGCCGGTGACATCGCCGAGCCGCAACGCCTCGCGCGCGGCAACCGCCAGCGCCATTTCCGGCATGCCGAGCAGGCTGTCGTCGAGATAGCTCTGTGCGGTGCGGTCCTCGGTCCGCGGGGTCGGCAGCAGACGCGCGGCCAGCTGGCCGACCCCGTCCAGAACCGGAAGAAAGACCAGCAACAGCGTCAGATTGAACGACAGATGCGCGAGGACCACGAAATTCGCCGGATCCTGCGCGACCTGCGAAACTGCGCGCGCCAGCGGGTCCGCGGCGATCACGACGACCAGCGCGCCGCTGGCCCGCACCACGAGATTGGCGAGCGTGAGCCGCCTTGCGGCGATCCCCTCGCCCTGAACCGCCAGAAAAGGCGGCACCGCGCCGCCAAGATTGGCACCGGCGACCAGCGTCAATGCGAGCTCCGGCCCGACGACGCCTGCCGCGGCGAGCATCATCACCAACACCACGACCGCGAGGCTCGACGAGCCGAGCATCGCCAGCAGAGCCGCCACGATCGCCGCGATCACCGGCGCATCGGCCAGCGCCGAAAGCACCATCGCGACCGTGGGCGCGGCCCGCAGCGGCGCCGTCACCGCGCCGAGAAGTTGAAGCGCCAGCAGCATCAACCCCAGCCCCAACACGGCGCGCCCGATCGCGCGGGACCTCTCGGCCCCGCCGCCCTTGGAGAGCCAAACACCCAGAAAGATCAGCGCGCTCCCGAGCCAATGCAGGTCGCTCGACAAGACCACCGTCACCACCGCCGTGCCGAGGTTCGCGCCAAGCATCATCGCTTGCGCCATGCGCGGCCGCACGAGATCGCGCGCGGTGAAAGAGGCGATCAGCACGGCGGTCGCTGTGCTCGACTGCAGTCCAAGCGTCGCCACGAAGCCCCAGAATGCGGCGCTGACGCGGTTGCGCGTGCCCCGCGCCAGCCATTGCCGCAGCTGCGTGCCAAAGGCCGCGAGCACGCCGGTCTTGATGAGATCAAGCCCCAGAGCAGCAGCGCCACCGCGCCGAGCAGGTCGATAAGCTGAATTGTCGAGGCCACGCCACACCCCTGCCCGCCGGCAACTTCGTCCGGTTGGGATCCATCGTGGCAGCTGTTGCACAGCAGTGCAAGAATTTCGTATGACTGCGGCAATCTCCCTGCGGAGCTATTGCGGTCTCTTGTCACGGAACTGTCGAAAATCTAAGCGATAGCAGGGAATAATCGCTCCGGACCACATCCGAAAGGATGTTTTTCTTGTCGCGGTTTTTGTGCAAGATAGGGGTGAAACCTTGGGGACGGATGGGCCGGTGTCGAAAAACAAAAGCAAGCCGAGAAAAGCCTCGGTCAGTGCGAACAAGGTGGCCGAACTCGCGGGGGTGTCGCGCTCGGCGGTGTCGCGCACCTTTACCGACGGTGCCAGCGTCTCGCCCGAGACCCGCGCCAAGGTGCTCGCGGCCGCGGAAAAGCTTGGCTATCACGTCAACCATTTGGCGCGCGGACTGATCCAGCACCGCTCGGGCATCGTCTGCCTGATCGTCTCGGAAATGCAGACCCCTTATCAGGCCGCGCTGGTCGAGACCGCGATCCGCCGCCTGCAGGCCATCGGCAAGGTGGTGATGGTGCTCAATACCGCGGGCCAGCCCGAGAATGTCGCGGCGGCCTTGCGCCAGACGCTGAATTACCGCGCCGATGCGACGGTGGTGATTTCCGGCGGACCGCCCGCCTCGCTGATCGAGACCTGTATCGAGAACGGCCAGCGCGTCATCCTGATCAACCGCAACGAGCCGATCGAGGGCGCGCAATTCGTGATCATGGACAATGAAGGTGCCGCGCGCGAAGCCTGCCTGATGCTGCGCCGCGCCGGATGTTCGCGGCTGGCGCTGGTCAGCTCGACCGCCGGAACGCCCAGCATCGTCGCACGTGAACGTGCCTTTCTCGCGGCCGCCGCAGAGTTCGGCCTGAGCGTGACCGTCAGTCGGAGCGGGCCGACCGGCTACGACACGGGCGCCGAGGCCGCGCGCCATCTGCTCGCGGCTTCGGACCGGCCGGACGGGGTGTTTTGCGCCACCGATCTGCTGGCCTTCGGTTTCATGGATGCGGCGCGGATAGAGTTCCGGATGGCGATCCCCGACGATCTTTGCGTGGTGGGGTTCGACGATATCCCGCAGGCGGGCTGGATCGGCTACAACCTCACGACTTTTCGCCAGCCCTTGACCGAGATCATCGATTACATCGCGGGGATCATAGACGCCGACGAGGCCGATGTCCCGCGCGAAAAATCGCTGCCCGTGCAGATCGTCTGGCGCAAGACGGTGCGGCCCTAGATCCGCGTCACCGTCATCGCGTCCAGATCGATCGCGATATCGCGGTTGGGCAGGCGGTCGAGATAGGCGCGCATGATCCGCAAAAGCGGGTCACGGGGCGGCCAAGCCCGCGCATGTTTCGGGGTGCGGCAGATCGCGGGTGATGCGGTCATAAAGCGCCAACCGTTCGGCCGGAATATAGCCCGCCGCCAGATCGGCAGCCTTGCGCAAGCGGTACCAGTCCTCGGCCAACTGGGTCAGCGACAGATCCGGCAGCGCCTCGGGGCGGCCCAGCAGCGCGCCCAGATCGCGCAGATCCCCGCCCGCAAAAACGCAGCCATCTCTGGCGGCCATTCGCGCGGAATGTAGCGGTCCTGCACCACCGCGCTTAAATGGTGATCCATGAAAGCGCCGTGATTTTCCGCATGGCTGGCGGCAGGAGGCACGCGCCCGCCCGCGCCGCCTCGGCCTGATAGGCGGCATAGGCCAGATCATGGTCCGGCACTTCGGCCAGATCGAGCGTGCGCAGGGTCAGGCGCGGCCCTCGCTTTCGATCAGCTTCATCGCGGGCGGAAAGCCCACCGGCGAAGGCGTCGCAAGGTTGAAAAAGGGCTGCGGCCCGTCATGGCGCGAGCAATCATTCACATGAAGATGCCCCGAGAAATGCAGCGGCACGCCGGTCGCGGCGAAGGCCTTTGCCGCGGCTGCGGGTGGGGCGCGGCGCGCAAGGCCGGTGGCGCCAAAGATCGCGACTTCCTCGGCCGAAGCGCCTCCAAGCGGGTCGAGCACCGGATAATGCGAAAAGGAAATCAGCTGCTTGCCCTGCGCCTTGGCGCGCGCGGCAACATCGGCCATCCAGCCGAGCAGATGGGCGCGATGCGCCATGACCGCGCCCCAACCGCCATCGGTCGGGTCGTGATAGGCCTTGGGATCGGCGGGATCGACCAGCCCATTGCGCGGCGCGCAGACATTGGCGTCCAGCGCGAGAATCCAGATTCCGCCACGGGTTCGACCAGATAGGAGCTGTCGATCATCTGCACGCGGCTTTGCCCGTCGGGGCTCGCGACAAGATAGGAGCGAGCCGCGAAATCCGGATCTGTTCCGAAGGGCGTTTCCCAATGCAGATCAGAGGGTTCTGGGCGATAACCAAGGTGGGCCATCAGCTTCAGCGCGGGGGCGGTGCCGATAGTCGCGGCATCGGGCGAATGGGCGGAATCCACGACCACCGGCGCGCCATCCGCGGTCAGGAAGGTCTTGATCTGCGGGCGACCGGCCAGCGCGTAGAAATCGTGATTGCCCGGCGTCGCCAGCACGCGCAGGCCGTGGCGCTGTCGGTAATCCGCCAGAATTTTCAGCGCGGCGCGGATATTGGGCTCTTGCCCGTCATCGGTCAGATCGCCGACCAGCAGCACCAGCTTGGCGCCCTCGGCCACCGCGCGCTCAAGCGCGGCGCGAAAGGCCGGAATGCTTTCGTTGAAAACGCGGGTCGAGGCGGCGGTCTCGGCAAAGCTGCGGATCGCTCCGGTCAGGCCCGAATTTTCGGGCTGCCAGCTGCAATCATGGACATGCGGGTCGGCAATGACGGCGATCTTGGTCACGCGAGTGCCGCCTCTGCGCAGTCATGCTCGGGCTCGATCAGCCGCGCCCAAGCCGCGCTGCGCTCGGCGGCGGCAATCAGCATCGGCTTTGGGGTCGAGTCCCATTCATCGGGCCGCAGCTCGCGCTTGACGCGGACATGGGCAATGGCATCGGCCAAAGTCGGGAATTCCTGCGGCAGGTGCAGGTGCAAAAACAACGAGACCAGCGCCACCGAACGCGAGCGTCCGGCGCGGCAGTTCACCAGCACATTGCCGCGTTCGCGCAGCGGATAGCTGGGCTTGTCGGGCAAGATCTGCTCGAGCGCGCCCTTGAGCTGGAAATAACCCGCCAGCATCATCGTATCGGGATTGCCCGGCCCGTCGACGATGCCCAGCTTGTAGTAGCGGATCTGTGCCGGCCCGTATCCCACGCCTGAATCGTGCGATATTTCATCATCTTGCGAGACATAGTTGAAATCAAGATTGACCGCGCAGTTCAAAACCGTGCTGATCCCGTTGGCGCGCAGCAGACCGACATCCGAAGCCCCCTCGCGGCCCCCGACATAAAGATCGACGCCGAAATCGGGCAGGTTTTCGTAGACACGGCTGATCCAGGGGCGGTCATAATGCGGGCTCATGCGATCCTCAGGGATTGGGCTCGGGATTGGCTTTCGGGCAGAAGGTCGCGGCCTGCGAGCAGCGGAATGGTGGTTGCCCGCGACAGGATGTCGGCCACGGCGGGGGTCGCGGCAAGGACGGAGCCGCCCTGCGCCAGCCCGTCGGCGGAGAGGAAGGGGCCGGTCACGCCGCCCGCCTCGCGTACCAGAAGCAGTCCGGCAAGGCAGTCCCAAGGGTTCATGTGCAATTCGGCATAGCCGTCGCTGCGCCCGTCCGCGACATAGGCCAGACCCAGCGCCCCCGAGGCGCCGCGCCGCACATTGCTGCCCGCTTCGAACAATTCGCTTTGCGCCGCGACATAGCTCGCCAGCGGGCGACGGTTCGACCAGCCCATCTCGAAGGAGGTCGCGGTGATGTCGGTGGTTTCCGAGACATGGATCGGCCGACCGTTGCGGGTCGCGCCCTCGCCCAGCCGCGCCAGATAGGTCTCGTCGAGGGCGGGGTTCACGATGCCGCCCAGCTGGACCTCGCCCCCGGCCACGAAAGCGATCGAGATGCAGAAATGGGGAATGGCGCGGGCGAAATTCGCGGTGCCATCGATCGGATCGACCACCCAGACCTGATCGCGCGGCGCGCCGCCGGTTTCCTCGCCCAGAAAGCCGTCCTCGGGGAAGGCCTCGGACAGGCGGGCGCGGATATGCGCTTCGACCGCGCCATCGGTCTCGGTCAGGTAATCTTGCGGCCCCTTCATGCCGACGGGCCGGCCCTCCTGCTGGCGGAATCCGTCGAGGGCGAGGACCCTGCACTCGCGAGCAGATCCCGCAGGAAGGTCTCGCGTCGGGCCATGTCATCATTCGTGAGCGTCATCAGCAATTCCTCTTCGCCCGCTTCTTCGGCCAAATTGCACAGCCGTGCAAGGGTGGGCGGTGAAATCTTGAAAAAGGCCGGGACATCCCCTGCGGAATGCCCCGGCAGGAGGATCACTTCGAGTAGGACAGCCGCCAGATGTCCTGCCAGTCCTGCCGGCTGTCCCAATCGTCCATGCCGGTCGAGGGTCATAGGCCAGCACCTCGCCGAGATGCTTGGAGATCCCAGAGGGCTCGTCTGCGGGCAGCTGCACCGTGCGGTTCGACGAGATCTTGCCATCCTCGCCCTGCGGCGCGATGCCTTCGCCGGTCATGGCGTAATGGATGAACAATTTGGCGGCATTGGGGCTGTTGGTCCCTTTGACGATCAGCCCGACGGTCGAGTTCAAAAAGCCGATGAACGGGTCGACGCCGTTACACAGGCCAAGGGTCAGCTTGCCGTCTTCGTTGTCGCGAAACTTGGCGGCGCTGACCAGCCCGACGAAGGGCTCGGTCTGGCCATTGGCGGCAACGGCATCGGCGGCGGCCGAATCCGAATCCGTCAGCAGCGGGCCGTTTGCCGCAAGCGCGGTGACGAAGGCCTCGGTCGCGCTTGGCGCATCGGTTTCCAGCTTTTTGCCGTATTTCGCCTCATAGGCGGCCGCGACCTTGTCGTCGGCATGGCTGCGCATCTGGTTGAACCAATCGGTATAGGAGGGCTTGCCAAGCGGGTCCTGCATCGCCAGCTTGCCCTTCCATTCGGGATCGGTCAGATCCCAAAGGTTCTTGATCGGACATTCCTTGTAAAGCGTGGTGTTATAGGTCAGCACATTGGGGCTGCTGACCACCAAAAGCGGGTTTTGCGCCTTGGGATCGATATCCCCGCCAGATCCGGTGGCACCCAGCTAGAGGCGAAACCCTCGGGCAGAAGCTGGCCCATCGCGGCGGGCACATCCGAAATCATCACGACATCGCCCTGCACATTGCCCGATTGGGCCTCGCGCACGACGCTTTCCAGCTGCGCGGTCGCCTTGCTTTTCGTGCCGACGGCCTTGACGCCGTATTTCTTGGAAAAGCTTTCGGCCATGTCGACGATCTTGCCGGTGCTGTCGACGACATTGATGCCTTCCTCGGCCTGAGCGGCCTTGATCAGCGCATCAAGGTCGAATTCCTCGGCGAGGACCGGCCCCGAAAAGACGGCCGTCAGAACCGCCAGCGGGATGAGTTTGGTGATGGTCATTGTCGTGTCGTCTCCCTGTTTTGCCCAAGTGATCCGGGCTTGTTAACGTGTGAGGCTGGTGCGCCAGATGTCTTGCCAATCCTGCCTTGCATCCAGATCGTCGCTGGCTTCGGCATTGTTCCAGGCCATCAGCTCGTCCAGATGCGCGCCGATCCCCGAGGCCTCATCGGCAGGCAGGCCGATGCGCGGGTCCGAGGGGACTTTGCCGTCAACGCTTTGCGCGCCGATGCCTTCCTCGGTCAGCAGGTAATGGATGAAAAGCTTCGCGGTATTGGGCGCGGGCGTGCCTTTGGCGATCACGCCGAGACCCGGATAAAGCCAGCCCGCAAAGGGTTTCATCCCCGTGCAAACCGCAAGCTGATAGCCCTTGTCTTCGTTGTCGCGAAACTTCGCGGTCGAGAGCATGCCGAAAAAGGGCCGCTCCTGCCCCGGCGCGCCGATCGCATCCGAGACATGCGCACTATCCGAGACCAGCGGCCCGTTTGCGGCAAAAGCCTTGACCCAGGCCTCGGTCGCGCTGCCCTGCGCAGCGTCAAAGGGCTTGCCGAAATGGTCCTGATAGGCGGCGGCCATTTCCGCGTCATGATCGCGGGCGAGCTGGTTGAACCAATCGGCATAGGCGGGCTTGTCGAGCGGATCCATCAGCGTCACCCGCCCCTTCCAATCAGGATCGGCCAGCTGCCAGACATTGGTGATCGGGCAGCTCTGATGGGCGCCCGAATTATAGGCCCAGACATGGGGGTCGCTGACCACGATCAGCGGATCGCGCGTGCCTTCGCTTAAATGCGGGGCAATATCGTCGGGCACCCAGCTTTCGACGATGCCCTGCCCGATCAGATCGGATGCCACCATCGCCGCATCCGCCGCCAGCGAGACCGAGCCGCTGACATTGCCAGCCTGATGCTCGCGGATCAGCAGATCGAGCTGTCCCGCCTCGTTGACCTTCTTGCCCGAGACTTTCAGCCCGTATTTCTGGCTGAAGGCATCGGCGGTATCGACGATCTTGCCGGTGACGGCATAGACCGTGGTCGGGGCTCGGATTTCGCGGCCTCGATCAGCGCGTCAAGGTTGAAGCCCTCGGCATGGGTCAGGCCCGCCAGCAGGCTCAGCGGCAGGGCAAGAAGCGTGCTTTTCATCTTTGCATCCATCGGTTCAGGCCTCACGCACGGCGGCGACGCCGGCATCGGCACGCGCCAGCGCCTCGTCGGCGGCGCTCAGGCGGTTGCGGTTGGTGTCGAAAACATGCAGCGCGCTGGGGCGGGCATGCAGCCAGACCTGCTCGCCGCCGCGCCAGCGCGGACATTCGGTGGTGGTCATGAAGATCATGCGGCCCGCGCAATTGATCTCGATGATCCAGCTGCCGCCGGTCGGCAAAACCCCGTCACCGTGGCCGCGTGATGAAAGCTGCCCGCCGGAACCGCCGCCTCGGTCGAGGCCAGTTTCAGCGCCTCGGGGCGGATCCCGACCGAGCCGAGATCGCCGCGCTCGCCCAGCCTGATCCGCAGCCAATCCTTGGCGCCGCGGTCCAAAGCATGATCCGAGGCCAGCTCGAGAATGTTGATCGGCGGGCTGCCGACGAATTCGGCGACAAAGCGGTTGGCGGGGCGGTCATAAATGTCGTTGGGCGTGCCAAGCTGCTGCAAGGTGCCCTCGTTCATCACCGCGATCGAGGTCGCAAGCGTCATCGCCTCCCATTGGTCATGGGTCACGAAAAGGATGGTGGTGCGGAATTCCTCGTGGATGCGCTTCAGCTCGGCGCGCATTTCCAGCCGCAGCCGCGCATCGAGGTTCGACAGCGGCTCGTCCAGCAAAAGCACGCCCGGATTGACCGCAAGCATCCGCGCCAATGCCACCCGCTGCTGCTGCCCGCCCGACAGCTGCGAGGGGTAACGGTGGCGGTATTTCTCGATATCCAGCGCCTTCATGACGCGCTCGACCCGCTCGATACGCTCGGCTTTGGGGACTTTGCGCAGGCGCAGGCCGAAATCGGTGTTGCGCTCGATGGTCAGATGCGGCCACAGCGCATAGGACTGGAACACCAACCCCATGCCGCGCTTTTCCGGCCCGATAAAGACGCCCTTTTCGGCGCTGTCGACCACGCGCTCGCCGATGCGCAGCTCGCCCCCGAGAGGTTTTCCAGCCCCGCGACCATGCGCAAAGTCGTGGTCTTGCCACAGCCCGAGGGGCCAAGCAGGCACATGAATTCGCCGTCGCCGATATGAAGATCAAGCGCAGAGACCGCATTGGGCGAGCCCGCGCCATAGGATTTCTGCACATTGCTAAGGATGATGTCCGGCATCAGTTTCCAAGTCCTTCGGCAAGATTGGTGCGGGTCAATTTCTGGGCAAGCAGCGTGCCCGCATAGGCCAGCCCCGCGATGATGAGGACCACCGCATTGGCGGCCTGGGTGTAGTTGTAATCGACGAGGCGCAGCGAAAACGTCGTCAGCACATCCGTCGCCGGAACCGCGAGGATGACGAAAAGGCTGAGCCCCTTGATCCCCGAGATGAAGGGCAGCAGGATGCCCGTCACCAGCGACCCCTTCTGGATCGGGATCACGACCGAGGTCATGCGCCTGAACCAGCCCGCGCCTATGATCTGCGCGGCCTCTTCGGGGTCTTTGCCCAGCTGCATCATCGCCGAGATCCGGCCCGCGAGGCATAGGGCATCTGATCCGCCATCAGCGCCAGCACAAGGATGGCGGTGGTGCCGTAAAGCGCCGGAACCGGACCGCGCGGCACCGCGAAAAGCGAAAGATAGGCGGCGGCAAAGGCGATGCCCGGCACAAGATAGGGCATGAAGGTGACCTGACGCAGAAAGACCGCCAGCGGGCGAAAGCTGGTGCGGACCACGACATATCCGGTCAGGATGCCCAGAAGCCCCGAGCAGATCGACGCCATGCCGACGATCGAAATCGTATTCCACGCCGCCCGCCACAGATCGGGGCTGAGCAAGATCCCGGTCTTCATCGCGACGGTCGGCAGGTCGCGCCCGATCCAGTAATCCAGCGTGAAATTCGACCATTCAAAGATGCCCGGACGGCGCATGACCGTCGACAGCGCCAGCGTAAAGATCGGCAGGCCGACGCTCAGAATGAACATGGTTCCGGCAAAACCCGTCGCGGGCAGCCGCCATTTCTTCAGCCCCGAGGCGCGGTTCATCGAGCCTTTCGAGCCGACGGTGACAAAGCGGCGCGCCTCGCGGGCAAGCCAGGCATCGATCAGGATCGCAATCATCCCGATCAGCATGATCGCGCCCGCAAGCACACCCGCAACGCCGGTCTGGCGCGAGCCGATCGAGCGGTAAAGCGAGGTCGCCAGCACGTCGAATTTCACAGGCAGGCCGAGGACATAGGGCACGCCGAACTCGCCCAGACATTTGGCGAAGATTAAGACCACGGCCGACAGCAGCGCCGGACGCATCAGCGGCAGGATGACCTGGCGGGCAACCGTTGCCGACGAGGCGCCAAGAATGCGCGCGGAATCCTCGAGCTGGCTGTCGAAGCGGCGCAGCGCCGAGCCGAAAAGCAAGATCACGAAGGGCGTGTAATGCAGCGCCAGAATGACGGTGATCGGAAACTGGCCATAAGCGACCCAATCGGGCGGCGACAAACCGATGGCCTCCAGCCAGCCCTGCTGACCGCCGACGGTGCGGTTCTTGAAGAGCGTCGACCAGGCCAGCGCAAAGGTCCAGGCAGGCAGCATATAGGGCACGATCAACGCGGTGGCGAACCAGCGGCGGCCGAACATATCGGTCCGCGCGATCAGCCAGGCCAGAATCGTGCCGATCACCAGCGACAGCACGATGGCCCCGGCCGCGACTTTCAGCGTGTTCAGCAACGGCACCCAGAACAGATCCTGCGCGACGCGCGAGCTTAGCGCGCGCTCGAGGTAATACAGCGTGAAAGTGCCGCTTTCGGCTTTGATGCGGCGCTCGTCTCCGAATTGGACGGTGACGGAATCCCCCAAGATCGACAGGATCGGGACGATGATCAGGTAAAGAAACAGCACCGCCATCAGGATGGCGATGACCGTGGTCGGATCGCGCATTGCGAGTCTCAGCCGGTAGCGGAGGCGCCCGCCCGCGCCCGTCGCCCCGTCGATGTCGTGATCAAGCGAAGACACGAGCGGCACCCCTCGTCTTCTCTGCGCATGCAGCATCGTCAGCAGAGCTGTGCAATGTCGTCCTCCCCGTCAGGGCGCGGCGTTCCGCACCTCTTGTCTTTCATCCGGATGGACGCGGTCGCGTTCCATCCGCTCCTCAACCAAAAGCTTCCTATGGGGAATGTAGCACGTCAACATTTTTTGCACAGCTGTGCAAGTGTGGTGCGACGCGCCCTTCGGTTGGCGGGTGTGTAACCGGTCGGGATGTCAAAAAATGACAACGGGCCAAAAAGATCAAAGGAATGACAGCGGGATGCGCGCGCGTGCAGTTCCGGCTTTCAAGCGGCCGGACTGGGACATGCCCACGTCGGGCGGTCGGCGGGCGGTCGGCGGGCGGGACGGAGTCTGGCGCCAGAACTCAGCGGCGGGCTCTCCACAGTGCGAAGCTGTAGAGCGTGGCATAGATTGCAGTCACCGTCAGCGGCAATGCGATGGTTGCGCGGATTTCGGGCGTGCCCGCAAGGCTGTGAAGCGTCGTCAGGATCAGGACCGAGGTCGCGACCGCGATCACCGGCGGCACGACCAGCCCGGCCGGTCCGGCGACGCGCGCCGAGAGCGTCTCGATCATCCGCTTGAGAAACAGCGTGATGAGGCCCGAGACGAGGCCCTGCACCACCCCGCAACAAGCGGTTGCGGCATCGGATGCGCGCGATTGGCGAAAGCCGCCCATGAGCCCATCGCCAGAAAGGCAACCGCGACATGGCCAAAGGAGCTGCGCGCAGGCCCGCCGTTCATCTCGGACCGATCGGGAAAAGTGCAGGCGTCGGGCGGTTTCCAGCCAGTTCCCCGCCGGTTCTCGCCAGCTGTTCCAGCGCCATTTCATGCCTCTTGATCCGCTTGCTCCGGAGCCAGTCCAGCACATCCGGCAAGCGCCTGACCAGTAAAAGAATGGCGAGCCGGAACGACTTGGCGCGGGCCGGACCGAGAAGCCGAACACGCGATCGCCGGATTTTGGGGTGAACTGGAAGGCGGGGCTGCAACAAGATGCGCCCCGCAGAGGTCAGAACGCCTCGACAGCCCAGCTTGCGCCCGAGCGCATCGAGGCCGGAATGCCCTGCCCTTCGGGGCTGAGGCTGCCGCAACTTAACCTATGTTTGCCAAAACTTGTCTTTCTGGGCAGCATATCGATTATATGCGTGTAGTAATTAGGCATAATATGGGATGTCTGAATTGCGCGTCCGGTCGGGCGGGCGGATCTGCCTTCCTGAAATGCCTGATTGTTCACGATGTCCCTTCTGTCCCCAAGTCCAGCCAGCTTCGCGCTTTCCGCCTCTGACCGCCCGAGATCCGGTGTCAGGTCGCAGCGAAGTTATCCGCATTTCGATTGGCTGCGCATCGTTCTGGCCTCTTTGGTGGCGCTGAGCCATCAGGGCATGCCGACGATCGGGCCGATCGACGCCAGCCTGCCGGTCATCGTCTTTCTGGCACTTTCGGGATGGCTGATCGGGGGCATCCTTTTCGAGACACCCGTCAGCGGCCTGCCGCGCTTTTTCTTCAATCGGGCAACGCGGATCTGGATCCCCTATCTGGTTGCGGTCGTCCTGCTTTACGGGGTTGCGGCATGGCGCGAAGGGGTGACAGGCTATTGGCTGAAATACCTGTTCTACGACCTGACATTTACCCATACGATTTTCACCGAATTCCCGCGGGCCCTTTCGGAAATGCCGCTGAAAGGGACCGGCAACCATTTCTGGAGCATCTCGGTCGAGGAGCTTTTCTATCTCGCCGCGCCGCTGGCCATCCTCTTTCTGCCTTTCGGCAAAAAGCTGTGGGGCTGGGCGGGGATCGTGCTGCTTTTGCTGGCATTGCATCCGAATTTCGCGGCGATCGCGCTTGGCGTGTTCGCGGCTCTCGCGGCGCGGCAGTTTCCCGGCTGGTATCTGCAGCCGCGGATGCAGATCGTGCTTTGGCTGGGATGCGCGACCGCTTTCGCGCTGTGCTGGCGCTATGACGGCGAGGCGCAACGGGCCCTTTTCGCGGTGCTTCTGGTGCAATGCCTTGCCCTTCCGGGCCAGCGCAACGGGATCGGGATGTTTCTGGGCGCGGTTTCCTATCCGTTTTATCTCAATCACTGGATGGGGGCGTTCGCGGTCAACTGGCTGGCCAAGGCACTGCCGCCCATGCCCGCAGGGATGTGGATTTTCGCCTCCTATCTGGTCGCTTTGATGGCGGAATCGCGACCTGGGCGCTTGTCGATCGCGTGGTGATGCGCGCGCGCGATGGCTGGTATCAGCCCCGTGTGGGAATTCTGCTGACCGTAACCGCCTATGGCCTGCTCGTGACGGGCCTTGTCGGCGGCACGATCATCCGCAGCATGGGCGGATAGCGGGAGTTTTGTCGGCTCCGGCATCATCGACATCCGGCTGGCAACGCAAGCGACAAAGACGGATCGCGAGGGCCTCACGGTTTTGGCCTGACCGGTGATGTGCCAGATGGCGAGCAGCCGGAAATCTACCGGCAATCTATATAATTGATTTCAAATAATATTGTGGAGATCTTCAGATCCACCCGCAAGCCTGTGCGCACCACGGCGGCAATCGCCCCGCCGTAGCGGATGTTTTATGCGCATTCCTAAAATCTCGCCGATGCCCGCGCAAAATTATTGCAATTCCCTCACCTCTCTGCAAAACTTTTTGCACGGCTGGGGAAGAGACATCCGGCCATCACAAGTCCAGCAGGAAACGTCATGAACAAATTTGTCAAACTCGTCGCTGCCGCGACCTCGCTTTCGGGATCGGCTCTGCCGCTCAGGCCGCCGATCTGGTGGTTGCAACCGATACCGCTTTCGTGCCCTTCGAATTCAAAGAGGGCGACAAATATGTCGGATTCGACATCGACATGTGGGATGCGATCTCCAAGGATCTCGGCGCGGGCTACGAGCTGCGCCCGATGGATTTCGCGGGGATCATTCCGGCGCTGCAGACCGGTCAGGTCGATGTCGCACTCGCCGGCATCACCATCACCGACGAGCGCAAACAGGCGATCGATTTCTCTGACGGCTATTACGACAGCGGCTTTCTGGTGATGGTCGCTTCCGACAGCGATATTGCCGGTGCGGACGCGCTGGCGGGCAAGAAGCTCGCGGTCAAGACCGGCACGTCGGCGGCCGATTGGGCGGATGCGAACCTCAAGGATACCGAGATCCGCAAATTCCCCAATATCGACAACGCCTATCTCGAACTGCGCACCGGCAATGTCGATGCCGCCATGCACGACACCCCGAACGTGCTCTATTACATCAAAACCGCGGGTGACGGTCAGGTCAAAGCGGTGGGCGACCAGCTCATGGGCCATCAATACGGCATCGCCCTTCCCAAAGGCAGCGAGCTGACCACCAAGATCAACAGATCGCTCGCGAAGATGAAAGAAGACGGCCGCTACGACGCGATCTACGAAAAGTGGTTTGGCACCAAGCCGGCCAAGTAAGCGCCTCCCGCACCTCCAGAGGCGGGCGCGCCCGCCTCTGATCTTCCCCCATCCGGAGGCATTTTTCCGTGAATATCGACTGGTCCGTCATCCCGACCTTCCTGCCTGCCTTGCTTGCCGGCGCGAAGGTCACGCTTTTCATCACATTCTTCGGCCTGATCGGCGGCACGATCCTTGGCGTCCTGACGGGCCTCATGCGCGCTTACGGCAATAAACTCGTCAATGGTCTGGCGCTGGTCTATGTCGAGCTGATCCGCGGCACGCCCATCGTCGTGCAGGTGATGTTTTTGTATTTCGCGCTGCCGATCATCTTCAAGATCATCGGGCAAAGCTATGGAATCGAAGCACTTTCCAAGTTCCGCATCAATCCGATGACTGCCGCCGTCCTGACCATCATCATCAATGCCGGCGCCTATATCGCCGAGGTGGTGCGCGGCGCGCTGCAATCGATCCCCAAAGGTCTGAGCGAAGCGGGCCTCGCCATGGGGCTGCCGCGCTGGAAGGTGCTGGCCTATATCGTGGGCCCCCTGGCCTTCCGCCGCATGATCCCGCCGCTCGGCAACCAATATATCGTCTCGCTCAAGGACACCTCGCTCTTCATCGTCATCGGTGTCGCCGAGCTGACGCGGACGGGGCAGGAAATCATGGCCTCGAACTTCCGCGCGGTCGAAATCTGGACGGCGGTCGGCCTCGTCTATCTGGTCATGACCGGCATTTTGTCGATGACCCTCCGTCTCATTGAAAAGCGCATGAGGATCCTGTGAGCATCATCGAATTCCGCAAGACCTCGAAAAACTTCGGGGCGGTCCAGGTTCTCAACGAGGTCGATCTGAACATCGACACCGGCGAGGTCGTCGTGCTGATCGGGCCTTCGGGCTCGGGCAAATCGACGCTTTTGCGCTGCATCAACGGGCTCGAGCAGATCACCGGCGGCGATCTGGTCGTGGACGGGATGTCGGTGAAATCCGGCAATGCCAATCTGCGCACCATCCGTCAGGAAGCCGGCATGGTCTTCCAGCAGTTCAACCTTTTCCCCCAGATGACCGCGCTTGAAAACGTGGCTTTCGGTCCGCGCAAGGTCCGCGGCCTGTCGAAATCCGAGGCCGAGGCGCAGGCGCTGGACCTTCTCGACAAGGTCGGCCTCAAGGAGCGCGCGCATCATTACCCGTCCGAACTGTCGGGCGGCCAGCAGCAGCGCGTCGCGATCGCGCGGGCTTTGGCGATCCGGCCCAAGGTCATGCTCTTCGACGAGCCGACCTCGGCGCTCGACCCCGAACTCAAGCAAGAGGTGCTCAATGTCATGCGCCAGCTTGCGACCGAGGGCATGACCATGGTTGTCGTCACCCACGAGATGGGTTTCGCCAAACAGGTCGGCACGCGGCTGATCTTCATGGAACACGGAATAATCTCGGTGGATGGCGATCCGCGCGAGATGATTGATAACCCGCCAAGCGAGCGGTTGAAGGACTTTCTGCAACATGTCTAAGCAAGCAAACGGCGCCGCCCACGAACTCGGCTGGCGCAAGATCGCGGGCTCGACCCCGCGCGAGACCGGACGCGCCCTCGGCGCGGCGGGGCGCGACGCGGTGCACAAGCACCTGCCCTCCTCGGAGTATTTCCAGCTGATCACCGGCGAGGCCCATGCCGAAGCCGTGGCCCGCATGGCCGAACAGACCCGCCTCCGTTTCCCGAAGATCTGGGAAGAGATCGAAGGTCTGGCCGAGGGCTCGAACTCTCGCTCGAGCAAACCTTCGCCTGGAACTGCCGCGGCGATTTGCTGGCGCGCACGCCGGACGGCTGCACCACGATCCTGAGCGCCGGCCAATCCGATGGTCCGATGATCGCCCATAACGAAGACGGCCTGCCCTTCTTTCGCGGATCGAGCTTCATCGGCGAATTCGCCCCCGAAGGCGCACCCGCCTTCCGCGCCTTCTGCTATCCGGGCTCGATCCCGGGTCATACGATGGCTTTCAACGCGGCCGGTCTGGTGCAGGCGGTCAACAACATCCGCCTGACGGGGACCGAGCCCGATGTCCCGCGCATGGTGCTCGGCCGTGCGGTTCTGTCGGCGGCGGGCCTTGACGAAGCCGTTGCGATCCTGCGCGCCAACGCCAATTCCGGCGGCTTCCATTTCGGTCTGGCCTGCGCGGGCGATCCGCGGCTTTTGTCGGTCGAATTCGGGCGCGGCGAGGTCTCGGTCGTGGCGCTTTCGGGCGTGAACGCCCATGCCAACCATGCGCTGCACCACGAGATCGGGCTGAAGCACCAGATCATCACGCAATCCTCGGGCGATCGCCAGATCCGCGCCGATGCGCTGGTCGCCGAAGGACTCGATGCACTGTCGATCCTGCGCGATACCGGCGGCGCGGGCCTGCCGATCCGCCGCGATGCCGAGGATGATCCCGATGACGAAAACACCCTCGGGACCGGCATTTTCCACATCAAGGCCGATGGCGTCCATTGGAGCATCTATGACCAAAGCACCGGACCTGCCGCCTATTCCGGCGTCGACCAGCGGGGCTGAGGCGGGGCAGTCGGGACGAAAAGCGGGCAAAACCGGCACGGGCGGAGGCATTCCGCCCGAGGCCGGCGCGCCCCTCTCCCCGCGAATTTCGAGGAATTGCGCGCTCTGGCCGTGGCGATCGCGCGCGGCGAGGCACGGGTCAGTCTGGGCAGCAAGGCGCGGGCGGCTTTGGGCCATCTGCTCGAATTGTCGGGCCATCCCGCGCTTTTGTCGATCACCAGCCTCGCCGAACATCTCGGCGTCAATCCCTCGACGCTGACGCGGCTGTCGCATGCGCTCGGCTATCCGGGGTTCCCCGCCTTCCAGCGCGTGCTTTTGTCGTCATCGATGAATGCGCCGGGGATTTTCTATGCGCGGCAGGCCGAAGGCGCGCTGGTTGCGGGCAATAGCCTGCGCGGTGCGGTCACGCGGCTTTGTCGCGAAAATCAGGCCAATATCGACCGTTTCGTCGATCACTTCGACGAGGCGGGTTTTGCCGAGGCGGTCACGATGATCATGGCTGCGCCCCGCGTCGCGGTCCACGGCATCCGGCAATTTCACGCATTGGCAAGCTTTCTGGCCTACGGGCTGCGCATGATCCGCGCCGATGTCGTCATGCTGGACGGCAACAATCTCGGGATTGCCGAAGGGCTGGCCACTCTTGGTCCGCAGGATGTGCTGATCTCGGCCAGCTGCACCCCTATTCGGCGACGGTGATCGAGGTCGCGAATGCCGCGCGGGAAGCGGGGATCGCCACGGTCGCGATCACCGATCTGGCCAGCTCGCCGCTGGTGCCGAGCTCGCGCGCGGCGGTGCTCGTCGGGCATCAGTCGAGCTTCATCTCGAACAGCATCGGGGCCTTCATGGTCGCGGCGGAATGCCTGATCAACGCCTGCGCCGCCCATCGCCCCGAAGAGACCCGCGCCGCTTTGCAGGCACGGGCCAGGATGATCCGGCGGCTGGGAATCGAGGTCTAGGCGGGGCGGGGTCGTCTCCGCCCGAGCGGGCGGTCCGCGCCGCTCTGCCCTGTTCCGGTCTGGTGGCGCGGCGGTTCAGCCCAGCCGCGCCACCAGATCCGCCACCCGCGCGGCATTGCTGTCGGCAAGCCGCCCGTCGGGGTGGTGGAGGTTGTTCTCGAAACCGATCCGCGCCTTGCCGCCAAGCGCCAGCGCCGCGATCAGGCAATCGGTTTCCGATTGGCCAAAAGCGCAAAGCCCCCAATCAACCTTGCGGTCCGCGAAATGCGCCGCACGCCGCGCGACGTCCGTAGGGTCCGAGACCTGACCGACCGAATAGCGCCCCAGCACATGCAGGATCTGCGGCACTTCGTCCGGAATCACGAGTTTGTCATGCAAGGCAATGAATTCGCGGCATTCTTCCTCGCTGTAAAGAATGTGCTGAACCCCGATGCCTTCCACTTTGCAGAAGGCGAAAAGATCGGCGGTCGCGGCTTCGTCGCCGTCCGACAGGATCTCGCGCATCCCGATCGAGACCTGTTTGGGCCGCAGGTCGCGCACCAGATCGCGCTGGACCTGTGCGGAATACTGCCCGACCGCCTCGGTGGTGATCTGGACGAAAAAGCCTGGAAAGGCGCGGTCGGTCTCGGCCAGAAGCTCGCGGTAAAGGCCCGCGTCAAGGCTGTGTTTTCCCTCGGCGTCGCGGATATGGGCGTGAAGACCGTCCGCGCCGGCGGCAATCGCGGCGCGGGTTTCCTCGATGACTTCGGCCACCGTCACCGGCAGGCGGGGATGGTCGGCCTTGGTTTTGCGCGCCCCGTTCGGCGCGAGCATGATGCGGGAAGCGCCATCAGCCCACCACCGCGCGGATCGCGCCCGAGATGCGCTCGACGATCAGATCGACCTCCTCCGCGGTGATGATATAGGGCGGCGCGAGCAGGATGTGGTCGCCCCTGATGCCGTCGATCGTCCCGCCCATCGGATAGGACATGAGGCCGCGCGCCATTGCCTCTTTCTTGATTTTGGCGTGGGTCTTGAGCTTGGGGTCAAGGGGTTCTTTGCTGGCGCGGTCGGCGACCAGCTCGATGCCGCGAAACAGCCCGCGACCGCGGATGTCGCCGACATTGGGGTGATCGCCAAGCGCGGCCGTCAGCCCGTCCTGCAGGCGTTGACCCATCGCGTTCACATTCTCCATCAGGCCGGGGCGGGTCATGATCTCGACCACTTTATCGGCCGCAGCCGCCGCAACCGGATGGCCGAGATAGGTATGGCCATGCTGGAACAACCCCGAGCCGTTGCGGAAGGCGTCGTAGATTTTCGTCGACAGAAGCAGCGCGCCCACCGGCTGGTAGCCACCGCCCAGACCCTTGGCGATTGTCACGATATCCGGGACAATCCTCTTGCTCGAACGCGAAGATCGAGCCGGTCCGGCCCATGCCGCACATCACCTCGTCAAGGATCAGCAGCACGCCGTATTTGTCGCAAACCGCTCGGATCTGCTTGAAGTAACCGGCCACGGCAGGCACCGCGCCAAGCGTTGCGCCCACCACCGGCTCGGCCACGAAAGCGATGACCTCGTCGGCACCCAAGGCAAGGATCTGGTCCTCCAGCTCGCGGGCGAGACGGGCGGCATAGGCCTCGGGCCTTCCTGCGCGCCCATGTCGCGATAGGCGTAGCAGGGCGAGACGTGGTGCGTCTCTGGCAGGATCGGCTGGAATTGCGCGCGCCGCCAGGCATTGCCGCCCGTCGCAAGCGCGCCGATCGTATTGCCGTGATAGCTTTGCCGGCGCGCGATGATATGGCGGCGCTGCGGCTGGCCGATCTCGACGAAATATTGCCGCGCCATTTTCAGCGCCGCCTCGACCGCCTCTGAGCCGCCGGACACGAGATAGACGTAATCGAGCCCCTCGGGCGTCAGCCCGACCAGACGTTCGGCGAGGGATTCCGCCGCATCGGTGGTGAAAAACGATGTATGCGCATAGGCGATCTTGTCCATCTGCGCGCGCATCGCATCCAGCACCTCGGCATTGCCGTGGCCAAGGCTGGTGACCGCCGCCCCGCCCGAGCCGTCGAGATAACGCCGCCCCTCGGAGTCGGTGATCCAGACACCCTGCCCCGCGACGGCGCGCGGGAGATCGGGTCCGATGCTGCGATGGAGGATTTTCGTCATGATGCTGGTCCCGATGGCGCGAATCACGCGCAATTGCTGAAACGTTTCTTCGACTGTGCACCGCGCCGGAAGAATTGCAACATCCGTTTCATTATGACAGATTGGATTCATTCAGATCGCTCCATGTCGCGCCGCCATTCCTATTATGCTTGGAATCCGCGCAAGGATGCGGAAACATGATCCGGCCTGCCCCGAAAGATGAAACAGATGTCGCAAAACGGTCCCCTTCACCAACAGCTGATCGACCGTTTCGACGAAATGTCGCCGCAGCTTCAGCAGGCTGCGCGCTATCTGATTGAAAATCCGCAGGAAATTGCTCTCCGCTCGATGCGAGAGCTGGCGCGTAATGCCGGCGTCCAGCCTGCGACCATGACCCGGCTCGCAAAATTTATCGAGCTGTCGGGCTATGAGGATCTGCGTCGCGAACAGGCGCGGCTGATCCGTCAGGGCGGCGAGGGCTTTGTCCATCGCGCGCTCGAAAGCGACCGCAATCTGGTCGCGGGCAGTCCGGAGGGGCTCGCGCAGGAGGTGCTTGGGGGCCTTGCCGCGCAGATCGAGCAGCTGCGCCAGCCCCAGACCATCGCGCGCCTGACCGGTGCCGCCGATTGTCTGGCGGGCGCGCGGCGCATCTATGTGCAGGGCGCCCGCTCGTGTCATTCGGTCGCGTGGCAGTTCCATTACGTCCTCTCGCTCATGGGCGAAAAGACGGTGCTTCTGGAGGCACCGGGGGCACGGGGCCGATGCCTTGATGCGCGCCGAGGCGGGCGATGTCCTTTGGTGATCGCGGTCAGCCCCTATTCGCGCCAGAGCCTCGATGTCGCCAATCTCGCGCGCGAGCGCGGGCTAAAGCTGGTGGCGATCACCGATAGCGCGGTCTCGCCGCTGCTGTCTTTGGCCGATCATGCCGTGCTCTGCCCGACCGCCAGCCCGACCTTTTTCCACAGTCTGACCCCCGCGATGGCGGTTTGCGAGGTGCTTTGCGGGCTTTTGGCCAAGGCCGACCGCGGCGCGGCGCTCGAAGCTTTGGCGAAAACCGACGCCCAGCTCCGCGCGCTCGAGGCCTATGCGGCGGCGATCCCCAAGCGCAAGATCGGCTAGGGCGATTGCGGCAGCCTCGGCCCGCCGGCGGCGCTTGAAACCGCGCGGCTTTTGCGCCGATATGGCGGGATGAACCACATCGCCCCTCTCCGGATATGGCCCCTTCTCGGCTGGTTTGTCGCCGCGGCCCTGTGCCTTGGCGCGGTGGCTTTGGCCAATTACCGCAACGGGCTCGCGACGCTGGTGACCGGCCTGTCGGAGGCCGAGACGGTGCTGGCCGAAAAGCTTGCCCAGCATGACGCCCATCTGACCGCGCTGGCGGCCTTGGCGCGGATGCCGGTCGAAAGCGGCCCTTCGGCGGGGGTCGCACCTTCGGCCAGCGTGCAGGTTCTGGCCGAGGCGATCGAGACCTTCTACCCCCGCATCACCGAAATCGCGACGATCGACGCCGGCACGGCGCGCGAGATCCGCTATGGCGGGGCCTCCGGTCCGCAGGCGGGCCCCTCGGATGTGGCGGCCTTGCCCGAGCTGGAAAAGGCGGGCAGCAGCGCGCTGCGCATTCAGGCGGGTCTGGCGGAATACGAAATCGTCAAACTCGCGGCACCGGGGCTGTTTTTGCGCATGCGGATCAATGCCCGCGCTTTGCTTGATCCGGTGCTCATGGCGCGGGGCGACGGGTTCCGCCTGTCTTTCGGCCCCGATCTTCTGGTCGGCAACGATCCCGCCCCCGCCCTGCTGACCGCGAGCCGCGCGGTTGCGGTCAATAGCGCGAGCCAGCCTCTCCGGCTCGAAATGACCCATGGTTTCACCCTTGGCGATCTGCTGCCTTTCGTAGTGGTTGTGCCGCTTTTGCTGGGCCTTGGCGCGATTGCCTTGCTGATCGGGGCCTATCGCCGCGCCGTCCTCGCCCGTCGTCAGGGCGAGATCCGCGCCGCGCTTTTGGAACAGGAGACGCGGCTCGCACATGCGGGACGGGTCAATGCGCTGGGAGAGATGGCCTCGGGGATCGCGCACGAGCTGGCACAGCCGGTCGCGGCGCTCCTGAGCCAAAGTCAGGCGGCGCGGCGCGCGATGGAGCAGGACCGCCGCGATATCCTGACCCTCGCCCTTGATGCCAATGTCGGCGAGGCCAAGCGCGCGGGCGATATTCTGGCGCGGATGCGGGCGAGCATCGCGGGCGAGGCCCGATTCTGGCCGATGTCGCGGTGCGTGACGCTTTGGCCGATGCCTTGGCGCTGATCCGGCCGCAGCTTGCGCAACAGGGCATTGCCTTCGTGCTCGACGATACGGCCGAGGGGCCTCGATCCGCATCGATTCCATCGCCTTCCAGCAGGTCCTGCACAATCTTTTGCGCAATGGCGCGGATGCTTTGATGGCCGATCCGCCCGAGGGCGGGCCGCGCCTTTCGCTTTCGGCGCGGCTCGAGGGACGCTGGGTCGAGATCACGGTCAAGGACAACGGCGCAGGCATTCCCGCCGCCGTACTGCCGCGCATTTTCGAGCCTTTCTTCACCACCAAGACCGAAGGCATGGGCCTTGGCCTGCCGCTTTCCGCCCGCCTGATCGAGCAGATGGAGGGCACGATTTCCGCCACCAGCGATCACGGCGCGCAATTCACCATCCGCCTGCCGCTGCGGGCCACTTCAGGGGAGGGGCGATGATTTATCTCGTCGATGACGACGAAGCCGTGCGCAATGCGCTGGCGCTTTTGCTCGCGACCTACGGCAAGGAGGTCGCGACCTTCCCGATGCCGCGCATTTTCTCGCCCATGTCCGGCGCGACAAACCGGGGATCGTGATCCTCGATCTGCGCATGCCGACGGTCAGCGGGCTGCAGCTGATGGAACAGCTTGGCGCGCGCGGCACCGACTGGCCGCGCATCATGATCACCGGCCACGGCGATGTCGCGGCCTGCCGGCGTGCCTTTCGTGCGGGCGTCACCGATTTCCTGACCAAACCCGTGGACGAACATGTCCTGATGGATGCCGTCACCCTTGCCGAGGCGCAGCTTGCCGAGCATTTCGCCCGCGACGAGGCCCGCGCCCAGCTTGCGCTTTTGACCGCGCGCGAGGCCGAGGTGATCGCGCTGATCGCCAAGGGCCTCGGTACCAAGGAGATCGCCAATGCGCTGGAGGTCTCGGTGCGAACGGTCGACAGCCACCGCGCCAGCATCGCGACCAAACTCGGCACGGCCTCGATTGCCGAACAGACGCGGCTCTGGATGCAGATCAAGGGCTGAAGGCCGCGCCGCATTTCGTCCGTCTTTCGCTCCGAAAACGGCCCTCGGTAATCCTACCGAGGGCTTTCGGTTTTCCTGCGAATAGTGCGGCGGGCGCGGCGGGGTTAGCTTTTGGTCATCACGACACACCATTCAGGAGCTTCCGATGAAAACGACCACTCTCGCACTGGGCCTTGCACTTCTCGCGGCTCCGGCTTTCGCGCAGGACAAAGTTGCGCAAGAGAGCCTCGGCACCGCATTCGCGGTCGAGCTGGCCCAGTCGACCGTCGCGGCTTGCGCAGCCGACGGCTATCAGGTCACCGCAGCCGTGACCGACCGTGCGGGCAACCTGCTGGCACTGGTGCGTGCCGAGAATGCCGGCCCCCATACCGTCGATGCGGCGACCGCGAAGGCCTATACCTCGGCTTCCTCGCGCAACCCGACCAGCGGCATCGCGAAGGCCGTGCAGGAGAACGCCGGTGCGGCGGGCATGGTCGACATTCCGGGCTTCCTCGTGCTGGCAGGCGGTCTGCCGGTGAAATCGGGCGACGTGACCCTTGGCGCGATCGGCGTCGGCGGTGCACCGGGCGGCCATCTCGACGAAGCCTGCGCGCAAAAGGCGCTGGACGGTCTGGCTGCACGGCTGCAGTAAGCCCTCCGCAAGGACAGGACCCGCGGCGCGAAAGTGCTGCGGGCTTTTCGTTTCTGGGCCCCGAACGCCCCGCGTTGCGACCCCGTTTTACGATCCCGTGTTACGATCCCGACCTGCCGCGGGCGCGCTGCGCCAGAAGGCCGATCATTTCGGCGGCGAGATCGGCAATCGCTCCGGCATTTTCCCAGGCATAAAGCGAGAGCGTCATCGACGGCTCGGGCGCGAAGGCCGGACTGGGGCGCAGACCGGCAAGGCCGACCGCATGCAGGGGCAAAAGGGACAGGCCGAGACCCGCGGCAACAGCAACCTCGACGCTTTTGAGGCTGCTGCCCGAAAAGGCCACATACCAGCGCCGGTTCTCGCGCTCGATGGCGGCAAACATCGCCTCGCGGTAAAGACCGCCCGGCGGAAAGGCGACCAGAGGCACCGGATCCGCATGGACGGGCGGGGCTTCGGCGCTTTCGAACCAACCGAGCGGTTCGGGAAAAGAGGCGCGGCTATCGGCCTCGGCCGCGCGTTCCTTGACGACGACGATATCGAATTCGCCGCTGCGGTAGCGCTGCATGAGATCGCGGCTGAGGCCTGCGGTCACATCCAGACGGAACTGGCGATGCGTGGCGGAAAAAGCCTTGAAGACCCGCGCCATCTCGGCGCCCGCGATGTCTTCGGGCACGCCGATGCGGATCGCGGCGCTGCCGACCGGATCGCGCAACAGCGTCTCGGCCTCGGTTTGCAGCGCGAGGATGCGGCGGGCATGACCCAAAAGCCGCTCGCCTGCGGTGGTGGGCCGGATCGGACGGGCGCTGCGGTCGATCAGGCTACGGCCCACCGCCTCTTCGAGCCGCCCGAGCTGCTGGCTGATCGTCGATTGCGTCATGTTCAGAAGCTCTGCCGCGCGGGTAAAGCCGCCCGCATCGCAGATCGTCACGAAAGCGCGCAGCAGACGGGGATCAAGCATGAGGGCGTTCCTTTCGACGGGGCGTCCTGCGGCAAACTTATGCACAAAATGGATGGTAGCCATGAAAACATTTAATTTCACCATGATTTCGCCTTGGGGTAAGAAAGCCCACCCATTCGCCTTTGACGGCATTGCGCCCCGCGCGCCCCGACAACGCCCCGTTCCTTCAGGAATTTTGACCATGACCCGAAGCACACGACAGATCTCCTCCGCGACCGCAGCCGCGCTTGCGGCCCGTGCCGCCGCCAGACCCGCGCGCTCCGGTCTGGCGATGCGGCTGGCGCCCGCGCTTTTGCCCGCTTTCCTGTTCGCTCCGGCCTTCGCGCTGTCTTTTGCCCTCGCCCCCCATGCCCAAGGACAGACCATGACCGTCTCCGCCACGTCCGCCGAGGCTGCCGCCGCGCTGCACAAAGCCGCCTCCTCCGGCGATCTGGCGACGCTTTCGCGGCTTTTGCAGGGCGGCGTACCGGTCGACAGCCGCGATTCCGGCGGCGCGACCGCCCTTTTGGCCGCGACCCATGCCAACCGGATCGAGGCGGCCCGCATGCTGATCGCCGCCGGTGCCGATGTGAACGCCAAGGACAACATCAGCGACAGCGCCTATCTTTATGCCGGTGCGCGCGGCCATATCGAGATCTTGCGCATGACTTTGGAAAATGGCGCGGATCTCGAAAGCCTCAACCGCTTTGGCGGGACCGCCCTGATCCCCGCCGCCGAGCGCGGCCATGTCGAAACGGTCAAGACCCTGATCGAGGCCGGAGTCGCGGTCGATCACGTCAACCGCCTCGGCTGGACCGCCTTGATCGAGGCGGTCATTCTGGGCGACGGCGGCAGGCCCCATCAGGAGATCGCGAGCGCGCTGATCGCGGGCGGTGCCGATGTCGATCTGGCCGATGCCGACGGGGTGACGCCTTTGGCCCATGCCAAGGCGCGCGGCTTTTCCGGACTGGTCGCGATCCTGACCAATGCGGGGGCAAAATGACGCGGGATCAATCGCTTGATGACGGTTTCCTCGAACTTGCGATCTCGCTCGCCGGCGACAATACGGCAGGCGGCGGTCGTCCGTTCGGCGCTTTGGTCGTGCGCGACGGCTGGGTCATCGCGACCGGCGTCAACGAGATCCACGCGCGGCAGGATCCGACCGCCCATGCCGAGATGGTCGCGATCCGCGAGGCTGCCAAGCTGCTCGGCCCCGATCTGAGCCGCTGCACCATCTATGCCAGCGGCCATCCCTGCCCGATGTGTCTGGCCGCCATGCATCTGAGCGGCATCGAAGCGGTGCGCTATGCCTATTCCAACGAGGCTGCCGCGCCCTTCGGTCTCTCGACGGCGGCGGTTTACGCCGATCTCGCGCGCCCCTTTCACGAGCAGCGCCTCTCGATCGCGCAGCTTGCGCCCGCCGATGCCGCCGATCCCGCGATCTACCGCGCCTGGCGTGACGGAACGGTGCATCATGCGGCTGCGGCAGCCCGCTCGCCGGAGCGCGTCGCGGCACCCGCCCCGTTCCGGCAGAGGGCTGAGCGGAGATGGCCGGTTCCGGCGGGGCGAAAAACGCGCCCATGAGCGCCGCCCCGACCTTTGCCGCGCCCACGACGCCCGCGCATTGCACGCAGCAGAGCGCGCCGCGATTGATGCCAATGCCCTCCGCGCCTGTGCAAAGGGACGTGCCGCGCGGCACAGCCCAAGCGCGCAGGCTGGTGCTGGCGACAATCGCGGTCATCGGGCTGAACCTGCGCCCCTTCATGACGGCGGTCGGGCCGCTTTCGGGGCAGATCCACGCGGCGACCGGCCTTGATCTGGCGCGGATGTCCTTGCTGACGCTGGTGCCGATGCTGCTGATGGGGGTGGTCGCTTTCGCCGGTCCCGCCCTTCAGGGCCGCTTTGGCGCGAAACCTCTGGTCATCGCGGCGCTGGCGGCGCTTCTGGCTGGATCGGGCGCGCGACTTTTTGTTGAAAGCGGCAACCAGCTGATCGCGACGGCGGCGGTTCTGGGGCTGGGGGCCGCGATCATTCAGGCGGTTTTCCCGGCATGATCAAAGGCCTCTTTCCGCATCAGACCGGCATGGTCATGGGGCTTTACTCGGGCATGCTGATGGGCGGAGGCGCGCTTGGCGCCCAGCTCGCCCCCGCATCGCGGCCCGAAGCGGCGATTGGCATATCGGGCTGGGCTGGGTCGTGGTCCTGCCGGTGATCGGGCTGGCGCTGGCCTGCGCCTTTCTGCCGCGCCCCGCCCGCAAGGCCCAAAGTCCGCGCGGCAAAGCCGGTGCGGGGCTGATCCGCCAGCCGCGCCTGTGGCTTCTGATGGGCTGTTTCGGGCTGGTGAACGGCGGCTATTCCTCGGTCGTGGCGTGGCTCTCGCCCTCTTATCAGGCGCTTGGCTGGGATAGCGCCCCGAGCGGCAGCCTGCTTGCTGTCCTTGCGCTGTTTCAGGCGGCGAGCGCGCTTTTCCTGCCGATCCTTGCAAGGCGCGGGCACGACCGCAGGCCGTGGCTGGCGCTGACTTTGGCGGCGCAATTCGCGGGCTTTTCCGGTCTGGCCTTCTGGCCCGAAGCGGCCCCTTACTATGGGCCGCGCTTTTGGGCGCAGGGCTTGGCGGCTGTTTCTCGATGTCGCTGATCGTGGCGCTCGAACATCTGCCCGACCCAGCCGAAGCCGGCGCGCTTTCGGCGATGATGCAGGGCGGAGGCTTTCTGCTCGCCTCGCTGCCGCCCTTCCTCCTTGCGCGGCTCCATGACTGGAGCGGCGGCTTCGCGACGGGCTGGCTTTTGCATCTCGCGGCCGTTCTGGTGGTGGCGGTATTGGTCACGCGGCTCTCGCCCGCAAGCTACGGCCCCGCGCTGCAAAGCCCGACCCGTGGCTAGAGCCTAGCGCCCCATCGCGAAGAATTCGTCATTGGGCCGCAGCGCCATCACATTGGCCATGCGGTTCGACATGCCGAAAAACGCGGCAATCGCGGCAATATCCCAGACGTCTTCGGTCGAAAATCCATGCGACTGCAGCGCCGCGACATCCTCGGGGCCGGTGGTGGCCGCCCCGCCGAGACCTTCATCGCGAAGTCGAGCATCGCGCGTTGACGCGCGGTAATATCGGCCTTGCGGTAATTGCCCGCGATCTGGTCGGCGATCAGCGGGTTCTTCGCACGCACCCTCAAGATCGCGCCATGGGCAATCACGCAATACTGGCATTGGTTGGCGGCGCTGGTCGCGACCACGATCATCTCGCGCTCGGCCTTGTCGAGATTGCCGGGCTTGTCCATCAGCGCGTCGTGATAGGCGAAAAAGGCGCGGAACTCCTCGGGGCGGCGGGCGAAGGCCAGAAAGACATTGGGCACGAAACCCGCCTTTTCCTGAACCGCCATGATCCGCGCGGCGATATCGTCGGGGAGCGCGGAAAGATCGGCGGGATCGGCGGCGGGAAAAGCGCTGATCGCGCGGACGGGCGTGTTGGTCATGAGGCTTTTCCTGTGCTCTGGCGGCCGGGGCCGAAACGGCGCGGCGGGCGAAGGCATGCCGTGAACCGCATTCTGCCTGCGAGAACCAGAATGGCGGGCAGCCGCTGCCTGTCAAGGCCGATGCGGGGAGACGACTTTGCCTCTTGCGACACGCAAGAGCAGGCGGAAACCGCCGCGCGGGGCGCAATTGCGCGGGCGCATTGCGACAAAATGTCTACACTTATTCGCGCGTCGGCCGATGCGGCCTCCGGCCGTCTTCCGATTGCCGCAGACACCTGACGCCGCCCCTTTCCCACTGAAAGATAAGCCGTTTCCGGCACGAAACCCGCCTGAAAGCCGCGCGGATTCCGAAGAAGTTTCCTTCGATCCGGCAAGAGCCTGTCGCGACTTCTCATACTTTTTGAGCATCTTCGGCTTGCACCCTGCCGGAGCTGCGGCTTTACTCCGCCCCGCAAGGTCCGCGTCGTGGCCTCGCGCCGCAAAGACGCCCCGCAAGGCGCGCCCGACCCGCCTTTTTCCATCCTCGCCGGTGTTTGTCCGGCGTGGCCGGTCGGCAATTCCTCCGGTAAATCCGCATCCTGTATACAAGAAATATTTTTATTGATCGGGAGCAATTGCCGACACATAGTCGACACATAGACAGATCAGGATCAACGATCACAACGACAGGGATGACCATGAAACTGAGCCATTTTGCCGCAGGCCTGCTGACGGCCACCATCGCCTCGAGCGCGGCCTATGCCGACAAGCTCGACGACATCATCGCCTCGGGCACGCTGCGTTGCGCGGTCGTGCTGGATTTCCCGCCGATGGGATCGCGCGATGAAAACAACAATCCGATCGGCTTCGACGTCGATTACTGCAACGACCTCGCCGCCTCGCTCGGCGTGACGGCCGAGATCGTCGAAACCCCCTTCCCCGAGCGCATCCCCGCGCTGATGTCGGGCCGCGTCGATGTCGGCGTCGCCTCGACCTCGGACACGCTCGAGCGCGCCAAGACCATCGGCGTGACCATCCCCTATTACGCTTTCGAGAACTCGGTCGTCGTCAACGACAAGACCGACATCACCAGCTGGGAAGGCATGAAGGGCAAGACCGTCGGCGCGACCGCGGGCACTTATGAAGCCATCTGGCTGGAAGGCCAGATCAAGGAATGGGGCGAAGGCACCTTCCGTCCCTACCAGACCCAGGCGGATGTCTTCCTTGCGCTGAGCCAGGGCCAGCTGGACGCGACCGTCGGCACCACCGAAGTCGCCAATGCCAACGTCAAATCCGGCAAATTCGCCGGCATCAAGATCGTCGACAAGGCACCGATGGTTCCCGACTACGTCTCGCTCTTCACGATGCGTCAGGAATACGGCCTGATCAACTACATGAACCTGTTCATCAACCAGCAGGTCCGTACCGGCCGTTATGCCGAACTCTACGCCAAATGGGTCGGCGAGGGCGAGCCCGCCAACCTGACCGTTCAGGGCGTTTACCGCTGATCTAATGTTTCATCGCGGCGCGGGCCAAAGCCCTGCGCCGTTTTCCGAACAACAACAATCAGCGGGAAGAGAATGTTTAGTTACACGTTCCAGTGGAATCAGGCGCTCCAGCGTTTGCCACAGATGCTGGACGGCGCATTGGTGACGATGCAGATCGCGATTTTGTCGATGGTCCTCGGGATCGTCCTTGCGGTTGCCCTCACCATCTTCCGCCGCTCCGGCTCGCGCATTTTGCGCGCCATCGCCACAGGCTGGGTCGAGCTTGCCCGCAACACGCCGGCGCTGTTCCAGATCTATATGGCCCATTTCGGCATCGCGAGTTTCGGCGTCCACCTGAGCCCCTTCGTCTCGCTGCTGATCGGCATCACCTTCAACAATGCGGGCTATCTGGCGGAGAACTTCCGCGGCGCGCTGAAGGCCATTCCCGATACCCAGACCCGCGCCGGCCGCTCGCTCGGCATGAGCGAGGGACAGAGCTTCCGCTATATCGTCGCGCCCCAGATGCTGCGCATCGCCTTCCTGCCGATGACCAACCAAATGGTCTGGGCCGTGCTGATGACCTCGCTCGGCGTGACGGTGGGCATGAACACCGACCTTTACGGGGTGACGCAGGATCTCAATGCCCTGACCTTCCGCACCTTCGAGCTTTTCGCGATTGCCGCCGTGATCTTCTATGTGATCACGAAAGTCATCACCCTTGGCGCGCGCCTGATTGCGGCGCGGCTGTTCCGGTACTGAGGGAGACACGCGATGTTCGATACCGCCCTCACAACGGCCGATCTGGTCTTCCTCGCCAAAGGCGCGGGCATGACATTGCTCGTCACCGCCATCGCGGTGGTGGTGGGGACCATTCTCGGGATCATTTTCGGCGTGATCCGCTATCAGGTCGGTGCGATCTGGGCCGCGCCTTTGACCTTCATCCTCGACATCTGCCGCTCGATCCCGCTGCTGATCCAGCTGGTGCTGCTCAATGCCTTCTTCGGCATCGTGCTCGGGCTGCGCTGGCCGGGGTTGACGGTCGCCTGTCTGGTGCTGTCGCTTTACACGGCCGCCTATTGCTCGGAAATCGTGCGCGGCGCGATCGAGGCCGTGCCCGCCAATACCCGCCGCGCGGGGCGTTCGCTCGGGCTGAACTGGTGGCAGGACATGCGCTATATCGTGGCGCCGCTGGCGACGCGGGTCGCGCTGCCTTCGTGGATCGGGCTCGCGCTCGGCGTGATGAAGGATTCGGCGCTGGTCTATGTCGTGCAGGTCACCGAGCTGATGAAATCGACCCAGATCCTCATCACGCGCCTGCAGGAGCCCTTGTTCCTTCTGCTCATCTGCGGCGCCTTCTACTTCATCATCTCCTACCCTCTTGCCCGTTTCGGCGGCTATCTCGAAAAACGGTGGTCCAATGATTGAGATCGAAAACGTCCGCAAATCCTTTGGCCAGCTCGAGGTTCTCAAGGGCATCGACCTGACCGTCAAGAAAGGCGAGGTCGTCACCATCATCGGCGGTTCGGGTTCGGGGAAATCGACGCTTCTGACCTGTATCAACGGGCTGGAGCCGATCGCTTCGGGCAAGATCGTCATCGACGGGGTGGATGTCCACGCCAAGTCGACCGATCTGAACAAGCTGCGCCAGAAGGTCGGGATCGTTTTCCAGCAATGGAACGCCTTTCCGCACCTGACCGTGCTGGAAAACGTAACCCTCGCACCCCGCAAGGTGCTGGGCTATTCCAAGGAAAAGGCCGAGGAAATCGCCGTCAAACAGCTGACCCATGTCGGCCTTGGCGACAAGCTCAAGACCTATCCGACGCGGCTTTCGGGCGGCCAGCAGCAGCGTATGGCGATCGCCCGCGCGCTGGCGATGTCGCCCAGCTACATGCTGTTCGACGAGGTGACCTCGGCGCTCGATCCTCAGCTGGTGGGCGAGGTTCTCGATACGCTCAAGATGCTGGCGGACGAGGGGATGACGATGATCTGCGTCACCCACGAGATGGCCTTTGCGCGCGACGTCTCGGACCGCGTGGCCTTCTTCCACCAAGGCGTCATGGCCGAGATCGGCGCGCCCGAGCAGCTGTTCGGCAATCCCCAGCATCCCGAAACCCAGAAGTTCCTGTCGAGCACCCGTCAATGAACCAAGACGTCACGATTGTCGGTGCGGGGGTCGTCGGCCTCTCCATCGCATTGGCCGCGCAGTCGCGCGGCCTTTGTGTCCGCGTGATCGAGCGCGAGGGCCCGCCGCGGGCGCCTCGGCCGGCAATGCGGGCGCTTTCGCTTTTACCGACATCTTCCCGCTGGCCTCGCCCAAGATCATGCGAAAGGCGCCGAAATGGCTGCTCGATCCGCTGGGACCCTTGTCGGTGCCGCCCTCATACGCGCTGAAGATCGCGCCGTGGATGTGGAAATTCTGGCGCGCCTGTTCGCCCGCGAAAGTGCGCGCCTCGACGGTCGCGCAGACCGCGATGATGGATTATTCCAAAGCCGCGCTGGAGCCCGCTTTGGCGCGAGACGGGCTGACCCATATGCTGCGCCGCAACGGCCAGCTTGAAGTTTACGAGGGCGAAGCGGCCTTTCGCGCCTCGCTCGAGGGCTGGGATGCGCGGGCCGAACACGGCATCGCCTTCAACCATCTCATGTCGCCCGCCGAAATCGCCGAGATCCAGCCCGGCATCGCGCCGCGCTTCACCCATGCGACCTTCACGCCCGGTTGGTATTCGATCAGCGACCCCAAGGATTACACGCTGGCCCTCGCGGATCGTTTCCGCGCCAATGGTGGCGAGATCGTGATTGCCGAGGCAACCGCCTTGACCGATGACGGCGTGACCACCACGGCCGGTCACTTCAAGGGTCGCGTCGTTCTGGCGGCGGGGGCCTTTTCGCATCTTCTGGCCAAGACCCAAGGCGTCAGCATCCCGCTGGAAACCGAACGCGGCTACAACACCACCCTGCCCGCCGACGCCTTTGATCTCAAAGTGCAAATCACCTTCGGCGGTCATGGTTTCGTTGTCACGACGATGAATTCCGGCATCCGTGTCGGCGGTGCGGTCGAATGGGCGGGCTGAAGCTGCCCCCGAACTTCAAGCGCTCCGAGGCGATGCTGACCAAGGCCGCGCAATTCCTGCCCGCGCTCAAGACGACCGGCGGCAAGCAATGGATGGGCTTTCGCCCCTCGATGCCCGACAGCCTGCCCGCGATCGGCCCCTTGCCGGGCCATCCCAACACCCTATGTGCATTCGGCCACGGCCATCTCGGCCTGACCCAATCGGCGGGGACCGCGCAGATCGTCGCGGATCTTCTGACCGGCCAAACACCCGCGATCGACCTTGCGCCCTTCTCTCCGGCGCGCTTCCGAGGCTAACATGACCCAATATATTTTTCCCTGCATCGACGGCCACACCTGCGGCAATCCCGTGCGCCTCGTCGCCGGCGGCGCCCGCGTCTCAAAGGCGCGAACATGCTGGAACGTCGCGCGCATTTTCTGGCCGAATACGACTGGATCCGCACCGGCCTGATGTTCGAGCCGCGCGGCCACGACATGATGTCGGGCTCGATCCTCTATCCGCCGACCCGCGAGGATTGCGATGTGGCGGTGCTTTATATCGAGACCTCGGGCTGCCTGCCGATGTGCGGCCACGGCACGATCGGGACGATCACAATGGGGATCGAAAACGGCCTGATCACCCCGCGCGAGCCGGGTCGCCTGTCGATCGAAACCCCCGCCGGCAAGGTCGATATCGAATACCGGCAGGAAGGCCGCTATGTCGAGGAGGTCCGCCTGACCAACGTGCCGGGCTTCCTTTATGCCGAGGTCTGACCGCCGAGGTCGAGGGCTTGGGCGAGATCGTGGTCGATGTGGCTTACGGCGGCAATTTCTATGCCATCGTCGAGCCGCAAAAGAACTTCCGCGACATGGCCGATTACACCGCGGGCGAGCTGATCGGCTTTTCGCCGAAGCTGCGCGCGGCGCTGAACGCCAAATACGAATTCGTCCATCCCGAATTCCCCGAGATCAACGGCCTGTCGCATATCCAATGGACCGGCGCGCCGACCGTCGAAGGGGCGCATGGCCGCAACGCGGTTTTCTATGGCGACAAGGCCATCGACCGCTCGCCCTGCGGCACCGGCACCTCGGCCCGCATGGCGCAGCTTGCCGCCAAGGGCAAACTGGCGGTCGGTGACGAATTCCACCACGAGTCCATCATCGGCTCGATCTTCAAGGGTCGTGTCGAGGCCGCGACCACCGTCGCGAACCGCCCCGCCATCATCCCCTCGATCGCGGGTTGGGCGCGCCAGACGGGTCTGAATACGATCTATATCGACACCGAGCGCGACCCCTTCGCGCATGGCTTTGTCGTCAAGTAAATGGCGCTCGGCATCCTGACGGGCGAGGCTTCGGGGCGGTTCTGGCCTCTCCCGAAGGGCTCAGCTTCTGGGGCGGCGTCGATGCCGCCTCGGGGCGCGTGATCGACGCGCATCATCCCTGGCACGGCGAAAGCCTTGCGGGAAAAATCGTGATGATGCCGACTTCGCGCGGCTCCTGCACGGGATCGGGCGTGCTTTTGGAACTGATCCTGAACGGCAACGCCCCCGCCGCTCTGATCTTTTCCGGCCCCGAGGACGTGCTGACGCTTGGCGCGATGATCGGCGAGCGTCTCTTTGATCACGGCATCCCCGTGCTGCGCCTCTCACCCGAGGATTTCGCGCGGGTCGCAACCAAGACTGAGGCCGTGATCCACGGCGACCACCTGCGCGCGGGCGATCTTTCGGTGCCGCTGACGCGCCTGCCGATGGCCGAGCTGGCCCTGACGGCAGAAGATCACGCCAAACTTGCGGGCCGCGACGGCAAACCCGTGCAGCTCGCGATGCAGATCATCACGGCGATGGCTGCCATTCAGGGCGCGACCAGCCTGATCGATGTGGCGCAGGTCCATATCGACGGCTGCATCTATGCCAGCGACGCCAACCGCATTTTCGCCGAGCGCATGGCCGATATGGGCGCGAAAGTGGTGCTGCCGACCACGATGAACGCGATTTCCGTCGATCGCGACAATTGGGAGAAACAGGGCGTGCCGCCGAGTTTCGGCACCCCCGCCAGCCGCCTTGCCGATGCCTATGTCCGCATGGGCGCGCGGGCGAGCTTTACCTGCGCCCCCTATCTTCTGCCGAGCGCGCCGGAATACGGCGACAACATCGCCTGGGCGGAATCCAATGCGGTGATCTTCGCCAATACGGTGATCGGGGCGCGGACGGTGAAACATCCCGATTTCTTCGACCTGCTGATCGCGATGACCGGCCGCGCGCCGCGCTCGGGCGTCTATCTGGACGCTGACCGCCACCCGAGCCGCATCATCCATGTCGCAGCGCCAAAGGGGCTCGACGATTCCTTCTGGCCGATGCTCGGCTATCTCGCGGGGAAACTCGCGCCCGACCGCATCCCGCTGATCACCGGACTTGAGGGCGTGACGGCGAGCCGCGACGATCTCAAGGGAATGTGCGGCGCTTTCGGGACGACTTCTGCCGCGCCGATGCTCCATGTCGCGGGCCATACGCCCGAGGCGGGGTTAAAGCCGCGCGCCGATGCCGATCACGTCGCGGTTTCCGTCGCCGATTTCGCGGCGATCTGGCGCGAGCTGAACAATGCCCCCGACGAGATCGAGCTGGCCGCTTTCGGCAGCCCGCATTTCTCGGCCTCGGAAACCCGCGCGCTCGTCGCGTTGATGGACGGACGGCGGCCCGCGCAAGGCGTCTCGGTCGTGGTCACGGTCGGGCCGGATGTGCTTGGCGACTTACGCGCCGACGGTACGGTCGCGGCGCTGGAGGCCCTTGGCTGCAAGATCGTGTCGGATATCTGCTGGTGCTCGATCACCGAGCCGGTTTTCCCGCCCGAGGCCCGCACCCTGATCACCAATTCGGGCAAATATGCCCATTACGGCCCCGGATTGTCGGGTCGCGCCGTGCGGTTTTCCAGCCTTGAAGGCTGCGTCTTTGCCGCCTTGACCGGCCGCGCGCCCGACCTGCCTGATTGGCTTAGATGAAAGAATATCATGCGTAGTATCAAGACCATCCATGTCATTTCCGCCCATGCAGAAGGCGAGGTCGGCGATGTCATCGTCGGCGGCGTCCGCCCCCGCCGGGCGAGACGATCTGGGAGCAGTCGCGCTGGATCGCGCGCGACAACACCTTGCGCAATTTCGTCCTGAATGAGCCGCGCGGCGGGTTTTCCGCCATGTGAACCTGCTGGTTCCGCCGAAACACCCCGATGCGGATGCCGCCTGGATCATAATGGAGCCCGAGGATACGCCGCCGATGTCGGGATCGAATTCGATCTGCGTCTCGACCGTTCTGCTCGACGGCGGGATCATCCCGATGGTCGAGCCCGTGACCGAGATGCTGCTTGAAGCCCCGGGCGGGCTGGTCAAGGTCCGCGCCGAATGCCGCAACGGCAAGGCCGAGCGGATCTTCGTCCAGAACCTGCCGTCCTTTGCCTATAAGCTCGACCAGCCGCTCGAGGTCGAGGGGATCGGCACGCTGACCGTCGACACCTCTTTCGGCGGCGACAGTTTCGTCATGGTCGATGCCCGCGCCATGGGTTTCAACCTCACCGCCGACGAGGCCCACGACATCGCGCGGCTCGGAGCCAAGATCACCAAAGCCGCGACCGACCAGATCGGGTTCCGCCACCCGACCAACCCCGACTGGACGCATTATTCCTTCTGCCTTTTCGGCGGTCCGATCGAGAAGACGCCCGAGGGTCTGCGCGCCGGTGCGGCGGTCTCGATCCAGCCGGGCAAGGTCGACCGCTCGCCTACCGGAACGGCGCTTTCGGCACGGATGGCGGTGCTTCATGCGCGCGGCCAGATGACGACGGCGGACAGCCTGACCACGGTGTCGCTGATCGGATCGACCTTCACCGGCCGCATCGTCGAGGCGACCGAGATCGGCGGCGTGCCCGCGATCATCCCCGAAATCTCGGGGCGCGGCTGGATCACGGGGATCCACCAGCACATGCTCGACCCTTCGGATCCGTGGCCCGAGGGCTACCGCCTGACCGATACCTGGGGCGCACGCTAAGGAAAACACAAAAGGGCCGCATCGACGCGGCCCTTTTCTTTCCGATGCTTAGAGCGTCGATTTGAGGAATTCGGCGCAATCGGGCAAAGGATCCGCCGGCAGGAAACCGGGATGGTCCGCATCATAGCGGTAACGCGCGGCATAGCTGCAGGTCTGGTCCGGCTCGTCGATCAGATCGGCGGGCATGATCGGCTCGGCCCTTGCGCTGTCGTGCAGCCGGCTTGCGCCTTTGGGATAGCGTGTGGCCGAAGTCGTGACCGAAAATTCGGGGATCGCGCCTTCGACCGGCACCAGCGACAGGTCGGTCTTGAAGGCAAACTGGTCGCTGCAGGCCTCGCCGCGCCGCTCCTGATCCTCGGCATCGAAACAGGCGCGCACCGAAATGTCGCGGCTGATCGGAATGGTGCCGATATTGTTCGAGCCCGCGACCTCGCCGAGTGAGGCTTCGAAAAGATAAAGGTCGCGCGCCTCGAAAATCCCGCCGGAATAGGGCTGCTCCTCGCGGACGATGACGCCGACAAAGGCGCGTTCTTCGTCCAGACGGATCAGCTGGGGCAGAAATTCCGCCTTGGCGAGACCCTTGGGCACCTCGGGCAGATCCCAAAGATGGATCTCGCTGCGCAGGGTCCGGCTGGTCGCGAAAGGCCCGTCCTGATCGACGCCGAGGCAGAAATCCAGCGCGCTGTTGCAGTAAAGCGCGCTGTCGCTTTGCGGGGTCAGTTCCTCGATCACGGCCTGAGCCTCGGCGGCTTGGGGCACCGCGACGGCGCCGAAAACGGGCAACATCAGGGCAAGGGCGAAAAGCGGGCGTTTCACGGCAAAGATCCTGTCAAAAATGGTCCGTTCCAATCCCCGCCCCGTCCGACGGCGGCATTGTCGAGAGCGGGTCAAAGGGGCACCATCAGTCTAGCCGACCGACCGCTTGTAGCCAATCACCGACACAAAGCCCGAGGAAGTTTCGGCGAAATTCCGGCCATCGTCGGAATTTTTCCGCCCCGCTTTCGGCGGGTTCCCTCTGGAGGCAGGATCAGGGGCGCGGCAGGCGGATTTCCGGCGCTTCGCGGCCCGCCTTCAGGCGTGATGTTGCCGGAGCCCGCTTAGTCGGCGAAGGCTTCGAGGCTTTCGGCCTCGCGCTCGGGCGTCAGGCGCTGGCCGAGATTGCTTTGCGTCAGATAATCGTCGAGGTTCTGCATCGAGCCCGAGCCGGGCAAAAGCAGCTCGCCCTCGGAGATCACCGTGATCGAGAACCGCCGGTTCCAGTCCCAGAACTCGCGGCAGGCGATCGAGATGCGCATGACGCGGTCGCGATGGGTCTCGTATTCGCGGCAGAAAATCCCGTCGCTGGTCATGAAGGACGACAGGATGTTCATCTGTCGCCCGTCGGGCAAAAGCTCGCCCTCGCCAGAGGGCAGGCGTTCGAGCACCGCGCGCTCGTCGGCAGAGGGGCCGCCCTCGTCGTCATGACCCCATTGCCACCAACCAAGCCCGATCGCCGCAATCGCAAGGCCGGTCGCGACAATCCCGAACGGCCGCGCATTCGAAGCACCCGCGGCTTTCTGTTCGCCCCGGTTGCGGCTGCGCCAGCGTCTCGAGCTTTATCCGACGACTTATTGATCGGCATTGGTTTTTCCTGCGGCGCCGCCATGCCCCGGGTATCGGTTGGGCCGGAGGGCATCCGGTCCGGACGAAAGTACAAGGCGCAACGGCAGACTCATCTAGAACTTTGAAATCCGGTTACCATAGGCCACCTCGGGGCGCGGAGGCGACCGGCGATCAGGGGGCGCGGCTATCTGTCGCGACCCGACGCGACCACCCCGCCGAGCCGCGCGATCCCCGCGAGGTAGCGCGCCACCGCCTGCCGGCGCGTCCGCGCAAAGCCCGTGGCCTGAGCGGGGGTGAGGGCGCGAAAATGCAGGCTCTCGTTCGGGCGCATCTGCGCCAGCGCATCGAGATCGGCATCGAGAATGGTCGCGATGCGCGGATAGCCTCCGGTCGTCTGGTGATCGGCCATGAGCACGCTCGCAACCCCGTCCCCCGCAATCTGGACCGCCCCGCGCGCCACAGGCCCCGAAGGGATGGCCAAAGCGCCTTCAGGCGTCAGATCAGGCCCCGCAAGGCGCATTCCCATCCGGTCGAAAGCGGGGGTGACGCGGAAGGGCATCGTCAAAAGCCGCGCCAAAACCGCGGGGAAAAGCAATCCTCCTGCGGGCCGATCGTGACATGGGCCAGCCCCGAAGGGCGCGCCCAAACCGGCACGGGAAGGCGCGCGGAGGCCAGCGGATCGGGGCGCAGCTCCTCCAGCAACAGCTCCCGCCCCGCCGTCAATCTGCCGCCGCCGAAGCCCGAAAGCGAATGGGTCGAGGCGCTGCCGAGCCAAAGCGGCACCTGCAAAGTGCCGGCGAAAGCCAAATAGCACCAGCTGCCCCAAGGGCCGGGCCGAACCTCGATCCGGTCGCCAGCGCAGAGCCGGGCGCGATGCCACGACACATGGTCGCGCCCGTTGCGCCGGATGCGGAACCCGCCGCCTGCCACCGCATAATCGACGCTTCCCTCGAGGCAATCGAGCACGAGACCGCCAAGCGAAATCTCGATCCCCGTCCGGCCCGCATCCTGCCCGAGCGCGAGATTGGCCGCCTGAAAAGCCGTGCGGTCCATCGGCCCCGATTGTGGGACGCCAAAGCGCAGGAAGCCGCGCCGGCCGCCGTCCTGCACCGACACATGCGGGCCCGCCGCATGGATGCGAAGACGCGCGCTCACGACCGCTCCCCGATGCGGTTCCCAAGGCGGAGGCGGCGATGCGGCGAAAGCGGATGCGGTCGCCGACCTCGAAGCGGAAAGGCCGCGCGGGATCGCCGGTCAGCACCGGATCGGGCGAGCGGCCGATGATCCACCATCCGGTGGGCATGGTCAGCGTGGTGATCAGGCATTGACCGGCGGCGATGATGACGCTGCCTGCGGGCACATCGCGCAGCGCCGCGGCTTTGCGCGGCAGGCTGATCGGCGCGGGCAGGCCCGACAGATAGGCGTAACCGGGCGCGAAACCATAGAGCGCGACATGGTAATCGCCCGCCAGATGGCTTTGTGCGACCGCCTCGGGTGCAAGGCCGGTCAGCCGCGCGACCTCGGCCAGATCGGGGGCATAGGGCGGATCATAGCAGACCGCGATCTCGTGGCTCCGGATGGCGCGTTGCGGCGCGTCCCGACGGGAAAGCAAGGCGCGGATCGCGGTGGCGGCGGCTGTGCAATCGCAAACCTCGGGATCGAATTCGACCATCAGGCTGGTCAGCGCGGGCACCGCCTCGCGCAGACCGGCGAAAGGTCGCGCGGTCAAGGCGGCATCAAGGGCCAGCACGCGGTGATGGGCCGCCGCCATGTCGCTCGGGTTCGGGAAATCGACCAGAAGGGCATGTTCTGCCACCGGCTTCAGGACGGGATCAATGCTCATTGGGTCGTTGTTCATGGGTCGCACTCATCGGGTCGGGCTCATCGCTTCCGGCTCACGGCTTCGGGCCGAGAAAGGGCCGGATCGCGACGCCCGCCGCCTCCAGCTTCTGCCGGATCATCGCGGCCATGGCGACCGCACCGGCGCTGTCGCCGTGAACGCAGATCGACTGCGCCTGCAAAGGGATCGGCGCGCCGTCGACCACCGGCATCAGCCCCGTTTCGAGGAAGGCCAAGAGCCGCACGGCGGCCTCGTCGGGATCGTGGATCATCGCCCCCGCCTGATTGCGCGGCACCAGCTGGCCGCTGGAGAGATAGCCGCGATCGGCGAAAATCTCGGAATGGACGGCAAGGCCCTGCGCGCGGGCCACCGTCTCGAGCGTGGTGCCCGAAATCGCCAGAACCGCGAGCCCGCCAATGCGCCCGATCGCCTTGGCACAGGCCTCGGCAACGGCGGTATCGGCGGCCGCGAGATTGGCCAAAGCGCCGTGGAGTTTGACATAGCCCACCTGCGCCCCCGCCAGCGCCGCGACGCCTTGGAGCGCGCCGATCTGGGCCGCGACAAGCCGCGCGATCTCGGGCGGGGTCATCGGAATGATGCGGCGGCCGAAGCCCTCGCGGTCGGCATAGCCGGGATGGGCGCCGATCACGACGCCTCGTCGCGCGGCTTCTGACAGGGTGCGAAACATCACCTCGGGATCACCCGCATGCCCGCCGCAAGCGATATTGGCCGAGCTGACCAGATCCAGCATCGCCCCGTCCTCGCCCATGGTCCAAGGCCCGAAGCTCTCGCCAAGATCGGCATTCAGATCAATCTCTTGCGCCATTTCCATCCCCTTTCGCATCCGGCCGGACACGATGCAGGCCACAGTATAGCCCGCATGGGCGCGCATGCAAAGGGCCGCAAAAGCGGCCCCTTCATCCGGCATGGCGCCCGTCTTAAAAGAGCAAAAGCGCGAGGGCGAGGCTCACGCCCGAAATCCAGACCGTCGCCGCGGCGCCGAGGATCAGGGGTTTGGGCCCAAGCGCGCGGAGCTTGCGGAAATTGGTGCCGAGCCCAAGCGCGGTCAGCGCGAGCGTCAGAAGGACCGGCGTCAGCGCGACCAGCCCGTCATGGGCCACCACCGGCACCACGCCCGCGCTATTGGCCAGCATGATCACGACAAAGCCGATCAGAAAGGCCGGAACCAGCGGGGGTTTCGTCCCCGTTGCCGCGCCTTCGGGGCGGAAGCGGCTGGCCATCAAACCCATGACGATCAGGAGCGGCGCGAGCATCAAAACGCGGCAAAGCTTGATCACGACGGCGATGGTCAGCGCCTCCTCGCCGCCCTGCACGCCTGCGCCGACGACCTGCGCCACCTCGTGGATCGCGGCCCCCGACCATGCGCCGAATTGCGTGGCGTCAAGCCCGAGCGCCGGCATTGCCAGCGGGAAGCCGAACATCAAAAGCGTGCCGAAGATCGTGACGCAGGAGACCGCATAGGCCACATCCTCGTCGCGGGCATGGATCTGCGCATCCGCCGCCGCAATCGCCGACGCCCCGCAGATCGACGAGCCCGCCGCAATCAGCGCGCTCAGCGACCGCGCCACCCCGAGCCGGTCCCCCAGCCAGAGCGTGACGAAAAAGGTCGAAAAGAGCGCGGCCGCCGCAATGGCAAAGCCCGAAAAGCCCAGACTGGCCACCTGCGCAAGCGTGATCTGCAGCCCCAAAAGCGCGACCGCGAGGCGCAGCAGGGTCTTGGCGGCAAAGCGCACCCCGCCATCGCGCTCGCGGGCAGACTTGCGAGATTGGCAAAGCCCATCCCCACCACAATCCCGAGGATCATCGGACTGAAAAGCCCCAGCCCCGGCAGGGCGCGCAGAGCATAGCCCACGGCCGCGAGCGCTCCGACCAACAGAAGGCCGGGCAGCAGTCCGGCAAGCCCCGCAGCTGCCTGCAATTTGTCCTGCGCCTTGGCGGGCGGGTCGGCGGCCGGATGGTCGGGCAGGCTGGCGGGAGAAACGCTGTGGTTGAGGAAGGCCATGATCGTCGTCTTTCGCTACTTCACGATGGAAATGGGGCGAGAGGATCAAAAGGACAAACCGAAAGGTTTTATTGTTTCCATCGGAGAAACCGATTGATAGTCGAAGCGTGGCCACATTGCGGTATTTTATCTTTTCATTTCCGCATTCTAACGCGGATGTCGCGCCGTGATCGGGAACATCCTTGACGGCGACCGGCAAAGAATTTTTCAATCCGCGTCGACACCGAGAGGAATTTACCTCCGATGCGGCCACGAAAGGAATGTCCTTCTTCGACCTCTGCCGCCCCAGCCCGCCTTGAACCCGTCCGCGAAAAGAGCGAATCTCCGCGCGAACAAGCACAAGGAGCCGCCATGGAGCGCCCGTTCGATCCCGAACTCGAAAGCCGCCTGTTGCGCTATGCCGCGATCGACAGCCAATCCGATGCCGCCAGCGCCAGCGCGCCGAGCACGCCGATCCAGTTCGACATGCTGCATCTTCTCGAGCGCGAATTGCGCGAGATCGGGGCCTCGGATGTGCGGCTGACGGATTACGGCGTGGTGCTCGCGACCCTGCCCGCCACGATGCCGGCGACGGCTGCCGCAGGCCCCGTGATCGGCCTTGTCGCCCATGTCGATACCACGCCGCAATTCAATGCGACCGGCGTCAAACCACGGGTCATCCGCGGCTATAACGGCGGCGCGATCACCTTTCCCGACGCGCCCGATCTTGTGCTCACCCCCGAGGAATTTCCCTATCTCGCCGAGAAGCAGGGGCACGACATCATCACCGCTTCGGGGCTGACGCTGCTTGGCGCGGACGACAAGGCGGGGGTCGCGATCATCATGACCGCAGCGCGCCATCTGCTGGCAAACCCGCGATCCCGCATCCGGAAATCCGCATCGCCTTTACCCCCGACGAGGAAATCGGGCGCGGGGTCGGGCCGGCGCTGCCGAAGGATCTCGGCGCGGATTTCGCCTATACATTCGACGGCGCGGGGCTGGGCGAGATCGAATACGAGAGCTTCTCGGCGGACGGGGCCGAAATCCGCATCACCGGCGTCTCGATCCATCCGGGGCAGGCCAAGGGCAAGCTGGTCAATGCGATCCATCTCGCCGCGAAAATCATCGCGATGCTGCCGCAGGCCAGCATGGTCCCGGAGCTGACCGAGGGGCGCGAGGGCTTTATCCACGCCACCGACATGGACGGCGGCTCGTCGGAGATGGTGATCAAGCTGATCCTGCGCGATTTCGAGCTGGACGGCCTTGCCGCCAAGGGCGCATTGGTGCGCGCGATCTGCGATGCGGTTCAGGCGACAGAGCCGCGCGCCACCATCTCTTGCGAGATCCGCCCGCAATACCGCAACATGCGTTACTGGCTCGAAAAGGACATGACGCCGGTCGAGCTGGCCCGCGCCGCCCTGCGCAAACAGGGGATCGAGCCGGTCTCGGTCCCGATCCGCGGCGGCACCGACGGCTCGCGGCTGACCGAAATGGGGTGCCCACGCCCAACCTTTTCACGGGATGCAGAACATCCACGGCCCGCTCGAATGGGTCTCGGTTCAGGATATGGCGGCGGCGGTGCGGCTGTGCCTTGATCTGGTACAGGAAGCCGCGACGGCGTGACGGCAGTTTCGGGATCGGCCTTGCGCTGATCCCGAACCCTCTCAGGCGCCGGGGTCCTGTTCGTCCTTGGCCCAGAGATAGCCCACGAATGCGCCTTTGACATAGCGCAGCAGGATCAGCGTCATCACCGAGGTCAGCGCGCTCAGCACGACCAGCATCACGAAGGGGCTGAGGCGGAACCATACCCAGGTCGCCGCGATCATCGGGATCAGCAGCAGCATGATGTTGGTGATGGTGAAAAACGCCGGACCGTCGGCTGCGGGATAGCTGCCCAGAGGCTCTCCGCAATTTTCGCAGCGATCGACGATCTGGAGATAGCCGCGCATCATATGGCCCTTGCCGCATTTCGGGCAGCGGTTGGTAAAGCCGCGCAGAATGGCCTGTCGCGTGTCGCGGTGATGCTGGGGGCGCGGCCCGCTGCGGGCTGGCCTTCGGGCGGCATTTCGTTCGGCAGGGACATTGCTGCCCTCCTTTGGATAGGGATTCGCCATGACCGCCCGGACGCGGATGCGCCGGATCGGGGCTGCCACACAGACAGTCTCTGCCTGTCGCAGGCCCCGCGCAACGCGATATTGCGCCGCAGGAAAGGGCCGGAGGCGAAGCTGTCGCCCCGCCCCCGCGCTCCTTGCTTATTGGCCGCCCTTGGCGCGCAGCTCGACGCGGCGGATCTTGCCCGAGATGGTTTTCGGCAGCTCGGTCACGAAATGGATCCGGCGCGGGTATTTGTAGGGCGCGGTCTTTTCACGACAGAAGGCCTGGATTTCCTTGACCAGATCGTCCGAGCCCTCATAGCCCTTGATCAGGATGATATAGGCCGTCACCACCTCGCCGCGCTCGGGATCGGGCAGGCCGATCACCGCGCTTTCGGCGACGGCCTCATGTTCAAGCAGCGTGCTTTCGACCTCGAATGGGCTGATGCGGTAGCCTGACGAGGTGATCAGGTCGTCGGCGCGGCCCACGAACCAGAAATAGCCGTCCTCGTCGCGCCGCGCGGTATCGCCGGTGTAATACCAGCCGTGGCGGAAGGCTTTGCGGTCGGGGCCCTCCGGCGTGTAATAGCCCGAAAAGAGGCCCGGCGGCCAGGGATCGGTCGCGCGCATCGCGATATTGCCGACCTCGCCCGTGGCGCATTCGCGGCCCTCGTCATCGACCACGCGCATGTCGAGCCCCGGCACCGGCAGGCCGGTCGCGCCGATCTTGACGGGTTTCGAGGGAAGTTTCCGATGATGTTGAGCGTCTCGGTCTGGCCATAGCCGTCGGCGATCAGCGTGCCGGTATGGTCCTGCCAGAAGCGGATGACCTCGGGGTTCAGCGGCTCGCCCGCGCCGAGCGAGCGGCGGATCGAAGCGAGATCATAGCCCGAAAGATCCATCTGCGCGAAAACGCGGTAAACGGTCGGCGGTGCGCAGAAGGTCGTGACGCCGAGTTTCGCGATCAGCCGCAGATGGAGATCGGCGTCGAACCCCGTGCCGTTGAACAAGATCACGGTGGTTTCGGCCAGAAACTGCGGGAAAAGCATCCCCAAGCCGCCTTGGCCCAGCCGGTATCGGTCAGCGTCCAATGGCGGTCCGCGCGGGTCAGATCCATCCAGAACAGCGCGGTCGAGGCATGGGCGAGCGCATAGGAATAATCGCGCGGCACCATTTTCGGCATGCCGGTCGTGCCCGAGGTGAAATAGCCCATCATCACCTCGTCGCGCCTTGTGCGCGGGTGGTCCTCGGGGGCCACTTCGGGGGCGGCGGCTGCGGCCAGAACCTCGGCCGAACTCCAGCCTGCCTGTTCGGGGCCGAGCACGATGAAGACTTCGAGCGAGGGGCATTCGGCGCGGATCTGGTCGACCTTGGCGCAATGGTCGGGCGTCACGATCACGGCGCGGGCGCGGGTCGCATTGACGCGGTAGGCGATATCCTTCGCGGTGAGCTGGGTCGTGCCGGGAAGCGAGATCACGCCGCGCTTCATGCAGCCGAAAATCGCATCATACCAGCCGATCACCCGACCCGCGACGAGGACCGCGTAATCGCCCTTCTCGAGCCCCAGCCCCGACAGCATATTGGCAAAACGCGACGAGCGCGCCGAGAGGTCGCCATAGCTGTATTCCGCCACATGCTCCCCATCGCCCGAGACCGCGAGCACCGCCGTCTTGTCACGATTTTGTGCAATATCGTCAATGACATCAAAGGCGAAGTTGAAATTCTCGGGGCAGTCGAAACGGTAGTTCGCGACCGCGGTATCATAGTCGCGCGGGCTGGCCATCAGCGCCTTGACGGCGGCGCGGGCGACCGGATCCACCGCCATTCCCCGACGCCCCTGCGCGCCCGTTCCGCTTCGCTTGCGGCATTGTTCATTGCTGTCTCCTCCCCAGAGCATTGTTGCGGGCCTTTGTCTCGCCCTGCCCCGCGCCGGCGGCCCCGCCTCCTGAAAGGGTCGCCGAAGGGGCATCAGCCGCCCGATCCTTGGCACCATCATGCGGGGCTCTCGGCGCGGCTCAAGCCATTCATGCGCGTTTTGTCGCGTTTTCTGCCGCTGGTCCGGCGCGGGCGATGCGCCGGACGAACGGGCTCGGGCGGGCCCTGCCAAGCGCGAAGGCCCGCCCCTTTGACGGCATCCGGCGAGCGCTCAGCGCGCCTCGTTGATCACGCGGATCTGAGTGAACTCGGCCAGTCCCTCCTCGGCGAATTCGACGCCGAGACCCGATTGCTTGGCCCCGCCAAAGGGCATGTTCGGGCCGAAATCGAGGTGTTTGTTGACCCAGACCGTGCCGCTTTCCATCTGTTCGGCGACGCGGATGTTTTCCTCGCGATCCTCGCCCCAGACCGAGCCGCCCAGCCCGAGCGGGCTGTCGTTGGCCGCACGGATCACCGCATCGACATCATCGAACCGGATCACCGGCAGGATCGGGCCGAATTGCTCTTCGTCGACAATGCGGTCCCCGTTCGAGACATCCGCGACGATGGTCGGGCGCAGGAAATAGCCCGGGCGGTCCTCGGTCGTGCCTCCGGCGATAATGCGGCCGTCCTCGCGGGCCGAGGCGATGAAATCCTTGACCTTTTCATATTGCGCGCGGTTTTGCAGCGGGCCGATGGTGGTGCCCTGTTTCATGCCGTCATCGACCACGGCGGCATCCGCCAATGCGGCCAGACGCTCGCAAACCTCGTCATAGATCGAGGCATGGACATAGGCGCGCTTGATCGCGAGACAGACCTGCCCCGCGTTCATGAAGGCCCCCGAAAACAGCCCCGGCGCGACTTTGGCCGGATCGGCGCCCGGCAAAACGATCGCGGCATCGTTGCCGCCCAGTTCAAGCGTCAGGCGCTTGATCGTGCCCGCCGCGCTCGCCATGACCTTCGCGCCGGTCGCGGTCGATCCGGTAAAGGTGATCTTGGCGACATCGGGATGCGCGCTCAGCCGCGCGCCGAGATCATTGAGGTCGCTCACGACGTTGACCACGCCCGCAGGCAGCAGGTCGGCCATGATCTCGCCCAGTTTCAGCGCGGTCAGCGGCGTCGTCGGCGAGGGTTTGATCACCACCGTATTCCCCGCCAACAGCGCCAGCGGCAGCTTGAAGGCGATGATGAGCACGGGAAGTTCCACGGAATGATCGCGCCGACCACGCCCAACGGCTTGCGCAGCTGGCGCACGAGACGGTTGTCGTTGTCCTCGATCACCTTGACCGGCAGGTCGTAGCTCGCGAGATGGCGGATGAAGGCCGCGCTATAGGCGATCTCGGCCTGCGCCTCGGGCAGGGTTTGCCCTGTTCCTGCGTCAGAAGGCGCGCGAAAGCATCGGCATCGGCCTCGATCCGGTCGGCGAGCGTCAGGATGAGGGCGCGGCGGGCCTCGATCGTCAACGCGGCCCATGCGGGAAAGGCCGCTTTGGCGGCGGCGACGGCGGCGTCGAGCTGTTCGGCAGAGCCGCGCGGCGCATGGGCCAGAAGCTCTTCGGTGGCGGGGTTCACGACCTCCATCTCCATCGCGCCGGCCACCAGCTTGCCGCCGATCAGCAGTTTGTACTCGGTCATCTCCGTCCTCCTCGAGCGTATGACTTGGCCCCGAAGGCGCGGCTCCTGGCCGGCGCTTTCGGGCATTTCCCGAGCAAATGACGGGAGGCCTGCCCGATTCTTGCCATTTGCGGCCACAAAGCCGCAGGCGCGGGCGGCGGGGAAAATTGGCCGCAAATGTCATGTCGCTACGGCGGCCCGCGCCTATCATGACAAAAAAGAGTAAAAAGATAACACCGCATTAGCCGGCACATCGCGGAAAAAACGCGGTCCCCAAGCTTTCCGCGCCCTTTCGCGGGGCTGTGCTATGATGGGGTGACAGGGAGATGACGCCTGCCCCGAATGCCGCTTGCGGCGCGGGGTGGCCGATGGATTGGGTTGAGGGATGCAGACATCATGGATCCGTGCGCCGGTGGTCTCGTCGCTGCTTGGCGCGGAAGGAGAATCCTCGGCAGCCGTGCCTTTGGATTTTTCGTCGGCCAGCTTGAAGCCAGCCGCAATGCCGCAGAAAATCCTCTGGCGCTCTGGTCGATGGGGAAGGCATCAAGGTCGCCGCCCTCGGCTGTCTGGGCGAAGCGATTTCCGCTTCGGCCACGCTCGGCAAGGCGCTGCGCGTCTTTGCGCAGGGCTTCGGGCTGATCCAGTCCAATACCGATGTCCAGATGGAGGTCGACGAGGACGAGGTCCATATCAGCTACCGCGTCCTCGACCCCCATATCTGGCCGCGCCGCGCCGATGCGGAACTGTCGCTCGGCCTGATCCGCGGCATTTGCGAGACCTTCGCCCCCGGCCGCGACGCCTATCGCGGCGTCAGTTTCGAGCACGAGACCGCGGGCGAGCATCGCCAGTTGAGCCAGCATCTGGGCTGTCTCGCGCGGTTCGGCCAAGAGGAAAACCGCATCACCCTTGCCACTGCCGCCCTTTCGCAGCGCCGCCGCGAAACCACGCCCGACGAGGAAAAAGCCGCCCTGCGCGCGATGGAGAACGCGATGATCGCGCAGCGCCGCGAGACGCCTTTGTCCGAGCGCGTGCGCAGCGCCATCCTTGGCCAGATCGGGCGCAGCGCGATCAACCAGCAGGCGGTTGCGGTGCAGCTCGGTCTGTCGGACCGTTCGCTCAGGCGCGGACTTGCCGCCGAGGACCGGCCCTTTCACGAGATCCTCGAGGAATGCCGCCGCATTCAGGGTTTCGCGCTTCTGGTGCGCAGCGAGCGCCCGTTGAGCGAGATCGCCCTCGCGCTGGGGTATTCCGATCAGACCGCTTTCTCGCGCGCGTTTTCGCGCTGGTTCGGGGTCTCGCCGCGCGAGCTCAGGCGCAGCGGCGCGATCGAGGAAAGCGTGATCCGCTGATCGAAATCCAGCCCCCGCACCGGCCCGTTATGGGCGATGAAGATCAAAAGCCGCTCTGGGAAGCGTGTCTCCAGCGCGGCGAGGATGCGCATCGCGCCGGCCTCGTCGATCTCCGAAAAGCTCTCGTCGAAGACCATGACGGGACTCTCGGCCAGAAAGGCGCGGGCAAGCGAGATCCGCTGGCGCATCCCGCCCGACAGATCGGCTCCGGTCTCGGCGAGATCCGTGTCCAACCCCGCGCGGCTGCGCGCCCAAACGCCCAGATCGGCCTGTTCCAGCGCCTGCCATAGCGCCGCGTCGCCGGCACGAGGCGCGGCAAGGCGCAGGTTCTCGCCAAGCGTGCCGCGCATGATCCCCGGACGTTGCGGCAGATGGAGGATCAGCCCCCGCAAAGCGGCGGGGCCGAAGTCGCCGACCGCCCGCCCGTCGATTTCGGCCGCGCCGCATTCCACCGGCGCATCCCGCGTCAGCGTCGCGACAAGCCGCGTCTTGCCGATCCCCGACGGCCCGTCGAGCAGCACGCGGCTGCCGGTCCGCAGCACCGCCGATACCGGCTGATGCCGTGCCCCCGCCGCCCGCAGGCGGGTCAGCGTGATCTCCTCCATCGCGCGGGGCGGCGCGGGGCCCTCCTCGTCGCGTGCCGCGGCGAAAAGCGCATCGAGCCGCGCCACCGCGACCTTGCTGCGAGCCTGCGCATGATAAAGGCCCAAAAGGTTGCGCAAGGGCCCCTGCATCATCGCGGCATAGGCCAGATAGGCGATCAATGTGCCGAGCGGCCAGTCGCCGCGCACGACCAGCCAGCCGCCGACCAGCAGAACGCCCGCCCGCACCACCGCGCCGAGGATCTGGCTGACCGCGCCCACCGTTTCGGCCCAGAGGCGCTGCCGCATCAGTCCCGCGATCTGGCTGTGTTGCTGCTCCCCGAAATGCGCAAGTCGGGCTTGGCTCGCGCCAAGCGCCGCGAGGGTTTGGCGCAGCGACAGGGTTTCGGCGAGGGTCGAGGACAGGGCGCCGCGCTGGTCGCGGACTTCTCCGGCAAGGCTTTGGGTGCGCGGACGCGCGAGCGTCAGGAAGATCAGCTCGATCGGGGTCAAGAGCACCGGCAAAAGCACCAGCCTCCAGTCAAGCCAGGCCATGAGCGCCACGCCTCCCGCCAGCCGGAACAACGCGCCGATCGCGACCAGCACCGTATCGAAGGCGAAACGCTGGATTTCGCCGCTGTCGCCGTCGAGCCGCGCCATCGTCTCGCCCAAAGGCAGGTCCTTTCGCGCGGGATCGCGGCGGAGCGCGGCGTCGAAAGCGCGTTGGCGCAGATCGGCCAGCATATCGGCCGAGGCGCGCAGATGAACCATGCCGTTCGCGATCCCCAAGGCGACCGCGCCCAGACCCAAGGCGAAACTCAGCGCCGCATAATGGACGAGCCGGCCCATGTCGCGCGCCATGATGCCGCGGTCGATCACCAGCTTGGTCAGCATCGGCAGCGCCAGACCCAAAGCGGCCGCCAAGAGCGAAAGCGCCAGCACCGCCCCGATCCCCGGCAAGGCACGCGCCAGCACCGGTGCAAGCCAGCCGACCTCGCGCGTGCCGAAAATCACCCGCGCGAGGCGGGCGGCGAAGGCGGCGCGGCGCGGGAAGCGGGGACGGGCTGGACAGGGCGCGGTTCGGGCATGGCCACGCTCATGGCTGCAAGATTGGCGGCGGGGAGGCCGCGAACCGTCGGCCGGCGGGCTCTTGCCGCGCCACCGCATTCGGGCTTTCGATCCGGCAGCTCTGGGGCAAACCTCCCGCCCCGCCGCGATATTCGCGCCCGCGCCAGCGCAGGCCCTTGCGCATATCGGCCAAAGCCTCCTCTGCCGTCATTCCCGCCGCAAGCCGCGCCGCGAGATGACCCGCGACCCGCGCGGCCCCCATGCTGGCACCGCCGACGCCTCCCGCTTCGGGCGAGGCATTCCACGCGCCGAAGACGCCCGTTCGCGGCTCGGACAGATCGTCCCAGCCGCAACGCGCGTCGCCCGTTGCCGCGATCACGCCCGCATAGGCCGCCGGATAGCAGGGCGCGCCCTGAGCGGGATGGGCCGCGACCAGCAAAAGCCCCGCTTCCAAGGTCAGCGCGCAGGCCGCGCGCAGGGGCGGACGGTCCTGAGCCAGGCCGAGGCTCATGCAGATCACTTCGGGACGCTCGCCCGCGGGCATGGATGCGAACCAGCGCAAGGCCGCCGCGACCCGCAAGGCGGAGGTCACGGGGCGGTCGTCGAAAATCTGGGCATGGATGATCGCGGCATCCGGACAGGCGCGGCGGATCACCGCCGCGACCGCCGTTCCGTGGCCGAGCCGGTCGGGCCGCGCCTCGACCGCGCTGCCGTCGGGCAAAAAGCCGCGGGCGCGTGCCGGATCCTGCGCCGGATCATCGGCAGGGCCACCGCTGTCGATGACGCCCACCCCGACCATGATCACTCGTCCCGATGGAAGATGCGCACGCTCGACAGCGACATCGAGGCCCCGTCCGGCAGATCGACCGCCGCTTTGCGCTCGAGCGTTTCGGCATCATAGGCCGCGATATTGCCGAGCGCGCCCGACAGGAAAATCGTCTTGTTGTCCTTGGAAACGTTGATCGAATAGTAGCTGTGGGGCAGCGGAACCCGCTTGATCGAGGCGCCCTTGGTCAGATCGAAGCTTTCGAGCACGTTGTAGACGCCATAGGCGCGGGTCTTGTCCGGGCTGACGGCGGTCGAGAAATAGAAAACATCCATCGTGCGCACATCGCGCATCACCATCTCGTCGCTTTCGAGGTCGAGCGTCAGAAGGCCGGTGCGGTAGGCCTCGGGATCGGCCGGATCCATCGCCTTTTTCGTCGTGTAGAAAGGCGTGACCATGACGCCGGAATTCTCGTGCTGGCTCCAGACATCGAGCACGTCGGGGATGTTGTAGGTCTCGGATTCCCACTGCGAAATCGTGCGCTCGTTGATCTGCTCGCCGCTCGTCGCGTCGAATGTGTACATGTTGCGGCCCATGCCGTGCAGCTTGGTGCCGTCGCGCGAAAACATCAAAAGCGTGATCTGGCGCGGCGCGGAAAGGTCTTGATCGGGGTCAGATCCGCGGCGTTGAACAGCGTGATCTGGGTCGGCTGCACCTCGAAATGGGCGGCTTCGAGTTTGACGGGGCTTTGATAGGCCGCGACGGTCTTGCCGTCGGGCGAAAGCGCCAGACCGAACAGGTTCTTGACCCGCAAACCCGGTTGGCTGAGGTCGACGCGCGCCACCGTCTCGCCCGAAACGAGATCGACCTTGGCGATGCTTTCGGTCTTGTTGATCGAGACGAAGGCGAACTTGCCGGTCGGGTCGACGGTGGGCGTCATCGGCATCGGGCCGGCATCCGCGTCCAAGGTCACGACCTTTTCGACCGCCATTTTCTCTGTATCGACGACCACGAGCTTGTTGGGCCGTGCGGGCGCAAGGATATATTCGCGCGCCGAGACCTCGGCCCCCGCAAGCAGCGCGACAGAGGCGGCCAGCGCCGCGATTTTGCCGGATATCGTCATCGCATCAGCCTTTCGTCTCGGGGAAAACCGATTGCAGGTTGCGCCAGTCGCGCGTGAGGTTGTCGGCACCCTCGCTCCAGTCGGGATAGGTGTTGAGCGTGTCCGCGACCTGCGCGGGCCACCAGCAGGGATCGGCGCAGCCGTAAAGATCGGCCTCCATCGGCTGGCAGAGGTTGGCGACCGCGCCGAAAGCGTCGATCTCCCAACCCGGATCGAAAGAGGTCGTGCAACCGACCAGCGCGTTCATCGCGACGACCTCTTCCTCGCGGCCCTCGGCCTCGGCTTCGACAAAGGCTTTGGCCTTCGCATTGGCGGGGGTGAGATGTTTCATGCGGAAAAAGCCTCCTTGGCTGGGCCGGTTGCGGCGCGCGGGCTGGGATTGGGGCCGGAGTTGGGGCTGATGCTGGGGCCGGAGTTGGGTCGCGTCATCCGCGGTTCCAGCTGGTTGCGGAAGAAGGACGGATTGGCCTGCATGATGCGGACATAGGCCTCGAGGCCGAAGTCCACCCAGTCGCGCAACAGGTCGCAATAGTGATAGACCGGCGCGAAGGGATCGCCTTGGCGCGCATAGCTTTCGTGATAGCACCCCCGCGCAGATCGAGCGGATGCGGCAGGTCTTGCAGCCGAACTGGCTGCGGTCCTGCGCGCCCTCGATGAAGGCGGCGAGTTTGGGCACGTCGATACCCTTGTCGACATTGCCGTAGGTCGGCTGGTTGGAGCCGACGAAGCGGTGGCACAGATGCAGATCGCCGTCTTTGTCGACCGCCAGCATCCCCAGTCCCGCCCCGCAAGGCACCGCCTTTTTGGTGCCCTGCGCGATATCGGTCAGCAGCTGGTGCATATTGGAAAAGCCGATGTTCTCGCCACGGCAGGCGGCCTCGGTATAGCGGCGGCCAAGGGTTTTCATATCCTCGAACACCGCCTTCAGCGCATCGGTATCAAGGTTGAAAACCGCGATCGGGCCAGAGGTCGCGGGGCCGAAACCGACCTCGTGAAAGCCCAGATCGTATTTCAGGTGATCGTGGATCGCGATCACATCGGTCACGCCGCGCGTCAGCGTGACGCGCACGCCGACCGGCCGCGCGGTATAGCGCGACAGCAGCATCCGCACCTTTTGCGCCACGACATCATAAGTCCCGCGCCCGCCCACCGTCTTGCGGTTCGCGTCATGCAGCGCCTTGGGCCCGTCCATCGAAACCGTGATCGCGAAATTGTTGGCGTTGAACCAATCGACCATTTCCTCGGTCAGAAGCGTCGCATTGGTTGTCAGCGAGAAATCGACCGTCTTGCCGAATTCGGCGGCGCGCGGCACCGCATAGGCCACGACCTCGCGGATCAGCGGCATGTTCGACAAGGGCTCGCCGCCGAAAAAGACCACATTCAGGCGATCGCGGTCATAACCCTGTTTGAGCAGCAGCTCGAACGAGGCTTTCGCGGTCGCGAACTGCATCTTCTCGCCCTTGGAGGGGATCGCGAGATCTTCCTTGTAGCAATAGGTGCAGGCCAGATTGCAGCCTGTATTGACGTTCAAAATGATGGTCGAGAGCGGGATTTCCGTCACTTCGACGATCTTGCGCGGAATGTCGGGCGTCGCCGCATCGCGCAGGATATCGAGCGAGAGAAAGCTCTTGATGCAGTCGGCAAGGCTATCGGGGCTGTGCTGCGTGCCCAGCTCCTGCTGCATGATCGCCGCGCTGAACCGCTCGTGACGGCGCGACAGGTCGAAGACGTCGCGCGCGATCGGGTCCAGCTCGAACAGGCTGGTCGAGGGGACATGCATCAGCATGGCATGGCCGTCGACATCGACGCGGTGGGCGTTGTGGCGGATGAGGGTCAGGTCTCCCATTTCAATGCTCCCTTTACCGGATCGGCGCGTCGACGAAGCGCTGGACGGTCGCGTAAAGATGGGCCTCGGCACTCAGCACCTGCCCGCCTTCGCCGACTTCGGCGACGACCTTGAGGTTGCCGACGTTGTTCGTCGACATCGGACGTTCGGGGTTGGGACCTGCATCGGCGGGCATGAAGAGACCCTGCGCGTCGATCGTGCCCGCGAATTTGGTATCCTCCATCGCAAGCGCCGCCTCGTCGAAATTCTCGAGCCGCCAGCTCGCGGGCAGATAGCCGAGCGCGAGATCGTCTTCGGTGCCGGCCTGACCGTCCGCGCCGTTGATCCAGGCCATCGCCTCGAACTGGGCGGGGTTTTCGGGATCGGGCCGCCGTTGCCGCCGATCCGCGCCAGCGTGAGCTCGGGGACGACGGTGATGCGGTCGATGCTGTCATAGGCCACAAGCGCGGCCTTCTGTACGCCCAGATCCAGCTCGATCGCGCGCGGGCTGCCGGTGGCGGTCAGGGTCAGCGTGATGCCTTCGGGCGTGGCGGCGGTTACGCTGCCGGTCACGCCCTCGGGCAGGGTAAGCCCGTCGCCGAGCGCGGGACCGGAGATGCGCACCTCGGTCGCCTCGCCGATCTTCAAACGCGGCGGGACCACCGCCAGAACCTGCGCGGCAGAGCCCGCCTTGACCGCCGAGATCCGCCCGCCGGTCACGTCATAGGTACGGTCGAACCAGCGGCCGGTGATCGAGCCGTCCTCGTTCAGGGCAAAGACCTGCCGGATCTCGGTCGTCCCGTCGCTCAGGCTCGCACGCCATTCGCCCGCGCCGATGATGCGGCCGGTGCCGGTAAAGCGGCGCTCGACTTCGCCCGAAAGCACCATCTCGACCGTATAATCGCGATCGGCCTTGGCAATGGTCAGCGTGCCCGTGTAATCGCCTTGCCCCGGTTGGCGGCCCGCCAAAATGTAGCTGCCCGACAGATCGCCGTCATAGGGTGCGGGGGCCTCGCCCATAGGATAGGTCGCGCTCAGAAAATCGTGGATCTCGGTCTGGGCGATGCCCCACCAGTCGCGGTCGCGCGCCAAAGCCTGATATTCCAGCGTCGGAAACTGGCCGAGATGGAAATTGATCAGATGCTCCCAATCCTCGGGCGTGCGGCGTTGCAGCGCGACACGCGCATAGGAATGGCAGCGCGAGCAGGTCTGGGTCATCAGCTCCGAGGGCCCGCATCATTCGCGACCGGCTCGCGTTCGAGGATGTAGCGCAGGCCCTCGGTCTCGGCGACGCTCAGGCCGCGCGTGTCCGAGAGGTAGCGCACCACCGCCAGACGCTCCTCGTCCGAGAGCGCGACCTCATGGTTGCGCATCATCCGCACCACGGTCATGTCCCAGGCTTCGGGGTTTTGCGCACCGCATCGATGCGGTCGATCTTGCCGTCCCCGCCCGTCGCATGGCAGGCGGCACAGGTGTTTTCCAGAACCTCTGCGCCGGTCACCGCGAAGGCCGGCAGGGCCAAAGTCGCGAAACCGAAAGCACAGCTGGAGGCAAGGGCGAGACGGGTGAGAGATGTCATCGGTCGGGCTTTCCTCTGGCTTGCGGGCGGCCCATTCCGGTTCCCGCCACTTGCTGTTTGCCTATGGGAGGCGAGGCGGGGCCGAATTTTCTTGTCATTACCGGCCAAAGTTGCGGCAATCTGACGCAGGGCTTTGCGCGGCGCGCCACTCTGGCCGCAAATGTCAGGCACAGGCGCGCGGGCTGGCCGAGGTTGGAGCGGAACGGCCACGCGGGACGGTCGGAACACGGCAGAAACGCGGACGAAGCGCGGTCGAAGCGACGGTCGAAGCGACGGGGCTCCTGCAACCGCGGGAGGCGGCAGAGATGGTGGGGGCGATGGAACAGGCGGGGGCGATCTGGTCGTTCTGGGCGGCGGTCCGGCGGGTGCGGTGTCCGCCATCCTCGGGCTGCGCGACGGATTGCGCGTCACGCTGGTCAGCCCCGCCCCGTTCCTTCGCGCGCCGGACGGCTCGAAGGGCTAAGCCCGCGCCTCCATCAATGGCTCGCGCGTGAAGGCCTTTTGAACGGGTTCGACGGCATTACCGGCCCCTGCCACGCCGCGTCGATTGGGCGGGGATCAGCGGGAGCAACCGCGAATTCGTCGTCGACCGCGCCGCGCTGGACGCCCATCTTTGTGCGCTGGCCGAAGCGCGGGGCGCGCGGCGCGTGACAGGAACCGGACGGATCGTCGGCAGTGGCGAGTGCAAAGCGGTCGGTTCTTCTTTCCGACGGGCGCCGCGTCTTCCCCGACTGGATCATCGACGCGCGCGGCCGGAGTGCGCCGCGCATGGCCTCCGGCGCGGCCAGCCTTGGCCGCATGCCTGCGACCGTGGCGCTTTGCGGCTGGCTCGAGGGCGATGTTTCGGGGTTGAAGCGGGGATCGCGCTTTGCGCTTTGCCTCAGGGCTGGCTCTGGCGCGTGGCCTTGCCAGACGGCAGGATCTGGGCGCAGTTTCTCGGCGATGCGGCCGACCCCGAACCCGCCCCCGCGCGCCTCGTCGCCGCAATTACTGCGGGCACAAGATGCGCGCCCGCGCCGACGCTGCGCCTTGCCGGTCCCTTGATCGCCCGCGAGGCGGCGCCGCGACTGCCCGCGCCGGTGACCGATCTGCGCTGTCTGCCGGTGGGCGATGCCTTTGCGGCAATGGATCCTTTGTCGGGGCATGGCCAGTTCTGGGCGGTATCGAGCGCGCTGGCCGCGGCCGCCGCGCGCGCACCCTGACCGCCGATCCGGCATCAGAGGATCGCTGCCTGCGCTACCTGCGCGAACGGGCAGCGGAAACCGCATGGCGCATGGCACGGGTCGGGCGCGATTTTCTGGCGCTCGAAACGCGGTTCTCCGGCCAGCCCTTTTGGGCCGCGCGCCGCGCCTTGCCCGACAGCCTGCCCGCCCACGAAAGCCGCGAGGGCTTTGCCGTTGCGCAGGCGCTTGTCATCGATAACGGGCTGATCACCGAGCGCGAAGTGCTCAAGACCCCGTGCTCGCCCGCGGGAATAGGCTGGTTCGGCCGCCTGCCCGCACCCGAGATCTACCGTCTGGCGCAAGCAGGCCCCGAGGCTTTGCGCCAGCGTTTCGGACCGCAGGCAGAGGCGCTCTTGGCGGCCATCGAAAGCGAAAGGACGAGCCCGCACCAAAGGGTTGAAAACCCGTCCTAAATCTCCGGCGCGATCTCGAAACGCGGATCCTCGGCCCAGAGTTTCGGCGGCCATTTCGCCGGATCCGGCGTCGGGTCCTGACCGGGGCGGAAGCCGTCGAAACGCGGCTCGAACCCTTTGGATTTGACCCAATGCGCCAAGGCGTAACCCGTCCCCGAGGGCCAGCATTTGACCTCGGATGCCTTTTCCCAACGGTATTCGACCAGCTCGGGGAAAGACGGACCTCACCCTCGACGCGCAGGTGATAGGCGACAATCACCTGATTCATCCGCAGGAATTCCACGATCCCAGAACGCGCAATGCCTTGGTGCGCAGGCCGGTTTCCTCGAATGCCTCGCGGCAAACCCCCGCCTCGGGGATTCGCCCGCCTCCATGAAGCCGGTGATCAGGCCGAACACACCTTCTTCCCAAAGCGCGTTGCGCGCGATCAGGACCTCGCCTTGGTCGTTCTCCAGAACCGCCGCCAGAACCGGCGTCGGATTGCCCCAATGGGTCCAGCCGCAATTGGCGCAACGCAGGCGCTCGGTCGGGCCGCTGTCCTCGTGAAGGGTGATCAGGGCCAGTTTATGGGCGCAATTGGGACAAAAACGCATCTCGAACGGGGCGGTCATGGGCGATCTCGGCAGCGAATAAAGGGGCGGGAATGAACGGGAGGTAAAGCGGGCCCGCGACAGGATGCGGGCGCCTGCGCCGAGTTGTGACGCGAAACCGGCCGAGGTCAAGAGCCGCCCCACTGTGCCCCCACCTTTGCCCGAAGGGATCGCGGCGCGGCCCCATCCCCGAAATGCAGCGCGGGGGATGGGGGCCGGTCTTCGGCGGAGGCGCGCGGCCCCCGCAGGGTCCTTGCACGCAAAGACCCGAGCCCGACCGGCGCGCGGGGAGGCGGTGCCGGTCGGGAAAGCGGTTGCGGATCAGACGCGCTCGATCGCGATGGCGATGCCTTGGCCGACGCCGATGCACATGGTGGCCAGCGCGCGTTTTCCGCCGGTCTCCACCAGTTCGAGCGCGGCGGAGCCGGTGATGCGCGCCCCCGACATGCCGAGCGGATGGCCAAGCGCGATCGCGCCGCCGTTGCGGTTCACGCGGGCATCGTCATCGGCAATGCCCAGACGGCGCAGAGTGGCCAGACCTTGGCTCGCAAAGGCCTCGTTCAGCTCGATCACGTCGAAATCGGCCGGCGTCAGGCCCAGACGCGCCATCAGCTTTTCCGAGGCCGGCGCAGGGCCGATCCCCATGATGCGCGGCTCGACACCCGCCGTCGCCCCGCCAAGGATGCGCGCGATCGGGTTGAGCCCGTGGCGTTTGACCGCCTCGGCGCTGGCGATGATCAGCGCGGCCGCGCCGTCATTGACGCCTGACGCATTGCCCGCCGTGACGGAACCACCCTTGCGGAAAGGCGCTTTGAGACCGGCGAGAACCTCGATCGTCGTCGGGCGCGGATGTTCGTCGCGATCGACGATCTGGGGGTCGCCCTTGCGTTGGGAAATGGTGACCGGCGTGATCTCTCGCGCCAAGCGGCCATTGGCTTGGGCAGCAGCCGCCTTGTCCTGACTGCGCAGCGCGAATGCGTCCTGATCCTCGCGCGAGATTGCGAAATCCTCGGCCACGTTTTCGGCGGTTTCCGGCATGGAATCAACGCCGTATTGCGCCTTCATCAGCGGATTGACGAAGCGCCAGCCGATGGTGGTGTCGTGGATTTCCGCCGCGCGCGAAAGGCGCTTTCGGCCTTGGGCATGACGAAAGGCGCGCGCGACATCGATTCCGCGCCGCCCGCGATCATCAGCTCGGCCTCGCCCGCCTTGATCGCGCGCGCCGCCATGATGATCGCATCCATCCCCGAGCCGCACAGCCGGTTGATCGTGGTGCCCGAAACCGAAACCGGCAGCCCCGCCAGAAGGCTCGACATCCGCGCGATGTTGCGGTTGTCCTCGCCCGCCTGATTGGCGCAACCGAAGATCACGTCGTCGACGGCCTCCCAATCAAGACCCGCGTGGCGCGCCATCAGCGCGCGCAGGGGATCGCCCCAGATCATCGGCGCGCACGCCCGACAAAGCCCCGCCGAAACGCCCGATCGGGGTCCGGATATAATCGCAAATGAAAACGTCGCGCATGGTCAAAGCTCCGGCACAATGAGATCGGCAACCGGCCCGTCCAGATGGAGCGGGGCGCCGGTCAGGGCTTGCAGGTCGTCGAAGGAGATCGAGGGCAGTTTCTCGCGCAGAACGAAGCGGCCGCCCTCGATGTCGATGACCGCAAGCGAGGTATAGACGCGCGTGACGCAGGCCACGCCCGTGAGGGGCAGCGTACAGGCCTTTAGCAGTTTCGGCTTGCCGTCCTTGGTGACGTGATCGGTGATCACCGCGACGCGTTTCGCGCCATGAACCAGATCCATCGCGCCGCCGACTGCAGGCACGCCTTTGGGTCCAACCGACCAATTCGCGAGGTCACCATTCTGCGCGACCTGATAGGCCCCGAGGATCGCCACATCGAGATGCCCGCCCCGCACCATCGCGAAACTGTCGGCATGATGGAAAAACGACGCGCCGGGCTTGAGCGTGATCGCCTTTTTGCCCGCGTTGATCAGATCCCAGTCCTCGGTGCCCGCCGCAGGGGCCTCGCCAAAGCCCAAAACGCCGTTTTCGGTGTGGAAAACCGCCTCGCGGCCCTTGGGCTGGAATTTCGCGACCATTTCGGGAAAGCCGATCCCGAGATTGACGTAAGCGCCGTCCTGAATGTCTTGCGCCGCGCGCCACGCGATCTGCGCATTGCCGAGTTTGATGGTCATGCCTGCACCTCCGGATAGCTGGCATTGGCGCGGTTGAGGGCCTCTTCCTGCGCGGGATCGGAGACTTCGATGATCGCATCGACGAAGATGCCCGGCGTGATGACGCTTTCGGGCTCGATCATGCCCGCCTCGACGGCGCGGCTGACCTGAACCACGGTGCGCGCGGCCGCCATCGCCATGATCGGCGCGAAATTGCGCGCGGCCATGCGGAAGGTCAGGTTGCCGTGGGCATCGCCGAGCTCTGCCTTGAGCAGCGCGAAATCGGCCTTGAGCCAGCGCTCCTGCACATAGGAACGCCCTCGAATTCGGCGACGGGCTTGCCCTTGGCCAGATCGGTCCCGAAAGAGGTCGGCGTATAGAAAGCGGGAATGCCCGCGCCGCCTGCGCGGATACGCTCGGCCAAAGTGCCCTGCGGCACCAGTTCAAGCGCGATCTCGCCGGCCAGATATTTCGTGGTGAAGACCACCGGATCGGCCGAACGCGGGAAAGAGCAGATCATCTTGGCGACCATGCCCTGCTCGATCAGCGCGGCAATGCCGACGTGACCGTTGCCGGCGTTGTTGTTGATCACGGTCAGCGCCTTGGGGCTGCCGGTCGCGAGAAAGCGGTCGATCAGGGCATGGATCAGCTCGATCGGCGCGCCCGAGCCGCCAAATCCGCCGATCATTACCGTGGCCCCGTCAGGGATGCCGGCAACGGCCTCCTGCAGCGAGGCAATGCGCTTGTCCATTCTGTCCTCCGTCACTGTTGGCGCGATCTTGCGCCTTCCGGCGGGCAAGGCGAAGCCGGTTTGTGCGCATCTTGAACTTTGTTCAACTGGCGGGTAAATTTGTGCGCATGGTGAACAAAACCGATTTTATCGCCTCTTTGGGCAAGGGTCTGGCCGTGATCGAGGCCTTTCGCGCCGAATCGCCGCGCCTCGCGATTGCGGATGTGGCCGAGGCGACCGGCCTTGACCGCGCCACGGCGCGGCGCTGCCTGCTGACGCTGCACAGCCTCGGCTATGCCGATTACGACGGCAAATACTTCACGCTGACGCCGCGGGTTTTGCGGCTCGGCATGGGGGCTTTGGCCGCACTGCCTTTGGCGCAGATGGTGCAGCCCTGGCTCGACCAGCTGTCCGAACGGATCGGGCAATCGGTGTCGGTGTCGATCCGCGACGAGACCGAGATCGTCTATCTCGCCCGCGCGGCGCAGCGCAAAGTCATGTCGATCGGGCTTTGCCCGGCTCGCGGCTTCCGGCACATTGCTCCTCGATGGGGCGGGTGCTGCTGGCCGCCCTGCCCGAGCCGGAAGCCCGCGCGCTGGTCGAGCGCTCGGACCTGTCGCCGCGCACGCCCTTCAGCCTGACCATGCCGGAAGAGATCTTCGCGCGGCTGCGGCAGATACGCCACGACGGTTATGCCGTCATCGATCAGGAGATCGAGCTGGGCCTGTGTTCGCTGGCGGTCCCACTTTACGACGGGCATGGCCGCGTGGTCGCGGCCCTGAACACCGGCGTCGCGAAAACGGCGGATATGCCGGCGCGACTGGTCGTCGATTATCTGCCCGCGCTACTCGGCGTGCAGGACGGGCTGCGGCGCATCATCCACTGAGCCACCGGAGCCTTCCGCGCCCGCGTGCCCCGCCACCAGATCGGCAAAGGCGCGCGCCGCGCGGGAAAAGTGGCGCTCGAGATGGCGCAGCTGCAAAAACGGGCGCGCATCGAGGGTAAAGGGCAGCGCGACCAGACGGCCCGCCTCGATCAGCGGACCCGCGACCAGACGCGGCACGACCCCCAGACAGGGCTGTGTTCGACCGCCGAACAGACCGCCTCGTTGGTCGAAAACTCCATCATCACGCGCAGCGCGGCCGGATCGCCGCCCATGCGGCGCAGCTGGTCCTCGAAGCTCGAGCGTGTCCCCGAGCCGCTCTCGCGCATGACCCACAGCTGCGCGGCAAAGCCCTGACGCAGACGCGCGGGCGGACGGACGGCCCAGGGATGCGTGGGGGCGGCGATCAGGACGAGCTGGTCCTGCGCGACCGCCGAAACCGCGATCCGCGCGGCCTCGGGCCCGCTCAAACGGCTTTCGACCTCGCCCTCGACAAAGCCCAGATCACAGGCGCCACGCTGGACGGCATCGAGACATTGGCTGGTGTTTCCGACCGCGATGTCGAGATCGATCGCGGGATGCAAGGCTTTGTATTCCATAACGAAACGGGGCAGCCAATGGCTCGCGACCGTCTGGCTGGCAAAGATGCGCAGCGCCCCAATCCGAAGTCCCGAGAGATCGCCGAGCGTGGTTTCCGCATCCTGAACGCCTGCCAGAATCCCGCGCGCTTTCTCTTGCAGGATACGCCCCGCCTCGGTCAGCCGGATGCCGCGCCCGACGCGGTCGAACAGCGCCACCTGATGGGTGTTTTCCAGCGTCGCAATCGCGCCGCTCACCGCCGATTGCGTCAGATTGAGACGCCGCGCCGCCTCGGTGACATGTTCGAGTTCGGCGACCATCAGGAAAATGCGCAGCTGTTCAAAGGTCATCGCCCCATCCTTTTTCGCAACTGTGACCGAATTGCGGCGCGGCGCAAGCGCTCCGCGCCACCCGAATGCCATGCTGTACCGCTTGCGCATTTTGCGCTGGCCCTTTGCCCCCGCCCCCATCCTGCGGCCGAAACGCCAAAAGAGGATGCGGTCATGTCTGAATTTGCAGGGAAACTGGTGGTCATTACGGGTGCGGCGCGCGGAATCGGCGCGGCGACTGCCCGCGCTTTTGCCGCCAAAGGTGCCAAACTCGGGCTGATATCGCGCGACAAGGCCGCGCTGGAGGCTTTGGCGGCCGAGACCGGCGGGCTGGCATTGCCCTGTGACGTGGCCGATGGTGCGGCGCTCGCCAAAGCGGTTGCCGAAGCCGAGGCGGCCTTCGGTCCGCTGGCGGTTCTCGTCAACAACGCCGGCATGATCGAGCCGGTCTCGCTTTTGTCCGAAACCGATCCCGAGGCTTTCGTCCGCGCGGTCTCCGTCAATTTCATCGGCGTTTTCAACGGGATGCGCGCAGCGATGCCCGGCATGATCGCGCGCGGAGAAGGCACGATCCTGACGGTGAGTTCGGGCGCGGCCCATAATCCCTACGAGGGTGGTCGGCCTATTGTTCCTCGAAGGCGGGCGCATGGATGCTGAGCCAGAGCGCCCATCTCGAGGCGGCCTCGAAGGGCTGCGCATCCTCTCGCTCTCGCCCGGCACGGTTGCGACCGATATGCAGCGCGTGATCAAGGCGACGGGGGTCAATCCGGTCAGCCAGCTCGAATGGTCCGATCACGTCCCGCCCGAATGGCCGGCGCAGGCGATCGTCTGGCTCTGCGGCGACGGCGGGGCGGATTATGCCGGGCGCGAGACCTCGCTGCGCGACGAGGATCTGCGCCGCAAGATCGGACTGATCTGAGGCGGAACAGCGGATGGAACGGGGCTTCGGCCCCTAGCCCTGCTGCTCGTTGCGCCCGATCCGCGCCAGCAGGATCACCGGCAGAATGCCCACGACGACAATCGCCAGCGCGGCAATCGAGGCCTCCTCATAGGTGCCGCGCGCGGCCTCGCCGTAAAGATGGGTGGCCAGCGTCTCGAAATTGAGCGGGCGCAGCAGCAGCGTCGCCGACAATTCCTTCATGCAATCGACGAAAACCAGCAGCCCCGCCGCCGCGATCGCCGCCTTGGACAGCGGCAGATGGACGTGGCGGAAGGTGCCCGTCAGGCTGTGGCCGAGCGTGCGCGCGGCCTGATCGTAGCTGCGCGGGATGCGGGTCAGACCCGCCTCGACCGAGCCGACCGAAATCGCGAGGAACCGCGCGAGATAGGCATAGCCCAAAGCCGCCCCCGAGCCGATCAGCAAAAGGCCGGTCGAGACGCCCAGCCATTCCCGCGCCTGCGCGTCGAGAAAGTCGAAACCCGCCGTGGCGATCAGGATGCCGAGCGCCAGCACCGTCCCCGGCATGGCATAGCCGAGCGTCGAGATGCGCGAGACCGCCTGCATTCCCCGCTGCGGATAGGAGCGCGCGGCAAAGGCTACGACCAGCCCGCAGACCAGCACCGCGACCGTCGCCAACGCCGAGAGGGTGGTATTGCGCGCCTCGATCAGCAATTTCCCCGAGAGGCCCGCGAACTGGAACCGCTTCCATGCCTCGACCGCGAGATAGCCGGCGGGCAGCAGAAAGCCGAAAACCACGGGCAGAAGCCCGAGGACCAGCGCCAGAGCGGCGGCTTTGCCCTTGAGCGGCTTTGGCGCGAAGCTGCGGGCACGCTGCGCGGTGATGCTGTAGCGCTGGCGCCGGCGCGCCCACCGCTCGAGCGAGACCAGCGCGATCACCAGCACGATCATCGCCAGCGCGATTTGCGCCGCGCCCGGCAGATCCGAACGCGTGACCCAGGTGGTATAGATCGACACCGTCAGCGAGCGCACGCCGAGAAATTCGGAGGCGCCGATGTCGTTGAGCGTCTCCATCAGGGCAAGGCTGACCCCGACCGCGACGGCGGGGCGCGCAAGCGGCATGGCCACGCGCCAAAATCGCGCGGCGGCGGATGCCCAAAGTGCGCGCGACCTCGACCAGATTGGCGGCCTGCGTCATGAACATCGCGCGGACCGGCAGGTAGACATAGGGGTAAAGCACGAGGCTGAGCAGGATGATCGCCCCGCTCATCGAGCGGATGTCGGGCAGGCGGAACTGGCGCGGGCTGTCGTAACCCAAAACCGCGCGCACCCCGACTGCACCGGCCCAAGCGGGTGCAGCAGGTCGAGATAGGCATAGGCCACGATATAGGTCGGCACCGCCAAAGGCAGCAAAAGCGCCCATTCGAGCACCCGTTTGCCCTTGAAATCATAGGCCGTGACCAGCCATGCCGCCCCCGTCCCGATCGCGGCGACCAAAACCCCCACTCCCGCCATGAGGATCGCGGTCTGGGACAGCGCATGGGGAAGCACAAAGCGCGCGAGATGCGACCAGAGCCCCGCCGAGCCCTGAAGCGCCTGCCACAGCAGCGCCGCGACCGGCACCATGACCAGCGCCGCGATCACGAAGCTCGCAAACAGCCAAACCCTTCCGCGGCTGCGGAAGGGTTTGAACAGGCGGCGCTGGCCGCGGAAATTTCGCTCTGAGACATCATCGCCCGAATGCAGAAAGGCGGCACCTCGCGGCACCGCCTCCGACGTTATCCGCCGTAATCAGTTGTCGAAGCCAACTTTGTCGACCAGCTCGCTGGCTTCCTTGCGGTTCTTGACGATCTCGGTCAACGGGGTGCTGTCGATCTTCAGCGTGCCGAAGGAAGCGACGATCGGGTCGATTTCGGCATTCGGGTTGACCGGATATTCGAAATTCGCCTCGCCGTAGATCTTCTGCGCCTCGTCCGATGCCAGATATTCGATCAACTGGACGGCCTGATCGCGGTTGGGTGCATTCTTGGCAACGGCCGCGCCCGAGATGTTCACATGGGTGCCGCCGTCGGCGAAGGTCGGCAGAACGACCTTGATCGCATCGCCCCATGCGCGCTGTTCGTCGCCGCCTTTGCCCGAGCGCATCAGCCCGACGTAATAGGAGTTCGCAACAGCGATATCGCAGATGCCGCCGAGGATGTCCTTGGCACCGTCGCGGTCGCCGCCACCCGCCTGACGCGCGAGATTGGCCTTGAGGCCGGTCAGCCATTCCTCGGTCTGGGCCGCGTCGTGATGCGTGAGGAAGGCCGAGATCAGGCCGGTGTTATAGGGGTGCTGGCCCGAACGGATGCAGACTTTGCCCTTCCATTTCGGATCGGCCAGCTCTTCATAGGTGATCGCGTCCAGATCGAGATCCTTGGCCGCATAGACGACGCGGGCGCGCATCGACAAAGCGAACCACTGGTTGCCCGGATCGCGCAGGTTTTCCGGAACAGCCGCGCTGAGCGCCTCGGATTCGACCGGCTGGGTCAGGCCCTTTTCGACCAGATCGACCAGATTGCCGACATCGACCGCCATCAACACATCGGCGGGCGAGCTTGCGCCTTCCGAAGCGACACGCTCCGCCAGACCATCCTTGAGGAAGACGGTATTCACCTTGACGCCGGTCTTGGTGGTGAAGGCTTCGAGCAGCGGCTCGACCAGACCCGGCTCGCGCGAGGTATAGAGGTTCAGCTCTTGCGCGGCGAGACTACCGGCGGAACCGGCCATGACGGCGCCGGCCAGAAGAAGACGCGACAGATTGCGATCGAAGATCATGAGGAAACCTCTGAGGGGATGGGTGACAATTTTACTTGGACGTGATGCTCTTATATCTTAGAGCTTTAATCAAGATTGACCGTTCTGGGACAAAATGTCGCATCCCGAAACCCGCCTGTCGCGCCCTTTGGCCAAGCGGATGCGCGGCCCGCGACGGATTGCGGCGATCAGCCTTCGGGCCGCGGCTGGGCCGGATCGGCAAAGACATGGACCTGCGCCCCGTTCAGCCGCAGGCTGACGCGCGCGCCGACCTCCATCGGGATGCGGAAATGGCTGTGCATGCGCAGGGGCGCGCCGAGCGGATGGACCTGAATGTCGATCTGCTCGCTCTCGCCGATGAAGGTTTTCCCCAGCACCCGCGCCGAAATCCCCGCCCCATCCGGCTCGATCGACAGCGCTTGCGGGCGGATGCAGGCCAAAGCGAGCGTCCCGTCCGGCAGGTCGAGATTGCCCGGAAAGGCCCCGATCGGGGTTTCGAGCATCCCCTGCGACCAGATCCCCGTCAGCCGGTTGCACGGCCCCATGAATTCGGCGGCATAGGGCGAGACGGGGTTGTCGTAGATCGCGAAAGGGCTCGCGACCTGCTCGATGGTACCCTCGCGCATCAGCACGATGAGATCGCCGACCGCCAGAGCCTCTTGCGGATCATGGGTGACGATGATCGCGGTCGCGCCAAGCGCGCGCAGGGTCTGGACGGTCTCGCGCCGGACCTTCTCGCGCAGGCCCTGATCGAGATTGGAGAAAGGCTCGTCCATCAGCAGGATCGCGGGCTTGGGCGCCATGGCGCGGGCAAGGGCCACGCGCTGCTGCTCGCCCCCGAAAGCGAATGCGGGAAACGGCCGCGCAAATGGCCGATGCTGATGCGCTCGGCGACTTCGGCAACGCGGGCATCGCGCTCGGCGCGCGACAGGTGGCGCAGGCCGAAGGCGAGGTTGTCGTCCACGCTCAGATGCGGAAACAGCGCGTAATCCTGAAACATGAAGCCGATGGCGCGGTCTTCGGGCTCGATGAAGGTACGCGGCCCGACGATCTCCCGACCGCCCATGCGGATGCGGCCGCCATCCGGCGCATCGACCCCGCGAGCAGGCGCAAAAGCGTCGATTTCCCAGAGCCCGATTCCCCCAGCAGGCAGGTGATCTTGCCTTCGGGCACAGCCAAGGTGATGTCGGAGAGAACCTCGCGCGCGCCGAACCGGCGCACGAGGCCGTCGATTTCAAGGCGATGCGACCGGCTTCGGACATGTCTGCCATCCTCGTTACCCCATAGCTCCGGCCGCGACGGCCCGTCCGGTCGACCGCCTGCCGCCTGCCCTCGGGCCTGCGGCGGTGAAGCCGAGTGTTTTTGTTCCATACTGGGGAAGCATGGCCCCCGTCCAGTCACTGCTTGCCGCGCGCGCCAAGCCTGTCGCGCCCGAAAGTCGCGCTCGCGGCAAGCCGCAAAGGTGGGTATGATGATGGCCGACGACAACCATCCGGCTTGTGCCGCCCCGCACGGAAAGAGCGACCATGCGCATCAATGACGATTTCGACCGGCCGGTTCTGGTCCAGGGCGCGGCGCTCGACTGGATCCCCAGCCCTGCGGCAGGGGTCGACAGGCGGATGCTCTTCCGGATCGGGGACGAGGTTGCCCGCGCCACCTCGATCGTGCGCTATGCCCCCGGCAGCAGCTTTCCGCGCCATATCCATTCGGGCGGCGAGGAGATCCTCGTCCTCGAAGGCACCTTTCAGGACGAGCACGGAGACTATCCGGCGGGCAGCTATTTCCGCAATCCGCCCGGCACCGGCCATGTGCCTGCGGCCGAAGACGGCTGCGTGATCTTCGTGCGGCTCTGGCAATATCGCGCGGGCGATGCGGTCCAGATCGTGCGCCAACCCGGCGAGGGCGAGGAGCTCGCGCCCCGTTCGGGCGAGACCCGCCTGCGCCGCCTCTTTGCCGACGGGGCCGAAGAGGTCCGCATCGGCGATTGGGCCGCAGGGGCCGACATCGCGATCGACAATCCGCGCGGGCTGGAATTCATCGTCATCACAGGCGGCGCCACCGTCAGAGGCGCGCTTGGCGGGAACGAGACCCTGCGCCCGCAAAGCTGGGGCCGCCTGCCCGCAGGCCAACCCTGAGCGCGGTTGCGGGACCAGAGGGCGTCTCGATCTGGATCAAGGACGGCGCGCTGCTGCATCCCGATGTACTGACCCTGCCCGGGACCTAGGCCCCTTTCGCAGCCCCTCAAGCCCCATTGCCGCATGAAACCGCGCGCAGGATTTTGCCTGCACGCGGACGAAGTCGTTGGCGATTTCCGACCGCATTGCACCCAAGTGTTCGCAAATTGCGAACGCCGCATTTGCCCTGCGGAGACGGTGATACCACTCCTTATCACTTTAATACCGAACCGTATTATTCTAACTTGAGCTCAACGAAAGCCGCATCGACTGGCTGGAACCCGTAGCCCAAGAAAGAAAGAACGATGTCCATGTCACCCAAACTCGCGGCTGCAATCGCGGCCATCCTGTGGGGCTTCACCTATATCATCACCACCAGTTTCCTGCCGCCGAACCCGATGTTCAACGCGGCTTTGCGTGCCCTTGGCGGCGGCCTGCCGCTCTTGCTTCTGGCGCGGGACTTTCCGCCGCGCGAATGGTGGGGCCGCATCCTCGTGCTGGGGACGCTGAACAGCGCGCTGTTCTTTGCGCTTCTCTTTGTCGCCGCGATCCGCCTGCCGGGCGGGATGGCCGCAACCTTCCAGGCGCTCGGGCCGCTGTTCATGGTGCTTCTGGCATGGCCGGTTCTGGGAGCGATCCCCTCGAAAGCCAAGGTCGGCGCGGTTGCGCTGGGTGCGGTCGGCGTCTCGATGGTCGTGCTCAAGGGCAATGCCGCGCTTGACGCGATCGGGATTGCGGCGGCTTTGGGGGCGGCTCTGGCTGTCGCACTGGGCGGGACCTTGCTGCACAAATGGGGCCGTCCCAGCTCGATCATCAGCCTGACCGGCTGGCAAATGATCGTCGCCGGTGTCGAGCTGTCGATTGTCGCGGCCTTCCTTGGCGACATTCCGGCGACCATCACCGCCGCCAACCTGCTCGGCTTTGTGCTGATCGCCCTTGTCGTCACCGCTCTGGCCTTCGCCTTGTGGTTCTTTGCGATCCAATCGGCCGGAGCCGCCTCTGTCGCGCCGCTCTTGCTGATGACCCCGCTCACCGCTTTCGCGCTGGATGCGGTCTTCAACGGGGTTGTGCCCTCGGTGATCCAGTCGATCGGGGTTGCCGTCGTCATCGCAAGCCTGCTTTTGTCGCAACATATCGATCGCCGCGCCTTCCGCATCGCCCACCACCATGCGAAATCGGCACGGCAGGAGGCCCGCGAGCAGGCCAATGCAATGGCACGACCGGACGGACGGCAAGCCGGACCGGCCCCCGAACAGAAGGCTGAATTCAAATGAGCGCGGCGAAGACGCCCCGACAAACCGCAACCGGCAGCCCGACCTCCGCGCAAGCGGAGGCGGCCCCGCTCAACACCCGCGGCCTCGCGCGGCGCGAGCTGATCGTCGAGACCGCGACCAACCTCTTTCTGGAGCGCGGCTATGATGCGGTCTCGATCGACGAGATCATCCGCGAAGTCGGCGGCTCGAAGACCAATATCTACAAGATGTTCGGCGGCAAAGAGGGGCTTTTCGTCGCCATTTTCCAAGGGCTTGGTGCGGAATTCGTGTCGCCCCTGCGCCAGCTCGATCTGGGCGACACCCCGCCCGCCATCGCGCTGGGGATCCTCGGGCGCACTCTGATGCGCCAGCTGACCGCGCCGCGCCATCTCGCTTTCCAGCGCATGGTTCTGGCCGCCTCGGGGCGTTTCCCCGAGATCCTGCGCGAATGGTATATCGCGGGGCCGCGCGCCAGCCGCAAAGTGATCGCGCAGGTTTTGCGCGATTTGCCCGACCCGCGCGGCGCGCTGCTTTTCCACGATATGATCGCGACGGATGCCATCATTCGCGGGCTGATGGACAACCCTCCGGAATGGAGCGAAATCGAGGCGCGGATCGATCTGGCGGTGCGCGTCACCTGCGAGCCGCCGCAACAGGACGGGCAATCATGATCACCTTTCTCGCCTTGTTTCTCGCAGGTCTCTTCGGCGGGTTGCTGCTCGGCATGATCGGGGTCGGCATGGCCTTGGTGGCGGTGCCGGTGCTGACCTTCTCGCTGCCCCATCTCGGCGTGCCGCCGGATCTGGCGCCGACGGTGGCGCTGGCGACCTCGATGGGGATCGTGACCATCGGCTCGGTCAGCTCGGTCGTGACCCACAACCGGCTCGGCAATATCGACTGGTCGAGCTTTCGCATGATCGTGCCGTTCAGCCTGATCGGCGTGCTGGCGGGCTCGGTTCTGGTGACGCGGCTGCCCGCGGATATGCTCAAGCTGATCTTCGCGGCCTTCCTGATCTTTGTCGGGCTGAAGATGCTGCTTTCGCGCAAACAACGCGTGCAGGACCGTCCGGTATCGGCCGCGACCTACCGCGCGGCGGGGGCGGCAATCGGCTTTGCCGGTGCGTTGATCGGCGCGGGCGGCGGGGTCTTCATGGTGCCCTTCCTGTCGGGGCGCGGCTGGAAGATGGTGCGCGCCGTTGCCACCTCGGCCACGATCGGCCTGCCGGTGACGGTCGCGGGCGCGGTCTTTTACGCGCTGCGGCCGGTCGGGGGTGGATGCACCCATGCTCGGCACGCTCCATATCGAGGCGCTTCTGGGGATCGGTTTCGGCAGCCTGATCGGGGCGCCCTTCGGGGCGCGTCTGGCCAGCCGCGTGCCGGGGGCTCTGCTCAAACGGGGCTTTGCCGTGGTGCTCCTGATCCTTGCGGTCGGGCTGGTCCTCGGCTGACCGGACGCAACTGCGGCCGAAGCGGCGAAGAATACGGCGGGCTTTCGGGCCCGCCCTTGCGTTCAGGCCAGCATGCGCTTCATGGTGTCGTCGCGCAGCACGCGGTGATGGAACACGGCCATGAAAATATGGCTCAGCACCAGCAGGCCCATGAGCCAGGCCAATTCGCCATGGAACATGTCGCCCAGCTCGACGGCGGCGGTCACCACGGTATCGGGCGTGCGGGGGCGAACAGCTCGAAGCCGAAGGAGAAAAGCCGCGCTCGCGTCCCCAGGCGCGGATCAGCGCCATCAGCGGCACGAGGAGCATCAGCGTATAGATCGCGGTATGGCCCGCAACAGCCGCCTTGGCCAAAAGCCCCGCCCCGTGCGAGGGCCGGTTGCGGCGGTTGATGAAGGCAAGCCAAACGCAGGACGATCAGCACGAAGAGCACCGTCCCGATGTTCAAGTGATAGCCCCCGAGAAACTGGCTCACGGGGTGTTCGCGACCCACGGCGACCTTGCTGATCATGCCGACGAACTGCCAGCCTATCAGCACGGCCATGCTCCAATGAAGGGCGCGGGTCACGGTGCCGAAACATCCTTGATTGTCCATTATCTGCATCTTTTTCATCCTTGCGGCCTCTGGTTGGAATCGGGTTAGCGGCCCCGACCGAAACAAAGACCAAACGGAAATATGCACGCGCCGCAGTGCGGCAATCCGCCGCGGGAGCACCGGAGGCGGGGATGCGGACGAAACCGGACTGGAAAAAGCGCGCGCGGAGGCACCTGCTTCGGGCCTAATGCCCGCCGCCGCCCCCGCCGCCGCCGATTGCCGGACGCTGCACGAAAAAGAGCAAAAACGCCAAGCCGAGGAAAAGCCCCGTCAAAAGCACGAAGAGATCGATCAGCGACATCACCATCGCCTGCACCGAAACCATCCGCGCCAGCGTCGCATAGGCCGCGCTTTCCGCCGCATCGCCCAGCCCCGCAAAGGCCTGAGTCAGCGTGGCAAGCGCCCCCGCGGCACTGTCGTTGGCGCCGTTCACACTTTCGGCAAGACGCGCGAAATGGACATCCTCGCGGTTCGACAGAATCGTATTGATGAGCGCAAGCCCCACCGCGCCGCCAAGATTGCGCGTCAGGTTGAACAGCCCCGAGGCGTTCTTGACCTGCTCGGGCGGCAGCATCCCCAGCGCGATATTCGAAACCGGCACCATGCACAGCATGAGCGAGATCCCCGCAGCACCTGCGGCAGGAAGATCTCCCAATAGTCCCAGTCGTCGGTCAGGCCGGTCATCATCCATGCGCTCAGCGCGAAAAGCGCGAAGCCCACACCCATGACCAGCCGCAGATCGACCGATTGCACCAGCCGCCCCGCAATCGGCGCGGTCAGGAACATCGCGACGCCGGTGACCATCATCGTCTCGCCGATCTGGAGCGAATTGTGCCCCCGCACCCCGAGAGATAGACCGGAAAGATATAGATCATGCCGTAAAGCCCGATCCCCAGCCCGAAGGAGAAGATGGAACCCATCGCGAAGTTGCGGTCGGTGAAGGCATCGAGCCGCACGATCGGCTCTTCGGCGGTAAAGGCGCGCCAGAAGAACAGAAAGCCGCCCAAAGTCATGATCGCGGTCATCATCACGATCGTCGGCTCGGCAAACCAGTCGTCGGCCGCGCCCTCCTCGAGGACATATTCCATCGTGCCGAGGAAAACCGCGAGGCCGAGAAAGCCCCACCAGTCGAAACGGCTGAGCAGGCTCAGATCCGGTTTGTCGAAATCGATCAGGAAGAAGGCGGCCAGGGTCACCACGATGCCGGGAACGACATTGATGAAAAACAGCCAGTGCCAGCTGAGGAATTCCGTCAGATAGCCGCCCAAAGTCGGCCCGATCGTCGGCGCCAGCGTCGCCACCAGCCCGATCAGCGGCGAGACGATATGCATCTTGGAGCGCGGGAAGATCGTATAGGCGCTGGCAAACACCATCGGGATCATCGCCCCGCCCAGAAAGCCCTGTAGCGTGCGCCACAAGATCATCTCGCCCATGGAATTGGACAGGCCGCAAAGCACGCTCATCACGGTGAAACCGCCTGCCGAGATCGTGAACAGCCAACGCGTCGACAGCATCCGCGACAGATAGCCCGACAGCGGGATCATGATGACTTCGGCGATCAGGTAGGAGGTCTGGATCCAGGGATCTCGTCGCTCGACGCGCCGAGTCCCGCCTGGATTTCCGGCAACGAGGCCGAGACGATCTGGATGTCCAGAATTGCCATGAACATGCCCAGCACCATCAGAAGGAAGGTGACCAGCTTGCGCATGTCGAGATGTTCTTCGGCGGGCATCGCCACGGGCGGGGCAGCCGAAGGGACGCCGCCGGCGGTGGCCGCGCCCGATGTGGGGCCGGCCAAATCAGCCCCGTGGTGGTGGTGGCGGCCGGTTGCTCGGCCTTGCTCGTCGTAGCGGCGGGCTGTTCGCCCTGCGCTGCCGGCGCGGGCAGAAGCAGGCGGTTCTCGCCGGTGCGGGTATCGACCTCGACCACGACCGACATGCCCGGACGCAAAGGCAGGCGGTTGCGGTCGGCCTCGTCAAGCGTGATGCGGACCGGCACGCGCTGGACGACTTTGGTGAAATTGCCGGTCGCATTGCTTGAGGGCAGCAGGCTGAAAACCTGCCCCGTCCCCGCCGTCAGGCTTTCGACCGTGCCCGAAAGGCGCTCTTTCGGCCAGGCATCGACGCGGATCCCGACTTTCGCGCCGGGGTGGATATCGGCGATCTGGGTCTCTTTGAAATTCGCGCCGACATAGAGGTTCTGGACCGGAACCAGCGTGCCGAGACGGCTGCCCGCCGCCACGAAAGAGCCGACCTGGATCTGGCGCTCGGTCAGGATGCCGTCGAAAGGCGCGCGGATCGTGGTGAAGTCGAGATCGAGCTGGGCGCGCTCGACCTGCGTGCGCGCAACCCGCACGTCGAGGCGCGCGGTATCAAGCTGGGCGCGCAAGACGCCGAGCTGGGCCTGGGCCTGCGCGATCGTGGCCTTGGCGCTTTCGACTTCGGCGGCGGCGGATTTGGCATTGGCTTCGGCCGCATCCAGCGCGGCCTGCGTCCCTGCGGAATTGGTGCGCAGTTCGCGCGCGCTGATAGGCCTTTTGCGCGCCGTCGTTTTGCGCCTCGGCGGCGATCAGCAGTGCCTCGCCCTGACGCACGGTCGCTTCGGCCGCGACGATCTGCGCCTCGAGCTGGAGGCCCGCGCTTTTAGCGACTTCGAGGCTGTTTTGCGCGGCGGTCAAGGCGATCTCGTAATCGCGCGGATCGATGCGGGCGATGATCTGGCCACGGCTGACCGGCGCGTTGGGCGCAATCGCGATTTCGGTGATATAGCCGCTTTCGCGCGCCTGCAGCACCACGAGATCGGCCTGAAGATAGGCGTCGTCGGTGCTTTCGTGGAAGCGCCCGAAGGTGAACCAGCGGTAGCCCTCATAGGCCACGACCCCCAGAAGGATCAGCGCCACCAGCCCCAGAACCCGCTTGGCCTTGCCCGATTTCGCGGGAGGAGCCGCCGGCGCGGATGCCGGAGCCGGCCCGCCGTCGGGCGTCGCGGTTTCGGCTTGGGCTGACGAGGTCGGGGGTGTTGCCATGATCGGGGCCTTTCCTCTGCGCTACATGCCGCAACACGGGTCCAGAGGCTGGATCAGGGCATGATTCGACCCGCGCCAAAACGGCGCGACTCCTTGTCACAACCGCTATCATTGACCGAACGGTTCGGTCAATGTTAATTACCTTGAACCCGCAAAATTGCGGACCCGCCCCGCCACGGCCGACGCAGGAGCCCCGCATGAACACGACCTTTCCCCTCGGCTATCCCGCCGGTCCCCACAGGCCGAAACCGCAAGACCGCCCAAATCCCGCGTCGAAGGACGGGCAAATCAGCGACGGGCTTCCCGGGGACGGGCAGCCCGCGCCAAGACAATCCCAAGCGCCGCCAGATCCTCGACGGCGCGCGGCGGATGTTTCTGGCCAAAGGTTTCGAGGCCGCCTCGATGCAGGATGTCGCCCGCGCGGCCAAGGTCTCCAAAGGGACGCTCTACGTCTATTTCGACAGCAAGGAAGCGATGTTCGAAAGCCTCGTTCTGGCCGAGTGCAGCCGGATGCAGCAGGCCATCCGCGAGATCGGCAGCGGCGCGGGCGCGATCGGCGACGAGCTGCGCCGGATCGCGCGCCATGTCATCACCACCCTCATGAGCGGCGATGTCATGGCTTCGATGCGCATGATGATCGGCGCGGGCGAGAAATTTCCCGATCTCGCGCGCTACCTTTACACTCGGGGCCGGAACGCTCGATCCAGTCGCTGGCCGATTATTTCGGCACCCGCGTCGCGCGCGGCGATCTCGTGATGCCCGATTGCCGCGAGGCCGCGAGCGAGTTTCTCGACATGATCATCGCGGGCCTGCAGCGACGCGCGCTGTTGATGATGCCGCCTCTGGCCGAAGACGAGCTCGATGCCTTCATCGCGCGCAGGGTGGCGCGTTTCCTCGCTTTATCCGCCGCAATCCGCAGGCGAAACCCGCTAAGGAAATGCGCGCAACCCATTGACGCAAAAGCCGCCGCGCGAGGATATCCCCGCGCGGCGGCCCTGTTTTGCGCTACCCCGATCAGGCGGCCGCGATGCGGAACTCCGCCATCATGCCGGTCTGGAGATGCGGCATATGGTGGCAATGGAGCATCCAGCGCGCCGCCTCTCCGGCATCGAGCGCGACGGTCACCGCAGCATTCGGCGGGACATAGACCGTATCGCGCAGCGCCCCGCAAAGCGGTGGTTGTTGATCGCGACGACCTGGAAAACATGGCCGTGCAGATGCATCGGATGGCCCATCATCGACATGTTGTGAAAGGTCAGCTCGACCCTTTCGCCGGTGATGGCGGGCACGGGGTGATGCTCGCCCCAGACCGCGCCGTCGATCGTCCAGCGATAGGGCGACATCGAGCCGCCGAGCATGATCATCTGCGCGCGCTGGACCGCGCGCGCGGCCAGAGGCGCAGCGGCGGCAAGGCCCGCTTCCTGCTTGAGGTCGATGTCGAAAGCCGGTGCCTCGGTCTCGGCCAGAAGGTCGATCTTCGCGACCTGCGCACCGGGATTGGCGAGAATGATGCCGGTCTGCTCGCGCGCGCCTTCACGCAAGGCGAGGATCGGCCAAGCGCCGGTTTCGGCCGGAAGATCGATCTCGAGATCGAGGCGCTGCCCCATCGCCACGCCGAAGCGCGTCCCCGAAACCGGCACGATCTCGTGGCCGTCGACAGCCACCAGTCGCGCGGGTGCGCGGCCGGTCTCGATGAAAAAGACGGTGGCGGCGGCACCATTGATCACGCGCAGACGGATGCGCCCTCCGCGCTCGACGGTAACGACCTCCGGGTCGGAGAGAATGCGGTCGTTGGCGAGATAGGCGTCCCAGTTATAGTCGTTGAGATCCATCTCCATGCCCGACATATCCATGCCGCCCATATCCATGCCCGACATGTCCATGTTGCCGTGGCCCATCGCGGCGTGGTCCATGCCCGACATCGCCGTTCCGGCCATTCCGCCCGAAACCGCGCCCGAAGCCGCCCCATGCCCCATCGCGGAATGATCCATCCCCGTTTGCGCCTCGGGCGCTGTGGCGGTCGTCGCGCCGGTCATCGCCCCGTGGTTCATCGCCCCGTGATCCATCGACCCGTGATCCATTCCGCCCTGACCGGAGGCAGGCGGGGCTTCGGCCCCATGCGAGCCGCCATGGCCTTCAAGGATCGTCGCCATGATCTCCTCGGGCGTGCTGAACGAGAAATCATGGAGGAACATCACCACCTCCTGCCGGTCGGCGGCGACATCCTCGGGGCGGCGCACGATCAGGGGCGCGGCCAGAAGCTGCATCTCCTGCATCGGAATATGGCTGTGCATCCAATGCGTACCGGGCTGCGGCGCGAAGTCATAGCTGCGCATCTCCCCCGGTGCGAGGACCGGCGCAGGCAGATCCGGCACGCCGTCCTGCGCATTGGGCGGGATCTGGCCATGCCAATGGATCAGCGTGCCGACATCGAGCTTGTTCGTCAGATCGACGCGGAAGCGCTGGCCGGGATCGAGGACCAGCCCTGACCCGAGGGCCGGAGAGCCCGTAGACGGTGGCGGCACGCCCGCCGATATCAAGCGTGCGGCTTTGCGCGGAAAGCGCAATCGCTGGGGAACCTTGGGCGAAGCCGCGCAAAGGCATCTGGCCGGCCGCAAAGGCGGCGGCGGTTGCGGTCATGAAACCGCGACGGGAAAATCTGGTCATAAGACCTCCTCGGGGCAAAGCCCCTTGAAAATCAAACATTGCGGCACCAAAGCGGCCGCCGGACGTCAAAGGGTGGCCGCGATCGGCGGGCGCTGGTCGACGGGAGGTGCGCCCGCAAGCGGCAAAGCGGGGCTTTGGCGCAAATAGGGCTCGCGACGCGCATCGCCGAGCCCCGCAATCCGCCCCGCAAAGGGCAAGGCGCCAAGGCCGGTGCAGACGAAACCGCACAGCGCCGAGGCCGAAAGGCAACCCGCCCCAGTGGCGCTTCCGCCTTCGCAGGATGCAACTGTCGCGCCGTGATGGAGGCTCTGGTCTGCGGAATTTTCGGGCGCATGAGCTGCCCCGTGATGCGCGGCGGCGGGCTGCGGAACGGCCTGATGCGCACCGTGATGTGTGTCGCTTGCAAGCATGGCGCTGCCGTGCACCTGCGCCGCGAAGAGGGCGAGGGTCAGGGCGACCAGCGTCAGCATGGTCATGGCGAGGGCAGGCATCCGGCGCAGCATGGTGCAAGGATAAGGCCTCGCGGTCCGACTGTCATCGCCCCGCGCGCGCCCTCACGCGAGCGTCATCGCGCAAGGGCAGAATTGTGCCGATCCGGCGCGGAAAACCTTTCCGCCAAAGACGGCCGCATCTGTCGCGCCGGTCGAAACCGCGCTAGGAACAGGCACCGCCCCAGCGATGAAGGTCGATATGCCCGCGCCCGATATGCCTGCCACCGATACGGCCTCCCCAGCAGTGCCCGCACCCGGTATTTTCTGGCTCACGCGCGACTTCCGCTTCGACGACAACCCCGCCCTGCTCGCCGCTTTGGCCGAGGGGCCCTTGGCCGTGCATTTCTTCCTCGACCGGCTGACGTTGGCGCAGGGCGCGGCCAGCCGTTGGCGGCTCGAGCGGGCTTTGCGGGCCTTTGACGCCGAGCTGCGCCGCAGGACCGGCGGGACCGGCATCACGCTGTGGCAAGGCGAGCCCGAGGCCGTTTTTCCCGCGCTCCTGCAGTCGGCGGGCGCGCGCAGCATCCACCAATCCGACTGGCCCGCCCCGAGATGCGCGCTTCAGACCCGCGTGCGCAACGCCGTGCAGAGAGTCGGGGGCGAGCTTGTGCTGCATGCGGGCCATCTCCTTGTCCATCCGCGCCTTTGCGGACGCAGCAGGGCGCGGGTTTCAAGGTCTATACCCCTTCGCCCGCGCTCCGCCGCATCGGCCCCGACCGCCCCGCGCCCGATGCGCCGCAAAGGATCACCGCGCAGGCTTGCGCTTTTGCCCCGCGCTCCGCCGCCGGCATCCCCGCCCCCTTGCCCGCAATCCCCGATCTCGCCCCAGATCTGCACCGCGGCCGCGCGGCGCTTGAAACCTTCGCTTTGCCCGCCGGAGAGGCCGCGGCCCATGCCCGCTTCGGGGCCTTTCTCGATCAAGCCGCAGGCTATGGCGATCTGCGCGACCGCCCCGATCTTGAGGCGACCTCGGGCCTCTCGGAGCATCTCGCGCTCGGCGAGATCAGCCCGCGCCGGATCTGGGCCCGCGCCCGCCTTGCCGCCGAGGCCGATCCCGCCCGCGCCGCGGGGATCGGGAGCTTCCTGTCCGAGGTGATCTGGCGCGAATTCGCATGGCATCTCCTGATCGAGAGCCCCGATCTCGCGACCCGCTGCTGGCGCCCCGAATGGGAGGCCTTTCCCTGGCGCGAGACCCCCGCGATCTGGCCGACTGGCGGCAGGCCCGAACCGGTGTCGCGCTGGTCGATGCCGGTCTGCGCGAGATGTGGCTGAGCGGGCGGATGCACAACCGTGTGCGCATGGTTGTCGCAAGCTGGCTGACAAAACATCTGCTGATCGACTGGCGCGCGGGCCTTGCCCATTTCGCCGATTGTCTGACCGATTGGGATCCCGCCGCCAATGCGATGAACTGGCAATGGGTCGCGGGCTGCGGCCCCGATGCCTCGCCTTTCTTCCGGATTTTCAACCCCGAAAAGCAGGCGCGCCAGTTCGACCCCGAGGGACGCTACCGCGCACGCTGGCTGGAAGGTTACGGCTTGCCCGCCCCCGACGGCCCCGAGGCCCGCGCCTATCGCGAGGCGATCCCGCGCGCATGGCTCGAACGCGACCCCCGCGACCCCGCGACGGCCGCCGTCGCCGGTTGGCAGGGTCAGGAGACGGGCCAAGGCGCGGCGGCTTTGGCCGGGCATCTCGCCCAAGGCCGCGCCCGCGCTGGCCGCTTACGAGGCTTTCCGCGAGCGGCCCTCGCAGGCCCAAGACCGCCCGTGATCCGCCCGACTGTCTTTGAAACCACATCTTTTCGTGAAAGATTGCGGGCAGACGAGCGACACCAGAATGAGCCGTGAATGCACATCGCCACCCCTTTCCCCGCAGCTCGCCGTTGTGCGCGGAGCCGCTTGCCGCGCCTCGGCCCAAGCCCGAAGCACCGGATGCGCGCATTCTGGCCCGGTTGTCGCGCCGCAATGTCGACGTGGTGCCAAGGGCGCCGGCCCCGAGAGAAGCCCCGCAACCATCTGAACTTATTGACATCAATGACGCGCGCCCCAAGCTGACAGCAGCGCGGCCCCGACCGGAAGACAGACAGCCCATGCCGGAAGCAACGCCGATCCCGCCCGCAATCCACCCGCTCCGCCGCGCGGTTCGGTGGCCGAGGTTTTCTCGGTTTTCCTCAAACTCGGACTCACGAGTTTTGGAGCCGGTCGCCCATCTGGGCTATTTCCGCGCCGAGCTGGTCGAGAAACGCGGCTGGCTCGACGATCGCGCCTATGCCGATCTGGTCGCGCTCTGCCAGTTCCTGCCCGGCCCCGCCTCGAGCCAGACCGGCTTTGCCTTGGGGCTGATGCGGGCGGGATGGCTGGGGGCGCTGGCGGCTTTCGCGGCCTTCACCCTGCCCTCGGCGCTGGTGATGGTGGCACTGGCTTTGGGCGCGGCGCGGATTGCGGGGCCGGTGGGGAGCGGCGCGATCCACGGGCTCAAGATCGTGGCGGTGGCGATCGTCGCGCAGGCCGTCTGGGGCATGGCGCGCAGTCTGACGCCCGACCGCGAGCGCGCGCTGATCGCGCTGGCCGCCGTCGCGATGATCGCTTTCGCGCCGGGGGCATGGGGCATGATCGGCGCGATCCTTCTGGGCGGCGCGCTTGGCTATATGCGCGGACCCTTCGGGGAGCCGATGCCCCCGAGGCGGGCCGCATGGCCTTGGCCTTTCCCGTTTCCCGTCGCGCGGGCCTGGGCGCTTTGGCCGGTTTCGGCGCGCTTTTGCTGGCGCTTCCGCTGCTTGCGCCTCTTGCGCAGGGATGGGCCTTGTTCGACGCCTTTTACCGCGCGGGCGCGCTGGTTTTTGGTGGCGGCCATGTCGTCTTGCCGCTTTTGCAGGCCGAAACCGTCGCGCGCGGCTGGATCACCCCGAGAGCTTTCTTGCGGGCTATGGCGCGGCCCAAGCCATGCCGGGCCCGCTTTTCACCTTTGCCGCCTATCTGGGCGCGGCGCTTGTGCCCGCGCCCCACGGCATAGCCGGCGCGGCAATCGCGCTGGTTGCGGTGTTTCTGCCGGGCTTTCTCCTGCTGACCGCGGCCCTGCCCTTCTGGCAGGATCTGCGCAGAACCCCTGCCGCGCAGGCCGTGATGCAGGGGGCGAATGCGGCGGTGGTCGGGATCCTCGGCGCGGCGCTTTATACGCCGGTGGCGACAAGCGCCTTGGGCGATCTGCGCGATTTCGCGCTGGCGCTCGCCTGCTTCCTGTTGCTGGTGCAATGGAAGGCCGCGCCTTGGGTCGTGGTCCTTGTCGGCGCGGGCGGCGGCATCCTGCTCGGTCTTCCGGCCTGAGCGGTCCCGGGCAGCCGCGCCGCAGCTAGATCCGCGCCGCAAACCACGCGGCGGCGTGATCCGCGAACCGGCGCGCGATGCCGCCTGCATGGACTCCCTCGCGCGAGGCGAGCACGACATTGAGGGGCCGCAGCGGATCGGTGAGCGCGATGGTGCGGACCGCGCCGCCGTCATAGGTCTGGTCCGAAGGCGGGCGCATCACCAAAAGCGTGAAGCCGAAGCCCGCCGCAACCGCGCTGCGCACCGATTCCATCGAGGTCGAGGCATAGGCCACCGGCGGGGCGATCCCGCCCTCGGCCAGAAGATCCTGAAAATAGCTGCTGCTGCCGGGTGCGTCGAAAAGCACATAGGGCTCCTGCGCCAGATCGCGGAGAGAGACCGCCTCGCGGCCCGCCAGCGGATGGTCGCGCGCCACGACGACCATCGGGCGCAAGGCGGCCAGCGGCTGGAAAACCAGCCCCTGCGCATCCGCGCCCTGATCATAGGTCAGCGCGAAGTCGAGTTTGCGCTCGCGCAGGCGCTCGGCCAAAGCCGACAGCGAGGCCTCTTGCGGATGCAGGCGAACCTCGGGCGCGATGGCGCGGAAACTGCGGATCAGCCCCGCCGCGTAAAAGGGCGCGAGCGTCCAGAAAATCCCCAGCCGGATCTCGCCGCGCAGTCCCGAGGCCAGAGCCGTCGCCTCGCGTTCGACCTGCATGGCGCGGGCCTCGAGCGCCTCGACCTCGGCCAGAAACAGCCGCCCCTGCATGGTCAGGGTCAGGCCGCGGGCGTGGTGGCGCTCGAAAAGGGCCATGCCGGTCACATCCTCGAGCTTCTCGATGGCCTGCGCGACCGAGGGCTGCGAGATATTGAGAACCCGCGCCGCCTGCGCGATCCCGCCCTGTTCGGCGACCGCGCGGAAATAGGCACATTGGCGGAGGGTGAACCTGACCATATTTTACCTTCTTAATTCTTAGGTTATTTGAATTTTGATATTTCTTGGCGCTCGGTCAAGCTGGTTCCAACAGAAGTGCTGCCGAAGCGCCGCCCCGCGCATCCGGCCCGCCCAGCCAAGGAGACAGCAATGTCACAAGCCAGCCCCCTCGCCGAACTGCTTGCCGCCGCCGCCCGCCCGATGGTCGATGCCCGCGCCATGCCGCCTTCGGTCTATACCAGCACCGATTTTCTCGATCTCGAACTTTCCGAGATTTTCGGCAAGGAATGGGTCTGCGTCGGCCATGCGAGCGGCCTGCCCAATGTCGGCGATTACCTGACCTTCGATCTGGCCGGACAGCCCATCGTCGTGATCCGCGACCGCGAGCAGGGCATCCGCGCCTTTTCCAACGTCTGCCTGCACCGCATGTCGACGCTGGTCGAAGGCACGGGCAACAAGCGCGTCCTCGTCTGCCCCTATCACGCCTGGACCTACGGGCTGGACGGCCAGCTGCGCGGCGCGCCCTTCATGGCAGAGACGACGGGTTTCTGTAAGGAAAACTACAAGCTGCCCGCCATCCGCTGCGAGGAATGGAAGGGCTGGATCTATGTCACCCTCGACAACGACCGCCCGAGCCTTGCCTCGGGGCTGGGCGAGCTTGACGCGATGATCGCGCCCTACGAGGTTGAAAACTATCAGGAATGCTTCCGCGAGACCCATGTCTGGGACACGAACTGGAAGGTTCTGGCCGAGAATTTCATGGAGAGCTACCACCTGCCGGTCTGCCATGCCGATACCGTCGGCGGCCATTCCAAGCTGGAGGAAATGGACTGCCCCCGGCCTCAAGGCCTTCAACTATCACTGGATCACCAAAGAGGCGTCCCTGCCGATGGGCAACGCCCATCCCGACAACACCCGCCTGACCGGCCATTGGCGCAAAACCACCGCGCTGATCACGCTTTACCCCAGCCATCTGATCACGCTGACGCCGGGCTATTTCTGGTATCTCTCGCTCCATCCCAAAGGGCCGGGTCAGGTCGCGATCACCTTTGGCGGCGGCCTCTCGCCGGAATTCATGGCCGATCCCAAGGCCGGTGAATTTGTTGCCACGCTCAAGACCCTGCTCGACGAGGTGAACCTCGAAGATCGCGGCTGCACCGAGAAAGTCTATCGCGGGCTGAGCGCCGACAAGGCCGTGCCGGGCCATCTGTCCTATCTCGAACGCCCGATTTACGACTTCATGCAATATATCGCGGAACGCACCGCCGGTTTCGAGCGCAGCTTCGCGCAGGCGGCCGAATGAGTGCAGCAGGCGCAAGGCCGTGCAGCGGGGCGCGGGCCGGATGGTGAGGATCATCTGGCGCGAAGCCTCGGGGCGCGAGATAGCGGCGGATGTCGCCCCCGGCACCACCCTCATGCGCGCCGCGCTCGAGCAGGGGTGGGCGGGATCCGCGGCGAATGCGGCGGCAATCTCGCCTGTGCGACTTGCCACGTCCTGCCCGATCCGGCATGGATCGCACGGCTCGGCCCGCCCTCCGCCCCCGAGGACGACCTGCTCGATTTCCTCGACGACGAGCGGCGGCCCGAAAGCCGTCTGAGCTGCCAGATCACCGCCTCGGAGGCGCTCGACGGGCTGATCCTGACCGTCCCCGCGCCGTGATCCCCCTTTGGCCGGACCTTGCCGGCGAACGCCGCCCCTTCGTGCAGGGGGCGGCGCCTCCCGCGTTTTCCGTCTGCCCGAAACGGCGGCTTTTGCCGCTTCATCGGGCAAGGCGCGATCATCGGGCTTCCCGAGGCACAGATTAGGCTGAACCGAAGCAGGCCGACGGAAATCTTTAATTTACCTGAAATTCGCCGCTCCCGATGATCACCCATCAACCTCTTTCAAGCGTCGTCACAGCGAGAAGCCACCGGATGAACAGCCAGACCCTAGCCCCGCAGACGAGCACCGCACGTTTGATCGCCGATTCCCCTGTCACGTCCGGACCCGCGCCCGTTGCCGATCCCTATGTCGTCTTCGACCGCGTGCAGAAGAGCTACGACGGCCAGTCGCTGGTGGTGAAGGATCTGAACCTGACGATCGGCAAGGGCGAGTTTCTGACCATGCTCGGGCCTTCGGGTTCGGGCAAAACCACCTGCCTGATGATGCTGGCGGGCTTCGAGACCGCAACCTCGGGCGAGATCCGCCTCGACGGCAAAAACATCAACGACGTGCCGCCCCACAAGCGCGGGATCGGCATGGTCTTCCAGAATTACGCGCTGTTTCCCCATATGACGATCGGCGAGAATCTGGCCTTCCCGCTTGAGGTGCGCGCTCTGGGAAAATCCGAGCGCGAGGAAAAGATCTCCGCGCCCTCGACATGGTGCAGATGGGGCAGTTCCGCAACCGCCGCCCCTCGCAGCTGTCGGGCGGCCAGCAGCAGCGTATCGCGCTTGCCCGCGCGCTGGTTTTCGACCCCAAGCTGGTCCTGATGGACGAGCCGCTCGGCGCGCTCGACAAGCAGTTGCGCGAACATATGCAGTTCGAAATCAAGGCTTTGCACGACCGTCTCGGCATTACGGTGGTCTATGTCACCCATGATCAGGGTGAAGCTTTGACCATGTCGGACCGCGTCGCGGTCTTCAACGACGGGCGATCCAGCAGCTCGCCCCGCCCGCCGAGCTCTACGAGCGGCCCCACAACAGCTTCGTCGCGGGCTTCATCGGCGAGAACAACAAGCTGCCCGGCCGGATTGAAAGGCTCGAGAACGGCAAAGCGCTCGTGCGGCTCGCGACCGGCGAGCTGATCGACGCCACCGCCGTCAACATCCGCGAAAAGGGTCAGGAGACGCTGGTCTCGATCCGCCCCGAACGCGTCGAATTCAAGCCCGAGATGATGCCGCGCGACGCCCACCGCATCAGCGCGACCGTGCGCGATGTCGTCTATATGGGCGATATCCTGCGTGCGCGGCTCTGCGTCGCCGGATCGGATGATTTCGTCATGAAATACCGCAATACGCTTGGCCAGCGCCGCCTGACGGCAGGCGAGACGATCGAGATCGGCTGGCACCCCGAAGATGCCCGCGCTGGATCCGGTCTGAGCCTCTCCGACACCGACACCGGACCCGCCGCACGACCGCATGACCCCACAAGGCAACCACAAAAACCAAGACAGGGAACACGGACATGAAGAAGCTTCTTTTGCAAGCCAGCGCCCTTTGCGCATTGACCTATCCGGCCCATGCCGAATTGACCGTCATGAGCTGGGGTGGTGCCTACGAGCGCGCACAGGTCGAGGCCTATAACAAGCCTTTCACCGCCGAGACCGGCATTGCGGTCAAGATGATCTCCTCGGACAACCCCGCCGCGCCGATCAAATCCATGGTCGATGCGGGCAATGTCACCGTCGATGTCGCCGATCTCGAATTCACCGATGCGGTGCGGCTTTGCGACGAAGGCGTGCTCGAGGAAATCGACCCCGCCTCGCTGCCCGCAGCCCCCGACGGCACGCCCGCCGTCGACGATTTCCTGCCCGAGGCCGTGACCGATTGCGCGATTGCCTCGATGGTTTTCGCGACCGTCTACGGCTATGACACCACGAAATTCCCCGATGCCAAGCCCGCGACGATTGCCGATCTTTTCGATACGGCGAAATTCCCGGCAAGCGCGGCCTGCGCAAAGGTGCCAAGATCAACCTCGAACTGGCGCTGATGGCTGACGGCGTGCCGGCGGCCGAAGTCTACGAGACGCTGGCCACCCCCGAAGGCGTCGACCGCGCTTTCGCCAAGCTCGACCAGATCAAATCCGATATCGTCTGGTGGGAAGCGGGCGCGCAGCCGCCCCAGCTTCTGGCCGATGGCGAGGTGGTGATGTCGACCGGCTACAACGGGCGGCTCTTCTCGGCGATGGTTTCCGAGGGCAAGCCCTTTGCCATCGTCTGGGACGGCCAGGTGCAGAATACGACCTCTTCGCCGTTCCGAAAGGCGCGCCGAACAAGGACGAGGCGCTGGAATACATCAAATTCGCCACCAGCACCAAGCCGCTTGCCGACCAGAGCAAATGGATCGCCTACGGCCCGCCGCGCCGCTCCTCGCAGTCGCTCGTCGGCCTGTTCGAGGACGGCAAGACCGAAATGGCCCCGCATATGCCGACCAATCCGGCCAATATGGGGAATGCCCTCGTGTCGTCCTATGACTACTGGGTCGACCACGAAACCGAGATGACCGAGCGTTTCAACGTCTGGCTCTCGAAGTAAGCACACCCTCCCCGCCTGCGCTTTGCCGCGCGGGCGGGCTCTTGCCCGACCGCTCACCCGCCCATCCGCCGGCCCCTGCGCCCGTGCCGCGGCCCGAACGGCCGGTTCCGGCCTCTCCGCCCCACCCGTCACGACACCCCAATTGACGCGAAACAGGCCGGATCAGAACGGGCCTGCGGCAGCGAAATCCGGCGGCGACACCCGCCGCCCCTGCCCCCGCGCGTCCCCGAGAATGAAGGAAAGCTATGGCCCATGCGCTTGATCCCCATGCGGAGTCCGCCTCGTCCGGCGGGCCGCTCCGCACCTCCGACGGGCAGCCGCTGACGCGGGCTTTGGCGCGGGCCTCGCGTCGGGCGCGGCGGCGGGCGTTTTTGCTGGTGCTGCCGCTTTTGCTGTTCATCTTGCTGACTTTCGTCGTGCCGATCGGGCAGATGCTGCAACGCTCGGTCCATAATGACGGCTTTTCGGCGAATATGCCGGCGCTGACCCAATGGTTCAACGACCACCCCGCGGCAGCGCCATCGACGAGAGCGCCTATGCCGCGCTGGCCGCCGATCTCGCGACCTCGGCCGAGGCGCGCACCATCGGCACCGTCGGCACCCGCATCAACTATGACCTGCCGGGCTCGCGTTCGCTTTTCACCTCGGCCGGCCGCAAGGCGCGCGGGGCTTGAGCCGCCCTTCCGCGAGGCGGTGCTCGCGCTTGATCCCAAATGGGAGGACCCCAAGCTGTGGTCCGCGATGCGCGAGGCCTCCGACCCGCTGACCGCCAATTTTTATCTCGCGGCCATCGACCGCACCCGCAACGATCAGGGCGAGATCGTCGCCGCCCCGCCCGAGCAGCAGGTCTATGTCATGCTGTTCAAACGCACGATGATCCTTTCGGCGGTGATCACCTTCACCACCTTCGTGCTGGGTTTCCCCATCGCCTATCTGCTGGCGACCCTGCCGCTGCGCAAGTCCAACCTCTTGATGATCCTTGTGCTTTTGCCGTTCTGGACCTCGCTTCTGGTGCGTACCACCGCCTGGATGGTGCTGCTGCAGCAGCAAGGCGTGGTCAATGATTTCCTCGTCTGGCTGGGCGTGATCGGCAACGAGCAGCGCCTCCAGATGATCTACAACCAGATGGGCACGATCATCGCGATGACCCATATCCTGCTGCCCTTCATGATCCTGCCGCTTTACTCGGTGATGCGCACGATCAACCCGAGCTATGTGCGCGCCGCGCGCGCGCTGGGGGCGACGAGCTGGACGGCCTTCCGGCGCGTCTATTTCCCGCAGACCCTGCCGGGGCTGGGGCGGGGGCGCTTTTGGTCTTCATTCTGGCGATCGGTTACTACATCACGCCCGCGCTGGTCGGGGGCTCGTCGGGCCAGCTGATCTCGAACATGATCGCGATGCATATGATGCAGACGCTCAACTGGTCGATGGCGGCGGCGCTGGCGGCGCTTTTGCTGGGAGGCGTGCTGATCCTTTACTGGGTCTATGACCGCCTCGTCGGCATCGACAATCTGAAACTGGGCTGAGGGGGCTGACCATGGCACTTCCGACTTACGCATCCCCCTCGAGAAGGTCTGGCATTACGCCTATCTCGTGCTCTGCGGGCTGATCTTCTTCTTCCTGATCGCGCCGATCGTGGTGGTGATCCCGCTGTCCTTCAACGCCGAGCCCTATTTCACCTTCACCGACAAGATGCTGTCCCTCGACCCCGAGGGCTATTCGATGCGCTGGTACGACACGCTTTTGACCTTCGGCATGACCAATCCGGACGCGCCGCGCGGCTGGAGCTGGTGGGTCGATGCCTGGCAGAATGCGAAATGGGTGAATGCGGCGAAAAGCTCGATCATCATCGGGGTGTTCTCGACGATCGTGGCGACGGTGCTGGGGACTTTGGCCGCGCTCGGCCTGTCGCGCCCCGAGATGCCCTTTCGCCGCATCATCATGGCGGTGCTGATTTCGCCGATGATCGTGCCGATCATCATTACCGCGACGGGGATGTTCTTTTCTACTCGAACCCCTGCGCGCCTTTGGGCTGGATCGGGCTGGAGCCCTCCTGCGGCAAGCTGGCGGGGACCTATCTGGGCGTGATTTTGGCCCATGCGACTTTGGGGATCCCCTTCGTCATCATCACGGTGACGGCGACGCTGATCGGCTTCGATCAATCGCTCAACCGCGCGGCGGCAAGTCTTGGCGCGAACCCGAGGGTGACCTTCTTCCGCGTGACCATGCCGCTGATCCTGCCGGGCGTGATCTCGGGGCGCTCTTTGCTTTCGTGACCTCGTTTGACGAGGTCGTCGCGGTCCTCTTTATCGCGGGCCCCGACCAGCAGACCATCCCGCGCCAGATGTGGACCGGCATCCGCGAGCAGATCTCGCCCGCAATCCTCGCCGTGGCCACATTGCTCGTGATCTTCTCCATCGCGCTCCTCACAACCGTCGAGCTCCTGCGAAGAAGAACCGAAAGGCTGAGGGGCGTCACCCCGCGTTAGGGCTGTTTGCCCGCCTTGCTCCCTTGAATGCGGCCGCCGGTGATGCGGCCGCTATTCGTTGAAATCCACGCTTTCGCGGCATCGAGAAAGGCCTTGTGCAGGCTTGAACGATCAAGCGAGGTATTCATCAACATCCCCATTTTCATCGGGCGCGGATGACCGGCCAAGGGGATGAAACGCAAGGGCTGCCCGTCGGGCGCAAGATCGTTCAACGGCCTGATATTGAAGATGGAATAGCCGAAACCATTGGCGACAAGCGAACGCGCCACCGCCATGTCGCGGGTGCGTTCGGCGATATTGGCGCGCAGGGATTTCTGCGCGAAGAACGACAGGAAATAATCGGCGCTGAGCGGCAGGTCGAGCAGGACCAGCGGCAAGGGTGCGAGCTCCTCGACCGAGACCTCGGCGCGGTCGGCGAAAGGATGGTCGGGTGCGACCGCGACCAGGGGCGGCAGCTCGAGCATCGGGAAAAACTTCAGATCGGCCGGCAGGTTCAGGTCATAGGTCAGCGCGACATCGATGCGCGCCTGACGCAGCAGGCTGAACAGCTCGGGCTGGTCGGCCTCGAGCTGGGAGATGACCTCGGGGTAATCGGCGACGAAACTGCGGCGCAATCCCGGCAACACGACCTGCGCAAAGGTGCTCAGGCAGCCGATCGCCAGAGGTCCGCGCACCTGCCCCGACAATTCCCCCGCGAGATCGCGCAAAGCCGCCGCCTGACGCAGCACCATCTGCGCGTGATCGAGCAGCTTTCTGCCCGCCAGGGTCGGCGTCAGGCCCTGCGCGTGATGGCGCACGAAGAGCTGGACGCCCAGCTCGTTTTCGAGATGCGAGATCCCCGCCGAGATCGAAGGCGCGGTCACATTGACCTGCTGCGCGGCGGCAACGATCCCGCCCGCCTCGCCGACGGCCACCAGATATTCAAGCTGACGCATCGTGTAGCGGATCGACATGGGCGGCCCTCGGGCTGGGATTTCCGGCGCGGCCCGAGCCTTGGGCACCGGCCGCGATCATGGCGCGGAACCTATGCGAAACCGGCCCATGCGGCAAGCGCATAGGCCGGTCGCGGCCCTCGTCAGAAGGCGGCCGAAGGGGCGGGCGACGTGCCCCGATACGCGTTACTCGTCGCCCGGCACGCCGTAGGACGGCGCGGCGCGCGGGTCGAGCGCGCGTAGCACATAGGCGTCGATCTGGGGCTTGTAGACCTCCCATGCGGAGGCGATCGCCTCGATCGGACAATCCTCGGTCCAGTCACAGCGCAGATCGGCCAGCGGCCAGCTTTGGCGATGCGCGATCTGCATGCCCGCCGAATGGACCGGCCCCGCCTCTCCGCCCGCCGCAAGCCCCGCGCGCATGGCCGCGATCAGGCGGTCGCCGATATGGCCCGAGGCCGCCAGAAAGCCCGCGACAATCGCCGCCGGTACGCCGTCATTGGCCAGAAGGTTGCCGCCCGAGGCCACGCCCTCGCCGCGGGCCTCGGTCCAGATCCCGAGCGAATTCGGCCCCGAATGGATCGCGACACGGCCGTTGCGGTCGACCGCAAGCACCTGCCGGTATTCGGCGAATGTGGCACGACGGCGGATCTCGTCGATGGTTTCCTGCGCCCCGAGCCCGCTTTCGAGAAGATCGAGCCCCATCGGCCCCAGCCGCGGATCGGTGACGTTTTGCGTGGCAACCGCCCCCACGCCCGCGCGGGTATAGGCGCAGCGCGCCGCAACCGCCGGCGAGGACGAGGCGATCGCCACTCCGAACATGCCCGTCTCGGGGCATCGTGCGACCAGTGAAAAGGTCATGGCCTTATTCCGGAATGACGGCGGTGCCGTCGATTTCGACCAGCCATTCGGGCCGCGCCAAGGCCTGCACCACCAGCCCCGTCGAGACCGGATGCACCCCTGAAGATATTCCCCATGGTGCGGTAGACCGCCTCGCGGTGGCGCACATCGGTGATATAGACCACGACCTTGACGAGATGCTCCATCTTTCCGCCCGCCTCTTCAATGAGTTGGCGGATGTTTTGCATGACTTTATGGGTCTGCTCGACCGGATCGTGACTGTCGAGATTCTTGCCGTCGTCGAGGCTTTGCGGGCATTGGCCGCGCAGCCAGATGATCTTGCCGCCCTGCGTCACCACCGCCTGGGCCAGATCGTTGTCGAGCTTTTGCTCGGGATAGGTGTCGCGGGTGTTGAAGGGGCGGATGCGGGTATGGGCCATGTGGGTCTCCGGATGGCAGGTGTTTGGGGCGGATGAAGGGGCCTCAGGCCGGTTCGCGCAGGGCGGCCCGTTCTTGGGCCTGCGCCTCGTCGTTATAGGCACGGTATTTGCGCTGGATGCCGATCTGTTCGGCGACATGTTTGGCATCATGCCAGACACCCCAGATAAAGCTCGATCCGCGACGCGATTGCCACGGCAGGCCGAGGAAATAGAGCCCCGGCTCGCGCGAGACGCCGCGCTGGTGGATCGGGCGGCCCTGCGGGTCTTGTCGCTTTTGATCCAGCTGTAATCGGCGGTGAAGCCCACCGCCCAGATCACGGTCGAAATCCCCGCCTGTGCCGGATCGAGTTCGCGCAGGGGCGTGGTGATGCAGCCTGCATCGGGGTAGCGCGCCCGTGCCTGCGGATCCTCGGGCAGATCGAGGCCGTTCTTCGCGACATAGGCATCGGCCTCGTCGAGCAGCGCGTTGTGGTTGGCATCGCCCGCATCGAGATTGCGGCCGAGATCGCCGGCAAGAAGCAACTTGCCGTCAGCATAGCCTTCGGTCCGCCCGAGCAGCGTGATCCCCTCCTGCGCGAGGCGGCGGAAATCGATGGTCTCGCCATTGCGCGCGCCGCTGACGGCGATGGTGACATGTTCAGTGCCGGGCGCGGGTGCGGCCATGTCCCATTTGCCCAAGACACCCAGCCACCAGCAGAAATCGCGGCCGCGATAGGCGCGCGGCGGACGGTCGTGCGGCCCGACCGAGAGATAGACCTTGCGCCCCGCGCGATTGAGCTCGTCCGCGATCTGGACGCCCGAAGAGCCCGCGCCGACGATCAGAACCGCGCCCTCGGGCAGCTGGTCGGGGTTGCGGTAGCCGCTCGAATGGATCTGGGTGATGCCCGCGCTTTCGGGGATCACATCGGGGATGATCGGCGTCTGGAACGCGCCGGTCGCGGCGACGATGCTCTGGGCCTCGTAATCGCCCGCGCTCGAGACATGAAAACCCTGACGCCCCTCCAGCCGCTCGACGCCCAGAACGGTGACGCCGGTCTTGATCGGCGCGTCGAATTTCCGCGCATAGGCGGCAAGATAATCGGCGACGACCTCTTTGGCGGGGAAGGCGTCGGGGCCGACGGCGGCATCGACCTCGTCGAAGGTCATTCCGGGAAAGCGGTCATGCCAGGCGGGGCCGTTCGCGACCAGCGAATCCCACCGGCCCGAGCGCCAACGCTCGGCGATGCGGTCGCGCTCCAGCACGATATGGGGCACGGAGGCCGCGCTCAGATGCTCGCTCATCGCGATTCCGGCCTGGCCCGCGCCGATGATGAGAGTGTCGATTTTGTAACCGGCATTGGACGATCCTTTGGCAGGGTTCTGCCCTTGGAGTAATGCCGGTTTTGCCGCGCAGGATATTACAATATGGCGTTGCATTGCTTAGGCTGAGCCTAACGCCACCGCATCAACTCACTGATATTGAAATAGATTCGCGAAACGGTGCCGCGTCCGCGAAGCCGCGCCGCAAACCCGCGCGGAATGCCCGCTTGCGCGCGGGCCGCGAACATCCGAGCAAGGGACAACGTCTTTCCGAGGGCCGAGATGACCGCGCAACACCCCCAGACCACGCCTTCCCTGCCGCCATGACCCGCCCCGTTCCGCCCCCGCTCGAGATCCTCGCGCGGCTGGTCGCCTTCCCCACGATCTCGCGGCGCACGAACCTCGACCTGCTCGATCATATCGAGGCGCTGTTCGCCGGCTCCGGCGCGCGGATGCACCGTTTCGCGCATGAAGACGGCAGCCGCGCCAATCTGTGGATCTCGATCGGCCCCGATATTGCGGGCGGGGTCGTGCTTTCGGGCCATAGCGATGTCGTCCCCGTCGAGGGGCAGGACTGGAGCAGCGATTCCTTTGCGCTGCGCATCGCGGACGGGCGCGCCTATGGTCGCGGCACGGCGGATATGAAGGGCTTTCTCGCCTGCGCCATCCATGCCGGTTTGCAGGCGACGGGGCGCAAGCTCGCCCGCCCGCTCCATCTCGCGATTTCCTATGACGAGGAGATCGGCTGCCTCGGAGTGCGCGGCATGATCGAGGCTCTGGCCGCCCGACCCTCCGCCCCGCGCTTTGCATCATCGGCGAGCCGACCGGCATGAAAATCGCCTCGGGCCACAAGGGAAGGCGGGCTTTCGCGCCTGCTGCCACGGCCGCGAGGGGCATTCGGCCCTCGCCCCCGCGCGCTCAACGCGCTCCATCTGGGCGCGCTTCGTTCAGGCGCTCGAACAGCGTCAGGAGGCGCTGGCGGCGACGGGGCCGCGCGATGACGATTACGACATCCCCTATTCGACGATCCATGCCGGCGTGATGCGGGGCGGAACCGCGCTCAATATCGTGCCGAACCTGTGCGAGGTGGATTTCGAGATCCGCAATATCGCCGAAGACGACCCCGAAACCATCCTTGCCGGCATCCGCGCGGATGCCGAAACCATCGCCGCCCCTTATCGCGCCACCTTCCCCGAGGCGCGCATCACCATCGATCCGGTCACCGCCTATCCGGGCCTCGCGACGCCCGAAGACGGCGCGGCCCTCGCCTTGCTGCGCCGCATAACCGGCCGCAACGATCCCGCGATCAAGGTGGCTTTCGGCACCGAAGGCGGGCTTTTCGCGCAGGGTCTGGGGATCTCCACCGCGATCTGCGGACCGGGCTTCATGGATCAGGGCCACCGCCCCGACGAGTTTGTCGCCCTCGACCAGCTCGCCGAATGCAGTCGGGTGCTGGATAATCTGCTGGCAATTCTCGCCGAGGCTTAGCAAAAGGGCTTTTGGCCCTGCGGCCCTGTCCTTTGCCCTCGCGGCAAGGGCCGCAGGCCGAGTTTTCGTGCGAGAGGATGCGGCAATGGTGAAACTGGTGATCGACACCGATCCGGGCGTGGACGATGCCATGGCGATCTTTTTGCGGCGCGTCATCCCGCGATCGAGCTCTTGGGCATGACCTCTGTTTTCGGCAATGTCACCGTGGCGCAGGCCACGCGCAATGCGCTCTATCTGGCTGAAAAGGCTGGGTTCTCCGGTCTTCCGGTCGCCGAAGGCGCGGGCGCGCCCTTGGTGCTGCCGCCCTTCCCGCCCTCGCGGCAGGTCCACGGCGACGAGGTTCGGCGATCTGCCCGCCTTTGTCCGCAAGGCCGTGCCGTCACCGAAACGCGGCGGAATTCCTGGTCCAGCTGGCGCGGGCTGCGGGCATCTGGTCCTCACCCCGTCCGCGCCCGATCACCAATATCGCCGAGGC
>JAUFRC010000004.1 GCA_030410095.1 Paracoccus cavernae
TCAAATGAATCCGTAAACCCGTAGTTTTCGGGTCGCGGGAAATTCAGGGATTGCGGCCTGACCGACCCGATTTCTACGGGATAGCGACCCGATTCCTACGTTTTGAGGCAATATTTCGACCCGTTTCCTACGGGCTTCCGACCCAATAGCTACGCTTTCGCTGTTTTAAACATTCAATATCAATATGTTGCTGGTGATGAAGTAGAAGAAAAAGAAGAGAAGATTCCGAATTGGGGACATCCATGCCGTCACCTATTTGGTCAGCTATCGATAAAAGCCACTTTTCGCCTTGCAGTGACCAGAACGTAAAGCGAACATCTTAAGGTTGCATGGAGGGCGGTAACGATGATCGAAGAGCTTTTGAGCAAGGGTTATGGGGTAGAAGACATTGCTCTTGAACGCGGGCTTCCCATCGAAGCGGTCAGGGATATCGTTGCAGCATTGCGAGAGGAAGGCCGTTTGGCCGAGCTTATTCGAAAGGGCAGGGCGTAGAGCAACCCTCCGAGACGAAAAAAGACGGCCCCCAGCGTCAGCCGAGGGCGGAGAATAGAAAGCCATAGCTTTGGAAGCTGACCAGGGCGGCGCTGATGTTTTCGTCCACATTTCTGCGGTTGAACGCGCAGGCCTGACTGGTCTGGATGACAATCAGGCCATTTCCTATGAAGTCGAGACCGGCCGTAACGGAAGAAGCTCTGCCATCGACCTCAAGCTCATCTGATCGTGATGTTTAGACCCGCTCAAAGCGGGTCTTTTCTTCTGTATGGGCGATCAGTCGGGTCGCGACCAGCCGCCAGCAGTGAGTAGATGGGGTCGATTCATAGTGGACTATATTCCACCTCGACTTCGTGCCGACCTTCATGACAACAGGATTGTGAACTCGCCGAGGCAATTCAACTGCAATAGAAGCTCGACCGTCTGCAGCTGATCGAGCAGGGATCGGTCGTCCGAAGAGGTGGACCTTCAAGTGTCGGCGGTGCGACGTGGTACCTGCCTTCTCGTTTCTGGTTCGGCCGGATGGGTAGGGGGAGCGCGATGGCGCCGAGAGAAAGCGGGAGGGAGGATGAGCGCTCCTATCGGAGTTTTGCTTTTGCCTCCCGCAAACGACCCCGAAAGGGCCGATCGTTACGTATGCCTCGCCGCCTGCCAAAGGCTTCGCCTGAACCGCGCCGAGTTTGCCGGAGGCTGATTTGTGTTAGTTACGCGGCCATGTCTTCAGTTTCCAGAGCGGCGTAGAAGTTAGCCTCTGCTTCCGCCGGAGGGATGTTCCCGATCGGCTCGAGCAAGCGGCGGTTGTTGAACCAGTCGACCCATTCGAGGGCGGCATATTCGACGGCCTCGAAGTTGCGCCACGGCCCGCGCCGATGGATGACCTCCGCCTTGAAGAGGCCGTTGATCGTCTCGGCCAACGCGTTGTCGTAGCTGTCTCCGACGCTGCCCACGGATGGCTCGATGCCGGCCTCACCCAGCCGCTCGGTGTAGCGAATGGACAGGTATTGCGATCCGCGGTCGGAATGGTGGACGAGCCCCGCGCCCTTGACCGGGCGGCGATCATGGACAGCCTGTTCAAGAGCATCGAGCACAAAGCCTGCGTGAGCTGTCTGGCTCGCCCGCCAGCCGACGATCCGGCGTGCGTAGGCGTCGATGACGAAAGCCACATACACGAAGCCCCTCCAAGTGGCGACGTAGGTGAAATCGCTAACCCAGAGCATGTTCGGCGCTGGAACCCTGAACTGCCGGTTCACCTTGTCCAAAGGGCATGGAGCCTTTTTATCCGGCACTGTCGTTCTGTGCGGCTTGCCGCGGATAATGCCTTGAATGCCCATATCCTTCATCAGCCTGGCGACTGTGCAGCGGGCGACATCGAAGCCTTCCCGATCCAGCTGACGCCAAACCTTGCGCACGCCGTAGACCCTCCAGTTCTCCTCGAACACGCGCTCGATTTCTGGCCGCAGGACTGCGTCGCGCCGGGTGCGATCCGACAACCGGGCCGGATCGGCACGCTTCGCCAGGTGATCGTAGTAGGTGGACGGGGCGATCGGCAGAACCCTGCAAATCGGCTCGACCCGTGCTCCCCTCGCTGATCGTCGATGAATCCGACCATCACTTCGACCGGAGGTCAGCTCCGCCATCGCAAAATATGCGCTCGCCTTGCGCAAGATCTCATTGGCCTGGCGCAATTCCCGGTTTTCCCGCTCCAGCGCCTTCAACTTCTCCGCCATGTCGGTCGGGATGCCAGCGCGCTTTCCGCTGTCGACCTCGGCCTTTTTGACCCAGTCGTTCAGCGTCTGGGGCGCACAGCCAATCTTCGCCGCGATCGACATGACTGACTGCCAGCGCGATCCATGCTGACCTTCATTGTCGAGGACCAAGCGCACCGCACGTTCGCGCACTTCGGGGAAAACTTGTTCGTCGTCTTGCTCATGATGCTCCATCCTACTCAGGAGTTGGAGCCTCCGGCAAACTCGGCGCGGTTCAGCCTGCCGGGTTGGCTGTCAGATGAGCGGGGCTCATGCGATCAGCGCGTAATTTTTTGTGGCGATGATGGATTGCCAGCTCGCGCTCGCCGCACAATTTCACGGGCAGGGTAAAGATCTTCTCGCGGTCGGCGGTGGCCGATCTCTATACCTTGTTACGCTTAGAGCGCTTCCGTCTCGCTCTGCTTGAGGTCACGATCTCGTGGCGCTCATAGAGGAGGTGGACAGGTGCGCAGCCTTGCGTAGCGCCTCATTCATGCGCGTTTGCCAACCATCGCCCCCGCGCTTGAACGCTTCGACCACATCAGGGTCGAGTCGCAGGGAAACGGCAACCTTCGGATTGGCCGCCTTCGGACGCCCGAGACTCTTACGCGTCTTCTCTGCCGCTTCCGGGAAGGCGGCCACAAAAGGCCGTGCTGTCGAAAGTTCTGCGTCGGTCAATTCACGGCTGTCCACGGCTTCCCAATCTTCGCGGGTGTAGCCGTGCTCAGTGGCGTGCTTGGGGTCAAATTCCTTCATGGATTTGTCTCTCCTTTTGCTGGCAGAACGAAGCGAGATCACTGACAGGGCCTCAGTGCCAAGCTCCATATAGATCGTCACTACCGTGCCCTTCTTCAACGTGCCGATCGCGGCGAGGCGTTCAGAGTGGGCCCGGATGATCGTTGCCGACAGAAAGAACTCAACGGTCAGATCAGAGAAGTCAAAGCCATGTTTCCCGATGTTCGCCCGACGCTTCGGTTCGTCCCAGGCAATCTTCATTTCGTTTGTTCGCTCGCTCTTTAGTTTAATGTACATACAAAAAACGAGCGTTTCAACACGTATCTGTATATACGTAAAGCTGAGAGGCGTGCATTTCTCGGAGTTTGGTCGCTGGCATAGGCTTAGCCGATCTCGGCGGCGACAATTGAGGATCTCCGTCCCAACTGCAGATGACATTTGACGACATTGCCTCTTTGTGCCGCGGCGATCCATAACGGGCATTGCCTGCGCCTCTTGGCAACTCGGTCCTTTCAATCGAAACGGTCGTTGACGATTAGGACATAATTCGACATAAATAGGACATGGCAGGAAATGCAAATTGTTTACTTAACAAATTATGACGACAGCCAAGCACAGCCGCCTCACCCCAAACCAGCGCGATGACCTCACTCGGCGCTTGAGAGCTGGTGAGAAAGCAGCGGCGCTCGCGGCAGAGTTCGGGGTGTCGCGATCTGCCGTCAGCCAGATCAAAACGCGTGGTGAACGCACCTCCCGAGCGACAACTTCGAAGGGCGCTGTCGTCGCTGTCCGGCTCTCTCCAGCTGAGCTGGATGCCCTGAACCGGTTGAAGAAAAGCGCAGGAACGGAGACGAATGCGGATGCGATCCGCTCGCTTTTGCGCATGGCGGTCGGTCTTTTGGAGTTTGAACGGGATGACGAAACCCGCCTCGAAGAGATCCGGACCGAGCTGCACAAGATCGGGGTGAATGTGAACCAGATCGCTTTGGCGGCGAACCGTGGGCGCACCGATCTGCTCCAGCACCAGTGGAAAGAGCTGAACGAGTTGCGTCGGTCCTTGCCGGAAGTGCGGAGCTACCTGAAGGCGGTGGTTGACGAGCAGCGCCGCAAAGGCATCCGTCTCTACGAAAAGTTCGGAGAGGGTAGGGGGGATGTCTAACTCAATTGCCCGCGATCTGATTGGCGAGATCGAGTTCCGCCGCACCCTGACCGGGCTGCGCGCTCGCTCACCGATGTCGGTCGCAAGGCGAGTAGCGCCTTCGGTTTCACTGCGAAAGCCCGCAACCTCTGGCGCATGGCGCAGGGGGCAAACGCAGTTGTCCTCAAGAAGATCTCGCGTGGAGGCACCCATAGCGCCAAGCAGCTCGGCAACCAGTTCGATTACCTCTTCGGAAAATCGACCTCCCTCTTCGGCAATATGGTCGAGCATGATCCGAACGGCCGGTCCTTGAGCAAAGAAGAGCGCAAGGAGATCGTGGAGATGTGGAGCGACGCGTGGAGCGGCGCGCCCAAGAATGGGCAGACCACGCATTTGCTTTTGTCCTTTCCTGCCGATCTGTCTCCCAAGAAGGCCAAGCTGATTGCCGAGGCCTGGGCATCGGAGATGTTCCAATCGGGTGCCCATGCGGATGATGAATGGGCCTATGTCGCGGCGCTGCATACCGATCGGGCCAACCCGCATGTCCATATCGTCGTGAACAATCGCGGGGTCGAGAACGGGACGTGGTTCTTTATGTCCAAGAGCCATGTCTTCAATCTGGCTATGATGAAGGAGCGGCTTGTCGAGATCGGGGCCGAGGATGGGGTCCATCTGGATGCGACCTCGCGTCTTGAACGCGGTATCCTGAGCTACGGCCCATCGCGAGCCGAGATCGAGGGAGCCAAGCGTGAGCACCGTCCGGTGCGTGAGCGGATGCGCGAGGGCAGGGCGCTTCAGGATGCTTTGGCCGAGATCACGGTCAACGCGGCGCTGATGCGCAGGTTGGCGGGTTACGCCGATCAGGTGTTGAAGGCAGAGGTTGCGGCCAACTTTATCAAGGCTGCGTCGATCCTCGAGCGCGGCGGGATCATTCTTCCCAAAGACATGGAGATTTCGATGCAAGAGCAGACTGCACAGACCAGCTCCGATCTGCGCCAGGAGTTTGCTGGCTGGTTCGAGAATGCTGAAGAACGGATTGCCCAAAAGGATGCCCATAGACGGCAGGATTTGCGTCGCCAGCTTTACGCGGTCAGCGGCAATATTCTGGCGTCACTGGGCGATGACCGAGGGGCCGAGTTGATGCGGCGCGGTCCGCGTGCCGCAGTCTACCAGACACAGTTGGAAAGCGGGCAGATCACGCGCGACGGCACAGCCGCATCCGTCTCGCCGATTGCGTCTGCGGAGATGCGGAAGGGCATTCAGGCTGAAGCCGCCAAGATCGGGATTGGATCTGAAGAAATCGCACGGCGGATTGAGACCGGCGCGGGCAATGCCTGGCAAGAACGTGAATGGATAAAGGCCGATCTTCTTGCTGTTGCGGAAGCGAAACGGTTGGACCTGATACGCGAGAAGGATCGAGGGCTGGCGGCCGAGTTGGTGGACGGGTTCTATTCACAGGCGGCCAAGATTGTGGACCGTGCGCTGGAGCATACGCATCACCACACCAACGACAGACTGACCCGCACGCTCCAGAGCATGGCGCAGGGCGTGGCCCAAGGGCAGGATCTGCAGTTCGGGCATGAGGAACAGGCCGAACGGTTCACCCATGATCTGAGAGAGCGATATGGCAGCGATGTTATTCGCCGGATCGCCAAGGGTGATGATCGCGCGCTTGCAGTTGATTTCCCGATGCCGAGAAGCGCAAGGAAGTTGCTCTGTCCATCCTTTCCGCCGCGAAAAGTCATCAGAGCCTCGGCCTGTCCCTGCGCGAGGTCGAGCAGAGCTTCGAGCGGTTGCAGCAGCGTGAGGGTGCAGTGCAGGATCGCATCAACGAGCGCGATGATGGCTGGAGTGCCTGAAGTCATGGTCGCATAACTAACCGAAATCAGCCTCCGCCAAACTCGGCGCGGCTCAGTCGGCATCATAGCCTCGGTCGGCCAGCAGCCAGCCCGCTTTCGGCACGCTGTCCAATCGTGCAGCCGCGCCGGTATAATCGCTGACCCGGCCGGCCGACATGAAGAACCCGATCGGCAACCCCTTGGCATTGGCGACGGCGTGCAGCATGGTGATCATGCTGCCTTTGGTGCGACCGATCTGGAGCCCGCGCCCTCTTTTCACGCACAGGCTCGACGCTGTGCGGTGTGCCTTGGGATACCTGCGCAGGCACACTCGAACACATGGCGTTCGCCCGCTCATTTTGATCATGATCATCTTGTTCGCGGCGCTCTCATTGGCCAGGCCAACCATGATCCGGGTGAAGCCACCTCGAGAACGGCCGAATGCTTGGTCGCGCGTAGGATATCGTTGCGTGCTCCGGCGGCTGGACAGTCCTCCTTGGCGTTGTTGCAGAACTCGTGGTCATGACGAGTTGCCCCCTTCCCCTGAGAATTTAGGCGACGCGCTCAATCTCGGCTTGGCCGAGTTCGTTGAAGCGGTTCGTGAGGGCGATGCGGATGTGGGTTTCTGCGGTCTGGCGGTCGGGATCTCGTGATGCGATCTCTCCGAAGGACTTGATGCCGCGCATCTTCGCCTCAATCCGACTTCGAACATGATAGCCCGACCAGTTCTTCCAGATCGCGCGCCCAGGTGCCGTGTGGCGCGCAGGATGTCATTGCGCGCCCTCGCGGCAGGGCAATCCTCCTTCCAGAGGCGCCCGTTCTTGCGGATGGGTATGATGGCGTTGCCACCACGATCGAGGATTGCGGCGTGGCAACGGCGGATGTCGAAGGCACCATCTCCGGTCACGGTGCCGATCAGCTGATCCGGGGGATCTGGTCCAGCAGGTCCGGCAGGATGGGGCTGTCGCCCTCTCGGCTTGAGGTGAATTCCACGGCCCGGATGTCGCCGGTGGCCGTATCCATCGCCAGATGGACCTTGCGGTATTGGCGTCTGCGAAGGGTGCCATGTTTGCGGGCCGGCCATTCTCCGTCGCCCAGGAACTTGATGCCGGTGCTGTCCACCAGTAGCTTCAGCGGACCTGGCGCCCGGCGGCTCGATATCCCGACAGAGATACTCTTCTGCCTGCGGCTCAGGGTGGAAAAATCGGGAACCGGCCAAGCCAGTTTTGCCGTCTCCAGGATGCTGGATACCATCCCGGTCGTTTGCCGGAGAGGCAGCCAAACAACACCTTCACCATCAGGCAGAACTGTATCGCAGCATCGCTGAACGCCGGCGGACGCCCTGGACGTCCAGCACTGAGGGTAAGCCAAACCATGTCTCGGTCCAGCCAGACAAGTAGCGAGACGCGCCACTTCAGCGCCTCGTTATATGATTTCCAGTTCTTCGTGCGGTCGCGGGCTGGTGCAGGCTTCGTCATGCCGAGATGTTAACATACAGGATCGCTTGACGAATCCTGCCGAACGGACAGCTCTGCAACAACGCTGCGTCGCTCAGCCAGAAAAAATTGCTGATCGATCAGATTTCTTTGCGGCGACCGAGTCGCGCCAGAAGCCTAGAACCAATGGGCCTGACCCCAAGAGGGATTAACTCCACGGGAAGGAAAAATGATGCGTAATATGGATAGCATACAGCCGCCGGTAGGTTTAGGGCATTCATTTGTGCGTGCAAGTTGATGGTTATTGTTGTGCCTATAGCAACGAATAATTATCACGCACGAGGGCACTCGAAAGAATGCCTGATAGCACAAACTATAACCAACTTTATGTTGTTAAGCGTTATTAGAGGTCGCATGGACTTTGTCGAGTTCCAGCCCATGAAGCGTCTGCAGATAACGGTCACTGAGTGGCCTGTGCATTGCAAGCACTTCATGAGGCTGCTTGAAATTGCGAGATCGAAATCGCAAAAAGGAAAGCGCGACGCATGATCGAGCAGGAGTGTTTCACGCCCACTCAGCTTCAATATTTTTCAAATAAATTTACTGATAGCGAATCCTTAGCGGCAAGCATTCCTGGGGAAAGGTGGATTCTCTGCCAACAGGGCATGTTGATTTCCTCGGAAAAGCTAGATTGGTTGAGCTTGGGCACAATATCGCGCTGCAATCTGCTTGGGCTAACGCTCCGGTTTCTTTTAGAACCGAGTTGGCTAGTGTGGGGGGGCAACTCACTCTTTTTCTTTGTGGGTAACAACGCTGCAGACCCGCAATCAGCAGTAGATGGTATTCACCTGAGAACTAATGCCGTTCTTATGCGCCGTAGCGGAGATGTTTCGAACCTCAAGACGTCGAGTGCACTCGATATAGGCGCGGTGTGTATCCCGGATTTGACTCTTCAGCGTGCCTTGTCAGCATTGACGGGCAAAGAAAAATGGCGACGCCGTTAGTTCGAGGTATGTTGAGAAATGCCGATATGGTTCAGATGGCTAACCTACGTTGCCGATACTCGGACATAATCTCCATGGTCGACGCCGGAAGGTGGGGCACCGCCGCAAATAGCAGGGCACTGACGGACTTTGCAGGTGATGGAATCATCACCGGTATAGTCAAGCTTCTTGATACAGGCGACTTGAAGATCGATCACTTGGCACATCGACTGCAAACTGCTTCAATGCGTAGGATCGATCAGCTGATTGATGAGGACAGTGATTGCCTGATCGGATTGCAAGAGCTATGCGAAGGTGCCCGGCTTTCGCTGAGAACTATCAGATCGATCATTCGCCGCCGTATGGGTATGACCGCGCATTCCTACTTGCAACGGCGTCGTCTTAGCCGTGTGCGCCAGGCTCTGCTGACTCCCCGCGAGATAAGGACGGTTACCTCTATCGCTATGGATCACGGATTTACACATTTGGGTCGTTTTTCGGCTTTCTATCGACAGATGTACGGCGAATTACCGTCAGAAACACTGCGCAAGGCTACTGGGAGATTAATCAGTAGTCCTCCTCATGATAAGGGCTGCGAGTAGAACTTCCTCAGCAGAATCGATGAAGACCTCCTGATAAAGAAGAAGAGATTCACTGAATCTCAAATCATGGGAAGGATTACCGGGTACAGCATCGGTTTGTCGGAAAGTTCCCTGGGAGCCGATCCGGTGTTTTCTCGACTGTGCATCGCCGATTGCTCCGGTACAAGGAGCAATCCACATACGAAAAATAGACTATGGCGAGGCGGTATGGTATTGTTCATTTGGTTAGAATTGTCCAGATTGGCGATAATGCCGAGCCGCCGTCCTCCATCACGTGCGCAAAATAAGGTGGTCGGTTGACTCGGCAGGTGGATAATCCTCTCTATGATTAAGGTGCTGCATAAGTAGAGTTTTCTCGTGAGCCGAGCGCTGAGGAGATTCGAATGGCGTTGTTGCAGAACTCGTGTCCGGCAGGATTCACCTTGCGAATCCGGTAGGTTAAGAGGCTTGTCATGAGCAAGCCTGAAGCCGCCCGCTACCGCACGACGAACTGGAAGTCTTACAACGAAGCCCTGAAGCGGCGTGGCTCGCTGTTGATCTGGCTCGACAAGGACATGGTTTGGCTCGCCGCCAAGGCTGGGCGTCCGGGCCGACCGCCGGTGTTCTCCGATGCTGCGATACAGTTCTGCCTGATGGTGAAGGTGTTGTTTGGCTGCCTCTCCGGCAGACGATCGGGATGGTATCCAGCATCCTGGAGATGGCAAAACTGGCCTGGCCGGTTCCCGATTTTTCCACCCTGAGCCGCAGGCAGAAGAGTATCTCTGTCGGGATATCGAGCCGCCGGGCGCCAGGTCCGCTGAAGCTACTGGTGGACAGCACCGGCATCACACCCGCCCAGAAACTGAAAATGGCTGCGTGAAGTCTACGGCCAAACCCCGTTAAGACGGGGAGGATTACCAGGTCAGGTTAAGTTTGATCTCGTGCGGAATATGGATAGCAAAACTAAGATGGCGTGTTCTGAGATGGTAGACGCCTTTGTCGCTGTCGCTTCTTCCGACCTGTTGGAATAGTCGAAACGTAAAATACGGTTGGCTCGAAAAAAGACACAAAATGGCAAGATATCCGAGGTTCCCGTGACGTCCCCCCTAATATCCAACCTGAGTTTCCTAGCCCAGAAGCCATCTCTGCCTACGGCGCCCTTAGCTTTCTTTATATGCACTCTCGCGCCATGCAGAATGGTCCTTACGCGATATTCGCCGGATCGTGCAGCCGCCTGTCGACCTGAAACAGACCCGGATTTTATTACGACGGTGTGCCCCGCGCGGCTTGTACTTGGGCGCACCTTAATGACCAGGCCGAGCGTCAGCTTCTGGCCGGGCCTCTCTGAAACCTGCTCAATGGCGCAGTGGACCGCAGTTATGGCTGATGGAAATCATAGCACCCTATGAACAAGGCACCGGGGCCAACGCCTTTAGAGCATTCATGGAGCACATTCCCGATGGCATCCAAAGCTTCCACTATTTGCGAGTGAGCGCTGCGGCAAAGTGCGGCGCGTCGTGAAGTCGACACGCCTGCGTGATGGCTCGTGGGGGCAAAAATCATTAGGACTGAAGCTGAAAGGAATTAAGAATGGGTATCAACCTTACGGATACGACCAATAACCCGGCTATCGTACTGTCCCATGGGACTGAGGAAAGCCCTGGGAACTATGATAATTATACCTACACCATCGACATCAACCAGTTCAGCGACCCCAGCCAGGTGATCACCATCACCGGCGACTGGGGTCGGTCGGACAACCCCGACCTTGATGGTGACGAAACGACGAACGGCGGCGAATACGTCGCGGCACAGATTCCGAACCCCGGCGGCGGTATGTTCTTCGGAAATCTCTCCGTCGATCTGCAAACTGGCAATATGAACTGGAGCTTCACTGTCGCCGAGTTGCAGCAATTTGCTGGGCAGAACTATGACGTTTACTTCGTCGGAAAATATGCCAACCAGAACAGTGATTCTGACCTGTTGAAGCTGGTCATCACCTGCTTCCTGGACGGTACGATGATCGCCACTCCAGCGGGGAAACCGAAGTTGAGAAGCTGGCCATCGGCGATCTGATCACGAGTGCAGATGGACGGTCCGTTCCGGTCAAATGGATCGGGCGCAAGTTGATCACAAATCACGTCATGCTGTCGGACAAGGCCGCGCCAGTTCGCGTTGCAGCGGGGCACTTGGCGGTGGTTTGCCGCACAGCGATCTGCTGCTGTCGGCCGATCACGGGCTGATCGTCGCCGGTATGGTGGTGAATGCCGGGGCGTTGGTGAACGGGGGCACGATCTGCTTCGTCGATCTAGCTGATATGCCTTCCGAATTCACCTATTACCATATCGAAACCGAAGCGCATGACGAAATTCTGGCTAATGGTCTGCGCGCTGAAACCTTGGTCGACTACATCGGTCGCAGGCTTCGACAATTACGCGGAATATCTGGACCTTTACGGCTGCGATCGAATCATCCCAGAAATGAAGCGTTTGCGTATTGCCTCGCGCCGTCAGCTTCCGAGTGCACTGCGCGACCAGCTGGGGATTGCCGCATTCAGCGACGGGGTCGAGGCCCAAATCGAGGCATTTGGCAAGGCAGCCTAAGCTCTACGCTTTGTTCGACATCACGGCCGGCCATCTTCAAGGTGGCCGGCTGCGCCTTAAAGCCTGAATTATCACTTACACAATTACACTATGTTTCGGATTCTGCCCCCATTTGATCACTGGTCCAGAACCGCGGCCAACCCGACCGTCGCGCCTGAATGCGGGTTGAGCGAACCATGACCTCAACAGCGCAATCACGCTCGTCCGCACCCACACTCTCCGCACCGAGACAGGCTATTGCGCGCTCATGAGTTGCGCCAGCAGGGGCGACACGAGCAAAGTATCTTGTGCCTTGAAGATCTTCTGCGCATCTATCCCCGTCATGGGAAAATCTGGTACGGGCTGTCGCTGTCGCATCGGCTGGCGGGGAATTACGACGACAGCATCAGCTTTGCGATCAGATCCTTGCGGTTCAACCCGGCAATATCGCCGCTTTGGGCGGGCGGGTGGACACCGCCCTGCGGCTGAACCGCTTATCGCAGGCGCTGGAGTATATGAGCGCTGCATGCGACGCCGCTCCGGATCACCTGCCATTTCAGCTTCGCCGCTGCGGACTGCTACGGCAGGCTGGGCAGATCGCACGTGCGCAGGATCTAGCGGTAGAGCTGCACCAGCGCCAACCCGATCTGCCCGGTCTTCAGGCCGAACTAGCCTTCATCGCCCAGGCTGATGGCCGTCCTTTCGACTGTCTGGCGGCCTGTTCGGCGGCACTGGCGCAAACGCCCGGCGATGCGCGGTTGGTGTTGGAGAAGATCAATGCCTTGACTGCTCTACGCCGTTATAGCGAGGCGCTCGCGCAGGCCGAGGCCTTTCTTGCAGCTACCCGGATCATCCCGCCATCCAGCTACGCCGGGGCTGCCTGCTTTACCAACTGGGGCGCGCGCAAGAGAGCATCAGGTTTCTGTCAGCCTTGGCGCAGCAGCAGCCGCACAATGCCCATATTCTGCTGAATTTGGCGCGTGCCTATCGCCATGGGCAGCAGCATGTCGCGAGCCTTGCGATTCTGGACCGATTGTTGGCTCAAGATCCACAACATTGCGGCGCTCTTCAGGAAAAGCTCGAAACACTTCATCTGGCCGGACATGCCGAAGAACTATCGCGCCTCGTGCAAGAGCTAGCGGATCACTGGGCGGTTGCTGTGCAATCGGCGCAGCGTCTGGCTTTTGGCAGGTTGCTGTGCCGGGGTCTGGCCCATCTTGCAGATGATCAGGCGGGCGAGCTGCTGCGGCGCAATCGCGATAGGCTGGTCACTTTAGGTACTGAACTGTCTGTTGATCTGATTTGGCCGATCTACCGCCGGGCCGATCTTATGGGGCACGGACCGCAGTTTGATGCCTTGGCACGCGCACTTATGGATAAAGACAAGATCGGGCTCAGCACGGCTCGAGCTATCCTGCAAGCCAGTTATCGCGCAGGCATACCACATTGGCACCGGATTGGCCTGCATGTTTCCGATCGTGTCCCGGCCATCGATCGCGCCCGAGTGCTGATGGATCTGGCGGCGTTGTCGGGCTTGCCTGCAAAGGCGCTGGCGCTTCGGCACAAGAGTCCGGCGCGCGCAGGAGCGGATGCAGGGCTGCAGATTGCGATGCTCTTGCGCCAACAAGGCCGGTCGCGAGTAGCAGCCCGATATCTGGGGCTGGTCTGGCGGCACAACCCCGACGATCCAACTGTGCTGCGGGAATATATCAGCAGCCTCTGTGGGGCCGGACTGTGCCCGCGCCAAGCAAGTGCTGGCAGCCGCGACCCTGCGTCAGCCCGAGATGTCGCCCAACTGGCGCCGATCGCACAGGGCTGGGCCGAGTTGATCACTTGTCCCGCGCCACAGATCTTTGGGCCGAAGGCGATGCGGCAATGATCCCGCATGCCGACTGGTATGTAGCGAATGCGCTGTCGCGAACGGAGGCCAAGGCGCTGAACTTTACGTCAACGCCTATGGGGACAACTCGCGGCGGCATCTCGCGCCGTCGATACAGGGGTTTCTGCTGGCTGAGGCGGTGCAGCTCGGGGTCCCGGCCTTGACGCCACCGAGACAACCTTACACGCCATGGCGGTTGTTGCGCGTTGGACCGAAGGGCCTGAACGCAACCCTGCGCCATACTCCCGACCGGTGCCGCACAGCATCGTGCAGTTCTGGAGTCAGGGCACGCCACCACCACAGGTCGCCGGAGCCGTAACTTCGTGGCAGGGCGCGGCAGGCTTGCGCATCAGTTGTTTGACCGTGATGCCGCGAAAGATTTCCTGCTGGAGCGGTTGGGCGCTGACTGGCTACGTGCGTTTGGCCGAGCCGGTTCTGCAACAGAGGAAAGCGATTTCTTCCGCCTGTGTCATCTCGGCTTGCTCGGAGGAATCTACGCCGATTGCGATGACTGGCTGACCGGAGATGCTGCCCAACTAGTCTGCGGCCCCTCTTGTCTGACGGTCTTTCGCGAACCGACGGGGGCGGTCGGCAACAATTTGATCGTCGCTCCGCCTCGGCATCCGGCAATCCTGTGGGCAGCGATCTGCGCGAAGCGCGCGTTGGAGGAGCGACACAATGAAACCATCTGGGGAAACCGGGCCGGGTCTTCTGACCCGGGCAGTCGCCTGGCACATCCAGAAAGCCGCAGCGTCTGGCAACGCGCCGTCGCTGCGTATTCTGCCCCGCTGGCAATTGGGACGGATCGTCCAGTTTCACAGCCCGCTGTCGTACAAATCCAGCAAATCCTACTGGAATCGCCAAGATGTGGCAGGTGCACTCAATGGCCTAGCCGCCCATCTCCCTCCCGTGTAAGTGGCAAAGACATGACCGCTGACTCAAGCAGCCCGACGGCACGGGAATATGGACGCCAACGATTTGGCCGCAATCAAAATCACATCACCTTGTCCGCTAGGGTGGTTTCGCTTTTCGCCAGGCCTCATGCTAGGGCTGTTGCAAAGGATTTCGACATGAACCGCATTATCAGTAAGCTTCAATTCCGCCGGTCCGAGACAAGCGCCACCCCGCCCGAGATCGCGGGCCATATTGACGGCATCCGTGACCAAGATATCGTCGGCTGGATCCACATGAATGGGCGTTCCGAACCGCTGACGATCGATCTTCTGGTAGATGGTCAGGAAGTCGCCTTGACGATTACGGCTGATGATCATCGTTCTGATGTCGAGGCAGCGGGGTTCGGCGATGGCCGTCACGGCTTCCATTGTACCATGCCCACGACCGATGGTTATGGCCAACCCTGGCAGGATGGCCAGAGCGTGCTTATCGAATTACGCCTTGCCGGTACGCCGCAAACACTCATGCAACAGCAAATCACGTTGCGCTCGCCCGAAACAGACGCCACCATATTGGACTGCGATGGCCGCATTGAAAAGCTAACCGAGACCTACCTGCGTGGTTGGGTGACCAATCGCCAGAATGTCAGCCAGATCTTGCGAGCGGATGTGCTGATCAACGGCACCTTTTTCTGCAAGGCGCTGAATGATCAACCCCGCGACGATCTTGTGCGTCAGGGTCTGTCCAAGGGGGCCGGCGGCGTGCGGATTTCCCTGCCTCTGCGCCAGCTTGGTAGGGGGACGCATGAAGTCTCTTTGCAATTTCCCGATGGCAAGCTGATCAGCAAGACCGTCGAAGTCCGAGGCGATCACTATCGACCCGCCCCAACCGCGCGGATCGCGCCTGCCGATTGCGCGGTAATTGTGCCGGTCTATAACGCAGCTGAGGACGTGGCGATCTGTTTAGAACGCCTGCGGGCCTATACCCCGCCCGAGGTCGATATCCTGTTCGTCGACGATGCCTCGCCCGATCCGCAAATTGCTAGGCTGCTGGAGCAGGCTCGAGATATCCCGAATTTGCGCGTACTACGCAATAACCACAATCTGGGCTTCACCGGCACTGTAAACAGAGGCATGGCAGAGGTTGGGCGCAAGCATCCGATCTTGCTGAACAGCGATGCTCGCGTAACGCCGAACTGGATTGCCGGCCTGTTGGCGGCCGCAAGGTCACGCCCGCGGGTCGCTACGGTGACGCCGATGTCGGACCGCGCCGGTGCCTTTTCTGCGCCTGAGTTGGGCAATGACAACGGCCTGCCACCAGGCGTTGATGAAATCACCTTTGCCCGTGCGTTCCGGCGCCGCGCGCTTGGCCTTTATCCTCAAGTGCCCACCGGCAACGGCTTTGCATGTTCATTCATCGCGCCTGTCTGGATGAAGTCGGTGCCTTTGATGTCGCGGCATTTCCTCGCGGCTATGGCGAAGAAAACGATTTTTGTATGCGAGCAGGTCGCGCGGGTTGGCTGCATCTGATTGACGATCGTACCTATGTGTTTCATGACCGCTCGAAAAGCTTTGGCAGTGCCAAAGATGGGCTGATGAAGGCAGGTCGTGCAGTGATCGACGCCCGCTACCCTGAATACAAGAAGGCCATCCGAGTCTTTTCGCATGGGGATGACCTGGCACTGGCCCGGATGCAGGCGCGCCGCTCACAAGCCGATTGCCTGAACCCACGCGTCTCTCTGCCTCGGACGCTATATGTCGTGGCGACCCAGACGGGCGGCACTCCGCAGACCAATCTGGATCTAATGGCCGCACTACAAGACAGCCGCGATGCCTGGCTGCTACGCTGCGATCCAAGCATTTAGTGCTGTCACATTTGCAGGATGGCAAGCTGGTCGAGATTGCCAGTCGTGAACTTAGCGACCCGATCGAACCTATCCGCCATGTCTCGACAGAATATGATGAAACAGTGGCGGGCTGGCTGCAACGCTTTGAATTCGAAGTCGTTCATATCCGCCATCTGGCCTGGCACAGCCTGAATTTGCCGCAGCTGGCTAAGTTGGCAGGTTGTACGGTGGTGTTCTCGTTCCATGATTTTTATACGATCTGCCCTCGATCAAGTTGTTGCAGGACGATGGGGTCTTCTACGGCGGTGACCTGCAACAGCTGACCGGCGAGGTTACCCCGAGCTTTGGAAGCCCGATACCATGCCGCCCGCCGGAATGGGTTGGATCCGCTTCTGGCGCGAACGCTTCGACCGAGCACTGTCGTGCTGCGATGCTTTTGTAACCACTTCGGACAGTGCCAGAGCTCGACTTCTGGCGGGACTGCCGGCGATTGAGCCCGCGCGTTTTTCGTCATCCCGCATGGCCGCGATTTCTCTAAATTGCTGCGGCTTCGGCAGGTGCCCCGACATGGGCAGCCGATCCGCATTCTGGTGCCGGGCAATATAAGCACAGCGAAAGGGCTGGGCGTGATCCGTGCGTTGCTTGAGATAGACCGCGAGCACCTGTTGGAGTTTCACGTACTGGGTCGCACAGAGTCTTCGGTGAAGATTAACGACCCCGGCTCATCGGGCATGGCGTCTATAACCGCGAGGAATTCACCAGCCGTGTCCAGAGCTTGAACATCCATCTGTGCGGTGTTTTCGATATGGGACGAGACCTATTGCCACACATTGACCGAATTGTGGTCAGCGGGCGTTCCAGCGCTGGTATTTGATTTCCCAACAGTGGCGGGTCGTGTGCGCGCCAGCGGTGCGGGCTGGATTCTTCCACATCAGGATATCGAGCAACTTTACCGTAAACTCTTGAAATTGCGTTTGATACTGCTGAACAGAATCGCGCTGATCTGGCGGTTGCAGCCTGGCAGAGCGGGCCAGGAATGGCGGAATCGACCGGGCTTATGGCTGCGCGCTATCTGAACCTGTACCGCAGGGCACAGGGACAAAATACCCTGCCGGTGGTCGGCGTTGTGTCGGCGTCCGAGGATAAGGCACTGTCAGCAGGAGGTGGCGTCTGGCAACAGGTGGACCCGACCACACAAGACGAGTGCATTTGTGTTGCTATGTCGGCACAAGCACTGTTGGCCAATCTGGAGATTGGCAGTCTAGACGGCGCTCTGGTGCAGATCGACGCCGTGCCTGTCACCTTGGCTGCTAACTTACTAGAAACGCTACAGCAGGCGAGGATCCTCACCGTATTACCAAGCCTGAGCACTCCGAACACATTGACGCTTCCGCATAGTATATCGGGTGCCGTCGCGTCTTGTGACGGCACCCGATTGATCTTTAACTATAATATTCAGACAGTGAAAGCTTCACTGCACAATGAATTTTCTCTACATGCGCAATCTATACCGCACTCACGATTTCTGGATGATACTGAGGCGCATTGTCTGCATTCATCTTTTCAACCGCCTCAATCGCGGCGTTTATATCAGAAAAAACGATATGGCGCATTTGCCAAGGGGCATAGCGCCACCACTTTAACGCCAGCAGCTTCTTGGTTTTTTCATCAAAGCGCTCGCCTATCTTTCGGGCAGGAACACCGCCAACAATGTCATAGGGGGCCACATCTTTTGTTACCACAGCTCCTGCGCCAATGATAGCTCCATCCCCAACATTAACGCCCGCAATGATAATCGCGTTGTTTCCGATCCAGACATCATTCCCGATGACCGTACGGCGCAATACCTCGGCATGTGCCTTCCTAGTCAGTTGCGGGTCAACTGCATCGGTCTGATAGTCCGTTCTGTTACTCCATTTTTTGGCTTCATTCATATTAAAGCGATAGCTTTGTTGATATTGGAATGGGCTTGTCGAGAGCCACTTGGTGGGGTGATTTGGCTGCCCAATTACAATTCCTGCTGCAATAGAGCAGTAACGGCCAATATCAGTTGTATATACCCGACCATCCGCAAGATAGGTAAATGCACCCAGCCAGCACTTTCCGCTGAATGAGGCACGATTGCTGCGGGCCGGAGGCTCGAATGAAAGAGACCCCAGAGAGTTAATGCTGCGAATATTCACATCAAGCCCTCTGGCTTTCAGTTCCGTAAGATCAAGACGATCAACAGGCATCGGGTCCTCGGTTTGTATAATATTTGCAATTATCTACTTGAAGCGGCAGTAAGTAGATAGACTGTACCGCAAACCTATCGAGCTCAGTTCGGTGTGCACAGAGGTCGACGCTACTTTCGCTTCAGGAGGGCCTTGTTGCGCAAATCCGGGGGATTCATCTCGTGAATCCAGCATGCTAGCTGGGCAGCATGAGCAAACCTTCGAAGCCGACCTACAAGACCACCAACTGGCAAGCGTATAATCGGGCGCTGAGGCAGCGCGGGTCGCTGACTGTCTGGTTCGATCCCTCGATGCAGTGGGAAGCCATTCCGTCGGGGCGTCGCGGCCGTCAGCAGGCCTATAGCGACGCGGCGATCCAGGCCTGCCTCACCCTCAAGGTCTTCCTCGGCTGCCGCTCCGCCAAGCGACCGGTTTCGTGGCGAGCCTGCTCGAACTGTCCGGGCTCGGCTGGTCCGTGCCGGACTTCAGCACTCTGTCACGCCGCCAGAAAACATTGAACGTGACCATCCCGTATCGCGGCTCCAAGGGGCCGCTGCACCTGCTCGTGGACAGCACCGGCATCAAGGTTGAAGGCGAAGGCGAGTGGCACACGCGCAAGCATGGCGGCTCGAAACGGCGCGTGTGGCGCAAGATCCACCTCGGAATCGACGAGGAAACATTGGAGGTTCGGGCCGTCGAGGTCACGTCCAGCAATGTCGGTGATGCGCCGATGCTGCCGGACCTGCTTGCCCAGATCCCGGCGGAGGAGGAGATCGCCAGCGTCACCGCCGACGGTGCCTATGACACCCGCGCCTGCCATGACGCCATCGCCGCCCGCGATGCTGCAGCTATCATCCCGCCGAGACGGAATGCGAGGCCATGGAAGCCGGACACAGCCGGAGCCCGGGCGCGCAACGAGATCCTGCGAGCATCGAAGCACTTGGGCCGGGCGCTCTGGCGGAACTGGAGCGGGTATCACCGCCGCAGCCGGGTCGAAACGAAAATGAACTGCGTGAAGCTGCTCGGCCAGCGGCTGATGTCGCGGGACTTCGACCGCCAGGTGGCAGAGGTCCAGATCCGCGCGGCGGTCCTCAACCGCTTCACGGCACTCGGTATCCCCATGACCGTGGCCGCACGATAAGTGTATCCGGGGAAAGGGGAAGTGCGGTCATCAGCTGATTTGCGCAACAGCGCCCGTGGAAATGGGTCATGCCTCGGCCTCCGAAACGGAAGGCAGAACCTCGAACGAGGCGAACAGTGGGACCGCCCAATTGACCGCACTGGCAAGCATGGCGATGCGCGGGGCAATCGCATGAGCATGGTCGCGCGGCAGGCGGTAGCGCAGCACGACACGGGCATCAGGGGCGACGGGGCATTCCCCACCCTTCCACGCATAGGCAACGCCGGTGCGGTAAGCAGGCGCGGCTAAATCGGCCAGCGCGTCGATCATCGCCGAAACCTTATCGGCGCGGTCGATCCAGTAGGCGCGGCCCTCGGCATCGCCTTTGCGGCTTGCTTCGCGGGCCATAGCGCGGGCGTGGATCTCATCGGCAATCAGGCCGGTTCTGTCGGGGTGTCGAACATTGCATTCTCCCGGTGAAAATGGGGTTCAGCAGGCTCGGGTTCGTCGCTGCTGATGGGGAGGAAAATGCATTAATACATATTTTTGCGTAGCCAAAATGCACATTCTGCCCCGCCCTAACCGGCGCCCACCGATCGGACAGCAAAAAGCCCGTCGGTGAATGAGCAGGATCACTCCGACATGGGGTGTAAAATTTCCCGTAATCGTGTATGATCAGTAATCCGTTCGGTATGCCCGTTCGGTGCTATTGGAGGACCAAACATGGTCCGCGAACGAGAAGAGCGCGCGAGAGAGAGCGATGTTGCGCCGCGCAAGCGAGGCGCTGAAACCATCGCCCTCAGATATCGAACTCGATGAGCGCGCATCACGAACATTGGATGAGATGGAGCGCAGGGATGAGTTTGCAGCACGAGCTGTAGTGCGCCGTGAGAGCGATCGCATCGCCAAAAGGCGAAACGGGAAGAAGCTACGCGAGATCTTGCATGGCGAGGCATCCACGATCTGAGCAAGGTGCGCTGATATCGCGTCTTATTTGGTTGTGGGTAAATTCGGGTCGTTATGATAGTTTAGGCTATCCCGACGGTATGCCCGCTGGGTGTTATGGAGGGCCTGCTTATGGGCCAAAATCCAAGAGATGGTCGGCGACGCTACTCCGCCTTGCAACCGTCCGCAGATGAGATCGACAACCTCAGAACGAACAAACAAGTTGATCAGGCATTTAAAGATGCAGTCGACAAACTTGATCGGGATGAGGTCAGCGCAATGCAAGTAAAGCTTGAAGAAGACCGTATATCGACTTGGAAACGCCATTTCGATGCGCTTGGCGGATCATAGCCTGCATCTAGAAAGGCGGCGAGGAGCGCCTCGCCGCCTTTCGATAGCACAAAATTTCCGCCGGTTATGCCAATACATCTCACTCAAATTCGTCTTTATATGCTATAATCGATACATCCGCGCGGTATCGCTACGCGGTGCTATGGAAAGGCCTGCACATGGGTCACAATCCGAGAAGCGGCAAGCATAGGGATGGTAGCCAGATCCCGGCCGCTAGTTACCTGAGCCACAAAATGACAGCCCTAGAGGCTGACATTGCCTACCAACGCGCCATCGATAGGCTGGATCTATCAATCAACGTTGCCGAACAGCATATAATCGACCACTCAGCGGTAGCTATAGCCAAGCGCCACAGTGATGTGTTGATGTGGCTGGGTTTGGTAGGTTGAAGCAGTTTGCGGCGAGGAAACCTCGCCGCTTTTCAATTGCGCACCAAAAAGCCCGCCGGTTAGGGCAAGCTGTTGGACAGGCGAATTTTATTTATCAGGCAGAAAGGTGGTCGGCGCCCTCTATCTCTTGGGCCTGCCTTATGCGCTCGGCAATTTCTCCATACTTCCCGAAGCTGACGCCGCAGCTGTTGCAGTGCGCCATGGTGTCATCATTCCAACCATCTGGAAGCGTGATTTTCGCAGGGCTGTCACCACAGGAGGGGCAGGGAAAGCTCAGTACTGGCGTATGTTCGCTCAATGCAGATCTCCTTACTTAAGAGGGTTTTATAGGCAAGGAGGGAAAAATAAGAACCCCGCCAAAGGGCGGGGTGGTTGGGGCATGTGTCCACTACAACCCCGATGCCGTCAACTGTTCCGGATCAGCTTCGCCGCCTTCAGCAGGACCTCCGCCACTGCAGGGTGTACCGCGTGAGCAGCTGCCTCATAGTGCCTCGCCAGATCCTGCCAGCGCCCTGGGGCATGTTGAGGTGGATTAAGCAGGAAATCGAGTAGGAAGGCCTCGATTGCCTCCTTATCTGTTGGTTTCGACACCTCAGTCATCCCATTCCGTCGTTGGCCGCGTCAGCCTCACCGACCAAGCCTCCAGCAGCCGCGCGGCCCCGAAGTCGCCATGCTTCACGCGCTCGTCAGCTGCCATCTGAAGGAGGGCAGGGAGCTCCTCGATGTCGACCGCCCCGGCTGCTCAGTCTGGAGCCGAAGCAGCCCGAGAATGACGCGGGTTGCCGCCGACCACTGGTCGGGATGCTCGGGGTAATCCATCAGATTGAATAGCCCCGAGTTTCTTAGACACCTTCGCGTCTCATCATCTGCTGCCGCTCGAACTCGGCAGGCGACAGCATTCCGTTCCTCACATGCTTGCGCTTCGGATTGTAGAACATCTCGATGTAATCGAACACGTCCTGCCTTGCGTCTTCGCGGGTCCGGTAGGTCCTGCGCCTGATCCGCTCGCGCTTGAGGAGGTTGAAGAAGCTTTCGGCGACTGCGTTGTCGTGGCAGTTGCCGCGGCGGCTCATCGAATGCTCAAGGTTGTGGGCGCGTGAGGCAACGCAGCCCAATCCATGCTGGTGAACTGGCTGCCCTGATCGGAGTGGATCAGCACCTTTCCCTTCGGCTTTCGCCGCCAGACAGCCATGAGCAGAGCTTGCAAGACGACATCCGTTGTTTGCCTGCTTTGCATCGACCAACCAATCACGCGCCGGGAATAGAGGTCGATGACCACCGCGAGGTAGGCAAAGCCCTCCTGCGTCCGGATGTAGGTGATGTCCGTCACCCACACCCTGTCTGGCGCAGCGACGTCGAACTGCCGGTCGAGAGTATTGTCGACCACGACCGATGGCTTGCCACCATAGCTGCCAGGGCGGCGCTTATAGCCGATCTCCGCCTTGATCCCCGCAAGCTGGGCTAATCTGGCCACCCGGTTCGGACAGATGCTTTCGCCCTGCTCAACCAGATCGTCATGCAGCTTGCGATATCCGTAGACTTTCCCACTCTCCGTCCAGGCGCTCCGCAGCAGTTCAGTCTGGCGCCTGTCTTCTTGAGCTCGCGCACTCATCGGGGCCTGTAGCCAAGCATAGAATCCGCTCGGCTGGATGCGCAAACACCGGCACATGGCTCGGACAGAAACCTGCCCCGATGCTCGGCCACGAACGCCGTCGCCATTGGGCTTGAACCAATGGCGCTCCAATGGCTCCACTCACTTTGCATACCGAGCGAAATACGCGCTCGCCACTGTCCTCGGACCGATGGCGGACAATGGCTCGCCTTTTTTAGGATATCGCGCTCCTCGGAAACCCGTGCCAGTTCCCGCTTCAGCAGGCGGATCTCGGCATCCTTCTCGGTCTCACCTGATGCCGTCTTCGCGAACTTGCGCTTCCAGGCATAGAGCGAGTGCTTGCTCACCCCGAGCCTTTCAGAAACCTCGCTGACCGGGTAGCCCTGCTCCGTGATCTGAGCGACCGCATCGCGCTTGAAGTCGTCGCTGAAAGTGGCTGTGCCCATCATGGCCTCCTTGCCTCAAAATTAGCAAAGAAGGCGTCCACGAAACATGGGGCTATTCAGATCCGTTCCTTCTTGTGCCGCATCCGTTAAACAGCGTGAGGCAGCGTGCTCTTGGCAACCCTGGCTGCATCGTCTGCCCACTTCATGAGAAGCTGACCAGCTAGGTGATCGCCATTCCTTTCGCTCTTGCGCGGCGACGGTGAGCCATTTCTCTAAATCGACGGGCTTGATCAGCCCAGGATTTTGAGTGGTCAAATAGATGATTTGAAGCAAGTGGTTCGCAGCTGCGTCGAACTGATCGTTTTCCAGACTCTATTCCTTGACTATCTGCGTCATGACTACAGTCGCTCCACCTTACTGACCGACAGTGCCAGAATTAAACCTTCTTCCCCAGCCAGATCACCTTGCCGACTACATGAATATCCGTTCGGGCCATCTTGCTTGGCGGATAGGCCGAGTTGTCGGAGATAATCATCACGTCACCATCTGACGCGCGCCCCACGCGCTTGACGTGCAGCGCATCCCCGAAGCGCAGGACGAACAGCCCGTCGTAATCAAGGCTCGTCTTCGACGTGTCGAGCATGACCACATCGTCATCCTTGATTGTCGGATCCATGCTTTCGCCCTTCACCCCGATCACTTTAAGGAAGCGCGGGTGCGTCTTGGTGACCCTCTCGAGGTATCCAAGCGGGAACGAAATCCGGTCGATTACATCCTCTGCCTCGACTATCGCGCCGTGGCTGGCGCTCGCGCGCACATCGTGTACGTCAACCATCGCGGAGCCGTTGTTGTCGTCGCCGTCGCGTGCTGGCGCGCTGACTATGGTTCCCGAAGCTCCCGGCATGAATGGCAGGTAAGGAACCCCCGTCGCGGTCTGTATCTTGTCGAGCGTCCTTCTGGACAGGTCGAACTTGTGATCGGGACTATTGAGGGGCGCGTCAGGGTCGTGGAGGAAACGCCAGCCGCAGCCGCCAGCGAGGTGGCATTCATGCCGCACTCGCTCATGACGTGGGTGATGTAATTCAGGGTCCAATTATCAGGCATATCTGCACTCTATGTGCAAACATGCATCAACGTCACGCTGCATTAATGCATTGACGGCAGATGTGCAGTAATACATATTCTGTGCATGGAGGCTCAATCTATGCACATCATCCACCCCGACAACATTCCAGAGATGGAGATTGCCCTCGCGAAGCGGGGCATTCCGGTCGCTGAAATGTGCCGCATGGCCTCGGTCGCCGAAACGACTTGGGGCCGCTGGAAGCGCAAGGAGGTTAGCCCGACCTTTCGCTCTTGGGATCCGGTCGCGACCGCCTTTCTCCAACAGAGGTGGTTCGGTTGATCTGAACAGTTCCCGGGCGTTTTCTAAGTGGTTTTCCGCCTCAGTTATGCCGCCACCGCATCGGGCATCGGCTGGTTGAAGTAGGCCTGATCGGGGTTTTCCCGTCAAGCGATGAATGCGGCCGGCGGCTGTTGTAAAAGCCGAGATAGCGGCCGATCCCGGCGCGGGCCTCGGCCACGCTGGCATAGGCGCGCAGGTAGACCTCCTCGTATTTGACGGTCCGCCACAAGCGCTCGATGAAGACGTTGTCCCGCCATGCGCCCTTGCCATCCATGCTGATCTTGATCTCGCGGGCGGCCAGCACCTTGATGAAGTTGGTGGAGGTGAACTGGCTTCCCTGGACGCCTTCTAAGCGTCAAGACGCAATTTGGGTTCGGTTGATCTCTTTGCTCCGGCTTTGAATGATGCCGTAAACCTCGCGGGCGATGTAGCGCTTGAGGCAGCGGATCGCTTCCATCTTCAGTGCTGCCAGTCGCGATCCGCTTTCGAAAATAGGCCTTCGTGGTCTCGTCTAAACACAGGCGTCCAACCGCGATAATGTGGAGGGCGCTATTGGCAGCGCGATCACCTCCGCGGTTCAGGCGATGCCTAGTGGTCTTGCCAGATGATGCAGGCACTGGACTGACACCGCAAAGGGCCGCGAGGCCCGCCTCAGAGGAGAGGCGCTCGGGGTTGTCGCCGGACGTCAGCAGGAGTTGCGCGGCGCTGTTGACCCCGACCGCAGGTCTCGCAGGCAACTCAGGTGCCAGATCCTTGACGATTGCCTCGCACATGACGTCCAGATCCGCGATTTCATCATGGAGTTCGAGATAACGGCGTGCCAGTGATCGCAAGGATATCCGATAAGCCTCTTCGACCTGCCGATAACCCGTCATGTCCGGTCGCGAGGCTGCGAGCGTGCGGATCAACTGCATGCGGGTCATGCTCCGCAATTGATCGCGCAGTTTGTCTGGCGCACAGACGATAGTGGTCTGGATGATCTGCAGTGCAATCCGGCGCGCCTGCGGGGCCGTCTTTCGGCAAACTCTTAGAACTCTGAGGCTTTCCACCAGAACATCCCGGCTGCGGGGTGTCACCGTGCGGCGCTCCGCATAGGCCGCATGAGCCGCGCTCTCTGCATCGAATGTATCGTTTTTACCCCGACGCCTGCGTGCGAGCCTGTCCGGTCCCGTCACTTCAAGAACCTCCAGAGATGCAGCTCGCAGGTAACGCAGGAGACCCGCGCCGTAGCTGCCCGAGCATTCAACGGCAAGCCGATCCGACTTGGCGCGAGCAGATGCTCAAAGCGATGGGCGTTGGTCCTGACGGGATTGTCGGACCCTCCCGCTTCATCGGTGCCGTAGCCGACATGACAACTGCAAGGCAGTGGGCAAGCGACCTCAACCTCGATCGCCCCACCATCCTCGCAGTGCTGGCCGAAACTATCGCGGGAAAGAGGGACGGGCCGCCCAGGTCCTTCCGGTACTTCACCCCAGTCATGCAGCGCACAGCCGCCGAGCTTCAAGCGCCACCGCTCCAGCCCACCGAAATAGAAGGACCACGCCATGAACGCCCATTTGCCAGTAATCGCAGCGAAGCTGCCGCCGATGAGCGCCATCGACACATCATCCTTGCCGCCGCAACAGCTCGCTCACCATCGGGCCCAGCTTTCTGAGGTGATCGAGACGGTCCTGCACGGCTACTGGCGTGACGAGATGGCCGACCGGACCCGCGCCATGATCCTCGCCGACTGGTGCGACGAGATGGAAGGCTGGACCGTCGAGCAAGTCCGGTGGGCGCTGCGCAAGCACCGCGAGGACCAGCCCAACCGCAAGCCGAACCCGGGCCATGTTTTGGCGATCCTGAAAGAGGGCTGGGGCAAGCGGAATGCCGAGGCGGTCAAGGCTGCCATCGCACCGCCGGCAGAAGCCCCGCGCGCCCGCATGTCGGACGAAGCTCGCAGGGCGATCCTCGCCGAAGTCGGCATTCGCGACCCGCTCGCCGTCAGAACGATCGACGGCATCCAGCCCACCGCCTGAACCACGAAAAACACGAACGAGGGACGCCATGACCCTCGCAGACCCGCAGATCATCAGAATGCGCAACCTCTGGCACTCAGCCCTCTCCGGCCTTCTGCTAGAGTGGCGCAAGGAATGGGTGAAATACCCCTCGGCGTGATCGCGTCGAGTAGGAGGTCAAGACCTATCTCGCCAGCCGCGACGGGCGCGAGGTCGTGGGCCTCTGCGGCTGGGAATTCGGCCCCGCGAGATCGATCGGGCCGCGGCAGCCATTGCCGCGCCCAAGGGCGGCAGCGAGCTGGATATAGGCAAGAGGAGGGCAGCGGCATGAGCATTCACCCCGGAACGTTTCACCCGCTCGACGCGGAGAGCATCGCGGCCATGTGCGAAGGAAAGGGCGCATTCGCGAGCGCCAAGCAGGCGCACAAGGTTGCCAAGCGCCGCAAGTGGGCCTGCGACGTCTACCGCTGCCAGTCGTGCGGGCATTTCCATCTCGGAACACCGTCCGCTCGCGCGACCAAAGGTCACCCGCTGAGCGGCAACCGCCGCGGCGTGGCGATCACCAACGCCGGCAAGAAAAGGTCGCTGAAATGAGCATGATCCGCCCGATCAACATGGGCCAGCGCGTGCCGTACCGCGCGCCCGAGCGCCTGAGCATCGAGCAGGCCTTGCAATGGACATTCGTCAACGAATGCGCGGGCATCGACTTTGACCAGTTCGGGGCCTGCGAGTTCGATCGCGTGGGCATCGATCCGCTGTGGCGCGCCGCGAAGATGAAGATCCTCGGGACGATGGTCCAGGGCGGCGGCTCGAACCCGCCCGCGCATGACGCCCAGATCATCGCCTCGTATGTCGAGACGCTGCCCGACGAGTTCGGCGGGCGCCGCATGGCGTTGCAGGTCGTCGAGCTGACCCGCGCGCGGAAAGCGCCGGAGTGGGGGCAGGGTGTTCGCATGGCCTGCGTGCCCGCTGAGGGCTTCGAGATGGACGAACGCGATCTGTTCTTGATGGGTAAGGTTCGCGAGGACGGCAGTGTCTGGCACTGGACCGACGAGCGTTACCGCAAGCGCCAGAGGCGCGGGGAGTTCTGCTCCGTCACCTACACCGGGACCGCAGCCAGCATCAGCGCCACACGCCAAAATTACCAAGGATGGGTAAAGGCGCTGATTTACTTGCAAGCGCACCTGTCGCGCGCGCTCTGCATCCAGATCACCGACGAATTGCCCGATTTCAGCCCTTGGGAGGCTTCGGCGTGACCTGCGCAGCTTCCTGGCGGGCGACCTCAGCCTCAGCGGCATCTCGGATGAAAGCGGCCACGTTCCCCTTGCCCGCTACGGCAACCGGCGCGTCCCAAAGAAAGCTAAAATCGGCACAAAGGACGAAGCGGCAGGATATGATCCTACCGCTTCGCCTCTCGGCTACTAAACATTGGCAGTGCCAGCTGCAGCCCGGCGGGACTCAGCCTTGTCCACACAACTTCGCCAAGAAAGCGTGGCTACGGTCAAGACCGTCTACCACGACTGATACCTAAGCAATCTAAGGCTTAGGAACGCTGGCTGCTTTTGCCTTTATCCGCATCGGCTTGATGCTTTTGCCCTTGCGCAGGGTCGTCAGCCTGCTGAGGGGATTTGTCGCGTTCCTGAGCTTGTTGCGGCTGTTTAGCGGCGCTTTGGTCAGATTTTTGACCTTGCTTGTCGTCGGGGCCCATAAGGGATCCTCCATAAATCCGCGTCGGGATACGCCGCGGATTAACTTGATATAGTGGTCTGCTCGCCTGCCGCCTAACGGAAGCGCGAAACTATCTTCCACAGTCCTGTTATCAAACGAAACAAAATTCGCAAAATTTATCCATTGTGAAGCCGCTGCCCCACAGCAACCAAGGGCACGCCCACGATCCAAGACGCATGGGATCGCATCGAAGACCACATACGAATTCGCCTATGCATAAGCGGCGGAGAGGAGCGCAGGTGCTCATAGGTAGATTTGCCCATGCCTTTTAGACAAGCAACCCGCGCGAGCCTTTGGCGTTATCCACCCGTAACCAGTTTGCGTGGTGATTGTAACGAGTGCGAGAGTTCAGTGACCGTGCAGCCTTTGGCTCGCCGGTCGCTACGCATTAACGCCCCTAGTCCTTGATCCAGCTGGGCGTCGTGTCATCCACCTCAACGATCATGTTCTTCGCGCCCAGTTTCCTGCACCATGCGCAATGGCAGCTGGCCCAACGGCAATGCAGACGAACTGACTGCAAATTCTTTATAGCAATAACAATGGCTAAGCGCTGGCGACCCGGATCTGTCGACTCGCTCGTAGCAAATCAACGCGGATTACCCTATATAGATCATGCATCTTATGTTTCTCGGACCTGTTCCTTTCGGCTCAGCTTTCGACCGTCAGCTCTGCCAAGCCGTCGCATTTTGCGGGCGGCGCTTATAAAGGAATATCACGATGGCCAATGGCACCGTGAAATGGTTCAACTCCACCAAAGGCTTCGGCTTTATTGCACCGGAAAATGGTCAGCGGGACGTATTCGTCCACATCTCCGCTTTGGAGCGTGCCAACATCCGAGGTCTCGACGATGGTCAGGCTGTAACCTTTGATCTCGAGTCCGATCGCAATGGCCGGGAATCCGCGACCAACCTCGCTCTCGCGTAAGATCCAGGCCAAAATACTGAAAGCGGGATCGGCTGGACGCCGGACCCGTTTTCTCAGGAACGGTAGAGATGCGATTGGCATCACCCTCCGCGTCTTAAGAAAGATTTCTGATTGATCGAAATTAACTGGGGGCAACCCCATTTTTAGTTACGTCTCCTCAGGGGGATGTACAAAAGTTCAGTACCATCGAGAAAGTAAAGTACTGGTTACAGAAAAGATGGCCGATCGCGGACGAAGCGCGCTCAAGCGCCTTGAAGCAGGTAGAAGCTGCGATGGATTGTGTTGCGCCAGTTGAAATGGCTAGACGAGCCTTCGTCACTGCAGCCATTACGGCCGGCTTCATTTCAAATAGCGTTGAAGACGATCAGGATCGTAGCCTGTCATGGGAGTGACGTTGTTTTGGGCACTTTTGAGCCGTCGCGGACCGCAGAAATATCCCACAACGTGCGTCCGGTGCTAGAATGAAAGCAACTTTGTCATTCGCTTGGCCGATCTCCGGCGCAGTGAACCAGAGGCGTAAGAATGCTTCTAGGCGCTCTAACACACATTTCTCAACAAAGGATCTCTCTTCACGACTGAGTTAGAACATTTTTCTGACAGACGAAGGAAAAACATGTCTGGTACAAAAAGCAATGCGTGGCAGGCTGCGGAGACAGCTTTCAACAGGACGCAACTTCAGCCCCTAGACCGAACCCGAGCAATGCAGGAGTGGGATGCTGAGGCCTCAGAACGTGTTGAAAAGACCCGAAGATTAAGAGCCGCACGCCTCGAAAGGGAAGAGGCAGGAAGAGCCGCAGGGCGAAGAGCCTGAGGTCGCCTCAGCAAGTAGTAGCGATGTGCCGTTAGGCCGTCAAAACTCCTGCAATTGGCCTGAGTATGGGGATGGCAGGTCACATCTTCGACCGTCCGAACGGTGGTCAGATGCTCACCAGTTTCTCTCGTCACGCGCGGTGAGGGATTAGCGAAGTATCGGCTGGAAAATTCAGAGAAGCGCGCCCACGGCCAAGAAGCCGTTGACACCCCACAACGGATCTTGCATTGTTGCCAGAAGGATTATTGCGCCCGGACGAGAGATCGTCGCGGGCGCTTTGCGTTTCAGGATATCACTTCTTCTTAGAGCCAGCTTCATTGATAGCTGTAACTGCAAGGGCTGTCAGTTTTGAGTTGGCAGCCTTTTCCTCGTCCAAAATCGACGACAGCAACGTGTGCGCTTCTTCATATCCCAGCGTCTTGGCCCATTCGCGTAAGGTGCCGTAGCGCGCAATTTCGTAATGTTCTACCGCCTGAGCGGCTCCGATCATTGCAACATCCAAAGCGTGCCCTGACGCCTCTGAAATAATGCCATCCGCTTCTTTCAGAAGACCATCCATCGCATCGCATTTTTCTCCCCGAGCCTCTTGCCCTAAGGATTTAAACACGGCCTCCAGGGTTTTCACATGACCCTTTGTTTCCTTCAGATGTTCATCGATAGCTGCCTTAAGCTCGGCACTACTCACCGATTTCGATACCTTCGGAAGTGCTTTGGTTAAGGCATTCTCAGCCCAGTAGATGTCTTGGAGTGTATGTTCAAAAGCGTCATTAAGGGTCTTCATTTCGGATTCCTTCCTGTTTGATGTCCTCAGGGCCGTCGCGTTGTCAACGTGACCGAGATAGCGCGAGTTCCCAGAGACCAAATGCTACCCCATCCGCTCGCCTCCCGAGCGGGGAGGACGTGGCCCCGATCCAATCGGCGCGGCCCTCCGAAATCACCCGAGCGAAGTGAAGATCTTGCAGGTTGCTCCCCCGATGGCTCCTCTCAGTTGAGCGAGACAATCGCACCATTGAGCAGGGACGCAAACGCAACCCATGCTGCATAGGGTAGGAACATCAGCGCGGACACGGGGTCCACCATCCGCGCTCGCGCGATGAAGAGAGTGATCACCGCCAGAAGGGGAAGAATGACCAACAACCCAAGAGCGGGCTTTTGCGCCCCGAAGAAGGCTGGTGACCACAAAAAGTTGAGAACCATTTGTGCTATCCAAAGCGCCTTCAGATCGGACCTTTGCACTATATACCACGTCCGCCAGCCCACAACTGCGATCAGCACATAGAGGATTGTCCAGACGGGTGCGAAGATCCAATTGGGCGGATTGAACCACGGTTTACTCAGCCCTGCATACCATTCGCCTGGGACGTTCAGATATCCGATCAGTAGACCGATCCCGACGACAGAAAGAATGAAAAGATCCAAGGACCTCGGGCGAGACATATGTGCGTTCCTCCATGAGACTGGCCATCGCTACACTCAACTGCGAGGCGTGTTGAACCGTTCCTAGTCCTAAGCTGCGGCGGCTAATGCTGGGAGGGTCGGCGCAGAGCATTGACGCTACCAGCCTTTCAGGCGCTCTCGTACTGACTTCTCGTCAGCGCCTGTCGTAATGCCGTGGGTCGTTCCGTCTTGGTGAATGAGGGTCACGCGGCACCCCCAATCCCGCACTTAAGCTTCTTCAAGCGCCAGGGTGGACTGCTGAACAGCAACGTGCGGCGAGTCTCAGCGTCCGTGATCGCGATGGATTTCCCCATTAAATACTCCTCCTAACCTGCTGCCATGCGGCGCTTATTCCAAAGCCATGGCAAGCAGAAAGTTGCGGAGGCATCACCAAGGGCCACGATATGGCGAAGGAACTAACCGTCCCGCGCGAGTTGACGTACAAGCAGGCGCTGTTCGTGGTGCATTACCTGCGCACGATGGAGGCCAAGCAGGCCGCGCTGGATGCGGGCTACAGCCCCGGAAACGCGGCCAAATACGGGCATGAGCTGATGCAGCTGCACCATGTCAAAGCCGCGATCGATGCGGCCATGAGCGAACGGATCGAGCGCACGAAAATCGATGCGGATTGGGTTCTTCTCGACCATCGAATTGGTCAACGCCCGTGAGCAGAAAAAGACGAAGGAAAGGCAGGCCAGCTTGCCGAGACCCTCGTGCGCCTCGACCTCGTGGTCCTCGACGAGCTGGGTTACCTGCCGTTCAGCGCCTCAGGCGGCGCACTGCTCTTCCATCTGCTGAGCAAGCTTTACGGACGCACCAGTGTCATCATCACCACAAATCTCAGCTTCAGCGAATGGGCCACGGTCTTTGGCGACGCCAAGATGACCACGGCGCTGCTCGATCGGCTTACTCACCGTTGTCATATCTTGAAACCGGTAACGACAGCTTCCGCTTCAAAGCCAGCACTGTAGTAGCAGCCCGAAAGAAGAAGGAGGCTGCGATGACTTGACCCAAACATGACCCGCTTCGCATACTCTAAAGGTGGGTTAGTTCTCGGTGGAAAAGCCGGGGTGCGGACGAAAAGTTGGACTATCTTGGAGATAGTTCATGTATTCTTACGAAGAATGGATGCTGGCGGTCGCCCTCTATATCGAGCTCGGCAAGCGCGTGGATGCGACGATCCGCGAATAGGGATATCCATCGAAGAATGCCCTGAGGGGCTGCTATCGCGAGTATGTGGGCCATTAGAGTTTTCTGATCGCATCAGCGCCGCGACCGCCCAAATTCTCTGAGGAGCAAAAGCAAGTCGCTCTCGACCATTTTTTCATCCAAGGGCGCTGCATTTCATGGACGATGCGTGCCTTGGGGTATTCGGGGCGTGCCCCGCTGACGGCTTGGGTGCACGAGGTTTGGCTATGTTACGCAAAGCAGGTGGAGTTCGGACTTCCTTATCCCGGACGCACTTATACTGCGGGCTTTATGACAGGTATACCGAGCGCCGTGCAACCGTTCAGGACGGCGGCTCGGATCTGGAGTCGGCGGCCTGGAGACCGAAGTCGCTTGCCATGAGGCTCTGCTCCAGCAGCTTTACGCAATGCATCGGCGTTGTTGCAGAATTCCGCGCGGGTTCGGAATTCCCCTTTCCCGAACGGGTTTAAGTTACGCGCTCAATCTCGGCAGTGCCGAGGGCATTGAAGCGGTTCATCAGTGCGATGCGGATGTGGATTTCGGCGGTCTGACGATCGGGATCGCGTGAGGCGATGCGCTCGCCGAAGGATTTGAGGCACCGCATCTTCGCCTCGAACCGGCTTCGGAGATGATAGCCCGCCCATTGCTTCCAAGTGGACCGGCCGAAGCGCTTGGTCGCGCGCAGGATATCGTTACGTGCTCTGGCGGCTGGACAGTCCTCCTTCCACAGGCGACCGTTTCTGCTGATGGGTATGATCGCCGTGCCGCCACGATCCAGAATTGCGGTGTGGCAGCGCCGTGTGTCGAAGGCACCGTCGCCCGTCACGGTCCCGATGTCCTCATCTGGCGGGATATGGTCCAGAAGCTCAGGCAGAACCGGGCTGTCACCTTCGCGGCTCGAGGTAAACTCCACCGCCCGAATATCGCCGGTAGCCGTATCCATAGCCAAATGGACTTTGCGATACTGGCGGCGACGATGCGTGCCATGCTTGCGCGCCAGCCATTCACCATCGCCGAGAAACTTGATCCCTGTGCTGTCGACCAGCAGGTTCAGGGGTCCTGGGCCGCGGCGGTTTGTGATCTGGACCGTGATCTTCCCCGTCTGCGGCTCAGGGTTGAGAAGTCTGGCACCGGCCAGTCGAGATCAGCCAGCTTCAAGATGCTGGCAACCATCCCTGTCGTTTGCCGAAGTGGAAGACCAAACAGGACCTTTACCATGAGACAGAATTGCACCGCGGCATCGCTGAACACCGGCGGACGCCCCGGACGTCCAGCCCTGGGGGCAAGCCAAACCATGTCCCGGTCCAGCCAGACAAGTAGCGAGCCACGCCGCTTCAGCGCCTCGTTATATGATTTCCAGTTCTTCGTCCGGTAGCGGGCTGGTGCGGGCTTCGTCATACCGAGATGTTAACATACAGAATTCGCTTGGTGAATCCTGCGGAGAGGACAGTTCTGCAACAACGCCAACCAGATGCAGTCCATACCTTTCATCATTGCCGCCGCCGCCGCCGTCGCCGGCGCTCTCGTTCCGTTTCAAGGTGGAGCGAATGCTGCACTAGGTCGGGCATTAGGGCATCCCCTGTGGGCAACACTCATCTCACTCGCCATCAGTGCTGCCTGCCTCATTCCGGTGATGATCGTCACCAAGGTGCCCCTTCCGGCGCTTGGCAACTTGGCGGAGCAGCCGAGGTGGGTGTGGATTGGCGGGATCGCAGGCGTAATCTACATCACCGCCGCGATCCTCCTGATGCCAAGGCTGGGGCTGCTGGCTTCATGACTGCCGTCATCGCTGGTCAAGCCATTGCCTCATTGATCATCGACCAGTTTGGCGGGGTCGGACTGAAGGCGCGGCCTGTCGATCCAGTGCGGCTGATCGGTGTGATGATGGTCATCCTCGGTGCTGCGGCCACCCAATGGAATGCATTGATGCGGGGTTGACGCAGCCCATCAAGTCAACGACCGCAACCCGATCAGCAGGTGCAACGAGTAGCATAAATTACGCCAGATCCTGTCCAAAAGATGGGGTGTTGATTTCGTCGAGACGTGACCCGGTCACGTCTCGACGGAAATCAACAGATTAGGCTCTTCATACTCCGGTCGATGCGCTCGCTCGATCGTGGCAGGATTGATCTCACGCATCGTTAGAAGGGCATTCACCCTGCGCGCAGCAGGTCCCGCGCGAAACCATTTTAATGCCGAGTTCAAATTGAAGCGAGGGCGGCGCTGGCCCTCCTTCGGCTTGGACGCCTCCATCACCACTTCGATCATCTCATCAATGCGGTAAAGGCCACCAGCAACGGGAGAGGCATCTTGCGCTGCTGGAGCGCCTGACGCTTTACTTCGAGCTTTTCCGCAACATCAGCGAGACTCACCAAGTCCGGCCGGACCTCGCGCAGAAGAGTTCCTACAGGTAGTGCCTTGATCAACGTTCGCGCCGTATCGAGGATCGCGCTCTCGGCATCATCTCCGACGGCTTCCAGCTCTACACCCAACAGACCAGCTTGACCGGTTCCCACGAGGGCATCCTCAAAGCCTGCCTCGAACACGGCATCGGACAGCGCAAATGCATCATGCTCACCTTCGGGAAGTGCGAAAACCAGTTCGAATTCGAATTCTTCAGCCATCGGCTTCTCCTTCGCCTTTATTTTCAAGCCTCACGCAGGCTAGAGCCTTTTGTCGGACTTTCTTCGCGAACTGCTGCGGGTTCTTGGGCGTCGACCACACGGACATCTGGCAGAACTCACCGCAGCGGCACTCCTTATCGTTAGCGGGGCAACGAAGGATCCCCACGCGTGCCCCTTGCCTTCGATAAGATCCCATCCCAGCTCTTCGAGCTCTTGGATGACGGCTTCAATTTCCTTCGACGTGTGCTTCTTCCTTGGCAAAGAAGATACTCCGCGCTCTTAAATTGTCAATCGACAATTTATATAAATAACTGAGACAGTGCTGTAAGGCTACCACCAGAAGAGGGGCATACAGGTCCGGATATCAACGTCAACACTGCGGCTGTTCCGTCTCTTCTCCGATAACCCTGCGCCACTAGTCGTAGTCCTGTTGACCTGCCCCCGGGAGCGTCCCTCGGTTTAATGTAGAGTTTGCTTCACTGACCTGCCACGGGATTTTTCCTCCATCTGCGACTAGAGTCCGCCCCAACCAGAGGACGGACCATGAAGCGAACGAGATACAGCGAAGAGCAGATCATATCGATGCCGAAGGCCTTCGCTTTGGGATCAGGTTTGGTACGCATCCTTTCTCTCCGTTTGGTGGTGGTATCCCCGATGCTACGCTGGGGCGCGGGGCGGGCCATCCCATTAGTGGTGACGCCCGCTGTGAAGCGCGAGGCTGTCGCGCATCTGAAGGCCCTGCTTGGGCTGTCGGAGCGGCGGGCGTGTCGGATTGCCGGGGTGGACCGAAAGACGGTGCGCTATCGGTCACAGCGGGCGCCGGATACGGCGCTGCGGGGCCGATTGCGGGATCTGGCCAACGAACGACGCAGGTTCGGCTACCGGCGGCTTTTCGTTCTGCTGCACCGTGAAGGCGAGCCATCGGGGATCAACCGCATCTACCGGCTCTATCGCGAAGAGGGGTTAACCGTTCGTAAACGCCGCGCGCGCCGCAAGGCGATCGGCACCCGCGCACCGATCCTGATCGAGGCACGGGCCAATGCTCGCTGGTCGCTGGATTTCGTCCATGACCAGTTTGCCTGCGGCCGCCGGTTCCGCATCCTGAACATTGTCGACGATGTGACCCGCGAATGCCTGGCGGCGATTCCGGATACATCGATTTCCGGCCGCCGCGTTGCGCGGGAACTGACGGCGCTGATCGAACGGCGCGGTAGGCCGGGCATGATTGTCAGTGATAATGGGACGGAACTGACCTCGAACGCGATCCTGAAGTGGTGCGCCGAGAACCGGATCGAATGGCACTACATTGCGCCGGGAAAGCCGATGCAGAACGGCTTCGTGGAGAGTTTCAACGGCCGCATGCGGGACGAGTTTCTCAATGAGACCCTGTTCCGCAACCTCGTGCATGCCCGCGATCAGATCGATGCCTGGGTGAGTGATTACAACACCACACGGCCCCATTCATCGCTTGGATACCAGACACCTGCAGGCTTCGCCCTGAACATGATCAACGCAATCGCCCGCCTCGCTGCGCGAGATGATAGCTCCGCGCGCCGGGCGATTGCTCAACCCGCGCCAATCGGCGTAAATAACCACAGGGCTCCGGTCGTGACTGGATGAAAGTTCAGGGGCAGGTCAATCCAGCAGTTCGTTGGAAATTGTCATCGTCAGTGCTCCCTTCAGGAAGCATGGACCGGTTCAGCGATACACAGAAGACCGGACACTCTCCTGCTGTGCAGTGCGCCGCTGCATAGTTCGCAGTCGACGCAAGATGTGCAGGGCAGGGCACCTGGTAATCCTCGCCGATCAATCGACGAGAATTACCGCCGCTCACCAAGACCGTTGTTAGCGCGCCAAGTTGCGCGCGCGCAGCCATTCGACCGATGGCGGGATGCCCGACTTGTGGCGCAGTTCAAGGATCAGGCGCGGGTTCGAGCTTAGCTCTCCCAGCGCGCGGAAGACGGCGTGCCACATGATGTTGCCCTCTCCGATAGTCCAGTGGCGGTCGGCATAGCCGTCAGCGTCCTGAAGGTGGATATGCTGCAGCGTATTGCCCGCGCGGCGGACGAAATAGTCGACGGGCGGCGCTCCGGTCGAGCCATAGGCGTAATGCGCGTGGCCGGTGTCGATCGAGACGGCCATCGCGGGCGAGTGGAAATCCTCGACCAAAATGCGGCGGATGTCGGGGTCCTTGTCCATGATGTTCTCGACTACCATGGTCACCCCCAAATCCTCGGCGCGCTTGACCGCCGCGTCCATAGTCGCATGGGTGTTGTCGAGCACGTTCTGATAGGCTTTGCGTCCGGCGAAATTGTCGAGGTTATGATAGTCCCAAGTGATGTAGGGCGAATGGATCACCATCTGCGTCGCACCTAGATACTCGCAAACCTCCAACCCCTGTATCATTCGGCGCGTGACGACCTTTTGATCTCGGCGTCGGGACTGGCGATGTGCAGCCCCAGAACGGCCCGTGGATACCAAGGCGGCCCTGATAGCCCGAAAGCAATTGCTTGGCGCGGTCGGCGACTAGCTTCCAGTCGCGATCCAGCGCGCCGATCTCGCAGAAATCTTGCAGCTCGAGATCGCGGTTTTCGGACAGGATGAAGTCCTGAAGCGTTTCCAGTTCAGGCACGGTCATCGCTGCGCCCAGCAAGGGAAGATTGGTCATTTTAGGCGTCCTCAAGGGTTTCGATCGTCAGAAATTTCAAGAGTGCGTGGAACTGCTCCATGCCGTGAACGACATGATTCGCTCCGGCAGCGCGCAGTGTCGCGGCGTGGCCCGTCCGGTTCTCGGAGGGCGCGATAAAGCCGACGGCGAGGCAGCCTGCGGCTCTTGCGCAGTGGATGCCGTGGATGTTGTCGTCGATGAAGAGGGCCCGAGAAGGGGACGCCAAGCCTCGCGCAGGCGTAAAGCGCCAGATCAGCGGCAGGCTTGGGGCGGGCCACATGCTCGGCCGAATAGATATTCGGGCCAAATCGCGGTGCGAGGGACGTCCGGTGGACCGACCGTTTCAGCCGCTCGATTGAGGCGTTCGAGCAGATCGCCATCGGCACGGAAAACCCTGACATGATCCGCTCGATGCCGGGGATCAGCGGGACGTGCTGGTCGAACTGCTCGAACAAAAGCCGGTCGCTTTCTCGGACAATCTCGTCTGCCAACAGTCCCCGAGCCGCCATCCAGTCGCGGCTGTCATGCGCCGCGTTGCCCGAGAACACGGCTCGCGCCTCGTCGATGGTCATCGGATAGCCTGCGGCAGTCAATGCCTGGGCAAGAGCGCCGCAGCCCATTGGCTCGCTGTCCAGCAGGACGCCGTCGCAGTCGAAAAGAATGGCCTCGATATGCCTCATGCGGGCACGCCTTCGGCCATCAGCGCTTTCAGCTGCACAGGGTCGTCCGAGACGAGGAAGCCGGGAGCGCGCGTGATCCAGTGCTGCATCAGCTGCGGCGTATTGATCGTCCAGACCGAAGCGTGGTTCAGACCGATGGTGTCCGCGATCAGATCGTATTCGGCCTCGAACAGCTCGTGATGGATGCCGACGACATCGGCCAGATTGCCGACCCGATCGAGAAATGCGGCCATCCCTCCATGCGCCTTGGCCGTGCGGGCGTCGACCGAGACCAGACGCAGCAGGTCAGGGGCAACGTCGCGGACCTGCTCGACCACCGAGATGTCAAAGCTGTGTAGTGCCGAGCGTTCGTCCAGACCGGTGGCGTTGATCGCGGCGGCGGCTTTCTCGACCAGCCCGGTGTAGGGTATGCCATCCGCGTCGGATTTCAGCTCGATCCACAATTCAATCGAGGGGGCCGTGGCGAACAGCGCTAGCACGTCTTCCAGCAGCGGTGGGCATTCGTCGATCACCGCGCCGTCCGGCCCCTTGAGCCGCAGCGCGGCGCGCCTCGGGCGTCAAAGCGCGGACAGGTCCGCTGCCGGTCGTGGTGCGGTCGAGCGTTGCGTCGTGGATCACCACCATCTCGCCCGCGTCGGTCAGATGGACGTCGAACTCGACGGCATCAAAGCCGTGCGGCAGGATGTTGCGGAACCCCAGCATCGAGTTCTCGGCCCAAAGATTGCGGGCACCGCGATGTGCCATGATACGAGACATGTCAGTCAGCTTTCTGTGTTAGCGGATGGTTGGGTCGAGCCAGTCGCGCAGCCAGTCACCCAGCAGCGAAATGGACAGCGTGGTCAGCACGATGATCACCGACGGGGCGAGCATGATCCAAGGCGCTCGGGTCATGTATTCGCGGCCAAAGCCGACCATGTTGCCCAACGACGTCTCGGGCGGTTGAACGCCGAGGCCGAGGAAGCTGAGGCCGGACTCCATCAGGATGATCTCGGGGAAGGTCAGCGTCATCGACACGATCAGCGTCGAGGCGACGTTCGGCAGGATGTGCCGCAGGTAAACGCGCCAGGGCTTTGCGCCGAGCTGCACCACTGCTCCGGCGTAGCCCTGCGCGCTGGCAGAAATCGCGAGACCGCGCGCGATGCGGGCGTAACGCTCCCAGCCGTAAAAGCCCATCAGGCAGACGATCAGCACCATTGACGTGCCGAAAAACGCCAGCACGGCGAGCGACATGATCAGAAACGGCAGCGCGGCCTGGAAATCGGCCAGCGCCATGACGACCTGCTCGACCCAGCCGCGAAATTGCCCCGCTAGAAAGCCGAGCGTCGTGCCGAACACGGCCGACAGTATCGTGGCGCCAAAGGCGATGACTAACGACACGCGGACGGACTGAAGCAGCCGAGACAGAACATCGCGTCCCAGATCGTCGGTCCCCAGCCAGTGGCCGGGCGTGCCGGGCGGGGCCAAGCGCGCCGAGAGGTCCATCTTGGTGATCTCATAAGGCCGTAGCACGTCGGCAAAGATTGCAACGGCAACCATGGCGATGAGCCATAGCCCCGATAACCGGATCAGGAACGGCACCTTCGCGCGGATGCGAGACAGGATCCGGGGCTTTGCGAAGGTCTCGGCTGTAATTGCGGATTGGTCGGTCATTTGGGATCCCTCGCGCTCAATGCGCGGCGGTTTTGGCGCGCAGGCGCGGGTCGAGCAGCCCGTAGGTCAGATCTACAAGAAAATTGGCGATGATCATCGACGCTGCGATCACTAGAAGGATGGTCTGCACGACTGCCAGATCGCGGTTGGCGACCGAGGTGACAATCAAGCGACCGATGCCGGGCCATGAGAAGATGCTTTCGACTACCGCCGCTCCGGCGATGAGCGAGCCGAGCATGAAGCCGATCAGCGTGACGATCGGCACCGCCGCGTTGGGCAGCGCGTGTTTCCACACCACACCGCGCCAGCTCAGCCCCTTGGCCATCGCAGTGCGGACATAGGGCTGTCCCAGCACCTCGATCATCGCCGAGCGTGAGAACCGCGCCATGATCCCGATCCCGCCGACGGACAGGGTGACGATGGGAAGGATCGCGTGTCTCCAGCTGTCTTGGCCGCCCGAGGGTAGCCAGCCGAGCGATACCGAGAAGATCAGCACCAGCAGCAGACCCATGACGAAGGACGGGATGGTGAAGCCAAAGATCGACAGCCCTATCACGCTGCGATCCGCCACGGATTGGCGATGCAGCGCGGCATAAACGCCGGCAGGAATGCCGATGCCGACCTTGAGGATCAGCGCGGGCAGGGTGATCGCCAGCGTTGCGGGGATGCGCGAAAGGACCAGATCAATCGCGGGAACCTGATCGCGCATGGACACGCCGAAATCGAACTGGGCGAGTTGCAGCAGGTAGGCAAGATATTGCTGCCACAGCGGGTCGTTGAGGCCCCAGCGTTCGCGGAATGCGTCGATGGAGTCCTGCGGGGCGTCTGGGCCGAGCAGGATCACCGCCGGATCGCCGGACAGGCGCAGGACGAAGAACGCGAAGGTCATCACCAGCAGCAGGGTCAGGAGGGCGCGCAGCAAGCGGGTCAGGATGAAATATACCATGGGTCGATCAAGTCAGCTCTGGTGCCGCCGCCGCTTGCAGCTTGAGACAGGCCGTCAGCCTGCCGCGATATAGGGTCAGCGCTGGCACCTCACTGCGGCACGCCGCGTCGGCCAGCGGACAGCGCGGATGGAATGCGCAGCCGGAAGGACGCCGGGCGGGGTTCGGAGGCTCTCCTGCAGGATGATCCGCTCACCGATGCCCTTGCCCGGACGCGGCACGGATGAGACTAGCGCTCGCGTGTAGGGGTGCTGGGGATTGCCGAAGATCTTATCCGCTGAGCCTTGCTCGACGACCCGGCCCAGATACATGACCGCGACCCGGTCGCAGAGATTGCGGACGACTTTGAGGTCGTGGCTGATGAACACCATCGTCAGGCCTTGTTCCTCTTGCAGGTCGCGCAGCAGGTTCACCACCTGCGCCTGAATCGAGACGTCGAGCGCCGAGACCGGCTCGTCGCAGACCAGAAACTTGGGCGACATCGCCAGCGCCCGCGCAATCACGACGCGCTGGCGCTGGCCGCCGGACAGCTCGTGCGGATAGCGTCCCGCCTGATCTGCGCGCAGCCCGACTTTGCGCATCAGCTCGGCCGCCCGCTCGCGGATCGCATCGGGACCGGCGAGGCGGTGGATGATCAGCGGCTCGGCGATCTGGTCGGCGATGGTCATGCGGCGGTCCAGCGCGGCCAGCGGATCCTGAAAGATCAGCTGCATCTCACGGCGCAGGGCACGCCATTCGGCCGTCTTGGGGTGCGGCATTGGCTTGCCCTGAAAGGTCACGCTGCCGGACCACGGTGCCTCGATCCCCAGAAGCATCCGCCCCAAAGTGGATTTGCCCGAGCCGGACTCTCCGACGACGCCCAGAATCTCACGCTCGTGGACTTCGAGGTTGATGCCGTCAACTGCCCTGACCATCGAGGGCGCGCAGCAGCGATTTTCCTGTGGCGTAGTGCTGGAAGAGGTCGGTGGCCTTGAGGATCGTGGTCATTGCGCCCACTCCGGCATTGCGGCGGCTTGGCGCAGCTTGGCGGCAGGGGCCGGGGCGGGGTGAAAGCAGGCGAGTTCTCCGCCTGCTGCCTGCGGCAGCAAACGGGGCGTTCCGCGCGGCAAAAATTGCTGGCTCTGCTGCAACGGGGCGAGAAAGAGCAGCCCGCGGGCAGGTGCCGCGGGTCGGGCACAGTGCCTTCGATGGGCAAAAGGCGCTGACGCGGCCCGTCGAGTTCAGGCAGCGCCTCGAAGAGGCCCACCGTGTAGGGGTGGCGGGGCGCGTCGAACAGCGTCGCGATGTCGTTCTCCTCGACGATGCGGCCCGCATACATGACGGCGGCGCGGTCGCAGACGGCCGAGACGGCGGCCAGATCGTGGCTGATGAAGACGACGGCCATGCCCGCCTCGCGCCGGATGCGGGCGAGCAGGTCGAGGATCTGGGCCTGAATGGTCGCGTCGAGCGCGGTTGTCGGCTCGTCGGCGACCAGAAGATCAGGCTCTCCGGCCAAGGCCATGGCGATCATGATGCGCTGGCACTGACCGCCCGAGAACTCATGCGGATAGAGGTCGATGCGGGTCGCGGCAGAGGGGATTCCGACCATATCCAGCAGACGATCGCCTCGGTCCGCGCCTCAGCTCCTTTGAGGCCGCGATGCAGCCGGATGCTTTCCATGATCTGCTTGCCGACTCGCTGCACGGGGTTCAGCGACGACGAAGGGTCCTGAAAGATCATCGCGATCCGCGCGCCGCGAACGCTTTCCAGCGTGCGAGCGGGCGCTTTGACAAGCTGTGTGCCGGCGATGGTCACGGAGCCGGACACCTTCGCCTTGGACGGAGCAGCCCCAGCGCGGCAAGCCAGGTCACGGATTTGCCGCAGCCACTTTCTCCGACGAGGCCGATTGCCTCGCCCTTTGATATTTCAAGGTCGATGCCGTGCAGCACCTGCACATCATCAAATGAAACGCGGAGGTCTTTGATCGATATGAACGACACCAGCCCATCCTTTCATTTCGTGTGGATCGAAATGGGGCGGCCGCCGCGAGCCGCCCCGAGGGAGGAGGATCAGACCGGCCAGTTTTCGGTGCGGAAATCCATGGCAAAGGCCGGAGCGGCTTTCCATTTCAGGTCAGACTTCATGCCGGTGAACACCGCGTTCTGATGCAGAAGCGTGTACATCGGGTCCTCGCGCTCGGCGATTTCCAGCATCCGCGCGAATGCCTTGCGGCGCGTGGCGTGGTCGGTCGAGCTTTCCAGAACTACCGACAGCTGGTTTAGCTCGGCGTTGGTGAACTCGTGGTTCTGCTGGGCCTGACCGTTCGGGCCGAACTGGTTAACCATCGGCGTGACCGGATCATTGACGTGGTTCGATGCCGACCAGTCGCGGACGCCGCGCTCGCCCTCGCCGGCGAAGATCTGGCTCCAGTTTTCCTTCATCTGGATCTGGACGTTCAGGCCGACCTGCTGCCACATTTCTGTGATGATCTGACCGGTTGCGGTTTGGTTAGTGTAGTAGTTGTTCAGTAGGAAGTAGGGGATCTCGTCGCCCTTGTAGTTCGCTTGCTTCAACAGATCACGAGCGAGTTCGGGGTTGAATTCCGGCACCGTCCAATCCGCGATCAGCATGTTTGAGGCAGCATAGCTGTCGAACTGCAGCCCCTTCGGCACGACGGTTTTGCCGGCCCACAAAGCGTCCACAATCGCCTGACGATCCAGCGCATGCGTCATGGCGCGACGGACCAGCGGGTTGGCGACGATCTCGTTCTGGGTGTTGAACACCGAGATGCGGTGGTTCCAGATCGTCGACGACTGGACCTCGAGACCTGGCACGGCGGCCACGGTGTCGATTTGATCCGGCGGCAGGTCGCAGGCGAAGTCATATTCGCCCGAGATCAGACCGTTCACGCGGCTGGCAACCTCGGGGACTTCGACGAAGCGTATGCGTTCCAGCGGTGGTTGGCCGCCCCAGTATTCGTCATGGGCAACCAGCGTCAGCGAGACGTCGGGTTTGTATTCCTCGACCTTATAGGCGCCCGTGGTAATTGGTTTGCGCGCCCAATCGGCGTAGGTCGGAGCTTCGTCCCAAGCACGCTTAGAGGTGATCTGCGATCCGGCCGAATAGAAGCGGCCAACCAGCGTGACGTCCGGCGTGGCATTGTGGAAACGGACCGTATATTTGTCGACAGCCACGACGCCGCGCAGTCCAGGCCACGTCCGGCGAGCGGTGCCAGGGATCGCGGCGGGCAGCTCTTTCGCGGATTGCGGCTTGAAGTTCTCCGGATAGAGCGTCTTGCCACCAGCGGGCTCGGTGCCGGCAAATAGGCGTTCGTCCGAGAACGAGAACACCACATCCTCGGCGGTCATTTCGTCACCGTTGTGGAATTTGACGCCCGGACGGAGCTTTAACTCCATCGTGGTTTCGTCGATCATCTTCCACTCGGTTGCGAGACCCTGAACCGGACCTTGATCGCCCATCCAGTTGCGGTCGATCAGCCCTTCCCAGAGGTTCGGATAGAAGATGCGTTCACCCACGTTCGACTGTTCGTCCCAGTTGTCGAGCGTATTGTTGTTCGAGATTTTCTGCACCGCGATCGTGATCGAACGACGCGAGCCCTGAGCACGCAGAGAGCGCGGCAAGATCAGCGTGCTGGCCCCGGCAGCAGCGAGAAAGCTGAGAGATTGGCGGCGAGTGAATTGCATATCGGCCTCGTTTGATTTCACCGAAGGCAGCTCCGGTTCGATGAGTAGGCGAATAGAGTGCCGCTACGACGGATTGATTGCGGAGCTGTGACGGTTGTGAGAAACATTTTCCGAGAAAGCGCACCATGTCCGAGTTATCGCTACTTTGATCGTCGGCACCGGCTTCCGCACGAGCAAGGCCAGCGGCCGGTCGTGAAAGCTAACATGTTGCAGCTGCACCGCGATCGGGGACCGGGTTCTGGAAGATCGCAAAACTGTCGGTTGTGTCCCCCATCGTCGCGCTTTCGTCCGTCAAGAGTTCAGGGAAGACGAAAGCCGGCGACAGAATCTATTCTCTTTTGGGAGGGTTTGGGATCACTCAAACATCACGAGCTGCAGGGCTCTTTCCAATAACCGCGCCGGCGTTTGGCGGCCTCGATTGCAGTGAGCGCGGCCATCGCCTCGGCCTCGGTGGCAAACCAGGCGATGCGGCTCTGTCCGCTGGTGCCGATGCGGCCCCAGGCGCGGATCAGGCTCCATTCGCCAAAGAGGTTCGGGGTCGCCTCGAGCCGGTAGTAGCGGGCGAGGTTCTTGGCGGGGATGCGCTTTTCGAGATAGCTCTGGCTCACAGATGGAACCTCCGGGCGATCCGTCACCCAGCCGCCCCGAGCCTGCGGGGCTGCGAGCTAAATGGTCGCGGCCGCCGGTGAGGGCGGACGCACGGACCGGAGGATGCGCGGCCGGTTTGCGCTTGGTGCTTCCAGCCGCGCGTTCAGGCGTTTGCAGGGCAAAGGGCGGCGCCCGTGCCTACCCGCCGGCAACCAGAAGCATCAACCGCCGCCCGTCCGAGGCAACCAGTTCAAGCCCGTCGACACCGGTTCTGGCCGCTGCAACCTGAGGGGGCATGGCGACATGCAGGGAGCGTCGACGTGTTCGGCCCATAGCTGCATAGTCGAAAGCTGCCGCTCAGGTTTGCCCCCGAATGCGGCGCGAAGGTTTGCTATGTGGGAAGCCTGCCGTTTGCAGGTGCAGGAGGAAGTCTGCCTGAACCATCCCGTGATCGTCCAGTTGAGTGTATGCGGCCTATCGAGCAGGCCGCGGCGCGAAAGCCAGCGCTGCTGAGGGCAGGAATGAGCCGGCATTTACGCCGACCCACAAGCCTTTCTATTCGAGTAAAGACGAACATGCCTTTTCTTCAAAACTAAGATAGCTCCCAAACGATGCTGAGTCCCCGAACGGTAGGATCTGCGTCGCCCAAAAGCCGCCAAGGCCGTTCTTCCGGTCGATCCAGTAGAAGAGGTTCGCCAGCCCCGCCCAGCCCAGAGCCCCTGCCGGACGACCGGTCGGAGCGTCCTCGTCGTTTACCATGAAACCATAGGACCAGGACTTCGACTGACCAGGAAGAAATCGGCAGCATTCGAGAGCGTCGATATCACCCCCGGCAGCGGGGTGACTTTGAGATCGCCAAGGTGGTTTTGCTCGGCCATGGCCACCGTTTCAGGGCGCAGCACCTGACCATGATCGCCCCGACCATCATTCAGCCACATGCGGATGAAGCGCATGTAATCGCCCACCGTGCCGTAAAGCCCGTGGCCGCCCATATGGACTTCGGGATCGGCAGGAAGCTCGAAATCAATGGCCTCAAGCGTGCCGTCTGCCCCGCGTTGATGCATCCCTGCCAGACGCGCACGCATGGCATCGGTCAGCTCGAACCCCGTCTCGGTCATGCCGAGGGTTCGAAGATCCGCTTTGAAAAACCGCGCCCAAACGCTCGCCTGTGATCCCCTCGATCACCTGACCCAGCCAGTCGATGTTCGAGCCATATTCCCATTTTTCACCCGGATCGAACAGAAGCGGGGTCATCAGTGCGGCTTTTGAGGCCGTGATGATGCTCGGCTGGTCCTTTTCTTCGGCGAGGCGCTTGTAGGTTTCGTTGAAGAAATCATAGCCGAACCCCGCGCGGTGCAGCAGCAGATCCTTGGCGGTGATCTGGCGCTTGGGGGCACGCAGGCGCGGTTCGCCATCTGCCTCGAACCCGTCGATGACCTGCAACTGGGCAATCTCGGGCGCATAGCAGGCAGCGGGCGCGTCGAGATCGAGTTTGCCAGCCTCGACAAGCTGAAGGGCCGCCGTGCTGGTGATCGCCTTGGTGGTCGAGAACAGGGCGAAGACGCTGTCCGTGGTCATCGGGTTCGGGCGATCAAGGCGCCGCAGACCCGCCGCGCCCTCATAGAGGTTACCGTTCCGGTCGGTCACCATCGCGACGACGCCCGGTACAGCCGGCGTGGCAGAAACGCTCTGGCTCAGGACATCATCGGTATTGAAAATCTTGTTCATCTTGGGCTCCTGAATAGGGGATGATCGCTCCACCGCGTCAACCGGCGGAGCTGGCCTAGATCAGCTGGGTTGTTCGATATTGCTGCGGCCAAGGGCGAAACCGGCATAACCGTTCGTCGCCGCCTCGCTGCATTTCGCGCGATAGGTGCCGACGCCGCCGGTATAGGACAGGACGCGGCGCGGTTTTCCCGGCACATTTGAGCCGGTGTACCACGAGTTCGTGCGCGAGATCAGGTTGGCATTGGCGGTTTCGTCATGATGTTCGACCCAGGCATTCTCGCCCTCAAGCGTAGGCTCGATCAAGCCCTGATCGCTTCCTTCCAGATGCCGGATACAATCGCTGATCCATTCGGTCTGCTGCTGCAGGCAGGTCGTCATATTGCAAAGCGCGGCTGAAGGCGCCAGCGGTGCGCCAGTCATGAAGAGGTTAGGAAGCCGTACTTCATCATCCCGAAGGTGGTGCGAATGTCCTTGGCCCATTCCTCGCGCAGCGAGAGGCCGTTCCGACCACGAATATCGATCCGGCAAAGCGCGCCCGAACCTGCATCGAAACCTACCGCCATGATGATGATGTCGAGCGGATAGACCGTGCCATCCTCGAGCCTAATGCCCTCGGGGACAATTTCGGCGATGCCATTGTCGCGCAGGCTGACGGCGGTGACATTCTCGCGGTGGTAAACCTCGAGATAGTTGGTCTCCAACGGAACGCGATGCGTTCCGAACCCATAATCGCCGGGCTTCGGGACCAGAATGTCGATCAGCTTTGGGTCCTTCAGCCGATCCCGCATCTTTTGGCGCACGAATTCCGAGATTTCCTCGCTGACATCCTCGTCAAAGAACATCTCTGCGAATGACGACAACCACAGCTTCAGCGAGCCGTCGGCATGGATCTCCTCCAGCACCGCGAGGCGCTCAGCGGGCGTAAGGTCATGCCATTTATGTTCGAAATCATATTCGAAGCCAGTGAAGGTATGGGGCAGGTTCTGACGCAATTCGTTCAGCCGCGCCTTATACCATGCGGCCTCATCTGGCCCGTATTTCGGGTTCTTCATCGGCAGCACATATTGAGGTGTGCGGACGAAAACATGCAGCGAACCGACCTCGGCGGCGATGGTCTGGATTACTTGAATCCCGGTCGCTCCGGTGCCGATCACCCCCACGCGCTTGCCCGCAAGATCAAGCCCCCACGCGGATAGCGCGCCGTGTGCAGGATCTTGCCCTTGAAGCTCGCTTGCCCCGGGAAACGATCCTCAAGCGGGGCTGATAGCATACCGGTACAGCCAATCAGGAAGCGCGTCTCGATGACCTCGCCTTGATTGGTGGTGACGCGCCAGATCTGGCGGGTCTCGTCGAACTTGGCTGCTGTGACCGTGGTCGAAAAGCTGATGTCGCGGCGCAGGTCCAGCTTGTCGGCGATGTAGTGCATCCAGCGCTCGATCTCGGGCTGGGCCGGGAAACGCTCGCTCCAGGTCCAGCCTTTGTAGAGGTCTTCGTCAAAGAGATATTGATAGATATAGGCTTCGCTGTCGAATTTGGCGCCTGGATAGCGGTTCCAATACCAGGTCCCGCCGACGTCGCTGGCGGTATCGCAAGCATGGGCTTTCAGTCCCTGTGCCCGCAATTGGTAAAGCTGATAAAGTCCTGCGACGCCGGCCCCGATGACCAAAGCATCCAGCGTTTCGGGAATGGGGTTCCGGTCCGCCACTGGGGCGGGTTGACGTGAGTCCAGCATGAGATCCTCCTAGATGACCGCTCATTGCGGTCGACGTCAGGCGTTTGCGCGGGACCTCCCAATCCCGATGCGCATCGCCCGTGACCATCAGCCTAGCGCGCCATCCGGTTCGGTCTTGAAGATCCGAGAGGGATTTTTTGAATGATCCATAGTTAGGAGGCGGATTTGCGCAGCTGGGCAGGCGTCGTGCCGAGTGCCTTGCGAAGCGCCCGCGTCATATGGGCCTGATCCGAAAAGCCGCAGGCCACCGCGATGGCCTTAATCGGCATATCGCTTTTGCACAACAGATCCGAGGCCTGCGCCACCCGCTTTTCCTGTACATAGGCGTAAGGCGATTTGCCGATTGTCTGGCGCAGCCGCAGGTTCAATGCCCAGACGCCTAGTCCAAGGCTTCCGGCAAGTTGTTCCAGCGTCAGCCCGACGGCCAGCTCGGCGTCGATAAACTCATCGAGCCGCTTCATCTCGCTTTGCGAAAAGCCGTGCCTGCGTTCGCAGGGTTTCTGGGTGATCGAGGCATAGTGGCGCAGCAGATGAACGGCCATCTGGATGCTGAGCGCCTCGGCATAGAGCGCACCCGCCGCCCCGCCTTGCGCCGCCTCCAGCGTCAGTTGATCGGCGATATGGCCGATTACCGGATCATTGCCCTGAAGCACATCGTGGAGGCAGACGACCCCGATCTCACCGTCGCAGATGTCGCGGGCAACCCGCGCCATCAGGTCATTGCTGAGGTAGATATGCGCGACATGCAGCCCCTCAGTCCAACTCCAATGGGATTGCATCGCGCGCGACAGCAGGGAGAAATCACCCGGCCCGCATTGCGTCCGGGTCCAGCGCCCGTCGAATTCCCGGTCCATCGGCGTCAGCCCCTGCCGATATTGAACGATCATGAAGTCATCCATCGGCGGGATCAGAACGTCCTGACCTTTATAGAGAAAGCTGCGCTGCGAAACGCCCGCCCAACCAAGCCCCTTACTTTCCACAAGCGTTTCGCCCGGCACCCAAACCGGCAGTTCATCGGCAGGGATCAGAAGGTCGGTCACCGAATTCCCTCCAGCTCAAGAAGACCTAAGACTACGGTAAACGTTGGCATACGCCGTTCGAGTGAAAGTGCCACGGGAATACAAATAACCAACCGATTCTAGTGCCAGACAAAATAGCATCAATCGGACTTTCGTCCTGATCGTTTGCGTTTCAGGCCTTTTTAACTGCTGTTGCGCATAGAATATGGGGCCGTTCATTTCCGCCCGGTTGCCGATCAGATTTGGCAAGACCATCCGCTCACGGCTCTGTTTTTTGCTGCGGGAGCGAGGAGTCCTGCTTCTCTGCGGTTTGCCCAAATGTCTCTTGAGGGCTCGGAGTGACCAAACGGCCATGGATGATCAGGTCGTTTCGATGCGTTGCCCAAACGTCCGGTTCGGCACTCCGCCGGTGTTTCCAAGCCGACTTGCCTCCGACCGCTCTCCGCCCTTCGGATCGACCATGCTGACGATTGTATTGACCCAGCGGAATCTGCTCAGGTTAAGCCGCCATCCTTGCCGGCCCGACTGCTCGAAAAGCATATCGCTTGCGTTCCGAAACTGTGCTTCATCATCCAGCCACAGCTGCGTCGAATTCTTCGAACTGTTTGCGGATCTCGTCATCAGAGGGCCGCGTTGCGGCAATGATCGCTCGGAAGTCCATGCTTTTCTGCCCCAGCGTTTTTGAAGGAGTGCTGGGGAGGATGCGGTAGTTCTTTGCACTGTTGTTGCAACCTCGGCAGTTTCCTCCACCGCCTCGGCAATCGCTACTTGCTGTTCGGTAAGCTCCACTTTCTCTGGCTCGCTGTCCGCACCCGCAGGCGGCGGTCCGTCCGGCTTCGACTCCACCTTTGCGGGCGCATCCGGCTCCGAACCGTCATTACCCTTCGTCACCTCATAGTCGATCACCCGCATTTTCGAGAGCTTCGCGACTTGACCCATCAGGGCCTGAACCTGCTGGCTCAGCGCCCCGATTTCTCGGTGGGCCTGTGACGGGTAGGGCAGGGGCCGGTCTGGGCGGCCATGATCTTCTGGAAGAACGGATCTTCATAATAGACGATGCGTTGCGCGATGATCGGCTGCTGACGCTCGGGGATCAGAATGACCTTGTCGCGATCAAGACGGGTGATTTCGTCAGGCGAGAGCAGCGCGCGCTCTTCGTTGCGCCGAGAGATTGACCGATGCAGAACGCCGCTCTTGTTCGGCGAATAGCTGTCGCTGACCGACAGCCGCGTGGTCTTTCCAAGCGATCCGAGATCTCTTGCGCGGTCATTTTGTCATTGGCGGCAAGATAGAGCTTCATGCCACAGGCGGATCGATCGAAAGGCGGTCCTCCTTGCCGTAGATCTTTTCCAGGCCCGGAATGGATTGGGTGATGATCGAGACCCGCGCGCCGTGGCCGGCGAGCTGTTTGAGGGCCTGAACCACGATTTTCATATGCCCGAGCTGGTCGAACTCATCGAGGATCATCTTGACCGGCCAAGGCTCGCGGGCAGGATCAGGCATGGTCGCGCGCAGCGTGGCAATCAACTCCCCGAAGAAGAGGCGGATCAGGGGGCCAGCGTCTGGATCGCATCAGAATTGACGACGAGATAGACCGCCATCGGCTTGCGGCGCAGATCCGAGAAAGAAAAGTCATTCTCGCTGGTGGCGAAGTCGATCGCAGGGTTGTTCCAGAGCGCCATACCGGCTCCGCCCAGAACAGAGGCGTGCGAGGACAGAACTTTGCTGTCATAGGCCGAGAATTTGCGGAAAGTCTCTGCGGCACTCGGATGCATGACCTCAAGGGCATGGGCGGCATAGACCTTCTGGTCTGCGCCTTGCCCAAAGAGGATACGGTTGATCTCTCCAATGGTGGGGTGGCCGCGCTCGATCGCGAGCAGGCCGGCCGCGACAAAGAGCTGGCGGCCTTCCGACAGAAAGTCACCAGCGTTTCCGCGCTCCGAGACGGCGAGGAAATAATCGGCGATCTTCGCCAGCTCCGTATAGCGTTCTGCAGGATGTTCGATCTTCGCTACGCGCTCCAGCGGGTTATAGCGGTGGCTGGAATGCTCGAAATCAAACGGCGCGAAGCGGAAGACCTCATCGCCAAGCGAGACCCGCTGGCGCGAGGTGGCCTCAAAAATCTCGCCCTTCACATCGAGAATGACCACGCTGCCCGGAAACAGAAGGACGTTCGGGTTAACGTAACCCACGCCCTTACCGGCGCGGGTCGGAGCCACGACAAGGCAATGTGGGAATAAGTCATAGGTCGCCGAGATGAAGCGGCCTTTCAGGAAGCGGCGGCCGAGCGGGCCGAAGCGGTAGAGCTTGCCAAAGACCAAGCCGCGCCCGATCGGTTCAAGCAGAGCGTTGCGCCGCATTTCCGTCCGGCTCTGGAAGTGGGCCTGACCATATTGCGTCAGTTTGTGACCAAAGCTGATGACCCCCGCGACCAGCCCGAAGGCCGCAGAGACGAGAAGCACAATGGTATAGGCAAAGCGCCATGGGGCGGTTTGCGCCGCACCAAATCCGGGAAAGTCGGTCAGAAGCAGGAACGGATTGGCGGAATTCATGTTCTGGCCGAGATGCCACGCCAGCCACATGCTGCCGAGAACCGCGCCCAGGACCGCGCCGCAGATCAGACCAAAGGGAACAGCAAGAAGGATGCGTTTCATGTCAGCGGCCCTTCAAAGATCGAGCCCGTGATCGCTGTCGCGATCATGGGTTTGGGTTTGGTCCTGCTCACGGGTCTGACCGCGCAGAACGGCATGACTTTCTGCGACCATGCGCAGGGCCGCACCCTTGATCGTGACGCGGAAGGGTCGGGCTCGTCACGGAGAGATCCGTGCTGTCGCCCGCGCGCAAACGCTCCATCGCCCCCGCGCCATAGCGGGTCTCGAAGTCCTGCAGAAAAGCCATTGCCTGTTCGTCGCTCCGGAAACGCGGGCGCTCGCCCGCGATCACCGCATCGGCCATCTCGGAAAGCGCAGTATCAATGCGGGCCGCGCGCGCTTCTTCAATAATCTCGCGTTTCTCCAGCTCCACGGCCTTTGCCGTGGCAGCCATCACATGCCGGTTCTGCGTGAGCCCGGAGCGCATCCTGTCTTCAACCGCATCCATGGCGCGGGCGATGAGCGATTTTTGGTCTTCAGCCATATCCAGTCCTCCAATGTGCGTTCAGTAGCCAAGCCAGCCGATCAGTTCCGCGGTGGTGATGAAGTTCTCGAGGCCCAATTCTTCGCGGGCCTCCTGCGGATCGAGGCCATGAGCGCGCACCAGATCTTCGGCCTCGGCCTCGGTGAGTTGCGGATGCGCGGCGGCATAATCCCAGCTCGTCATGGCGCAACCGCCTCGGGATCAAACCCGTCCAATGCCGGCATCCAGATTTCCATGACGCCGCGCCGGTCGCCCGCGCGACCAACCTGGATCACCACGTCGATCGCGCCGCGCACATAGCGCTGGATCTCACCGTAGCTCATACCGAGACCGCCCTTGGCGACCATGAAGGCCAGACGGTCGAGCGCTTTGCGTGCCGATTGGGCATGAATGGTCGTGAACGAGCCTTCATGGCCGGTGTTGATCGCCTCCAAAGGTGATCGCCTCGATGCCGCGCAACTCGCCAAGAATGATGCGGTCGGGACGAAGACGCAAAGTGGCCTCCAGCAGCCGTTCGGCCGAGCGCACGGAGCTTTCTTTACGGTCGGCAATCAGGCTCACGACATTCGGAAGATCCGGCAGCAGCTCGTTGGCATCCTGAATAAGCACAAGGCGCTGATCGGGCTCGACCATCCAGAGCAGGCGGCGCGAGAGTTCGGTTTTCCCGCCAGAGGTAATCCCCGAGATCAAGACATTCAGACGCTTGCTCACCACTTCGCGGCAGAAAGCATCGAACGCCTCCTCCGAGCCAAGCGACAGCTCGGCCTTGAGCCGTCCGAGCGTGGCCGCGCGCTCTTCCTCCATCGAGCGCTTCACATCACGCAAAAGGCCGAAGCGATGGGGTTCCGCCCCGAAGGTCGGGGCCGGAAGAGGCGCAGCGCGATCACCGTGCCCTGCGCCGAAGCCGGCGGCACGATCGCCTGACAGCGCAAATTGACCCTCGAAGGAGACCGAGGCCGAAATCATCGGCGCGGTCTCGTTGAGCGAGAGCGATTGGTCGTTGGCGATTTGCTTGGCAAGGTCGCGGGCAAAATCCGCATCGAGACCCGGAACCTGAATTTCCCGCATCACCGCCTCGCCAGCCCATTCGGCCCAGATCCGGCCGTCGCCGTTCAGCGCAACCTCGATCATGGCGGGATCGCGGATCAGCGGGCCGATCTTGTCGAGATAGGCGTGGAGATAGCCTTGCATCACAGCATCTCCACATCGGCATTGACCTGCACCATCACCACCGCGCCCTGATCAATGCTGATCGTGGTCGGCATATCGAGATAGCCCTGCATGACGTCGCTCAAAGCCCCCGTGGCGCTCTGGCTCACATCCGAGGCCGCATCGGACCATGCGCTCCGCGTATTGCCGCGACCGCTGTCGCTCTCGTTTTCAAGGGCAGCCGAGATGATCGAGGGCAGGCCGCCGATGATCGAGACCGCGCCAGCACCGACAAAGCGGGCAAGGGTGTGATTGCGCACCTTGCCCGTCAGGCCGGAGCGCCCGATCCGGTCGGTGCCGTAAGCCGCCAGATCCGCCGATTGCCCGTCCGGCGTCACCACCCGATCCCAAGCCACCAGCACCCGACGCTGGCCGCGACCAATATCCGAGCTGTAGCGCCCGAAGAGTTTTGATCCGCGCGGGATCACCACATTGCTCATATCCATCGAATAGACGTCATAGCTGACCGTCGCGATGACATTGCCCTCAAGGCTCGACTGGATCGCGGTCTGAAGCGTGGCTTCAATCAGCGTGCCTTGCACCACAGTCTTCGAGGGGTTGGCGATGACCTGTGCATGGGTCACTTCCGCGCGCGTGGCACCTGCGCGCACGAATGCCTCATCGCCCTCATATCGCTGACCGCCTTCACCTTGGCCTTGCGCAGAAGATGATCCGCCCCCGGCGCGATAGGCCACCATGGGCGAGCTATTCTGGGCGGCCCGCTGCGCCTCGGCCGCCGCGCGGCGCGCGTCCAGCTCCGCGAGCCGCTGCGCCTCGCCATTATCGTCCGGGGAATGGGAAGACCGAGCAGGCTTTGCGTGCCAAGCTGCGTTTGTAACCGGAGGTTTTCCCGCTCAAGCTCGGCATAGGCCGTCTCCTGATCCATGGCCTGCGCGCGCAGGTTTTCCATATCGGCCTGAAGCGCCGCCAGTTCGGGCGGGATTTCTGCAGGCTGGTTCTTGAGCGCATCCATCTGGGCCTGCATCTCGGCCAGAGCCGTGCGCAGCGCCTCGGCCTCGGGGTCAGAAACCGGCGTCACGATAATCTGCGCGGGCGCGGGATCTGCGGGCGGGACTGTCTCGGCCGGTTGCGCGCGCGGAACCCGCGTCGTGAGGCCCGACAGCCCCAACTCCTCTTGAAACTCCGCCGCATCAGAGGTGCGCACCGCAGGCTTTTGCTCCGCCTCGCTCGGGATCGAGGCGACATAGCCGCCGATCCCGAGGCCCACGGCCAAAGCCGCAGCATAGGGGCCATAGGTTTTCAACGGCGAGGGCTTGGGCGGCAGCTTGCGCAGACCGTCAAGGCGTTCCTGCACGCGAGTTGTGGTGTCTTGGGCCATGGCGTCACTTTCCCTCGATGCAGGCATGATCGTCGCCGTAGCGCACGACCCAGCGATCCGAGCGGCCGGCCACGACAATGACCGAGCCGTTCATCGTGCTGTTGACCGCGTATTCCAGCCCTTTGGCATCGACGCGGAAGACAATCGGGGTGGCGGCACCTTGCGGGATCTGGAAATAGGTCTTCGCCCCATCATCCGAGATCGCGATCGGCGCAAAGCGCGCGCCCTTGGTTTTGCTCAGCACGCGGTAGCGCATTTGGGGCAGGGGGCTTCGGGCACGGTTGCGATGGTCGAACGGCGGCTGGCCGCGCCCGACCCCGGCACGGTAATTTTCATCGACCATGCGGGGGCGCGTTTGCCCTCGACCACATTGAGGAAATAGAAGCGGCGGTTGGTCTCGACCGTGACGTTGGTTTGCGCCCCGTCGATCACCGGCTTGATGGTGAAGACGTTGTTGCCTTCGAGCTTTTCCACCTGAAAGCTTTCCGTGTCGCCCGCCGCGATCGAGCGGATGGTTTCTCCATCGCCAAGCTCGATCATGGTGATGTTGCGCACGCGGGTCGCAACCGTATAGACCTGCCCCTCCTGATAGGTGGCATAGGTGATGCGTCCGTCGCGCGAGCCCGAACGCGGGGCCACTTCGGCTTGGGCAAGAGCGGGCAGGGTCATGGCGGCAAGCACAGCCGCTATCAGCGCCTTGTTCATTCCTGATCCTCCAGAGATTCCGCCGTGATGCGGTAATTGCTGACGATGAAGCCAAGGGGTTTTGCCAGACCAGCTCAACCGCGCTTTCGGTCGAGGGCTGGAAGTCATAGGTGACGGTGGCGTAGAATTTGCCCACGCGATCATCCTCGCCGGCTTGCGAGAAGGTCTTGGTAAAGCGCACCGTGGCGGTGTTCTCGTTCACCTCGCTGATGCTCTGGACCTTGATCGCGACCTTGCCGGAAGCGCCGTAAAGCGTTGGCGGATAGTTCGGATTGGTGGGGTTCCACAGGCTGCGCAGCTTGTTTTGCTCCAGGAGGCTCGACATGCGGAACACCTTGAGCAGGCGGTTCTCGTTGTCACTTTCGTCATAGGTCTCGCGGTCCATGACGTAGTTGAAGAGCAGCCCTTTGCGCACGGCCTCGGCCTCGGCCATGCCCGCAGGCTCGACCTGGACGATCCGGCTCGCCATGCCGGTGTCCTTGTCCACCATCACCACGAAAGCTTCGGTCTCTTTCAAGGGCAGGACGGAAAGGGCTGCACCAACGCCACCAGCCGCGATCACCAGCCCCAATGTCCCGATGATGAAGCCGAGCCGTTCGCGGCGTTTTCCTTCAAGAAAGAGTTCGCTTTCGAGAATCGTTCTCTGTTCAGACACACGGTCTGTCATGGCATTCCTCGGAATTGAATGGTTCAGCGCAGAGGCCGGTCAGACCGAGCGATCAGCGCAGGATTTGTGCGTTGCGGATTTTTTCGGAGATCCGGCTGGCACCACGTCCGGCAGCCTTGGTGATGTTGCCACCATGCTCGGCCCATACCCGATCCTGTCGCGCGGCCGCCTGCTCGGGCGTCTTGCCGGTCATCAGACCGGACCGGAAGGCTGCGCCGCGCTGACCGCCCGATGCCATATGCATCGCTTGGGGTGCAAAGGAGGCAAGATGGATGTGCCCCGAGAGATGGGAAGCGGCTTGCGGGATGGTCAGCAAGGCCTTGATGCCGACCAGCGCCACGACCAGAAAGCCCAAGAGATCCGACACGACATTGACGTTTTCCTGTGGTGCGAACTGCGCTTCCGCCACCATTGCAATAGTGGAGATCAGGGCCGCCGCAGCAACCGGATAGAGCAGATAGCCGACGAAGGCCGAGAGCCAGGCCTCGAACTGCCCTTTGGTGCGCTCGAACATGGTCAAGACCATAGCGAGCGGCGCGACCCCGAGCAGGAAGGCGATCATGATTTTGGCAAAACCGACCACCAGCACATAGGCGGCCATGAGGCCGGCCAGAACCAGATAGAGAACCGCGCCCAAAACACCGCGCGCAATCGCGCCCCGCGAGGTCAGGACGGTATCGGCCGTATTCCCCATCTGGGTCGCAAACGCGTCCATCGCCGCGCCCGGAGAGCGCGGGCCGCCACCGGCAATATCAAAAAAGCTCATCGCCAGATTGGCCGCCCCGTCCGAGAGCGCCACATAAAGGGTCCCGAAGTTGCGCCAGCTCAACGCAAAGGTAAAAATCAGGACAATGCGCCAGATCAGCCGCATGGAATCCTGTATTGTCAGGGCATAGGCACCAATCGCCACATTCAGGCCGACAGCGATGACAAGAATGGTGGCAAGCAGTGCCGCAACCGGCCCCATGGCCTGGGCGGTCGATTCAAAGAACTGCCCGCCCGTGGATTGGATCGCCTGGTCGATCGAGGCGAGAATACTGCTGACAATCCCCATCAGAACGGTCTCCCGCACATCTCTTCGGCTTGATCGAACAAGCCATGGGTCTCCGTCAGCAGTGCGCCGGTCTCATGCGTGAGCTTTTCGACACCGTGGATCTCTTTCAGCTCTTCTTCAAAAGCGAGAATGGCGCTGGCCGGAACGAGTTTGCCGGTGCAGGTACAATCTTTCGTCGCCAGAACATTGGTGAGTCGGAGATAGCGATCAATGTTGCGACGAACGACAAAATTCTCGTCGCCTTTTTTGCCGAGAACCTCGACAAGATCGGCGGGTTTTTCGCAGGCAATATAGCGCACATTGCCCGCGTTTTTCAGCGGCTCGATTTCAGCCACCGACGCGTCGTCCTTGCCCATATCAATGCGCAGGAAGTCATCCTCGGCATCGAGCTCCGCCTCGGTCAGCGCCGGTGCGCCCGTGATGTCGACCAGCGGATCGGCCGCGTTTTGCGGGAAGGAAAAGAAGGCCGCGCTCGCCGCAAGCGCTCCGACCAGAGCTCCGACCAGAGCTCCGATGGAGAGGTAAACCAATTTATTCATTTCTCACTCCTCCATCTTGATTTGCAAGAATTTTTCTTCCTCAGCGGCCGTCGCGGCATCCATCACGCCAGCCTCGCCCATGCCAACCGTCTGGACCGCTTCCATCGCCCAGAGATTGGCAAGCGCGATGCCCAATTCGGCGGTGACGCGGGTGTTGAGGTCGATCGCCTGTTTGAGGTTTTCGCTCTCCTCGATCTTGCCGACCAAACCGTCGATGCGGATCAGGCTTTCCTTGGCCTGCTGCGACGAGCTTTCCGCAGCCGCCGACATGAAGGCATTGACGTTGGCCGCCGTCCCGATCCGTGCCGTGGCCGCATTCTCGCTTTCCGTCAGCGTTTTCACCTGCTCGCGGCTCATGCCGGCCGAGGCAAAGGTGCGATCGACATGGGCCGCAACCGTGCCGCCGCCGAGCGTGCCGCCTGCAAGAGCACGCTCCCAATTGCCGGATTTGGCGGCATCGAGCGAGCGCGTGAGATCGGCAAATTGCGGCAAAATATCCTTGAGGAATGAGGCAGGGTCAAAACCGAGATCGGCCAGCGAGAAGCCTTCTTTCAGCGCCGCGATCTGACTTTGAAGAAGCGCGATCTGCTCGATCATCTTCAGCGTCTGGTCATCCAGCTTGAGGTTCGCGGCGATCTGCTCCTTGAGCTGGAGACGCGCTTCCGCCAATTGGTCGGTCAGCTTCGCCAGACTGGTCACGTCAATCGTCGGCACCCTTGCGCTCCGGCCTGAAGGCCCAAGGTGAGCGCGAGTGTTGCCGCTGCAAAAAACTGCTTCATCATTAATCCTCCATCGACACGCGCAAAAAGACCTCGTCCTCGGCATAGGCTTGCAGCAAGAGCGCGTAGCGCGCGGCATCAATGCGTTGCCGGACCGCTTTCAGACGGGTTTGAATAATCGCCATGCGCGTGACCTCGGCCCGCGCATAGGTATTGAGATCCATGGCTTCCTTGACGGAACCCGTGCCTTCGATCTGCGTCACAATCGAGCGCAGACGGGTGGCCGCCCCTCCATGGTATCCATGGAATGTGCCGCATAATGCCAACCAGCGTCCGCGACATTCGAGCTTTCCGCAATCACCATATCCTTGGGATCAAGCGTGCCGAGATCATCGGCACCACTCACCCGCCCCGCATAGGCCTGGTAATAGCCGCGGATGCGCACGACATAGCCCTGCGTCTCTTTATAGGGCGGGATGCCGTTATACTTCTGGACCGCGCCGGGACCGGCGTTATAGGCGGCCAGCGCCAACTCCATCGAGCCGAACCTGTTGAGCTGTTGCAGAAGATAGCGCGCGCCACCGTCCAGTTGGGCGCGGGGATCATCGTAATAGGCCGGATAGACCCCGAGCTCTTTGGCGGTTCCCGGCATGATCTGGGTCAGGCCGAAGGCCGCGACCGGACTTTTGGCCCCGATCGAGAAGTTGGATTCCGCCTTCACCAGCCCTTGGAACCAGCAGCGGAACTCGACCGCATTGATCCCCGCCTTCGCCAGAGCCGGATGATTGCTGTATTTGACCACGGTTTGCGCGATCATCTGCTCGATCGTGGCCGGCGCATCGCCAAACAGCCGCTCGGCATAGGGATTGTCGTCATCAATGGCATAGACCGCCTCGCTGGCGTAAGCCGCGCCGGTTTCCAGATCGGGGATGAAGGCACTGGTGCCGGTCAGAAGCTTCAGCGTCTCGTCCAGAGCGGCAGTCTGATCGGCCTGATAGCGCGCAATCTCCGCGCGCTTGGCATTCTCGTCCACTTCCGCACTGGTCTTTGCACGCTCGGCGTCGATCATCATGATCTCCAGCGCGACTTTCTTCATGTCCACAGCCGGAACGCCCTGAGACCACAGAGCCACCGGCAAGGCCGTCAGGGCAAGCGAGCTGCCGAGAAGGAGGGGCTTGAGACCCATGCGCCCGCCCTCAACGCTGCGCTGCGCAATCGCGCGTTTCGACAAAACTCATGGCGGACCAGCAATTGGCCTTCTTGATCGGAGCCTCACTGGCGCAGGCCGACAGGAGCGGGAGAAGGGCAAGCAGCAAAAGGGCCTTACGCATGGTCTGTTCTCCAAAAAACGGTTTGCTTTCAAAATCGGTGCCGAAGGCCGCGCGGCCTGCCTCGCCACCGCCAAGCGCGGTCAGAAGCGGGCCGAGGGTCGAGAGATCGACGTCGAGAAGCGTCTGGCCGTTATGGCTGCGCAAAAGCGCCTGACGGGCGCCGGTCCGTCCGGCCAAAAGAAAGTCGGTCTCGTTATCCGTGAGGCCGAAGCCCTCGTAATCGGCGGGCTGTGCGCGCCGGTTCGGAAAGAGGATCTGGGTCGGCAATCCTTCGAGGATCGAGCGGGATTTGCTGTTCCTGATCTGCGACGGGAACTGCGTCAGCAGCACCACGACCACATTCATCTTGCGCACCGTGACCAGCCATTTGGGGAGCCAGCGCGCAAAGAACGCATCGTCAAAAACCGTCGATGCCTCGTCAATCACCAGCAGCATCGGCTGGCGGGCCTCGAACATCAGCTCCAATCGGCGGAAGATATAGGACAGAAGCGCCGAGCGTTCGGTCGGCAGACCGAGGATTTCTGTGAGATCGATGCCGAGCACATCGAGTCCGTCAAAATCCACCACAGGCGCTTCTGCCTGACCGAAGACCCAATTATAGCGCCCCTGCGGTCCCCATTCCGCAATCCGCGCCGCCAGCGCGCGATCATCACGCGCATCACCGATCAGGGTCGCAAAATGCGCGAAGCGGCGCAGATCCGGAGCGGCCTGCCCGTTCTGGCGCACCGCATTCTTGAGCGCATCAGCCTGATGTGGGGTCATAACCTCGTGGTCACGCTCGACCAGAGTTGCCAGCCAATCCATCAGCCATGCTTCGCCACGCGGGCCGTTCTCGGTCGCGAGCGGATTGAGCCCCGTGGGCTGACCGGCCTTGATCTCGGCATAGCGCCCGCCGAGGGCCGCGACCGCCATGCGCAAGCCTTGGTCCTTGTCGAAGAGCACCATGCGCGCCGGTCCGCGCGCTTGCGCCGCCAGAAAAGCCAAGGTCGCGGTTTTGCCGCTGTTCGAGGGGCCAAGAATGAGCGTGTGACCGATGGTCGGCTCGGCTTTGGGATCACCCGCATCATGGAAGGAAAAGCGGTGCGCGGCGCCCGTCACGCTTTGGAAGACCGTGATCGGGGATTTCCACGGCAGGCGCGAAGCGGGCGTGCCGCTATCAGTCATATGCAGGCTGCATAGATCCGCGAAGGTGATCGAGCTGACGATGGTTTCCCATGCCTGATAGTCGCGATTGCCGGGATGGTTGGCGAAAAACGTCGCCTCCATGGTGGAGGTGAGCCGTGTCAGGCGCAGCTTGGCTTGCTCGGCCACCCCGCGCACCTGCGAGACCCGCTGCTCCAGCGCATCGGGGCTATCTGCAAAAACCGTGATGGTAAACTGGTGCTCGCCGAAGCCGAGACGGCCGCTTTCCACATCGTCATAGGTCGCGCCAAGCTGATCCTCGATCGAGCCCGCCGCATCATCGGCCGCGCGCATCTGCTGGATGCGCAGCTTGGCGAGATCCGCGATCTTCTGGCGCGCGATCGGGGTATAGCTATGGGTCAAAAGCGTATCCATGCCGGTATCGAGGGCATCGAGCATCCCCGGCTCGGTCATGGTCGGATAGTTTTTGACGGCGAGCACGGCCGCGTAGCGAGGCTGGTCCAGACCCTCTTCGAGGGTGATCACGCGGCCTTGAAGCGCAGCCCGACATTGCTCACATCCTCGGCAATCAGGCTCAGATCGCCGCGAAACTCGGGGCGAAGAATTCCGGAGTTGATCGCGCTGTAGAAACCCAGAAGCGAGCCGTCGCTGATGTTCAGCCGACGCGTTCCGACCGGCAGGCTGGTTTCCAAAATGGCGACCACCTCACGCAATTCGGCATGGCGCGCAGCGGTGTCACCATCAAAGATCTGCTTGGCCTTGCGGGCAAGGAACGGGAGCTTGAGCGGGGCTTGCAGGTTACGCACCACCGTCAGCACCACCACGAAGTCGCGCAGCTTCTGGGCCTCGAGATGGGCGTTCCAGCGCTGGTCGAGATCCGCCTCGAAGCTCTCGCCGTAGATCGGCGTGAGGCCGAGGGCAGCGGGCTTCATCATGCGGTGGACATAGAAGCTGAACCGCTCGTCCAGCCCGTCAAGGATCGAGGCAAAGCCGCGGCGCAGGTCTTCAAGGTCGCGATCGGCCGAGGTGAAGCCGTCCTTGCCCGAGATCTCCAGCGACATCATCAGGGCATTGTCGCGCGTGCGCACCGTGTAATCGTCCACGTCGAGCACATAGGGCATGTGCGGATAGAGCTGCGGCACCTTGGGCCGCACGGCCCCTGCGCGCGCACTGACATGGCGATCGTGTTTTGCATCAAACAAACCGGCGACCCTCTTTTCTTTTTCTGCGCGAAAGGGAGGGCGGGGTCCGGCGCAGGACCACCGCGAGAGCCTTATGGCCGTTGGGGTTCACCGCGACGGCAATGCGCGCCGCGATGTACCAGACCGGACCGGTCAGCACCCAAGGGATGAACTGCGTCCAGAAAAAGGCAGGGCTGTCAGAGCGCCGACACCGAGCATGTAGGGCATCGGCAATCCCATCAAACGCGCCTGCCGTGACAGCCCGAGGATGACGGCGCTCCGTTCCATCAGGTCAGCGCCGATTTCATCTGGGTCACAAGAGACGAGCCGCCGAAGACGAAGAAGCCGCCCACGAAGATCATCACGACCCACCACCAGCTGATCCGGTTCATCGCCGCCATGAAGCCGCAGATGATGAAGGCGCCGGTGAAGATGGCGATAGCAATGTTGCCCTTGAGCCAGGTGATGAATCCTGTGCCGACCTTATCGACCTTGGAAAAATCCACCGTGCCGCTCGCTTGGGCCAGCACTTCACTTGCGTTGAGGGTGAGCAAAGCCACCGCCAGAACCGCAAGAGCGGTCTGGACGTACGTCCTGTTCATCAAATTCTCCTGAATTTGTTAGTGGGAGAGGAGCCTGTCTCGTTCCACGGTAATTCGTTTTATGTAATCTTGAGTCTCGCGATACGGCGGAACGCCACCGTATTTCTGCACCGCACCCGGCCCCGCATTATAAGCCGCGAGCGCGAGTGACGGATTTCCGAACCGCTGCATCTGCGTCAGCAGATACCGCGCCCCCGTCGAGGTTATCCATGGGATCATGAGGATTGACGCCCAGCATCTTCGCAGTTCTGGGCATCAATTGCGCCAGTCCGACCGCTCCTTTGGGGCTCAGCGCGCGCATTGAACCGCGATTCCTGCCAGACTAGAGCCTCGAAGGTCGCGATCCACTGCTTCTGCGTCAGGCCGGCTTTCTTGATTGCCGGATGGTTTTGATAGCGGAGCGCGGTCTGGCGCACACTCGGCCGGGCACCAGCGTAACGGTCCGTCACGCCAGATCCGCGAATGACGCGCTCGCCGGATTGCGCGGCAAGTGCCTCGCGCAGCGCCGTCTGCTCCGCCACCGCCTCGGGGCTGGAAGCCGCTTTGGGGGCGATGCGGCGCTGACCTTGTGCCGTGAAGCGCTGCACAGACGAGCTCGATCCGATCGTTTGTGGACCGTCAGCGCCGAAGCGGATCACGTCAGCAGAGGCCGCACTTAGTCCAATTGAAGTTAAGACGGCCAGTCCACGAAAGAAATTTTTGCCTACAAAAGCAGCCGGTCTCTTATGCTGCTCCAGTATCTGCGTAGCGCAGAACAATGCTCTTGCCGCCGTCCGTTTCGAGCCCAACGCCCGAGAACCCAAGCTCTTTGAGAACCTTAACGAGACCAGAGACGGTTTTAAGCTCCCTGTACTCAATCGTGTGGCCAGACCCAAAGCCTGTATTCGCTGCAAGTTTTGCTCGCTGCCGTCGTTCATCGCGTGTCGTAACGAGAACAACCCAGTTGAGCGTGTCAGGATCGACGCCCATGAGATACCAGCTTCCGTGCCATTGAGGGCCGCGTAGTTCTGCATCCTCTCGGCTGAGAACGTGAAGCTCCCACCCTTTGACAAATATTCCCGCAATCCTGCGACCGTGACCACATCGTTAGGCTTTCCGCTAATGTCGTTCACTGTCGGTCTCTCCAGATGCATGAGCCCGACGCTATATCTAGCATCGTTCTACAAGATTATATCGCTGCACACAAGATATAATCTTGCAGACAGCTGTGGGTTCTTCCTCTTGGCATCTACTGCGTGTTCACGAGTTTTCCAAGCAAGACCGAGAGTGGCAAGCCGATTGACCAATTAAATTTGGTTATCTTGCCGTCACTTACTCTGGGATGACTTGTGCACACTCCCGGAATGAGTGTGTGCGGAAGAACTACGCTGCACCGGAACACGACAAATCGCCCGTCGTGATTGCTACAGATGGGGCCCATCTGATCTACCTCCCAAGCGCAACGTCGCGCCATGCGCAGGAAGGCTGGCGTACCCAAGCACAGGCACCCCTTTGCGCTCTTTTTGAAGAGATATTCGTTGATCACATAGAGTAATCCAGCCGCGATGCTTGGATCACCCTCTGTCGCAAAGCGGGTGAGCTCCCACTCTTCTTCGCTCACAGGCGCCTCTTGGTAAAGCAGCCCGTTCGGTAGGCCCGGTAACAAATCAAGCACGGCATCGCGGATCATGTAACTATAGATACCGTTCGTCTGATCTGTGCGCCTTAGCCGACCACCGCCAACAATCACACCATTTAGATGTGCAACTGCATAGACCGTACGGAAGCCATCGTACTGCTCCCACTCCATGCGCTCGAACTCTTGAAGCTTCCATCCCAGCCGTTCCATGAACATCTTACGGCGAAACTCGTAGAACGCTGCGACAAGGTTCCAGCGCGAGATGTCCGTCGGGAACTCTAGAATACTGAACTCTAAATTTTGTTTCGCAGCTTCAGGTATCATGGGTCTATCACATGCTCTTCTTCGTCACTCTCGGATCAAGTGTCATTGATCCTATGAATTGCCGCATTCCCGTAACAGGCTCGACAATCCACACACCAAATTCACGGATCTCCACCTGTCGCACCGCATCGGGCTCAAGTTCACTGAACGCCAAAACAAGATTTTCGGCCATATCGCGCGAGAAATCGACGGCTACAACAAGCCCGTTTCCCCGCCGCGTAGAATTTTCCACCACTCTGGTCACCTCTCAAACTCTTCGCAACCATTCATGCCGTTCCTACCGGCAGGGAAGTCGAAAACCCGTTCCCGCTCGCCGAATCCTATCACATTTGATATAGGCCAGACCCGTAGGAGTGAGGGACATTTTAGATGATTGAACGCTTCATACCAGCCTATGTTACCGAAATTGAGAAGTTGAGCGAGATCGCCCTATCTGGATTCATCATGGGGTTCGGGATTGGAATGTCGTCCAAGGCAGATCATGTCGTGAACACTTACCCCGCCAAATGGACTGAAATGTATGAAGAAAACGACTTCATGTTCCTTGACACAGTTGTCCAATGGCTCATGACCACAAGCGGCGCGACCAGGTGGTCAAGCATCCGCATTCCCGATGTTCACGGCATTCGCCCGAGAGCAGCAACACACGGCCTCCGTTACGGAGCGGTTGTTTCGCAGAAGGTGCTTCGTAGGCGTTGTTTTCTTGCATTCTCAAGGAATGACAGAGAGTTCACCGACGAAGAGATCTCTGTTTGGGAGGCGAAGTTTTCCGCTTGGTGCCCTCTTGTTGTCGAAGAACGTCCTGTGCTGAACGAGCGAGAAATAGACGTCCTTCGCGGCCTGAGAGATGGTCTTGGGCATGCTGAAATAGCAAAGGCCCTTAGCATCAGCGTCCCTACTGTGCGCCAACGACAAGGTAGCGCCATACATAAGCTCGGCGCGAAGAACTCACACAACGCACTTAGTCTTGCAGTGTCCTATCAGCTTGTCTGATGACCCGCTCAGCGCAGAAAATTAAAGCTTATGTCAAATGTGTATATCGATTGTGATACATTTTTATCTTTGTCCCTTTGCACCTCCTGAGAGAGGTGTCAAACCAAGCTCTCATGCATCGCGAGGAGCCACAAAATGACCCAAAGCACCGATAGGTTGATGGCTCGTGCACTTCACCAGTCCAGTCAAGACGGGCTCTGGATTTATGAATGGAACAATGGCGATGTAGGGAAGCTGGCAATTCCAGACGGTTTCACCTTCGATCCCAGAGCGTCGCGGCCAATTTATGTATCGTCCCCTGCGGCGAGAGCCCTGGTAGGATCATGATAGCCACTACCGCTCTGGCTTTGCCTACTTGAAACGAGCGGGCGCGAAGAGTATCAAGATTATATCGAACACATGTTGGTATAGTCATGACAATCACATGCACTCGTCTCGCAAGTCTGGTGGTTACAGGTTTCACTGCCCTTTCCGTGATTCCTGATGATGCATCCGCCTACCCTATTGATTGCGCGATACTCCTCTGCCTCGCAGGCGGCTTTCCCGCCTCCGGAGAGTGTTCTGCTGCACGGCCGAGTTTCTGCGTCGTGTGACGCCCTGGCCGATCGAGCCCCCTTGCAGGTCTGGCGCTGCCCTATGGGGGCGGTCTTCCCGCAGGTTCGACGACAGGCGCCGATATGGATGTGTCGGGACGAGAGTTCGACTTCATTCGCTCTGTGCAGGTCTACTCCGTCGACTACAACGCCTTCAGCGGCAGTACCGGTGACGGAAGCCGCGACGTTTGCCACGTCAACAGATCCAGAAACACATTGGGCGAATACGGCCCCAACGGCCAGTTCACCCAGACCCACATCAGCGTAAGCCAAGTCCCCTCATGGACAGGATCTGACCTCCCCGCCGGACAGACCTGCGAGGCCGAAGGACGCTGGCGCGGGGTCTCGATCGGCTACGAAACAGTCTCGCAGGGGAACGTCAGAAGTTTCCAGACAGAAACTTTCCGCTACTGAACCTTGTGGGTCATTGCCGCGCCAACACAAAGAATTGCTCGCAGGCCATTCGTGGCGTAGGGTTTTCAGCTAAAGCCACAGAGAGGGCAGATGAGCAGAATGACAGAGATAGAAAGAAAACCCCGCGCGGGTCCGCGAGGGGGCTTGGATAACACAGGTCGCCAAACCTGAGTCCGCATAACTGTTAAGGACTAGTTAGCCCGAGCTCTCCGACAAAAGCAAGCCGAAAAACGCATTTGTGCGAACGGGATCGGCATATCTGGACCCTGTGCCTCACCTCATGAGGAACAGTGACATGACCATTCAAACAGCCGCCGTCAGCGGCAGATATTTCCAAACCGCAGGAGCGATCCTGACCGGCCTCAACCGGCGTGCCCCGAACCCGGTCCGCCGCCAGTCCCATCTGACCGGAAGCTGCGAGCAGAGCTTCTGGTCAAAGTGCAGCCGCGCCGAAGTGCAGCAGATCCTTTTGGCTGCACGGCGCTATGAAGTCGCCGGCCGACAGCGCGGCCAGCGCAATGGGCCGCTCGGCGGGATCGCTTTGGAGGTTCTGGTGCTGATGGCAAATCTCGTGCGCTACAAGTCCGGCCGACTGGAGCCGTCCCTCGCCTATCTCATGACCACCCTCAAAAGATCGAAGGATGCCATCGTGCGGGCGCTGGCCGCTCTGCGCACCCATGGCTTTCTCGATTGGTTGCGTCGCTTCACGCCAGTTGAGAGTGACGGAGCAGGACCGCAGATCCGCCAGACCAGCAATGCCTATCGCCTGTCCCTGCCCGCGCGCGCCGCTCTTTGCTCACCCGCTGGCTTGACCGTCCCGCAATGCCCGACGACATCCTGACCGCCGCGCTCGATCGCAAAGCCCGTTATCAGGATCAGATCGCCTCACTGAGCTGCACCGAATTTGTCGGGCTCATCGCCAGCGCCCCTGTCCCTCGCCCGATCAGGATGCCTTCCACCGCGCACTCATGCGTTGTGCCCAAAATCACCAGCAAAAGCGCGAGTCCGCCAAGCAGACAGAATATCAATCTCATCATTAATCTTATGGGATATCCCACAAGAAGGATCGGGACATGCCATGACCAAGACTGCCAGACCAGCGCGAGCTGGACAGTCCGATTGCTTAGACACAAGCAAGTTGCAGCTCTATGGAGCACAAGGCTTGAGCCTTGTGCTGATTGCTATGGTGATTGGCAGTTTCCCTAATGGGGAGGCAAATGCCCAGGCGGTTAGTCCAGCGACACTGTGTCTGCCACCAGAGGAGCCATTCGTTCCAGCAACCGATGAAGACTTCAGAGCCTATGCCGATATGGTATCGGGTGATTTCGAACGCTACTTCACCGAATTGACGACTTACTTTTCCTGCATGGATTCCACGCGGCAAGCCGTCTTCGATCGCGCACGGGTGGTCTCACAAGATCATCAAACCTTCTGGCAGCGGGCGAAGGCTTTGGGGGTTGCAGAAAAGGCAGCCCTCATGGTCGATCCCGCTGCAAAGGACGCTGAGTAATGACCCGTCCTTTATGCATCTTCCTCCTTTCCTTGCTGTCGCTCGCTGCGGTGCAAGAAACCGCAGCTCAAGAGAGCCTTTCGGGCCGAGCCTCGGTTGTTGACGGGGACACGATCGAGATCCATGGCACACGCATCCGGCTCCGCCGCGTTGATGCTCCCGAGGCCGCTCAGCTCTGTGAGGACCAGGAGGGCAAATCTTGGCGCTGTGGACAGCAAGCCGCCTTGGCTCTGGACCAGTTCATTGGCCGACGAGTCGTGCATTGCAACGAGCTTGGTAAAGGCAAATACCGGCGCACCCTGGCGAGCTGTCGGGTCGGGCGGACCGACCTTGGTGCATGGCTGGTGAGCGAAGGTTGGGCAATCGCCTACCTTGATCGCAAGGGCCTGTACCGTGAGGCACAAGACCAAGCCGAGGCCAACAAGCGCGGCATTCGGTCTGGACGTTTCGAGCGCCCCTCCGAATGGCGCAAGAACCGGAAGCGACGGTCCGGAGCGTCGTGATAGAGGCGCGTCAATAATGGCGATTGATTGGCCTTAATTCTCTATTTGTTCTCGATTTTATGGGCTTTTGCGCTACACTGCCTTGGAGTGGCAATCATTCATTTTGCCAGAAAACATAGACATAAATCTCATTGATCGAGGCCATTATGCGGAGGAAACCGGCATGATGCATAAGACCAAGATGCAGCGAGACGCAGAGGATGCCCTTTGGCTGCAGATGCAAGCCGAAGAAAAGGCTAAGGCGGATCGTATTGCGAAAGAGAAAAAGTACCTCGGAATGGGACCTCAAAGTCGAGGCTTGGGAGAGGGAAGGGATGGAATGGCTGAAGGCCGGAGAGGAGCTTTTCGGGCCGCGCTATGACTATGAAATGGAGCTGGGCCGTCTCGGGCGCTCCTACTCCATCAAGTCTCCCTGCCCTATGAGGATCTCAGCGCCTTCTGGGTCAATTTCTCTGCATTCATACAAACAATCGCTCTGGACGGAATCCTTGCACTGCTCCTTTCGTCCGTGGCCCGACATTTTGGCGTGCCGCTTTGGCTCTGCCTTCCCGCAAGCCTGGCCTATGTCGTCTGGCGTTTTCGTCAGCGCAGGGCGTGGATCTTGCTCAAGCGCGACGAGGCCGATGGGCTGCGCAAAGAGGGTATCCCATCGAAGGGGGCCGCTCATGGCGCAATCTGATCACCCGTATTTTGTTAAGCCCGCCTATCGCACCGCCAAGGGCGAGCCCAAACTCGCGATCTACTATCAGGCCGAGACCAAGACCTTGCCCGATGGAAAAGTCATCAAGCCCAAACCCGTCCCGCTCGTGATTGCGGCCAACTATCTGAGCGACCCGGAAACCGTACTCAAAGCAATGGCGGCTGTCCTAAACGGCAGGGGGTGACGGCATCTACCGCATGGCAGCCTGTTGTGACCGTCCGCTATGCGGACAAAACGGACATTCGCTGCAGTGCAGCCTCCAGCCAGCGACAGCCCACCTTGACGATTAGCCAACTCGCCTTATAAATCACTCAATAACTGTTGAGGCATTGATTCGATGAACGAACCCCAAGCGCTCACCGCCTTTGCGGCCCTTTCACAAGAAACGCGGCTGCGGATCGTCCGGCTGTTGGTGCGAGCGGGACCCGAAGGCATGGCCGCCGGCGCGATTGGCGAGGCGCTTGGCGGGGCGACGACTTCTCGGCTGTCGTTTCACCTGACCCATCTGGAGCATGCCGGCCTGATCCGCTCGCGCCGCGACGGGCGTTTCATCATCTATAGTGCGGTCTATGGCGCGCTGGCGGGCCTCGTCGGGTTTCTGATGAAGGATTGCTGCCAAGGCCATCCCGAGATCTGCGCTCCGGCCCTCGAGGCGCTCGACTGTGCCTGCGGCGAAAGCGAAGCTGTAAAGGCATGACCATGGATGTCGTCATTTATCACAACCCCGATTGCGGCACTTCGCGCAATGTGCTGGCGATGATCCGCAATGCGGGCGTCGAGCCGCATATCGTCGAATATCTGAAATCACCACCCTCGCGAACCATGCTGAAGGCCTTGATTTCCCGCATGGGGATCGGCCCTCGGAACCTTCTGCGCGAAAAGGGCACGCCTTACACGGAACTGGGCTTGGGCGATCCTGCGCTGACCAATGAGGCATTGATCGATGCCATGATGGCGCATCCGATCCTGATCAACCGGCCTGTCGTGGTCAGCCCGCAAGGCGTGCGGCTGTGCCGTCCTCGGAGTTGGTGCTTGATCTGTTACCCGGACAGCAGGCGTTCAGCAAAGAAGATGGCGAGCAGGTCGTGGATGCGCATGGCAAACACATCCATCCCGTCTGAGCAAAGGACTGCATTATGACGACACCTCAACGCGGCAAGCTATCCTTTCTCGACCGCTATCTGACGCTTTGGATTTTCGCCGCAATGGCTTTGGGCATTCTGCTCGGCACGGTTTTCACCGGCCTGCCGGAGGCGCTGAACGCCCTCTCCATCGGCTCGACCAACATCCCGATCGCGCTCGGCCTGATCCTGATGATGTATCCGCCGCTGGCCAAGGTCCGCTACGAGGAACTGCCGCAGGTCTTTGCCGACAAGCGCATTCTGGCCCTGTCCCTGGTGCAGAACTGGCTGATCGGGCCGGTCTTGATGTTCGCGCTGGCGGTGATCTTTCTGCGCGACCAGCCGGAATACATGACGGGCGTCATCCTGATTGGCCTTGCCCGCTGCATCGCGATGGTGCTGGTCTGGAACCAGTTGGCGCGCGGCGACAACCAATTTGTCGCGGGGCTGGTCGCCTTCAACTCGATCTTCCAGATCCTGTTTTTCTCGACCTACGCATGGCTTTTCTTGACCGTCCTGCCGCCGCTGTTCGGACTTGAGGGCAGCATTATCGACGTCGGCTTCTGGACCGTCACCGAGGCCGTGCTGATCTATCTCGGCATTCCCTTTCTCGCGGGCTATCTGACCCGCCGCATCCTGATTGGGCGCAAGGGTGCCGCATGGTATAATGATGTCTTTCTGCCAAAAATTAGTCCGACCACCCTTGCCGCGCTGCTTTTCACCATTGTCGCGATGTTCAGCCTGAAAGGGGCCGAGGTCGTCCGCCTGCCGCTCGACGTCCTGCGGATCGCGGTGCCGTTGGTCTTATATTTCCTGATCCAGTTCCTCGTCAGCTTCGCCATGGGGCGGTGGATTGCCAAGGATTATCCTCGCACCACGGCCATCGCCTTCACGGCGGCAGGCAATAATTTCGAACTGGCGATCGCGGTGGGCATTGCCGCCTACGGCTTGGCCTCGCCCGTGGCTTTTGCCGCCGTGATCGGCCCATTGGTCGAAGTCCCGGTCCTGATCTTGCTGGTCAATCTCGCGCTGCGCCTTGGCGCGAGCCGGTTTCCCCATGACAAAGCCTTGAAGGAGGCCCGCGCATGATCCCCGATCTGCCCGATCTCTCCCCGCCGCCGACCGCAAGCCGCTGCTGCCCGATGTGCCCTGCGCCCCGCATCCGCCGCGCATCCTGCTGCTTTACGGCTCGCTCCGCGAACGCTCCTATTCGCGTTTCGTGACCTATGAGGCCGAACGCATCCTGCGGCATTTCGGCTGCGAGACGCGGATTTTCCACGCGGACGGCCTGCCGCTGCCCGATGACGCCAAGGCCGATCACCCCAAGGTCCAAGAACTCCGCGAGCTCTGTCTTTGGTCCGAGGGCCAAGTCTGGACCAGCCCCGAACGCCATGGTGCGATGACCGGCGTGATGAAATCGCAGATCGACTGGATCCCGCTGTCGATGGGTGCGATCCGCCCGACGCAGGGGCGGACGCTGGCGGTGATGCAGGTCTCGGGCGGCTCGCAAAGTTTCAACGCGGTCAACCAGATGCGCATTCTAGGGCGCTGGATGCGGATGCTGACCATCCCTAACCAATCCTCGGTCGCGAAAGCCTACGAAGAATTCGACGAGGCGGGCCGCATGCGCCCTCGAGTTATTACGACCGCATCGTCGATGTCATGGAGGAGCTGGTGAAGTTCACGCTGCTGACGCGCGATCTGTCGGGCGCTCTGACCGACCGCTACAGCGAGCGCAAGGAGAGCGCGGAAAACCTGGAAGCACGGGTTAATCTGACGGCGGCTGTCTGATGGAGGGCGCGCGGCGCTGGCCCGTCATCGCCGCGCTCGGCATCCTGCAGATCTTTGCTTGGGGCAGCAGCTATTACCTGATGGCGGTCATGGCCCCCGCGATTGTCGCCGATACCGGCTGGTCCCTGCCTTGGGTCGTTGGCGCGCTGTCGGTTGCGCTGTTGTCGGCGGGCCTCTCTTCACCGCTCGTTGGGCGCAGGATTACCGCAAGCGGCGGGCGGGCCGTGCTGGCGGCGGGCTGCGGCTTTCTAGCTGTGGGGCTCGGGCTTGCCTCCTCGCGCCGAACCTTGCCGGTTTCTATCTCAGTTGGGCCGTCATGGGCCTCGGCATGAGTGCGGCGCTTTACGATCCCGCCTTTGCCACACTCGGGCGGCTTTACGGCCAAGACGCCCGCAGCGCGATCACCGCATTGACGCTTTGGGGCGGCTTTGCCAGCACCTCTGTTGGCCGCTCTCGACATGGTTGCTGACCGAATTCGACTGGCGCGGCGCCTTGCGCATCTATGCGCTGATCCTGCTGCTTCTTTGCCTGCCGCTGATCGCGGCTTTGGTCCCGAAAGAGGCCCGCCCTGCAGCACCGCGCGCCGACGACAAGCCCCGCAAACCGCGCCTTGAAGGCCGCGACCGGCTGGCTTTTCGCCTGATGGCCGCGATTTTGGTGATTGCGGGAACAACCGTCACCATTGTCTCGGTCCATCTTTTGACACTCCTGCAATCGCAGGGAATTTCCCTGTCCGAGGCAGTCGCGATCGGCGCCATGATTGGACCGGCGCAGGTCGGCGCGCGCCTGATCGAGATGGCGGGAAAAGGTCGTCACCACCCGATCTGGACCCTACTGGGAGCGAGCGGTGCGGTAGCATTTGGCCTGATCCTGCTTGCTATAGACGTCCGGCTTCCGGCCTTTGCAATCATCCTTTACGGGGCGGGCAACGGCATTTTCTCAATCGCGAGGGGCGCACTGCCGCTCACCCTGTTCGGCCCCGAGCGTTACGCCGTGGTGATGGGCGATCTCGCCCGCCCCTCGCTGATCGCTCAGGCGGCAGCGCCGCTGATCGGGGCATGCTGATCGCGGCCACAGGAGCGACCTCGACCCTAACGATCCTCGCCATGCTCGGCATGTCCGGTTTCGCGTTGGTTTTACTGTTATTTTATCACTGGCAGCCCCTACAGTCATAGCGTTTTGGCCGGAACTAATGGCTCAGCCAGAAAATGCTGTAAGTGCGAAACTTGAGTGATGCTGCGAGCTTCCTGACTGTCCGCTCTGGGCTCCAAGCGTCGGTCCTTACGGCTTGCGCCCGGCAGCGGCACTTGGCCAAGCTGGCGGGGGCTGCTCTGCGGGACGAAGCGGTCGCTCGCGGCTACTGAGCATAACGCCAACCCTGTGCTGCACCTTGATCGACCGCTGCTGACCGCCTAGGCATAGGCCTTGTCTGCAGTTCAGGGCAAATTGCTTTGAGGAAAGTGAGGGGAGATCAGACACATGTATCCATTTCACGGAATGATCGGATTTCCGATCACCCCCGCTGACACGCACGGCCGGATTGATACAGCAGCAATCACCCGGCTGGTTCAGCGCCAGTTAAGTGCTGGCGCAGACGCGATTGGCATTCTCGGCAGCACGGGCAGCTATCCCTACCTGAGCCGTGAGGAACGCCGCCGGGCGCTGGATGCCGCCGTGGACGCAGCCGATGGCCGCGTTCCCGTCATTGCCGGCGTGGGTGCGCTTCGAACCAGCGATGCGGTTGCCTTTGCTCAGGATGCCAAAGCTGCTGGCTGCGCGGCAGGGCTGCTCTCGGCAATGTCCTACCTGCCTCTCAGCCAGACTGAGGTTTACGAGCATTTCGCAACCGTCGCGCGCATGGGTGAGCTACAGATCTGCATCTATGACAATCCTGGCACGACACATTTTCAGTTTACCGACGACCTTCTCGAACGGCTGGCGCGGGTGGAGAACATCGCGGCGATCAAAAACCCGACATCTTCGCCGGAGCAGACGGCATCCCATCTGGAGGCACAACGGCTTCTTCTGCCATCCGGCTTCCCCATCGGATACAGCGGAGACTGGTGCTGTGCTGAAGCTATGATTGCGGGTGCTGACGCGTGGTATAGCGTTTTGGGTGGAACGCTTCCCGTGCCGTGTGTTGCAATTGTTCGCGCCGTGCAAGCGGGGAACGGTGGCGAAGCCCGTCGCCTGAACGATACGCTGCAGCCCGTTTGGGATCTGTTCCAGAAATACACCAGCTATCGCACGGTCTATGAAATGAACTGTCAGCTCGACTTGTGCGAGGCGGTGCCGCCGAGGCCGATCCTTCCGGTATGCAGTGCAGGGAAGGCTGAAATTGCGAGCGTTCTTGAAAGATTGCCGGTGAACTATCTGAAATGAACATAGTCGGTCGCTTAGTTTTGAATGACTGCAATGGGCTCAAAGCGACTGCGCCATCGCACCCTTAGAGCTAGGTGAGCCGCGCGCGCTGCCCATCCTCCAAAGCCGCGCGATCCGCACCAGCTCCAATCGGCGCAAACCGCCATTCGGGATCTCGGTCGCGCGCTCCCACGCTTTGATCAGCATCTCGCCTTTCGGATGATCCTTGCCCGCCCGCCACAGGGCAGACACCACATCCGTTTCAAGCCTTAGATCATCGGTTGCCGACCGATCTGCTGCCGTGAGCAAGCACGCAAGCGCCAGCACCAGCGCCTCGCGTTCCGCGATCTGCTCTGACCATGCGCCGCCAAAGGCCACATTGCGCAATTGCTCTTTCCTGTCCATTTCGGCTCCTTGCGAATCTAGGAACAAAAATAGAACATGGGGCGAGAAACACCACCCGCCAGGTTTAGTGCCGTGACCCCGCTTCGTATCGCCTATCTCGACATGAACTCCTTCTTCGCAAGCGTCGAGCAGCAGCTCGATCCGGCATTGCGCGGCAAACCTGTCGCGATCACCGCCGTCGATTCCGAGGCAGGGGCCTGTGTCGCAGCAAGTTATGAGGCCAAGGCGTTTGGCGTCAAAACCGGAACACGCGTCACCGACGCCCGCAGGCTCTGCCCTGGCATCATCTTCAGGCCGTCGCGGCACCGCCTCTATGTTCGCTACAATCTCGCCGTTGCCGATGTTCTCGATCGATATGCGGAGCTCACCCATATCCGGTCCGTCGATGAGTTTCAGCTTGCCCTTTCGGGCGAAGCCCAGACGCTCGATGGAGCCGTGCCCTCGTCGCCCGCCTCAAAGCGGCGGTCGCCGACGAAGTTGGCCCTGGTAGTGGTCGAAAAGATCTGCCTTTGGCGGGAGAAAAAACTGCCCAAAAACAATGGCGCTAATTCCCGACCTCACGGCGGGGTTGCCTATTCTATCGGAAAGGTTTTCTTCTCAAAGACCGCACCTATTCGTAGAGCTCTTGCTCCGTTTCAGTCTTTTCAACCGGATCGCCCGGTAATTCCCCGTTTTCACGGGGGCTCGGACGTAGAATTTACGCGGCCATTCTCAGTTTCTGTGCGGGCGTCATCCCGCCGTTGCCCATGTTCGGACGCTCGTTGTTGTATGACCACAGCCACTCGGTGGCAATTTGCTGCACCTCGTCAATGCTCTCGAAGATATGGAGGTCCAGCCATTCGTGCCGGACCGTTCGGTTGTATCGCTCGACATAGGCGTTTTGTTGCGGCTTTCCCGGCTGGATGTGAGCCAAGGCGATGCCCTTGTGCTCGGCCCATTCCATGAGGGTGCCGCTGATATATTCCGGGCCGTTGTCGACCCTGATCGTCGTTGGCGCGCCACGCCATTCGATAATCTGGTTCAGCGCTCGGACGACCCGTTCAGCCGGCAGCAAGAAGTCGACCTCGATGCCAAGGCCTTCGCGGTTGAAGTCGTCCAGAACGTTCAGAAGGCGAAACTGACGCCCATCTCCAAGGCGATCCGCCATGAAGTCCATGGACCAGACCTCATTTGCAGCCTCCGGAACCGCCAGCGCGTCAGGCTTCTCCCGCTTCAACCGCTTGCGCGGCTTGATCCGCAGGTTCAGCTCCAGCTCGCGATAGATCCGGTAGACCCTCTTGTGATTCCAGCCATGTCCCTGGACGTTGCGCAGGTAGAGAAAGCACAGGCCGAAACCCCAAGTCTTCTTCGCCCTCGTCAGCCCGAGCAACAGGTCGGCGATCTGCTCGTTCTCATCGTCCAGCTTGGGGCTGTATCGATAGCACGTTTCGCTGACATCGAACGCCCGGCACGCCAGCGCAATGCTGACGCCCTTCATCGCCACCGCTTTCACGGCCAACTCCCGGCGTTGAGCTGGCCGTATCATTTTTTCCCAAGGCCTCTTTGAGCAGATCATTCTGCATGCTGACGTCGGCATACATGCGCTTCAGTCGGCGGTTCTCCTCGGCCATGGCCTTCATCTCGAAATCAGGCTCGCATCCATGCCGCCATACTTCGCCCGCCACCTGTAAAGCGTGGCGCTGCTCATGCCATGTTCACGGCACAGCTCGGCAGCAGGAACGCCACCCTCCATCTGACGCAGCACGCCCATGATCTGGGCTTCTGTAAATCGGGTCTTCTTCATCGGAATCTCCTCGTTCATCCTGCCGAGAAAATTCTACTTCCGTATCCCTCTAAGATCGGGGGGATTACCACATCAACGCCCGCTTCGGTGACGGAATGATCCGCTATGGCATCAACACACTACATCCCGGATTCTTCGAGAAAGGCTGATTCAAAAATGAGTGGCTAGAGGGCCAATCGAGAACCACAATTTCCCAGCGGTTCTTGAATGTTTGCAGAACAGTCAAGACGGACATATTCTTATGTATCAATAAGGTGTCTAGGGGAATGCGGTTCTAGGAATGGCGATGACGCATCGAGAAAACATTGACCAAATGCCCCTACAAGATCTCAACAAGCTCTTGAAGGAAATTGACAAGAAAATCGCGAAACGTGAGGATCTTGACTACAGGTTTCTAAACGGCTTACGACGGATGATATATCATAAATATGGAAAATATGCCACCCATAACAATAGTTTAGAAGTCTGGTGCGGCCAAGGGCGACGGCCAAAGTGGTTCCGCGAATACATTGCTGCAGGAGGCGATGCCAAGGACTTGCTAATATGATTTGACGTCTGCCCGCCCTTGGCGTCCACCGCGCTCTCGTCCGGCTTTGGCCGGACCGAGCCAGACAGCGTGCAATGCACCCTGCCCGTCTCGGCCCTGCGGGGCACGATCCCTGACGCGGAGGATCATATTCCATTGTAATGCTTCCAACGGAGCTGGAGTATTCGTCTGTTAGATGCCGAGGAGTCGAGTTGTGATCACCGAGTGGGTCGTCATTACCGGGATCGTCGCGATCCTTTGCTTTCTGTTGTCCGTTTACGGTACGGAAAAGTACAAAACACCGTTGCAGCAATGGGCGATTGGGGCGGCGTTGCTGTGCGGAGCGTTCATAATAGGACCTCCAATCGATCGAGCGGCAGGCGCCGTTGCAATGTTTCTGGGACTTTTCTGGCTTCTGCGCCTTTTCCTAACAGACCGACTTTAGCGTCCCTGACGCGAGCGACTGCGCTTTAAAATGGCTTCACCTTTCCCACAATCTGCTCACGTTCCTGCGCTCCATGACGGCCCGTCCCGTTCGCAGAATGCTGGCGGCCGCAGGCGTCCGCTCCTGAAGTCGCTTCCTTGCGGCTGGAAAAGCCGAAGCCCGAAGATCCCATAGCAGCCCGCGCAAAGGCGCGGGCTTTGTCATGCAGGGGTTTCGGGCAAGCCGAACGCCCCTGCTTTGCTTGGGCCACGCCTGCGGCGCGTCCGTCTTGAAACCGCCGGTTTCCCCATTCAAGGCCGTCCGCTTTACGGGGCCGAGGGTTTCCCCGCCCTTCCTTCGCTGCGCTCCGTGCAGGGCGGGTGATCCCCTCCCCTCGCCCCCTACGGACAACCTTGCATGGGACCCCTTCCTGCCCTCGCCGGGAGGCAATCCGGGAAGAGAGGACGCGCTTCGCGCCCTCCCTTCCCGAATAGCCCCATTCTCAAAAGGGCCGCAATCGGGACAGGCAACCCGCCACGATGGAGGCCAAAATGGCTTATCAAATCGCGATGATGACCGAGCACGGGACCGAAACCCATCGCCCCGAGGATCTCGAAGCATGGCTCGATGACATGGGGCTGGACATCCAAGGCTATAACGAAAACCCCGCCAACGGGCCGAACTTCAGGGCCAGCCTAAGAGCTCCGGTCTCTATGGACCTTTCTGGGGTGACTACGATCACGAGGGCGAACCCGTCATTCGCTACGAGGATGCCGAAACCTATCGCAGCATGTCGATGTAAAGGGGGAACGGTCATGCCCATTCTCTACCCCGTAACCGACCGGACCCGTCTTCGGGTCCGGTACGAGCTCGAAGCCGCAACCAAATGGATCGAGCATCTCACGAGCTTTGAAGCTTGCCAGCGCGCTTATGTCACCCCCCGCGATCTTTCGGGCTTGGGGGCGAGCCGGTTCGGAACCGGAGAGGTTTTGGACGAGGCTGGGCAGGTCATTGCCCACATCAGCTATAACGGAAGGCTTTGGTCGCCCTTGCCGTGGTCGCCCGATATGCGGCCTCTCGCCGAGGCGCCGGAAATCTGAGCCACGGCGGGCGCAAGCGCCCGCCACCCTCTCCGCTTGATCCAAGGAAACGCCATGGCACACCCCGCCGTGAAGGACTTTTGCGCTTGCTCTCCAAGCGTGATCGCTCAAAGCGACAGACCGAAGTTTTTGCCGATTTTTGCGAGCTGTCCTATTGTGCCCTTGCAAAGAAGGCATCCCCCTGCCTCGACCAGCGCGACCAGTTGGAAGCGCAGTATATGCAGGTCGTTGCGCGTTACCGAGACCCCGACGATGTTCGGGCCATGCCCGAAATGCTCGCCCTTGCCCTTTCTGCAATCAGCGCCGGCGGCACCGATTTCATGGGCGAAGTCGCGGGCCAGATCGGCGCCCTCGATGCCGGCCTCGGGCAGTTTTTTACACCCTACGAGGTGAGCCGTCTCATGGCGGAAATGTCATTGAACAATGTCGATGAGTTGCTTGGCGAAAAGGGGTTCATCACCCTGCAAGAGCCCGCCGGTGGCGCAGGCGGAATGCTTCTGGCTGCGGCCGATGTACTGGAGGGACGCGGGCTCGACATTGACGGACAGGTCTGGATCGAGGCGGTCGAACTCTCCCGCTCGACCTATCACATGCTCTATGTCCAGGCCTCGGCACGCGGCCTTGCGGGGCGTGTCATCTGCGGAAACTCTCTGTCCCTCGAAACGTATTTCTCAGCCTATACCGCTGCCGCGCCTGTGTTCATCGCCAAGAACGGCCATCCGTTTGCGACGCAGATCCAGCAAGTGCGAGCGGCTGAATCTATCCAAGCACAGCGCGGCAACCTATTGGCAGAACTGACCCGTCAGCATATCGCCGCCGCTGAATAACCCTGTCCTGTGGTGGGACCGTACTGCCGCGCCTTCGGGCGCGGCCTTTTTACGTGCCGCGTGAGTAGCTTGCCAGACATATGGGCTGTAGCCGCGTGCAAAAAATTAGTAGTTTTATTTTCAGCTTATACTGATGAGGTTGGCACATACCCCGAACTTACTGGTGATTTTTGACCCGATGAGCAGCATCTCCAAATCCTTAGCGCCATATTCACCGCTCGACGCCGACATCGCGTTTAACCCTCAGCCATGGGGCAGGCTGATCCAGACCCAGGAACAGCTTTTCGATACAAACGCACTAATCCAGATTTCTGATCGGCTCAGACTTGAGTTCCACGGAGGCCATGCTCCCAATCGTGTAATGCCAGAGATCGCACAACAAGATTGGGCAACAGACCTTCTCGATCGTTATGCAGACGGTCATATCGGATATGACCTGCCCTGCCTACTTTCCGCCGACCGGTCAGCTCGCGGGCGTATCATGATGTGCGCACAAGACCCACTACGTAGCACAGATGCAGCAAAGCTCACCGTTGGCACTTTTTTGGCATCGATAATAATAAATATAGAGTAAGCCGACATTACGGGATGATGTGGCAGTTCATCCGACGTTGTGTGCTCGCAGGACATGATGTCTGGGTTACGGACGCTATCAAGATTTTTGCTGGAAAAGGGTCGCGCAGCGAGACCTGCCGTTGCGTGAGCTTTCGCGCTCAGTCATTGAGGATGAGGTCGCAGCATTTGCCCCGGACCGCATTGTCACCTTCGGTAAACTCGCCCAGGAAACGATGGCCAGTATAAGGGGTCGGCACGCACTAATTAGCCTGAAGCATCCCACAGCGCACGGTCAAAGAGGATCGTTCAAGGATCGCGTCGGCATCTACATGGAAGCAGTTTTCGGCGGTGATCACCCTAGAAATGGCTAGGACTTGGCATTGAGGCTTCAGCTGCGTGAGCGTATCGCGCCCATTCAATATCCACAGCAGCCCGCGCTGAATAGCCCGGAGTTTTCACACAGCTTCAGCCCAAAGCGTCGATGATCTGATCCCTGCGGGTATCAATCCCTCACGCAAGAGAAGATCCATAGTAGCCCGCGCCTTTGCGCGGGCTTTGTCATGTCGGGGGTTTCGGGCAAGCCGAACGCCCCGACTTTGTTTGGCCGCTAGCGCGTCCGTTCTGGAAACCGCCGGTTTCCCCGCGCAAGGCCGTCCGCTTAACGGGGGCGAGGGGTTTCCCCGCCCTTCCTTTGCTGCGCTCCGTGCAGGGCGGGTGATCCCCTCCTCGCCCCCTACGGACAACCTTGCACGGGTCCCCTTCCTGCTCGCCGAGGGGCAAGGCTTCATGAGAGGCACCGCTACGCGGCCCTCACCTGAAACCCCGCCCGATTTTGGGAAAGACCGCCCGACGCGGGATCATTGCCAGAGAGAAGGACGCCACAAATGGCCCAGTTTGATCTTTATCAGCATGTCACCAACCAAATCATTGCCAGCATGGAGGTAGGCGCGCCAGCATGGCGCAAGCCGTGGACCGGCGGTCAAGGCGGCGCACCCTTCCCCGCCGCGCCAATGGTCAGGAGTATCGTGGGATCAATGTTCTGATGTTGTGGATGGAAGCCGCAGAAAAAGGTTACCGCAGCGCCTTTTGGTTCACTTACAAACAGGCCCAGGAGGTAGGTGGGCAGGTTCGCAAGGGCGAGAAATCGGCAACCGTGGTTAAGTATGGGACTTTTGACCGCGAGGACGAGTCGAGCGGCGAGGAGCGCAAAGTTCCCTACCTGCGCGCCTATCGCGTGTTCAACGCCGACCAGATCGAGGGCTTGCCGGAGCAGTATCACGGCAAACCCGCTGAGGGACCGCGTGACCTTGGCACCGAGGCCGACCCCGCACTTGTTGCTTTCTTTGCCGCCACCGGCATCGAGATCCGCACCAGCGACGAGCCGCAGGCCTATTATAGCCCTGCCGAAGATTTCATTCACATGCCGCCAATCGGCACGTTTTACAGCGCGGCTGGCTACTTTTCGACCCTCGCTCACGAGGCAACGCACGCGACAGGGCACTCATCGCGCCTTGATCGATTCACCCGCTTTGCGGACCGCAAAGCTCTTGCGTTCGAGGAACTGGTCGCTGAATTGGGGAACGCTTTTCTATGTGCTCGTCTTGGCCTTGTCCCTGACTTCGACCAATCCGCCGCATACCTGCAAAGCTGGCTCCGCGCCCTTGCCGACGACAAGCGCCTGATTTTCAAGGCAGCGTCGGAAGCACAAAAGGCGGCCGATTTCCTGTTTTCCACGGCCACCGAGGATAGGGCCGCAGCATGAGCGGCCCCCTCCCTGCCCCGCCTGACGGCAAGTCTAACCCTGCCGTCTACTTTGCGCCCGTCAGCGTGGACGGCATCGGCACCTGTATCTGTTTCGTTTGCGCCGAGGCGCGCGGCTGGCTCGATCGGGCGGGCGAGGCGTTGATGATGGGTTGGGTAGCCCCTCCTGACGGCACCTGTGTGCCATAATGATCCAGACAGGATCAGGAGGAATTGGCTATGAAGGAAGTCTCGATCATCGGCGTTAACCTGGCGAAACAGCTCTTTCAGCTGCACGGAGCGACCGCAGAGGGCGAGGTCGTGTTTCGCAATAAGCTGTCACGCAAGCAGTTTTTCACCTTCATGCAGTCGTAACCCGGGTGCGTTATTTCAATGGAAGCCTGCGCCACGGCCCACCATTGGGCGCGAACCTTGACTGCCATCGGGCATGAAGTACGGCTGATCGCCCCGAAATTCGTCAAGCCGTATGTGAAGAGCCAGAAAAACGACATGGCGGATGCCGAGGCGATCGCGGAGGCGGCCAGTCGGCCGACCATGCGATTCGTCGAGGTGAAGACCCCGGAGCAGCAGGGGCTCGGCATGATCTTCAGCCTGCGGGATCTGCTGGTCGGGCAACGAACACAGGTGATCAATGCCTTGCGCGGACATCTCGCCGAGTTTGGGCTTGTCACCGGAAAGGGTCGGGAGAACGTGGACAAACTGCGGACCGTTCTGGAGCCGGGCGCAGGATCGGACGATCTTCCTGCTGTGGTCCGCCACATGACGCAGCTTTGCTTTGACCAGATCGACGGCCTGTCGCAGCGGATCAGCGAGCTTGATACGCAGATTGCGGCGGCCAGCAGACGTTCGCGGTTCTCGGCCCGACTGCAGAAGATGCCCGGAATAGGCCCTGTCACCGCGATGGCACTAGCGGCTTTCGCACCGCCGATGGATAGTTTCCGTAAGGGCCGGGATTTCTCGGCTTGGCTGGGCCTCGTCCCGCGACAATATTCTAGCGGCGGGAAGCAGAGGCTTGGACGCACGAGCAAGTCGGGTCAGCGCGATATCCGGCGCTTGCTGATCATTGGTGCGATGGCCGTGATCTCTGGGGCCAGGATTCGGCCACCTGCCGAAAGCTCCTGGTTGGGTCGGATCCTGGCACGTAAGCCCCGGATGCTTGCCGCGATCGCGCTGGCGAACAAGATGGCCCGCATGCTGTGGGCCATGATCACGAAGAATGAAGAGTTTCGAGGGGACCGCTGATGGCGAATTGACCAGGTCAGCAGCACCGTCTCGAATATGCGGGAGAAGCTGAAGCTTGTATGAAATCGATCGGACAGATCGGGGTTGGGAAAACCAGTGTCACATGGAGAGCTTCGAGCTCGTTTTGATGTTTTGACCACAACCCGCGGATCCCATACCGGCCATGGAGCACCGCGCTCCGACAAAAGGCCTGACACATGGACGCATTCGACCGTATGATGCCAGCCGAGGCGACAGCCCGCTAAAACCGGGGCTACCCACACATGGCCCACGGTGACGTCTACAGGGCTCCGGCCGCAGCGGTGTAAGCCGTCAAGGTCGCGAGGACGTCGGAGCGGAAGAGGGCAAGGAGACGTTTGGCGCAACGGTCGTGAGACGGGATCAGAGGAACCAGCCTGCAACAAAGTGCCTTCGAGCACGCGGCGTTGATTCGGAACCTGATCCGCGAACACCATACGGGACCGCGGCATGACGATGGCCGCAACAGAGGCCGGATACATGTCAGCACCCGACACCGCGCAAAACTGATCTGCAAACCCTCTTGCGCAAGGGGCGGTTATACATGTTGCAGAACTTGCCGCTCCGCAGGATTCACGAAGCGAATCTTGTCTGTTAACATCTCGGCATGACGAAGCCCGCTCCATCCCGCTACCGCACGAAGAACTGGAAACCATATAACGAGGCGCTGAAGCGGCGTGGCTCGCTGCTTGTCTGGCTGGACAGGGACATGGTTTGGCTTGCTCCCAGGGGTGGACGTCCGGGCGTCCGCCAGTGTTCAGCGATGCCGCCGTGCAGTTCTGCAACATCGCCGATCTGACGCCGAATGACGGCTCGGGCGGGGTGATCTGCGTCGACCGCGACGGCAATATCTCGATGCCCTTCAACTGCGAGGGCATGTATCGCGGCATGGCGCGCGCGGGCGAAGGTCTCGAGACCTTCATCTACCGCTAAGCCTTTGCCTTGATTGGGCAAACCAAGCTCATCCCTGCCTCGGGGTGAGCTTAGCCTTTCGCCCGAACAGCACTAGCCGCGCAGCAGAGCCTGCAGCCCGCCGCTGGCCAGCACCGCCTCCGCCAGATCCAGCATGGGCGGCAGCGGATAGGTCTCGGAATTGCCGCGCGCCTTGCGGATATGCGAGACCGCGCTCGCAAGCGTCGGGAAGGCCCCGCCGCGCGCAGATGCAGATAGATCGCCAAAACGATAACCGAGCGCGAGCGCCCGCCTCGGCAGTTCACCAGCACATGTCCGGCGCGATGGGCGGGATAGTTCGGCTTGCCGGGGCTCGCCTGCGTGACCAGCCCTTCCAAGGCCAGAACGGCAGCGGCCAGGTGGGCGGGCGTGTTCCCGAGCCCGTCGATCAGCCCGACTTTGGCGCGGCGCATATGGGTGCCGTCCGGCAGCTCTAGCGGCGGCACGTCGATGTTCAGCGACACATTCAGCGATGAGGTAATCCCCGCAGCCAGCAGCGCCGCGCCGTCTTGGGCTCGGTCAGATTGCCGACATAGAGACGGCAAATGCGGCCTTCGGGTAGGGTCAGCTCATGGACCGGCACAAGGATCGGCGCGTCATTCTCGGCCCGCTCGCGGGTGGTTTCTTCAACCAGCATAGGTTCGGCTTTCTTCTGTCTGTAGGGCCCTGCCCGGTCGCCAGACCGAGGCCAGTGCCTTTGCAAGTTCAGGGCGGCGTCCAAAGCGCCGAAGGCGGGGATCAGATGTTTGGCGCGCGTGACCTCGGCCAACCAGATCTGATCACGGGCACGGGGATGCACGTTCCAGTTCTGACGCGTGGCACGTCCGGCCGCGACCAGCTCTGCCGCAGCACTACCGGGCGCGACATGGCCCGTAAAGATAAAGCGCCAGTCGCGCGGGTCGGCGATCAGGCAGGAGACCAGATCGCCCGGCCGCTCGGTATCCGCCGCGATGATCAGATCGCCTGCGCGGGCCTCGGCGGCGGTCGCGATTTGGCGCAACTCGGGCAATGCGCCCTGCATCTCGGTCCGGATCTGCGGGCAGATGGCGGGCGCGAAGCCAAGCCCGGACAACCGCAAGGCGATATCCGCGCCACGCCCGAGGATCGGCACCGGCAGCACCATGCCGGGCCGGATGCTATCCGCCAGCACCTGCACCTGATCCACGAGTGTCTGATCCCGCTCGCCATAGGAGAGATCGGTGATCACCAGATCCGCCGGAGGGTGGGTCGAAGGGCAAAAGCCCGGATCGCGGCTCCAATCGCCCATATAAAGCGCGCCACCCTCGGCCGGCAGATGCAGCCAGATGCCGCCCATGGCATGGCCGTTGCGCCCGACCGTAACGGGCAGATCCAGCAGGCGAGCGGGGCCTTGCAGCGGCAGGTCACGGCAAGCCTCGGGCGGCAGATGCAACCCCAGAAGCGGCAGCGCGTCAAAGGTCGCGCGGGTGGCGTAAACCGGCGGGCGGCCCAGCTCTGGCCACAGATCAATCGCCCCGACGTGATCAATATGGGCATGCGACAGGAAGATCGCATCGACCCGGCCGATCCCCTCCAGATCCGGGCGCTGGCCCGGCGTCGGCCCCTCGCCCAGATCTAAAAGGATGCGCCGTCCGGCGATCTCCAGCAGGAAGGCCGCCGGAGATTTGCCGCCAAGGCCGCTGAAAGCCGTCAGAACTGCCATGGCAACACCCCTTTCGGAAGGAAGCGCGAGAGCACGGTCGAGAGCAGCATCAGCAGCAAAACGCCAAACACCATCAGGCAGCCGACAGCAGCGGCAAGGGTCGAGGCCCCGCCCTCTTCAAGGAAGATGATCATCGGCCCGATGGTGCGGGTGCCGGAGGAAATCAGCAGGATCGAGGTCTGGATCTCATTGATCGCGGTCATGAAGACGATCACCGCAGCTGCCACCGCGGGGGGCGATCAGCGGCCAGATCACGTCGCGCATCCGGCGCAGAAAGCCCGCGCCTGCGGCCTGCGCGGCCTCTTCCAGCGCGCGGTCGATCTGGGCATAGCCCGACAGAACCGGACGCAGCGCGAGCGCGAAAACCCCGCGACATAGGCGGCAAGGATGATCAAGGCGTGCCGTAGATCGAGATCTGCGTCCCCGGAAAAGGCCGCAGGAACAGCAAGATCATCGCCACGCCCAAGGTGATGCCGGGCAAGGTATAGGCAGCCTCAGAACCGAAATGCAAAAGCCGCACCAAAGGCCCGCGCCGCCATGTCAGGAAATAGCCCAGAAAGACCGCAGCCAGCATCAAAAAGCCCACGGTTGCCAGCGTCAGCCAGAGCGAGGTGACAAAGGCATTGCGCAGCGAGACCTGCTGAAACAGGGCCGAGACATAGTTCTTGAGCGTGAGGGTTTCAGCTGTCAGCGGCAGGCCATAGGCCGTGACCAGCGAGGTCTGCAAAAGCGCCGATAGAGGCAGCAGCAGCGACAAGATCAGATAGGCCCAAAGCAGCGCCGCAACCACGGCACCGGCGCGGCCCAAGGGCAGCATCAGCGGGCGACTACCCAGATCGACGCGGGTATCGCTGCGATCACCTGCACGCGCGGCCAGCAGCACGCCTGCCACGGTCAGGGCCGTCAGCACCATCGACAGCGCCGCCATATTGGGCAAGGCGCTCGGCCCCAGCCCGTTCAGCTGCTGATAGATCTGGGTGATGAGCGTGGGCACGCGGGCCGGAATGCCCAGCATGGCCTGAATGCCGAAATTCCCGATGGCCGAGACAAAGGCGAGGCTCGCCGCAGCCACCATACCGCCGCGCGCCAAGGGCAGGATTACGGTCAAAAGCACGCGCAAGGGCTCGCCCCGCCGCCCGCGCAGCCTCGGCCAGATTAAGCGGGATACGGCGCAGGCTCGCCTGCAGCGCCAGATAGACCAGCGGCGCGTTATAGATGCCCAAAAGCAGGATGATGCCGGTCGCGGAATATAAAGGATGCCGCGTGCCCGCCTCCATGGAAAGGCCAAGCGCGCCCAGAACCGGGCTCGAGGGTGAAAAGGCCTGAATCCAGGCCATGGCGATCACCTGCGGCGGGATCATCAGGGGCAGAACGAAGGCAAAGACCAGCGCCGATTTGCCCCTCAGATCGGTCTGCACCATGATGAGGGCGAAAACCGCGCCGATGATCAGGGAAACCAGCGTCGAGGCCAGCGAAATCCGGATGGTGTTCCAGATCGCGGCTCCGGTCTGCGGACGCGAGAAGAGCTTGGCCAGCCGCTCGGTCGCGAAAGCGCCATCAGCGAGCAGCGCCGCCCCCGCCAGCCGCAGCATCGGAGCAAAGGAAACCGACAGGATCAGCACGGCCAGCAGCGCCAGCACGATCCCTTCGGAGGATATTCGGAAAAGGGGCGCGCGCGGCGCCCTCTGCTTTGCGGGGTCGAGGGCATATCCGCTTAGCCGCCGAAGATTTCGGTGAATTTGGCGCGGGCCTCGGTATCCTCGGCGACGGCGCGGTCGGCATCGAGCGCCATCAGCTTGATATCGGCCAGCGCGGGCATCCCCTCGGGCGAGGCAATCTTGGGATCGACCGGCATATAGCCCTGTTCGGCGGCAAGCTTCTGGCCGTCCTCCGACAGAACGAAGCTGACGAAAGCCTGTGCTGCCTCGACCTGATCGGTGCCCGCAACGATCGCTACCGGCTCGGTAAAGAAGGTGGCACCTTCGGTCGGATAGACGAATTCGACCGGCGAGCCCGCCTTTTGGCGCGCAGCACATCGGCGTCGATATTGACGCCATATTTCATCTGGCCACCCGCGACGGCCTTCAGGACGGGGCCATTGCCGCCCTCGGGCACGACCCCCAGCACGTTCAGCCGCTCGTAATAGGCCCAGCCTTGCGTCGCGTCCTGCAAGAGCGAGTGCATATGGACCAGTGCAGCCCCCGAGTAAAGCGGGCTTGGGGCCACAATCTGGCCCGCATTGGCATCTTGGAACAGGTCAGCCCAGCCGGTAACGGGCGTGGCGACCTGGGTGTTGTAAACGATCCCGGTCGAAGAAATCTTGGTGCCGAAGAAGGTCTTGTCGGCGTCATACATCAGCGGGTCGATCCCCTCGAGCGGGGCCTCGGGCCAAGCCAGCAGCAGCTTTTGCTGCTTCAGCGTGCCGAGGTTGATGCTGTCGGCAACCAGCAGCACATCGGCCTTGATGCCGCCAGCCTGCTGCTCGGCTGCCAGAATATTCATCAGCTGCGAAGTGCCGTTGCGCATCCATTCGACGGTGATGTCGGGATGTTTGGCCATGAAAGCATCGACAGTCTGCTGCGCGATCTCTGGGGATTGCGAGGTGTAAAGCGTCAGCGTGGTCTGCGCGGAAACCGCAGTCGCGGACAGCATCAGGGCAAGGGCGGTGGCAGTCAGGCGCATTGGAATTGCTCCGTAAGATGCGGGAGAAGGTAGAATTCGGTGCCGCGCCGAAGGCAGAGGGGGCGGGCGCAGAGATGCCAAAGGAAGGGGTGCCGGACAGCGGAATGGCCCAGAGGTCGCGAAACGCCAGATCAAGGCGCGCGCCGGGCTCGGGCGCGGCAGCGCTATCGGGCAGCACCACCGGCACGCGAAGCGAGGGGGCGGCCTCGGGGCGCAGCTCATAGGACCAGCTGCCGCCGCGATAGGTACGCGCAGTGACGCGGGCGGGGATCGAGACCTCGCCCGGATGGGCAGGCTGGATATCGGCGGGATGGGTCGAGGCCATGGCCAGCGGCCGCGAGACCTCGCCGCCATGGCAGCGCAGCCGGACGCGCGCGCCAAGCAGATCGGCGGTCGCAAACCCATTTCCGATGGGGCGCAGGTTCTCGACAGGCAGCAAAAGCCCATCACCGATGAAGCTTGCCACGGTGGCATCGGCAGGCTCGCGATAAAGCTCTCGGGGCTGGCGCATTGCAGGAGGCGCCCCCGGTCCATCACCGCGATACGGTCGGCCATCGCCATCGCCTCGGATTGGTCATGGGTGACATAGACCAGCGTCGCGCCGCTTTCGCGGTGGAAGCGGCGAAACTCGTCCTCCATGGTGGCGCGCAGATGCACATCGAGATTGGCCAAAGGCTCATCAAGCAGCACCAGATCCGATCCAGCGGCAAGGCAGCGCGCCAGAGCAACCCGCTGGCGCTGCCCACCCGACAGATCCGCCGGGCGACGGGCAGCAAAGGCCGTCAGATTGACGGTACCCAGCGCACGCGCCACGCGGGCCTCACGCTCGGCGCCCGGCAGGCGTGCCACTTTCAGCGCGTAACCGACATTCTCGGCCACCGACATATGCGGCCAGAGCGCGTAATTCTGAAACACGATACCGATGCCGCGCCGCTCGGGCGGGACCATGACCTTGCCGCCTGCAACCAGCCGGTCGCCCAGGGTGATGGTGCCCTCATCGGGGCGATCAAATCCCGCAACCAGCCGCAAAAGCGTGGTCTTGCCACAGCCCGAGGGCCCAAGCACGGCCACGAACTCTCCCGCCGCAATCTCGAGGTCGATGCCGGTGAGAACCTTGGTCTCGCCATAGCTTCTGCCGATGTTAGACAGCCGCAAACCCGTCATGCCGCGATGTCCCTTTCCAGTCATTCCGGCGCGACCGATACAGCAGCCGCATGACAGAAAGGTGGCTGTTTAGCGAAACATTCGTGAAGCTGGGTGGGGGTAGTGTAGGGGACGAAGCCGCAGCTTTGGTTTATGCGTGCCTCAAGACTCTGTTGCACAAATCGGGTGATGGCCGAGGCTCGCCCTTCCCCGGACGGACTTATCCGACAGCTTCCGTGACGGGTATGCCGAGCGCGATGTAACCGTTCAGGACAGCGATACGGACCTGGAGTTCGGCGACCTGGCGATCGAAGTCCCGCGCCATGAGGCGCTGACCCAGCAGTTTCACACAATGCATCTTTGTTTCGACGCGGCTTCGGCGGTGATATCCGCTCCATCGTCGCCAGAGGGCGCGCCCCAGATATTTCGCGGCGCGAAGGGCTTCGTTTCGGGCCATGGCTCCGGCTGTGACAGCCTTCCAAGGCTTCGCGTTCTTGCGGAGCGGGATGACGGCATGAGCGCCGCGATCAGCAATCGCATCGTGGCATTTGCGAGTGTCGTAGGCGCCGTCTGCCGTGACGCTGCCGATCTCCTGGTCCTCCGGGATTTGACTGAGAAGATCGGGCAGAACGGGCGCATCACCAATGTGGCTCCCAGTGACCTCGACAGCTCTGACCTCCAATGTTTGCTCGTCGATCCCGAGATGAATCTTGCGCCAGACACGCCGCTTCGGGCCACCGTGCTTGCGCGCATGCCACTCGCCTTCGCCCTCGACCTTGATACCGGTGCTGTCTATCAGCAGGTGCAACGGCCCTTTGGAACCACGATACGGGATGTTCACGGCGAGGGTCTTCTGTCGGCGGGACAGCGTGCTGAAATCCGGCACTGCCCAGTTCAGGCCGACCAGCCGCAGCAAGCTCTCGACGAACCCGGTCGTCTGCCTGAGCGCCATGCCGAACAACACCTTCATCGACAGGCAAGTCTGGATAGCGGCATCGCTATAACTCTGCTGGCGGCCACGCCCGCCTGATGGTGCGGCATCCCAGATCATCTCGGGGTCAAACCAGATCGTCAGCGAGCCGCGGCGCTTGAGCGCTTCGTTATAGCCTGGCCAGTTCCTGGTCTTGTAGCTCGGGGGCGTGGGTCTGCTCATGAACCACAGCTACCACACTGGATTCACAATATGAATCCATCACCCGATTTGTGCAACAGAGCCGCGCGGCGGGCTACTTTTCGACCCTCGCTCACGAGGCAACGCACGCGACGGGGCACTCATCGCGCCTTGATCGGTTCACCCGCTTTGCGGACCGCAAAGCTCTTGCGTTCGAGGAACTGGTCGCTGAATTGGGGAACGCTTTTCTATGTGCTCGTCTTGGCCTTGTCCCTGACTTCGACCAATCGGCCGCATACTTGCAAAGCTGGCTGCGCGCCCTCGCCGACGACAAGCGCCTGATTTTCAGGGCAGCGTCGGAAGCACAAAAGGCGGCCGATTTCCTGTTTGCCACGGCCACCGAGGAAAGGGCCGCAGCATGAGCGGCCCCCTCCCTGCCCCGGCTGACTTGCCGCAAATGCGGCAAGTCTAACCCTGCCGTCTACTTTGCGCCCGTCAGCGTGGACGGCATCGGCACCTGTATCTGTTTCGTTTGCCCCGAGGCGCGCGGCTGGCTCGATCGGGCGGGCGATCTCAAAGAGGGCGTATGTCTATGAGTGGTGATCAAGAAGAACTGTTTCCCGATACACCTGCGCATGACTCGGAGGGGACCGTCTGGTGGGCCGGAAATTGGCAATGCCGCAATTGGCATGGCTATTTGCAGCATCGCGAAGGCGGACAAGGAAACTGGTGTTTCCTTGTCCACTCTTTCGGCGGTGATCCCGAGGCTGATGGAACGGCATGGATTCACAAGATAGCCGGAAAAGAAGAAGTGCCGATTGATGGAAGTAGCCGACTTTTGGTCCGTGGCCGTCTATACGGCCGTGAGCATTGGCACCATCAAAGGCCGCTGCCCCGTGAAAACCGGGGCAACGGCGCGATCATAGGAAAGTACGGCTGGGGTGACCACTCACGCTGGTCTGTCTGCGTCAGACCAGCGCGGGGGTCCGGGCCTTCGGCCCAAGCCGCAAGGCGGCACATGGTGCCGCGAAGTACAGGTCCCAATACCTATGTTTTTTCGCGCTAAAAATTTACCAATTTCCCACTCGGACAATTCGCCAATTTTCAGAGATCGATATCCTTCACCAGCTTGGCGATATGGTCCTCGAGATAGTCCTGCATCGACACGCCCTTCTTGAGCAGCCAGATCTTGAACTTGGCATGCGTCACGGGATCGAGGCCGAAGCTCGGGCGTGCCTCGGTCGCTGTGCGGGCCTTGGGTGGCCTGCCGCGCCGTACGGGCCTCTCGACCGGCGCAGCGGCTGGCTTGGGCTCGCTGCGCTTCACGGGGGCTGGTTCAGCCGCCCCGCGCTGCTCCACGCCTTTGATCGGCTCCGGCGGCGCGCTGGCGTCAACCATGCCGTCGAATGAGAACCCGCCCTTCTTAGCCATTGAGCAGCCCCTTCACATAGTCCCACAACTCGCGCGCCTCGCCGGCTGCCTTCGGGTCGCTGGCCTCGGTCACGCCCTGCCCTGTCGCGGCGGTCTCGGCATAGATCACGCGCATGGCGGCATTGACAGGCGCGAGCTTGCCGTATTGCGCCAGAACCCGCGCCGCCTCGTCCGTTACCTTGGCCCGCGGCGATTGGGACAGCAGGAACGCGAAGTCGGATCCGGCCTCGCGCGCAGCGCGCAGGGTCGCCCCAACGGCGCGCAGGTCGTGAGGCGACGGACGCACGGGGATCAGTACCAGATCGGCCTCGGCCATGACGGTCGTGAGCCATTCAGGCGCGGCCGGCGGCGTGTCGATCACCAGAATGTCGAAATGCTTCGCCAATGCGGGAGTGCTGCCTTGACCTGTTCGGGCGCCGGATCGGTGTCGGGCATCTGCGGCCACTCGGCGTCCCGCGCCTCCCACCAGCCGCGCAGGCTGCGCTGCGGGTCGAGATCGACCATCGCCACGCGAAGCCCGTCCTGGCTCGCGGCAACGGCCATATTCATTGCGGTGGTGGTCTTACCGGCCCCGCCCTTCTGTGATGCGACGACGACCGTTTTCATTCTTCAATTTCCCCATTTCCCGCGCTGTGAATTTCCAGAGTGGAAAATCCGGCGCTCTGGCAAGTTGTAAATTTCCCGAGTTCTAAATTCCCCGAGCCATAGCGCACCAAATTTTCAGCTTCCGCAATTTTCCACTCTGGAAATTTACTAGGCTCCAGAGCGGCAAATTCACCGCTCATCGAATTTTCCACTCTGGAAATTGTCCGCTCTGCAATTGCGATTGCCTGCACCTGCTGCCCCGCTGTAACTGTGCTTATCTGCACGATTTAATCTTCCTCGGTAACTTCCTCTGGGGCAGGGAGCCCGCGCACCTCGGCATAAGCCTTGCGCTGATCCTCAGGCCCCTTGAGCGCCCATGCGATTTTGATGGCTCCGACCTTGCGCCCGATCTTCACCGGCTCAAAAGCGGCGTGAAACTCTGCCAGCCTGTTCACCTCATCAAAGGCGGGCTTGATCGCGAACTTGAGCAGGTTGGAGTAGGTGGAGAGCTTACCAGGCTCAACGCCCAGCATGGAGCGGAACTGTTCGATCTCGAATGTCTCGGATCGGATGTAGGTTAGGCGCGCTCGCTTCGCGACGATCTCATAGAGCGCCAGAGCATATTTGCTCGAGACTGCATGGATCACGTCGAGCTGCAGCTTTGCGAAGATCTGGCTGTCGCGCAGAAGGTCAACGAGCAGGGGGTCGAATTCATAGGTCAGGTAGCCGCGGCTGTTCTTGCGATCGGCAATCGTGGTGCGGCCGAGTAGGGGACCAGCTCGACGCGATCCGCAGACCTGATAGTGACAATGGTCCGCATCAGCGACTTGATAGCCGAGGTCAGGCGGTCATTGCCGGCATGTGAAAACTTGAGGTCTGCCAGCGGTATCGTGAAGCGCTGGTGCGGCACCGCCATGTCTGGGCCGTGGGCATTATGGAGCAGGAGGTTGTAGGCGCGCCGCGCGTTGAGCGTGAGCTTTTCGGCGCCATCCACCTCGACCAACTCCGCAGGCTTGAGCATCTCGCCATCGTTCGGCCTCAACTCAAAGGTTGAAGCCGTAGTTTTTGGGTCGATATCCATTCCAAGCCGTAGCTGTTCCATGGGAGCAATAACTACGGGTTTTCATTACCCCGTCAAATGAATCCGTAAACCCGTAGTTTTCGGGTCGAAGTGCGGGAAATTCAGGGATTGCGGCCTGACCGACCCGATTTCTACGGGATAGCGACCCGATTCCTACGTTTTGAGGCAATATTTCGACCCGTTTCCTACGGGCTTCCGACCCAATAGCTACGCTTTCGCTGTTTTAAACATTCAATATCAATATGTTGCTGGTGATGAAGTAGAAGAAAAAGAAGAAGAAGATTCCGAATTGGGGGACATCCATGCCGTCACCTATTTGGTCAGCTATCGATAAAAGCCACTTTTCGCCTTGCAGTGACCAGAACGTAAAGCGAACATCTTAAGGTTGCATGGAGGGCGGTAACGATGATCGAAGAGCTTTTGAGCAAGGGTTATGGGGTAGAAGACATTGCTCTTGAACGCGGGCTTCCCATCGAAGCGGTCAGGGATATCGTTGCAGCATTGCGAGAGGAAGGCCGTTTGGCCGAGCTTATTCGAAAGGGCAGGGCGTAGAGCAACCCTCCGAGACGAAAAAAGACGGCCCCCAGCGTCAGCCGAGGGCGGAGAATAGAAAGCCATAGCTTTGGAAGCTGACCAGGGCGGCGCTGATGTTTTCGTCCACATTTCTGCGGTTGAACGCGCAGGCCTGACTGGTCTGGATGACAATCAGGCCATTTCCTATGAAGTCGAGACCGGCCGTAACGGAAGAAGCTCTGCCATCGACCTCAAGCTCATCTGATCGTGATGTTTAGACCCGCTCAAAGCGGGTCTTTTCTTCTGTATGGGCGATCAGTCGGGTCGCGACCAGCCGCCAGCAGTGAGTAGATGGGGTCGATTCATAGTGGACTATATTCCACCTCGACTTCGTGCCGACCTTCATGACAACAGGATTGTGAACTCGCCGAGGCAATTCAACTGCAATAGAAGCTCGACCGTCTGCAGCTGATCGAGCAGGGATCGGTCGTCCGAAGAGGTGGACCTTCAAGTGTCGGCGGTGCGACGTGGTACCTGCCTTCTCGTTTCTGGTTCGGCCGGATGGGTAGGGAGCGCGATGGCGCCGAGAGAAAGCGGGAGGGAGGATGAGCGCTCCTATCGGAGTTTTGCTTTTGCCTCCCGCAAACGACCCCGAAAGGGCCGATCGTTACGTATGCCTCGCCGCCTGCCAAAGGCTTCGCCTGAACCGCGCCGAGTTTGCCGGAGGCTGATTTGTGTTAGTTACGCGGCCATGTCTTCAGTTTCCAGAGCGGCGTAGAAGTTAGCCTCTGCTTCCGCCGGAGGGATGTTCCCGATCGGCTCGAGCAAGCGGCGGTTGTTGAACCAGTCGACCCATTCGAGGGCGGCATATTCGACGGCCTCGAAGTTGCGCCACGGCCCGCGCCGATGGATGACCTCCGCCTTGAAGAGGCCGTTGATCGTCTCGGCCAACGCGTTGTCGTAGCTGTCTCCGACGCTGCCCACGGATGGCTCGATGCCGGCCTCACCCAGCCGCTCGGTGTAGCGAATGGACAGGTATTGCGATCCGCGGTCGGAATGGTGGACGAGCCCCGCGCCCTTGACCGGGCGGCGATCATGGACAGCCTGTTCAAGAGCATCGAGCACAAAGCCTGCGTGAGCTGTCTGGCTCGCCCGCCAGCCGACGATCCGGCGTGCGTAGGCGTCGATGACGAAAGCCACATACACGAAGCCCCTCCAAGTGGCGACGTAGGTGAAATCGCTAACCCAGAGCATGTTCGGCGCTGGAACCCTGAACTGCCGGTTCACCTTGTCCAAAGGGCATGGAGCCTTTTTATCCGGCACTGTCGTTCTGTGCGGCTTGCCGCGGATAATGCCTTGAATGCCCATATCCTTCATCAGCCTGGCGACTGTGCAGCGGGCGACATCGAAGCCTTCCCGATCCAGCTGACGCCAAACCTTGCGCACGCCGTAGACCCTCCAGTTCTCCTCGAACACGCGCTCGATTTCTGGCCGCAGGACTGCGTCGCGCCGGGTGCGATCCGACAACCGGGCCGGATCGGCACGCTTCGCCAGGTGATCGTAGTAGGTGGACGGGGCGATCGGCAGAACCCTGCAAATCGGCTCGACCCCGTGCTCCCCTCGCTGATCGTCGATGAATCCGACCATCACTTCGACCGGAGGTCAGCTCCGCCATCGCAAAATATGCGCTCGCCTTGCGCAAGATCTCATTGGCCTGGCGCAATTCCCGGTTTTCCCGCTCCAGCGCCTTCAACTTCTCCGCCATGTCGGTCGGGATGCCAGCGCGCTTTCCGCTGTCGACCTCGGCCTTTTTGACCCAGTCGTTCAGCGTCTGGGGCGCACAGCCAATCTTCGCCGCGATCGACATGACTGACTGCCAGCGCGATCCATGCTGACCTTCATTGTCGAGGACCAAGCGCACCGCACGTTCGCGCACTTCGGGGAAAACTTGTTCGTCGTCTTGCTCATGATGCTCCATCCTACTCAGGAGTTGGAGCCTCCGGCAAACTCGGCGCGGTTCAGCCTGCCGGGTTGGCTGTCAGATGAGCGGGGCTCATGCGATCAGCGCGTAATTTTTTGTGGCGATGATGGATTGCCAGCTCGCGCTCGCCGCACAATTTCACGGGCAGGGTAAAGATCTTCTCGCGGTCGGCGGTGGCCGATCTCTATACCTTGTTACGCTTAGAGCGCTTCCGTCTCGCTCTGCTTGAGGTCACGATCTCGTGGCGCTCATAGAGGAGGTGGACAGGTGCGCAGCCTTGCGTAGCGCCTCATTCATGCGCGTTTGCCAACCATCGCCCCCGCGCTTGAACGCTTCGACCACATCAGGGTCGAGTCGCAGGGAAACGGCAACCTTCGGATTGGCCGCCTTCGGACGCCCGAGACTCTTACGCGTCTTCTCTGCCGCTTCCGGGAAGGCGGCCACAAAAGGCCGTGCTGTCGAAAGTTCTGCGTCGGTCAATTCACGGCTGTCCACGGCTTCCCAATCTTCGCGGGTGTAGCCGTGCTCAGTGGCGTGCTTGGGGTCAAATTCCTTCATGGATTTGTCTCTCCTTTTGCTGGCAGAACGAAGCGAGATCACTGACAGGGCCTCAGTGCCAAGCTCCATATAGATCGTCACTACCGTGCCCTTCTTCAACGTGCCGATCGCGGCGAGGCGTTCAGAGTGGGCCCGGATGATCGTTGCCGACAGAAAGAACTCAACGGTCAGATCAGAGAAGTCAAAGCCATGTTTCCCGATGTTCGCCCGACGCTTCGGTTCGTCCCAGGCAATCTTCATTTCGTTTGTTCGCTCGCTCTTTAGTTTAATGTACATACAAAAAACGAGCGTTTCAACACGTATCTGTATATACGTAAAGCTGAGAGGCGTGCATTTCTCGGAGTTTGGTCGCTGGCATAGGCTTAGCCGATCTCGGCGGCGACAATTGAGGATCTCCGTCCCAACTGCAGATGACATTTGACGACATTGCCTCTTTGTGCCGCGGCGATCCATAACGGGCATTGCCTGCGCCTCTTGGCAACTCGGTCCTTTCAATCGAAACGGTCGTTGACGATTAGGACATAATTCGACATAAATAGGACATGGCAGGAAATGCAAATTGTTTACTTAACAAATTATGACGACAGCCAAGCACAGCCGCCTCACCCCAAACCAGCGCGATGACCTCACTCGGCGCTTGAGAGCTGGTGAGAAAGCAGCGGCGCTCGCGGCAGAGTTCGGGGTGTCGCGATCTGCCGTCAGCCAGATCAAAACGCGTGGTGAACGCACCTCCCGAGCGACAACTTCGAAGGGCGCTGTCGTCGCTGTCCGGCTCTCTCCAGCTGAGCTGGATGCCCTGAACCGGTTGAAGAAAAGCGCAGGAACGGAGACGAATGCGGATGCGATCCGCTCGCTTTTGCGCATGGCGGTCGGTCTTTTGGAGTTTGAACGGGATGACGAAACCCGCCTCGAAGAGATCCGGACCGAGCTGCACAAGATCGGGGTGAATGTGAACCAGATCGCTTTGGCGGCGAACCGTGGGCGCACCGATCTGCTCCAGCACCAGTGGAAAGAGCTGAACGAGTTGCGTCGGTCCTTGCCGGAAGTGCGGAGCTACCTGAAGGCGGTGGTTGACGAGCAGCGCCGCAAAGGCATCCGTCTCTACGAAAAGTTCGGAGAGGGTAGGGGGGATGTCTAACTCAATTGCCCGCGATCTGATTGGCGAGATCGAGTTCCGCCGCACCTGACCGGGGCTGCGCGCTCGCTCACCGATGTCGGTCGCAAGGCGAGTAGCGCCTTCGGTTTCACTGCGAAAGCCCGCAACCTCTGGCGCATGGCGCAGGGGGCAAACGCAGTTGTCCTCAAGAAGATCTCGCGTGGAGGCACCCATAGCGCCAAGCAGCTCGGCAACCAGTTCGATTACCTCTTCGGAAAATCGACCTCCCTCTTCGGCAATATGGTCGAGCATGATCCGAACGGCCGGTCCTTGAGCAAAGAAGAGCGCAAGGAGATCGTGGAGATGTGGAGCGACGCGTGGAGCGGCGCGCCCAAGAATGGGCAGACCACGCATTTGCTTTTGTCCTTTCCTGCCGATCTGTCTCCCAAGAAGGCCAAGCTGATTGCCGAGGCCTGGGCATCGGAGATGTTCCAATCGGGTGCCCATGCGGATGATGAATGGGCCTATGTCGCGGCGCTGCATACCGATCGGGCCAACCCGCATGTCCATATCGTCGTGAACAATCGCGGGGTCGAGAACGGGACGTGGTTCTTTATGTCCAAGAGCCATGTCTTCAATCTGGCTATGATGAAGGAGCGGCTTGTCGAGATCGGGGCCGAGGATGGGGTCCATCTGGATGCGACCTCGCGTCTTGAACGCGGTATCCTGAGCTACGGCCCATCGCGAGCCGAGATCGAGGGAGCCAAGCGTGAGCACCGTCCGGTGCGTGAGCGGATGCGCGAGGGCAGGGCGCTTCAGGATGCTTTGGCCGAGATCACGGTCAACGCGGCGCTGATGCGCAGGTTGGCGGGTTACGCCGATCAGGTGTTGAAGGCAGAGGTTGCGGCCAACTTTATCAAGGCTGCGTCGATCCTCGAGCGCGGCGGGATCATTCTTCCCAAAGACATGGAGATTTCGATGCAAGAGCAGACTGCACAGACCAGCTCCGATCTGCGCCAGGAGTTTGCTGGCTGGTTCGAGAATGCTGAAGAACGGATTGCCCAAAAGGATGCCCATAGACGGCAGGATTTGCGTCGCCAGCTTTACGCGGTCAGCGGCAATATTCTGGCGTCACTGGGCGATGACCGAGGGCCGAGTTGATGCGGCGCGGTCCGCGTGCCGCAGTCTACCAGACACAGTTGGAAAGCGGGCAGATCACGCGCGACGGCACAGCCGCATCCGTCTCGCCGATTGCGTCTGCGGAGATGCGGAAGGGCATTCAGGCTGAAGCCGCCAAGATCGGGATTGGATCTGAAGAAATCGCACGGCGGATTGAGACCGGCGCGGGCAATGCCTGGCAAGAACGTGAATGGATAAAGGCCGATCTTCTTGCTGTTGCGGAAGCGAAACGGTTGGACCTGATACGCGAGAAGGATCGAGGGCTGGCGGCCGAGTTGGTGGACGGGTTCTATTCACAGGCGGCCAAGATTGTGGACCGTGCGCTGGAGCATACGCATCACCACACCAACGACAGACTGACCCGCACGCTCCAGAGCATGGCGCAGGGCGTGGCCCAAGGGCAGGATCTGCAGTTCGGGCATGAGGAACAGGCCGAACGGTTCACCCATGATCTGAGAGAGCGATATGGCAGCGATGTTATTCGCCGGATCGCCAAGGGTGATGATCGCGCGCTTGCAGTTGATTTCCCGATGCCGAGAAGCGCAAGGAAGTTGCTCTGTCCATCCTTTCCGCCGCGAAAAGTCATCAGAGCCTCGGCCTGTCCCTGCGCGAGGTCGAGCAGAGCTTCGAGCGGTTGCAGCAGCGTGAGGGTGCAGTGCAGGATCGCATCAACGAGCGCGATGATGGCTGGAGTGCCTGAAGTCATGGTCGCATAACTAACCGAAATCAGCCTCCGCCAAACTCGGCGCGGCTCAGTCGGCATCATAGCCTCGGTCGGCCAGCAGCCAGCCCGCTTTCGGCACGCTGTCCAATCGTGCAGCCGCGCCGGTATAATCGCTGACCCGGCCGGCCGACATGAAGAACCCGATCGGCAACCCCTTGGCATTGGCGACGGCGTGCAGCATGGTGATCATGCTGCCTTTGGTGCGACCGATCTGGAGCCCGCGCCCCTCTTTTCACGCACAGGCTCGACGCTGTGCGGTGTGCCTTGGGATACCTGCGCAGGCACACTCGAACACATGGCGTTCGCCCGCTCATTTTGATCATGATCATCTTGTTCGCGGCGCTCTCATTGGCCAGGCCAACCATGATCCGGGTGAAGCCACCTCGAGAACGGCCGAATGCTTGGTCGCGCGTAGGATATCGTTGCGTGCTCCGGCGGCTGGACAGTCCTCCTTGGCGTTGTTGCAGAACTCGTGGTCATGACGAGTTGCCCCCTTCCCCTGAGAATTTAGGCGACGCGCTCAATCTCGGCTTGGCCGAGTTCGTTGAAGCGGTTCGTGAGGGCGATGCGGATGTGGGTTTCTGCGGTCTGGCGGTCGGGATCTCGTGATGCGATCCTCTCTCCGAAGGACTTGATGCCGCGCATCTTCGCCTCAATCCGACTTCGAACATGATAGCCCGACCAGTTCTTCCAGATCGCGCGCCCAAGGTGCCGTGTGGCGCGCAGGATGTCATTGCGCGCCCTCGCGGCAGGGCAATCCTCCTTCCAGAGGCGCCCGTTCTTGCGGATGGGTATGATGGCGTTGCCACCACGATCGAGGATTGCGGCGTGGCAACGGCGGATGTCGAAGGCACCATCTCCGGTCACGGTGCCGATCAGCTGATCCGGGGGATCTGGTCCAGCAGGTCCGGCAGGATGGGGCTGTCGCCCTCTCGGCTTGAGGTGAATTCCACGGCCCGGATGTCGCCGGTGGCCGTATCCATCGCCAGATGGACCTTGCGGTATTGGCGTCTGCGAAGGTGCCATGTTTGCGGGCCGGCCATTCTCCGTCGCCCAGGAACTTGATGCCGGTGCTGTCCACCAGTAGCTTCAGCGGACCTGGCGCCCGGCGGCTCGATATCCCGACAGAGATACTCTTCTGCCTGCGGCTCAGGGTGGAAAAATCGGGAACCGGCCAAGCCAGTTTTGCCGTCTCCAGGATGCTGGATACCATCCCGGTCGTTTGCCGGAGAGGCAGCCAAACAACACCTTCACCATCAGGCAGAACTGTATCGCAGCATCGCTGAACGCCGGCGGACGCCCCGGACGTCCAGCACTGAGGGTAAGCCAAACCATGTCTCGGTCCAGCCAGACAAGTAGCGAGACGCGCCACTTCAGCGCCTCGTTATATGATTTCCAGTTCTTCGTGCGGTCGCGGGCTGGTGCAGGCTTCGTCATGCCGAGATGTTAACATACAGGATTCGCTTGACAGATCCTGCCGAACGGACAGCTCTGCAACAACGCTGCGTCGCTCAGCCAGAAAAAATTGCTGATCGATCAGATTTCTTTGCGGCGACCGAGTCGCGCCAGAAGCCTAGAACCAATGGGCCTGACCCCAAGAGGGATTAACTCCACGGGAAGGAAAAATGATGCGTAATATGGATAGCATACAGCCGCCGGTAGGTTTAGGGCATTCATTTGTGCGTGCAAGTTGATGGTTATTGTTGTGCCTATAGCAACGAATAATTATCACGCACGAGGGCACTCGAAAGAATGCCTGATAGCACAAACTATAACCAACTTTATGTTGTTAAGCGTTATTAGAGGTCGCATGGACTTTGTCGAGTTCCAGCCCATGAAGCGTCTGCAGATAACGGTCACTGAGTGGCCTGTGCATTGCAAGCACTTCATGAGGCTGCTTGAAATGCGAGATCGAAATCGCAAAAAGAAAGCGCGACGCATGATCGAGCAGGAGTGTTTCACGCCCACTCAGCTTCAATATTTTTCAAATAAATTTACTGATAGCAGATCCTTAGCGGCAAGCATTCCTGGGGGAAAGGTGGATTCTCTGCCAACAGGGCATGTTGATTTCCTCGGAAAAGCTAGATTGGTTGAGCTTGGGCACAATATCGCGCTGCAATCTGCTTGGGCTAACGCTCCGGTTTCTTTTAGAACCGAGTTGGCTAGTGTGGGGGGGCAACTCACTCTTTTTCTTTTTGTGGTAACAACGCTGCAGACCCGCAATCAGCAGTAGATGGTATTCACCTGAGAACTAATGCCGTTCTTATGCGCCGTAGCGGAGATGTTTCGAACCTCAAGACGTCGAGTGCACTCGATATAGGCGCGGTGTGTATCCCGGATTTGACTCTTCAGCGTGCCTTGTCAGCATTGACGGGCAAAGAAAAATGGCGACGCCGTTAGTTCGAGGTATGTTGAGAAATGCCGATATGGTTCAGATGGCTAACCTACGTTGCCGATACTCGGACATAATCTCCATGGTCGACGCCGGAAGGTGGGGCACCGCCGCAAATAGCAGGGCACTGACGGACTTTGCAGGTGATGGAATCATCACCGGTATAGTCAAGCTTCTTGATACAGGCGACTTGAAGATCGATCACTTGGCACATCGACTGCAAACTGCTTCAATGCGTAGGATCGATCAGCTGATTGATGAGGACAGTGATTGCCTGATCGGATTGCAAGAGCTATGCGAAGGTGCCCGGCTTTCGCTGAGAACTATCAGATCGATCATTCGCCGCCGTATGGGTATGACCGCGCATTCCTACTTGCAACGGCGTCGTCTTAGCCGTGTGCGCCAGGCTCTGCTGACTCCCCGCGAGATAAGGACGGTTACCTCTATCGCTATGGATCACGGATTTACACATTTGGGTCGTTTTTCGGCTTTCTATCGACAGATGTACGGCGAATTACCGTCAGAAACACTGCGCAAGGCTACTGGGAGATTAATCAGTAGTCCTCCTCATGATAAGGGCTGCGTGAGTAGAACTTCCTCAGCAGAATCGATGAAGACCTCCTGATAAAGAAGAAGAGATTCACTGAATCTCAAATCATGGGAAGGATTACCGGGTACAGCATCGGTTTGTCGGAAAGTTCCCTGGGAGCCGATCCGGTGTTTTCTCGACTGTGCATCGCCGATTGCTCCGGTACAAGGAGCAATCCACATACGAAAAATAGACTATGGCGAGGCGGTATGGTATTGTTCATTTGGTTAGAATTGTCCAGATTGGCGATAATGCCGAGCCGCCGTCCTCCATCACGTGCGCAAAATAAGGTGGTCGGTTGACTCGGCAGGTGGATAATCCTCTCTATGATTAAGGTGCTGCATAAGTAGAGTTTTCTCGTGAGCCGAGCGCTGAGGAGATTCGAATGGCGTTGTTGCAGAACTCGTGTCCGGCAGGATTCACCTTGCAGATCCGGTAGGTTAAGAGGCTTGTCATGAGCAAGCCTGAAGCCGCCCGCTACCGCACGACGAACTGGAAGTCTTACAACGAAGCCCTGAAGCGGCGTGGCTCGCTGTTGATCTGGCTCGACAAGGACATGGTTTGGCTCGCCGCCAAGGCTGGGCGTCCGGGCCGACCGCCGGTGTTCTCCGATGCTGCGATACAGTTCTGCCTGATGGTGAAGGTGTTGTTTGGCTGCCTCTCCGGCAGACGATCGGGATGGTATCCAGCATCCTGGAGATGGCAAAACTGGCCTGGCCGGTTCCCGATTTTTCCACCCTGAGCCGCAGGCAGAAGAGTATCTCTGTCGGGATATCGAGCCGCCGGGCGCCAGGTCCGCTGAAGCTACTGGTGGACAGCACCGGCATCACACCCGCCCAGAAACTGAAAATGGCTGCGTGAAGTCTACGGCCAAACCCCGTTAAGACGGGGAGGATTACCAGGTCAGGTTAAGTTTGATCTCGTGCGGAATATGGATAGCAAAAACTAAGATGGCGTGTTCTGAGATGGTAGACGCCTTTGTCGCTGTCGCTTCTTCCGACCTGTTGGAATAGTCGAAACGTAAAATACGGTTGGCTCGAAAAAGACACAAAAATGGCAAGATATCCGAGGTTCCCGTGACGTCCCCCTAATATCCAACCTGAGTTTCCTAGCCCAGAAGCCATCTCTGCCTACGGCGCCCTTAGCTTTCTTTATATGCACTCCTCGCGCCATGCAGAATGGTCCTTACGCGATATTCGCCGGATCGTGCAGCCGCCTGTCGACCTGAAACAGACCCGGATTTTATTACGACGGTGTGCCCCGCGCGGCTTGTACTTGGGCGCACCTTAATGACCAGGCCGAGCGTCAGCTTCTGGCCGGGCCTCTCTGAAACCTGCTCAATGGCGCAGTGGACCGCAGTTATGGCTGATGGAAATCATAGCACCCTATGAACAAGGCACCGGGGCCAACGCCTTTAGAGCATTCATGGAGCACATTCCCGATGGCATCCAAAGCTTCCACTATTTGCGAGTGAGCGCTGCGGGCAAAGTGCGGCGCGTCGTGAAGTCGACACGCCTGCGTGATGGCTCGTGGGGGGCAAAAATCATTAGGACTGAAGCTGAAAGGAATTAAGAATGGGTATCAACCTTACGGATACGACCAATAACCCGGCTATCGTACTGTCCCATGGGACTGAGGAAAGCCCTGGGAACTATGATAATTATACCTACACCATCGACATCAACCAGTTCAGCGACCCCAGCCAGGTGATCACCATCACCGGCGACTGGGGTCGGTCGGACAACCCCGACCTTGATGGTGACGAAACGACGAACGGCGGCGAATACGTCGCGGCACAGATCCGAACCCCGGCGGCGGTATGTTCTTCGGAAATCTCTCCGTCGATCTGCAAACTGGCAATATGAACTGGAGCTTCACTGTCGCCGAGTTGCAGCAATTTGCTGGGCAGAACTATGACGTTTACTTCGTCGGAAAATATGCCAACCAGAACAGTGATTCTGACCTGTTGAAGCTGGTCATCACCTGCTTCCTGGACGGTACGATGATCGCCACTCCAGCGGGGAAACCGAAGTTGAGAAGCTGGCCATCGGCGATCTGATCACGAGTGCAGATGGACGGTCCGTTCCGGTCAAATGGATCGGGCGCAAGTTGATCACAAATCACGTCATGCTGTCGGACAAGGCCGCGCCAGTTCGCGTTGCAGCGGGGCACTTGGCGGTGGTTTGCCGCACAGCGATCTGCTGCTGTCGGCCGATCACGGGCTGATCGTCGCCGGTATGGTGGTGAATGCCGGGGCGTTGGTGAACGGGGGCACGATCTGCTTCGTCGATCTAGCTGATATGCCTTCCGAATTCACCTATTACCATATCGAAACCGAAGCGCATGACGAAATTCTGGCTAATGGTCTGCGCGCTGAAACCTTGGTCGACTACATCGGTCGCAAAGGCTTCGACAATTACGCGGAATATCTGGACCTTTACGGCTGCGATCGATCATCCCAGAAATGAAGCGTTTGCGTATTGCCTCGCGCCGTCAGCTTCCGAGTGCACTGCGCGACCAGCTGGGGATTGCCGCATTCAGCGACGGGGTCGAGGCCCAAATCGAGGCATTTGGCAAGGCAGCCTAAGCTCTACGCTTTGTTCGACATCACGGCCGGCCATCTTCAAGGTGGCCGGCTGCGCCTTAAAGCCTGAATTATCACTTACACAATTACACTATGTTTCGGATTCTGCCCCCATTTGATCACTGGTCCAGAACCGCGGCCAACCCGACCGTCGCGCCTGAATGCGGGTTGAGCGAACCATGACCTCAACAGCGCAATCACGCTCGTCCGCACCCACACTCTCCGCACCAGTGGAGACAGGCCTATGCGCGCTCATGAGTTGCGCCAGCAGGGCGACACGAGCAAAGTATCTTGTGCCTTGAAGATCTTCTGCGCATCTATCCCCGTCATGGGAAAATCTGGTACGGGCTGTCGCTGTCGCATCGGCTGGCGGGGAATTACGACGACAGCATCAGCTTTTGCGATCAGATCCTTGCGGTTCAACCCGGCAATATCGCCGCTTTGGGCGGGCGGGTGGACACCGCCCTGCGGCTGAACCGCTTATCGCAGGCGCTGGAGTATATGAGCGCTGCATGCGACGCCGCTCCGGATCACCTGCCATTTCAGCTTCGCCGCTGCGGACTGCTACGGCAGGCTGGGCAGATCGCACGTGCGCAGGATCTAGCGGTAGAGCTGCACCAGCGCCAACCCGATCTGCCCGGTCTTCAGGCCGAACTAGCCTTCATCGCCCAGGCTGATGGCCGTCCTTTCGACTGTCTGGCGGCCTGTTCGGCGGCACTGGCGCAAACGCCCGGCGATGCGCGGTTGGTGTTGGAGAAGATCAATGCCTTGACTGCTCTACGCCGTTATAGCGAGGCGCTCGCGCAGGCCGAGGCCTTTCTTGCAGCTACCCCGGATCATCCCGCCATCCAGCTACGCCGGGGCTGCCTGCTTTACCAACTGGGGCGCGCGCAAGAGAGCATCAGGTTTCTGTCAGCCTTGGCGCAGCAGCAGCCGCACAATGCCCATATTCTGCTGAATTTGGCGCGTGCCTATCGCCATGGGCAGCAGCATGTCGCGAGCCTTGCGATTCTGGACCGATTGTTGGCTCAAGATCCACAACATTGCGGCGCTCTTCAGGAAAAGCTCGAAACACTTCATCTGGCCGGACATGCCGAAGAACTATCGCGCCTCGTGCAAGAGCTAGCGGATCACTGGGCGGTTGCTGTGCAATCGGCGCAGCGTCTGGCTTTTGGCAGGTTGCTGTGCCGGGGTCTGGCCCATCTTGCAGATGATCAGGCGGGCGAGCTGCTGCGGCGCAATCGCGATAGGCTGGTCACTTTAGGTACTGAACTGTCTGTTGATCTGATTTGGCCGATCTACCGCCGGGCCGATCTTATGGGGCACGGACCGCAGTTTGATGCCTTGGCACGCGCACTTATGGATAAAGACAAGATCGGGCTCAGCACGGCTCGAGCTATCCTGCAAGCCAGTTATCGCGCAGGCATACCACATTGGCACCGGATTGGCCTGCATGTTTCCGATCGTGTCCCGGCCATCGATCGCGCCCGAGTGCTGATGGATCTGGCGGCGTTGTCGGGCTTGCCTGCAAAGGCGCTGGCGCTTCGGCACAAGAGTCCGGCGCGCGCAGGAGCGGATGCAGGGCTGCAGATTGCGATGCTCTTGCGCCAACAAGGCCGGTCGCGAGTAGCAGCCCGATATCTGGGGCTGGTCTGGCGGCACCCCCGACGATCCAACTGTGCTGCGGGAATATATCAGCAGCCTCTGTGGGGCCGGACTGGGTGCCCGCGCCAGGTGCTGGCAGCCGCGACCCTGCGTCAGCCCGAGATGTCGCCCAACTGGCGCCGAGTCATCGCACAGGGCTGGGCCGAGTTGGATCACTTGTCCCGCGCCACAGATCTTTGGGCCGAAGGCGATGCGGCAATGATCCCGCATGCCGACTGGTATGTAGCGAATGCGCTGTCGCGAACGGAGGCCAAGGCGCTGAATCCTTTACGTCAACGCCTATGGCGGACAACTCGCGGCGGCATCTCGCGCCGTCGATACAGGGGTTTCTGCTGGCTGAGGCGGTGCAGCTCGGGGTCCCGGCCCTTGCGCCACCGAGACAACCTTACACGCCATGGCGGTTGTTGCGCGTTGGACCGAAGGGCCTGAACGCAACCCTGCGCCATACTCCCGACCGGTGCCGCACAGCATCGTGCAGTTCTGGAGTCAGGGCACGCCACCACCACAGGTCGCCGGAGCCGTAACTTCGTGGCAGGGCGCGGCAGGCTTTGCGCATCAGTTGTTTGACCGTGATGCCGCGAAAGATTTCCTGCTGGAGCGGTTGGGCGCTGACTGGCTACGTGCGTTTGGCCGAGCCGGTTCTGCAACAGAGGAAAGCGATTTCTTCCGCCTGTGTCATCTCGGCTTGCTCGGAGTCTACGCCGATTGCGATGACTGGCTGACCGGAGATGCTGCCCAACTAGTCTGCGGCCCCTCTTGTCTGACGGTCTTTCGCGAACCGACGGGGCGGTCGGCAACAATTTGATCGTCGCTCCGCCTCGGCATCCGGCAATCCTGTGGGCAGCGATCTGCGCGAAGCGCGCGTTGGAGGAGCGACACAATGAAACCATCTGGGGAAAAACCGGGCCGGGTCTTCTGACCCGGGCAGTCGCCTGGCACATCCAGAAAGCCGCAGCGTCTGGCAACGCGCCGTCGCTGCGTATTCTGCCCGCTGGCAATTGGGACGGATCGTCCAGTTTCACAGCCCGCTGTCGTACAAATCCAGCAAATCCTACTGGAATCGCCAAGATGTGGCAGGTGCACTCAATGGCCTAGCCGCCCATCTCCCTCCGTGTAAGTGGCAAAGACATGACCGCTGACTCAAGCAGCCCGACGGCACGGGAATATGGACGCCAACGATTTGGCCGCAATCAAAATCACATCACCTTGTCCGCTAGGGTGGTTTCGCTTTTTCGCCAGGCCTCATGCTAGGGCTGTTGCAAAGGATTTCGACATGAACCGCATTATCAGTAAGCTTCAATTCCGCCGGTCCGAGACAAGCGCCACCCCGCCCGAGATCGCGGGCCATATTGACGGCATCCGTGACCAAGATATCGTCGGCTGGATCCACATGAATGGGCGTTCCGAACCGCTGACGATCGATCTTCTGGTAGATGGTCAGGAAGTCGCCTTGACGATTACGGCTGATGATCATCGTTCTGATGTCGAGGCAGCGGGGTTCGGCGATGGCCGTCACGGCTTCCATTGTACCATGCCCACGACCGATGGTTATGGCCAACCCTGGCAGGATGGCCAGAGCGTGCTTATCGAATTACGCCTTGCCGGTACGCCGCAAACACTCATGCAACAGCAAATCACGTTGCGCTCGCCCGAAACAGACGCCACCATATTGGACTGCGATGGCCGCATTGAAAAGCTAACCGAGACCTACCTGCGTGGTTGGGTGACCAATCGCCAGAATGTCAGCCAGATCTTGCGAGCGGATGTGCTGATCAACGGCACCTTTTTCTGCAAGGCGCTGAATGATCAACCCCGCGACGATCTTGTGCGTCAGGGTCTGTCCAAGGGGCCGGCGGCGTGCGGATTTCCCTGCCTCTGCGCCAGCTTGGTAGGGGGACGCATGAAGTCTCTTTGCAATTTCCCGATGGCAAGCTGATCAGCAAGACCGTCGAAGTCCGAGGCGATCACTATCGACCCGCCCCAACCGCGCGGATCGCGCCTGCCGATTGCGCGGTAATTGTGCCGGTCTATAACGCAGCTGAGGACGTGGCGATCTGTTTAGAACGCCTGCGGGCCTATACCCCGCCCGAGGTCGATATCCTGTTCGTCGACGATGCCTCGCCCGATCCGCAAATTGCTAGGCTGCTGGAGCAGGCTCGAGATATCCCGAATTTGCGCGTACTACGCAATAACCACAATCTGGGCTTCACCGGCACTGTAAACAGAGGCATGGCAGAGGTTGGGCGCAAGCATCCGATCTTGCTGAACAGCGATGCTCGCGTAACGCCGAACTGGATTGCCGGCCTGTTGGCGGCCGCAAGGTCACGCCCGCGGGTCGCTACGGTGACGCCGATGTCGGACCGCGCCGGTGCCTTTTCTGCGCCTGAGTTGGGCAATGACAACGGCCTGCCACCAGGCGTTGATGAAATCACCTTTGCCCGTGCGTTCCGGCGCCGCGCGCTTGGCCTTTATCCTCAAGTGCCCACCGGCAACGGCTTTTGCATGTTCATTCATCGCGCCTGTCTGGATGAAGTCGGTGCCTTGGATGTCGCGGCATTTCCTCGCGGCTATGGCGAAGAAAACGATTTTTGTATGCGAGCAGGTCGCGCGGGTTGGCTGCATCTGATTGACGATCGTACCTATGTGTTTCATGACCGCTCGAAAAGCTTTGGCAGTGCCAAAGATGGGCTGATGAAGGCAGGTCGTGCAGTGATCGACGCCCGCTACCCTGAATACAAGAAGGCCATCCGAGTCTTTTCGCATGGGGATGACCTGGCACTGGCCCGGATGCAGGCGCGCCGCTCACAAGCCGATTGCCTGAACCCACGCGTCTCTCTGCCTCGGACGCTATATGTCGTGGCGACCCAGACGGGCGGCACTCCGCAGACCAATCTGGATCTAATGGCCGCACTACAAGACAGCCGCGATGCCTGGCTGCTACGCTGCGATTCCAAGCATTTAGTGCTGTCACATTTGCAGGATGGCAAGCTGGTCGAGATTGCCAGTCGTGAACTTAGCGACCCGATCGAACCTATCCGCCATGTCTCGACAGAATATGATGAAACAGTGGCGGGCTGGCTGCAACGCTTTGAATTCGAAGTCGTTCATATCCGCCATCTGGCCTGGCACAGCCTGAATTTGCCGCAGCTGGCTAAGTTGGCAGGTTGTACGGTGGTGTTCTCGTTCCATGATTTTTATACGATCTGCCCTCGATCAAGTTGTTGCAGGACGATGGGGTCTTCTACGGCGGTGACCTGCAACAGCTGACCGGCGAGGTTACCCCCGAGCTTTGGAAGCCCGATACCATGCCGCCCGCCGGAATGGGTTGGATCCGCTTCTGGCGCGAACGCTTCGACCGAGCACTGTCGTGCTGCGATGCTTTTGTAACCACTTCGGACAGTGCCAGAGCTCGACTTCTGGCGGGACTGCCGGCGATTGAGCCCGCGCGTTTTTTCGTCATCCCGCATGGCCGCGATTTCTCTAAATTGCTGCGGCTTCGGCAGGTGCCCCGACATGGGCAGCCGATCCGCATTCTGGTGCCGGGCAATATAAGCACAGCGAAAGGGCTGGGCGTGATCCGTGCGTTGCTTGAGATAGACCGCGAGCACCTGTTGGAGTTTCACGTACTGGGTCGCACAGAGTCTTCGGTGAAGATTAACGACCCCCGGCTCATCGGGCATGGCGTCTATAACCGCGAGGAATTCACCAGCCGTGTCCAGAGCTTGAACATCCATCTGGGTGCGGTGTTTTCGATATGGGACGAGACCTATTGCCACACATTGACCGAATTGTGGTCAGCGGGCGTTCCAGCGCTGGTATTTGATTTCCCAACAGTGGCGGGTCGTGTGCGCGCCAGCGGTGCGGGCTGGATTCTTCCACATCAGGATATCGAGCAACTTTACCGTAAACTTCTTGAAATTGCGTTTGATACTGCTGAACAGAATCGCGCTGATCTGGCGGTTGCAGCCTGGCAGAGCGGGCCAGGAATGGCGGAATCGACCGGGCTTATGGCTGCGCGCTATCTGAACCTGTACCGCAGGGCACAGGGACAAAATACCCTGCCGGTGGTCGGCGTTGTGTCGGCGTCCGAGGATAAGGCACTGTCAGCAGGAGGTGGCGTCTGGCAACAGGTGGACCCGACCACACAAGACGAGTGCATTTGTGTTGCTATGTCGGCACAAGCACTGTTGGCCAATCTGGAGATTGGCAGTCTAGACGGCGCTCTGGTGCAGATCGACGCCGTGCCTGTCACCTTGGCTGCTAACTTACTAGAAACGCTACAGCAGGCGAGGATCCTCACCGTATTACCAAGCCTGAGCACTCCGAACACATTGACGCTTCCGCATAGTATATCGGGTGCCGTCGCGTCTTGTGACGGCACCCGATTGATCTTTAACTATAATATTCAGACAGTGAAAGCTTCACTGCACAATGAATTTTCTCTACATGCGCAATCTATACCGCACTCACGATTTCTGGATGATACTGAGGCGCATTGTCTGCATTCATCTTTTCAACCGCCTCAATCGCGGCGTTTATATCAGAAAAAACGATATGGCGCATTTGCCAAGGGGCATAGCGCCACCACTTTAACGCCAGCAGCCGCTTCTTGGTTTTTTCATCAAAGCGCTCGCCTATCTTTCGGGCAGGAACACCGCCAACAATGTCATAGGGGGCCACATCTTTTGTTACCACAGCTCCTGCGCCAATGATAGCTCCATCCCCAACATTAACGCCCGCAATGATAATCGCGTTGTTTCCGATCCAGACATCATTCCCGATGACCGTACGGCGCAATACCTCGGCATGTGCCTTCCTAGTCAGTTGCGGGTCAACTGCATCGGTCTGATAGTCCGTTCTGTTACTCCATTTTTTGGCTTCATTCATATTAAAGCGATAGCTTTGTTGATATTGGAATGGGCTTGTCGAGAGCCACTTGGTGGGGTGATTTGGCTGCCCAATTACAATTCCTGCTGCAATAGAGCAGTAACGGCCAATATCAGTTGTATATACCCGACCATCCGCAAGATAGGTAAATGCACCCAGCCAGCACTTTCCGCTGAATGAGGCACGATTGCTGCGGGCCGGAGGCTCGAATGAAAGAGACCCCAGAGAGTTAATGCTGCGAATATTCACATCAAGCCCTCTGGCTTTCAGTTCCGTAAGATCAAGACGATCAACAGGCATCGGGTCCTCGGTTTGTATAATATTTGCAATTATCTACTTGAAGCGGCAGTAAGTAGATAGACTGTACCGCAAACCTATCGAGCTCAGTTCGGTGTGCACAGAGGTCGACGCTACTTTCGCTTCAGGAGGGCCTTGTTGCGCAAATCCGGGGGATTCATCTCGTGAATCCAGCATGCTAGCTGGGCAGCATGAGCAAACCTTCGAAGCCGACCTACAAGACCACCAACTGGCAAGCGTATAATCGGGCGCTGAGGCAGCGCGGGTCGCTGACTGTCTGGTTCGATCCCTCGATGCAGTGGGAAGCCATTCCGTCGGGGCGTCGCGGCCGTCAGCAGGCCTATAGCGACGCGGCGATCCAGGCCTGCCTCACCCTCAAGGTCTTCCTCGGGCTGCCGCTCCGCCAAGCGACCGGTTTCGTGGCGAGCCTGCTCGAACTGTCCGGGCTCGGCTGGTCCGTGCCGGACTTCAGCACTCTGTCACGCCGCCAGAAAACATTGAACGTGACCATCCCGTATCGCGGCTCCAAGGGGCCGCTGCACCTGCTCGTGGACAGCACCGGCATCAAGGTTGAAGGCGAAGGCGAGTGGCACACGCGCAAGCATGGCGGCTCGAAACGGCGCGTGTGGCGCAAGATCCACCTCGGAATCGACGAGGAAACATTGGAGGTTCGGGCCGTCGAGGTCACGTCCAGCAATGTCGGTGATGCGCCGATGCTGCCGGACCTGCTTGCCCAGATCCCGGCGGAGGAGGAGATCGCCAGCGTCACCGCCGACGGTGCCTATGACACCCGCGCCTGCCATGACGCCATCGCCGCCCGCGATGCTGCAGCTATCATCCCGCCGAGACGGAATGCGAGGCCATGGAAGCCGGACACAGCCGGAGCCCGGGCGCGCAACGAGATCCTGCGAGCATCGAAGCACTTGGGCCGGGCGCTCTGGCGGAACTGGAGCGGGTATCACCGCCGCAGCCGGGTCGAAACGAAAATGAACTGCGTGAAGCTGCTCGGCCAGCGGCTGATGTCGCGGGACTTCGACCGCCAGGTGGCAGAGGTCCAGATCCGCGCGGCGGTCCTCAACCGCTTCACGGCACTCGGTATCCCCATGACCGTGGCCGCACGATAAGTGTATCCGGGGAAAGGGGAAGTGCGGTCATCAGCTGATTTGCGCAACAGCGCCCGTGGAAATGGGTCATGCCTCGGCCTCCGAAACGGAAGGCAGAACCTCGAACGAGGCGAACAGTGGGACCGCCCAATTGACCGCACTGGCAAGCATGGCGATGCGCGGGGCAATCGCATGAGCATGGTCGCGCGGCAGGCGGTAGCGCAGCACGACACGGGCATCAGGGGCGACGGGGCATTCCCCACCCTTCCACGCATAGGCAACGCCGGTGCGGTAAGCAGGCGCGGCTAAATCGGCCAGCGCGTCGATCATCGCCGAAACCTTATCGGCGCGGTCGATCCAGTAGGCGCGGCCCTCGGCATCGCCTTTGCGGCTTGCTTCGCGGGCCATAGCGCGGGCGTGGATCTCATCGGCAATCAGGCCGGTTCTGTCGGGGGTGTCGAACATTGCATTCTCCCGGTGAAAATGGGGTTCAGCAGGCTCGGGTTCGTCGCTGCTGATGGGGAGGAAAATGCATTAATACATATTTTTGCGTAGCCAAAATGCACATTCTGCCCCGCCCTAACCGGCGCCCACCGATCGGACAGCAAAAAGCCCGTCGGTGAATGAGCAGGATCACTCCGACATGGGGTGTAAAATTTCCCGTAATCGTGTATGATCAGTAATCCGTTCGGTATGCCCGTTCGGTGCTATTGGAGGACCAAACATGGTCCGCGAACGAGAAGAGCGCGAGAGAGAGAGCGATGTTGCGCCGCGCAAGCGAGGCGCTGAAACCATCGCCCTCAGATATCGAACTCGATGAGCGCGCATCACGAACATTGGATGAGATGGAGCGCAGGGATGAGTTTGCAGCACGAGCTGTAGTGCGCCGTGAGAGCGATCGCATCGCCAAAAGGCGAAACGGGAAGAAGCTACGCGAGATCTTGCATGGCGAGGCATCCACGATCTGAGCAAGGTGCGCTGATATCGCGTCTTATTTGGTTGTGGGTAAATTCGGGTCGTTATGATAGTTTAGGCTATCCCGACGGTATGCCCGCTGGGTGTTATGGAGGGCCTGCTTATGGGCCAAAATCCAAGAGATGGTCGGCGACGCTACTCCGCCTTGCAACCGTCCGCAGATGAGATCGACAACCTCAGAACGAACAAACAAGTTGATCAGGCATTTAAAGATGCAGTCGACAAACTTGATCGGGATGAGGTCAGCGCAATGCAAGTAAAGCTTGAAGAAGACCGTATATCGACTTGGAAACGCCATTTCGATGCGCTTGGCGGATCATAGCCTGCATCTAGAAAGGCGGCGAGGAGCGCCTCGCCGCCTTTCGATAGCACAAAATTTCCGCCGGTTATGCCAATACATCTCACTCAAATTCGTCTTTATATGCTATAATCGATACATCCGCGCGGTATCGCTACGCGGTGCTATGGAAAGGCCTGCACATGGGTCACAATCCGAGAAGCGGCAAGCATAGGGATGGTAGCCAGATCCCGGCCGCTAGTTACCTGAGCCACAAAATGACAGCCCTAGAGGCTGACATTGCCTACCAACGCGCCATCGATAGGCTGGATCTATCAATCAACGTTGCCGAACAGCATATAATCGACCACTCAGCGGTAGCTATAGCCAAGCGCCACAGTGATGTGTTGATGTGGCTGGGTTTGGTAGGTTGAAGCAGTTTGCGGCGAGGAAACCTCGCCGCTTTTCAATTGCGCACCAAAAAGCCCGCCGGTTAGGGCAAGCTGTTGGACAGGCGAATTTTATTTATCAGGCAGAAAGGGGTGGTCGGCGCCCTCTATCTCTTGGGCCTGCCTTATGCGCTCGGCAATTTCTCCATACTTCCCGAAGCTGACGCCGCAGCTGTTGCAGTGCGCCATGGTGTCATCATTCCAACCATCTGGAAGCGTGATTTTCGCAGGGCTGTCACCACAGGAGGGGCAGGGAAAGCTCAGTACTGGCGTATGTTCGCTCAATGCAGATCTCCTTACTTAAGAGGGTTTTATAGGCAAGGAGGGAAAAATAAGAACCCCGCCAAAGGGCGGGGTGGTTGGGGGCATGTGTCCACTACAACCCCGATGCCGTCAACTGTTCCGGATCAGCTTCGCCGCCTTCAGCAGGACCTCCGCCACTGCAGGGTGTACCGCGTGAGCAGCTGCCTCATAGTGCCTCGCCAGATCCTGCCAGCGCCCTGGGGCATGTTGAGGTGGATTAAGCAGGAAATCGAGTAGGAAGGCCTCGATTGCCTCCTTATCTGTTGGTTTCGACACCTCAGTCATCCCATTCCGTCGTTGGCCGCGTCAGCCTCACCGACCAAGCCTCCAGCAGCCGCGCGGCCCCGAAGTCGCCATGCTTCACGCGCTCGTCAGCTGCCATCTGAAGGAGGGCAGGGAGCTCCTCGATGTCGACCGCCCCGGCTGCTCAGTCTGGAGCCGAAGCAGCCCGAGAATGACGCGGGTTGCCGCCGACCACTGGTCGGGATGCTCGGGGTAATCCATCAGATTGAATAGCCCCGAGTTTCTTAGACACCTTCGCGTCTCATCATCTGCTGCCGCTCGAACTCGGCAGGCGACAGCATTCCGTTCCTCACATGCTTGCGCTTCGGATTGTAGAACATCTCGATGTAATCGAACACGTCCTGCCTTGCGTCTTCGCGGGTCCGGTAGGTCCTGCGCCTGATCCGCTCGCGCTTGAGGAGGTTGAAGAAGCTTTCGGCGACTGCGTTGTCGTGGCAGTTGCCGCGGCGGCTCATCGAATGCTCAAGGTTGTGGGCGCGTGAGGCAACGCAGCCCAATCCATGCTGGTGAACTGGCTGCCCTGATCGGAGTGGATCAGCACCTTTCCCTTCGGCTTTCGCCGCCAGACAGCCATGAGCAGAGCTTGCAAGACGACATCCGTTGTTTGCCTGCTTTGCATCGACCAACCAATCACGCGCCGGGAATAGAGGTCGATGACCACCGCGAGGTAGGCAAAGCCCTCCTGCGTCCGGATGTAGGTGATGTCCGTCACCCACACCCTGTCTGGCGCAGCGACGTCGAACTGCCGGTCGAGAGTATTGTCGACCACGACCGATGGCTTGCCACCATAGCTGCCAGGGCGGCGCTTATAGCCGATCTCCGCCTTGATCCCCGCAAGCTGGGCTAATCTGGCCACCCGGTTCGGACAGATGCTTTCGCCCTGCTCAACCAGATCGTCATGCAGCTTGCGATATCCGTAGACTTTCCCACTCTCCGTCCAGGCGCTCCGCAGCAGTTCAGTCTGGCGCCTGTCTTCTTGAGCTCGCGCACTCATCGGGGCCTGTAGCCAAGCATAGAATCCGCTCGGCTGGATGCGCAAACACCGGCACATGGCTCGGACAGAAACCTGCCCCCGATGCTCGGCCACGAACGCCGTCGCCATTGGGCTTGAACCAATGGCGCTCCAATGGCTCCACTCACTTTGCATACCGAGCGAAATACGCGCTCGCCACTGTCCTCGGACCGATGGCGGACAATGGCTCGCCTTTTTTAGGATATCGCGCTCCTCGGAAACCCGTGCCAGTTCCCGCTTCAGCAGGCGGATCTCGGCATCCTTCTCGGTCTCACCTGATGCCGTCTTCGCGAACTTGCGCTTCCAGGCATAGAGCGAGTGCTTGCTCACCCCGAGCCTTTCAGAAACCTCGCTGACCGGGTAGCCCCGCTCCGTGATCTGAGCGACCGCATCGCGCTTGAAGTCGTCGCTGAAAGTGGCTGTGCCCATCATGGCCTCCTTGCCTCAAAATTAGCAAAGAAGGCGTCCACGAAACATGGGGCTATTCAGATCCGTTCCTTCTTGTGCCGCATCCGTTAAACAGCGTGAGGCAGCGTGCTCTTGGCAACCCTGGCTGCATCGTCTGCCCACTTCATGAGAAGCTGACCAGCTAGGTGATCGCCATTCCTTTCTCGCTCTTGCGCGGCGACGGTGAGCCATTTCTCTAAATCGACGGGCTTGATCAGCCCAGGATTTTGAGTGGTCAAATAGATGATTTGAAGCAAGTGGTTCGCAGCTGCGTCGAACTGATCGTTTTCCAGACTCTATTCCTTGACTATCTGCGTCATGACTACAGTCGCTCCACCTTACTGACCGACAGTGCCAGAATTAAACCTTCTTCCCCAGCCAGATCACCTTGCCGACTACATGAATATCCGTTCGGGCCATCTTGCTTGGCGGATAGGCCGAGTTGTCGGAGATAATCATCACGTCACCATCTGACGCGCGCCCCACGCGCTTGACGTGCAGCGCATCCCCGAAGCGCAGGACGAACAGCCCGTCGTAATCAAGGCTCGTCTTCGACGTGTCGAGCATGACCACATCGTCATCCTTGATTGTCGGATCCATGCTTTCGCCCTTCACCCCGATCACTTTAAGGAAGCGCGGGTGCGTCTTGGTGACCCTCTCGAGGTATCCAAGCGGGAACGAAATCCGGTCGATTACATCCTCTGCCTCGACTATCGCGCCGTGGCCGGCGCTCGCGCGCACATCGTGTACGTCAACCATCGCGGAGCCGTTGTTGTCGTCGCCGTCGCGTGCTGGCGCGCTGACTATGGTTCCCGAAGCTCCCGGCATGAATGGCAGGTAAGGAACCCCGTCGCGGTCTGTATCTTGTCGAGCGTCCTTCTGGACAGGTCGAACTTGTGATCGGGACTATTGAGGGGCGCGTCAGGGTCGTGGAGGAAACGCCAGCCGCAGCCGCCAGCGAGGTGGCATTCATGCCGCACTCGCTCATGACGTGGGTGATGTAATTCAGGGTCCAATTATCAGGCATATCTGCACTCTATGTGCAAACATGCATCAACGTCACGCTGCATTAATGCATTGACGGCAGATGTGCAGTAATACATATTCTGTGCATGGAGGCTCAATCTATGCACATCATCCACCCCGACAACATTCCAGAGATGGAGATTGCCCTCGCGAAGCGGGCATTCCGGTCGCTGAAATGTGCCGCATGGCCTCGGTCGCCGAAACGACTTGGGGCCGCTGGAAGCGCAAGGAGGTTAGCCCGACCTTTCGCTCTTGGGATCCGGTCGCGACCGCCTTTCTCCAACAGAGGTGGTTCGGTTGATCTGAACAGTTCCCGGGCGTTTTCTAAGTGGTTTTCCGCCTCAGTTATGCCGCCACCGCATCGGGCATCGGCTGGTTGAAGTAGGCCTGATCGGGGGTTTCCCGTCAAGCGATGAATGCGGCCGGCGGCTGTTGTAAAAGCCGAGATAGCGGCCGATCCCGGCGCGGGCCTCGGCCACGCTGGCATAGGCGCGCAGGTAGACCTCCTCGTATTTGACGGTCCGCCACAAGCGCTCGATGAAGACGTTGTCCCGCCATGCGCCCTTGCCATCCATGCTGATCTTGATCTCGCGGGCGGCCAGCACCTTGATGAAGTTGGTGGAGGTGAACTGGCTTCCCTGGACGCCCTTCTAAGCGTCAAGACGCAATTTGGGTTCGGTTGATCTCTTTGCTCCGGCTTTGAATGATGCCGTAAACCTCGCGGGCGATGTAGCGCTTGAGGCAGCGGATCGCTTCCATCTTCGTGCTGCCAGTCGCGATCCGCTTTCGAAAATAGGCCTTCGTGGTCTCGTCTAAACACAGGCGTCCAACCGCGATAATGTGGAGGGCGCTATTGGCAGCGCGATCACCTCCGCGGTTCAGGCGATGCCTAGTGGTCTTGCCAGATGATGCAGGCACTGGACTGACACCGCAAAGGGCCGCGAGGCCCGCCTCAGAGGAGAGGCGCTCGGGGTTGTCGCCGGACGTCAGCAGGAGTTGCGCGGCGCTGTTGACCCCGACCGCAGGTCTCGCAGGCAACTCAGGTGCCAGATCCTTGACGATTGCCTCGCACATGACGTCCAGATCCGCGATTTCATCATGGAGTTCGAGATAACGGCGTGCCAGTGATCGCAAGGATATCCGATAAGCCTCTTCGACCTGCCGATAACCCGTCATGTCCGGTCGCGAGGCTGCGAGCGTGCGGATCAACTGCATGCGGGTCATGCTCCGCAATTGATCGCGCAGTTTGTCTGGCGCACAGACGATAGTGGTCTGGATGATCTGCAGTGCAATCCGGCGCGCCTGCGGGGCCGTCTTTCGGCAAACTCTTAGAACTCTGAGGCTTTCCACCAGAACATCCCGGCTGCGGGGTGTCACCGTGCGGCGCTCCGCATAGGCCGCATGAGCCGCGCTCTCTGCATCGAATGTATCGTTTTTACCCCGACGCCTGCGTGCGAGCCTGTCCGGTCCCGTCACTTCAAGAACCTCCAGAGATGCAGCTCGCAGGTAACGCAGGAGACCCGCGCCGTAGCTGCCCGAGCATTCAACGGCAAGCCGATCCGACTTGGCGCGAGCAGATGCTCAAAGCGATGGGCGTTGGTCCTGACGGGATTGTCGGACCCTCCCGCTTCATCGGTGCCGTAGCCGACATGACAACTGCAAGGCAGTGGGCAAGCGACCTCAACCTCGATCGCCCCACCATCCTCGCAGTGCTGGCCGAAACTATCGCGGGAAAGAGGGACGGGCCGCCCAGGTCCTTCCGGTACTTCACCCCAGTCATGCAGCGCACAGCCGCCGAGCTTCAAGCGCCACCGCTCCAGCCCACCGAAATAGAAGGACCACGCCATGAACGCCCATTTGCCAGTAATCGCAGCGAAGCTGCCGCCGATGAGCGCCATCGACACATCATCCTTGCCGCCGCAACAGCTCGCTCACCATCGGGCCCAGCTTTCTGAGGTGATCGAGACGGTCCTGCACGGCTACTGGCGTGACGAGATGGCCGACCGGACCCGCGCCATGATCCTCGCCGACTGGTGCGACGAGATGGAAGGCTGGACCGTCGAGCAAGTCCGGTGGGCGCTGCGCAAGCACCGCGAGGACCAGCCCAACCGCAAGCCGAACCCGGGCCATGTTTTGGCGATCCTGAAAGAGGGCTGGGGCAAGCGGAATGCCGAGGCGGTCAAGGCTGCCATCGCACCGCCGGCAGAAGCCCCGCGCGCCCGCATGTCGGACGAAGCTCGCAGGGCGATCCTCGCCGAAGTCGGCATTCGCGACCCGCTCGCCGTCAGAACGATCGACGGCATCCAGCCCACCGCCTGAACCACGAAAAACACGAACGAGGGACGCCATGACCCTCGCAGACCCGCAGATCATCAGAATGCGCAACCTCTGGCACTCAGCCCTCTCCGGCCTTCTGCTAGAGTGGCGCAAGGAATGGGTGAAATACCCCTCGCAGCGTGATCGCGTCGAGTAGGAGGTCAAGACCTATCTCGCCAGCCGCGACGGGCGCGAGGTCGTGGGCCTCTGCGGCTGGGAATTCGGCCCCGCGAGATCGATCGGGCCGCGGCAGCCATTGCCGCGCCCAAGGGCGGCAGCGAGCTGGATATAGGCAAGAGGAGGGCAGCGGCATGAGCATTCACCCCGGAACGTTTCACCCGCTCGACGCGGAGAGCATCGCGGCCATGTGCGAAGGAAAGGGCGCATTCGCGAGCGCCAAGCAGGCGCACAAGGTTGCCAAGCGCCGCAAGTGGGCCTGCGACGTCTACCGCTGCCAGTCGTGCGGGCATTTCCATCTCGGAACACCGTCCGCTCGCGCGACCAAAGGTCACCCGCTGAGCGGCAACCGCCGCGGCGTGGCGATCACCAACGCCGGCAAGAAAAGGTCGCTGAAATGAGCATGATCCGCCCGATCAACATGGGCCAGCGCGTGCCGTACCGCGCGCCCGAGCGCCTGAGCATCGAGCAGGCCTTGCAATGGACATTCGTCAACGAATGCGCGGGCATCGACTTTGACCAGTTCGGGGCCTGCGAGTTCGATCGCGTGGGCATCGATCCGCTGTGGCGCGCCGCGAAGATGAAGATCCTCGGGACGATGGTCCAGGGCGGCGGCTCGAACCCGCCCGCGCATGACGCCCAGATCATCGCCTCGTATGTCGAGACGCTGCCCGACGAGTTCGGCGGGCGCCGCATGGCGTTGCAGGTCGTCGAGCTGACCCGCGCGCGGAAAGCGCCGGAGTGGGGGCAGGGTGTTCGCATGGCCTGCGTGCCCGCTGAGGGCTTCGAGATGGACGAACGCGATCTGTTCTTGATGGGTAAGGTTCGCGAGGACGGCAGTGTCTGGCACTGGACCGACGAGCGTTACCGCAAGCGCCAGAGGCGCGGGGAGTTCTGCTCCGTCACCTACACCGGGACCGCAGCCAGCATCAGCGCCACACGCCAAAATTACCAAGGATGGGTAAAGGCGCTGATTTACTTGCAAGCGCACCTGTCGCGCGCGCTCTGCATCCAGATCACCGACGAATTGCCCGATTTCAGCCCTTGGGAGGCTTCGGCGTGACCTGCGCAGCTTCCTGGCGGGCGACCTCAGCCTCAGCGGCATCTCGGATGAAAGCGGCCACGTTCCCCTTGCCCGCTACGGCAACCGGCGCGTCCCAAAGAAAGCTAAAATCGGCACAAAGGACGAAGCGGCAGGATATGATCCTACCGCTTCGCCTCTCGGCTACTAAACATTGGCAGTGCCAGCTGCAGCCCGGCGGGACTCAGCCTTGTCCACACAACTTCGCCAAGAAAGCGTGGCTACGGTCAAGACCGTCTACCACGACTGATACCTAAGCAATCTAAGGCTTAGGAACGCTGGCTGCTTTTGCCTTTATCCGCATCGGCTTGATGCTTTTGCCCTTGCGCAGGGTCGTCAGCCTGCTGAGGGGATTTGTCGCGTTCCTGAGCTTGTTGCGGCTGTTTAGCGGCGCTTTGGTCAGATTTTTGACCTTGCTTGTCGTCGGGGCCCATAAGGGATCCTCCATAAATCCGCGTCGGGATACGCCGCGGATTAACTTGATATAGTGGTCTGCTCGCCTGCCGCCTAACGGAAGCGCGAAACTATCTTCCACAGTCCTGTTATCAAACGAAACAAAATTCGCAAAATTTATCCATTGTGAAGCCGCTGCCCCACAGCAACCAAGGGCACGCCCACGATCCAAGACGCATGGGATCGCATCGAAGACCACATACGAATTCGCCTATGCATAAGCGGCGGAGAGGAGCGCAGGTGCTCATAGGTAGATTTGCCCATGCCTTTTAGACAAGCAACCCGCGCGAGCCTTTGGCGTTATCCACCCGTAACCAGTTTGCGTGGTGATTGTAACGAGTGCGAGAGTTCAGTGACCGTGCAGCCTTTGGCTCGCCGGTCGCTACGCATTAACGCCCCTAGTCCTTGATCCAGCTGGGCGTCGTGTCATCCACCTCAACGATCATGTTCTTCGCGCCCAGTTTCCTGCACCATGCGCAATGGCAGCTGGCCCAACGGCAATGCAGACGAACTGACTGCAAATTCTTTATAGCAATAACAATGGCTAAGCGCTGGCGACCCGGATCTGTCGACTCGCTCGTAGCAAATCAACGCGGATTACCCTATATAGATCATGCATCTTATGTTTCTCGGACCTGTTCCTTTCGGCTCAGCTTTCGACCGTCAGCTCTGCCAAGCCGTCGCATTTTGCGGGCGGCGCTTATAAAGGAATATCACGATGGCCAATGGCACCGTGAAATGGTTCAACTCCACCAAAGGCTTCGGCTTTATTGCACCGGAAAATGGTCAGCGGGACGTATTCGTCCACATCTCCGCTTTGGAGCGTGCCAACATCCGAGGTCTCGACGATGGTCAGGCTGTAACCTTTGATCTCGAGTCCGATCGCAATGGCCGGGAATCCGCGACCAACCTCGCTCTCGCGTAAGATCCAGGCCAAAATACTGAAAGCGGGATCGGCTGGACGCCGGACCCGTTTTCTCAGGAACGGTAGAGATGCGATTGGCATCACCCTCCGCGTCTTAAGAAAGATTTCTGATTGATCGAAATTAACTGGGGGCAACCCCATTTTTAGTTACGTCTCCTCAGGGGGATGTACAAAAGTTCAGTACCATCGAGAAAGTAAAGTACTGGTTACAGAAAAGATGGCCGATCGCGGACGAAGCGCGCTCAAGCGCCTTGAAGCAGGTAGAAGCTGCGATGGATTGTGTTGCGCCAGTTGAAATGGCTAGACGAGCCTTCGTCACTGCAGCCATTACGGCCGGCTTCATTTCAAATAGCGTTGAAGACGATCAGGATCGTAGCCTGTCATGGGAGTGACGTTGTTTTGGGCACTTTTGAGCCGTCGCGGACCGCAGAAATATCCCACAACGTGCGTCCGGTGCTAGAATGAAAGCAACTTTTGTCATTCGCTTGGCCGATCTCCGGCGCAGTGAACCAGAGGCGTAAGAATGCTTCTAGGCGCTCTAACACACATTTCTCAACAAAGGATCTCTCACGACTGAGTTAGAACATTTTTCTGACAGACGAAGGAAAAAACATGTCTGGTACAAAAAGCAATGCGTGGCAGGCTGCGGAGACAGCTTTCAACAGGACGCAACTTCAGCTAGACCGAACCCGAGCAATGCAGGAGTGGGATGCTGAGGCCTCAGAACGTGTTGAAAAGACCCGAAGATTAAGAGCCGCACGCCTCGAAAGGGAAGAGGCAGGAAGAGCCGCAGGGCGAAGAGCCTGAGGTCGCCTCAGCAAGTAGTAGCGATGTGCCGTTAGGCCGTCAAAACTCCTGCAATTGGCCTGAGTATGGGGATGGCAGGTCACATCTTCGACCGTCCGAACGGTGGTCAGATGCTCACCAGTTTCTCTCGTCACGCGCGGTGAGGGATTAGCGAAGTATCGGCTGGAAAATTCAGAGAAGCGCGCCCACGGCCAAGAAGCCGTTGACACCCCACAACGGATCTTGCATTGTTGCCAGAAGGATTATTGCGCCCGGACGAGAGATCGTCGCGGGCGCTTTGCGTTTCAGGATATCACTTCTTCTTAGAGCCAGCTTCATTGATAGCTGTAACTGCAAGGGCTGTCAGTTTTGAGTTGGCAGCCTTTTCCTCGTCCAAAATCGACGACAGCAACGTGTGCGCTTCTTCATATCCCAGCGTCTTGGCCCATTCGCGTAAGGTGCCGTAGCGCGCAATTTCGTAATGTTCTACCGCCTGAGCGGCTCCGATCATTGCAACATCCAAAGCGTGCCCTGACGCCTCTGAAATAATGCCATCCGCTTCTTTCAGAAGACCATCCATCGCATCGCATTTTTCTCCCCGAGCCTCTTGCCCTAAGGATTTAAACACGGCCTCCAGGGTTTTCACATGACCCTTTGTTTCCTTCAGATGTTCATCGATAGCTGCCTTAAGCTCGGCACTACTCACCGATTTCGATACCTTCGGAAGTGCTTTGGTTAAGGCATTCTCAGCCCAGTAGATGTCTTGGAGTGTATGTTCAAAAGCGTCATTAAGGGTCTTCATTTCGGATTCCTTCCTGTTTGATGTCCTCAGGGCCGTCGCGTTGTCAACGTGACCGAGATAGCGCGAGTTCCCAGAGACCAAATGCTACCCCATCCGCTCGCCTCCCGAGCGGGAGGACGTGGCCCCGATCCAATCGGCGCGGCCCCCTCGAAATCACCCGAGCGAAGTGAAGATCTTGCAGGTTGCTCCCCGATGGCTCCTCTCAGTTGAGCGAGACAATCGCACCATTGAGCAGGGACGCAAACGCAACCCATGCTGCATAGGGTAGGAACATCAGCGCGGACACGGGGTCCACCATCCGCGCTCGCGCGATGAAGAGAGTGATCACCGCCAGAAGGGGAAGAATGACCAACAACCCAAGAGCGGGCTTTTGCGCCCCGAAGAAGGCTGGTGACCACAAAAAGTTGAGAACCATTTGTGCTATCCAAAGCGCCTTCAGATCGGACCTTTGCACTATATACCACGTCCGCCAGCCCACAACTGCGATCAGCACATAGAGGATTGTCCAGACGGGTGCGAAGATCCAATTGGGCGGATTGAACCACGGTTTACTCAGCCCTGCATACCATTCGCCTGGGACGTTCAGATATCCGATCAGTAGACCGATCCCGACGACAGAAAGAATGAAAAGATCCAAGGACCTCGGGCGAGACATATGTGCGTTCCTCCATGAGACTGGCCATCGCTACACTCAACTGCGAGGCGTGTTGAACCGTTCCTAGTCCTAAGCTGCGGCGGCTAATGCTGGGAGGGTCGGCGCAGAGCATTGACGCTACCAGCCTTTCAGGCGCTCTCGTACTGACTTCTCGTCAGCGCCTGTCGTAATGCCGTGGGTCGTTCCGTCTTGGTGAATGAGGGTCACGCGGCACCCCCAATCCCGCACTTAAGCTTCTTCAAGCGCCAGGGTGGACTGCTGAACAGCAACGTGCGGCGAGTCTCAGCGTCCGTGATCGCGATGGATTTCCCCATTAAATACTCCTCCTAACCTGCTGCCATGCGGCGCTTATTCCAAAGCCATGGCAAGCAGAAAGTTGCGGAGGCATCACCAAGGGCCACGATATGGCGAAGGAACTAACCGTCCCGCGCGAGTTGACGTACAAGCAGGCGCTGTTCGTGGTGCATTACCTGCGCACGATGGAGGCCAAGCAGGCCGCGCTGGATGCGGGCTACAGCCCCGGAAACGCGGCCAAATACGGGCATGAGCTGATGCAGCTGCACCATGTCAAAGCCGCGATCGATGCGGCCATGAGCGAACGGATCGAGCGCACGAAAATCGATGCGGATTGGGTTCTTCTCGACCATCGAATTGGTCAACGCCCGTGAGCAGAAAAAGACGAAGGAAAGGCAGGCCAGCTTGCCGAGACCCTCGTGCGCCTCGACCTCGTGGTCCTCGACGAGCTGGGTTACCTGCCGTTCAGCGCCTCAGGCGGCGCACTGCTCTTCCATCTGCTGAGCAAGCTTTACGGACGCACCAGTGTCATCATCACCACAAATCTCAGCTTCAGCGAATGGGCCACGGTCTTTGGCGACGCCAAGATGACCACGGCGCTGCTCGATCGGCTTACTCACCGTTGTCATATCTTGAAACCGGTAACGACAGCTTCCGCTTCAAAGCCAGCACTGTAGTAGCAGCCCGAAAGAAGAAGGAGGCTGCGATGACTTGACCCAAACATGACCCGCTTCGCATACTCTAAAGGTGGGTTAGTTCTCGGTGGAAAAGCCGGGGTGCGGACGAAAAGTTGGACTATCTTGGAGATAGTTCATGTATTCTTACGAAGAATGGATGCTGGCGGTCGCCCTCTATATCGAGCTCGGCAAGCGCGTGGATGCGACGATCCGCGAATAGGGATATCCATCGAAGAATGCCCTGAGGGGCTGCTATCGCGAGTATGTGGGCCATTAGAGTTTTCTGATCGCATCAGCGCCGCGACCGCCCAAATTCTCTGAGGAGCAAAAGCAAGTCGCTCTCGACCATTTTTTCATCCAAGGGCGCTGCATTTCATGGACGATGCGTGCCTTGGGGTATTCGGGGCGTGCCCCGCTGACGGCTTGGGTGCACGAGGTTTGGCTATGTTACGCAAAGCAGGTGGAGTTCGGACTTCCCTTATCCCGGACGCACTTATACTGCGGGCTTTATGACAGGTATACCGAGCGCCGTGCAACCGTTCAGGACGGCGGCTCGGATCTGGAGTCGGCGGCCTGGAGACCGAAGTCGCTTGCCATGAGGCTCTGCTCCAGCAGCTTTACGCAATGCATCGGCGTTGTTGCAGAATTCCGCGCGGGTTCGGAATTCCCCTTTCCCGAACGGGTTTAAGTTACGCGCTCAATCTCGGCAGTGCCGAGGGCATTGAAGCGGTTCATCAGTGCGATGCGGATGTGGATTTCGGCGGTCTGACGATCGGGATCGCGTGAGGCGATGCGCTCGCCGAAGGATTTGAGGCACCGCATCTTCGCCTCGAACCGGCTTCGGAGATGATAGCCCGCCCATTGCTTCCAAGTGGACCGGCCGAAGCGCTTGGTCGCGCGCAGGATATCGTTACGTGCTCTGGCGGCTGGACAGTCCTCCTTCCACAGGCGACCGTTTCTGCTGATGGGTATGATCGCCGTGCCGCCACGATCCAGAATTGCGGTGTGGCAGCGCCGTGTGTCGAAGGCACCGTCGCCCGTCACGGTCCCGATGTCCTCATCTGGCGGGATATGGTCCAGAAGCTCAGGCAGAACCGGGCTGTCACCTTCGCGGCTCGAGGTAAACTCCACCGCCCGAATATCGCCGGTAGCCGTATCCATAGCCAAATGGACTTTGCGATACTGGCGGCGACGATGCGTGCCATGCTTGCGCGCCAGCCATTCACCATCGCCGAGAAACTTGATCCCTGTGCTGTCGACCAGCAGGTTCAGGGGTCCTGGGCCGCGGCGGTTTGTGATCTGGACCGTGATCTTCCCTGTCTGCGGCTCAGGGTTGAGAAGTCTGGCACCGGCCAGTCGAGATCAGCCAGCTTCAAGATGCTGGCAACCATCCCTGTCGTTTGCCGAAGTGGAAGACCAAACAGGACCTTTACCATGAGACAGAATTGCACCGCGGCATCGCTGAACACCGGCGGACGCCCCGGACGTCCAGCCCTGGGGGCAAGCCAAACCATGTCCCGGTCCAGCCAGACAAGTAGCGAGCCACGCCGCTTCAGCGCCTCGTTATATGATTTCCAGTTCTTCGTCCGGTAGCGGGCTGGTGCGGGCTTCGTCATACCGAGATGTTAACATACAGAATTCGCTTGGTGAATCCTGCGGAGAGGACAGTTCTGCAACAACGCCAACCAGATGCAGTCCATACCTTTCATCATTGCCGCCGCCGCCGCCGTCGCCGGCGCTCTCGTTCCGTTTCAAGGTGGAGCGAATGCTGCACTAGGTCGGGCATTAGGGCATCCCCTGTGGGCAACACTCATCTCACTCGCCATCAGTGCTGCCTGCCTCATTCCGGTGATGATCGTCACCAAGGTGCCCCTTCCGGCGCTTGGCAACTTGGCGGAGCAGCCGAGGTGGGTGTGGATTGGCGGGATCGCAGGCGTAATCTACATCACCGCCGCGATCCTCCTGATGCCAAGGCTGGGGCTGCTGGCTTCATGACTGCCGTCATCGCTGGTCAAGCCATTGCCTCATTGATCATCGACCAGTTTGGCGGGGTCGGACTGAAGGCGCGGCCTGTCGATCCAGTGCGGCTGATCGGTGTGATGATGGTCATCCTCGGTGCTGCGGCCACCCAATGGAATGCATTGATGCGGGGTTGACGCAGCCCATCAAGTCAACGACCGCAACCCGATCAGCAGGTGCAACGAGTAGCATAAATTACGCCAGATCCTGTCCAAAAGATGGGGTGTTGATTTCCGTCGAGACGTGACCCGGTCACGTCTCGACGGAAATCAACAGATTAGGCTCTTCATACTCCGGTCGATGCGCTCGCTCGATCGTGGCAGGATTGATCTCACGCATCGTTAGAAGGGCATTCACCCTGCGCGCAGCAGGTCCCGCGCGAAACCATTTTAATGCCGAGTTCAAATTGAAGCGAGGGCGGCGCTGGCCCTCCTTCGGCTTGGACGCCTCCATCACCACTTCGATCATCTCATCAATGCGGTAAAGGCCACCAGCAACGGGGAGAGGCATCTTGCGCTGCTGGAGCGCCTGACGCTTTACTTCGAGCTTTTCCGCAACATCAGCGAGACTCACCAAGTCCGGCCGGACCTCGCGCAGAAGAGTTCCTACAGGTAGTGCCTTGATCAACGTTCGCGCCGTATCGAGGATCGCGCTCTCGGCATCATCTCCGACGGCTTCCAGCTCTACACCCAACAGACCAGCTTGACCGGTTCCCACGAGGGCATCCTCAAAGCCTGCCTCGAACACGGCATCGGACAGCGCAAATGCATCATGCTCACCTTCGGGAAGTGCGAAAACCAGTTCGAATTCGAATTCTTCAGCCATCGGCTTCTCCTTCGCCTTTATTTTCAAGCCTCACGCAGGCTAGAGCCTTTTGTCGGACTTTCTTCGCGAACTGCTGCGGGTTCTTGGGCGTCGACCACACGGACATCTGGCAGAACTCACCGCAGCGGCACTCCTTATCGTTAGCGGGGCAACGAAGGATCCCCACGCGTGCCCCTTGCCTTCGATAAGATCCCATCCCAGCTCTTCGAGCTCTTGGATGACGGCTTCAATTTCCTTCGACGTGTGCTTCTTCCTTGGCAAAGAAGATACTCCGCGCTCTTAAATTGTCAATCGACAATTTATATAAATAACTGAGACAGTGCTGTAAGGCTACCACCAGAAGAGGGGCATACAGGTCCGGATATCAACGTCAACACTGCGGCTGTTCCGTCTCTTCTCCGATAACCCTGCGCCACTAGTCGTAGTCCTGTTGACCTGCCCCCGGGAGCGTCCCTCGGTTTAATGTAGAGTTTGCTTCACTGACCTGCCACGGGATTTTTCCTCCATCTGCGACTAGAGTCCGCCCCAACCAGAGGACGGACCATGAAGCGAACGAGATACAGCGAAGAGCAGATCATATCGATGCCGAAGGCCTTCGCTTTGGGATCAGGTTTGGTACGCATCCTTTCTCTCCGTTTGGTGGTGGTATCCCCGATGCTACGCTGGGGCGCGGGCGGGCCATCCCATTAGTGGTGACGCCCGCTGTGAAGCGCGAGGCTGTCGCGCATCTGAAGGCCCTGCTTGGGCTGTCGGAGCGGCGGGCGTGTCGGATTGCCGGGGTGGACCGAAAGACGGTGCGCTATCGGTCACAGCGGGCGCCGGATACGGCGCTGCGGGGCCGATTGCGGGATCTGGCCAACGAACGACGCAGGTTCGGCTACCGGCGGCTTTTCGTTCTGCTGCACCGTGAAGGCGAGCCATCGGGGATCAACCGCATCTACCGGCTCTATCGCGAAGAGGGGTTAACCGTTCGTAAACGCCGCGCGCGCCGCAAGGCGATCGGCACCCGCGCACCGATCCTGATCGAGGCACGGGCCAATGCTCGCTGGTCGCTGGATTTCGTCCATGACCAGTTTGCCTGCGGCCGCCGGTTCCGCATCCTGAACATTGTCGACGATGTGACCCGCGAATGCCTGGCGGCGATTCCGGATACATCGATTTCCGGCCGCCGCGTTGCGCGGGAACTGACGGCGCTGATCGAACGGCGCGGTAGGCCGGGCATGATTGTCAGTGATAATGGGACGGAACTGACCTCGAACGCGATCCTGAAGTGGTGCGCCGAGAACCGGATCGAATGGCACTACATTGCGCCGGGAAAGCCGATGCAGAACGGCTTCGTGGAGAGTTTCAACGGCCGCATGCGGGACGAGTTTCTCAATGAGACCCTGTTCCGCAACCTCGTGCATGCCCGCGATCAGATCGATGCCTGGGTGAGTGATTACAACACCACACGGCCCCATTCATCGCTTGGATACCAGACACCTGCAGGCTTCGCCCTGAACATGATCAACGCAATCGCCCGCCTCGCTGCGCGAGATGATAGCTCCGCGCGCCGGGCGATTGCTCAACCCGCGCCAATCGGCGTAAATAACCACAGGGCTCCGGTCGTGACTGGATGAAAGTTCAGGGGCAGGTCAATCCAGCAGTTCGTTGGAAATTGTCATCGTCAGTGCTCCCTTCAGGAAGCATGGACCGGTTCAGCGATACACAGAAGACCGGACACTCTCCTGCTGTGCAGTGCGCCGCTGCATAGTTCGCAGTCGACGCAAGATGTGCAGGGCAGGGCACCGGTAATCCTCGCCGATCAATCGACGAGAATTACCGCCGCTCACCAAGACCGTTGTTAGCGCGCCAAGTTGCGCGCGCGCAGCCATTCGACCGATGGCGGGATGCCCGACTTGTGGCGCAGTTCAAGGATCAGGCGCGGGTTCGAGCTTAGCTCTCCCAGCGCGCGGAAGACGGCGTGCCACATGATGTTGCCCTCTCCGATAGTCCAGTGGCGGTCGGCATAGCCGTCAGCGTCCTGAAGGTGGATATGCTGCAGCGTATTGCCCGCGCGGCGGACGAAATAGTCGACGGGCGGCGCTCCGGTCGAGCCATAGGCGTAATGCGCGTGGCCGGTGTCGATCGAGACGGCCATCGCGGGCGAGTGGAAATCCTCGACCAAAATGCGGCGGATGTCGGGGTCCTTGTCCATGATGTTCTCGACTACCATGGTCACCCCAAATCCTCGGCGCGCTTGACCGCCGCGTCCATAGTCGCATGGGTGTTGTCGAGCACGTTCTGATAGGCTTTGCGTCCGGCGAAATTGTCGAGGTTATGATAGTCCCAAGTGATGTAGGGCGAATGGATCACCATCTGCGTCGCACCTAGATACTCGCAAACCTCCAACCCCTGTATCATTCGGCGCGTGACGACCTTTTGGATCTCGGCGTCGGGACTGGCGATGTGCAGCCCCAGAACGGCCCGTGGATACCAAGGCGGCCCTGATAGCCCGAAAGCAATTGCTTGGCGCGGTCGGCGACTAGCTTCCAGTCGCGATCCAGCGCGCCGATCTCGCAGAAATCTTGCAGCTCGAGATCGCGGTTTTCGGACAGGATGAAGTCCTGAAGCGTTTCCAGTTCAGGCACGGTCATCGCTGCGCCCAGCAAGGGAAGATTGGTCATTTTAGGCGTCCTCAAGGGTTTCGATCGTCAGAAATTTCAAGAGTGCGTGGAACTGCTCCATGCCGTGAACGACATGATTCGCTCCGGCAGCGCGCAGTGTCGCGGCGTGGCCCGTCCGGTTCTCGGAGGGCGCGATAAAGCCGACGGCGAGGCAGCCTGCGGCTCTTGCGCAGTGGATGCCGTGGATGTTGTCGTCGATGAAGAGGGCCCGAGAGGGGGACGCCAAGCCTCGCGCAGGCGTAAAGCGCCAGATCAGCGGCAGGCTTGGGGCGGGCCACATGCTCGGCCGAATAGATATTCGGGCCAAATCGCGGTGCGAGGGACGTCCGGTGGACCGACCGTTTCAGCCGCTCGATTGAGGCGTTCGAGCAGATCGCCATCGGCACGGAAAACCTGACATGATCCGCTCGATGCCGGGGATCAGCGGGACGTGCTGGTCGAACTGCTCGAACAAAAGCCGGTCGCTTTCTCGGACAATCTCGTCTGCCAACAGTCCCCGAGCCGCCATCCAGTCGCGGCTGTCATGCGCCGCGTTGCCCGAGAACACGGCTCGCGCCTCGTCGATGGTCATCGGATAGCCTGCGGCAGTCAATGCCTGGGCAAGAGCGCCGCAGCCCATTGGCTCGCTGTCCAGCAGGACGCCGTCGCAGTCGAAAAGAATGGCCTCGATATGCCTCATGCGGGCACGCCTTCGGCCATCAGCGCTTTCAGCTGCACAGGGTCGTCCGAGACGAGGAAGCCGGGAGCGCGCGTGATCCAGTGCTGCATCAGCTGCGGCGTATTGATCGTCCAGACCGAAGCGTGGTTCAGACCGATGGTGTCCGCGATCAGATCGTATTCGGCCTCGAACAGCTCGTGATGGATGCCGACGACATCGGCCAGATTGCCGACCCGATCGAGAAATGCGGCCATCCCTCCATGCGCCTTGGCCGTGCGGGCGTCGACCGAGACCAGACGCAGCAGGTCAGGGGCAACGTCGCGGACCTGCTCGACCACCGAGATGTCAAAGCTGTGTAGTGCCGAGCGTTCGTCCAGACCGGTGGCGTTGATCGCGGCGGCGGCTTTCTCGACCAGCCCGGTGTAGGGTATGCCATCCGCGTCGGATTTCAGCTCGATCCACAATTCAATCGAGGGGGCCGTGGCGAACAGCGCTAGCACGTCTTCCAGCAGCGGTGGGCATTCGTCGATCACCGCGCCGTCCGGCCCCTTGAGCCGCAGCGCGCGCGCGCCTCGGGCGTCAAAGCGCGGACAGGTCCGCTGCCGGTCGTGGTGCGGTCGAGCGTTGCGTCGTGGATCACCACCATCTCGCCCGCGTCGGTCAGATGGACGTCGAACTCGACGGCATCAAAGCCGTGCGGCAGGATGTTGCGGAACCCCAGCATCGAGTTCTCGGCCCAAAGATTGCGGGCACCGCGATGTGCCATGATACGAGACATGTCAGTCAGCTTTCTGTGTTAGCGGATGGTTGGGTCGAGCCAGTCGCGCAGCCAGTCACCCAGCAGCGAAATGGACAGCGTGGTCAGCACGATGATCACCGACGGGGCGAGCATGATCCAAGGCGCTCGGGTCATGTATTCGCGGCCAAAGCCGACCATGTTGCCCAACGACGTCTCGGGCGGTTGAACGCCGAGGCCGAGGAAGCTGAGGCCGGACTCCATCAGGATGATCTCGGGGAAGGTCAGCGTCATCGACACGATCAGCGTCGAGGCGACGTTCGGCAGGATGTGCCGCAGGTAAACGCGCCAGGGCTTTGCGCCGAGCTGCACCACTGCTCCGGCGTAGCCCTGCGCGCTGGCAGAAATCGCGAGACCGCGCGCGATGCGGGCGTAACGCTCCCAGCCGTAAAAGCCCATCAGGCAGACGATCAGCACCATTGACGTGCCGAAAAACGCCAGCACGGCGAGCGACATGATCAGAAACGGCAGCGCGGCCTGGAAATCGGCCAGCGCCATGACGACCTGCTCGACCCAGCCGCGAAATTGCCCCGCTAGAAAGCCGAGCGTCGTGCCGAACACGGCCGACAGTATCGTGGCGCCAAAGGCGATGACTAACGACACGCGGACGGACTGAAGCAGCCGAGACAGAACATCGCGTCCCAGATCGTCGGTCCCCAGCCAGTGGCCGGGCGTGCCGGGCGGGGCCAAGCGCGCCGAGAGGTCCATCTTGGTGATCTCATAAGGCCGTAGCACGTCGGCAAAGATTGCAACGGCAACCATGGCGATGAGCCATAGCCCCGATAACCGGATCAGGAACGGCACCTTCGCGCGGATGCGAGACAGGATCCGGGGCTTTGCGAAGGTCTCGGCTGTAATTGCGGATTGGTCGGTCATTTGGGATCCCTCGCGCTCAATGCGCGGCGGTTTTGGCGCGCAGGCGCGGGTCGAGC
>JAUFRC010000005.1 GCA_030410095.1 Paracoccus cavernae
TCGCGAAAGCGCCATCAGCGAGCAGCGCCGCCCCCGCCAGCCGCAGCATCGGAGCAAAGGAAACCGACAGGATCAGCACGGCCAGCAGCGCCAGCACGATCCCTTCGGAGGATATTCGGAAAAGGGGCGCGCGCGGCGCCTCTGCTTTGCGGGGTCGAGGGCATATCCGCTTAGCCGCCGAAGATTTCGGTGAATTTGGCGCGGGCCTCGGTATCCTCGGCGACGGCGCGGTCGGCATCGAGCGCCATCAGCTTGATATCGGCCAGCGCGGGCATCCCCTCGGGCGAGGCAATCTTGGGATCGACCGGCATATAGCCCTGTTCGGCGGCAAGCTTCTGGCCGTCCTCCGACAGAACGAAGCTGACGAAAGCCTGTGCTGCCTCGACCTGATCGGTGCCCGCAACGATCGCTACCGGCTCGGTAAAGAAGGTGGCACCTTCGGTCGGATAGACGAATTCGACCGGCGAGCCCGCCTTTTGGCGCGCAGCACATCGGCGTCGATATTGACGCCATATTTCATCTGGCCACCCGCGACGGCCTTCAGGACGGGGCCATTGCCGCCCTCGGGCACGACCCCCAGCACGTTCAGCCGCTCGTAATAGGCCCAGCCTTGCGTCGCGTCCTGCAAGAGCGAGTGCATATGGACCAGTGCAGCCCCCGAGTAAAGCGGGCTTGGGGCCACAATCTGGCCCGCATTGGCATCTTGGAACAGGTCAGCCCAGCCGGTAACGGGCGTGGCGACCTGGGTGTTGTAAACGATCCCGGTCGAAGAAATCTTGGTGCCGAAGAAGGTCTTGTCGGCGTCATACATCAGCGGGTCGATCCCCTCGAGCGGGGCCTCGGGCCAAGCCAGCAGCAGCTTTTGCTGCTTCAGCGTGCCGAGGTTGATGCTGTCGGCAACCAGCAGCACATCGGCCTTGATGCCGCCAGCCTGCTGCTCGGCTGCCAGAATATTCATCAGCTGCGAAGTGCCGTTGCGCATCCATTCGACGGTGATGTCGGGATGTTTGGCCATGAAAGCATCGACAGTCTGCTGCGCGATCTCTGGGGATTGCGAGGTGTAAAGCGTCAGCGTGGTCTGCGCGGAAACCGCAGTCGCGGACAGCATCAGGGCAAGGGCGGTGGCAGTCAGGCGCATTGGAATTGCTCCGTAAGATGCGGGAGAAGGTAGAATTCGGTGCCGCGCCGAAGGCAGAGGGGGCGGGCGCAGAGATGCCAAAGGAAGGGGTGCCGGACAGCGGAATGGCCCAGAGGTCGCGAAACGCCAGATCAAGGCGCGCGCCGGGCTCGGGCGCGGCAGCGCTATCGGGCAGCACCACCGGCACGCGAAGCGAGGGGGCGGCCTCGGGGCGCAGCTCATAGGACCAGCTGCCGCCGCGATAGGTACGCGCAGTGACGCGGGCGGGGATCGAGACCTCGCCCGGATGGGCAGGCTGGATATCGGCGGGATGGGTCGAGGCCATGGCCAGCGGCCGCGAGACCTCGCCGCCATGGCAGCGCAGCCGGACGCGCGCGCCAAGCAGATCGGCGGTCGCAAACCCATTTCCGATGGGGCGCAGGTTCTCGACAGGCAGCAAAAGCCCATCACCGATGAAGCTTGCCACGGTGGCATCGGCAGGCTCGCGATAAAGCTCTCGGGGGCTGGCGCATTGCAGGAGGCGCCCCGGTCCATCACCGCGATACGGTCGGCCATCGCCATCGCCTCGGATTGGTCATGGGTGACATAGACCAGCGTCGCGCCGCTTTCGCGGTGGAAGCGGCGAAACTCGTCCTCCATGGTGGCGCGCAGATGCACATCGAGATTGGCCAAAGGCTCATCAAGCAGCACCAGATCCGATCCAGCGGCGGCAGCGCGCCAGAGCAACCCGCTGGCGCTGCCCACCGACAGATCCGCCGGGCGACGGGCAGCAAAGGCCGTCAGATTGACGGTACCCAGCGCACGCGCCACGCGGGCCTCACGCTCGGCGCCCGGCAGGCGTGCCACTTTCAGCGCGTAACCGACATTCTCGGCCACCGACATATGCGGCCAGAGCGCGTAATTCTGAAACACGATACCGATGCCGCGCCGCTCGGGCGGGACCATGACCTTGCCGCCTGCAACCAGCCGGTCGCCCAGGGTGATGGTGCCCTCATCGGGGCGATCAAATCCCGCAACCAGCCGCAAAGCGTGGTCTTGCCACAGCCCGAGGGCCCAAGCACGGCCACGAACTCTCCCGCCGCAATCTCGAGGTCGATGCCGGTGAGAACCTTGGTCTCGCCATAGCTTCTGCCGATGTTAGACAGCCGCAAACCCGTCATGCCGCGATGTCCCTTTCCAGTCATTCCGGCGCGACCGATACAGCAGCCGCATGACAGAAGGTGGCTGTTTAGCGAAACATTCGTGAAGCTGGGTGGGGGTAGTGTAGGGGACGAAGCCGCAGCTTTGGTTTATGCGTGCCTCAAGACTCTGTTGCACAAATCGGGTGATGGCCGAGGCTCGCCCTTCCCCGGACGGACTTATCCGACAGCTTCCGTGACGGGTATGCCGAGCGCGATGTAACCGTTCAGGACAGCGATACGGACCTGGAGTTCGGCGACCTGGCGATCGAAGTCCCGCGCCATGAGGCGCTGACCCAGCAGTTTCACACAATGCATCTTTGTTTCGACGCGGCTTCGGCGGTGATATCCGCTCCATCGTCGCCAGAGGGCGCGCCCCAGATATTTCGCGGCGCGAAGGGCTTCGTTTCGGGCCATGGCTCCGGCTGTGACAGCCTTCCAAGGCTTCGCGTTCTTGCGGAGCGGGATGACGGCATGAGCGCCGCGATCAGCAATCGCATCGTGGCATTTGCGAGTGTCGTAGGCGCCGTCTGCCGTGACGCTGCCGATCTCCTGGTCCTCCGGGATTTGACTGAGAAGATCGGGCAGAACGGGCGCATCACCAATGTGGCTCCCAGTGACCTCGACAGCTCTGACCTCCAATGTTTGCTCGTCGATCCCGAGATGAATCTTGCGCCAGACACGCCGCTTCGGGCCACCGTGCTTGCGCGCATGCCACTCGCCTTCGCCCTCGACCTTGATACCGGTGCTGTCTATCAGCAGGTGCAACGGCCCTTTGGAACCACGATACGGGATGTTCACGGCGAGGGTCTTCTGTCGGCGGGACAGCGTGCTGAAATCCGGCACTGCCCAGTTCAGGCCGACCAGCCGCAGCAAGCTCTCGACGAACCCGGTCGTCTGCCTGAGCGCCATGCCGAACAACACCTTCATCGACAGGCAAGTCTGGATAGCGGCATCGCTATAACTCTGCTGGCGGCCACGCCCGCCTGATGGTGCGGCATCCCAGATCATCTCGGGGTCAAACCAGATCGTCAGCGAGCCGCGGCGCTTGAGCGCTTCGTTATAGCCTGGCCAGTTCCTGGTCTTGTAGCTCGGGGGCGTGGGTCTGCTCATGAACCACAGCTACCACACTGGATTCACAATATGAATCCATCACCCGATTTGTGCAACAGAGCCGCGCGGCGGCTGCTTTTCGACCCTCGCTCACGAGGCAACGCACGCGACGGGGCACTCATCGCGCCTTGATCGGTTCACCCGCTTTGCGGACCGCAAAGCTCTTGCGTTCGAGGAACTGGTCGCTGAATTGGGGAACGCTTTTCTATGTGCTCGTCTTGGCCTTGTCCCTGACTTCGACCAATCGGCCGCATACTTGCAAAGCTGGCTGCGCGCCCTCGCCGACGACAAGCGCCTGATTTTCAGGGCAGCGTCGGAAGCACAAAAGGCGGCCGATTTCCTGTTTGCCACGGCCACCGAGGAAAGGGCCGCAGCATGAGCGGCCCCCTCCCTGCCCCGGCTGACTTGCCGCAAATGCGGCAAGTCTAACCCTGCCGTCTACTTTGCGCCCGTCAGCGTGGACGGCATCGGCACCTGTATCTGTTTCGTTTGCCCCGAGGCGCGCGGCTGGCTCGATCGGGCGGGCGATCTCAAAGAGGGCGTATGTCTATGAGTGGTGATCAAGAAGAACTGTTTCCCGATACACCTGCGCATGACTCGGAGGGGACCGTCTGGTGGGCCGGAAATTGGCAATGCCGCAATTGGCATGGCTATTTGCAGCATCGCGAAGGCGGACAAGGAAACTGGTGTTTCCTTGTCCACTCTTTCGGCGGTGATCCCGAGGCTGATGGAACGGCATGGATTCACAAGATAGCCGGAAAAGAAGAAGTGCCGATTGATGGAAGTAGCCGACTTTTGGTCCGTGGCCGTCTATACGGCCGTGAGCATTGGCACCATCAAAGGCCGCTGCCCCGTGAAAACCGGGGCAACGGCGCGATCATAGGAAAGTACGGCTGGGGTGACCACTCACGCTGGTCTGTCTGCGTCAGACCAGCGCGGGGGTCCGGGCCTTCGGCCCAAGCCGCAAGGCGGCACATGGTGCCGCGAAGTACAGGTCCCAATACCTATGTTTTTTCGCGCTAAAAATTTACCAATTTCCCACTCGGACAATTCGCCAATTTTCAGAGATCGATATCCTTCACCAGCTTGGCGATATGGTCCTCGAGATAGTCCTGCATCGACACGCCCTTCTTGAGCAGCCAGATCTTGAACTTGGCATGCGTCACGGGATCGAGGCCGAAGCTCGGGCGTGCCTCGGTCGCTGTGCGGGCCTTGGGTGGCCTGCCGCGCCGTACGGGCCTCTCGACCGGCGCAGCGGCTGGCTTGGCTCGCTGCGCTTCACGGGGCTGGTTCAGCCGCCCCGCGCTGCTCCACGCCTTTGATCGGCTCCGGCGGCGCGCTGGCGTCAACCATGCCGTCGAATGAGAACCCGCCCTTCTTAGCCATTGAGCAGCCCCTTCACATAGTCCCACAACTCGCGCGCCTCGCCGGCTGCCTTCGGGTCGCTGGCCTCGGTCACGCCCTGCCCTGTCGCGGCGGTCTCGGCATAGATCACGCGCATGGCGGCATTGACAGGCGCGAGCTTGCCGTATTGCGCCAGAACCCGCGCCGCCTCGTCCGTTACCTTGGCCCGCGGCGTTGGGACAGCAGGAACGCGAAGTCGGATCCGGCCTCGCGCGCAGCGCAGGGTCGCCCCAACGGCGCGCAGGTCGTGAGGCGACGGACGCACGGGGATCAGTACCAGATCGGCCTCGGCCATGACGGTCGTGAGCCATTCAGGCGCGGCCGGCGGCGTGTCGATCACCAGAATGTCGAAATGCTTCGCCAATGCGGGGAGTGCTGCCTTGACCTGTTCGGGCGCCGGATCGGTGTCGGGCATCTGCGGCCACTCGGCGTCCCGCGCCTCCCACCAGCCGCGCAGGCTGCGCTGCGGGTCGAGATCGACCATCGCCACGCGAAGCCCGTCCTGGCTCGCGGCAACGGCCATATTCATTGCGGTGGTGGTCTTACCGGCCCCGCCCTTCTGTGATGCGACGACGACCGTTTTCATTCTTCAATTTCCCCATTTCCCGCGCTGTGAATTTCCAGAGTGGAAAATCCGGCGCTCTGGCAAGTTGTAAATTTCCCGAGTTCTAAATTCCCCGAGCCATAGCGCACCAAATTTTCAGCTTCCGCAATTTTCCACTCTGGAAATTTACTAGGCTCCAGAGCGGCAAATTCACCGCTCATCGAATTTTCCACTCTGGAAATTGTCCGCTCTGCAATTGCGATTGCCTGCACCTGCTGCCCCGCTGTAACTGTGCTTATCTGCACGATTTAATCTTCCTCGGTAACTTCCTCTGGGGCAGGGCCCGCGCACCTCGGCATAAGCCTTGCGCTGATCCTCAGGCCCCTTGAGCGCCCATGCGATTTTGATGGCTCCGACCTTGCGCCCGATCTTCACCGGCTCAAAAGCGGCGTGAAACTCTGCCAGCCTGTTCACCTCATCAAAGGCGGGCTTGATCGCGAACTTGAGCAGGTTGGAGTAGGTGGAGAGCTTACCAGGCTCAACGCCCAGCATGGAGCGGAACTGTTCGATCTCGAATGTCTCGGATCGGATGTAGGTTAGGCGCGCTCGCTTCGCGACGATCTCATAGAGCGCCAGAGCATATTTGCTCGAGACTGCATGGATCACGTCGAGCTGCAGCTTTGCGAAGATCTGGCTGTCGCGCAGAAGGTCAACGAGCAGGGGGTCGAATTCATAGGTCAGGTAGCCGCGGCTGTTCTTGCGATCGGCAATCGTGGTGCGGCCGAGTAGGGGGACCAGCTCGACGCGATCCGCAGACCTGATAGTGACAATGGTCCGCATCAGCGACTTGATAGCCGAGGTCAGGCGGTCATTGCCGGCATGTGAAAACTTGAGGTCTGCCAGCGGTATCGTGAAGCGCTGGTGCGGCACCGCCATGTCTGGGCCGTGGGCATTATGGAGCAGGAGGTTGTAGGCGCGCCGCGCGTTGAGCGTGAGCTTTTCGGCGCCATCCACCTCGACCAACTCCGCAGGCTTGAGCATCTCGCCATCGTTCGGCCTCAACTCAAAGGTTGAAGCCGTAGTTTTGGGTCGATATCCATTCCAAGCCGTAGCTGTTCCATGGGAGCAATAACTACGGGTTTTCATTACCCCGTCAAATGAATCCGTAAACCCGTAGTTTTCGGGTCGAAGTGCGGGAAATTCAGGGATTGCGGCCTGACCGACCCGATTTCTACGGGATAGCGACCCGATTCCTACGTTTTGAGGCAATATTTCGACCCGTTTCCTACGGGCTTCCGACCCAATAGCTACGCTTTCGCTGTTTTAAACATTCAATATCAATATGTTGCTGGTGATGAAGTAGAAGAAAAAGAAGAAGAAGATTCCGGTGGGGGACATCCATGCCGTCACCTATTTGGTCAGCTATCGATAAAAGCCACTTTTCGCCTTGCAGTGACCAGAACGTAAAGCGAACATCTTAAGGTTGCATGGAGGGCGGTAACGATGATCGAAGAGCTTTTGAGCAAGGGTTATGGGGTAGAATTGCTCTTGAACGCGGGCTTCCCATCGAAGCGGTCAGGGATATCGTTGCAGCATTGCGAGAGGAAGGCCGTTTGGCCGAGCTTATTCGAAAGGGCAGGGCGTAGAGCAACCCTCCGAGACGAAAAAAGACGGCCCCCAGCGTCAGCCGAGGGCGGAGAATAGAAAGCCATAGCTTTGGAAGCTGACCAGGGCGGCGCTGATGTTTTCGTCCACATTTCTGCGGTTGAACGCGCAGGCCTGACTGGTCTGGATGACAATCAGGCCATTTCCTATGAAGTCGAGACCGGCCGTAACGGAAGAAGCTCTGCCATCGACCTCAAGCTCATCTGATCGTGATGTTTAGACCCGCTCAAAGCGGGTCTTTTCTTCTGTATGGGCGATCAGTCGGGTCGCGACCAGCCGCCAGCAGTGAGTAGATGGGGTCGATTCATAGTGGACTATATTCCACCTCGACTTCGTGCCGACCTTCATGACAACAGGATTGTGAACTCGCCGAGGCAATTCAACTGCAATAGAAGCTCGACCGTCTGCAGCTGATCGAGCAGGGATCGGTCGTCCGAAGAGGTGGACCTTCAAGTGTCGGCGGTGCGACGTGGTACCTGCCTTCTCGTTTCTGGTTCGGCCGGATGGGTAGGGGAGCGCGATGGCGCCGAGAGAAAGCGGGAGGGAGGATGAGCGCTCCTATCGGAGTTTTGCTTTTGCCTCCCGCAAACGACCCCGAAAGGGCCGATCGTTACGTATGCCTCGCCGCCTGCCAAAGGCTTCGCCTGAACCGCGCCGAGTTTGCCGGAGGCTGATTTGTGTTAGTTACGCGGCCATGTCTTCAGTTTCCAGAGCGGCGTAGAAGTTAGCCTCTGCTTCCGCCGGAGGGATGTTCCCGATCGGCTCGAGCAAGCGGCGGTTGTTGAACCAGTCGACCCATTCGAGGGCGGCATATTCGACGGCCTCGAAGTTGCGCCACGGCCCGCGCCGATGGATGACCTCCGCCTTGAAGAGGCCGTTGATCGTCTCGGCCAACGCGTTGTCGTAGCTGTCTCCGACGCTGCCCACGGATGGCTCGATGCCGGCCTCACCCAGCCGCTCGGTGTAGCGAATGGACAGGTATTGCGATCCGCGGTCGGAATGGTGGACGAGCCCCGCGCCCTTGACCGGGCGGCGATCATGGACAGCCTGTTCAAGAGCATCGAGCACAAAGCCTGCGTGAGCTGTCTGGCTCGCCCGCCAGCCGACGATCCGGCGTGCGTAGGCGTCGATGACGAAAGCCACATACACGAAGCCCCTCCAAGTGGCGACGTAGGTGAAATCGCTAACCCAGAGCATGTTCGGCGCTGGAACCCTGAACTGCCGGTTCACCTTGTCCAAAGGGCATGGAGCCTTTTTATCCGGCACTGTCGTTCTGTGCGGCTTGCCGCGGATAATGCCTTGAATGCCCATATCCTTCATCAGCCTGGCGACTGTGCAGCGGGCGACATCGAAGCCTTCCCGATCCAGCTGACGCCAAACCTTGCGCACGCCGTAGACCCTCCAGTTCTCCTCGAACACGCGCTCGATTTCTGGCCGCAGGACTGCGTCGCGCCGGGTGCGATCCGACAACCGGGCCGGATCGGCACGCTTCGCCAGGTGATCGTAGTAGGTGGACGGGGCGATCGGCAGAACCCTGCAAATCGGCTCGACCCCGTGCTCCCCTCGCTGATCGTCGATGAATCCGACCATCACTTCGACCGGAGGTCAGCTCCGCCATCGCAAAATATGCGCTCGCCTTGCGCAAGATCTCATTGGCCTGGCGCAATTCCCGGTTTTCCCGCTCCAGCGCCTTCAACTTCTCCGCCATGTCGGTCGGGATGCCAGCGCGCTTTCCGCTGTCGACCTCGGCCTTTTTGACCCAGTCGTTCAGCGTCTGGGGCGCACAGCCAATCTTCGCCGCGATCGACATGACTGACTGCCAGCGCGATCCATGCTGACCTTCATTGTCGAGGACCAAGCGCACCGCACGTTCGCGCACTTCGGGGAAAACTTGTTCGTCGTCTTGCTCATGATGCTCCATCCTACTCAGGAGTTGGAGCCTCCGGCAAACTCGGCGCGGTTCAGCCTGCCGGGTTGGCTGTCAGATGAGCGGGGCTCATGCGATCAGCGCGTAATTTTTTGTGGCGATGATGGATTGCCAGCTCGCGCTCGCCGCACAATTTCACGGGCAGGGTAAAGATCTTCTCGCGGTCGGCGGTGGCCGATCTCTATACCTTGTTACGCTTAGAGCGCTTCCGTCTCGCTCTGCTTGAGGTCACGATCTCGTGGCGCTCATAGAGGAGGTGGACAGGTGCGCAGCCTTGCGTAGCGCCTCATTCATGCGCGTTTGCCAACCATCGCCCCCGCGCTTGAACGCTTCGACCACATCAGGGTCGAGTCGCAGGGAAACGGCAACCTTCGGATTGGCCGCCTTCGGACGCCCGAGACTCTTACGCGTCTTCTCTGCCGCTTCCGGGAAGGCGGCCACAAAAGCCGTGCTGTCGAAAGTTCTGCGTCGGTCAATTCACGGCTGTCCACGGCTTCCCAATCTTCGCGGGTGTAGCCGTGCTCAGTGGCGTGCTTGGGGTCAAATTCCTTCATGGATTTGTCTCTCCTTTTGCTGGCAGAACGAAGCGAGATCACTGACAGGGCCTCAGTGCCAAGCTCCATATAGATCGTCACTACCGTGCCCTTCTTCAACGTGCCGATCGCGGCGAGGCGTTCAGAGTGGGCCCGGATGATCGTTGCCGACAGAAAGAACTCAACGGTCAGATCAGAGAAGTCAAAGCCATGTTTCCCGATGTTCGCCCGACGCTTCGGTTCGTCCCAGGCAATCTTCATTTCGTTTGTTCGCTCGCTCTTTAGTTTAATGTACATACAAAAAACGAGCGTTTCAACACGTATCTGTATATACGTAAAGCTGAGAGGCGTGCATTTCTCGGAGTTTGGTCGCTGGCATAGGCTTAGCCGATCTCGGCGGCGACAATTGAGGATCTCCGTCCCAACTGCAGATGACATTTGACGACATTGCCTCTTTGTGCCGCGGCGATCCATAACGGGCATTGCCTGCGCCTCTTGGCAACTCGGTCCTTTCAATCGAAACGGTCGTTGACGATTAGGACATAATTCGACATAAATAGGACATGGCAGGAAATGCAAATTGTTTACTTAACAAATTATGACGACAGCCAAGCACAGCCGCCTCACCCCAAACCAGCGCGATGACCTCACTCGGCGCTTGAGAGCTGGTGAGAAAGCAGCGGCGCTCGCGGCAGAGTTCGGGGTGTCGCGATCTGCCGTCAGCCAGATCAAAACGCGTGGTGAACGCACCTCCCGAGCGACAACTTCGAAGGGCGCTGTCGTCGCTGTCCGGCTCTCTCCAGCTGAGCTGGATGCCCTGAACCGGTTGAAGAAAAGCGCAGGAACGGAGACGAATGCGGATGCGATCCGCTCGCTTTTGCGCATGGCGGTCGGTCTTTTGGAGTTTGAACGGGATGACGAAACCCGCCTCGAAGAGATCCGGACCGAGCTGCACAAGATCGGGGTGAATGTGAACCAGATCGCTTTGGCGGCGAACCGTGGGCGCACCGATCTGCTCCAGCACCAGTGGAAAGAGCTGAACGAGTTGCGTCGGTCCTTGCCGGAAGTGCGGAGCTACCTGAAGGCGGTGGTTGACGAGCAGCGCCGCAAAGGCATCCGTCTCTACGAAAAGTTCGGAGAGGGTAGGGGGGATGTCTAACTCAATTGCCCGCGATCTGATTGGCGAGATCGAGTTCCGCCGCACCCTGACCGGGGCTGCGCGCTCGCTCACCGATGTCGGTCGCAAGGCGAGTAGCGCCTTCGGTTTCACTGCGAAAGCCCGCAACCTCTGGCGCATGGCGCAGGGGGCAAACGCAGTTGTCCTCAAGAAGATCTCGCGTGGAGGCACCCATAGCGCCAAGCAGCTCGGCAACCAGTTCGATTACCTCTTCGGAAAATCGACCTCCCTCTTCGGCAATATGGTCGAGCATGATCCGAACGGCCGGTCCTTGAGCAAAGAAGAGCGCAAGGAGATCGTGGAGATGTGGAGCGACGCGTGGAGCGGCGCGCCCAAGAATGGGCAGACCACGCATTTGCTTTTGTCCTTTCCTGCCGATCTGTCTCCCAAGAAGGCCAAGCTGATTGCCGAGGCCTGGGCATCGGAGATGTTCCAATCGGGTGCCCATGCGGATGATGAATGGGCCTATGTCGCGGCGCTGCATACCGATCGGGCCAACCCGCATGTCCATATCGTCGTGAACAATCGCGGGGTCGAGAACGGGACGTGGTTCTTTATGTCCAAGAGCCATGTCTTCAATCTGGCTATGATGAAGGAGCGGCTTGTCGAGATCGGGGCCGAGGATGGGGTCCATCTGGATGCGACCTCGCGTCTTGAACGCGGTATCCTGAGCTACGGCCCATCGCGAGCCGAGATCGAGGGAGCCAAGCGTGAGCACCGTCCGGTGCGTGAGCGGATGCGCGAGGGCAGGGCGCTTCAGGATGCTTTGGCCGAGATCACGGTCAACGCGGCGCTGATGCGCAGGTTGGCGGGTTACGCCGATCAGGTGTTGAAGGCAGAGGTTGCGGCCAACTTTATCAAGGCTGCGTCGATCCTCGAGCGCGGCGGGATCATTCTTCCCAAAGACATGGAGATTTCGATGCAAGAGCAGACTGCACAGACCAGCTCCGATCTGCGCCAGGAGTTTGCTGGCTGGTTCGAGAATGCTGAAGAACGGATTGCCCAAAAGGATGCCCATAGACGGCAGGATTTGCGTCGCCAGCTTTACGCGGTCAGCGGCAATATTCTGGCGTCACTGGGCGATGACCGAGGGCCGAGTTGATGCGGCGCGGTCCGCGTGCCGCAGTCTACCAGACACAGTTGGAAAGCGGGCAGATCACGCGCGACGGCACAGCCGCATCCGTCTCGCCGATTGCGTCTGCGGAGATGCGGAAGGGCATTCAGGCTGAAGCCGCCAAGATCGGGATTGGATCTGAAGAAATCGCACGGCGGATTGAGACCGGCGCGGGCAATGCCTGGCAAGAACGTGAATGGATAAAGGCCGATCTTCTTGCTGTTGCGGAAGCGAAACGGTTGGACCTGATACGCGAGAAGGATCGAGGGCTGGCGGCCGAGTTGGTGGACGGGTTCTATTCACAGGCGGCCAAGATTGTGGACCGTGCGCTGGAGCATACGCATCACCACACCAACGACAGACTGACCCGCACGCTCCAGAGCATGGCGCAGGGCGTGGCCCAAGGGCAGGATCTGCAGTTCGGGCATGAGGAACAGGCCGAACGGTTCACCCATGATCTGAGAGAGCGATATGGCAGCGATGTTATTCGCCGGATCGCCAAGGGTGATGATCGCGCGCTTGCAGTTGATTTCCCGATGCCGAGAAGCGCAAGGAAGTTGCTCTGTCCATCCTTTCCGCCGCGAAAAGTCATCAGAGCCTCGGCCTGTCCCTGCGCGAGGTCGAGCAGAGCTTCGAGCGGTTGCAGCAGCGTGAGGGTGCAGTGCAGGATCGCATCAACGAGCGCGATGATGGCTGGAGTGCCTGAAGTCATGGTCGCATAACTAACCGAAATCAGCCTCCGCCAAACTCGGCGCGGCTCAGTCGGCATCATAGCCTCGGTCGGCCAGCAGCCAGCCCGCTTTCGGCACGCTGTCCAATCGTGCAGCCGCGCCGGTATAATCGCTGACCCGGCCGGCCGACATGAAGAACCCGATCGGCAACCCCTTGGCATTGGCGACGGCGTGCAGCATGGTGATCATGCTGCCTTTGGTGCGACCGATCTGGAGCCCGCGCCCCCTCTTTTCACGCACAGGCTCGACGCTGTGCGGTGTGCCTTGGGATACCTGCGCAGGCACACTCGAACACATGGCGTTCGCCCGCTCATTTTGATCATGATCATCTTGTTCGCGGCGCTCTCATTGGCCAGGCCAACCATGATCCGGGTGAAGCCACCTCGAGAACGGCCGAATGCTTGGTCGCGCGTAGGATATCGTTGCGTGCTCCGGCGGCTGGACAGTCCTCCTTGGCGTTGTTGCAGAACTCGTGGTCATGACGAGTTGCCCCCTTCCCAGAATTTAGGCGACGCGCTCAATCTCGGCTTGGCCGAGTTCGTTGAAGCGGTTCGTGAGGGCGATGCGGATGTGGGTTTCTGCGGTCTGGCGGTCGGGATCTCGTGATGCGATCCTCTCTCCGAAGGACTTGATGCCGCGCATCTTCGCCTCAATCCGACTTCGAACATGATAGCCCGACCAGTTCTTCCAGATCGCGCGCCCAAGGTGCCGTGTGGCGCGCAGGATGTCATTGCGCGCCCTCGCGGCAGGGCAATCCTCCTTCCAGAGGCGCCCGTTCTTGCGGATGGGTATGATGGCGTTGCCACCACGATCGAGGATTGCGGCGTGGCAACGGCGGATGTCGAAGGCACCATCTCCGGTCACGGTGCCGATCAGCTGATCCGGGGGATCTGGTCCAGCAGGTCCGGCAGGATGGGGCTGTCGCCCTCTCGGCTTGAGGTGAATTCCACGGCCCGGATGTCGCCGGTGGCCGTATCCATCGCCAGATGGACCTTGCGGTATTGGCGTCTGCGAAGGTGCCATGTTTGCGGGCCGGCCATTCTCCGTCGCCCAGGAACTTGATGCCGGTGCTGTCCACCAGTAGCTTCAGCGGACCTGGCGCCCGGCGGCTCGATATCCCGACAGAGATACTCTTCTGCCTGCGGCTCAGGGTGGAAAAATCGGGAACCGGCCAAGCCAGTTTTGCCGTCTCCAGGATGCTGGATACCATCCCGGTCGTTTGCCGGAGAGGCAGCCAAACAACACCTTCACCATCAGGCAGAACTGTATCGCAGCATCGCTGAACGCCGGCGGACGCCCCGGACGTCCAGCACTGAGGGTAAGCCAAACCATGTCTCGGTCCAGCCAGACAAGTAGCGAGACGCGCCACTTCAGCGCCTCGTTATATGATTTCCAGTTCTTCGTGCGGTCGCGGGCTGGTGCAGGCTTCGTCATGCCGAGATGTTAACATACAGGATTCGCTTGACAGATCCTGCCGAACACACTCTGCAACAACGCTGCGTCGCTCAGCCAGAAAAAATTGCTGATCGATCAGATTTCTTTGCGGCGACCGAGTCGCGCCAGAAGCCTAGAACCAATGGGCCTGACCCCAAGAGGGATTAACTCCACGGGAAGGAAAAATGATGCGTAATATGGATAGCATACAGCCGCCGGTAGGTTTAGGGCATTCATTTGTGCGTGCAAGTTGATGGTTATTGTTGTGCCTATAGCAACGAATAATTATCACGCACGAGGGCACTCGAAAGAATGCCTGATAGCACAAACTATAACCAACTTTATGTTGTTAAGCGTTATTAGAGGTCGCATGGACTTTGTCGAGTTCCAGCCCATGAAGCGTCTGCAGATAACGGTCACTGAGTGGCCTGTGCATTGCAAGCACTTCATGAGGCTGCTTGAAATTGCGAGATCGAAATCGCAAAAGAAAGCGCGACGCATGATCGAGCAGGAGTGTTTCACGCCCACTCAGCTTCAATATTTTTCAAATAAATTTACTGATAGCGATCCTTAGCGGCAAGCATTCCTGGGGGAAAGGTGGATTCTCTGCCAACAGGGCATGTTGATTTCCTCGGAAAAGCTAGATTGGTTGAGCTTGGGCACAATATCGCGCTGCAATCTGCTTGGGCTAACGCTCCGGTTTCTTTTAGAACCGAGTTGGCTAGTGTGGGGGCAACTCACTCTTTTTCTTTGTGGGTAACAACGCTGCAGACCCGCAATCAGCAGTAGATGGTATTCACCTGAGAACTAATGCCGTTCTTATGCGCCGTAGCGGAGATGTTTCGAACCTCAAGACGTCGAGTGCACTCGATATAGGCGCGGTGTGTATCCCGGATTTGACTCTTCAGCGTGCCTTGTCAGCATTGACGGGCAAAGAAAAATGGCGACGCCGTTAGTTCGAGGTATGTTGAGAAATGCCGATATGGTTCAGATGGCTAACCTACGTTGCCGATACTCGGACATAATCTCCATGGTCGACGCCGGAAGGTGGGGCACCGCCGCAAATAGCAGGGCACTGACGGACTTTGCAGGTGATGGAATCATCACCGGTATAGTCAAGCTTCTTGATACAGGCGACTTGAAGATCGATCACTTGGCACATCGACTGCAAACTGCTTCAATGCGTAGGATCGATCAGCTGATTGATGAGGACAGTGATTGCCTGATCGGATTGCAAGAGCTATGCGAAGGTGCCCGGCTTTCGCTGAGAACTATCAGATCGATCATTCGCCGCCGTATGGGTATGACCGCGCATTCCTACTTGCAACGGCGTCGTCTTAGCCGTGTGCGCCAGGCTCTGCTGACTCCCGCGAGATAAGGACGGTTACCTCTATCGCTATGGATCACGGATTTACACATTTGGGTCGTTTTTCGGCTTTCTATCGACAGATGTACGGCGAATTACCGTCAGAAACACTGCGCAAGGCTACTGGGAGATTAATCAGTAGTCCTCCTCATGATAAGGGCTGCGTGAGTAGAACTTCCTCAGCAGAATCGATGAAGACCTCCTGATAAAGAAGAAGAGATTACTGAATCTCAAATCATGGGAAGGATTACCGGGTACAGCATCGGTTTGTCGGAAAGTTCCTGGGAGCCGATCCGGTGTTTTCTCGACTGTGCATCGCCGATTGCTCCGGTACAAGGAGCAATCCACATACGAAAAATAGACTATGGCGAGGCGGTATGGTATTGTTCATTTGGTTAGAATTGTCCAGATTGGCGATAATGCCGAGCCGCCGTCCTCCATCACGTGCGCAAAATAAGGTGGTCGGTTGACTCGGCAGGTGGATAATCCTCTCTATGATTAAGGTGCTGCATAAGTAGAGTTTTCTCGTGAGCCGAGCGCTGAGGAGATTCGAATGGCGTTGTTGCAGAACTCGTGTCCGGCAGGATTCACCTTGCAGATCCGGTAGGTTAAGAGGCTTGTCATGAGCAAGCCTGAAGCCGCCCGCTACCGCACGACGAACTGGAAGTCTTACAACGAAGCCCTGAAGCGGCGTGGCTCGCTGTTGATCTGGCTCGACAAGGACATGGTTTGGCTCGCCGCCAAGGCTGGGCGTCCGGGCCGACCGCCGGTGTTCTCCGATGCTGCGATACAGTTCTGCCTGATGGTGAAGGTGTTGTTTGGCTGCCTCTCCGGCAGACGATCGGGATGGTATCCAGCATCCTGGAGATGGCAAAACTGGCCTGGCCGGTTCCCGATTTTTCCACCCTGAGCCGCAGGCAGAAGAGTATCTCTGTCGGGATATCGAGCCGCCGGGCGCCAGGTCCGCTGAAGCTACTGGTGGACAGCACCGGCATCACACCCGCCCAGAAACTGAAAATGGCTGCGTGAAGTCTACGGCCAAACCCCGTTAAGACGGGGAGGATTACCAGGTCAGGTTAAGTTTGATCTCGTGCGGAATATGGATAGCAAAAACTAAGATGGCGTGTTCTGAGATGGTAGACGCCTTTGTCGCTGTCGCTTCTTCCGACCTGTTGGAATAGTCGAAACGTAAAATACGGTTGGCTCGAAAAAAGACACTAAAAATGGCAAGATATCCGAGGTTCCCGTGACGTCCCCCTAATATCCAACCTGAGTTTCCTAGCCCAGAAGCCATCTCTGCCTACGGCGCCCTTAGCTTTCTTTATATGCACTCCTCGCCGCAGAATGGTCCTTACGCGATATTCGCCGGATCGTGCAGCCGCCTGTCGACCTGAAACAGACCCGGATTTTATTACGACGGTGTGCCCCGCGCGGCTTGTACTTGGGCGCACCTTAATGACCAGGCCGAGCGTCAGCTTCTGGCCGGGGCCTCTCTGAAACCTGCTCAATGGCGCAGTGGACCGCAGTTATGGCTGATGGAAATCATAGCACCCTATGAACAAGGCACCGGGGCCAACGCCTTTAGAGCATTCATGGAGCACATTCCCGATGGCATCCAAAGCTTCCACTATTTGCGAGTGAGCGCTGCGGGCAAAGTGCGGCGCGTCGTGAAGTCGACACGCCTGCGTGATGGCTCGTGGGGGCAAAAATCATTAGGACTGAAGCTGAAAGGAATTAAGAATGGGTATCAACCTTACGGATACGACCAATAACCCGGCTATCGTACTGTCCCATGGGACTGAGGAAAGCCCTGGGAACTATGATAATTATACCTACACCATCGACATCAACCAGTTCAGCGACCCCAGCCAGGTGATCACCATCACCGGCGACTGGGGTCGGTCGGACAACCCCGACCTTGATGGTGACGAAACGACGAACGGCGGCGAATACGTCGCGGCACAGATTCGAACCCCGGCGGCGGTATGTTCTTCGGAAATCTCTCCGTCGATCTGCAAACTGGCAATATGAACTGGAGCTTCACTGTCGCCGAGTTGCAGCAATTTGCTGGGCAGAACTATGACGTTTACTTCGTCGGAAAATATGCCAACCAGAACAGTGATTCTGACCTGTTGAAGCTGGTCATCACCTGCTTCCTGGACGGTACGATGATCGCCACTCCAGCGGGGAAACCGAAGTTGAGAAGCTGGCCATCGGCGATCTGATCACAGTGCAGATGGACGGTCCGTTCCGGTCAAATGGATCGGGCGCAAGTTGATCACAAATCACGTCATGCTGTCGGACAAGGCCGCGCCAGTTCGCGTTGCAGCGGGGGCACTTGGCGGTGGTTTGCCGCACAGCGATCTGCTGCTGTCGGCCGATCACGGGCTGATCGTCGCCGGTATGGTGGTGAATGCCGGGGCGTTGGTGAACGGGGGCACGATCTGCTTCGTCGATCTAGCTGATATGCCTTCCGAATTCACCTATTACCATATCGAAACCGAAGCGCATGACGAAATTCTGGCTAATGGTCTGCGCGCTGAAACCTTGGTCGACTACATCGGTCGCAAAGGCTTCGACAATTACGCGGAATATCTGGACCTTTACGGCTGCGATCGAATCATCCCAGAAATGAAGCGTTTGCGTATTGCCTCGCGCCGTCAGCTTCCGAGTGCACTGCGCGACCAGCTGGGGATTGCCGCATTCAGCGACGGGGTCGAGGCCCAAATCGAGGCATTTGGCAAGGCAGCCTAAGCTCTACGCTTTGTTCGACATCACGGCCGGCCATCTTCAAGGTGGCCGGCTGCGCCTAAAGCCTGAATTATCACTTACACAATTACACTATGTTTCGGATTCTGCCCCCATTTGATCACTGGTCCAGAACCGCGGCCAACCCGACCGTCGCGCCTGAATGCGGGTTGAGCGAACCATGACCTCAACAGCGCAATCACGCTCGTCCGCACCCACACTCTCCGCACCAGTGGAGACAGGCCTATTGCGCGCTCATGAGTTGCGCCAGCAGGGCGACACGAGCAAAGTATCTTGTGCCTTGAAGATCTTCTGCGCATCTATCCCCGTCATGGGAAAATCTGGTACGGGCTGTCGCTGTCGCATCGGCTGGCGGGGAATTACGACGACAGCATCAGCTTTTGCGATCAGATCCTTGCGGTTCAACCCGGCAATATCGCCGCTTTGGGCGGGCGGGTGGACACCGCCCTGCGGCTGAACCGCTTATCGCAGGCGCTGGAGTATATGAGCGCTGCATGCGACGCCGCTCCGGATCACCTGCCATTTCAGCTTCGCCGCTGCGGACTGCTACGGCAGGCTGGGCAGATCGCACGTGCGCAGGATCTAGCGGTAGAGCTGCACCAGCGCCAACCCGATCTGCCCGGTCTTCAGGCCGAACTAGCCTTCATCGCCCAGGCTGATGGCCGTCCTTTCGACTGTCTGGCGGCCTGTTCGGCGGCACTGGCGCAAACGCCCGGCGATGCGCGGTTGGTGTTGGAGAAGATCAATGCCTTGACTGCTCTACGCCGTTATAGCGAGGCGCTCGCGCAGGCCGAGGCCTTTCTTGCAGCTACCCCGGATCATCCCGCCATCCAGCTACGCCGGGGCTGCCTGCTTTACCAACTGGGGCGCGCGCAAGAGAGCATCAGGTTTCTGTCAGCCTTGGCGCAGCAGCAGCCGCACAATGCCCATATTCTGCTGAATTTGGCGCGTGCCTATCGCCATGGGCAGCAGCATGTCGCGAGCCTTGCGATTCTGGACCGATTGTTGGCTCAAGATCCACAACATTGCGGCGCTCTTCAGGAAAAGCTCGAAACACTTCATCTGGCCGGACATGCCGAAGAACTATCGCGCCTCGTGCAAGAGCTAGCGGATCACTGGGCGGTTGCTGTGCAATCGGCGCAGCGTCTGGCTTTTGGCAGGTTGCTGTGCCGGGGTCTGGCCCATCTTGCAGATGATCAGGCGGGCGAGCTGCTGCGGCGCAATCGCGATAGGCTGGTCACTTTAGGTACTGAACTGTCTGTTGATCTGATTTGGCCGATCTACCGCCGGGCCGATCTTATGGGGCACGGACCGCAGTTTGATGCCTTGGCACGCGCACTTATGGATAAAGACAAGATCGGGCTCAGCACGGCTCGAGCTATCCTGCAAGCCAGTTATCGCGCAGGCATACCACATTGGCACCGGATTGGCCTGCATGTTTCCGATCGTGTCCCGGCCATCGATCGCGCCCGAGTGCTGATGGATCTGGCGGCGTTGTCGGGCTTGCCTGCAAAGGCGCTGGCGCTTCGGCACAAGTCCGGCGCGCGCAGGAGCGGATGCAGGGCTGCAGATTGCGATGCTCTTGCGCCAACAAGGCCGGTCGCGAGTAGCAGCCCGATATCTGGGGCTGGTCTGGCGGCACAACCCCGACGATCCAACTGTGCTGCGGGAATATATCAGCAGCCTCTGTGGGGCCGGACTGGGTGCCCGCGCCAAGCAAGTGCTGGCAGCCGCGACCCTGCGTCAGCCCGAGATGTCGCCCAACTGGCGCCGAGTCATCGCACAGGGCTGGGCCGAGTTGGATCACTTGTCCCGCGCCACAGATCTTTGGGCCGAAGGCGATGCGGCAATGATCCCGCATGCCGACTGGTATGTAGCGAATGCGCTGTCGCGAACGGAGGCCAAGGCGCTGAATCCTTTACGTCAACGCCTATGGCAGGACAACTCGCGGCGGCATCTCGCGCCGTCGATACAGGGGTTTCTGCTGGCTGAGGCGGTGCAGCTCGGGGTCCCGGCCCTTGACGCCACCGAGACAACCTTACACGCCATGGCGGTTGTTGCGCGTTGGACCGAAGGGCCTGAACGCAACCCTGCGCCATACTCCCGACCGGTGCCGCACAGCATCGTGCAGTTCTGGAGTCAGGGCACGCCACCACCACAGGTCGCCGGAGCCGTAACTTCGTGGCAGGGCGCGGCAGGCTTTGCGCATCAGTTGTTTGACCGTGATGCCGCGAAAGATTTCCTGCTGGAGCGGTTGGGCGCTGACTGGCTACGTGCGTTTGGCCGAGCCGGTTCTGCAACAGAGGAAAGCGATTTCTTCCGCCTGTGTCATCTCGGCTTGCTCGGAGGATCTACGCCGATTGCGATGACTGGCTGACCGGAGATGCTGCCCAACTAGTCTGCGGCCCCTCTTGTCTGACGGTCTTTCGCGAACCGACGGGGGCGGTCGGCAACAATTTGATCGTCGCTCCGCCTCGGCATCCGGCAATCCTGTGGGCAGCGATCTGCGCGAAGCGCGCGTTGGAGGAGCGACACAATGAAACCATCTGGGGAAAAACCGGGCCGGGTCTTCTGACCCGGGCAGTCGCCTGGCACATCCAGAAAGCCGCAGCGTCTGGCAACGCGCCGTCGCTGCGTATTCTGCCCGCTGGCAATTGGGACGGATCGTCCAGTTTCACAGCCCGCTGTCGTACAAATCCAGCAAATCCTACTGGAATCGCCAAGATGTGGCAGGTGCACTCAATGGCCTAGCCGCCCATCTCCCTCCGTGTAAGTGGCAAAGACATGACCGCTGACTCAAGCAGCCCGACGGCACGGGAATATGGACGCCAACGATTTGGCCGCAATCAAAATCACATCACCTTGTCCGCTAGGGTGGTTTCGCTTTTTCGCCAGGCCTCATGCTAGGGCTGTTGCAAAGGATTTCGACATGAACCGCATTATCAGTAAGCTTCAATTCCGCCGGTCCGAGACAAGCGCCACCCCGCCCGAGATCGCGGGCCATATTGACGGCATCCGTGACCAAGATATCGTCGGCTGGATCCACATGAATGGGCGTTCCGAACCGCTGACGATCGATCTTCTGGTAGATGGTCAGGAAGTCGCCTTGACGATTACGGCTGATGATCATCGTTCTGATGTCGAGGCAGCGGGGTTCGGCGATGGCCGTCACGGCTTCCATTGTACCATGCCCACGACCGATGGTTATGGCCAACCCTGGCAGGATGGCCAGAGCGTGCTTATCGAATTACGCCTTGCCGGTACGCCGCAAACACTCATGCAACAGCAAATCACGTTGCGCTCGCCCGAAACAGACGCCACCATATTGGACTGCGATGGCCGCATTGAAAAGCTAACCGAGACCTACCTGCGTGGTTGGGTGACCAATCGCCAGAATGTCAGCCAGATCTTGCGAGCGGATGTGCTGATCAACGGCACCTTTTTCTGCAAGGCGCTGAATGATCAACCCCGCGACGATCTTGTGCGTCAGGGTCTGTCCAAGGGGCCGGCGGCGTGCGGATTTCCCTGCCTCTGCGCCAGCTTGGTAGGGGGACGCATGAAGTCTCTTTGCAATTTCCCGATGGCAAGCTGATCAGCAAGACCGTCGAAGTCCGAGGCGATCACTATCGACCCGCCCCAACCGCGCGGATCGCGCCTGCCGATTGCGCGGTAATTGTGCCGGTCTATAACGCAGCTGAGGACGTGGCGATCTGTTTAGAACGCCTGCGGGCCTATACCCCGCCCGAGGTCGATATCCTGTTCGTCGACGATGCCTCGCCCGATCCGCAAATTGCTAGGCTGCTGAGCAGGCTCGAGATATCCCGAATTTGCGCGTACTACGCAATAACCACAATCTGGGCTTCACCGGCACTGTAAACAGAGGCATGGCAGAGGTTGGGCGCAAGCATCCGATCTTGCTGAACAGCGATGCTCGCGTAACGCCGAACTGGATTGCCGGCCTGTTGGCGGCCGCAAGGTCACGCCCGCGGTCGCTACGGTGACGCCGATGTCGGACCGCGCCGGTGCCTTTTCTGCGCCTGAGTTGGGCAATGACAACGGCCTGCCACCAGGCGTTGATGAAATCACCTTTGCCCGTGCGTTCCGGCGCCGCGCGCTTGGCCTTTATCCTCAAGTGCCCACCGGCAACGGCTTTTGCATGTTCATTCATCGCGCCTGTCTGGATGAAGTCGGTGCCTTGGATGTCGCGGCATTTCCTCGCGGCTATGGCGAAGAAAACGATTTTTGTATGCGAGCAGGTCGCGCGGGTTGGCTGCATCTGATTGACGATCGTACCTATGTGTTTCATGACCGCTCGAAAAGCTTTGGCAGTGCCAAAGATGGGCTGATGAAGGCAGGTCGTGCAGTGATCGACGCCCGCTACCCTGAATACAAGAAGGCCATCCGAGTCTTTTCGCATGGGGATGACCTGGCACTGGCCCGGATGCAGGCGCGCCGCTCACAAGCCGATTGCCTGAACCCACGCGTCTCTCTGCCTCGGACGCTATATGTCGTGGCGACCCAGACGGGCGGCACTCCGCAGACCAATCTGGATCTAATGGCCGCACTACAAGACAGCCGCGATGCCTGGCTGCTACGCTGTTCAAGCATTTAGTGCTGTCACATTTGCAGGATGGCAAGCTGGTCGAGATTGCCAGTCGTGAACTTAGCGACCCGATCGAACCTATCCGCCATGTCTCGACAGAATATGATGAAACAGTGGCGGGCTGGCTGCAACGCTTTGAATTCGAAGTCGTTCATATCCGCCATCTGGCCTGGCACAGCCTGAATTTGCCGCAGCTGGCTAAGTTGGCAGGTTGTACGGTGGTGTTCTCGTTCCATGATTTTTATACGATCTGCCCTCGATCAAGTTGTTGCAGGACGATGGGGTCTTCTACGGCGGTGACCTGCAACAGCTGACCGGCGAGGTTACCCCCGAGCTTTGGAAGCCCGATACCATGCCGCCCGCCGGAATGGGTTGGATCCGCTTCTGGCGCGAACGCTTCGACCGAGCACTGTCGTGCTGCGATGCTTTTGTAACCACTTCGGACAGTGCCAGAGCTCGACTTCTGGCGGGACTGCCGGCGATTGAGCCCGCGCGTTTTTCGTCATCCCGCATGGCCGCGATTTCTCTAAATTGCTGCGGCTTCGGCAGGTGCCCCGACATGGGCAGCCGATCCGCATTCTGGTGCCGGGCAATATAAGCACAGCGAAAGGGCTGGGCGTGATCCGTGCGTTGCTTGAGATAGACCGCGAGCACCTGTTGGAGTTTCACGTACTGGGTCGCACAGAGTCTTCGGTGAAGATTAACGACCCCCGGCTCATCGGGCATGGCGTCTATAACCGCGAGGAATTCACCAGCCGTGTCCAGAGCTTGAACATCCATCTGGGTGCGGTGTTTTCGATATGGGACGAGACCTATTGCCACATTGACCGAATTGTGGTCAGCGGGCGTTCCAGCGCTGGTATTTGATTTCCCAACAGTGGCGGGTCGTGTGCGCGCCAGCGGTGCGGGCTGGATTCTTCCACATCAGGATATCGAGCAACTTTACCGTAAACTTCTTGAAATTGCGTTTGATACTGCTGAACAGAATCGCGCTGATCTGGCGGTTGCAGCCTGGCAGAGCGGGCCAGGAATGGCGGAATCGACCGGGCTTATGGCTGCGCGCTATCTGAACCTGTACCGCAGGGCACAGGGACAAAATACCCTGCCGGTGGTCGGCGTTGTGTCGGCGTCCGAGGATAAGGCACTGTCAGCAGGAGGTGGCGTCTGGCAACAGGTGGACCCGACCACACAGACGAGTGCATTTGTGTTGCTATGTCGGCACAAGCACTGTTGGCCAATCTGGAGATTGGCAGTCTAGACGGCGCTCTGGTGCAGATCGACGCCGTGCCTGTCACCTTGGCTGCTAACTTACTAGAAACGCTACAGCAGGCGAGGATTCCTCACCGTATTACCAAGCCTGAGCACTCCGAACACATTGACGCTTCCGCATAGTATATCGGGTGCCGTCGCGTCTTGTGACGGCACCCGATTGATCTTTAACTATAATATTCAGACAGTGAAAGCTTCACTGCACAATGAATTTTCTCTACATGCGCAATCTATACCGCACTCACGATTTCTGGATGATACTGAGGCGCATTGTCTGCATTCATCTTTTCAACCGCCTCAATCGCGGCGTTTATATCAGAAAAAACGATATGGCGCATTTGCCAAGGGGCATAGCGCCACCACTTTAACGCCAGCAGCCGCTTCTTGGTTTTTTCATCAAAGCGCTCGCCTATCTTTCGGGCAGGAACACCGCCAACAATGTCATAGGGGGCCACATCTTTTGTTACCACAGCTCCTGCGCCAATGATAGCTCCATCCCCAACATTAACGCCCGCAATGATAATCGCGTTGTTTCCGATCCAGACATCATTCCCGATGACCGTACGGCGCAATACCTCGGCATGTGCCTTCCTAGTCAGTTGCGGGTCAACTGCATCGGTCTGATAGTCCGTTCTGTTACTCCATTTTTTGGCTTCATTCATATTAAAGCGATAGCTTTGTTGATATTGGAATGGGCTTGTCGAGAGCCACTTGGTGGGGTGATTTGGCTGCCAATTACAATTCCTGCTGCAATAGAGCAGTAACGGCCAATATCAGTTGTATATACCCGACCATCCGCAAGATAGGTAAATGCACCCAGCCAGCACTTTCCGCTGAATGAGGCACGATTGCTGCGGGCCGGAGGCTCGAATGAAAGAGACCCCAGAGAGTTAATGCTGCGAATATTCACATCAAGCCCTCTGGCTTTCAGTTCCGTAAGATCAAGACGATCAACAGGCATCGGGTCCTCGGTTTGTATAATATTTGCAATTATCTACTTGAAGCGGCAGTAAGTAGATAGACTGTACCGCAAACCTATCGAGCTCAGTTCGGTGTGCACAGAGGTCGACGCTACTTTCGCTTCAGGAGGGCCTTGTTGCGCAAATCCGGGGGATTCATCTCGTGAATCCAGCATGCTAGCTGGGCAGCATGAGCAAACCTTCGAAGCCGACCTACAAGACCACCAACTGGCAAGCGTATAATCGGGCGCTGAGGCAGCGCGGGTCGCTGACTGTCTGGTTCGATCCCTCGATGCAGTGGGAAGCCATTCCGTCGGGGCGTCGCGGCCGTCAGCAGGCCTATAGCGACGCGGCGATCCAGGCCTGCCTCACCCTCAAGGTCTTCCTCGGGCTGCCGCTCCGCCAAGCGACCGGTTTCGTGGCGAGCCTGCTCGAACTGTCCGGGCTCGGCTGGTCCGTGCCGGACTTCAGCACTCTGTCACGCCGCCAGAAAACATTGAACGTGACCATCCCGTATCGCGGCTCCAAGGGGCCGCTGCACCTGCTCGTGGACAGCACCGGCATCAAGGTTGAAGGCGAAGGCGAGTGGCACACGCGCAAGCATGGCGGCTCGAAACGGCGCGTGTGGCGCAAGATCCACCTCGGATCGACGAGGAAACATTGGAGGTTCGGGCCGTCGAGGTCACGTCCAGCAATGTCGGTGATGCGCCGATGCTGCCGGACCTGCTTGCCCAGATCCCGGCGGAGGAGGAGATCGCCAGCGTCACCGCCGACGGTGCCTATGACACCCGCGCCTGCCATGACGCCATCGCCGCCCGCGATGCTGCAGCTATCATCCCGCCGAGACGGAATGCGAGGCCATGGAAGCCGGACACAGCCGGAGCCCGGGCGCGCAACGAGATCCTGCGAGCATCGAAGCACTTGGGCCGGGCGCTCTGGCGGAACTGGAGCGGGTATCACCGCCGCAGCCGGGTCGAAACGAAAATGAACTGCGTGAAGCTGCTCGGCCAGCGGCTGATGTCGCGGGACTTCGACCGCCAGGTGGCAGAGGTCCAGATCCGCGCGGCGGTCCTCAACCGCTTCACGGCACTCGGTATCCCCATGACCGTGGCCGCACGATAAGTATCCGGGGAAAGGGAAGTGCGGTCATCAGCTGATTTGCGCAACAGCGCCCGTGGAAATGGGTCATGCCTCGGCCTCCGAAACGGAAGGCAGAACCTCGAACGAGGCGAACAGTGGGACCGCCCAATTGACCGCACTGGCAAGCATGGCGATGCGCGGGGCAATCGCATGAGCATGGTCGCGCGGCAGGCGGTAGCGCAGCACGACACGGGCATCAGGGGCGACGGGGCATTCCCCACCCTTCCACGCATAGGCAACGCCGGTGCGGTAAGCAGGCGCGGCTAAATCGGCCAGCGCGTCGATCATCGCCGAAACCTTATCGGCGCGGTCGATCCAGTAGGCGCGGCCCTCGGCATCGCCTTTGCGGCTTGCTTCGCGGGCCATAGCGCGGGCGTGGATCTCATCGGCAATCAGGCCGGTTCTGTCGGGGGTGTCGAACATTGCATTCTCCCGGTGAAAATGGGGTTCAGCAGGCTCGGGTTCGTCGCTGCTGATGGGGAGGAAAATGCATTAATACATATTTTTGCGTAGCCAAAATGCACATTCTGCCCCGCCCTAACCGGCGCCCACCGATCGGACAGCAAAAGCCCGTCGGTGAATGAGCAGGATCACTCCGACATGGGGTGTAAAATTTCCCGTAATCGTGTATGATCAGTAATCCGTTCGGTATGCCCGTTCGGTGCTATTGGAGGACCAAACATGGTCCGCGAACGAGAAGAGCGCGCGAGAGAGAGGCGATGTTGCGCCGCGCAAGCGAGGCGCTGAAACCATCGCCCTCAGATATCGAACTCGATGAGCGCGCATCACGAACATTGGATGAGATGGAGCGCAGGGATGAGTTTGCAGCACGAGCTGTAGTGCGCCGTGAGAGCGATCGCATCGCCAAAAGGCGAAACGGGAAGAAGCTACGCGAGATCTTGCATGGCGAGGCATCCACGATCTGAGCAAGGTGCGCTGATATCGCGTCTTATTTGGTTGTGGGTAAATTCGGGTCGTTATGATAGTTTAGGCTATCCCGACGGTATGCCCGCTGGGTGTTATGGAGGGCCTGCTTATGGGCCAAAATCCAAGAGATGGTCGGCGACGCTACTCCGCCTTGCAACCGTCCGCAGATGAGATCGACAACCTCAGAACGAACAAACAAGTTGATCAGGCATTTAAAGATGCAGTCGACAAACTTGATCGGGATGAGGTCAGCGCAATGCAAGTAAAGCTTGAAGAAGACCGTATATCGACTTGGAAACGCCATTTCGATGCGCTTGGCGGATCATAGCCTGCATCTAGAAAGGCGGCGAGGAGCGCCTCGCCGCCTTTCGATAGCACAAAATTTCCGCCGGTTATGCCAATACATCTCACTCAAATTCGTCTTTATATGCTATAATCGATACATCCGCGCGGTATCGCTACGCGGTGCTATGGAAAGGCCTGCACATGGGTCACAATCCGAGAAGCGGCAAGCATAGGGATGGTAGCCAGATCCCGGCCGCTAGTTACCTGAGCCACAAAATGACAGCCCTAGAGGCTGACATTGCCTACCAACGCGCCATCGATAGGCTGGATCTATCAATCAACGTTGCCGAACAGCATATAATCGACCACTCAGCGGTAGCTATAGCCAAGCGCCACAGTGATGTGTTGATGTGGCTGGGTTTGGTAGGTTGAAGCAGTTTGCGGCGAGGAAACCTCGCCGCTTTTCAATTGCGCAAAAAAGCCCGCCGGTTAGGGCAAGCTGTTGGACAGGCGAATTTTATTTATCAGGCAGAAAGGTGGTCGGCGCCCCTCTATCTCTTGGGCCTGCCTTATGCGCTCGGCAATTTCTCCATACTTCCCGAAGCTGACGCCGCAGCTGTTGCAGTGCGCCATGGTGTCATCATTCCAACCATCTGGAAGCGTGATTTTCGCAGGGCTGTCACCACAGGAGGGGCAGGGAAAGCTCAGTACTGGCGTATGTTCGCTCAATGCAGATCTCCTTACTTAAGAGGGTTTTATAGGCAAGGAGGAAAAAATAAGAACCCCGCCAAAGGGCGGGGTGGTTGGGGGCATGTGTCCACTACAACCCCGATGCCGTCAACTGTTCCGGATCAGCTTCGCCGCCTTCAGCAGGACCTCCGCCACTGCAGGGTGTACCGCGTGAGCAGCTGCCTCATAGTGCCTCGCCAGATCCTGCCAGCGCCCTGGGGCATGTTGAGGTGGATTAAGCAGGAAATCGAGTAGGAAGGCCTCGATTGCCTCCTTATCTGTTGGTTTCGACACCTCAGTCATCCCATTCCGTCGTTGGCCGCGTCAGCCTCACCGACCAAGCCTCCAGCAGCCGCGCGGCCCCGAAGTCGCCATGCTTCACGCGCTCGTCAGCTGCCATCTGAAGGAGGGCAGGGAGCTCCTCGATGTCGACCGCCCCGGCTGCTCAGTCTGGAGCCGAAGCAGCCCGAGAATGACGCGGGTTGCCGCCGACCACTGGTCGGGATGCTCGGGGTAATCCATCAGATTGAATAGCCCCGAGTTTCTAGACACTTCGCGTCTCATCATCTGCTGCCGCTCGAACTCGGCAGGCGACAGCATTCCGTTCCTCACATGCTTGCGCTTCGGATTGTAGAACATCTCGATGTAATCGAACACGTCCTGCCTTGCGTCTTCGCGGGTCCGGTAGGTCCTGCGCCTGATCCGCTCGCGCTTGAGGAGGTTGAAGAAGCTTTCGGCGACTGCGTTGTCGTGGCAGTTGCCGCGGCGGCTCATCGAATGCTCAAGGTTGTGGGCGCGTGAGGCAACGCAGCCCAATCCATGCTGGTGAACTGGCTGCCCTGATCGGAGGTGGATCAGCACCTTTCCCTTCGGCTTTCGCCGCCAGACAGCCATGAGCAGAGCTTGCAAGACGACATCCGTTGTTTGCCTGCTTTGCATCGACCAACCAATCACGCGCCGGGAATAGAGGTCGATGACCACCGCGAGGTAGGCAAAGCCCTCCTGCGTCCGGATGTAGGTGATGTCCGTCACCCACACCCTGTCTGGCGCAGCGACGTCGAACTGCCGGTCGAGTATTGTCGACCACGACCGATGGCTTGCCACCATAGCTGCCAGGGCGGCGCTTATAGCCGATCTCCGCCTTGATCCCCGCAAGCTGGGCTAATCTGGCCACCCGGTTCGGACAGATGCTTTCGCCCTGCTCAACCAGATCGTCATGCAGCTTGCGATATCCGTAGACTTTCCCACTCTCCGTCCAGGCGCTCCGCAGCAGTTCAGTCTGGCGCCTGTCTTCTTGAGCTCGCGCACTCATCGGGGCCTGTAGCCAAGCATAGAATCCGCTCGGCTGGATGCGCAAACACCGGCACATGGCTCGGACAGAAACCTGCCCCCGATGCTCGGCCACGAACGCCGTCGCCATTGGGCTTGAACCAATGGCGCTCCAATGGCTCCACTCACTTTGCATACCGAGCGAAATACGCGCTCGCCACTGTCCTCGGACCGATGGCGGACAATGGCTCGCCTTTTTTAGGATATCGCGCTCCTCGGAAACCCGTGCCAGTTCCCGCTTCAGCAGGCGGATCTCGGCATCCTTCTCGGTCTCACCTGATGCCGTCTTCGCGAACTTGCGCTTCCAGGCATAGAGCGAGTGCTTGCTCACCCCGAGCCTTTCAGAAACCTCGCTGACCGGGTAGCCCCGCTCCGTGATCTGAGCGACCGCATCGCGCTTGAAGTCGTCGCTGAAAGTGGCTGTGCCCATCATGGCCTCCTTGCCTCAAAATTAGCAAAGAAGGCGTCCACGAAACATGGGGCTATTCAGATCCGTTCCTTCTTGTGCCGCATCCGTTAAACAGCGTGAGGCAGCGTGCTCTTGGCAACCCTGGCTGCATCGTCTGCCCACTTCATGAGAAGCTGACCAGCTAGGTGATCGCCATTCCTTTCTCGCTCTTGCGCGGCGACGGTGAGCCATTTCTCTAAATCGACGGGCTTGATCAGCCCAGGATTTTGAGTGGTCAAATAGATGATTTGAAGCAAGTGGTTCGCAGCTGCGTCGAACTGATCGTTTTCCAGACTCTATTCCTTGACTATCTGCGTCATGACTACAGTCGCTCCACCTTACTGACCGACAGTGCCAGAATTAAACCTTCTTCCCCAGCCAGATCACCTTGCCGACTACATGAATATCCGTTCGGGCCATCTTGCTTGGCGGATAGGCCGAGTTGTCGGAGATAATCATCACGTCACCATCTGACGCGCGCCCCACGCGCTTGACGTGCAGCGCATCCCCGAAGCGCAGGACGAACAGCCCGTCGTAATCAAGGCTCGTCTTCGACGTGTCGAGCATGACCACATCGTCATCCTTGATTGTCGGATCCATGCTTTCGCCCTTCACCCCGATCACTTTAAGGAAGCGCGGGTGCGTCTTGGTGACCCTCTCGAGGTATCCAAGCGGGAACGAAATCCGGTCGATTACATCCTCTGCCTCGACTATCGCGCCGTGGCTGGCGCTCGCGCGCACATCGTGTACGTCAACCATCGCGGAGCCGTTGTTGTCGTCGCCGTCGCGTGCTGGCGCGCTGACTATGGTTCCCGAAGCTCCCGGCATGAATGGCAGGTAAGGAACCCCCGTCGCGGTCTGTATCTTGTCGAGCGTCCTTCTGGACAGGTCGAACTTGTGATCGGGACTATTGAGGGGCGCGTCAGGGTCGTGGAGGAAACGCCAGCCGCAGCCGCCAGCGAGGTGGCATTCATGCCGCACTCGCTCATGACGTGGGTGATGTAATTCAGGGTCCAATTATCAGGCATATCTGCACTCTATGTGCAAACATGCATCAACGTCACGCTGCATTAATGCATTGACGGCAGATGTGCAGTAATACATATTCTGTGCATGGAGGCTCAATCTATGCACATCATCCACCCCGACAACATTCCAGAGATGGAGATTGCCCTCGCGAAGGCATTCCGGTCGCTGAAATGTGCCGCATGGCCTCGGTCGCCGAAACGACTTGGGGCCGCTGGAAGCGCAAGGAGGTTAGCCCGACCTTTCGCTCTTGGGATCCGGTCGCGACCGCCTTTCTCCAACAGAGGTGGTTCGGTTGATCTGAACAGTTCCCGGGCGTTTTCTAAGTGGTTTTCCGCCTCAGTTATGCCGCCACCGCATCGGGCATCGGCTGGTTGAAGTAGGCCTGATCGGGGGTTTCCCGTCAAGCGATGAATGCGGCCGGCGGCTGTTGTAAAAGCCGAGATAGCGGCCGATCCCGGCGCGGGCCTCGGCCACGCTGGCATAGGCGCGCAGGTAGACCTCCTCGTATTTGACGGTCCGCCACAAGCGCTCGATGAAGACGTTGTCCCGCCATGCGCCCTTGCCATCCATGCTGATCTTGATCTCGCGGGCGGCCAGCACCTTGATGAAGTTGGTGGAGGTGAACTGGCTTCCCTGGACGCCCTTCTAAGCGTCAAGACGCAATTTGGGTTCGGTTGATCTCTTTGCTCCGGCTTTGAATGATGCCGTAAACCTCGCGGGCGATGTAGCGCTTGAGGCAGCGGATCGCTTCCATCTTCGTGCTGCCAGTCGCGATCCGCTTTCGAAAATAGGCCTTCGTGGTCTCGTCTAAACACAGGCGTCCAACCGCGATAATGTGGAGGGCGCTATTGGCAGCGCGATCACCTCCGCGGTTCAGGCGATGCCTAGTGGTCTTGCCAGATGATGCAGGCACTGGACTGACACCGCAAAGGGCCGCGAGGCCCGCCTCAGAGGAGAGGCGCTCGGGGTTGTCGCCGGACGTCAGCAGGAGTTGCGCGGCGCTGTTGACCCCGACCGCAGGTCTCGCAGGCAACTCAGGTGCCAGATCCTTGACGATTGCCTCGCACATGACGTCCAGATCCGCGATTTCATCATGGAGTTCGAGATAACGGCGTGCCAGTGATCGCAAGGATATCCGATAAGCCTCTTCGACCTGCCGATAACCCGTCATGTCCGGTCGCGAGGCTGCGAGCGTGCGGATCAACTGCATGCGGGTCATGCTCCGCAATTGATCGCGCAGTTTGTCTGGCGCACAGACGATAGTGGTCTGGATGATCTGCAGTGCAATCCGGCGCGCCTGCGGGGCCGTCTTTCGGCAAACTCTTAGAACTCTGAGGCTTTCCACCAGAACATCCCGGCTGCGGGGTGTCACCGTGCGGCGCTCCGCATAGGCCGCATGAGCCGCGCTCTCTGCATCGAATGTATCGTTTTTACCCCGACGCCTGCGTGCGAGCCTGTCCGGTCCCGTCACTTCAAGAACCTCCAGAGATGCAGCTCGCAGGTAACGCAGGAGACCCGCGCCGTAGCTGCCCGAGCATTCAACGGCAAGCCGATCCGACTTGGCGCGAGCAGATGCTCAAAGCGATGGGCGTTGGTCCTGACGGGATTGTCGGACCCTCCCGCTTCATCGGTGCCGTAGCCGACATGACAACTGCAAGGCAGTGGGCAAGCGACCTCAACCTCGATCGCCCCACCATCCTCGCAGTGCTGGCCGAAACTATCGCGGGAAAGAGGGACGGGCCGCCCAGGTCCTTCCGGTACTTCACCCCAGTCATGCAGCGCACAGCCGCCGAGCTTCAAGCGCCACCGCTCCAGCCCACCGAAATAGAAGGACCACGCCATGAACGCCCATTTGCCAGTAATCGCAGCGAAGCTGCCGCCGATGAGCGCCATCGACACATCATCCTTGCCGCCGCAACAGCTCGCTCACCATCGGGCCCAGCTTTCTGAGGTGATCGAGACGGTCCTGCACGGCTACTGGCGTGACGAGATGGCCGACCGGACCCGCGCCATGATCCTCGCCGACTGGTGCGACGAGATGGAAGGCTGGACCGTCGAGCAAGTCCGGTGGGCGCTGCGCAAGCACCGCGAGGACCAGCCCAACCGCAAGCCGAACCCGGGCCATGTTTTGGCGATCCTGAAAGAGGGCTGGGGCAAGCGGAATGCCGAGGCGGTCAAGGCTGCCATCGCACCGCCGGCAGAAGCCCCGCGCGCCCGCATGTCGGACGAAGCTCGCAGGGCGATCCTCGCCGAAGTCGGCATTCGCGACCCGCTCGCCGTCAGAACGATCGACGGCATCCAGCCCACCGCCTGAACCACGAAAAACACGAACGAGGGACGCCATGACCCTCGCAGACCCGCAGATCATCAGAATGCGCAACCTCTGGCACTCAGCCCTCTCCGGCCTTCTGCTAGAGTGGCGCAAGGAATGGGTGAAATACCCCGCAGCGTGATCGCGTCGAGTAGGAGGTCAAGACCTATCTCGCCAGCCGCGACGGGCGCGAGGTCGTGGGCCTCTGCGGCTGGGAATTCGGCCCCCGCGAGATCGATCGGGCCGCGGCAGCCATTGCCGCGCCCAAGGGCGGCAGCGAGCTGGATATAGGCAAGAGGAGGGCAGCGGCATGAGCATTCACCCCGGAACGTTTCACCCGCTCGACGCGGAGAGCATCGCGGCCATGTGCGAAGGAAAGGGCGCATTCGCGAGCGCCAAGCAGGCGCACAAGGTTGCCAAGCGCCGCAAGTGGGCCTGCGACGTCTACCGCTGCCAGTCGTGCGGGCATTTCCATCTCGGAACACCGTCCGCTCGCGCGACCAAAGGTCACCCGCTGAGCGGCAACCGCCGCGGCGTGGCGATCACCAACGCCGGCAAGAAAAGGTCGCTGAAATGAGCATGATCCGCCCGATCAACATGGGCCAGCGCGTGCCGTACCGCGCGCCCGAGCGCCTGAGCATCGAGCAGGCCTTGCAATGGACATTCGTCAACGAATGCGCGGGCATCGACTTTGACCAGTTCGGGGCCTGCGAGTTCGATCGCGTGGGCATCGATCCGCTGTGGCGCGCCGCGAAGATGAAGATCCTCGGGACGATGGTCCAGGGCGGCGGCTCGAACCCGCCCGCGCATGACGCCCAGATCATCGCCTCGTATGTCGAGACGCTGCCCGACGAGTTCGGCGGGCGCCGCATGGCGTTGCAGGTCGTCGAGCTGACCCGCGCGCGGAAAGCGCCGGAGTGGGGGCAGGGTGTGCATGGCCTGCGTGCCCGCTGAGGGCTTCGAGATGGACGAACGCGATCTGTTCTTGATGGGTAAGGTTCGCGAGGACGGCAGTGTCTGGCACTGGACCGACGAGCGTTACCGCAAGCGCCAGAGGCGCGGGGAGTTCTGCTCCGTCACCTACACCGGGACCGCAGCCAGCATCAGCGCCACACGCCAAAATTACCAAGGATGGGTAAAGGCGCTGATTTACTTGCAAGCGCACCTGTCGCGCGCGCTCTGCATCCAGATCACCGACGAATTGCCCGATTTCAGCCCTTGGGAGGCTTCGGCGTGACCTGCGCAGCTTCCTGGCGGGCGACCTCAGCCTCAGCGGCATCTCGGATGAAAGCGGCCACGTTCCCCTTGCCCGCTACGGCAACCGGCGCGTCCCAAAGAAAGCTAAAATCGGCACAAAGGACGAAGCGGCAGGATATGATCCTACCGCTTCGCCTCTCGGCTACTAAACATTGGCAGTGCCAGCTGCAGCCCGGCGGGACTCAGCCTTGTCCACACAACTTCGCCAAGAAAGCGTGGCTACGGTCAAGACCGTCTACCACGACTGATACCTAAGCAATCTAAGGCTTAGGAACGCTGGCTGCTTTTGCCTTTATCCGCATCGGCTTGATGCTTTTGCCCTTGCGCAGGGTCGTCAGCCTGCTGGGGGATTTGTCGCGTTCCTGAGCTTGTTGCGGCTGTTTAGCGGCGCTTTGGTCAGATTTTTGACCTTGCTTGTCGTCGGGGCCCATAAGGGATCCTCCATAAATCCGCGTCGGGATACGCCGCGGATTAACTTGATATAGTGGTCTGCTCGCCTGCCGCCTAACGGAAGCGCGAAACTATCTTCCACAGTCCTGTTATCAAACGAAACAAAATTCGCAAAATTTATCCATTGTGAAGCCGCTGCCCCACAGCAACCAAGGGCACGCCCACGATCCAAGACGCATGGGATCGCATCGAAGACCACATACGAATTCGCCTATGCATAAGCGGCGGAGAGGAGCGCAGGTGCTCATAGGTAGATTTGCCCATGCCTTTTAGACAAGCAACCCGCGCGAGCCTTTGGCGTTATCCACCCGTAACCAGTTTGCGTGGTGATTGTAACGAGTGCGAGAGTTCAGTGACCGTGCAGCCTTTGGCGCCGGTCGCTACGCATTAACGCCCCTAGTCCTTGATCCAGCTGGGCGTCGTGTCATCCACCTCAACGATCATGTTCTTCGCGCCCAGTTTCCTGCACCATGCGCAATGGCAGCTGGCCCAACGGCAATGCAGACGAACTGACTGCAAATTCTTTATAGCAATAACAATGGCTAAGCGCTGGCGACCCGGATCTGTCGACTCGCTCGTAGCAAATCAACGCGGATTACCCTATATAGATCATGCATCTTATGTTTCTCGGACCTGTTCCTTTCGGCTCAGCTTTCGACCGTCAGCTCTGCCAAGCCGTCGCATTTTGCGGGCGGCGCTTATAAAGGAATATCACGATGGCCAATGGCACCGTGAAATGGTTCAACTCCACCAAAGGCTTCGGCTTTATTGCACCGGAAAATGGTCAGCGGGACGTATTCGTCCACATCTCCGCTTTGGAGCGTGCCAACATCCGAGGTCTCGACGATGGTCAGGCTGTAACCTTTGATCTCGAGTCCGATCGCAATGGCCGGAATCCGCGACCAACCTCGCTCTCGCGTAAGATCCAGGCCAAAATACTGAAAGCGGGATCGGCTGGACGCCGGACCCGTTTTCTCAGGAACGGTAGAGATGCGATTGGCATCACCCTCCGCGTCTTAAGAAAGATTTCTGATTGATCGAAATTAACTGGGGGCAACCCCATTTTTGAGTTACGTCTCCTCAGGGGGATGTACAAAAGTTCAGTACCATCGAGAAAGTAAAGTACTGGTTACAGAAAAGATGGCCGATCGCGGACGAAGCGCGCTCAAGCGCCTTGAAGCAGGTAGAAGCTGCGATGGATTGTGTTGCGCCAGTTGAAATGGCTAGACGAGCCTTCGTCACTGCAGCCATTACGGCCGGCTTCATTTCAAATAGCGTTGAAGACGATCAGGATCGTAGCCTGTCATGGGAGTGACGTTGTTTTGGGCACTTTTGAGCCGTCGCGGACCGCAGAAATATCCCACAACGTGCGTCCGGTGCTAGAATGAAAGCAACTTTGTCATTCGCTTGGCCGATCTCCGGCGCAGTGAACCAGAGGCGTAAGAATGCTTCTAGGCGCTCTAACACACATTTCTCAACAAAGGATCTCTCTTCGACTGAGTTAGAACATTTTTCTGACAGACGAAGGAAAAAACATGTCTGGTACAAAAAGCAATGCGTGGCAGGCTGCGGAGACAGCTTTCAACAGGACGCAACTTCAGCCCCTAGACCGAACCCGAGCAATGCAGGAGTGGGATGCTGAGGCCTCAGAACGTGTTGAAAAGACCCGAAGATTAAGAGCCGCACGCCTCGAAAGGGAAGAGGCAGGAAGAGCCGCAGGGCGAAGAGCCTGAGGTCGCCTCAGCAAGTAGTAGCGATGTGCCGTTAGGCCGTCAAAACTCCTGCAATTGGCCTGAGTATGGGGATGGCAGGTCACATCTTCGACCGTCCGAACGGGTGGTCAGATGCTCACCAGTTTCTCTCGTCACGCGCGGTGAGGGATTAGCGAAGTATCGGCTGGAAAATTCAGAGAAGCGCGCCCACGGCCAAGAAGCCGTTGACACCCCACAACGGATCTTGCATTGTTGCCAGAAGGATTATTGCGCCCGGACGAGAGATCGTCGCGGGCGCTGCGTTTCAGGATATCACTTCTTCTTAGAGCCAGCTTCATTGATAGCTGTAACTGCAAGGGCTGTCAGTTTTGAGTTGGCAGCCTTTTCCTCGTCCAAAATCGACGACAGCAACGTGTGCGCTTCTTCATATCCCAGCGTCTTGGCCCATTCGCGTAAGGTGCCGTAGCGCGCAATTTCGTAATGTTCTACCGCCTGAGCGGCTCCGATCATTGCAACATCCAAAGCGTGCCCTGACGCCTCTGAAATAATGCCATCCGCTTCTTTCAGAAGACCATCCATCGCATCGCATTTTTCTCCCCGAGCCTCTTGCCCTAAGGATTTAAACACGGCCTCCAGGGTTTTCACATGACCCTTTGTTTCCTTCAGATGTTCATCGATAGCTGCCTTAAGCTCGGCACTACTCACCGATTTCGATACCTTCGGAAGTGCTTTGGTTAAGGCATTCTCAGCCCAGTAGATGTCTTGGAGTGTATGTTCAAAAGCGTCATTAAGGGTCTTCATTTCGGATTCCTTCCTGTTTGATGTCCTCAGGGCCGTCGCGTTGTCAACGTGACCGAGATAGCGCGAGTTCCCAGAGACCAAATGCTACCCCATCCGCTCGCCTCCCGAGCGGGAGGACGTGGCCCCGATCCAATCGGCGCGGCCCTCCGAAATCACCCGAGCGAAGTGAAGATCTTGCAGGTTGCTCCCCGATGGCTCCTCTCAGTTGAGCGAGACAATCGCACCATTGAGCAGGGACGCAAACGCAACCCATGCTGCATAGGGTAGGAACATCAGCGCGGACACGGGGTCCACCATCCGCGCTCGCGCGATGAAGAGAGTGATCACCGCCAGAAGGGGAAGAATGACCAACAACCCAAGAGCGGGCTTTTGCGCCCCGAAGAAGGCTGGTGACCACAAAAAGTTGAGAACCATTTGTGCTATCCAAAGCGCCTTCAGATCGGACCTTTGCACTATATACCACGTCCGCCAGCCCACAACTGCGATCAGCACATAGAGGATTGTCCAGACGGGTGCGAAGATCCAATTGGGCGGATTGAACCACGGTTTACTCAGCCCTGCATACCATTCGCCTGGGACGTTCAGATATCCGATCAGTAGACCGATCCCGACGACAGAAAGAATGAAAAGATCCAAGGACCTCGGGCGAGACATATGTGCGTTCCTCCATGAGACTGGCCATCGCTACACTCAACTGCGAGGCGTGTTGAACCGTTCCTAGTCCTAAGCTGCGGCGGCTAATGCTGGGAGGGTCGGCGCAGAGCATTGACGCTACCAGCCTTTCAGGCGCTCTCGTACTGACTTCTCGTCAGCGCCTGTCGTAATGCCGTGGGTCGTTCCGTCTTGGTGAATGAGGGTCACGCGGCACCCCAATCCCGCACTTAAGCTTCTTCAAGCGCCAGGGTGGACTGCTGAACAGCAACGTGCGGCGAGTCTCAGCGTCCGTGATCGCGATGGATTTCCCCATTAAATACTCCTCCTAACCTGCTGCCATGCGGCGCTTATTCCAAAGCCATGGCAAGCAGAAAGTTGCGGAGAGCATCACCAAGGGCCACGATATGGCGAAGGAACTAACCGTCCCGCGCGAGTTGACGTACAAGCAGGCGCTGTTCGTGGTGCATTACCTGCGCACGATGGAGGCCAAGCAGGCCGCGCTGGATGCGGGCTACAGCCCCGGAAACGCGGCCAAATACGGGCATGAGCTGATGCAGCTGCACCATGTCAAAGCCGCGATCGATGCGGCCATGAGCGAACGGATCGAGCGCACGAAAATCGATGCGGATTGGGTTCTTCTCGACCATCGAATTGGTCAACGCCCGTGAGCAGAAAAAGACGAAGGGAAAGGCAGGCCAGCTTGCCGAGACCCTCGTGCGCCTCGACCTCGTGGTCCTCGACGAGCTGGGTTACCTGCCGTTCAGCGCCTCAGGCGGCGCACTGCTCTTCCATCTGCTGAGCAAGCTTTACGGACGCACCAGTGTCATCATCACCACAAATCTCAGCTTCAGCGAATGGGCCACGGTCTTTGGCGACGCCAAGATGACCACGGCGCTGCTCGATCGGCTTACTCACCGTTGTCATATCTTGAAACCGGTAACGACAGCTTCCGCTTCAAAGCCAGCACTGTAGTAGCAGCCCGAAAGAAGAAGGAGGCTGCGATGACTTGACCCAAACATGACCCGCTTCGCATACTCTAAAGGTGGGTTAGTTCTCGGTGGAAAAGCCGGGGTGCGGACGAAAAGTTGGACTATCTTGGAGATAGTTCATGTATTCTTACGAAGAATGGATGCTGGCGGTCGCCCTCTATATCGAGCTCGGCAAGCGCGTGGATGCGACGATCCGCGAATAGGGATATCCATCGAAGAATGCCCTGAGGGGCTGCTATCGCGAGTATGTGGGCCATTAGAGTTTTCTGATCGCATCAGCGCCGCGACCGCCCAAATTCTCTGAGGAGCAAAAGCAAGTCGCTCTCGACCATTTTTTCATCCAAGGGCGCTGCATTTCATGGACGATGCGTGCCTTGGGGTATTCGGGGCGTGCCCCGCTGACGGCTTGGGTGCACGAGGTTTGGCTATGTTACGCAAAGCAGGTGGAGTTCGGACTTCCCCTTATCCCGGACGCACTTATACTGCGGGCTTTATGACAGGTATACCGAGCGCCGTGCAACCGTTCAGGACGGCGGCTCGGATCTGGAGTCGGCGGCCTGGAGACCGAAGTCGCTTGCCATGAGGCTCTGCTCCAGCAGCTTTACGCAATGCATCGGCGTTGTTGCAGAATTCCGCGCGGGTTCGGAATTCCCCTTTCCCGAACGGGTTTAAGTTACGCGCTCAATCTCGGCAGTGCCGAGGGCATTGAAGCGGTTCATCAGTGCGATGCGGATGTGGATTTCGGCGGTCTGACGATCGGGATCGCGTGAGGCGATGCGCTCGCCGAAGGATTTGAGGCACCGCATCTTCGCCTCGAACCGGCTTCGGAGATGATAGCCCGCCCATTGCTTCCAAGTGGACCGGCCGAAGCGCTTGGTCGCGCGCAGGATATCGTTACGTGCTCTGGCGGCTGGACAGTCCTCCTTCCACAGGCGACCGTTTCTGCTGATGGGTATGATCGCCGTGCCGCCACGATCCAGAATTGCGGTGTGGCAGCGCCGTGTGTCGAAGGCACCGTCGCCCGTCACGGTCCCGATGTCCTCATCTGGCGGGATATGGTCCAGAAGCTCAGGCAGAACCGGGCTGTCACCTTCGCGGCTCGAGGTAAACTCCACCGCCCGAATATCGCCGGTAGCCGTATCCATAGCCAAATGGACTTTGCGATACTGGCGGCGACGATGCGTGCCATGCTTGCGCCAGCCATTCACCATCGCCGAGAAACTTGATCCCTGTGCTGTCGACCAGCAGGTTCAGGGGTCCTGGGCCGCGGCGGTTTGTGATCTGGACCGTGATCTTCCCCTGTCTGCGGCTCAGGGTTGAGAAGTCTGGCACCGGCCAGTCGAGATCAGCCAGCTTCAAGATGCTGGCAACCATCCCTGTCGTTTGCCGAAGTGGAAGACCAAACAGGACCTTTACCATGAGACAGAATTGCACCGCGGCATCGCTGAACACCGGCGGACGCCCCGGACGTCCAGCCCTGGGGGCAAGCCAAACCATGTCCCGGTCCAGCCAGACAAGTAGCGAGCCACGCCGCTTCAGCGCCTCGTTATATGATTTCCAGTTCTTCGTCCGGTAGCGGGCTGGTGCGGGCTTCGTCATACCGAGATGTTAACATACAGAATTCGCTTGGTGAATCCTGCGGAGAGGACAGTTCTGCAACAACGCCAACCAGATGCAGTCCATACCTTTCATCATTGCCGCCGCCGCCGCCGTCGCCGGCGCTCTCGTTCCGTTTCAAGGTGGAGCGAATGCTGCACTAGGTCGGGCATTAGGGCATCCCCTGTGGGCAACACTCATCTCACTCGCCATCAGTGCTGCCTGCCTCATTCCGGTGATGATCGTCACCAAGGTGCCCCTTCCGGCGCTTGGCAACTTGGCGGAGCAGCCGAGGTGGGTGTGGATTGGCGGGATCGCAGGCGTAATCTACATCACCGCCGCGATCCTCCTGATGCCAAGGCTGGGGGCTGCTGGCTTCATGACTGCCGTCATCGCTGGTCAAGCCATTGCCTCATTGATCATCGACCAGTTTGGCGGGGTCGGACTGAAGGCGCGGCCTGTCGATCCAGTGCGGCTGATCGGTGTGATGATGGTCATCCTCGGTGCTGCGGCCACCCAATGGAATGCATTGATGCGGGGTTGACGCAGCCCATCAAGTCAACGACCGCAACCCGATCAGCAGGTGCAACGAGTAGCATAAATTACGCCAGATCCTGTCCAAAAGATGGGGTGTTGATTTCCGTCGAGACGTGACCCGGTCACGTCTCGACGGAAATCAACAGATTAGGCTCTTCATACTCCGGTCGATGCGCTCGCTCGATCGTGGCAGGATTGATCTCACGCATCGTTAGAAGGGCATTCACCCTGCGCGCAGCAGGTCCCGCGCGAAACCATTTTAATGCCGAGTTCAAATTGAAGCGAGGGCGGCGCTGGCCCTCCTTCGGCTTGGACGCCTCCATCACCACTTCGATCATCTCATCAATGCGGTAAAGGCCACCAGCAACGGGGAGAGGCATCTTGCGCTGCTGGAGCGCCTGACGCTTTACTTCGAGCTTTTCCGCAACATCAGCGAGACTCACCAAGTCCGGCCGGACCTCGCGCAGAAGAGTTCCTACAGGTAGTGCCTTGATCAACGTTCGCGCCGTATCGAGGATCGCGCTCTCGGCATCATCTCCGACGGCTTCCAGCTCTACACCCAACAGACCAGCTTGACCGGTTCCCACGAGGGCATCCTCAAAGCCTGCCTCGAACACGGCATCGGACAGCGCAAATGCATCATGCTCACCTTCGGGAAGTGCGAAAACCAGTTCGAATTCGAATTCTTCAGCCATCGGCTTCTCCTTCGCCTTTATTTTCAAGCCTCACGCAGGCTAGAGCCTTTTGTCGGACTTTCTTCGCGAACTGCTGCGGGTTCTTGGGCGTCGACCACACGGACATCTGGCAGAACTCACCGCAGCGGCACTCCTTATCGTTAGCGGGGCAACGAAGGATCCCCACGCGTGCCCCTTGCCTTCGATAAGATCCCATCCCAGCTCTTCGAGCTCTTGGATGACGGCTTCAATTTCCTTCGACGTGTGCTTCTTCCTTGGCAAAGAAGATACTCCGCGCTCTTAAATTGTCAATCGACAATTTATATAAATAACTGAGACAGTGCTGTAAGGCTACCACCAGAAGAGGGGCATACAGGTCCGGATATCAACGTCAACACTGCGGCTGTTCCGTCTCTTCTCCGATAACCCTGCGCCACTAGTCGTAGTCCTGTTGACCTGCCCCCGGGAGCGTCCCTCGGTTTAATGTAGAGTTTGCTTCACTGACCTGCCACGGGATTTTTCCTCCATCTGCGACTAGAGTCCGCCCCAACCAGAGGACGGACCATGAAGCGAACGAGATACAGCGAAGAGCAGATCATATCGATGCCGAAGGCCTTCGCTTTGGGATCAGGTTTGGTACGCATCCTTTCTCTCCGTTTGGTGGTGGTATCCCCGATGCTACGCTGGGGCGCGGGCGGGCCATCCCATTAGTGGTGACGCCCGCTGTGAAGCGCGAGGCTGTCGCGCATCTGAAGGCCCTGCTTGGGCTGTCGGAGCGGCGGGCGTGTCGGATTGCCGGGGTGGACCGAAAGACGGTGCGCTATCGGTCACAGCGGGCGCCGGATACGGCGCTGCGGGGCCGATTGCGGGATCTGGCCAACGAACGACGCAGGTTCGGCTACCGGCGGCTTTTCGTTCTGCTGCACCGTGAAGGCGAGCCATCGGGGATCAACCGCATCTACCGGCTCTATCGCGAAGAGGGGTTAACCGTTCGTAAACGCCGCGCGCGCCGCAAGGCGATCGGCACCCGCGCACCGATCCTGATCGAGGCACGGGCCAATGCTCGCTGGTCGCTGGATTTCGTCCATGACCAGTTTGCCTGCGGCCGCCGGTTCCGCATCCTGAACATTGTCGACGATGTGACCCGCGAATGCCTGGCGGCGATTCCGGATACATCGATTTCCGGCCGCCGCGTTGCGCGGGAACTGACGGCGCTGATCGAACGGCGCGGTAGGCCGGGCATGATTGTCAGTGATAATGGGACGGAACTGACCTCGAACGCGATCCTGAAGTGGTGCGCCGAGAACCGGATCGAATGGCACTACATTGCGCCGGGAAAGCCGATGCAGAACGGCTTCGTGGAGAGTTTCAACGGCCGCATGCGGGACGAGTTTCTCAATGAGACCCTGTTCCGCAACCTCGTGCATGCCCGCGATCAGATCGATGCCTGGGTGAGTGATTACAACACCACACGGCCCCATTCATCGCTTGGATACCAGACACCTGCAGGCTTCGCCCTGAACATGATCAACGCAATCGCCCGCCTCGCTGCGCGAGATGATAGCTCCGCGCGCCGGGCGATTGCTCAACGCCAATCGGCGTAAATAACCACAGGGCTCCGGTCGTGACTGGATGAAAGTTCAGGGGCAGGTCAATCCAGCAGTTCGTTGGAAATTGTCATCGTCAGTGCTCCCTTCAGGAAGCATGGACCGGTTCAGCGATACACAGAAGACCGGACACTCTCCTGCTGTGCAGTGCGCCGCTGCATAGTTCGCAGTCGACGCAAGATGTGCAGGGCAGGGCTGGTAATCCTCGCCGATCAATCGACGAGAATTACCGCCGCTCACCAAGACCGTTGTTAGCGCGCCAAGTTGCGCGCGCGCAGCCATTCGACCGATGGCGGGATGCCCGACTTGTGGCGCAGTTCAAGGATCAGGCGCGGGTTCGAGCTTAGCTCTCCCAGCGCGCGGAAGACGGCGTGCCACATGATGTTGCCCTCTCCGATAGTCCAGTGGCGGTCGGCATAGCCGTCAGCGTCCTGAAGGTGGATATGCTGCAGCGTATTGCCCGCGCGGCGGACGAAATAGTCGACGGGCGGCGCTCCGGTCGAGCCATAGGCGTAATGCGCGTGGCCGGTGTCGATCGAGACGGCCATCGCGGGCGAGTGGAAATCCTCGACCAAAATGCGGCGGATGTCGGGGTCCTTGTCCATGATGTTCTCGACTACCATGGTCACCCCAAATCCTCGGCGCGCTTGACCGCCGCGTCCATAGTCGCATGGGTGTTGTCGAGCACGTTCTGATAGGCTTTGCGTCCGGCGAAATTGTCGAGGTTATGATAGTCCCAAGTGATGTAGGGCGAATGGATCACCATCTGCGTCGCACCTAGATACTCGCAAACCTCCAACCCCTGTATCATTCGGCGCGTGACGACCTTTTGGATCTCGGCGTCGGGACTGGCGATGTGCAGCCCCAGAACGGCCCGTGGATACCAAGGCGGCCCTGATAGCCCGAAAGCAATTGCTTGGCGCGGTCGGCGACTAGCTTCCAGTCGCGATCCAGCGCGCCGATCTCGCAGAAATCTTGCAGCTCGAGATCGCGGTTTTCGGACAGGATGAAGTCCTGAAGCGTTTCCAGTTCAGGCACGGTCATCGCTGCGCCCAGCAAGGGAAGATTGGTCATTTTAGGCGTCCTCAAGGGTTTCGATCGTCAGAAATTTCAAGAGTGCGTGGAACTGCTCCATGCCGTGAACGACATGATTCGCTCCGGCAGCGCGCAGTGTCGCGGCGTGGCCCGTCCGGTTCTCGGAGGGCGCGATAAAGCCGACGGCGAGGCAGCCTGCGGCTCTTGCGCAGTGGATGCCGTGGATGTTGTCGTCGATGAAGAGGGCCCGAGAGGGGGACGCCAAGCCTCGCGCAGGCGTAAAGCGCCAGATCAGCGGCAGGCTTGGGGCGGGCCACATGCTCGGCCGAATAGATATTCGGGCCAAATCGCGGTGCGAGGGACGTCCGGTGGACCGACCGTTTCAGCCGCTCGATTGAGGCGTTCGAGCAGATCGCCATCGGCACGGAAAACCCTGACATGATCCGCTCGATGCCGGGGATCAGCGGGACGTGCTGGTCGAACTGCTCGAACAAAAGCCGGTCGCTTTCTCGGACAATCTCGTCTGCCAACAGTCCCCGAGCCGCCATCCAGTCGCGGCTGTCATGCGCCGCGTTGCCCGAGAACACGGCTCGCGCCTCGTCGATGGTCATCGGATAGCCTGCGGCAGTCAATGCCTGGGCAAGAGCGCGCCGCATTGGCTCGCTGTCCAGCAGGACGCCGTCGCAGTCGAAAAGAATGGCCTCGATATGCCTCATGCGGGCACGCCTTCGGCCATCAGCGCTTTCAGCTGCACAGGGTCGTCCGAGACGAGGAAGCCGGGAGCGCGCGTGATCCAGTGCTGCATCAGCTGCGGCGTATTGATCGTCCAGACCGAAGCGTGGTTCAGACCGATGGTGTCCGCGATCAGATCGTATTCGGCCTCGAACAGCTCGTGATGGATGCCGACGACATCGGCCAGATTGCCGACCCGATCGAGAAATGCGGCCATCCCTCCATGCGCCTTGGCCGTGCGGGCGTCGACCGAGACCAGACGCAGCAGGTCAGGGGCAACGTCGCGGACCTGCTCGACCACCGAGATGTCAAAGCTGTGTAGTGCCGAGCGTTCGTCCAGACCGGTGGCGTTGATCGCGGCGGCGGCTTTCTCGACCAGCCCGGTGTAGGGTATGCCATCCGCGTCGGATTTCAGCTCGATCCACAATTCAATCGAGGGGGCCGTGGCGAACAGCGCTAGCACGTCTTCCAGCAGCGGTGGGCATTCGTCGATCACCGCGCCGTCCGGCCCCTTGAGCCGCAGCGCGCGCGCGCCTCGGGCGTCAAAGCGCGGACAGGTCCGCTGCCGGTCGTGGTGCGGTCGAGCGTTGCGTCGTGGATCACCATCTCGCCCGCGTCGGTCAGATGGACGTCGAACTCGACGGCATCAAAGCCGTGCGGCAGGATGTTGCGGAACCCCAGCATCGAGTTCTCGGCCCAAAGATTGCGGGCACCGCGATGTGCCATGATACGAGACATGTCAGTCAGCTTTCTGTGTTAGCGGATGGTTGGGTCGAGCCAGTCGCGCAGCCAGTCACCCAGCAGCGAAATGGACAGCGTGGTCAGCACGATGATCACCGACGGGGCGAGCATGATCCAAGGCGCTCGGGTCATGTATTCGCGGCCAAAGCCGACCATGTTGCCCAACGACGTCTCGGGCGGTTGAACGCCGAGGCCGAGGAAGCTGAGGCCGGACTCCATCAGGATGATCTCGGGGAAGGTCAGCGTCATCGACACGATCAGCGTCGAGGCGACGTTCGGCAGGATGTGCCGCAGGTAAACGCGCCAGGGCTTTGCGCCGAGCTGCACCACTGCTCCGGCGTAGCCCTGCGCGCTGGCAGAAATCGCGAGACCGCGCGCGATGCGGGCGTAACGCTCCCAGCCGTAAAAGCCCATCAGGCAGACGATCAGCACCATTGACGTGCCGAAAAACGCCAGCACGGCGAGCGACATGATCAGAAACGGCAGCGCGGCCTGGAAATCGGCCAGCGCCATGACGACCTGCTCGACCCAGCCGCGAAATTGCCCCGCTAGAAAGCCGAGCGTCGTGCCGAACACGGCCGACAGTATCGTGGCGCCAAAGGCGATGACTAACGACACGCGGACGGACTGAAGCAGCCGAGACAGAACATCGCGTCCCAGATCGTCGGTCCCCAGCCAGTGGCCGGGCGTGCCGGGCGGGGCCAAGCGCGCCGAGAGGTCCATCTTGGTGATCTCATAAGGCCGTAGCACGTCGGCAAAGATTGCAACGGCAACCATGGCGATGAGCCATAGCCCCGATAACCGGATCAGGAACGGCACCTTCGCGCGGATGCGAGACAGGATCCGGGGCTTTGCGAAGGTCTCGGCTGTAATTGCGGATTGGTCGGTCATTTGGGATCCCTCGCGCTCAATGCGCGGCGGTTTTGGCGCGCAGGCGCGGGTCGAGCAGCCCGTAGGTCAGATCTACAAGAAAATTGGCGATGATCATCGACGCTGCGATCACTAGAAGGATGGTCTGCACGACTGCCAGATCGCGGTTGGCGACCGAGGTGACAATCAAGCGACCGATGCCGGGCCATGAGAAGATGCTTTCGACTACCGCCGCTCCGGCGATGAGCGAGCCGAGCATGAAGCCGATCAGCGTGACGATCGGCACCGCCGCGTTGGGCAGCGCGTGTTTCCACACCACACCGCGCCAGCTCAGCCCCTTGGCCATCGCAGTGCGGACATAGGGCTGTCCCAGCACCTCGATCATCGCCGAGCGTGAGAACCGCGCCATGATCCCGATCCCGCCGACGGACAGGGTGACGATGGGAAGGATCGCGTGTCTCCAGCTGTCTTGGCCGCCCGAGCCAGCCAGCCGAGCGATACCGAGAAGATCAGCACCAGCAGCAGACCCATGACGAAGGACGGGATGGTGAAGCCAAAGATCGACAGCCCTATCACGCTGCGATCCGCCACGGATTGGCGATGCAGCGCGGCATAAACGCCGGCAGGAATGCCGATGCCGACCTTGAGGATCAGCGCGGGCAGGGTGATCGCCAGCGTTGCGGGGATGCGCGAAAGGACCAGATCAATCGCGGGAACCTGATCGCGCATGGACACGCCGAAATCGAACTGGGCGAGTTGCAGCAGGTAGGCAAGATATTGCTGCCACAGCGGGTCGTTGAGGCCCCAGCGTTCGCGGAATGCGTCGATGGAGTCCTGCGGGGCGTCTGGGCCGAGCAGGATCACCGCCGGATCGCCGGACAGGCGCAGGACGAAGAACGCGAAGGTCATCACCAGCAGCAGGGTCAGGAGGGCGCGCAGCAAGCGGGTCAGGATGAAATATACCATGGGTCGATCAAGTCAGCTCTGGTGCCGCCGCCGCTTGCAGCTTGAGACAGGCCGTCAGCCTGCCGCGATATAGGGTCAGCGCTGGCACCTCACTGCGGCACGCCGCGTCGGCCAGCGGAC